>NZ_JBITZS010000008.1:0-456716 GCF_044547045.1 Streptomyces sp. NPDC053048
TCAGGCCGGCTACCCGTCGTCGCCTTGGTAGGCCATCACCCCACCAACAAGCTGATAGGCCGCGGGCTCATCCTGCACCGCCGGAGCTTTCCACCCGCCGAGATGCCTCGGCAGGTCGTATCCGGTATTAGACCCCGTTTCCAGGGCTTGTCCCAGAGTGCAGGGCAGATTGCCCACGTGTTACTCACCCGTTCGCCACTAATCCACCCCGAAGGGCTTCATCGTTCGACTTGCATGTGTTAAGCACGCCGCCAGCGTTCGTCCTGAGCCAGGATCAAACTCTCCGTGAATGTTTACCGGTAATCCGGTCTTACACTCGCGTTGAGCGGAACAACCAGGCGGAATAAGCCCGGTCGTTCACAGCGTCCTCGCTGTGTGTGCCATCCCCTGTAACAGGGATGGACTTTAAAGGAACCTCATCCATCGAGATGGACGGGGTGTCAACATATCTGGCGTTGACTTTTGGCACGCTGTTGAGTTCTCAAGGAACGGACGCTTCCTTTGTACTCACCCTCTCGGGCTTTCCTCCGGGCGCTTCCCTTCGTTGTTTCACACTCTATCAGGACTTTTCCGGCCCTTTCACCGCCCGTTTCTCTCCATGCACAAGGCATGCAAAGAAGCACAGCGGATCCAGGAATTGGATCCCATCCGATTGGAGTGCCGCCCTCGCCTCGCTCGCAGTTGTCTGCGGGCCTCGGTCGTGGGCAGGGATCCGACAGTACATGCACCGCCGGAGCGAGGCAAATCGATTACTCACCGCACACGGTCCTCGCGCGCACGCCCGTGCGGAATCCCCAGTTCCTATGACTTAGGCTTCCGACCAGCGCGCCGTCCAGGACAGGTAGTGACGGCGTGTGATGAATCTTCACCTCTGGGAGGCTTCCCATGACCACCGTGACGTCCCCGATCGCCGGACGCGCCATCGGGCTCGCGGCAGTGCCCGACCCCGTCTTCTCCGGCGCGATGGTGGGCCCCGGTACCGCAATCGACCCCGTGCGTGAGCCCGCCACCGCGGTCTCGCCCGTCGATGGCGTCATCGTCTCGCTGCACCCGCACGCCTTCGTCGTCGTGGACGGGGAGGGGCACGGCGTGCTCACCCACCTCGGCATCGACACCGTGCAGCTCAACGGCGAGGGCTTCGAGCTGCTCGTCAACAAGGGCGACACCGTGACCCGTGGCCAGGACATCGTGCGCTGGAACCCGGTCGCCGTCGAGGAGGCCGGCAAGTCCCCGGTCTGCCCGATCGTCGCGCTCGAGGCCACGCCGGACGCGCTGGGCGACATCCGTGAGGACGGCGACCTCAAGGCCGGCGACACCCTCTTCAGCTGGCAGTGACGTTTCACCTGCAGTGACCTTGAGCCGTCGGCGGCACCGGCAACGGCCGTGGCCCCCGGCGGCACGTACGACATCCACTGCGGCGGCTCGGTCCGCCGCATCCGACCGGAGACGGGTGAAATGGAGACAACGCTGCGAGGCGTCGGCGTGAGCCACGGTGTGGCGATCGGCGAGGTGCGGCACATGGGCACGGCGGTTCTGGAGCCGCCGGCCAAGCAGATTCCGACGGACGAGGCGCCGCGCGAGCAGGGGCGTGCGCGCCAGGCCGTCGAGGCCGTGGCCGCCGACCTCATCGCGCGCGGCAACCTGGCCGGTGGCGAGGCCCAGCACGTGCTCGAGGCCCAGGCCATGATGGCGCAGGACCCGGAGCTGATGGCCGACGTCGAACGGCGCATCACCGTCGGCAGCACCGCGGAGCGCGCGGTGTACGACGCCTTCGCCGCCTACCGCGCGCTGCTGGCCAACGCCGGCGAGTACCTGGCGGGCCGCGTGGCCGACCTGGACGACGTGCGCAACCGCATCGTCGCGCGCCTGCTGGGTGTGCCGATGCCGGGTGTGCCGGACAGCGACGAGCCGTATGTGCTGATCGCGCGGGACCTCGCACCCGCCGACACCGCGCTGCTCGACCCCACGCTGGTGCTGGGCTTCGTGACCGAGGAGGGCGGGCCGACCAGTCACTCCGCCATCCTGGCGCGGGCGCTCGGCGTGCCGGCCGTGGTGGCGCTGCCGGGTGCGGGCGAGCTGGCCGAGGGCACGGTGGTGGCCGTGGACGGCAGCACGGGTGACATCTTCGTCGACCCGAGCCCGGAGAAGCGCGCGGAGCTGACGAGGGCGGCCGAGGAGCGGAAGGCGGCGCTGTCCGCTTCGTCCGGTCCGGGCGCGACGTCCGACGGGCACAAGGTGCCGCTGCTGGCGAACGTCGGCGGCCCGGCGGACGTGCCGGCCGCGGTCGAGGCGGGTGCGGAGGGCGTGGGCCTGTTCCGTACCGAGTTCCTCTTCCTGGACGACAGCAAGCAGGCGCCGTCGGAGGCCAAGCAGGTCGAGGCCTACCGCAAGGTGCTCGAGGCGTTCCCCGAGGGCCGTGTGGTCGTGCGGGTGCTGGACGCGGGCGCGGACAAGCCGCTGGACTTCCTGACGCCGGCCGACGAGCCCAACCCGGCCCTCGGGGTGCGGGGTCTGCGCACGCTGCTGGACCACCCGGAGGTGCTGCGGACGCAGCTGACCGCGCTGGCCAAGGCGGCCGAAGGACTGCCGGTCTACCTCGAGGTCATGGCCCCGATGGTGGCGGACCGGACCGACGCCAGGGCGTTCGCGGACGCGTGCCGCGAGGCCGGGCTGCAGGCGAAGTTCGGCGCGATGGTGGAGATTCCGTCCGCCGCGCTGCGGGCGCGTTCGATCCTGCAGGAGGTCGAGTTCCTCTCGCTGGGCACGAACGACCTGGCGCAGTACACCTTCGCCGCCGACCGTCAGGTGGGCGCGGTCTCGCGGCTGCAGGACCCGTGGCAGCCCGCGCTGCTCGACCTGATCGCCGCGTCGGCCGAGGCCGCCAAGGCCGAGGGCAAGAGCTGTGGCGTGTGCGGTGAGGCCGCGTCGGACCCGCTGCTGGCCTGTGTGCTGACCGGTCTGGGCGTGACGAGCCTGTCCATGGGCGCCGCCTCCATCCCGTATGTGCGGGCCACGCTGGCCAAGCACACGCTCGCCCAGTGCGAGCGCGCCGCGGCTGCCGCCCGTGCCACGGACTCGGCCGAGGAGGCCCGCCTGGCCGCGCAGGCCGTGCTGTCCGGCGAGTGATCCGGCGCGCGTGATGTCGGCGCGTGTGATGTGAGGGGTGTCCCCGTCTTCGGGCGGGGACACCCCTTTCTTCCTTTGTCCGCCCTTACGCGTCTCCCTCCAGGTCGAGGGGGATCCCGGCGCGGTACTCGACGCCGGGCTCCGGCGGTACGGGCTCGCCGGTCTCGGCGTCGGTGCAGTAGGCGGCGAAGACCTCGGCCTCGGTCAGCGGGCGGAGGCCGCCGTCGCGTACGTTCCAGCCGCGGACCGTCTCGGGGTGGTCGGGGGCTTTGGTGCGCAGGACGACTCCGCCGGGCCGGTCCAGGGCGATGCCGGCCGCGAGGACCGTGCAGAACACCAGGGCCGAGGCTTCGCCCAGGTACAGGCCACCGTCGCGGCACTCGGCGTGGAGCACGGCGATGAGCGGCGGCTTCCCTTCCAGGGGGACGCTGCACACGAGGTGGTGCGCCCCCTCCCCCACCGCTTCGATCAGCAGGCGCAGGGCCTTCGAGGCGCGGGCGAACGCGGCCCTGCCGATGTCCTCGCTGCAGGCGGCGCAGTCGCCGCCGCGGGAGAGGAGGGTGGAGGCGTACTCCCACGTGGCCTGTTGTTCGGCCTCGTCGACGAGGCGGGGCAGGAGCCGGGCGATGGGCTGGCCCTCGTACGGGATCGTGGTGCCGGCCGCGGCGACGTCGGCGGTGTAGCGGGTGCGGCTGGCGGCGGTGTCGGGGTCGATGTGGTGGTCGGCGCAGTACTCCTCGTAGTCGCGGGGGTCGAACAGGGCGACGCTGGTGTAGGTGCCCTGTGCGGCCATGGAGCGCAGCAGTCCCTCGACCTGCCGCAGGTAGGTGGCGTGGTCGTCGAAGAGGAAGGACCGGTATCGCCGCATGGCGGCGAAGTCCTTCCGGTCGGCCAGGACGGCCACCGTGCTGGGTGCTTCCGTGCGTAGCGCGCGTCGCGCGTTCAGGCGCTTCCGGCTCCGGCCGTTGTCGGTGTGCGGCATGGACTCCCCCTCGGTGCGCGTGATCGATACTCACTCACCGTAACGGGGGGCACTGACAACGGCCTTCGGGCAGGGTTCCGGTGCCGGTTCGTCAGCGGCGTTCGCTGCCCAGGCGCTCGTAGAAGGCCAGGAGTCCGGCGTCGTCGACGGATCCGGGGTTGACCGCCTTGTCCAGCGGGGTGCCCTGGAGGAGCCGCTTGACCGGGACCTCGATGCGCTTGCCGGTGAGGGTGTGGGGGATGGCGGGGACCTCGATGACCTCGTCGGGGACGTGGCGGGGGGACAGCTGCTCGCGGATGGTGCGCTTGATGCGGTCGAGGAGTGCGTCGTCCAGCGTGGCGCCCGGTGCGAGGTGGACGAACAGCGGCATCCAGTAGCCGCCGTCGGGCCGTTCGACGCCGACGACGAGGGATTCGCGGATCTCGGGCAGGCGTTCCACGGCCTCGTAGATGTCGGCGGAGCCCATGCGGACGCCCTGCCGGTTGAGGGTGGAGTCGGACCGGCCGTGGATGACGACGGTGCCGCGCGAGGTGAGGGTGATCCAGTCGCCGTGGCGCCAGACGCCGGGGAACATCTCGAAGTAGCTGTCGCGGTAGCGGCTGCCGTCGGGGTCGTTCCAGAACCGGATCGGCATGGAGGGCATGGGGTTGGTGACGACGAGTTCGCCGACCTCGTCGACGACGGGCTTGCCGTGCGCGTCCCAGGCCTGCAGGTCCGTGCCCAGGCAGGGGGCCTGGAGCTCGCCGATGTACACGGGCAGGGTCGGCACGGCGCCCGCGAAGCAGCTGCAGACGTCCGTGCCGCCGCTGACCGAGGCGATCCACATGCCGTCCGCGCCCTCCGCCTGGAATTCTTCGTGGATCCAGCGGAAGCCGTCCGGCGGGAGCGGGGAGCCGGTGGTGGCGACGCAGCGGACGCGGGAGAGGTCGAAGTCGCGGCCCGGGTGGACGCCGGCCTTGCGGCAGGCCATCACATAGGCGGCGGAGGTGCCGAAGAGGGTGGCCCCGGTGCGTTCGGCGATGCGCCACTGGGCGGCGGTGTCGGGGTGGCCGGGGCTGCCGTCGTAGAGGACGACGGTGGAGCCGACCAGGAGGCCGGAGACGAGGAAGTTCCACATCATCCAGCCGGTGGAGGTGTACCAGAAGAAGCGGTCGCCGGGGCCGAGGTCGCAGTGCAGGGCAAGCTGCTTGAGGTGTTCGAGGAGGATGCCGCCCTGGGACTGGACGATGGCCTTGGGCAGGCCGGTGGTGCCGGAGGAGTAGAGCACCCACAGCGGGTGGTCGAAGGGGACCTGTTCGAAGACGGGCTCCACGTCGGCCGCCACCAGGTCGTCCCACTCCAGCGTTCCCTGCGGGGCGGGGGTGCCGAGCAGCGGGATGTGGACGACCGCGCGCAGGGTGGGCAGTTCGGCGCGCAGCTCGGTGACGACGTCGGTGCGGTCGTGGCGCTTGCCGCCGTAGCGGTAGCCGTCGACGGTGAACAGGACGACGGGCTCGACCTGCTGGAAGCGGTCCAGGACGCTGCGGGCGCCGAAGTCGGGGGCGCAGGAGGTCCAGACGGCGCCGACGGCGGCGCTGGCGAGGAGGGCGACGACGGCCTGCGGGATGTTGGGCAGGTAGCCGCTGACGCGGTCGCCGGGGCGCACGCCGAGGCGGCGCAGCTCCTGGGCCAGGGAGCCGACCTGGCGGCGGAGTCCGGCCCAGGTGACGGGGCGGGGCTCGTGGGTCTCGTCCACATACAGCAGAGCCGCCTCGCCGGCTCTGGCGGGGTCCTCGGCGGCGCGCAGGGCGTGTTCGGCGTAGTTGAGGCCGGCGCCGGGGAACCACTGGGCGCCG
Source organism: Streptomyces sp. NPDC053048 (assembly GCF_044547045.1). Taxonomy (NCBI): domain Bacteria; kingdom Bacillati; phylum Actinomycetota; class Actinomycetes; order Kitasatosporales; family Streptomycetaceae; genus Streptomyces; species Streptomyces sp. NPDC053048. The sequence continues at coordinate 5,944 of NZ_JBITZS010000008.1, forward strand.
GGCATGGCGCGGTCGGCGAGCACGCGCGCGTAGGGGGTGGTGAAGCGGACGTCGCACCATTCGGCGACGGCCTGCCAGAAGCGCTCGAGCTCCTCCACCGACCAGCGGTGCAGGGCCGCGTAGCTCGCGGCGGTGTCGCCGGGGACGGGGGCGGGGGCGCCGTGTCCGGCGGCCGCCCAGGCGTGGAAGCGGGTGACCTGCGCGCTGGCGATGCGGTCCTCGCCGGGGCTCCACAGGGGCTCCGGCCGGTCGACGGGCTGCGGTGCGGTGGTCATCTGGCTGCTCCCGGGCTGTACGCGTCGTGGGCGGCGTCACGCGCACGTGCGGGGTGGGCGCGTGACGTGGCTGACCAGGACGATGCCATGTGATCGACTCGGGCACCAGGGTTGGCGCCGCAGATCACGTGAGGGGGCATCGCCCTGAGGGGGTGAACGGCAGTTGAACGGTGCACGCACCGGTGGGGGCGGGTGGCAGGGTGAGCGGCATGGACGCTGGTGACGTTGTGCGGTCGGTGAAGTGGATGGCCGCGTTGCGGGTGGTGGGGAGCGCTCAGGGGCTGCGTTCCGTGCGGTCGGCGTGGCGCAGGCAGCGGGCGGACGCGATGGGGCTGCCTCGGCCGGGGGCGGGGCGGGCGCGGGTGCCGGGTGCGGCGGTGGGGGCGGATCCGGAGCCGGGGGGCGGGGTGGTGCGGTTCGCGCGGTCGTCGCTGCGGGTCCGGGTGGCGGCAGGGGGCGCGGTGTTCTGCGGCTGGGACGGCGCGGAGCCGGAGCCGTCGTACGCGCTGGCCGGGCCGGTTCCGGACGCCGACGAGCGGGCGGTGCTGGAGCCGGACACGGACGGTGGCTGGCGGGTGGTGTCCGAGCGGGTGCTGGTGGTGGTCTCGCGGCACGGCGTGGTGGAGGTGCGCACGCCGGGCGGGGTGGTGCTGCGCCGTGATCTGCCGCCGCGCTGGTGGGAGCCGGCGGCGCGGGTGCCGGGCGGGGCGCGCTGGGTGCAGCGGTCGGAGGTGGCGGCGGACGCGCGGTTCTTCGGGCTGGGCGGACGGGCGGCGGGGCCGCGGCTGCGGGACGGCTCGTACCGGCTGTGGAACACCGATCCGGGGCCGTTCGAGCCGGGTGAGGATCCGCTGTACATCACGATGCCGGTGCAGCTGGTGGTGGCGGACGCGGGGACGCACCTGGTGTTCCACGACAACACGTGGGACGGCAGGGTGTCGCTGGCGGAGGGCGAGGAGGGCGCGGGGTCGGGGCACGACCGGCCGGGGCGTTGTGAGATCCGGATGGACGGGGGGCCGCTGCGCTACTGGGTGATGGTGGGTACGCCGGCGCGGGTGCTGCACGGCTGGGCGGCGCTGACGGGTCCGGCCGCGCTGCCGCCGGCGTGGGCGCTGGGGTATCAGCACGCGCGCTGGGGGTTCGGCAGCGAGCGGGAGGTGCGGCGGGTGGTGGCGGGTTACCTGGAGCGTGGGCTTCCGCTGTCGGCACTGCATCTGGACATCGACCACTACCGGGGGCACCGGGTGTTCACGGTGGACCGGGAGCGGTTTCCCGATCTGCCGGGGATGGCGGCGGATCTGCGCCGGGAGGGGGTGCGGCTGGTGTCCATCGTGGATCCGGCGGTCAAGGCCGAGCCGGGGCTCGCGGTGTACGACGACGGGGTGGAGGCGGACGCGTTCGTGAGGGACGCGCGGGGGCGGCTGGTGCGGGGCGAGGTGTGGCCGGGCGAGTCGGTCTTCCCGGACTTCACCGATCCGGGGGTGCGCCGGTGGTGGGGCGGGCTGTACGCGGAGCGGCTGGTGCAGGGCTTCTCCGGGTTCTGGCACGACATGAACGAGCCGGTGTCGTTCGCCGCGTTCGGCGACCGCTCGCTGCCGCTCTCGGCCCGGCACGCCCTGGAGGGGCGGGGCGGTGACCACCGTGAGGCGCACAACGTGTACGGGCTGGCCATGGCGCGCGCGGGTTACGAGGGGCTGTGCGAACTGCGGCCGCAGGACAGGCCCTTCCTGTTCTCGCGTTCGGGCTGGGCGGGCATGCAGCGGTACGGCGGCACGTGGTCGGGTGACGTGGCGACGGGCTGGCCGGGGCTGCGGGCGTCGCTGGCGCTGGTGCTGGGGCTGGGGTTGTGCGGGGTGCCGTACTCGGGGCCGGACATCGGCGGGTTCACGGGGTTCCCCTCGCCCGAGCTGTATGTGCGGTGGTTCCAGCTGGGGGCGTATCTGCCGTTGTTCCGTACGCACGCGGCGATGTCGGCGGGACGGCGGGAGCCGTGGGAGTTCGGCGCGCATGTGCTGGAGCACGCGGCCGCGGCGCTGCGGGAGCGGACGCGGCTGCTGCCGTACTTCGTGACGCTGGCGCATCTGGCCCAGCGGACGGGGGCGCCGTATGTGCGGCCGTTGTGGTGGCGTTCGCCGGAGGACCGGGTGCTGCGGGACTGCGAGGACGCGTTCCTGCTGGGTGATTCGCTGCTGGTGGCGCCGGTGCTGGAGGCGGGGGCCGACCGGCGGGCGGTGCGGCTGCCGCGCGGGCGGTGGTACGACACGGCGACGGGCCGGGCGTACGAGGGGCCGGGGCAGGTGCTCCTGGACGCTCCGCTGTCGCGCGTTCCGGTGCTGGCGCGCGCGGGTTCGGTGGTGCCGGTGGCGGGTGCGGACGGGGAGGTGGAGCTGGAGGTGTGGGCGCCGGCTCCGGGGCGTACGGGCGGCGGGGTGCTGATCACGGACGCGGGCGAGGGGTGGGAGCGGCCGGAGGTGGTGCGCTTCACGACGCGTTCGCGCGGCGGGGTGGTGACGGTCGAGCAGGAGGGCGCGGCGGAGGTGGGGTACCGGGTGCGGACGCACGGCTGAGACAGGCGGTGGTGCGCGCCCCCCTCCCGCGCGACCCCTTCCGCGCGGGCCGTCGCGGCTGGTATGTGGAGGGGCCATGTCGAAGTTCTCCGCCGTATGGCGTGTCATGGCCCTGTCGCTGGCGGCGCTGTCCGCCGCTCTGATGTCCCCTCCCGCCGCCGTGGCGGCGCCGCGTTCCGCGCCGCCGGCGGGGTTCGTCGCCCTCGCCGATGTGGATCCCACCATCGTCCAGGAGATGCGCTACACCACCGTCCACAATTTCACGGGTCATCGCATCGACGGTTATCTGCGGCCCCGGTGCCTGCTGACGCGTCCGGCCGCCGAGGCGCTGCGCCGGGCGCAGCGGGTGCTGCTGCGTCAGGGCTATACGCTCAAGGTATACGACTGCTACCGGCCGCAGCGTGCGGTGAACGACTTCGTGGAGTGGGCGAAGGACCTGCGGGACGTGCGGATGAAGGGGGAGTTCTATCCGCGCGTGGAGAAGTCGCGGCTGTTCGAGGACGGCTACATCGCCGCGAAGTCGGGGCACAGCAGGGGCAGCACGCTGGATCTGACGATCGTACGGCTGCCGGCGCTTCCCACCCGTCCGTACGTACCGGGTGAGCCCTTGGTGCCGTGCTTCGCGCCGAAGGCCGAGCGTTTCCCGGACAACTCGGTGGACATGGGGACCGGCTTCGACTGCTTCGACACGCTGTCCCACACCCTCGACCCGCGCGTCACGGGCCGGCAGCGGGCGAACCGGCTACTGCTGAAGGCAACGATGGAACGGGCCGGCTTCGTCAATCTGCCGGAGGAGTGGTGGCACTACACGCTGCGCGGTGAGCCGTACCCGGACACCTACTTCGACTTCCCCGTGCGCTGAGCGCCGCCGCCCGGTCTCAGACGGTCGCCGGCCTGCGGCCGACCACCCCGTCGGCCAGGGCGTGCTCGACGACGGAGACCAGGACCTCCTTGACCGACTCACGCTCGCGGGCGTCGCACATCACCACGGGCACGCCGGGGTCGAGGTCGAGTGCGTCGCGCACGGCCTCCTCGGGGTGGCGTTCGGCGCCGTCGAAGCAGTTGACGGCGAGGGTGAAGGCGATGCCCCGGCGCTCGAAGTAGTCGACGGCCGCGAAGCAGTCCTCCAGGCGGCGGGTGTCGGCGAGGACGACCCCGCCCAGCGCGCCCTGGGCCAGCTCGTCCCACAGGAACCAGAAGCGGTTCTGGCCGGGGGTGCCGAACAGGTAGAGGACGAGGTCGTCGCGGAGGGTGATCCGGCCGAAGTCCATGGCGACGGTGGTGGTGCGCTTGCCCTCGACGCCGGCGGTGTCGTCGACCGGGCGGCTCGCCTCGGTGAGGAGCTCCTCGGTGCGCAGCGGCTTGATCTCGCTGATGGCGCCGACCAGGGTGGTCTTGCCCACGCCGAAGCCGCCGGCGACCAGGAGCTTGAGGGCCACGGGAGTGACCGCGGGCGGTATGCGGCGGTCAGTGCGCCCGAACACCATGGGTTTTTCCTCCGATTCAGGGTCAGTGCGGCATCGCGCTCCCCCGTGATAGTGATCGTTCCGTAAAGGGCCGCCGGTCGACAACCCCCGGCCGGCCCCCGTTCCGGCCGGGTGTGTCACAGGGCGCGCAGGCCCTCGATGACCTCGCGCAGGATGCCCTCGTCGGGCAGTTCGGCGGGCGGGACCGGGCGGGAGACGCGGACGTAGCCGGCGTCGATGAGGTCACCCACCAGGACCCGCACCACGCCGACCGGCAGGTCGAGTCCGGCGGCCAGTTCGGCCACGGACCGGGGGTCGGCGCGGACCAGGTCGGCGATGTCGAGGTGTTCCGGGGACAGGGTCCGGTCGGCGACGGCGTGCACGTCGTCCGGGTGCTCGGCCAGGAAGTCCTCGGCGATGACGAGCGCGATCAGGTCGAGCCGGTCCTCCGCGGGGCCCCGTGTGCGGCCCCGGGTCATGGTGTACGGGCGGACCACCGGGCCCGCCGCGTCGTCGTACCAATGGTCTCCGGTCATGCCGCCCGTCACTCGTCGGCGGCGCCGGCCCGCGGAGCGGTGGCCAGGTGCGCGCCCACGCGTTTGACGAGCAGGGTCATCTCGTAGGCGACCAGGCCGATGTCGGAGTCGGCGTCGGCGAGGACGGCCAGGCAGCTGCCGTCGCCGGCGGCGGTGACGAACAGGAACGCCTGGTCCAGTTCGACCACGGTCTGGCGGACGTCACCCGCGTCGAAGTGCCGGCCCACGCCCTTGGCGAGGCTGTGGAAGCCGGAGGCGACGGCGGCCAGGTGTTCGCCGTCCTCCCGGCTGAGGTCCTTCGAGGTGCCGGTGGCCAGGCCGTCGCCGGACAGGACGAGGGCCTTGCGGATGCTGCCGACGCGCTCGACGAGGTCGTCGAGGAGCCAGTTGAGCTCGCCCGCGGCGGCGGCCGGCCGGGTCTGGCCGGGCTGCGCCGGGGCGTTGCGTATCGCGGACTTCGGTGCGGTCATCGACCGTCCCCCTCAGTTGTTGTTCCTGGTGCTGGTGTGCTCGGTGAGTCGATCGCCCCATTGTCCTCCCGGCCGCGCTGCCAGCCGCGCTGCATGGCGCTCATCCTGGCCCGTACCTCGTCGGCGTCGCGGTCGGCTCCGGGCGCCGCGGGGTCGGGCAGCGGCCGGGCGCGGGCCGGGGGCTCCTTGAGCTGGGGGGCGAGGCTGGCCTGGCGCACGCGCCGGGGCAGGCCGCCGGTGGGCGTTCGCTCCTGCCCGGGGCCGCCGGCCGGATCCTTCGCGGGGCGCGTGCCGGTGACGATGCGTCCGTGGTCGGAGACCAGGACGGGGGGCCTGCGGCGCGGCAGCGGCGTGGGCCCGTCATCCGCCTGCTGGTGCTGCTCGCCCGGCGGGACGGGCCCGGCGGCCAGGCGGCGCAGGATGCCGCCGGCGTCCTCCGTGCCGTCGCCGGGCCCGGCCTCGAACGGGGAGGGCGTGGCATCCAGGTCGATGGCGGCGCCGAGGGGGAACAGGCCGTCGCGCGGGTCGAACTCCTCCTGGTAGGAGTAGCCCGGCGCCTTGCGCTCCTGCGCCGCTGTGGGCCGTACGACGGGCCGGCCGCCGGTGTCCTCGGCGGCGGGGTTCGTCCTGCGGGGCGCTCCCTCGCTCAGCAGCGCGGCGGGGATGAACACCACGGCCGTGGTGCCGCCGTACGGGGAGGGCTGGAGCGAGACGCGCACGCCCTGCCGCTCGGCGAGCCGGCTGACCACGAACAGGCCGAGGCGGTCGGTGTCGGACAGCTCGAACTCGGGCGTCTCGGCGAGGCGGAGGTTGGCCTCGAGCAGGGCGTCGGCGTCCATGCCCAGGCCGCGGTCGTGGATCTCGAGGGTGAAGCCGTTGGAGACGCGCTCGCCGTGGACCTGGACCGCGGTGTGCGGCGGGGAGAAGACGGTGGCGTTCTCCAGCAGTTCGGCGACGAGGTGGGTGAGGTCGGCGACGGCGGGGCCGCTGAGGGCCAGCCGGGGCAGGCGGCGCACCTCGATGCGCTCGTAGGCCTCGACCTCGCCGACGGCCGCCCGTACGACGTCCATGAGCTGGACGGGCTTGCGCCACTGCCGGGAGGGGGCGGCGCCGGAGAGGATGACCAGTCCCTCGGCGTGGCGGCGCATGCGGGTGGTGAGGTGGTCGAGGCGGAAGAGGTCGGCGAGGTGGTCGGTGTCCTCGGTGCGGCGCTCCATGGTGTCCAGCAGAGTCAGCTGGCGGTGCAGCAGGACCTGGCTGCGGCGGGCGAGGTTGACGAAGACGTCGGAGACGCCGCGGCGCATCTCGGCCTGCTTGACGGCGGCCTCGACGGCGGCGCGCTGGAGGGTGTTGAGGGCCTGGCCCACCTGGCCGAGCTCGTCGGGGCCGTAGGCGAGGCGGGGGGCCTCGGTCTCGACGTCGACGCGCTCGCCGGCGGCCAGGCGGCGCATCACGGCGGGCAGCCGGACGCCGGAGACCTCGTGGGCCTCCCGGCGCAGCCGGCTCAGGTCCCGCACCAGTCCGCGGCCCACGCGCAGGGAGATGACGAGCGAGCAGACCAGGGCGGCGAGGCCCAGGACGCCGGCGATCGCGGCCTTGGTCAGCACGCCGATGGCCACCGGTTGGACGCGGTCGCCGAACCGGTGGCTGGCCTCGGTGCCCATCCGGCCGAGGTCGTCGAGGACGGGGGTGACGGCGGACTGCCAGCGCCGGGCGTCGATGACGTGGACGGCCCGGGAGGCGCCGGCGAGGACGACGGTGTCCTCGGCGGCGCCCAGCGCCTGGGCGTTGGTGCCGCGCCAGTAGTCCTCGAAGATCTTCTGGTCGGCGACGGGCAGCAGGGCCAGGTTGGTGCTGTAGAGGATCCTGCGTTCGGCGACGCGGTCGGAGAAGGCGCGCAGGTCCTGGCGGCTCATGCTGCCGGCGGCGAGGGCGGAGGCGAGCAGGGCGTCCTCGCGGGAGACGGCCTCGCGGGCGCGGGTGAGGCCGACCAGGGCGCGGCCCTGCTTGTCCATGTCGGCGTCCTGGAGGGCGCTGAGGCTGCCCAGGAAGTCGTAGTACGGCTCGATGAGTTCGTTGTAGGCCTGGAGGGCGCTGTAGCGGGTGACCGTGTTGTCCTCGACCCTGCGGCGCAGGCCCTCGATGCTGTCGAGGCTCTTCTCGATGGCGTGGAAGCGGCGCGCGGAGTCGGCACTCATCTCGTCGCGCACGCCGCCGTCGACGCGGGAGCGGAAGGTGGTGACCGTCCGGTCGGTGGCACGCTGCAGGGCGCGCAGTTCGGCCAGCGCGTCGGCGCGGCCGGGATCGGCGAGGTGGACGAGGGTCTGGCGGCGCTCCTTCTGCAGGGCGCGGGCCATGTCCTCGGCGGGGTAGCCGACCTTGCGCATGACGTCGGCGACGGAGAGCAGCTGGGCGGCCTCGGTGCCGGTGATGACGGTGGCGAACGCCCACAATCCGGTCAGGGACACCAGGGGCACCAGCAGCAGCGCCACGATCTTCCGGCGGATCGACTTCCCGCGAAAGCGCATGGCCTCCCCTACGTCAACCCCGGCGCCCGGGGGTGGTGTTCCGACAGTGATGCGGCGTGCAGTAATGCGGCGTGAGCCTACTACTGCGGGGTACGTGACTCGAAGGCCAGTGCGGCGGACGGACGGCGGTCTGGCCGGATTTCCCCTGCCCGCCGGAATCCTCCCGTGCGGGGGAACCTTCGGCGGCCGCCGTTCGCTCCTTATTTTTGGGTGCTTTTGGGAAGAGCCCGTGCGGGGCAGCCACTGGGGGAGGTGAGCCGCCGATGGACCACGACCGTGTGCACGACGTGCCGTCGTACCGCGCCCGCAGGCCGTTGTGGGTCGAGGAGCCGGCCCGCAGGCCGAGGATGCCCGACCCGGTCCGGTCGTCCGCGGTGCGGGCGGGCCTGATCGTCGCGGTGACGCTGGTGGTGACCATGGTCACGATACTGTTCGCGCTCGCCGGCTCCTGGTACGCGTTCCCGGCGGTGCTGTGCGCGGTGGCCAGCACGGTGGCCGCGACGTGGGGCGTGCTCGATGTGCTGGTGACGCGTCAGGTGTGGCTGCAGCGGCACGGCGTGGTGTCCGTGCCCAGCAGCTCGGCGCGCGGGATACGCCGGGCACGCTCCCCGCGCTTCCCCTGACCGGCCGCCGGCGGGCAGCGCCTTCCCCGGCGGACGGGCCGTCGGGGAAGGCGCGGACGCGGTGGTGCCGGCGGAGCCGCTACCGTCCCGCCGGTGCGGCCTCCTCCTCCGTGGGGCGGCGGAACATCCGCGTGGCCGTGATCTCGCCGTGCACCTTCTCGGCGTCGGGGTCCTGCGGCTGCGGCAGCCCCGGCCGCAGGTGCTCCTCGACGCTGATGTACTTCAGGCCCGCCCTCAGGTCCGCGTCGTTGCGCAGCCGGATGACCAGGGGGAATTCGGCCAGCGCCGTGGTGTCGAAGAGGCCGGTGGTGTACAGCAGCTGGACGCCCAGCGCGTCGGCGACGGCCCGCTGGAGCTCCAGCAGGTAGGTGGCGTTGGCGCGGCCGATGGGGTTGTCGAGGAACAGCGTGCCCGCGTGCCGCTGCTTGTCGCGGCCGCGGTCGTTGCTGCGCAGCGCCGCCATGGTGCAGTAGAGCGCGATCGCGGCGGTCAGCAGCTGGCCGCCGGAGAAGACGTCGCCCATCTGGCCCACCGGCACCCGCTCGGCGCGCAGCACCGCGTCCGGCTTGAGGATCTCCACGGCCACGCCGCGCGGCAGCAGGGCCGCCCGTACGCCGCGCAGCAGCAGGGACATGCCGTCCCGGCGCAGGTCGGAGTTCTTCTTCACGGCGGAGCGGGTGGCCTCGTCGATGACCTCGCCCAGGCGCTCGGTGAGCGTGGACTGGTCCGGATCCTCGAAGCGGATGCGCAGGAACTCCTGGCCCGACCACTCCCCCAGCCCCTCGGGCAGCCGGGACAGGCGCTGCGCCGAACGCAGCGTGGCCAGCGAGGACTCCACCAGGCCGCGCAGCCGGTCGACGATGCTGTCGCGGTTGCGCTCGAGCTGTTCCAGCTCATCGGTCAGCACGCGCAGGCGGGGTGCGAAGGCCTCCGCCCAGGCCGTGGCATGTTCGGGCAGGGCGGCGGCGGGCAGTTCGCGGATCTGCTGGCGGGCGGGGGTGCGCACCTGCTCGTAGCGGGTGGAGTTGGCGTGCCGGACGAGCACGTCGCCGGCCTCGCGGACCGCGGCCTCGGCGGCGGAGAGGTCGCCGGCGCAGCCGCGCAGGGAGCGCCGCACCTCGGCCGCGGCCTGCCGGGCCTCCTCGAGGGAGCCGGTGTAGGGCTCGGGCTGCTCGGGGTTCTCCTCGGGGGAGTTGTCGCGCAGCAGGTCGCGCAGCAGGGCGGCCGTGTCGTCGAAGCCGGTGGCCGCGTCCTCGGCGGAGCGGTGGGCGCGCAGCAGGTCGGCGTGGACGGTGCGGGCGGTCTCCAGCGCCTCGGTGCGGGCGGCGAGCTCGGCGGTGGCGGTGCGCAGCAGTTCCTTGGCCCGGTCGGCGTCGGCGGGCACCAGCTCCTCGGGGAGCTCGGTGTGGGCCTCCTCGTCGGCGGGGGCGAGCCGTTCGGCCTCGCCGCGCAGCCGGCCCAGCTGCTCGCTGGCGGTGGACGCGCGGCTCTCCAGCATCTGGACGAGCGACTCGGCGCGGGCCGCCGCGGCCTGGCGGGAGGGGCCGTCGGCGCCGTCGGTGCCCTCCAGGAGCTGGGCGGCGCGGGTGCGCACCTTGTTGGTGAGGCGGTCGAGCTCGGCGCGGGCGGCGCTCTCGTCGCTCTCGGCGCGGGCCTGCTCGGCGCGCAGGTCGGCGCCGACGCCGACCTTCTCGTAGACCTGGGAGGCGGTGCGGTAGGCCTCGCGCAGGGCGGGCAGGGAGGCGGCGGGCGGCTCGGTGCCCTCGGGGACCTCGTCGGGCGCGCCCGCGATCTCCGCCCGCTCGGCGCGCAGGGCGCGCGCGGTGCGGCGCGCGTCGTCGGCGGCGCGCTGGGCGGCGCGGCGGTCCTCGTCGGCGGCGCGGGCACGGTCCACGTACGCCTCGGCGCGCTCCTCCGCCTCGGCGGCCTCCTCGGCCAGTTCGCGCTGCCGGCTCTGCCAGTTGGCGCGCTCGCGCAGCCGGTAGGCGAGGCCGGCCAGGGCGTCGGCGACGCGGCGGGCGCGCTGGGCGGTCTCCTGCCGCTCGTCGCGGACCCGGGCCGTCTCGGCGGCGGTCTCCTCCGCCTCGGCACGGGCGGCGCGGACCTCGGCGAGCGCCTGCTGCGCGGCGTCGGCGACCGTGCGGGCGTGCTCGGCCGCGGCGGCCAGCTCGGCCAGGCGCCCGGCCGGGCAGCCGGCCCGCCAGGACGCGAGCCGGGCGGCCAGGGCGCGGTCGCCGGCGAGGCGGGCCGCCACGGCGCGGATCTCCTCGTCGCGGGCCATGGCCCGCTCGCGCAGCGCGTACCGCTCCTCGTCGGCGGCCCGCTCGTCGTGCATGGCGGGGTTCGGCGGCACCAGGAAGACGTCCGTCTCGCCCGCGTCGCGCTCCGGGGCCGGGGCGAGGAGCGCGGCGGCGGTGCCGACGGCCACGGCGGAGCGCGGCAGCAGGGAGGCCGCGGCGAGCGCCTCGCGGGCGCGGGCGTGGGAGCCGACGTCGGTGATCACGACGCCGTCGACGAGCTCGGGGCGCGCGGCCAGCACGGCGGCGTGCCGCGCCGGGTCGACGGACTGGGCGAGGTAGCGCCAGCCCGGCAGGGCGGGGATGCCGTGCTCGCCGAGGAACTCGACGGCGGCCAGCACGTCGGCACTGGGCGGCAGCAGGCCGCCGTCGCCGAGCGCGCCCAGGATGCGGGAGTCGTCGGCCGCCGCGGTCCGCAGCTCGAACAGCTGGCGCTCGGCGGAGGCGACGTTGTCGTCGAGCAGTTCGCGCAGCGCGTCGGCGTTGCGGTCCAGCTCGCCGGCGGTCAGGGGGCCGGCCGGGCGGGTGTCGCCGTCACCGGAGGCGCGCTGTGCCGGCACCGGGCCGGAGGCCGCCTGCTGGGGCAGGCCCAGGAGCTCGACCAGGCGCTGCTCGGAGCCGATGGACTCTGCGGCGCGGCGCTCGGCGTCGTAGGCGCCTTCGGCCGCGGTGGCGGCGTCGCCGGCGCGGTGGGCGGCGAGCTCGGCGCGGGACTCGGCGGCGGCCGCCTCCTTGGCCCGGTCGGCGGCCTGCCGGGCGGACTCGCGGGCGGACTCGTAGGCGGCGACGGCCGGCTTCTCGGCGTCGCTGGCGGCGAGCGCGGCGCGGGCGGGGTCGGCGTCGGGGGCGGTGTCGTCGAGCCAGCCGGCGCGGACGGCCTCGGCGGTCTCCTGCTCGACCTCGGCCAGGCGCTGGCGCAGGTGGCCCGACTCGCTGCGGGCGCGCTGGGCCTCGGTGGCGGCGGAGGTGGCGTCGCGGTGGGCGGCCTCGCTCGCCTCCTGGAGGGCGGCGGAACGCTCCTCCTGCTCGTTGGCGAGCTGCTCGCCCTTCTCGGCCGCGGCGTTGAGGGCGCGCACCAGCTCGACGGCGGCCTGGGTGCGGGCGGCCAGGGCCGGCGCGGCGTCGCGCTCGGCCTCGTGGATGGCGGCGGCCACGCGCGCGGAGCGGTCGGCGGCGGCCCGGTGGCGCAGCACGGTCTCGGCGGCCTGCCACGCGGAGTGCAGGGTACGGGCGTCGTTGAGCTCGCGGCGCTGGGCGGCGGCGGCCTTCTCGGCGGCGGCCAGCGCCAGGGAGGCGTGCCGGTAGGCGAGTTCGGCGGAGACCAGCGAGGCGCGGCCCCGCGCGGTCTCGGCGTCGGTGACGGCGTGCGCGGCGGCGGCGACCTGTCCGGCCAGTTCGGCCGCGCGGCCGCGCTCCTCGGCGCCGCGCGCGGAGAGCCGGCGGGCCAGGACGCGGGTGCGGCCCTCGGCGCCGGCGTGCACCGCGCGGGCCTTCTCGCGCCGGTCCGCGGCCTCGGCGATGCGGGAGAGCAGGTCGAGGGAGCCGGCGGTGAAGTCCCGTTCGGCGGTCAGCTCGGCGCGGCGGCCCAGCTTGTGGGCGAAGCCGTGCACCAGGTCGGCGAGGCCGTCGGTGTCGCGGGTGTCGGTGACCGCGCGCAGCAGCAGGTCGGTGAAGTCGGAGTCGTTCTTGACGGCGAACAGGCCCGCGGCCTCGCCCTCGTCGGCGTTCATCTCGCGCTGGTAGCGGAAGAGTTCGGGGTCCAGGCCGAGCTCGCCGAGGTGTTCGTTCCAGCGCTCGTGGATCTCCTCCCACACCACGTCGAGATTGGGGTAGGCCTTGCCGGCCTCGGTGAGGGCGTCGCGGAAGCCCTTCATGGTGCGGCGGCGGCCGCGCGCGCCGGAGGCGCCGTCCGCCCTCGGCCGCATCGCGGTGGACTCGGCGACCGGCAGCGAGTCGAGGCTCAGTCCGGGGCCGGGGCGGAAGGAGTACCAGGCCTCGGCGAACTTGCGCGGGTCGTTGGAGACCTGGCGGCCGCGCCATTCGCTGACCTTGCCGACCACTACGGACTCGCCGGTCAGAACGTGCTGCCACTCCAGGGCGACGTGCCCGCAGTCGTCGGCGAGGAGGAACTTGCGCAGCACGCCGGAGCTGGCGCCGCCCAGGGTGTTGCGGTGGCCGGGCAGCATCACGGAGAAGATCAGCTTGAGCAGGACCGACTTGCCGCCGCCGTTCTCCAGGAAGAGCACGCCCGCGGGTGCGGGGCGGCGCGGCGGGCCGACCGGCTCGTCCTCGAAGAACTCCGCCTGCGCGGGCGCGGGAGAGGGCACCGGCGCGCCCACTCCGCGCAGGTCCAGCACGGTGTCGGCGTAGCGCGCACCGGCGGGCCCGATGGAGTAGAGGCGGACCCGGGACAGCTCGTACATGGCGGACTCTCGTTGTCGTGACGGGCGGTTGGTTCGGTCGGTTCGGGCGGGACGCGCGCGGCGGGGCGCCCGGGGGTCAGGCGGAGTGGAAGGGCAGGCCGGCGTCGGCCACCAGGTCGAGGGCGTCGGCGTCGTCCGGCGGCAGCAGGGTGGCGCTGCCGTCGGTCACCGGCACCACGCCCAGTTCCAGCAGCTCTGCCATGGCGGCGGAGCCGGCCATGTCGCGGACCTGCAGCTGGTAGCGGGCCGTGGTGCGGAACGCGCCGCCGGCGTCGTCGCCGGTGCGCTGCAGGAAGCCGGAGTCGACGAGGAAGGCGACGGCCTTGGCGATGATGCCGGTGGTGGAGCCGGCCAAGCGGCGGGCGTCCTTGGTGGCTCCGGTGGCGCTGCGGCGCGCGTAGACCCGCCAGGCGGCCTCGAGGCCGGGCGCGTCGGTGGTGGGGTCGGTGTTCTCCCCCTGGGCCGCGGCCCGCTCCTCCAGGCGGCGGCAGGCCTGGCGGACGAACGCGTCGACGCCGTTGACGGTGACGCGGCCGATGTAGCCGTCGTCGGCGAGGTCCTCGGGGCGCGGGAAGGCCATCGCGGCCACCGCGAGGTGGGCGAGCCCGTGCAGGAAGCGGTCGCCGGAGTCGGCGGTGGCCCGGCGGGCGTAGTCGCCCATGCGGACGGCGAAGACGGAGTCCTCGGCGGCGGTGACGGCCATGCCGGCGCGGGTGGACACCTCGAGGACGACCAGCCCGAGCCCGGCGGCGACGGCGTCGGCCAGGCGTGCGAACGCCGGGTCGTCACGGTGGCGGCGCAGCAGCTCGGCGTACTCGGCGTCGCGGGCGGGCTGCAGCTTGGGCTGGAGGCCGAAGGCGACGAGCCGGGCGGCGTCCGCGGCGTCGGCGGGGGTGACGTTGCCGCTCGCCGCTCGGGGTTCGCCGGTTTCGCCTGGTTCGGCGGTGCCCGGCTCTTCCGGGGCCTCGGCGTCGTACTCGGTCACGGTGTGTGCTCCTGCGGTGGGTTGTGCGGGGAGGTGCAGCCGGTTCGGCACCGCCGAGCCGGACCGGGGTGGTTGCGCTCAGCGGAGGGGCGGGACATCCCCTGGCGTCCGGCGGTCATGTCGCCTCCTGGCGGTCGGCCGCCATGCCGGCGGCGTCCAGCAGGGCGGTGCCCACGATGAGGTCGGCGCCTCCGAACTCGGGGTCCTCCAGGGGCGTGCCGTCGTCGACGGCGAAGAGGAGCGACTGCTCGCCCTGGCGGTAGGCGGTGCCGACCGAGGGGCTCGCGGCGTGGACGGCCAGCAGGGCGAGGAGGTAGGGCAGTTCGGGGTCGCGGCGGCGGGCCTCGGCCAGGAGTCCGGACAGGCGGCGCGGGGCGTCCGGGGGCAGGGCCAGGAGCTCGAGGGCGCTCGCGAGCTGTTCCTCGCTGAAGCGGCTGTCGTCCGGCGTGGCGATCAGGTCGGGCTCGGGCATCTCCGCGCCCAGGTGCTCCCGCTCGGCGGGCGGGCTCAGCAGCATCTCGACGAGGTCGCCGACGCGCACCGCGGCGGGCGTGCGCAGGCCGGTGCCGCGCGCGAAGAAGGCGTCCGTGACGCGGCCCGCCTCCTCGACGGCCAGCGGCAGCAGGGGCGCCAGCAGCTGCCCGTACAGGTCGAGGCCGGCGTGGGCGGCGGGGGTGGCGAAGGCCTGCCGGTCCTGCTCGGCGCGGAAGAGCGGCCCGGCCTCCAGCAGGCGGGACTGCAGCTGGGTGTGGCGGCGGATGCAGTCCTTGACGATGTCGACGAGCTCGGCGGCGCGCCGCTTGTGCTCGGGGTCCTCCGCCTCGTCGCGAGCCTTGCGGATGTTCGTCAGGATCGCGTTCTCGTGGCGGTAGCGGTCGGCGACGTGCTCGAGCGCCTCGGCGATCATGTCGGGGACGGCGCTGAGCCAGTCCACCGCGCGGACGTTGCGGCGGGTGGCGTCCAGGGTCTTGCGCAGGGTCTCGGCGTACTGGACGGTCCGGTAGCGGGCCTGTTCGGCGGCGAGCTGGGCGTCGGCGAGGCGGCCCCGGCTGATGAGGACCTCCAGCTTCACCTCGGCGGCGATCTGCGCGCTGGTGACGTCCGTGTCGAGGGCGCCGACCAGGACGTTGACGGCCTCGTCGGTCGTCCGCAGGAAGACGGTGCCGCCGGGGCCGGGGACCTCCTCGATGAGCTTGAAGTCGTAGTCGCGCCGCACGTACGCGCCGTCCGCCCCGAAGGTGCCGTAGACGGCGCGGAAGCCGCGGTCGACGCTGCCGACGTTGATCAGGTTCTCCAGGACCCAGCGGGCGACGCGCTCGTGTTCGCCGTGGGGCCGCTCGGGCGCCTGGGCGGCGACGCGCGGCTGGAGCCTGGTGACTATCTGCTCGTGGTCGGCCCCGGTGTCGAAGTCCATGTTGAGCGTGACCAGGTCGATGGCGGCCAGCGCCACCTCCGCCATGGCGTACACGCCGAACTCGCCCGCGAGGTTGGCCTTGCGCGCGTCGAGGTCGTGCAGGGGCGCGGTGCAGGCGAGCGCGCGCAGCCTCCGGGCCAGGCCCTCGTCGGCGGCCGGGCCGGGGGCTGGGCGTGCTGTTACCCCGTTGAGCTGGGGCGGAGCGGCGGCCGGGGCTGGAGAAGTCACGTCGCACAGAGTAGGCGGTCACCCTGACAACGGACGAAACGGCACGGGCTCGCCCCGCCGGGCAGCCGTCCGGCCGCCGCTCGGGCGGTGAACCGACCGCCCCTCGAACGGCCCGCCCTCAGATGGCGAAAACGGACATGATGGCTATATTGCAGCCGAGCAGGACGAAGGCCGTCGGGAGTTGGGCCTTGATGGGCCCGTAGGGGTCCTTGAGCTCCAGCAGGGCGGCGGGGACGAAGTTGTAGTTGGCGGCCATCGGGGTCACGAGGGTGCCGCAGAAGCCGGCGAGCATGCCGACGGCCAGGACGGCGGGCGCGTTGCCGTGGTGCTGCTCGACCAGGACCGGCCAGCCGACGGCGGCGGTCAGGACGGGGAAGGCGGCGAAGGCGTTGCCCATGACGACGGTGAACAGGAACATGCCCACGCAGTAGGCGACCACCCCGAGGAAGGCGGAGCCGTCCGGGAGCACGGTCGTGGTGATCCTGCGGACCTGCTCGCCCACCCCGGCGACGGAGAAGATCGCGCCGAGCGTGGCGAGCAGCTGCGGCAGCAGCATGGCCCACCCCATGGACTCCAGCATCGACCGCCCGGCGTGCAGGGGTGTGGCCACGCGCCGCTCGCGCAGCATCACCATGCCCACGACGAGCGCGACGACGGCCCCGATGCCGAGCCCCAGGACGGTCTCGCTGCCCCTCTGCAGCACCGGCTGACCGCCGAGGTGGATCCGCTTGACGCCGACGGCGCAGACCAGGGCGACGACGGGAATGGTGAGCGCGGGCACGAAGAGCCGGGAGCCGTGCCGCTCCGCGCTCGCCGCCCGCTGCTCGGGGGTGGCCGTGCGGGCTTCGCCGCGGCCGGTGAAGCCGAAGCCCGCGAGGCAGACCATGACGAGGACGGCGGCGCCCAGCGGTTCGGCGGGCGCGGACTTGTCGGCCACCCAGGTGCTGTAGACGAAGCCGAGGCCCAGCAGGCCCCAGAACGCGGCGGTGCCCAGGCGCTTGGGGTTGGTGCGGTCGGTGAGCATCTGGGCGGCCATGACGAGGAAGATGCCGCCGACGAGCCAGAAGAACCACTCCGCCTTGATCACTTGACGGCCTCCGTCCGGCGGGCCGCCGCGAGAGGCTCCATAGCGCGGTCCAGGGTGCGGTCCAGGCGCAGCAGCCGCCAGCCGTGGACGGCGAGCGCGCACAGGGCGGTGGGAATGGCCCACAGCGCCAGGCTCAGCGGTTCCAGCTGGGTGTGGTAGGTCGTGTTGACGAATCCGGTGATCAGCAGGATCGAGCCGACGGCCAGGAAGACGTCCTCGCCGAAGAAGAAGCCCACGTTGTCCGCGCTGGCGGCGAAGGAGCGCACCTTCTCGCGGGCGCGCTCGGAGAGCGGCCCGTGGCGGCGTTCGGCCGCTCCTTCGGCCATCGGCGCGGCCAGCGGCCGCACGGTCTGGGCGTGCCCGAAGACGCCGTTGAGCCCGAGGGCGGCGGTGACCTGGCGCAGCAGCATGTAGAGGGCGAGGAAGCGGCCGGCGGTGAGCCCGGCGAAGCGGGTGATCAGGCGCCGGGCCTGCTCCTGGAGGCCGTAGCGCTCCAGGAGGCCGATGACCGGCAGGGTGATGGCGAAGATGGTCACCGCGCGGCTGGAGGCGAAGCCGGTGCCGAAGGCGGCCAGGACCTCCTGGGGCGAGAGCCCGCCGAGCAGCCCGGTGGCGATGCCCGCCACGCCCACCACCAGCAGGGGATTGCGCCTGGTCGCGAAGCCGGCCACGACCACGAGGACGCCCAGGAGTACGAGCATGCGTCCGCCTTCCGCATTCTCGGACCTCACTCGATCAGGTGAGGCGACTGGCGAGGAGGCTAAGATATTGTTCAACAATCCTCAATAGGCAATGCTGTCACAGGATTTCCCGCCGTCCGCAGGTCACCGCCAGTCCGTCCGCAGGTCACCCGCCAACCCGTCCGCAGGTCACCGCCCACCGGGGCGACCAGGTCACCGCCAGCCAAGGGAGACGCCATGGCCCGATCCACCGCGCAGCGCGTCGCCACGGCGCTGCGCGACCGCATCGAGGGCGGCGGCCTGCCGCCCGGCACCCGGCTGTCGGAGGAGGCCCTGGGCCGGGACCTGGGCGTCTCGCGCAACACGCTGCGCGAGGCCTTCCGGCTGCTCATCCACGAGAGCCTGGTGGTGCACCGGCTCAACCGCGGGGTCTTCGTCCGGGTCCTGGAACCCACCGACGTCACCGACATCTACCGGATGCGGGCCGCCCTGGAGACCGCGGGCGTCCGGGCCGCCGCCGGCGCCGGCGCCGCGCCGCTCGCGGCCGTCCCGGAGGCGGTCGCACGGGCGGAGGCGGCTGCGGCGGACGGGGACTGGCGGGAGGTGGGCTCGGCGGACCTGCGCTTCCACCGGGCGCTGGCCGCCCTGGCCGGCAGCGCGCGCGTGGACGCGGCCATGGACCGGCTGATGGCGGAACTGCGCCTGGCGTTCCACGAGATGCCCTCACCCCGCCGCTTCCACGAACCGTTCGTGGCACGCAACCGCGCACTCGCCGACCTGCTGGCGGCGGGCGAGTACGGGCGCGCCGAGGCGGAGTTGACCACCTATCTGGATGACGCCCTGCGGCTCATCCTCGACGTGATGCGGGAGGCCGGCCGATGACCACGCCCCTGATGGAGCCCGTACTCGATCTCAACGCCGATCTGGGCGAGGGCTTCGGCCGCTGGCGCCTGACCGACGACGACACCCTGCTGTCCGTCGTCACCAGCGCGAACGTCGCCTGCGGCTTCCACGCGGGCGACCCGTCCACCATGCGCTGGGTGTGCGAGCGGGCCGCCGAGCGCGGCGTGCGCATCGGCGCGCAGGTCTCCTACCGGGACCTCGTCGGCTTCGGGCGGCGTGCCATGGACGTGCCGCCGGACGAGCTCGCCGACGAGATCACCTATCAGATCGGCGCGCTGCGCGTCTTCGCCCAGGCCGCCGGCTCGGACGTGTCGTACGTCAAGCCGCACGGCGCGCTCTACAACCGTGTGATGACCGACCCGGAACAGGCCATGGCCGTGGTGTCGGGCGTGCTGCGCGCGGGCGGGCACCTGCCCGTGCTCGGCCTGCACGGCTCGCGGCTGCACGAGGCGGCCGCGCACGCCGGACTGCCCGTGGTGGCCGAGGCGTTCGCGGACCGCGCGTACACGGCCGTCGGCACGCTCGTGCCGCGCCGCCAGCCCGGGGCCCTGGTGCTCGACCCGGACGCCGTCATCGCCCGCTCGGTCCGCATGGCCTGTCTTTCCTCGGTCACCGCGGTGACCGGCGAGGAGATCCCCGTGCGCGCCCGTTCCCTGTGCGTGCACGGCGACACCCCCGGGGCCGCGCTGCTCGCCCGGCGCGTGCGCGAGGGGCTGGAGGCCGCCGGCGTCCACGTGGAGGCGTTCACATGACCGGGCCGGGCGGGCACCCCGGGCACGCTCCCCCGCGGGCGCTGCCCGTCGGACGGCACGCGCTGCTGGTGGAGGTCGCCACCGCCGATGAGGCGCAGGCCCTGCACGCCGAGCTGCTGCGCCGACGGGCCGCCGGCACCCTGCCGTCCGTCCGCGAGATCGTTCCGGCGGCCCGGACCGTCCTGCTCGACGGTCTGGCCGACCCGCGCGCCCTGGCCGCCGAGCTCCCGCACTGGACGGTGCCGCCCGTGGCCGCCACCGACGCGCCCCAGGTCGTGCTGCCCGTGCGCTACGACGGCGCCGACCTCGCGGAGGTGGCGGCGCTGTGGGGAGTGGCCGAGGAGGAGGTCGCGCGCATCCACTCCGGGACCGAATTCCGCGTCGCCTTCTGCGGCTTCGCGCCCGGCTTCGGCTACCTCACCGGCCTGCCCGAGCACCTGCACGTGCCGCGCCGGGCCACGCCGCGCACGTCCGTCCCCGCCGGTGCGGTCGGCCTGGCCGGCCCGTACACCGGCGTCTACCCGCGCTCCTCGCCCGGCGGCTGGCAGCTCATCGGCCGCACGGACGTCGTCCTGTGGGACACCGCGCGCGACCCGGCGGCGCTGCTCTCCCCGGGCACGCGCGTGCGCTTCGAGGTACGCGCGTGAGCGCGCTGACGGTCGTACGGGCCGGGGCGCTGACGACCGTGCAGGACCTGGGCCGGCCCGGCCACGCGCATCTGGGCGTGCCGCGCTCCGGGGCCCTGGACGAACCGGCGCACCGGCTCGCCAACCGGCTGGCCGGCAACCCGGAGGACAGTGCCACCCTGGAGACCACGGTCAACGGCTGCGCCGTGCGCACGGACACCGCCGAGACCGCCGTCGTGACCGGCGCCCCCTGCCCGGTACGGATCGACGGCCGCCCGGCGGCCTGGGGGGCGCCGCTGCGCGTCCCGGCGGGCGCCGTCCTGGAGGCGGGCCCGGCGGCCGCCGGGCTGCGCAGCTATGTGGCGTTCGCGGGCGGCATCGCGGTGCCGCCCGTGCTCGGCAGCCGCTCGCGCGACCTGCTCTCGGGCCTGGGGCCGGAGCCGCTGACCGAGGGCGTGACTCTGCCGCTGGGCGCGCCGTACGGGCCTCCGGGCGCCGCCGACGCCGTGCCGTTCCCGGCGCCGCCCACCGGCGGGCTCG
This sequence comes from Streptomyces sp. NPDC053048, assembly GCF_044547045.1. Lineage (NCBI taxonomy): Bacteria > Bacillati > Actinomycetota > Actinomycetes > Kitasatosporales > Streptomycetaceae > Streptomyces > Streptomyces sp. NPDC053048. Next base: position 26,344 of record NZ_JBITZS010000008.1, read on the forward strand.
TCCTGCCGGTGGTGCTGGGGCCGCGCGACGACTGGTTCACGCCGGAGGCGCTGCGCGCCCTCGCGGGCGGCGGCTTCGCCGTCTCCCCCGCGAGCAACCGCATCGGCCTGCGCACGGAGGGCCCCGCCCTGACCCGTGCCCGGACGGGTGAACTCCCCAGTGAGGGCATGGCCCTGGGCGCGGTCCAGGTCCCCCCGGACGGCCGTCCGGTCGTCTTCCTGGCCGACCACCCCACGACCGGCGGCTACCCCGTCGTCGGTGTGGTCCCCGAGCCCGCCCTGGCCGCCGCCGCCCAGGCCGTCCCCGGCACGCCGGTGCGCTTCGTCCCCGTACGGGCCTGAGCCGACGGCCGGGCGGGCGCGTCCGCGAGCCGTGCCGTGCGCCCGGTGGGCGTGAACGGCCACGCGCGCGTGCCGGGCGTCGCGGTCGGGCGGGACCTCACGGGCCCCCGCCGGCACGGCCGCGTTCCGCGCGCGGCGCTCACGCCGCGACGCCTCGCGCCACGCGCGCGTGGCGGACCTCGTCGTAGTGGGCCAGCAGTTGGTCGCCGACGGCGGTCCAGGTGCGGGTGAGGACGGCGGCCCGGCCGGCATGGCCGTAGGCGGCACGCGTGCGGCGGGCCGCCTCCAGGGACAGGACGGCGTCGCGCAGGGCCGTCGCGTCGTGCGGGGGCACCAGCAGGCCGGTGCGGGCGTGGTCGATCAGGTCCAGGGGACCGCCGGCGGCGGGGGCGACGACGGGGACTCCGCTGGCCTGGGCCTCCTGGACGGTCTGGCAGAAGGTCTCCTGCGGCCCGGTGTGGACGAAGACGTCCAGCGAGGCGTAGATCCGGGCGAGTTCGTCGCCGGTGCGGGTGCCGAGGAAGCGGGCACCGGGCAGGGCGGCGCGCAGACGGCCCGCGTGCGGGCCGTCGCCGACGACGACGAGGCGGACGCCCGGCAGGGTGGCGACGCCGGCCAGGAGTTCCACCCGCTTCTCGGGCGCCAGGCGCCCCACATAGCCGACGATGAGTTCGCCGCCGGGCGCGAGCGCGCGGCGCAGTTCCAGGTCGCGGCGGTCGGGGTGGAAGCGCTCGGAGTCCACGCCGCGCGGCCACAGCCGCACGCGCGGCACGCCGTGCGCCAGCAGGTCGCGGACGGCCGCGGAGGACGGGGCGAGGGTGCGGTCGGCGGCACGGTGGACGGCGCGGATCCGCGCCCACGCGACGCCCTCGCCCACGCCGAGGTAGGTGCGGGCGTAGCCGCCGAGGTCGGTCTGGTACACGGCGACGGCGGGCACGTCCAGGCGCGCGGCGGCCGTCATCCCGCGGGCCCCGAGCACGAAGGGGCTCGCCAGGTGGACGAGGTGCGGCCGGTGTCCGGTGAGGGCGGCGGCCAGGCGCCGGCCCGGCAGCGCGACGCGGATCTGCCGGTAGCCGGGCAGCGGCACCGACGGTACGCGCACGACCGGGCACGGCCCGGTTTCGCTCCGCCCGCCCTCGCGCCCTCGCTCGCCGGCGGGCGTCACGACGAGTGGTTCGTGGCCGCGCAGCACGAGGTGGCGGGCGGTCTGCCAGGCGCAGTGCGCGACGCCGTTGACGTCGGGCGGAAACGATTCGGTGACGATGACCACGCGCATACGGCTGTTGTCGGCCACCCGCACGCCGCGCGGGCCACGTGGATCTTTCCGCCCGGGGAACGTCCCGTGAGCGTCAGTCCACGCCGCGGATGATGTGGGGCTCGGGATCGTCCTCGTCGGTGGCGCGCCGCTCGGGCCGCGCGCCCGTCGGCCGCCCCGGCGCCGCCTCCGCGGCGTCCCGTACGGCCTGTGCGCGTTCTTCCCGCGTCTCGGGATCGTCCATGATTGGCTCCTCCCCCTCGCAGTACCGTTCCTGCTGTTTCCGCAGGCTTTCACCGCCAACCGGTAAGCCTTCCCAGGAGACCGGCCGGATACGCAGCATCCCCGAATCGGGCGGCACTTCATACCGCCGACAGGGTGAATAGGTGGCCAATCGGGATAAAATGCAACCAGGTCCGCATTGGCACTGAAAGAAGGTGGCTCTCGTGACCGCCCCCACCTCGCCCGGGATCGATCAGCACCCGGACATCCTGGCGCTCCGCGCCCACTCCGAGGAGACGACGACGACCCCCGTCGCCCAGGCCGTCGAGGCACTCGCACTCCTCTGTGGCGTCTACCTGGCCGCCTCACCGTGGATTGTGGGCTTCAATGGCGCAACCACCCTGGCCATCACCAATCTGATCACCGGTGTCGCCTTCGCTTGCCTGGTAGGCGGCTTCGGGCCCGCGTACGAACGTACGCACTCCATGAGCTGGGCCGCGCTGTGCATCGGCGCCTGGGCGATCGTGGCCCCCTGGGTCGTGGCGGGCCCCGCGTTCGGCACCGCCACCACCGTCAGCAACGTCGTGGTCGGCATCGTCTGCTGCCTGGTCGCCCTCACCCTGGCGGCACTGGGCAGCTCCCGCGGCACCCGCGGAATCACCCGCGCCCGGCGGTGACCCACAGCCACCCCGCGCCCGGCCACCGATCCGTGCGCCGCATCGCGCGACGGCCCCGCCGCACACGCGGCGGGGCCGTTTCACGTCCTCGCACCGGCGGGAGCCGGCCGGGCGGCTATTCGCCCGCCGTCGTCCCGGGGTTGCCCGCGGCGGCGGGTAAATCGGAACCGGCGTCCGGGCCGGCATCCCCGGAGACGGACCAGCCCGCCGGGCCGTCCAGGGCCCGGCGCGCCCGTTTGCGCAACTCCGTGTCCATGTCCCGTCGGATACGTCGGATGATCTCATCCATGTCAGGCATGCGGGCGACGGTAGAACCCGCCGGGTGACAATACGGCGCAGGCCAGGGGGTATTCACTCGCGCGGATGAATACTCAGGTGATCTTCTCCCGTCATGGCTTCGCGGGTCGGGAAGTGGCAATGCTCCCCCTCCCCGAACGGCCCACTGACCCCAAGAGGTGCCAGGCATGACGACCGTACGCGCAGCCGCGCGTGAGCTGTTGCGGTCCCGCGGAGCCACCACGGTGTTCGGCAATCCCGGCTCCACCGAACTGCCCTTCCTCCAGGACTTCCCGGCGGACTTCCGCTACGTACTCGGCCTGCAGGAGGCCGTCGTCGTCGGCATGGCCGACGGATACGCCCAGGCCACCGGCACCACGGCGCTGGTCAATCTGCACACCGCGCCCGGCGTGGGCAACGCCATGGGCGCCATCGTCACGGCAGCGGCCAACCACACGCCGATGGTGGTCACGGCGGGCCAGCAGGTGCGGGCCATGATGACCATGGAGGCGCTGCTGACGAACACGGACGCCACCGCGCTGCCCCGCCCTGCCGTGAAGTGGGCGTACGAGCCCCCGCGTGCCCAGGACGTGCCCGCCGCCCTCGCCCGCGCCTTCCACCTCGCCGAGACCGCCCCCCGCGGACCGGTGTTCCTCTCGCTGCCGATGGACGACTGGGGCGTGGAGCTGGACGAGGCGCAGGGGCGTGCCGCGCGCCACGCGGCCGGGCGCCGGGTCCACGACCGGACGGCGGCCGACCGGCCGTGCGTGGAGGCGCTGGCCCGGCGGCTGGAGGCCGCCGTCAATCCGGTTCTGGTGACGGGCGGTTCGGTGGACGCCGAAGGGGCCTGGGAGGCGGCCGTGGCGCTGGCCGAGCGCCGCGGCCTGCCGGTGTGGGCGTCGCCCGTGGAGGGCCGGGTGGGCTTCCCCGAGAACCACCCGCTCTACCAGGGTGTGCTGCCCCCGGCCATCGGTCCGCTGGCGCAGACCCTCGCGGGGCACGACCTGGTGCTGGTGGCCGGGGCGCCGGTGTTCCGCTACTACCCCTATGTGCCGGGCCCGTTGCTGCCCGAGGGCACCGAGCTCGTGCTGCTGACCAGCGATCCCTCGGAGGCCGCGCGCGCACCCGTCGGCGACGCGCTGGTGGCGGGCCTGCGGCCCACCCTGGAGCTGCTGTGCGAGCTGGTGGACAAGCGCGGTGACGCGGAACCGGGCCGGCCGCGCGAGAGCGTGGTGGAGGTGCCGGAGGCCGACGGCGAGCCGATGTCGGCCGCCATCGCGCTGGCCGCCATCGCGAGCGCGGCGCCCGCGGACACGCTGTGGGTCAACGAATCGCCCTCCAACCTCCAGGCGTTCCGCGATCACGTCCGCGTCGACCGGCCGGACTCCTTCCTGATGACCACCGGCGGCGGGCTGGGCTTCGGCCTCGCGGCGGCCGTCGGGGCCCAGCTGGGCCGCCCGGAGCGTCCGGTGGTGGCTCTGGTGGGCGACGGCTCCGCGCAGTACGCCATCACTGCGCTGTGGACGGCGGCGGCCTACCGGGTGCCGGTGACGTTCGTGGTGCCGGCCAACCGCGAGTACGCGATCCTCAAGTGGTTCGGCCGCTTCGAGAACACCCCCGGCGTGCCCGGCCTGGATCTCCCCGGCCTCGACATGTGCTCGCTGGCCAGGGGCTACGGGGTGCCCGCGCACCGTGCCACGGATCCGGCGCACCTCGCCGAGCTGGTCGGCGCCGCCACCACGTGTCCGGACGGGCCCGTGCTGATCGAGGCCCCGGTCACGACGGTCCCCCCGACGCTCTGACCCCTCCCGCTCCCCCACGTCTTCGTCATCTCCCGCCGCCGGGCGCAGGCCGCCCGCGCGCTCGTCCCCCCACGCCCTTTTCCGGGCCCCCACCGCATGGAGCTGCCCATGACCCCTCCCGTCGGCGATCCGCTGCTCGCGGCCCTGAGCGAGGCCCTGCCGCCCGACGCCCTCGGCGCGTCGGACGTCGAACTCGCCCTGCACCGCCATGACGCGGCCCCCTTCAGCGAGGCGGGCAGACCCGCCGTCGTCGTCCGGCCCGAGAGCGTGGAGCAGGTGCGGCACGTGCTGCGCACCGCCCGCGCCCTGGGCGTGCCGGTGGTGCCGCAGGGCGCCCGTACGGGCCTCGCAGGCGCCGCGAACGCCGTGGACGGCTGTGTGGTGCTGTCGATGGGCCGGATGAACCGCATCCTGGAGATCGACGCGGCCAACCGCCTGGTGCGCTGCGAGCCGGGGGTGATCACGGCCGATCTGGCGGCCGCCGTCGCCGGCGAGGGGCTGTGCTATCCGCCCGACCCGGCCTCCTGGGAGAGCTGCACGATCGGCGGGAACATCGCCACCGGCGCGGGCGGCCTGTGCTGTGTGAAGTACGGGGTGACCGCCGACTACGTCCTGGGCCTGACGGTCGTCCTGGCGGACGGCGAGGTGCTGCGGGTCGGGCGGGACACGGCCAAGGGCGTGGCGGGCTACGACCTGACCCGCCTGTTCGTGGGCTCCGAGGGGACGCTGGGCGTCATCGTCGAGGCGACGCTGGCGCTGCGTCCGCCGCGTCCGCCCGCGCTGGCGCTGCTGGCCTCCTTCGCGTCCACGGCGGACGCTGGGGAGGCCGTCGGGGCGATCGTCCGGGGCGGCCATGTGCCGTCCGCGCTGGAGCTGATGGACCGTACGACGACCGAGGCGGTCGCCGCGCTGGGCCATCCCCTGCTGGCCGCTGCCGGCGGCGCCACGCTGATCGCGGCCAGCGACGCGCCCGACGCGGCGGCGCGGGTGCGGGCGATGGCGGAGCTGTGCCGGGAGGCCAAGGCACTGTCGGTCGTCGCCGCCGAGGACGAGGAGGCCACCGCGCGCGTGCTGGACGCGCGCCGGATGGTGATGCCCGCGCTCGCCGCTCGGGCCGAGCGGATGCCGGGCGAGGTGACGGCGTTCGTCGAGGACGTCGCCGTGCCGCGCGACCGGCTGCCCGCGCTCATCGAGCGCATCGAGGAGATCGCCGCCGGGCACGGCCTGTACATCGCCACCGTCGGGCACGCGGGCGACGGCAATCTGCATCCCACGGTCGTCTTCGACCGGTCGGACCCCGACGCCGTGCGGCGGGCGAGGGAGGCGTACGACGCCGTCATGGCCGCCGGGCTGGAGCTGGGCGGCACCATCACCGGCGAGCACGGTGTGGGCACCCTCAAACGCGACTGGCTGACCCGTGAACTGCCCGAGCGCAACCTGCGGTTGCAGCGGGACATCAAGCGGCTGCTGGACCCGGAGGGTCTGCTCAACCCGGGGAAGGTGCTGGCATGAGCCGGACGGACGAGACCTTCGACGCGGCCATGGCGGACACGGTCCCGGACGGCGCCCTGCCCACGGCGGGCCGGGCCGAGAACCTGCGGCTGACCCTCGGCTACTTCCTCCCCAACTACCTCAGGGGCGTCTTCCGCGCCCGCCCCCGGGCCGCCCGCCTGGTGGCCCGGCTGGGCCCCGAGCGGCGCGGCCGGGAGCTGATGCGCGAGCTGCGCCGGCGGCACGGGCGCGGCCCGGTCGTGGTGCGCGGGACCTCCGGGCCCACGCTGCTCGTCCTCGACGCGGAGGACGCCCGGCAGGTGCTGGCCGGGCCGGTCGAGGTGTACGCGGTCGACACCTGGGAGAAGGTGAGCGGCTTCGCCGCCGTGCAGCCGGAGGCGCTGGTCGCCTCGCACGGCCGGCAGCGCACGGCACGGCGGGCGTTCAACGACGCGGTGCTGGACGCCGGGTGCCCCGTGCACCGGCTCGCCGGGCACTTCCTGCGGGTCGTGGGCGAGGAGGCCCGCGCGCTGCTGGGGCCGCGGGCGGAGGCGGGGCTGTCGGCCGAGGAGGTGCGCGAGCGGATCGAGCGGGTGGGGCGGCGCTGCTTCCTGGGCGAGGCCGCCGCCGAGGACACCGAGTTCTCCCGGCTGCTGGGTGAACTGCTGGCGGAGGCCAACTGGATGGGCGCGCGCCGCTGGCGCACGGCCCGCACCCGCCGGATCCGGCGGAAGATGATGCAGCGCCAGGCCCGCTACCTGTGCGACGCCGACCCGCGCAGCCTGACGGGACTGTTCCGCACGGCGCCCCGGGGACCGGAGACCGCCCCCGAGGGGCAGGTGGCGCACTGGTTCATGGCCCTGGGGGTGGTGCACGCCGCCGTGGTGCAGACGCTGGCGCTGCTCGCCACGCACCCGGTGCACTACCGGCGGGCCCTGGAGGAGGTGGCGGCGGCGGACCGGGCGCACGGCGCGCACACGGCCCCGGGGTTCGAGGCCATGCCCTACCTGCACGCGTGCGTGCAGGACGCGGTGCGGCTGTGGCCGCCGGTGGCGAGCCTGATGCGGCGGACCACGGCCGAGACCCGCTGGCGGGCGGCGGTGGCGCCGGGCGGGATGAACGTCCTGGTGCCTGCCGGCTTCCATGCCCGGGACGAGGAGCGCATCGACTACGCGCACCGCTTCGCGCCCGAGAAGTGGCTGGACGGCACGGCCGGGCGGGACTGGGCCGTCAGCCCGTTCAGTCGGGGCGAGGCGCGGTGCAGCGGCATGGAGCTGGGGCTGCAGCTGGCGACCGGCTTCGTCGCCGAGTTCCTGCGCGGCGGGGAGCTTGCGGTGGCCGGCGTGCGGCTGAGCCCGGTCCGTCCACTGCCGCTCGCCTTCGACGCCGCGCGGCTGCGGATCGGCTACCGCGCCTACCGGACGCCGGGGGCGTCATGACGGCCGGCAGCGGCACCCGGGCCGCCGGGCCGGACGTGGCCGGCCTCGCGGCGGTGGCCCGCGCCCTGGGCCGGGCGGCGGGCGACATCCGGGCGGCGGGCCGCGCGCTGACGGCCGTGGTCACCGACCCGGCGCTGGTGCTCTCGCTGCTGCGCTCGCCGCGCACCGGCCTGCGGGCGGTCCGGGCCCTGGCCGGCGCGCTGACGGCCTCCGCCGGGCTGGGCTTCGCGCCGGACGGCGGGCGGGTGGGGCGGGCGGCCTGGCTGGGCGGGGTGCTCACCGGCCGCGAGAGCCTGGCCGTCGCCGTGGCGGTGACCTCGCTGGAGCTGCGCATCCGGCTGTGCTCGGTGCGGCATCCGGAGTTCTCCGGGGACGGCCCGGTGCGGCGGCTGCTGGAGGCCATCGCGGCGGACCGGCAGGCGCGCGCGCTGCGGGTGCTGCGGCACAACGTGCGCGAGCAGGGCGCCGAGCGGGCACTGGCCCAGCTGGCGCCTTCGCTGACCGAGGTGATGGCGTGGAACGCGCTGGTGGACGAGAACCCGTTCAACGACGCGGCGGCCTGGCACATCGTCACCGGTACCCGGGCCGACGGCGATCCGCTGCTGGGCACCTCCATCGGCGCCTGGGCCCGCTGGGACCGCGGCTGCGGGCGGGCCGAGCTGCTGCCGCCGGAGCCGGGTCTGCTGGCCCGGCTGGACACCGGCGGAAGCATCAGCGGCCATCTGCGCAACGTGGCGGTCCTGGGCACCGACGGGCGGATGCTGATCCACCGGGTGAAGGGCCCGGACGGCGTGCGGCGGCATCTGGTGCTGCTGCCCGGCATGGCCTTCGGCCGCCCCCGCAACCCCACCCCGCAGGACCTGGTGGGCGCGGTCACGGCGGTGGGCCGCAACGACTCGTCGTACACCCGGGCCGTGCGCAAGGCGCTGGCCCGCGTCGTGCCCGTCGGCACCCAGGTCGCGCTCCTCGGGCACAGTCTGGGCGGCATCACGGCCCTGAACCTGACCGAGATCCCGGACGTCAACGCGCGGTGGCGGCTGACGCACGCCGTCGCCGTCGGCTCCCCGATCGACTTCAAGCGCCCCCGCGACCCGGAGACCAGGGTCGTCAGCCTCGTCAACGAGCACGACGTGGTGCCCAATCTGGAGGGCCGCAGCCCGGTCTCGGTCTTCCCGGTGCCCGAGGACTGGCTGGAGATCACCTGGGTGGACCGCGCGCACGACTTCCCGCAGTGCCACAACGCGGGGGCGTACGCGCAGAGCCTCGACGACGTGGTCCCCGAGGCGCGCGACCGGGTGGACGCCCTGCTCGAGCCGTACCGGGGCCGGGTGGAGGAGACCTTCGTCCTCCGGCTCCACGACCGCTGACCCGCCCGTCCCCTACCCCGTTGGAGAGCGACAGATGACCTCGGCACCGCGGCCCCGCCGCGAGTGGCACTCCCTGCCCTTCCCCCTGGCGCTGCTGGAGATCAAACGCCAGCGGGACCTGCTGCGCGCGCACAACCTGCACGACACCCACGGCGCGGGCGGCGAGCGCCCGCGCGTCCCCAGCAGAGAACTGCTGCCGCACCGCAGCTACGACGGCTCCGGCTACGACCCCGGCGACATGGACATGGGCCGGGCCGGCACCCGCTTCGACCGCAACTGTCCCCTGCCGCAGACCTTTCCCGAGCCGGAGGAACGGGGCCTGTTCGCGCCCAGCCCGCGCGAGGTCAGCCGGCACCTGCTGGCCCGCTCGCGCGGCTTCCGCCCGGCGCCCACCCTCAACCTGCTGGCCGCGGCCTGGATCCAGTTCCAGAACCACGGCTGGTTCAGCCACGGCGACAACCCGGCACGGGAGCCGCTGGACGTCCCGCTGGCCGCGGACGACACCTGGGCGCGGTGCCCCATGCTCGTCCGCCGCAGCCGCCCCGACCCCGTCGCCCACACCGCCCCCGGCGGGCCGCCGACGTACGAGAACACCGTCAGCCACTGGTGGGACGGCTCGCAGGTGTACGGGTCGGACGAGGAGCGGTGCCGGTCGCTGCGCACCGGCGAGGGCGGCCGGCTCATCGTCGTCGACGGCAGGCTGCCGGACGAGGCGCGCCCGGGGCTGTCCGGCATCGACGCCACGGGCTTCAACGACAACTACTGGGTCGGGCTGTCGCTGCTGCACACGCTCTTCGCCAAGGAGCACAACGCGATCTGCGCCCGGATCGCCGCCGCCCACCCCACTTGGGACGACGAACGCCTCTTCCAGGTGGCCCGGCTGGTCAACGCCGCCGTCATGGCCAAGATCCATACGGTCGAGTGGACGCCCGCGGCCATCGACCGGCCGGTGACCCGCGCGGCCATGCACATCAACTGGTACGGGGTGCTTCCCGCGCGGCTGCGGCGCCGGGTGCGGCGCTTCGGCGGGGGCGAGGCGCTGTTCGGCATCCTCGGCTCCCCCACCGCCCACCACACGGCGCCCTACTCGATGACGGAGGAGTTCGTCACCTCCTACCGGCTGCATCCGCTGATCCGGGACGAGTACGAGATCCGCTCGCACCGCACCGGCGCGCTGATCGAGGTGACCGGCTTCGAACCGCTGCAGGCACTGGCCACCCGCAAGGCGGTGGACCGCTGGGGCTTCTCCGACCTGCTGTACTCCTTCGGCACCATGAACCCCGGCGCCATCACCTTGCACAACCACCCCGACTGCCTGCGCGATCTGGTGCGGGTCTCCGGGGAGCACGTGGACCTCGGGACGGTGGACGTCCTGCGCGACCGCGAACGCGGCGTCCCCCGCTACACCGCCTTCCGCGCGGCCCTGCACCGGCCGCCGGTGCGCGACTTCGAGGAACTCACCGGCGGGAACGCCCGACTGGCCGCCGAGCTGCGCGAGGTCTACGACGGCCGCCTGGACCGCGTCGACACCATGGTCGGCATGTACGCCGAGCCCCGGCCGCGCGGCTTCGCGTTCAGCGACACGGCCTTCCGGGTGTTCGTCCTGATGGCGTCCCGGCGGCTGAAGAGCGACCGTTTCTTCACGACCGACTACCGGCCGGAGATCTACACCCCGGAGGGCCTGGAGTGGATCGACCGCACGAGCATGCGCGACGTCCTGCTGCGTCATCACCCGGAGCTGGCCCCGGCCCTGGAGGGCGTGCGCAACGCCTTCGCGCCCTGGGCGAGGACCCGGTGACGGCCCCGGGCGGGGGCGACGGCGTGCCCTGGTCGCGGTCGGTGCGGGCGCAGGCCGACAACCTGCGCGAGCAGGCCGGGCGGCTGCGTGCCGGCGCGGACGCCGTGACGCTCCTCGGCGCCGAGGGCACGGCGCTGCGGCAGCGGATCCTCACCCACGCCGACCGGGCCGAGACCGCCGCCCGGTCGCTGGAGCGCGCGGCCGAAGCGCTCCTGGGCCACGAGGCGGTGCTCGCCGCCCTGGCCGGCCGGCGCCACTACGGGGACGCCGACCGGACGGGGTAGGCCGCAAGGCTCCGGCCACGCGCGCGTGCGAGCGGCGGGCCGGACGGACCCCGGGCCGGGAGTGTGCCCGTACCCCCGGCCCGGGGCGCGCCACCGGGCGCGTCAGCGGGCCACGAGCCGACCTCCGGCCGGCTCCCCGGCCCGTTCGCCCGCCCTCGCGTACCAGCGGTCGCCGCGCTGCTCCGCCAGGCCGTGCCCGGCGAGGCCGGTGACATGTTTGACGATCGTGCGCGCCTGGTATCCCACCGCAGCACACAGCTCGTCCACGGACGCCCCGCCCTGGCCGCGGGCACGCAGCCCGTCCCACGTGCGGGCCTCATGGCGGCCGAGCGCGGGAACCGGCCCCGGTTCGGGCCGCTCCTGCCGGGGCTCCCGCTTCGGTTCCGGCCGTGCCGCCGGCGGCCGGGACGAGCCCACCGGGCGTGGGGTGCGGTTGACCCTGCGGTGTCGGCGGCCCTTCTGGCGCTTGCTCATGGCTGAACCACTGCTCCGTCCTGCGTCGTCGATCCTGCGGTGTCGGTGCCACAACCCGCTGCGGCACCGGCCGGTTACGACAATTCCACTAAGTGTGCGCGACATCACGGAACGTGACACACGCTTGTTCATACGAGCCGCCTATTGCGCCGTACATGTGAGGCCGTCGACAGGGCGTCGTCCTGCGCCCGGGGCGCAGCCCGGCTGCGCGCCGGAGGTGGGCGTCGCACGATGAAGGCATGCTGCTCGCCGAGGTCGCGCGCGTGTCCGGGGAGGTCGCGGCGACGAGCGCCCGCTCGCGGAAGACCGAGCTGCTGGCCGGCCTCTTCCGGGACGCCGAGCCCGACGACGCCCCGATCGTCATCCCCTACCTCGCCGGGCGCCTGCCGCAGCGCAGGATCGGCGTCGGCTGGAGCACCCTGCGCGACGCCCCCGCCCCGGCCGCCCGGCCCTCCCTGACCGTCCAGGAGGTGGACCGGGCGCTCACGGAGATCGCGACGGTGAGCGGCAAGGGCGCGCAGGGGGAACGCAGGCGTCTCGTCGGCGCGCTGCTGGCCGCCGCCACCGCCGAGGAGCAGCACTTCCTCCTCCGCCTGATCGGCGGCGAGCTGCGCCAGGGCGCCCTGGACGCCCTCGCGGTGGAGGGCCTGGCGGCCGCGGCCGGGGCGGCGCCGGAGGAGGTGCGGCGGGCGGTGATGCTCGGCGGCTCGCTGGGGACGGTGGCGCGTGCGCTGCTGGCCGGGGGCCCTGCGGCGCTGGCGGAGTTCCGGCTGCGGGTGGGCCGGCCGGTGCTGCCGATGCTGGCGCAGAGCGCCAAGGACGTCGACGAGGCGCTGGACCGGCTGGGGCCGTGCGCGGTGGAGGAGAAGCTGGACGGGATCCGGGTGCAGGTGCACCGGGACGGCGAGGACGTGCGCGTCTACACCAGGACGCTGGACGAGATCACCGGGCGGCTGCCGGAACTGGCCACGGCGGCCCTCGCGTTGCCGGTGGACTCGGCGGTGCTGGACGGCGAGGTGATCGCCCTGGACGCGGCGGGCCGGCCGCACGCGTTCCAGGACATCGCGGGGCGGGTGGGCTCGCGGGCGGACGTCGCGGGGGCCGGTGCAACCCTCCCGCTGTCGCCGGTGTTCTTTGATGTGCTGGCGGTGAACGGACGGGAGCTGCTGGCGATGCCGACGGCCGAGCGGCACGCGGTGCTGGCCCGCGTGGTGCCCGAGCCGATGCGGGTGCGGCGGCTGGTGGTGGCGGATCCGGCGGCGGAGGCGGCAAGGGTTGTGGCGCGGGAGTTCTCGGAGGAGGTGTTGCGGCGTGGGCACGAGGGGGTGATGGTCAAGGCGCTGGACGCGGGCTACAGCGCGGGCAGGCGGGGCGCCGCGTGGCTGAAGGTGAAGCCGGTGCACACCCTGGATCTGGTGGTGCTGGCAGCCGAGTGGGGGCACGGCAGGCGTCAGGGGAAGCTGTCGAACCTGCATCTGGGGGCGCGCCGGCCGGACGGCTCGTTCGCGATGCTGGGCAAGACCTTCAAGGGGCTGACGGACGCGGTGCTGGCCTGGCAGACGGAGCGGCTGCTGGGGCTGGCGGTCGGTGACGACGGCCATGTGGTGAGGGTGCGGCCGGAGCTGGTGGTGGAGATTGCCTTCGACGGCCTGCAGCGTTCCTCCCGGTACCCGGCGGGGGTGACCCTGCGCTTCGCCCGTGTGGTGCGGTACCGGGAGGACAAGTCGGCGGCCGAGGCCGACACGGTGGAGACCGTGCTGGCCGTCGGTGCCGCGGCCGGGGGGCCGGCTAGCGGTTGATGTCGGCCGGGCGGTTGATGTCGGCGGGGCAGAGGCGGCGCGCGTCCTTCTCGCCCTTGAGCCTGGCGTCGACGCAGCCGCCGGGCAGGCCCTCGTGGGCGGTGGTGCCGAAGTTGGCGGTGACGGTGAGGGTGCCGTTGCCGAAGACCGTGCGCTGGACGGTCCGGTCGGCGGTCAGGGTGCGGAAGCCGGTCATGGGTTCGGTGCCGGCGGCCTTGTGGAGGGGGGCGAAGTATTTCTGGAGGGCGGCGAGTTCGCGGCCGTTCCTGGTGAGGGAGTCGCCGTCGAGGGTGTAGTTGAGGGGGGTGTTGTAGAGCATGGCGAGCAGGGCACGGTCGGTCTTCTGCCGCGGCAGCTTGTCGTAGGGGAGCTCCCAGCGCTCGGTGTTGACGAGGGAGTCGTGCAGGGCGGTCTCGAAGAGGGGGACGCGGTAGGCGGGGTCGTACATCGCCTTGGCAACGTCGGCGGGCAGTTCGGCGGGCTTGAAGAAGAAGGCGGGCGCCTTGGCGGGGGCGTAGCCGCCCCACTTCTCCTTGTCCTTCTCGGCCGCCCACAGGCCGTTGGTCACGGGGGTGCCCGAGCCGTGGTCGAAGGCGAGGACCTGGTTGGACCAGGCCCCGGCGGACTCCGAGCCGAGGACGAGGCGGTTGTCGTCGGTAAGGCGCTTCATGCGGGCGAGGCGGTTGGCGCGGTCGCGGGCCTTGGTCATGGGGTGGGCGGAGCTGTGGTCGCGGAAGAGCTCGCCGGCCGCGTCGACGTCGAGGAAGTAGCTGTCGGCGCCGTTGGCGGTCATCGTGCGGGTGCGGTCGGCGAGGTAGTGGCGGCCGGGCTCGGCCTTCTCGAACGCCTCGGTGCTCAGGTAGCAGCCGCGGTCGTGGAAGCCGGGCTCGGGCGTGCCGTCGGCGCGCTGCACGCAGAAGTCGGGGTAGACCTTGTCGGGCCAGGTGGAGAGGGGGGAGTCGGAGGACTTGGGGTCCTGGCCGTTGGCGAAGGAGTCGTAGGGGCCCACGAGGTAGCCGGACTTCTTGGCCTCGGCGACGGCCGCCGCCGTCATGGGTTCCTGGTCGGTGCCGTCACCGAGCCACATGCGGTCCACGCCCAGGGCGCGCAGCTTGCGGATGCCCTCGGCCGTGCGTGCCTCGCCCCAGACGTAGGCGTGGAAGGCGCCGAGCAGCTTCTCCGTGGCGGGGAGGGCCTGGATCTTGCGCTTGAGGCTGCCGAGCTGTCCGTGTTCGGTCAGCCAGGCGCGGTAGTCGGCGGCGGGGGCGACCGGGGAGCCGTCGGTGAGGGAGAGGGCGACGGTGTACTCGGTGGTGTCCTCACCGCGGGAGAAGGTGTGCGCGGCGGTGGCGCGCAGCTTCCCCTGCGTCGAGGCGACGTCGAGGGTGGTGCCGATGTCGGTGGGGACGAGGTAGCTGACGCCCCGGTGGCCCAGGGTATAGCCCCACAGCGGCAGGGACAGGCCCGAGTCCACGGCGATCCGCTCGCCCGCGAGCCCCTTTCCGGGGGTGTTCCAGAAGGGGTCGGCGACCGGCACGGACAGTCCCTCGCCGCGCGGGATCTGCAGGGCCGAGGCAGCGGGGTCGGCTCCGGTGACGGGCCATCGGAGGGTGTGGTCGGCGGTGCCGGTGGAACGTATGGACACCAGCAGCCGGCCCTTGTCGGCGCGGGCGGTGACGGTCAGCGCGGTGTCCCGGTAGCTCCAGCGGGCGCCGTCCGCGGTGGTGGTGACGGGGCCGGGGGCACCGGGCGCGGTGGCGGCGGGCGCGGAGAGCTCGACGGTGGAGCCGTCGGCCGTACGGGCCGTCACGCGCAGGGTGGCGGTGTCGATGGTGGCGGTACCGCCCCTGACGGCGATGTCGACGGACTTGCCGTGCACGCGGGCGACGGCCGGCTGCGATGCCGGAGCGGCGTCGGCGGCCGGCGTGAGCGTGGCGGCGGTCAGCGTCGCGGCGAGGACGACGGCCGCGGCACGGGCGGTGCGGGCAGTGCGAGGTGAGCTCGTTGTGTGCATGAGGAGTTGATAGCGAGCAGTCCTAAGAAGTTTATGAGAGAGGGCGGTTGACCATTGAGCGAGGATCGAAATCATTCACGCCCGCAGAACTGTCGTACGAAGAGCGGCGAAAACCGGCCGCGATCTTTCCTGAAGCCCGTACGGCCCACGTTACGGGCCGTTAATTTATTGGACTCATTGGACTCATCGGACAGGAAGAGAGCCCTATGTCCATTGTCTTGCGGCCGACGCGGTCCTCCACCCCCGTCGACGACATTTTGGTCTTCTTTGCGATGCCCTATGGAAAGAAGGCACTTCGCCACGGCGACCCCGGCGCGCTCCACGACTTCGACGACCTCTACAACTACCAGCTCAAGCGCCCGCTGCTGCGCATGGGCCTGCAGCCGTTCCGTGCCGACGAGACACCGGGCACCGGCCTGGTGCTGGAGGCCGCGTGGGACGGCATCGACCGGGCCGGGATCGTGGTGGTCGACTTCTCCGCCGTCTCCGAATCGGTGGCACTCGAGGTGGGCTGGGCGATGTGCCTGCACAAGCGCATGATCGTGCTGGCCCAGGACGAGTCCGACATCCCCGCCGATCTGCGCGGGATCCGGCCCATCGTCTACGACTTCACCCCCCGCGGCACCGGCGAGCTCGTGGAGCGGCTGCAGGACGAGATCGAAAGGCTCCGCCGGCAGCCGCTGCGCGAGATGGACCTCAAGCCCCGCAATCCGCTGGTCGCCACCCGCGCCGTGGTCGAGAGCGTATTCGAGGACCGGGTCCGGGTGCGCGATCTCAGCAACTCGCAGCGGTCGGCGGAACTCTTCCGGTCCGATGTGAGCTACACCGAACTGCTGCCACCGCACGGCATGCCCAAGCGCTTTCATGTCGGCTGGGAGCTGACCGGCGCCTTCCTGGTCCGCGACGACCTCTATGTGTTCTCGCAGAAGGAGATCGAGGACGACCCCTGGGGTAAATGGGAGGAGACCTATCCACTGCGCAGCACCCTCACCGCGCGCGTGCACCAGGTGAAGGACAACGACGCGTTCATCGAACTGCCCGGCGGCGGCAAGTCCCGTGTCTCCATCCGCCAGGGCGAGGAGCTGCGCCGGGGCGACGAGGTCTCCGTGGAGATCATGAAGGTCGACCGGGCCCTGCACCGCATCGACGTGCGACGGGCCGACCAGCCGGCCTTCACTCCCGCGGCGCCGGAGGCCTACCCGCCCGTCGGCGAACGCCAGGAGGCCACGGTGCGCGACATCAGGCCCGACCTCGGGTTCGTCCTGGTCGACCTGGAGGGCTATCCGCAGCTGCCGAGGCCGTCGATGCTGCACATCTCGAAGATGACGCCGGGGCTGCGGCAGAGGTTCGAGGCCGACCGGGTGCTCCGGGGGGACCGTCTCACGGTCCAGGTCACCGACGTCTCCCACGACCCCAAGCGCCCCGGTCAGCTGAAGGTCGAGGTCCGCGACCTGGCCGCCGAGGCGGCCGCCGACCCACCGGAGGCCGACGCCGAGCCCGTGGCCTGACCGAACCCGGAACCGGGCCGGGGGCACCGTCGGGAGCTCTCCCCCGGCACCCCCGGCCCGGCCGTCACTTGCCCTGAAGGATGTCCAGCAGGTCCTGGCGGGCGAACATGGCGGCGGTATCGATCGCCGACGGCGTTCCCGCGGCCGGGTCCGCGCCGTGCTCCACCAGGATGCGCACGACATCGGACTCGCCCTTGAAGACCGCGCCCGCCAGCGGCGTCTGCCCCCGGTCGTTGGGCCGGTCGGGGTCGGCCCCGCGCTGCAGCAGCGCGCTGACGGCGTCGGCGTGGCCGTGGTAGGCGGCGAGCATGACGAGCGAGTCGCCCCTGTCATTGGTGAGATTCGCCGGAACACCCGCGTCCACGTAGGCGGCGAGCGTGTCGGTGTCACCGTGCCGCGCGAGGTCGAAGACCTTGGCGGCGAGCTGCAGCACCTCCGGGTCGTGGGCGGGCTCTTCGGCTTCGGGCGTCGGTCCGGTCATGGCGTGCCATCCTCCGTACGGGTGTGTCCCCAGTTGCCGGAATAGTACTTTCTGTGAAGCTGGAAGGACTCATGGTGACCGCCCCCCAGTTCCAGGAGATACCCATGATCCTCTCCATCTCGGGCGTCGTGCTCCTCGGGATCGTCGTCTTCCTGTTCTTCCGCAAGGACAACCTCAAGGCCTCGCACGGGCTCGTCTGCGCCCTGTTCGGGTTCTACCTGGCGGGGACGGGCATCGCCCCCAGCATCAAGGCGGGCGGCGCCAGCCTGGCCAGCCTGCTGGGCGGCATCAAGTTCTAGGCCCCGTCAGGGCCGACGACACCCACCGCCACCACGACCCGAGGAGATCCCGTGGGCCGGCGTTCGCTCCCCCGCACCCTGACCGGCGGCCCCTCGTTCGACCGGGGCCGGGAGCTGGTGCGCGGCACGGCCGAGAACACCAGGGACATGCTCCACCCGCTGTTCGTGGTGGCCCGGGGGCTGCGCCGGCTCGCCGTGAAGGCGGTGCGCGGCTGGGTGCGGATGCCCGGCGACCGGCGCGGCCCCGCCCTGCTCCTGCTGGGTTCCAGCCTGGTCATCGTGGCGCTGGTGCCGTACGGGCCGCCGCTGGCCGCCGCGGCCCTGGTGATGGCGGGCGCCTGGGCGGGCCGGGAGCGGGCGGCGGAGCCGGAGGAGTCCGGCGAGGTGGAGAACGACCGTCTGCAGGCGCTGTACGAGGCACTGGTGCCGTACTTCGCCACCCCGCAGGACCCCAGTCCGCTGTACGAGCACGGCGGCGACTGGCGCACCGTATTCGAGGATCACGCGTTCGACGACCAGGGGCGGCTGACCGTCCTCCGGCTGCGCTACCCCGGCTACTTCACCGACGGCGAGCACGGCTCCCGGGCCCGGATCGAGGCGCTGCTGCACCTCAAGGCCGGGCGGGGCCGGGAGTACCGGTTCCACTGGGACGAGGCCACCAACCGGCTCGGGCTGAGCGTGCTGCCGCCGCTGCCCACCGACATCTGGGCCCAGCGGTTCGTGACGGTGCCCGGCGAGACCGTGCTGGGCTTCACCGACCCCGGCGCCGTGCAGCGGACGCTGCCGGTGACCGACGGCCGGGGCACGCGCGACGCTCCGCCCGTCGTCTGGCGCACGGGGCCGCGCTCCACCGAGCCGCACCTGCTGGTCCTCGGCGTGCCGGGCCGCGGCACCACGACGCTGCTGCGCTCGGTGGCGCTGCAGGCCCTGCACCACGGCGACGCGGTGGTGCTCGACGGCGGCGGTCCCGGCGAGTACGCGTGCCTGGTGGGCCGCGAGGGCGTGCTGGCGGTGGAGTCCTCGGCGGCGGGGGCGCTCGCCGTCCTGGAGTGGGTCTCCCATGAGACGGAGCGGCGCCTGATGGCCGCCAACTACGCGCGCGCCAACGGCCGTCCGCCGCCCGACGACATCCGCCGCCCCCTGTGGATCGTGACCGACCGTCCGTCCGCGCTGAGCCGGCTCGCCGCCGGCGAGGGCCGCCAGGACCCGCAGGAGCTGCTCCAGGTGCCGCTGCGGCTCGGGCGCGTCGCCAATGTCACCGTGGTGGCGGGCGAACACCTGGAGGCGGCCGGGCAGCTGGGCGAGGCGCTGTTCGCCCACACCGGCGCCCGCGTGGTGCTGGGGCCGGTCACCGCGGAGCAGGCGGCGTACGCCCTGGGCGCGGACCCGCACACCACCCCCGCCGAGGACATGCCCCCGGGGCGCGGGTACGCGCGGCTGGGCGCCGGGCCCGTGCACCGGCTGCAGGTGCCGGCGACCCCCGACCCGTACGACGAGGAGACCAGCGAGGCGCAGCGGGAGGCGGTGCTGCGCCTGCTGCCGGAGTGGCCCGCCGCAGGGCGCCCGGCCCGCGGAACACCGTAACGGCGCCCGGCCCACGGAGACCCGCCTCACGCCACGTACGTGCGGGGCATCTCCACGGCGGCGGTGGCGCCGCTCGCCACCTGGCGGGCAGCTTCGGCCAGCCGGGTCGCCGCCTGTTCGGCGACGGCCGAGCCCACGGTGAACGGCAGCCGCACGTACCCCTCGTAGGCGCCGTCGACGCCGAAGCGCGGTCCCGAGGGCACCCGTACGCCCAGCCGCTCCCCCGCCTCCGCGATCCTGGAACCGGACAGTCCGCCGGTGCGCGCCCACAGCGTGAGGCCGCCGCGCGGGACGGTGAACTCCCAGTCGGGCAGGTGGCGGCGGACGGCCGCGACGACGGCGTCGCGGTTCTCGCGGGTCTGCTCACGCCGTATCCCGAGGGCGGAGTCCCAGCCTCCGGTGTTCAGCAGCCAGGTGACGGCGAGCTGGTCGATGACGGGCGTGCCGAGGTCGGCGTAGGCGCGGGCGGCGACGAGGCTGCGGATCACATCGGGGGCGGCCCGCACCCAGCCGATGCGCAGCCCGGCCCAGAAGGACTTGCTGGCCGAGCCGACGGTGATGACGGCGTTGCCGGCGGGGTCGAAGGCGCAGACCGGCCGGGGCATCTCGAGGCCGTCCTCCAGGACGAGCTCGGACATGGTCTCGTCGGCCACCAGCAGGGTGCCGGCGGCGCGGGCGGCCTCGACCAGTTGACGGCGCTGCTCCTCGGGGGCCAGGGCGCCGGTGGGGTTGTGGAAGTCGGCGATGACGTAGGCCATGCGGGGTGCGGCGTCGCGCAGCACCTGGCGCCAGGCGTGCAGGTCCCAGCCGCCCAGCCGGTCGGCCATCGCGACGGGCACCAGGCGGGCACCGGCCTCCCGCATGAGCTGCAGGACGTTGGCGTACGAGGGCGACTCGACGGCGACGCGCTCGCCGTGCCCGGCCATCAGCCGGCAGATGGCGGCGACAGCGCCCATGGCCCCGGTGGTGACCATGATCTGCTCGGGCATGGTGGGGATGCCGCGGGCGGTGTAGCGGTCGGCGAGCGCCTGGCGCAGGGCGGGCAGCCCGGCGGGGTAGTCGCCGTGGGTGTGCGCGTAGGGCGGCAGCTCCTCGAGGGCGCCCTGGAAGGCGCGGGTGAGCCAGGGCTCGGGGGCGGTCAGGGCGGCGCAGCCGAGGTCGATGACCGAGGCGGCGGCCTCGGGGGGCAGCGGGTCCAGGGCCCGGGTGGGCAGCGGGCTGCCGGCGGGCATCGCGGTCCAGCTGCCGGCGCCGCGGCGGGACTCGAGGAAGCCCTCGCCGCGCAGGGCCTCGTAGGCGGCGGCGACGGTGGTGCGGCTGACGGACAGGGCGGCGGCCAGTTCGCGCTCGGCGGGCAGCCGGGCGGCCACGGGGACGCGCCCCTCGAGGACGAGCAGCCGGACGCCGTCCGCCAGGGAGCGGTAGGCGGGCAGCCGGCGGCCGCCGAGGGAGGTGACGGTGTCGCGCGTGTGCTGCGAGCCGAGGAGACGCGCGAGCTGTGGCGCTCCGACCGAAGAAGTCCACTGAGTCATCGCTTGCAGTCCACCTTCCCGGGATTGGCCATGGATCATTGTGCGACCCAGTCCACAGACTGTCACGCGTCAAGCCACTTGCACCACCACTGGGGAGGATTCTGTGTCTGCGCCACGGGGATCAGGACTGGCCCGCCGTCTCGTCCAGCTGTACGGCGGGCTCGTGCTGTACGGGGTGAGCGGGGCGCTGCAGCTGCGCGCGGGGCTCGGGCTGGCGCCGTGGGACGTGCTCAACCAGGGGGTGTCGCGGCACACCGGTATGTCGATCGGCACGGCGACGATCCTCATCGGCGTGGTGGTGCTGCTGCTGTGGATCCCGCTGCGGCAGCGCCCGGGGCTGGGCACGGTCTCGAACGTCCTGGTGATCGGCCTGGTGATGGACGCCACGCTGAGCGTGGTGCCGGCGACCGGCTCGCTGTGGGCCCGGATACCGCTGCTGCTGTTCTCGGTGGTGCTGTGCGGCCTGGCGACGGGGCTCTACATCGCGCCGCGCTTCGGGCCGGGCCCGCGCGACGGGCTGATGACGGGGCTGCACCGCAGGACCGGGCGCTCGGTGCGGTTGGTGCGGACCTGCATCGAGGTCACGGTGCTGGCCACCGGCTTCGCGCTGGGCGGCTCGGTGGGCGTGGGCACGGTGCTCTTCGCCGTGGGCATCGGCCCGCTGGCGCAGTTCTTCCTGCGGCTGTTCGCCCGCCCGGAGCCGGACGGGTCCGGCAAAACGGAATTCGTCACTCCAGCCACTTCCGCCCGAGAGGTACCGGACCCGGTTTAGGCCTCAAACATGCGGGCCGGTAGTGTACGCCTTCGACCCACCGAACGAACCGTTACTGCGCGCTCAAGCAGCGGAAACACAGGGTGACATCTATTGCCAGATGTGACAAAACGGGCGCCGGTGGGTACAACAAGGGGCGGCACGACGGGCGACGCATGTCCCTCAACGGGGAATCTTCACCGCCGACCGGACGTTGACCGGATGACGACGACAGCGACACCTGTCCTGTGGGCGACTAAGCCCGGGAGGCACGATTCATGAGTGAGCGAGCTCTCCGCGGCACGCGACTTGTGGTTACCAGCTACGAGACCGACCGCGGCATCGATCTGGCCCCGCGCCAGGCGGTGGAGTACGCATGCCCGAACGGGCATCGATTTGAGATGCCGTTCTCGGTAGAGGCGGAGATTCCGCCGGAGTGGGAGTGCAAGGCGTGCGGCGCCGTCGCACTCCTGGTGGACGGCGATGGTCCCGAGGAGAAGAAGGGCAAGCCCGCGCGTACGCACTGGGACATGCTCATGGAGCGGCGCACCCGCGAGGAGCTGGAGGAGGTGCTGGCCGAGCGGCTGGCCGTCCTGCGCTCCGGCGCCATGAACATCGCCGTGCATCCGCGCGACACGCGCAAGTCCGCCTGACGGCGGCGCGCACCGCACAGCAACACCAAGGGCCCGGGGCCACTGCGATCGAGCAGTGGCCCCGGGCCCTTTTGCGCGTGTCCTTCCGTACGCGGCTCCGGCGCTCAGCGCGGGAGCTGCGGGTCGTCGCGCCGGGGCGCGGGCGGCTCGTCGCGGACGACCTCGCCCTGGACGACCTTGCCGCCGGGGTGGTTCACCCGGGCCGCCTGCTGGGCCTGCTGGAAGGCGTCACCGAGCGTCCCCGGCCGCTGCAGCCGCCGGCCCAGCGTCCGGCGCAGCAGCGCCCGGCTCGGCGGGAAGAGGCACAGCAGCCCGGCGACGTCGGAGATCATGCCCGGCACCATCAGCAGCAGCCCGCCCAGCATCGTCAGGGCGTTCCCGCCGCCCTCGGCCGAGGGGGCGGGAGCGCCAGGGGTCTGCAGCGACTGCGTCAGCCGCTGCCAGGCCCGGCGCCCGGCCCGCTTGATCACGTACGAGCCGACGAGCACGCCCCCGGCCAGCAGCGCCAGGACGGTCAGCCCGCCCGCCTGCCCGGCCACCAGCGTCAGCAGCCAGATCTCCAGCACCGCCCAGACCGCCACGCCCAGGGGAACGATCCTGCGGGCCCGGCTCCGCTTGGGCGGGCCGCTGTTCACCGTCTGCTGCTGCGCTCCGAACGTCATGCCTCAAGTGTGCCCGGACGGCGGCGGAACGGGCGGCACGGGCTTATCGGGGCCTTACGTCCTGCTGGTCCTTGCCCAGCACCTTGGCGGCCCGGGAACCCAGGCCCCAGGACGTGACCCGCCACAGGGCCTCCGCGACGATGTCGCGGCTCATCTTGCTGTCCCCCAGCTCGCGCTCGACGAAGGTGATGGGGACCTCCACCACGTGGAAGCCGGCCTTGACCGCGCGCCAGGCCAGGTCGACCTGGAAGCAGTAGCCCTGCGAGGCCACCTCCTCCATGCCCAGGCCCTCCAGGGTCTCCCGGCGGAACGCCCGGAAGCCGCCGGTGACGTCACGGATGGGCACGTCGAGCATCAGGCGGGAGTACGTGGAGCCGCCGCGCGAGAGGATCTCGCGGGACTTGGGCCAGTTCACCACCCGGCCGCCGGGCACCCAGCGCGAGCCGAGCACCAGGTCGGCGCCCTTGAGGGCGGTCAGCAGCCGGGGCAGCTCCTCGGGCTGGTGGGAGCCGTCGGCGTCCATCTCCACCAGCACGCCGTAGCCGTTGTCCAGGCCCCAGCGGAAGCCGGCCAGGTAGGCGGCGCCCAGCCCCTCCTTGCCCTTGCGGTGCAGCACCTTGACGTGGTCGTCCTCGGTCGCCAGCTCGTCCGCGAGCTTGCCGGTGCCGTCGGGGCTGTTGTCGTCGGCGACGAGCACGTGCGCCTCGGGTACGGCCTCGCGCACCCGGGCGACGATGGGCTTGATGTTCTCCGCCTCGTTGTAGGTCGGAATGATCACCAAGGTCGTGCCGAGCGGACCGAATCTCCGCTGACCACCGTCGTTCACAGCTGGCCCTTCTTGTCCATAACCTCTTCGGTTCCCTCCGGCCGGACCCGACGGCCGATCAGGACTGCGGCCGCGCAGGACAGAAGACCCACGATAGCGAGCGCCCATTCCGGCCCCGCACCGACGCGGTCGGCCAGGGTCGTCCCGTCCCGCAGCGGGATGCGCGCGCTGATCACGTCGCGCGTGAACTCCTCGCTGCGCTGCAGCACCCTGCCGTCGGGCGCGACGACCGCGCTGATGCCGCTGGTCGCGGCGGTGACCACGGCCCGGCCGTGCTCGACGGCGCGCAGCCGGGACATCGCCAGCTGCTGCTCGGGCTGGCCGGTGCGGCCGTAGGTGGCGTTGTTGGTCTGTACGACCAGGGCGCGGGCACCGGCGGCGACCGTGTCGCGGACGATCTCGTCGTAGGCCACCTCGAAGCAGATGACGTCGCCGAGCCGGGCCGGGCCGAGCTGGAGCACACCGGTGCGCTCGCCGGGGTAGAAGTCGCGGGGGACGCGCTGGAGCCGGGTGATGACCTTGCTCAGCTGGTCCCGGAAGGGCACGTACTCGCCGAACGGCACCGGGTGCTGCTTGGCGTAGGAGGCGCCGGGCCCGGTCCGCGGATCCCAGACGATGCCCTTGTTGTCGATGTAGCCCTGCTTGCCGGGGTGGTCGATCAGGGCGCCCACGAGGACGGGCACGTCGACGGCCTTGACCGCCTCCTCGATCCGGTCGTAGGCCTCCGGGTACTGGAAGGGATCGAGGTCGGAGGAGTTCTCCGGCCAGATCACCAGGTCGGGCTTCTTCGCCCGGCCCTCCTTGATGTCCCGGGCCAGCTGCAGGGTCGCCTCGACATGGTTGTTGAGGATCATCATCGGGCGGCCGAGGAAGTTCATGCCCGGGTTCTGCACATTGCCCTGGACGATGGCGATGTCGGCCGTGTCGTCGGCCTTCGTGGGCACGGGCACGGCGTACCCGGCCAGGACCACGGCGATCGCCAGGGCCGCCGCCTCGACCCCGGGCAGCGCCGCCCGCACGGTCCGCGGCCCGGCGCCGCGCAGGCGGTACGCGATCAGGGCCGCGTAGGCCAGCAGGCCGCCCGTCAGCGCCACCGCGAACGTCACCAGCGGGGCGCCGCCGAGGGCGGCGAGCGGGGTGAAGGGCGAGCCGGTGTTGGCGAAGGCCAGCCGGCCCCACGGGAAGCCGCCGAACGGCAGCCGGTCGCGCGCCCACTCCTGCGCGATCCACAGGCAGGCGCCCCACAGCGGCCACCCGGGCAGCCGCGAGGTCACCGCGAGCCCCGCGCCGAGGGCGGCCACGAACAGCGCCTCGACGGCCGACAGGCCGACCACGGCGTCGTAGCCCACCACGTGCAGCCAGCGCAGCAGCACGAAGAAGAAGGGCAGCGCGAAGGCGAAGCCCGTCCAGGCGCCCTGCCGTGCCGTCCGGCCCCGGGTCAGCAGGGCCAGGGCGGCGACGGCGAGCACGGACAGCGGCCACAGGCCGTACGGCGGGAAGGCCACCGCCAGGGCCAGTCCGGCGACCGCGGCCAGGCCGGTGCGCGGCGCCTCGCGGCGGGCCAGCCGGGCCAGGCGAACGGCCCGGCCGGGGCGCGCGGCGGGGGCGTCCGCGTCGCGGGGCGCGCCGACGGCCGCCGGCGGGCTCACGGCGGCTTGGGGGGTGGTTTCGGGGCCCGAGGGCACGGTCGGCGGCCTTCCTGCAGCGTTCGGGAGTATCTGCTCGACCGTACCTCGCTGCGGGCGTGCCGCGGCCCGCCGGGTGCGCGGAGGCGGGCCCCGGGGGGAAGGGCGAATGGGGGCCCGGTGTCCTTCGGGCCGGCCGGGGATCCGCTGGCTGCGGTCGCCCCAGAGCCGTTGTCTACTGAACGTCCGGGCCCCACCCGGGTCGCACCTGCCGGCCTGGCGGAACCTTCCCTCGCCCCCGTGCGCTGGACCTGGCTCCCAGTGGCGGCGCGCCTTCCCGGCACCCCGCCCCATGGCCCAGCGGCGTTCGACGACTGCGTGGAGGTTCCCCGGCCGGACGTCCTGTGGTGGACAGCGGAGAACCTACCGGCCGCCGCCCGCATCGTGTCAACACCCTCGCGACCTGCGCGCCTCCCTCAAATCAGCAGGTCAGTACGGCAGATGACGGCGTGCCGCGACAGGCCGGGGGCACGTCGTTCGGCGGTACGTGGATCTTGTGGCGTCACCCGTTCGGGCGCGAGTGGACCGTCCGTCCGCCCACCACGGTGCGCAGGCAGACCGGCAGCGGGGAGCCGGGGGTCAGGTCGGGCAGGCCGGGCGTGCCCGAGCGGGGGTCCGTGGACCAGTTGGCCACCCGGTCGTCGGGCACCTGCACCACGAGGTCGCCGGTCTCCCACACCGCGTAGTCGGCGGGCGCGCCCGGCACCAGCACGCCCGCGTCGTCCCGCCCGATGGCCCGCCAGCCGCCGCGCGTGTGCGCGGTGAAGGCGGCGCGCACCGAGACGCGGTGGGCGGGCGTGCGGTGGAAGGCGGCGGCCCGGACGGTGCCCCACGGGTCGAGGGGCGTGACGGGGCTGTCGGAGCCCAGGGCGAGCGGGACGCCGGCCCGCATCATGGCGGCGTACGGGTTGAGGGTGCGGGCCCGTTCGCGGCCCAGGCGCTCGGCGTACATGGCCTCCTCGCCGCCCCAGGCGGCGTCGAAGGCGGGCTGCACGGAGGCGGTCAGGGCGAGTTCGGCGAACGCCGCGATCAGCTCGGGGCTCAGCATCTCGGCGTGCTCGACCCGGTGCCGGGCGGCGCGGACCCGGGCCAGGCCGAGGGTGCCGGCCGCGGCCCGGACGCCCTCGACGACGGCGGTGAGCGCGGCGTCGCCGATGGCGTGGAAGCCGGCCTGGACGCCGGCCTCGGTGCACGCGGTGACGTGGGCGGCGATGGCACGGGCGTCGAGGTGGGCGGTGCCGGTGTGGCCGGGCCGGTCGGCGTAGGGCTCGTGCAGGCAGGCGGTGTGCGAGCCGAGGGAGCCGTCGACGAACAGGTCGCCGGCCGCGCCGATCGCGCCCAGCTTCCGGACGCGGGCCGCGTCCTCGGCGGAGGTGACGGCCTCGGCCCAGTAGCCGGTCACCCGGAGTCCGGGCTCCTCGGCGGCGAGCCGCAGCAGGTCCGTCAGGTCGTCCTCGCCCGAGATCTCGGGCCCGGCGCATTCGTGGACGGAGCCGATGCCCAGGGAGGCGGCGCGGGCGAGCGCGGCGCGCTGCGCCTCGGTGCGCTGGGCGGGGGTGACGACGGCGTACGCGGCGGCGCGCACGGCGTGGTGGGCGGCGTCGGTCAGCGGCGCGTCGGGGGCGTGGCCGGGCAGGTCGCGGGCGTGCGGGACGAGGTCGAGCAGGGCGGTGGTGACGACGGCGGAGTGCACGTCGGCGCGGGTCAGGTAGAGCGGCCGGCCGCCGGTGGCCTCGTCGAGCTCCCGGCGGGAGGGGGGCCGCCGCTCGGGCCAGGCGCTCGCGTCCCAGCCGTGCCCGAGCAGCACCCGGTCGCCGGGCCGGGAGGCGGCGTACGCCCGCACCCGGCGCAGCGCCTCGCCCAGCGTGGTCACGCCCGTCAGGTCGAGGCCGGTCAGCGCGAGGCCGGTGGCGGTGGTGTGCACGTGCGCGTCGGTGAACGCGGGGGTGACGAGCGCTCCGCGCAGGTCGACGACCTCGTCGACGCCGTCGGCGAAGGAGTCGGCCGCGCCTTCGGAGCCGACCCAGGCGACGCTGTCGCCCTGGACGACCATCGCGGTGGCGAAGGGGTCGGCGGGGGTGTGGACGTCGCCGTTGCGCAACAGGACGGTCGTTTCGGGGCGCTCGCTCATGGGATCAGTCTCTCCCCCACCCGGCCCCGCCCCGTCACCGGGGCTCCGCCCCGGACCGCGTGTCGCCGGCGGCCCGTCCGGCGCTCATCCCACCCGCGGCGGCCGCGCCTCGTACGGCGTCGAGAGCACGATCGTGGTGCGGGTCGACACCCCAGCCAACGAGCGGATACGGGCGAGCAGGTGCTCGAGCTCCAGCGGCGTGGCCACCCGTACCTTCAGGATGTAGTTCTCGTCGCCGGCGACGCTGTGGCACGCCTCGATCTCGGGGATCTCGGCGAGCCGGTCCGCGATGTCGTCCGGCGCGCTGGGATCGAACGGCTTCACCGAGATGAACGCGGTCAGGGGCAGCCCGACGGCCTCGGGGTCCACCACCGCCGCGTAGCCGCGGATGACGCCCCGCTGTTCGAGCCGGCGTACACGCTGGTGCACCGCCGAGGTGGACAGGCCGGTGGCCTTGCCCAGGTCGGTGTAGCTCATCCGCCCGTCCTTGACGAGCAGTTCCACGATCTCTCTGTCCAACTCCTCCACGTGGATCAACCTACTGGGTGCGGACGCGCCCGGCACAGTCGGCGGCACCGCGGGCGCACCGGTCATGTGACAAACGCCACAGGTGTGCACCCGTGTCCTCCCGGACGTGGCGATTACCTGGCTCTCCAATAGGGAAGTGCTTGCTGTGGCCGAGGCCGAGATGCCTGGCCGGCCCATCCGAGGGGGAGAAACACTATGCCCAGCCTGGAACGCCTGGAGAACGACGGCGAAGGCGGCCTGTACGAGACCGACACCTACGAGATGTTCCGGGTGACGTGCCCGGACTGCGCGCGTCCCATCGCGCTGCTCGCCGACGAGGACGTCCTGCCGGAGCACGCGCTGTGCCCGTCCCCGTGGAACCCGTTCGGCCTCACGGTCTGCCCGGGTTCGGGGCGCGGGGTGGAGGACGCCACCCCGGCCGACGAGTCCCTCGACGCCCAGGGCCTGGACGCGGCCCTGCTGCTCACGCTGCCGGAGAGCCTGGACTGGCGGACGCAGCCCTTCTCGCACATCGGCGGACCGGGCTCGCGCCCGCGCCGTGTCCCGGAGATGCGCCGCCCCTCCTGACGCCGCCCGTCCCGGCCGCCGAGGGGCCCGGGGCCCCGCCGGCGGCCGGGACGGCCGGGCGGCCGC
Source organism: Streptomyces sp. NPDC053048 (assembly GCF_044547045.1). NCBI lineage: Bacteria > Bacillati > Actinomycetota > Actinomycetes > Kitasatosporales > Streptomycetaceae > Streptomyces > Streptomyces sp. NPDC053048. The sequence goes on from NZ_JBITZS010000008.1 coordinate 54,856, forward strand.
CGCCGTCAGCGGGATTCGGGGCCCGCGACGTGCCGGGCGACGACCATCCGCTGGATCTGGTTGGTGCCCTCGACGATCTGCAGGACCTTCGCCTCCCGCATGTAGCGCTCGGCGGGGAAGTCCGCCGTGTAGCCGTAGCCGCCCATCAGCTGGACGGCGTCGGTGGTGATCCGCATCCCGGCGTCGGTGCAGAAGAGCTTGGCCATGGCGGCTTCCTTCGAGAAGGGCCTGCCCTGGTCGCGCAGCCGGGCGGCGGAGAGGTAGAGCGCGCGGCCCGCCTCGATCTGCGTGGCCATGTCCGCGAGCATGAAGCGCAGCCCCTGGAAGTCGGCCAGCGGACGGCCGAACTGCCGCCGCTCGGCCACGAAGGCGAGCGCCTCGTCCAGGGCCGCCTGGGCGACGCCGACGGCACAGGCGGCGATGCCGAGGCGGCCCGAGTCGAGGGCGGAGAGGGCGATCGCGAAGCCCTGGCCCTCCTCGCCGATGCGGCGGGAGTCGGGCACCTTCACCCCGTCGAAGTGCAACTGCGCGGTGGGCGAGCCCTTCATGCCCATCTTGCGCTCGGGCGGCGCGGCGGACAGGCCCGGGGCGTCGCCCGGGACGAGGAACGCCGTGATGCCATGGGCGCCCTCACCGCCCGTCCGCGCCAGGACGGTGTAGAAGTCCGCGACCCCGCCATGGGTGATCCACGCCTTGGTGCCCTCGATGGTCCAGGTGTCGCCCTCGCGCGTCGCCCTGGTGCGCAGCGAGGCGGCGTCGGAGCCGGCGGCCGGCTCGGACAGGCAGTAGGCGCCCAGCAGTCCGCCGCCGAGCATGGCGGGCAGGTGCTCGGCCCGCTGCTCCTTGGTGCCGTAGCCGGCCAGGGCGTGGCAGGCGAGGGTGTGCACGCTGACGCCGAGGCCCACGGTCAGGCGGGCGGCGGCGAGTTCCTCGAGCACCTGGAGGTAGACCTCGTAGGGCTGGTCGCCGCCGCCGAACTCCTCGGCGTACGGCAGTGCCAGCAGTCCGGACGCGGAGAGCAGCCGGAAGACGTCGCGCGGGAAGGTCCCGGCGTCCTCCTGTGCGGCCGCGTCGGGCGCGATCTCCCGCTGGACCATCTCCCGTACGAGCGAGATCAGGTCGCGGGCTTCCTCGGTGGGCAGCTGACGCTCCACCGGCTGCGGGCCGTGATCGGTCATGACGGCGGCTCTCCTCCCTGTCGGGCGCTGCGACGGCCGGCGCACAAGGGTGTCGGCGCCGTCGCCGGTAGGTGCCCCCAGCCGATGATCACGGGCCGGGTCGCGGAATCCGGTGACCTGCGGCTGTGGCGGGTTGGAGTATGCCCGATCGGGGGCCCGGCGTCACGGGTCTGTGGATCTTGAAGGCCTGCCCGGATCGTTTTGGTCCGAACCATTGACCGTATTGGTCTAGTCCTTCTACGGTTTCCCCACCGTTCAACGCGTCCATGTCAAGGCGCTCTCCCCACCCACCGAGGAGAACCCCCCATGCTCAGAACGCACGGACATCGCCCCCGAACCCTGCTCGCCGCCACGGCCGCCGGCCTGGCGCTGCTGGCGGGCGGTCTGGTGGCGGCCCCCCCCCCCGCCCGGGGGGCGCCCCCCCCCCCCCCCCCCCCCCCCCCCCCCCACCGCCGCCTCCGCGAAGGCCTCCGCCACGAACGCGTCCGCCGACGTCCCCGCAGACACACCCACCGACGACACCGCGGCCGGCCGCCGCGTGGTCGGATACTTCACCAACTGGGGCGTTTATCAGCGTAATTACCACGTCAAGAACATCGAAACCTCCGGTTCCGCCGCGAAGCTCACCCACATCAACTACGCCTTCGGCAATGTCACCGGCGGCAAGTGCGCCATCGGCGACGCCTACGCCGACTACGACAAGGCCTACGACGCCGCCGGCAGCGTCGACGGCAAGGCCGACACCTGGGACAACGGCGCCCTGCGCGGCAACTTCAACCAGCTGCGCAAGCTCAAGAAGCTGCACCCCAACCTCAAGGTCATCTGGTCCTTCGGCGGCTGGACCTGGTCCGGCGGCTTCGGCGAGGCCGCCAAGAACCCCGCCGCGTTCGCCGAGTCCTGTTACAACCTGGTCGAGGACCCGCGCTGGGCCGATGTCTTCGACGGCATCGACATCGACTGGGAGTACCCCAACGCCTGCGGCCTGACCTGCGACACCAGCGGACGCACCGCCTTCCGCGACATGATGGCCGCGCTCCGGGCGAAGTTCGGGAGCAGGAACCTCGTCACCGCCGCCATCACCGCGGACGCCTCCAGCGGCGGGAAGATAGACGCCGTCGACTACGCGGGAGCCGCCCGCTACGTCGACTGGTACAACCCCATGACGTACGACTACTTCGGCGCCTGGGAGGCCAAGGGCCCCACCGCCCCGCACTCCCCCCTGACCTCCTACACCGGCATTCCCAAGGCCGGGTTCGACACCGACGCCACCATCACCAAGCTCACCTCGCTGGGCATCCCGTCCTCCAAGCTGCTGCTGGGCCTGGGCTTCTACGGCCGCGGCTGGACGGGCGTCACCCAGTCCGCCCCCGGCGGCACGGCCACCGGACCGGCGAAGGGCACCTACGAGAACGGCTTCGAGGACTACAAGGTCCTCAAGTCCACCTGCCCGGCCAACGGGACGGTGGGGGGCACGGCCTACGCCAAGTGCGGCAGCGACTGGTGGAGTTACGACACCCCCTCGACCATCGCCGGGAAGATGGCCTACAAGAACCGCAAGAACCTGGGCGGAACGTTCTTCTGGGAGCTCAGCGGGGACACCGCCGACGGCGAGCTGATCAAGGCGATCAACTGATCGCGGCGGGGCGCCGGTGGTGACGGCCCCGGCGCCCCCTCTCCCGCGCGGGCGGACGCTCCCGGGCGGGAGAGGCCGAACTACCCTGAGCGGCACACGTGCACGCACAAGGAGCCGCCGCCCATGACCGTCACGCTCGACCTGGACTTCTTCCGCCGCTTCCTGGACCGCGCCACGCGCGTCGTCGTCGCCGGGGCCGCGCGGCTGACCGAGCTCGACGCCGCGATCGGCGACGCCGACCACGGCGCCAACCTCAAGCGCGGATTCACCTCGGCCGCCGACGCCGTCGCCGCCGAACCGCCCGCCACACCCGGCGCCCTGCTGACCGCCGTCGGCATCCACCTGACCAACACGGTCGGCGGGGCCTCCGGACCGCTGTACGGAACGGTCCTGCGCCGCATGGGCAAGGTGCTCGGCGACGAGGCCGTGGTCGAGCCCGAGACCCTGGGCCGGGCCCTGGCGGCGGCCGTCGCGAGCGTACGGCGGCTCGGCGACTCGGCCCCCGGCGACAAGACGATGGTCGACGCGCTGCAGCCGGCCGCCGACGCCTATCTCGAAGCCCTCGCCCACGGCGACACGGCCCACGCACTCGACGCCGCGGCGCGGGCGGCCAGGGCGGGCGCCGAGGCGACCGTCCCGCTGCGGGCCCGACGGGGCCGGGCGAGCTACCTCGGCGAGCGCAGCATCGGCCACCAGGACCCGGGCGCCACCTCGTCCGCGATGCTCGTCACCGCCCTGTACGAGGCCACCGACCCGGCGTTGTGTGCCGCCGCGCCGCCCGAGGAGGCCGGGGCCGAGGAGGCGGCCGAGGCGGAGCCGCCCGCCGGGCGGGTCGGCGTGGTCCTGGTCTCGCACAGCCGCGAGGTGGCCCAGTCGACCGCCGCCCTCGCCAGGGCCCTGGTCGGCACGGGCGACCCGGCACCGGTCGCCCCCGCGGGCGGCCTGCCGGGCGGCGGCGTCGGCACCGACGCCGAGCTCGTCCGCCGCGCGGTCCGGGACGCCGACCAAGGCGCGGGCGTGGTCGTGCTGTGCGACATGGGCAGCGCCGTCCTCACCGTCAGGACGCTGCTGGACGCCAAGGAGCTCCAGGGGACGACGCACCTCGCCGACGCGCCGTTCGTGGAGGGCGCGGTGGCGGCGGTGGTGACGGCCTCGGCGGGCGGGGACCTCGACGCCGTCCTCGCGGCGACGGCCGACGCGCGCGAGTACCGCAAGCTCTGACGTCACCGTCCGCGGGCCGGCGCCGGGGCGTCAAGCTCCGGCGTCAGCAGGGGTGCCGGAAATAACCGAACAGACGGCGACGACACGGCGGCGACCGCCGCGCATTCACCGCCGAAGTCTGGAAATGTCTACGTGTTCCCTCACGCGTCGCCATTCCCGTCGTCCTTCCTGTCGTCCTTCCTGTCGTCCTTCCTGTCGTCGTTTTCTGTGTCGCCCCTCGTCCCCTTTCCCGGCCCGGAGGTCCTGCCGCGGTGTCGCGCACCCTGTCGATGTCGAGCGGACCCGCCCGCGCTCTCGCCGGCGAGGCCGCGCAGCGGGCGCTGCTGCGCCCGCTGCCGCTGCGCACGCACGGCATGGTCGTGGACGGCTTCTATCTCTCCTCTCAGCGCGAGGCCCTGGTCGGGGGCGACATCTACGAGGTGCTCGACACCCCCTACGGCACGCGGGTGCTGATCGGCGACGTACGGGGCAAGGGGCCCGGCACCCTGGGGGCCGGGGCCGCGGTGCTCACGGCGTTCCGGGAGGCGGCGTACCACCGTGGCGACCTGGGGAGCGGGGTGGTGGCGATGGAGCAGGGCCTGGACCGCTACCACCGGTCGCGGGAGTACCGGGACGGCGCCCGCGCCGCGCACGCGGCGGAGGAGTTCGTGACGGCGCTGGTCATCGGCACGGAGGGCGACCCGGCCGCCGAGGCCCACGGCCGGGTGCCGGTGTTCTTCGTGGGCTGCGGCCACCCGGCACCGTTCGTGATCGGCGCGGACGGCGGCGTCCGCGAGCTGGAACCGGCGCAGCAGGGCCTGCCGCTGGGGCTCGGCGAGCTGGCGGCGGCGCCCCGGCCCGTCCAGCGGTTCGCGCTGCCTCCCGACTGCCGGGTGCTGGCCTGCACCGACGGGGTGACCGAGGCGCGTGACGGGGACGGCGGCTTCTACCCGCTCGCCGAGCGGCTGGACGCCTGGGCCGCCCTGCCCACCCGCGAGCTGCTGCGGCGGCTGCGCGCCGATCTGGCCGCGCACACGGGTGGCAGGCCGCAGGACGACGTGGCGGTCCTGGTGATGGAGCGCGCGCCGGCCGGCGGTCCGGTCGGTGATCGGGTCAGCGGGAAGGCCGACGGTCGGGCCGACGGTCGGGTCAGCGGTTGACTCAGCGGTTGACGAAGAGTTCGAAGGCGACGCCCGGCCGGCCGCCGAACCGCTCCGCGACCGCCGCCATGCTGCCCTCCAGGAAGCTCCGGCAGTAGTTCTCCGGGTCCTCCTCGGTCAGCGCCTGGATGTAGGTGCGGTGGCAGAGCAGCGACTTCACCCCCTTTTCCAGGCCGGCGCGCGCGTCGACGGCATGGGTGGGCCGGGGGGAGCCGGCGACGGCCACGTAGCGCACGCCGTTCCAGGGCGGCAGGCCGTCCTCGATGAGGTCGGGGAAGATCCACCGGTTGCCGGCGTCGGCGACGGCATCGAGGGCGGCGCGGCCGACGGCCCGGTGGTCGGGGGTGTTCCAGAAGACGTCGCCGCCCCAGGACCAGGTCTCGTGGTGGTTGAGGGTCACCACGAGCTCGGGCCGGTGGCGGCGGATGGCGGCGGCGAACTCGCGGCGCAGCTGGATGCCGTACTCGATGACGCCGTCGGTGTGGCCGAGGAATTCGACGACCGCCACGCCGACGGCGGCGGCCGAGGCCCGCTGCTCCCGCTCGCGCAGCGGCGCGGCCTCGCCCGGCCCCATGCCGTCGATGCCGGCCTCGCCGAACGAGGCCAGCAGGTAGGCGCACTCGCGGCCGCCGTCGGTCCAGGTGGCGACGGCTGCCGAACCGCCGTACTCCAGGTCGTCGGGGTGGGCGACGATCGCCAGCGCCCGCTGCCAGTCGGTGGGCATCTCGGCGAGCCGGTCGTTCATGGGTACTCCTCGGTCGGTGAGCCCCCGGTCAGCGTATGCGTCCTTCCGTGCGCATTTATCGCTCCCTCTTCGCGACACGCGGGAACTCGCCGGATGCGCCGTCCGACTATCTGATCCGGGCCCGTATGCCAGGGCCCGTGTGAACGGTGATGACGTCCGATCCCTGGAGTGTTTACTGATGCGCCCTCGTGCGTGGTGCGGTGTGCTGGCCGCGGTGGCCCTGTCGGCGACGGCTTGCGGGGGCGGTGAGGGGAGGAAGGCCGACGACGCGGGAGCGACGACCGGCGCGCGGGCCGGCTTCCCCGTGACCGTCTCCGACTGCATGGGGGCGAAGACGACGTTCGACGCGGCCCCCCAGCGGATCGTCACCAGCAACGCCGCCGGGCTGGAGCTGCTGATGTGGCTGGGCGCGGGCGACAAGGTGGTCGGTACGGGCTTCCCGCCCGGCAAGGGCGCCCTGCCCGGCGAGTACGCGGAGCGGGCGGCGAAGGTGCCGGTGCTGGGCCGGACGGCGATCCCCAAGGAGAAGCTGCTGGGCTCGGGCGCGGACCTCTACCTCGACTCCTTCTCCTCCATGAAGAACATGGGCAAGATGGGCGAGGCGCCCACGCCCAAGGAGTTCGAGGCCGCCGGCATCAAGCACGTCTTCCTGAAGTCGTCGGCGTGCGCGGCGATGAACAAGTCCCCGCGCACCGACCTGTCGCAGATCGAGGCCGACGTCGAGGAGCTGGGCAAGGTGACCGGCACCTCGAAGCGGGCGGCCGAGCTCGTCGAGGGGATGCGGAAGAAGACCGGGGAGGTGCGGGACGCGCTCGAGGACGTCCCCGCCGACAAGCGGCCCACCTACTTCCTCTTCGATTTCGACGCCGGCACCAAGCAGCCCATGGCGGTGTGCAACCGCCAGGTCGCCAACGCCGTGATCACCCAGGCCGGCGGGCGCAACGTCTTCGCCGACTGCGACGGCGACTTCAAGCCCGTCGGCTGGGAGGACGTCGTGGCCAGGAACCCGGACTGGATCCAGCTGGCCGTGCGCAACCGGGGCAGCGAGGAGGCCAATGACAAGGCCTTCGACGAGGCCGCCGAGTTCCTGAAGACCTTCCCCGCCACCAAGGACCTCGAGGCCGTGCGCGAGGGCCGCTTCCTGCGCATCCGCTCGGAGCGGACGACGATCGGCGGGGTGCGCAGCGCGGACACCGTCCGCGAGATCGCGCACACGCTCCACCCGGACCGGGTGAAGTAGGTGACGGCGCTCACCACCACCGGCGAGGCGGAGGAGGAGCGGGAGCGGGGGGTACGCGCGGTGGGCGCCGGCTGGGCGTGCGCCGCGCTGGCCGCCGCCCTGCTGGCGGCGCTGACCGCCTCGGTCTGCCTGGGCTCGACGTCGGTGCCGCTGGGCGAGGTGTGGTCGGCGGTGGGGCGCGGCATCAGCGGCCGCGAGCCCGCGCCCGGCACCCAGGACCTGATCGTGTGGCAGCTGCGGGTGCCGCGGGCCCTGCTGGCGGCCGTGGTCGGCGCCGGTCTCGGCCTGGTCGGCACGGCCGTCCAGGCCCTGGTCCGCAACCCGCTGGCCGACCCCTACCTGCTGGGCATCTCCAGCGGGGCGTCGCTGGGCGCGGTCTCGGCGATCGTGCTGGGGGCGAGCGCGGGCGGGGCGCTGGGGCTGGGGCTGTCGTCGGCGGCGTTCGCCGGGGCGCTGGCCTCCTTCACGCTGGTGTGGACGTTCGCCCGGCGCGGGGGCGGCTTCCGGCCGCTGCGGCTGGTGCTGGCGGGCGTGGGCATCGGCCAGTTCCTGTCCGGCTTCACCCACTACCTGGTGCTGCAGGCCGGGGACGAGCAGCAGACGCACGGCGCGCTGTTCTGGCTGATGGGCTCGCTCGGCGGCGCCCAGTGGTCCACGCTCGCCCTGCCCGCGGCCACGACGGTGCTGGCCACGGCGGTGCTGGTGGGCCGGGCGCGGGCGCTGAACGCCATGCTGATGGGCGACGAGACCGCCGCGGGTCTGGGCGTGGACGTCACCCGGCTGCGCCGCGAGCTGTTCGTGGTGACGAGCCTGCTGACGGGCGTGCTGGTGTCGGTGTCCGGGGCGATCGGCTTCGTGGGCCTGATGGTGCCGCACGCCTGCCGGATGCTGGTGGGCGGCGACCACCGCCGGCTGCTGCCGGTGTCCGCCCTGTTCGGCGCCGTGCTGTTGACGGTCGTCGACTTGGTGGCCCGTACGGCGCTGCCCGACCAGGAGCTGCCGGTGGGCGTGGTCACCTCGCTGATCGGGGCGCCCGCGCTGCTGTACCTGCTGGACCGACGTCTGGAGCGGCCGTGAGGATCACCATCGAGGACCTCGAAGTGAGGCTGTCCGGACGGACGGTGGTCTCCGGGGTCGACCTGCTCGCGGACGACGGCGAGATCGCCGGGCTCGTGGGCCCCAACGGCAGCGGCAAGTCGACCGTGCTGCGGACCGTCTACCGGCACCTGGCCCCGCACGCCGGCCGGGTGCTCGTCGGCGGCACGGACATCCGGACGCTGACGGCGGTGCAGTCGGCCCGGCAGGTGGCGGCGCTGCCGCAGGAGCGGGGCACCGACTTCGAGCTGTCGGTCCGCGAGGTCGTCGCCATGGGCCGTACCCCCTACAAGAGCGCCTTCGCGCGCGAGGACCGCCGGGACGCGGACACGGTCGCGGCGGCGCTGGAACGGGTGGGCATGGGCGGCGCGGGGCGGCGGCGGTTCTCCGCGCTGTCCGGCGGCGAACGGCAGCGGGTGCTGCTGGCCCGCGCGCTGGCCCAGGACCCCCGGGTGCTGGTGCTGGACGAGCCGACGAACCACCTGGACGTCCGGCACCAGGTGGAGCTGCTGGGCCTGCTGCGCGAGCAGCGCCGTACGACACTGATCGCGCTCCACGACCTCAACGCGGCCGCCTCGGTCTGCGACCGCCTGCATGTGCTGCACGGCGGGGCGGTGGTGGCGTCGGGGGCGCCGCGCGAGGTGCTGACGCCGGAGCTGCTGGCCGAGGTGTTCGGGGTCCGTGCCGCCGTCGTCGAGCACCCGCTGACCGGCGACCCGCTGATCGCCTTCGACCACCGGTCGCCGGCCTCGGCCGGGGTGGTGCCGGTCAGCTGACCGGATCGCCGGCTTCTTCGTCGCCGGCTTCGTGGAGTTCGTAATGGCTGGGGCGCCCGTCGCGCAGGACGAGGCGCCCCAGCCTTTCGGCGTCCGCGCGGCGCATCAGCCGCGCCGCTCCCCCGCGCTCGCGCAGGACGGCCGTGTGCCAGGGCGTGGCCCACGCGTCGGCGGCCTCGAGGAGGCGGATGCCGAACTTCCCGGCGCCGGGCGGCTGCGGGTGGATGGACAGCCGTACGGACCGGGGGTGGTGGTGGGCGATGAGGTCGCCCCAGGCGCGGCTGCGGGCGATGACGCCGTAGGCCCGCTCGCGGCACTCGCGCTGCAGGGCCGAGCGGGTGCCCGTGAAGCCCGCGGTGTCCTCGACCAGGAAGCGGGTGATGCCGCGGTAGAGGCGGGCCGTCTCCTCGTCGGTGCGGGCCGCCTCGCGCAGCGACTCGAGGGAGGGCGCGTAGGCCTCGGTGACCAGGTTGCGCTTGGTGTCGTAGTCGGCGTCGCCGTGGACGTGGCGCAGGTCGAAGGTCTCCAGGTGGCGCAGGCCCTGAGTGCGGATCATCTCGCGCAGGGCGTCGCCGTAGGCGTCGATGTGCGCGTCGGGGACGTCGATGAGGTCGCCGAAGATGTGGCCGTCGGAGCAGATGAGCATCCGCGCCCCCGGCTCGTAGATCTCCTTGACGCGGGCGCACAGCCGGTCGAGGAAGGCGAGCGAGAGCCGTTCCCCCTCGTCGGGGAGGTGGCCGAGGACCTTGGCCGGGTTGGGGGACTTGCAGGGGAAGCCGGGGAGGGTGAACAGGACCGGCTCGCCCGCGGCGGTGAACCTGCGTATCTGACGCAGCTGTTCCGGATGTGCTTCCGGATCGGGGGTGCCGGGCGCGGTGGTGCGGTGGTAGGGCAGCAGGAGGCCCAGGATGCGGGCCTCGACGGAGTCGGGGGCAGCCACGGGGATCGCGGGAGCCATGGGGGTCGCGGGCATCGCGCGGGTCGTGGTCAGGGTGCTGTTCGGCATGCGGGGTTCATCCACGGGAGCGGGGGCACACGGGCCGGTCGAAGGCGACGGGGAGCTCGGCGGTACCGCGGCCGAGGACGGCGGGGATCCAGCGCAGCCCGTCCTCGGGGACGGCCAGACGCAGACCGGGCAGCCGGGCGATCAGGGTGCCGAGGGCGACCTGGAGTTCGATGCGGGCCAGGGCGGCGCCGGGGCAGAAGTGGACACCGTGCCCGAAGGCGAGGTGCGGGCCCTGGGCGCGGTCGAGGTCGAGGGTGTCGGGGTCGGGGAAGCGCTCGGGGTCGCGGTTGGCGGCGCAGAGCGAGACGATCACGGAGTCGCCGGCCGGGACGCGGGTGCCGTGCAGGTCGGCGTCCTCGGCGAGGAAGCGCCAGGTGGTGAGCTCGAAGGCGCTGTCGAGGCGCATCAGTTCCTCGACGGCGTCCGGCATCAGCTCCGGCTCGGCGCGCAGGCGCTCGAGCGCCTCCGGATGCCGCATGAGCGACACGAGCGCGGTGGTGATCTGGTTGGTGACGGGCTCCTGGCCGGCCACCAGCAGCTGGAAGATCATGGAGTCCAGCTCCTCCCGCGTCAGCGCGCCCTCGTCGTGGGCGGCGACCAGGCGGCTGAGCAGCCCGTCACCGGGGTGCTCGCGGCGGTCGGCGACGACCTCGGCGATGTAGGACTGGAGCTCGCGCAGCAGCGCCTCGTAGGCGGGCCGGCCGGGGTCGGTGGGGCCGACGGGGGCCACGACCTTGCCCCAGTCGCGGCGGAAGCGGGCGGCCAGGTGCGGCGGCAGGCCGATGACCTCGGCGAGGACCTGGAACGGGAAGCGGGCGGCGAAGCACTGGACGAGGTCGCTGACCGGCGCGTCGGCGGGCACGGCATCGGCGGTCATGGCGTCGGCGAGGGCGTCGGCCATCTCCTGGAAGCGCGGACGCAGTTCCTCCACGCGGCGCGGCGCGAAGGCGTCGGTGATCAGCCGGCGCATGGCGGTGTGCTTCGGCGCGTCCTGGTGGAGGAGGTGGACCTGGAGCTGGGAGTGCTGCGGCTCGGGCATGATCGAGGCGCGTTCGCGCCAGCGGTCGTTGCCGAGCGCGTGGTTCTTGCCCAGCCGGGGGTCGGCGAGGGTCCGCTGGGCGGCGGCGTGCCCGGTGACCAGCCAGGCCGTGACCCCGCTGGGGAAGAGCACCCGGTGGACGGGGCCGGCGGCGCGCATCCGCTCGTACAGCGGGTACGGATCGCGCTTGTACTCGGGGCCGTAGAGGGGTACGGGGTCGGGCAGCGGCACGGTGGGGCTCTCCTCGCGAAGTCGTGGACCCCTCAGAAGTCGTACGGACCGCGGGGCGAGTTCCCGGCCGTCCGGGGGTGTTCGTACATGTCTGCGATTCGGCGCCGGGTGGGTGCGGCGTCGGGGGCCGGCCAGGAGCTCGACCGGGCGCCGGTATCTCTGGGTAGTCGGGTGAACGGACCCGCTGGTTCCCGGGCACGAAAGGGATAATCCTCACGCGCCGAGGAGGGTGCGCACGGGACCACGGGCGGCTCCCGGCGTGTCACGATGCGGCGATGACCGTACGTCGAGCACGCCCCCCTCTTGGTCCGTACGCGACCCTCATCGGCTTCGTCCTGGTGCTGGCCGCCGTCTTCGGCGTCTCCTACGCGGCCGGGTCGGCGGCCGGTCCGGTGTCACCCGGCATGCACCGCACGGGCGGTGGCGGACAGTCCGGTCCGGGCTCCGATTCCGGTTCCGGTTCGGGGTCCGGCGGAAACATGGGCGACATGCCCGGGATGCGGCACTGATGAGTACGACGACGAACCCCTCGACGGATGCGCCGGATTCCGCCCTGCTGACGACCGAGCTGATCGTCGGCGGCATGACCTGCGCGGCCTGCGTGGCGCGCATCGAGAAGAAGGTCGGCCGGCTGGACGGCGTGAGCGCGACCGTCAATCTGGCCACCGGCCGGGCCCGGGTCAGCCACCCCGCCTCCGTGACCACCGCCGACCTGGTGGCCGTCATCGAGGGCGCGGGCTTCACCGCCTCCCTGCCCGAACCGCCGGCCGACGGGAAGCAGGACACGGCGGAGGCGAACGATCGGGACACCTCGGCCCGCGACCGGCTGCTGATCACCGCCGCGCTGTCCGTGCCGGTGCTGGTGCTGTCCATGGTTCCCGCCCTGCAGTTCCGCAACTGGCAGTGGCTGTGCTTCGTCCTGGCCTCGCCCGTCGCGGTCTGGGGATCCTGGCCCTTCCACCAGCGGGCGCTGCGCGGGCTGCGGCACTCGGCCGCCACCATGGACACCCTCGTCTCCCTCGGCGTGCTGGCCTCCTACCTGTGGTCCGCGTACGCGCTCTTCCTCGGCGGCGCCGGGGAGCCGGGCATGACGATGCCGTTCACGCTGGTGCCGACGGCGATGAGCGGCACGGCGGACGTGTACCTGGAGGCGGTGGTCGGCGTACCGCTGTTCGTGCTGACCGGACGGCTGCTGGAGGCACGGGCGCGGCGCGGCACCGGGTCGGCGCTGCGGGCGCTCGCCTCGCTGGCCGCCAAGGACGTGGTCGTCCGGGCGGCGGACGGCACGGAGAGCCGGGTGCCGATCGAGCGGCTGCGGGTCGGCGACCGCTTCGTCGTACGCCCCGGCGAGCGGGTGGCGACCGACGGCGTCGTCGTCTCCGGCAGCTCGGCCCTGGACCTGTCGCTGGTGACGGGCGAGAGCGCACCGGTCGAGGCCGGTCCGGGCTCGGCCGTGGTCGGTGGCGCGGTCAACTCGGGCGGGGTGCTGGAGGTACGGGCCGAGGCGGTCGGTGCCGACACCCGGCTGGCCCGGATCGCCCGTCTGGTGGAGGAGGCCCAGGCCGGCAAGGCCCGGGTGCAGCGCCTCGCGGACGCGGTGGCGGGCGTGTTCGTCCCGGCGGTCCTGACGGTGGCGGTCACCGTCCTCGGCTTCTGGCTCGGCGCCGGCGCGTCCACGCAGGCGGCCGTCACGGCGGCGGTCGCCGTGCTGGTGGTCGCCTGCCCGTGCGCCCTGGGTCTGGCCACGCCGACCGCGCTGCTGGCCGCCACGGGCCGGGGCGCGGGCCTGGGCATCCTGGTCAGCGGCCCGCAGGCCCTGGAGGGGCTGCGCCGCGTGGACACCGTGGTCCTGGACAAGACCGGCACGCTGACGACCGGTTCGATGACGGTCACCGAGGTGACCGGACCGGCGACGGCCGTACGCCTGGCGGCCGCGGCCGAGGCCGGCTCGGAGCACCCGGTGGGCCGGGCGATCCACGCCCACGCGTCGGCGGACGACTCCGGTCCGCTGCCGGCCGCGTCGGATTTCGCCGCGACGGCGGGTGTGGGGGTCCGGGCAGTGGTGGAGGGCCGGGTGGTGGAAGTGACCCGGCCGGACACGGGCCTGCTCGACGGCACCGATGGCTCCGACAGCCCCGCCGGGGTGCGAGGCGGAGCCGATACTCCGCACCCCCTCGCCGACGCCCTCCGGCGCGCCGAGCGGAACGGCCACACCGCCGTCCTCGTCACGATCGACGGCACCCCCGAAGCCGTGATCGCCCTCGGCGACACCGTACGGGCCGGCAGCTACCGCGCCGTCGACCACCTCAAGCGCCTCGGACTGCGTCCCGTGCTCGCTACCGGCGACGGCGAGGCGCCCGCGCGGGCCGTGGCCGCCGAGCTCGGCATCACCGAGGTGCACGCACGGGCCACGCCCGAGGACAAGGCGGAGCTCGTGCGCTCCCTGCGCGACCGCGGCCACCGCGTCGCCGTCATCGGCGACGGCATCAACGACACCGCCGCCCTGGCGGGCGCGGACCTCGGCATCGCCATGGGCGGCGGCACGGACGCGGCCATCGGGGCGGCGGACGTCACGCTCGTGCGCGAGGACATGGGCGCGCTGGCCGACGCGGTCCGGCTGGCCCGGCGTACCGCGGTGACGGTCCGCGCCAACCTCCTCTGGGCGTTCGGCTACAACCTGGTCACCGTGCCGCTCGCCGCGGTCGGCCTGCTGAACCCGATGGTGGCCGCCGCCGCGATGTCCGCGAGCTCGCTGCTGGTCGTGGGCAACAGCCTGCGGCTGCGCGGCTGGCAGCCGCGGCCGGCCAAGGCGGCCGGCCGAAATCCGTCCCGGGCACGGGCACAGGGGCAGGGACAGGCACGGGCACAAGCACGAGGTGGCATGCGATGAAGAGCACGGAGAACGTACTGCGGGCCGTGCGGGCCGCCCTCGTGCCGGTGACGGCCTGTGCCGTGGCCCTGGGCGGACTGACCGCCTGGACGGCCTCCGGCGCGGCCGGCCGGCCGGCGTCGGTGACCGTCGAGGACGGGCGCGTGCTGCTGCCGTTCGGCATCGACCCCACCGCCGCGATGTTCCGGCTGCGCAACACCGGTGACGTGGACGACGAGCTCGTCGGCGTCGACGTGCCTACGGCGGGCGGCGCGATGCTCAGCCGTACGGTCGTGAAGAACGGCGCGGGCTCCATGAAGATGGTGCGCTCGGCGACCGTCCCCGCGCGCGGCACCGTGGAGATGTCGCCGCACAGCCTGGACGTCATGGTCTACCGGCCGCCGAAACTGCAGGTCGGCGAGCGGCTGCCGGTCGTCCTGCGCTTCCGCGAGAGCGGGGTGGTCCGGGCGGAGGCCGTCGTCGTACGGCCGGGGAACCGGGCCGGGGACTGAGCGGCGACCGAGCGGCGAAAGGCGAGAGGCGAGGGGCCACGGTGTAGGTACACCGTGGCCCCTCGATGCTGGTCGCGGCCTGCCGCGTGCCGCCGCGCTATCCGGCGAGCGCGGGGACGCGCGCCGGCGGCCGGCCGACGCGTACGACGGGCGCCGGCGCGGTCACCGGCACCGGCACCGGCCGGCCGGCGGCCGCCCGCGCCGCCGTCGCGTCCCGCTCGGCCGTCTCCAGCTGGACGATCAGCGCCTCACGCGCCCGCGCCACGCGGGAACGCACCGTGCCGACCGGGCAGCCCGCGACGACCGCGGCCTCCGCGTACGGCAGCCCCAGCATCTGGGTCAGCACGAACGCCTCGCGCCGCTCGTACGGCAGCCGGTCGAGGAGCTGCGAGAGCGCGACCCCTTCGTCGAACCCGGGCAGCTCGGCGGACTGGGTGCGCTCGGCGGCCGACTGCCAGTCGTCCGTGTCGGACAGGCGCGGGCGGGCCGCCTGGAAGCGCAGCCGGTCCACGACCGTGCGGCGGGCGATGGACAGCAGCCAAGTACGCGCCGAGGAGCGGCCCTCGAAGCGCGGCAGCGACCGCAGGGCGCGCAGGAACGTCTCCTGCACGAGATCGTCCGCGCCCTGCGGGTCATTGCTGAGCCGCGCCACGTAGCGGCGCACGTCGTGCTGCGTGGCCCGGATGAATCGTTCCACCGCGTCGGCGTCGCCACCGCGGGCGGCCAGCGCCCAGGCGGTCACCGTCTCGTCGTCACGCACGGCGGCCTCCCGCGCGGCGGCCTTCCACGCGGCGGCCTCGCGCGTGGGGGGCGGTGCACGCGGCCGGGTCGTCGCCGGGGACGATGGCGGGGTGCATTGCAGTGAGGTTCGTACCGCTATATCCGCCCGGGTGGACGGAGAGGAGCTGCCGCCGGGCATCGGCGGCACGGCGCTCGACGGCCACCTCGATGAGTGTGCCGAGTGCCGCGGCTGGGCTGAGCGGGCTCGCCGGCTCAGAGCGCTCGCGGCGGCTCTGGACCTCGCCTGAGCGAGCCGGCTGGATGAGGGCAGGGGTCATCGCCCTGGGTCCTTCCTGGAATCCGGGTGCGCCCGGCCTCGAGGGCGGGCGCACCCGGTGACGTGATTCGGCCCCGGTGGGTCGCCGTCGGACGACTCGGCGGTGACTGGGCGGCGCGGCGGACGCGCACGCCGACGGAACTCGGGCGGCTCAGGTCGTTGTGGACAGGACCTGGGCAGGCAGAGGCGAGCTCGAGTCAGCAGTCAGCCGTCAGCAGACGGCGACGCAGGCCGGCGGGCCACGTCTGGCGAGAACATGGGCGTACAGCAGCTCCCGCAGCCGCTGCGCGGCGGGCGCGAGAGCGGCGCGGACGCGGGGCGGGCCCGGACGGGCGGGTACGTCGTGGAAGAGGAGGAGCAGCGGCGCGAAGAGCCGGGCGCCGATGGCCCGGCCGAGCCGGAAGGCGGCCTGTTCGCCGCCGGAGAGCCAGATGCCGCAGACGACGGCGACCAGGATGTGGGCGGACCACATGCCGAGGGCGCCGTGGCCGCCGTGCATGCCGCTCATGGCCATGCCGTCCATGCCGGTGCTGCCCATGTCCATGGGGTGCGCCGTCGGCATGGCGGTCGTCGGCGCAATGGGCGGACCGCCGCACATGGCGGAGTCGACGGGGTACAGGGTGCTGCCGCCGTCGGCTGTGGCCGCGCCGTGCGCGATGCTCTGGGCCAGGGTGAAGAAGAAGTGCAGCCCCGTCTGCGCGCCCACCGTGGCGAGCGTGATCAGCAACGGACCGCGTTCACGGCCCGCGAGGAACCACGCGCAGCTGCCGGTTCCGGTCAGTGCGACGGCGACGGCCCACCACGGGACGGTGGTCCCGGACATGACAGCGTGGCCCAGGGCGGCGAGCAGCACACAGACCGCTGCGAACACTCCGGCTCGCAGCGCTCGCGGCACCTGTTCGGTTTGCTGCCCTGCTTTCATGACGGAGACATCGTTGCACCCGCCCCGCGCGCCCCGACAGTGGGGGGCGCACTGACGCCCGCACGACCCCCCGCGCGGACGCACGGCCGGCACCCGATCCCGGGCGCGGGCGCACCTGACTTCGGGCGGGCGCTTCCTCACTGCAAGGTGGCAGTCCGCCCCGTACCGTCCGCCCGGCGGTACGGGGCGGCGGGCCTGCCGGCTCGGGGGGAATGACCGGCGACCCGGTCCCGTCGCGCCAGTGGGACTCGCGAAGTCGAGTCAACCGCGCGACGGCCCGGCACGGGAGCGTGTGCGAGGGGCGGGCGCGGGTGCGCCGCTCACACCCCGTGTGAACGGCCGGCTTCCGCTACGGCCGACCGCCTGGGACGCGGGCGCGGGGCTAGGCCTCGGCGCGAGCCCGCCCGCCCTTGCCCGACTTGCCGGACTTGGCGCCCTTCCCGCCCCTCCCCCGCGGGATCCAGGCGGCACTCTCCTTCTCCCCGAACCGGGTGCCGATCGCGCCCTTGATCACCGAGAGCGCGGCGGGCAGCGCGGCGATGGCGGCGGCCTTGATCGCGGAGACACTGGTGAGGTCGAACCCGTCGGCGATGAGGAGACCGAGGAATGTGGTCACGTAGGCGGCGAGAGTACGTTCGGCTATGTCGACAAGCACCTTGCGCATGGCTGTCTTTCCGTTCAGGAGTCGTTACCGATGGGACGTGCTACGGGAGTTGCTGCGGATGGCAGAGTCGCCGCTGTGACGTGTGCACCGCAAGCCGCCCCTGTCCCGGTTGTACCCGCGGCACCCCTCCGCACCCCTCCGCCCGACCACGATCGGGCGGTATCGTCGACGACGGCCGACCTCCCGGGAGGGTCCGCGTGGTGAACCCATGGCTGGCGATGGCTTGCGGCACCGATCCCGCCGAGCGGATCCGCTCGGTCCGCACCGCGCACGCGGCGTTCGTCGCCGACGGGGCGATCGGCCCCTCGGTCCGCCGGGTCGTCGCCGACTCCTGGCGGCGCTCCGCGGCCGCGTTGCCCGCGCCCGAGTTCATCGCGCCGCTCGAGCTGGCGGACGCCGAGCTGGAGGCCTACCGCCGCGCTCACCCGCTGGCACGCGTGCTGCCGCTCTTCCGCGAGCTGCTGGGTTCCATCGCCGACGACGGAGCGCATCTGCTCGCGGTGTGCGACGCCTCGGGCCGGCTGCTGTGGGTCGAGGGGCACGCGGGCGTGCGCAGCCGGGCCGAGCGCATGAACTTCGTGCCGGGCGCCCGCTGGGACGAGCGGCACGCCGGCACCAACGCGCCGGGCACGGCAGTGGCGTTGGACCACGCCGTGCAGATCTTCGCCACCGAGCACTACAACCGTCTGGTCCAGCCGTGGACCTGCGCGGCCGCCCCCGTCCACGATCCGGGCACGGGCCGGCTGCTGGGCGCGGTGGACATCACCGGCGGCGACCACCTGGCGGGCCCGCACAGCCTGGCCCTGGTCCGGGCGACCGCGCGGGCCGCGGAGGCGCAGCTGGCGGCCGCGACTCCGGGGCCTGCGCGGTCGCTGTCCGCGCTGGGCCGGGACGAGGCGCTGCTGATCGCGGACGGGCGGCGATTACGGCTGGGCAGGCGGCACAGCGAGATCCTAGTGCTGCTGGCCGCCCACCCCGAGGGCATGACGGGCGACCGGCTGGCGGCGGAGCTGTACGGGGAGCGCCCGGTGCCGCCGGTGACGCTGCGCGCGGAACTGTCACGGCTGCGCCGGCTGGTGGGCGCTCTGGTGGATTCGCGCCCGTACCGCCTGAGCGTTCCGCCGGCGACGGACGCCGGGCGGGTGGCGGAGCATCTGGCCGCCGGCGATCTGCGGGCGGCCGTCCGCGCGTACGACGGGCCGCTGCTGCCGATGTCGGAGGCGCCGGGCGTGTGCCGGCTGCGCCGGCTGCTGGAGGACCGGCTGCGGCGGGCGGTGCTGGGCGGCGGCGACGCGGCGGCGCTGCAGCTGTGGGCGGACAGTCCGTGGGGCGAGAACGATCTGGAGGTGTGGGAGCGGCTGCTGGCGGCGCTCCCGGAGAGCGCGGCGCACCGGGGCGCGGTGGCGGAGCGGGCGCGCCGCCTGCGCGCAACGTTCGCGCAACGTACGCCGGGCTAGCGTCGGCCGCATGACCCGCTACGCCAGCCCTGGCTCCCCCGAAGCGATCGTCAACTACCGTCCGCGGTACGACCACTGGATCGGCGGCGAGTACGTACCGCCCAAGCAGGGCCGGTACTTCGAGAACCCCACGCCGGTGACCGGCCGTCCCTTCACCGAGGTCGCCCGCGGCACCGCCGAGGACGTCGAACGCGCCCTGGACGCCGCGCACGCCGCCGCTCCCGCGTGGGGCCGCACCTCACCCGCCGAGCGCGCCCTGCTCCTCAACCGCGTCGCCGACCGCATGGAACGCAACCTGGAGGCGCTCGCGGTCGCGGAGTCCTGGGACAACGGCAAGCCGGTCCGCGAGACCCTGGCCGCCGACATCCCGCTGGCCATCGACCACTTCCGCTACTTCGCGGGCGCGATACGGGCCCAGGAGGGCGGCCTCTCGGAGCTCGACGAGGACACGGTCGCGTACCACTTCCACGAGCCGCTGGGCGTGGTGGCGCAGATCATCCCCTGGAACTTCCCCCTCCTGATGGCCGCGTGGAAACTGGCCCCGGCCCTGGCGGCGGGCAACGCGGTCGTCCTCAAGCCGGCCGAGCAGACCCCGGCCTCGATCCACGTCTGGCTGGACCTGGTGGCGGACCTGCTCCCGCCGGGCGTGGTCAACATCGTCAACGGCTTCGGCGTGGAGGCCGGAAAGCCGCTGGCCTCGAGCCCGCGCGTGGCCAAGATCGCCTTCACGGGCGAGACCACGACGGGCCGCCTGATCATGCAGTACGCGTCGGAGAACCTGAAGCCGGTGACGCTCGAGCTCGGCGGCAAGAGCCCGAACATCTTCTTCGACGACGTCTCGGCCGCCGACGACGACTTCCTCGACAAGGCCCTCGAGGGCTTCACCATGTTCGCCCTCAACCAGGGCGAGGTCTGCACCTGTCCGTCGCGCGCCCTGATCCAGCGCGGCCACTACGCGTCCTTCCTGGACGCGGCGACGGCCCGCACCGAGGCGATCCGCCCCGGCCACCCCCTGGACACGGACACCATGATCGGCGCCCAGGCCTCCAACGACCAGCTCGAGAAGATCCTCTCCTACCTCGACATCGCCCACCAGGAAGGCGCCCGCA
The DNA here is from genome assembly GCF_044547045.1 of Streptomyces sp. NPDC053048. NCBI lineage: Bacteria > Bacillati > Actinomycetota > Actinomycetes > Kitasatosporales > Streptomycetaceae > Streptomyces > Streptomyces sp. NPDC053048. Next base: position 74,749 of record NZ_JBITZS010000008.1, read on the forward strand.
CGATAACGGGCGGCGCCCGCGCCCACCTGGACGGCGAACTCGCGGACGGCTACTACGTCCACCCCACCATCTTCGAGGGCCACAACCGCATGCGGATCTTCCAGGAGGAGATCTTCGGCCCGGTGGTGGCCGTGACGTCCTTCAAGGACTTCGACGACGCCATCACCCTGGCCAACGACACCCTCTACGGCCTGGGCGCCGGCGTCTGGACCCGCAACGGCACCACGGCCTACCGAGCCGGCCGCGCCATCCAGGCCGGCCGCGTCTGGACCAACTGCTACCACACCTACCCGGCCCACGCCGCCTTCGGCGGCTACAAACAGTCGGGCATAGGGAGGGAGGGTCACCGGATGATGCTGGGGCATTATCAGCAGACGAAAAACCTGCTGGTGAGCTACTCGGCGAAGAAGCTGGGGTTCTTCTAAGAACGCCTGAAGTGGCCTCTGACCTGCCCTTAAGCGGGTCGGAGGCCACCATTGGGAGAGCTGGTCAGTGGCGCCGACGGCGCGGAGAAGGCGAGTCCCTTCCCATCGCCCGGCCCGCTCCAAGGCGGTAAGGGGTGGGTGGAGGTGGGTCCACGACGAGGCGATGTCACCGAGAGTTCAAACTGTGCCGCCGTGGCTGTACGAGGCGACGACGAAGGCATCGACGTCTCCTGGCTATGCGCAAGATCATCACGTGTGGCCGCTGGATGGCGTGCTCCGGGAATCGGCATTCTCGGTAGCGTGACCATCTGCTGCATGGGGTCCCCACGTGTCCGGCTGGTCCGTGCGGGGGCTTTCGACGGAGAGTGATGAGGCTGCAATGAGTGAACTGACGAAGCCCGAGGTCGACGTTCCGGAGGGTGACGCTCCTACCGAGTTGACCATCCGGGACCTGGTCGTCGGGGACGGGGCTGAGGTGAAGCCGGGCATGGTGGTCAGGGTCCACTATGTCGGTGTGACCTTCGAGTCCGGCAAGGAGTTCGATGCCTCCTGGGACCGGGGCCAGCCGTTCAAGTTCGCCCTGGGCAGTGGCAGGGTCATCAAGGGTTGGGACCGGGGGGTGAGGGGGATGAGGGTCGGCGGTCGGCGCGAGATCATCGTTCCCCCGCGTCTCGGCTACGGCAACCAGTCGCCCTCGCCGTTGATCCCGCCGGGCTCGACCCTGGTCTTCGTGGTGGACCTGCTGGACTCGTACTCCAGCACAGCCGGGTGGAGCAACGCCTAGGAGCTGTCCGGCCGATCCTGTAACCGTCGTTTGATCTGCTCGCCCTTCCTGGTCGAGGGCGACCGCCGCAGCGACTCCGCGGACTCCCGCTACCACCGCAACATCCCCACCGGCGGCGCTGTCCCCGTCGGCACCTCACCTTCATGGACGGCCCGCTCCACCTGCCGCCGGTGCCCTCGATCGTCGGCACCCTGGGCCGCGCCGAGAGCCCGCGCGTCGTCGCCGCGGCCACCCTCGCCTTTCTGGACGCCGGCCTGCGAGGCCGCCCCGGCGACCCGGCCGACACGCTCCGGGCCTACGGCACGGTCTCATCATCAGGGGCTCGGGGAACTGCGACGCCAACCCCGTGATCGGCTTTACGCGCGTGCTCGGCCATCCACGGGGTCGGCGCCCGCACCGACCCGCCGCCGGCCCTTGCCGACTCAAAGGGGGACGAGACGCTGGAACGCCAGGACGAAAGTCCGTGGCAGAGCCTCGTCGGCCGGCCGGCGGAGGTGGTGCGGGAGGCGAGGGCCTGGGCCGCTCGCGCGGCGGCTTCACCAGCAAGATCACCGCTGTCGCCGAGCACCGCACGCACCGAGATCCGGACCATATCCGGACCGGCCCTGCCAGAAGGCCGCACCAACTGCCGCTTCCCCTGGTCGGCGTGGGTGCCACCGGTGTGCCGCCAGGAGACGAAGAGCGCCGAACCGCAACCGCCCGGCGCGCCTCCACCCGAGGCGGGGCCGTACCGCAACAGCCGTACGGCTCCGCCCGGGTGGGGTGGGTCAGCGCTGCCAGCCGGTCCAGCTGCCGCTGCTCAGGCGGTGGCGGTACCAGCGTTCGCCGTCGTCGCCGACGGCCGAGATGGTCGGGGTCCAGGTGTTGTTGCCGTCTATCCGGACACCGCTGCGGAGCTTGCCGCCGAACGAGTTCCAGTCGCTCCAGCCGCCGCCCGCGTACTGCCAGCGTGTCCAGACCGCGAAGTCCGTACCGATGACGAACACCTGCCGGTTGCCCTCCGGGTACGTCATCCAGGCCTCGCCGTACTCACAGATGTAGTCGCCGCCGAGGCCACCGCCCACGTGGCAGTAGCCCGCAGCCTGGGGCGTCGCGGCCTGGGCGGGGGCCGAGGCCACGCCGGTCAGTGCGGCGCCGGCCAGGGCCAGGGTCGTGGCCGCGAGGGCCGAACGGCGGAGGATGGCGCTGGGGAAGGTCATGGGGAACTCCCTCGTCTGACGTCGGTCGCATCGTGCGACGGTCTGTGTGGGCCGCCCGGCCGTCTGGGGAAGCGGGCCGGGCGACCGAGAGGGATGCTGTCAGCGGACTGCTGAAGTCACGCTGAAACAACCTGAATTGATCTTCAGGTCGGCGCCCGGACGGGACAGTCTGAGCGCATGCGCATACTCGTGGTGGACGACGACCGACGGCTGGCGGAGTTGCTGCGCAGGGGGCTGGCCGCAGAGGGATTCGCCGTGGAGCTCGCGCACGACGGGCGCGAGGGGTTGCACCTGGCCCGCGAGGGGCAGCACGACGCGATCGTGCTGGACGTGATGCTGCCGGGGCTCAACGGCTACCGGGTGTGTGCCCGCCTGCGCGAGGCCGGGATCTGGACACCGGTGCTCATGCTCACGGCCAAGGACGGCGAGTACGACGAGGCCGAGGGGCTGGACACGGGAGCCGATGACTACGTCACCAAGCCCTTCTCCTACGTCACGCTCGTCGCCCGCCTGCGGGCGCTGATCCGCCGTGGCCGTCCGGAACGGCCGGTGCCGGTACGGATCGGTGACCTGCACGTCGACCCCGGCCACCGAAGATGCCGGCGCGGCCCGGTCGACATCACCCTCACCGCCCGGGAGTTCGCGGTGCTGGAATACCTCGCCCTGCGCACCGGCGAGGTCGTCGCCAAGCACGAGGTGCTCGAACACGTCTGGGACGCCGCCTTCGAGGGCGACGTGAACATCGTGGAGGTGTACGTCAGCGCCCTGCGCCGCAAGATCGACGCTCCGTTCGGGCGGCGCACCATCCACACCGTGCGCGGGGTGGGTTACCGGCTGGCCGTCGAGGACGCCCGCCGGTGAAGCGGCAGCGCCGGCGGCCGGCCGGGTGGCTGCCCGTCTCGATGCGCGGGCGGCTGACCCTGGTGGCCGTGCTCGTGGCCCTGGTGTCCCTGGGTGCCGCGGGCCTGGGCGCCGCGGTGACCATCCGCGGCTACCTGTTCAGCGAGGCCGCCGACCATGCCAGGATGACCGCGCACCTCGCCGAGGGCGACGAGAGCAGGGCGATCTCCGCGGACCCGGCCCGGATCCCCGCACGGCTGCGCGACGATCCGCGGCTGGAGGTCCGCGTCGACACGCTGGAGGGTGCCCTGGGCAGATCGTTCCCGCGGGTGCTCGGGCCGGGCACCGAGCGCCGGATACGGAAGGGGAGCGCCGAGGCCCTGTCCCTGTGGCCCTGGACCGACCCCGCCGGCAGGACCCCTGCCGTGCAGTACTTCATCCCCCGGGGCGACACCCCGGACGATCCGATGCTGGTGGTCTCCAGCCGCCTGCGGTACGAGCAGGCACGCCTGAACGCCACGGTGCGGGCGCTGATCGGCACGGTGGCCGCGATCACCGTTCTGGTGGCGGGCGCCACCTGGTGGGTGGCCGGGCGCGCGCTGCGCCCGGTCGAGGCCATCCGCAGCCGCTTCGCCGACCTCACCGCCCATCACCTGGACCAGCGGGTTCCGGTGCCGGGCACCGACGACGAAGTCGCGCGGCTCGCCCGGACGATGAACGCCACCCTCGACCGTCTGGAGGCCGGCGTCGACCAGCAGCGCCGGTTCGTCGCCGACGCCTCCCACGAACTGCGCAGCCCCCTCGCGGCACTGCGCGCGGAGCTGGAGATCGCCCTCGCCCACCCGGACCGGGCCGACTGGCCGGACGTCGTCGCCGGAGCCCTCGGCGACACCCGGCGCCTGCAGGACCTCACCACCGACCTGCTGCTGCTCGCCCGCCTCGACGCGTCCGGCTCCCCCGGACTGCCCGGCGGCCGCGCCCTGGACCTCACCGCCCTGGTCCGCGAGGAGACCGGACGCCGCCGGATGCCCGGACACCTGACGCTCCGCGTGGAGGCCATCACCGCCGGACCGGTCCCCCTGCACGGCCACCACGCCCTCCTCACCCGTCTCCTCGGCAACCTGCTGGACAACGCCGAGCGGCACGCGGCCCGTGCGATCGAGGTGCGTCTGGCTCACGACGCGGCCGGCCGCCGGGCGGTCCTGTACGTCCAGGACGACGGGCCGGGGATCCCGCCGGCCGATCGGCACCGTGTCTTCGAACGCTTCACCCGGCTCGACGACGCCCGCACCCGCGACACCGGTGGCACCGGCCTGGGCCTGGCCATCGCCCACCGGATCGCGGGCGCCCACCACGGCACGCTGAAGGTCGTCGACAGTCCGCGGGGGGCTCGGTTCGCCGTCGTGCTCCCCACGGCGCCGGTCAGGGGCGAAGGCGATCTCGTGTCCCCTCTCACACCCACGCCGTCTATACGGCCCCGTACAGACGGGCCTACCCTTCGATCTGTACGGCACCGTATAGACCGTACGGATGGGGGACCTGCCATGAGACTGCCCAGGACCGCGCACACCTCCCGCCCCTGGCGCATCCACGAGATCGCCGGCGATTTCCGCGTCGAGGACGTCTGGGCGCTGCCCACACCGGGCGGCCCGGACGACCTCCGGTGGCTGGTGCGCCAGTTCGCGGACGACAATCCCGACCACCTCGACTCCCCCGTGCCGCGCCTGCTCTTCGCGGTCCGGTGGAAGCTCGGCAAGCTGCTCGGCTGGGACAAGCCCGACGCCGGCGTCGGCACCCGGGTCGCGACGCTGCGGGACCGGTTGCCAGCGGACCTCCGCGAGGGTGAGCGGGGGCCCGACCTCCGCACGACTCCGTTCACGTCCGTCTTCCTCACCCACGACGAGTGGGTGGCGGAGAGCGCCAACCGGACGGTGCACATGCTGATGCACATCGGCTGGGTTCCGGACGGGGCCGGCCGCTACCGCGGCCGGATGACCGTCCTGGTGAAACCGAACGGACTGCTCGGCGCCGTGTACATGGCGGGCATCAAGCCCTTCCGGTACCTCGGGGTGTATCCGGCGCTGCTGCGAGGAATCGGCCGCCAGTGGCAGGCGGGCGCCGCCGCGCGGAGCGCGGGCTGACCGCCTCGCGACGGCCGGCGGGCCGCGCCAGGACGGGGTTACGACCGGCGGCGCGGCTTGCCGCCGGTGCCGCCCCTGCCGCCCTTTCCACCCTTGCCGGCCTTGGGGCCACCACCGGAACCACTCCGCGGACCCTTGCCTGCCGTCTTGCCCGCCGTCTTCCCGGTCGCGGGCTTGCGCCGGGTGCTGCCCGCCGCGTCCGGGCGCTTGGCCTTCGGCTGCGCCTGGGCGGCGTCGGCCGGGCGACGGCCCCGCGAGCTGTTGACCGTACGGCCGCGGACGATCCCGATGAAGTCCTCCACCATGTCGGTGGTCTTCTCCTCGGGCCACGACAGCGCGACGCGCGACTGCGGGGCGTCCGTGACCGGCCGGTACGTGAGGTCCTTGCGGTGGTACAGGCGGGCGAGCGACTGCGGGACGACCAGCAGCCCCACTCCCGCGGCCACCAGCTCGATGGCGTCCGCCGTCGTGGCCGGCCGCTCGAACGCGGGCCGTCCCGGCGGGCGCTCCCAATCGAGGGTGTCGTCGAGGGGGTGCAGCACGATGTCGTCGGCGAGATCCGCGGTGGACACCTCGTCGACGGCCGCCACGACGTGGTCCTTCGGGATCACGACGACGGTCGCCTCGGTGTAGAGGGGGATCGCGCTGAGATCCGTACGGTCGACCGGCAGCCGCAGGAAACCCGCGTCCGCGTCGCCGCCCCGCAGGACGTCGCACGCCTCCGCGGCGGAGACCCCGACGAGGGTCAGGGGCACGTCGGGCAGCCGCTCGTTCCAGATCCGCACCCACTTCGTGGGCGTCACTCCCGGGACGTACGCGAGCCGGAACGAGGGGGATTCTTCCGAGCCTGTCACTCCACAAGGCTACCGGGCGTGGTCGGAGGTAGCGCACATGCTCGATACCCTTGACAGCATGACGTCGCACCAGAGCACCCAGACAATGAAGCCCGCGACCGCGGCGAAGAAGCTGGGTGTGTACCTCGAGGCCACCCCCGCCGAGTTCCGGGAGGGTGTCGTCTCACGCACCGAGCTGAACGCGCTGCAGGCCGATCCGCCCCAGTGGCTGCAGGACCTGCGGCGCAACGGCCCGCACCCCCGGCCGGTGGTCGCGGCGAAGCTCGGCATCTCCATCGCGGGTCTCGCGCGCGGCGGCATCACCGAAGCCCTCACCACCGAGCAGATCGACGCGCTGAAGCGGGATCTTCCCGAGTGGCTCCAGAAGGAGCGCGCCACCCAGGCCGAGGTCCGCAAGGAAGCGGCGCGCATCAAGGAAAAGCAGGCGAAGTCCGCGGACCAGCCCCGCTAGGGCCACCTGCCCCCGTTCCCGATCACTGCCACCGCCCCTGCCCCGCCTGCGCTCCTGGTGATGTACGGCCGGCGCCAGGCGGTGTCGGCGTGCGCGAGGTGGCCCAGGCGCGCGGCCGGTCCAGGCCCAGGTGGATGTCGTCGAAGACGCGGCATGCTGGAGCTCACGATCCTGGGATTCCTGGCCGAGGGGCCACTGCACGGCTATCAACTCAGGCGGCGCATCGCGCAGTTGTCCGGGCACAGTCGGCCGGTCAGTGACGGCAGTCTCTATCCGGCGATCGACCGGCTGGTCAAGTCCGGTCTGGTGGACCGCCGTAGCGAGCCGGGTGCCTCGGCCGCTCGGCGTCATCTGCTGACGCTGACCGGCGACGGCCGCGCCGAATTGCTGTGGCGGCGACTGGAGTTCCTTGAGCGGCCCGCGAGCTTCTTCTACGAGGGCGAGCGGCCGCTGCGCGCCGCCGACGTGGCGGATCCGTACCGGCGCGGCATGCTCGTCGTCGCCCGTGCCGCGAGCCGTGCCGAACGGGCGTGGCTGCGGGAGACCTTGACCTGATCGGGTGTTGTGCGGCGGCTGCGGTTCTGCAGGGGCGTCGCAGGGCTCTGACCTGCAGATTTATCGCCTGACGACGGGGTACGGGCGCGACGGCCGCAGCCAATCGGTTACCGAATGGAGCAATACGGATACTCTGCGGATGCCCCCCGCAGGGTGGCGGGTGAACCTCGGAACCAAGGAGGTACAACCCGTGAAAACAATCCGTACCGCTTTCTGCGGCACTCTGACGGCCTTCGCCGTCTGCGCGGCGCCCGCCGCCTACGCCCTCAACGACCCGGCCGCCAAGGCCTCGCACGTCGACCTGTCGCCGGTCAAGACCGGAACCCAGATGGTTCCGAAGACCGGCCACCATGACGACGACGACTGTGACGACGACTGGGGCCACAAGCACCACGGTCGCGACCATCACAAGGGTCACGACGGCCGGGACGACGACTGCGACGACGACCACGGCCGCGACCACCACGACGGTCGCAAGCACCACGACCACGACGACGACTGTGACGACGACGACCACGGCCGCGACCACCACGGCAAGAAGGACGACCACGGCCGTGACAAGCACGACGGCTGGGACGACGACGATCACGGCAAGGACCACGGCAAGAAGGACGACCACGGCCGTGACCACCACGACAAGGACGACCACGGTCGCGACCACCACCACGGCAAGGACCACGACCACGGCAAGCACTACGACCACGGGAAGGACGATCACGGGAGGGACGACCACGGCCGTGACCACCACGAGCACGGTCGGCCTCACCACCACGCCCACGCGGGCGGTGGCGCCACCGCGAACGTGGCCGCGGCGGAGTCCTCGTCCACCGACACCGCCGCGATGGTCCTCGCGGGCGCGACGGTGGGTGTCGCCGCTGGTGGCCTGATCTGGTACCGCCGTCGCGCCAACGCGGCCAAGCAGTAACAGAGAGCGGACCGCGGTGATGTCAGAGAAGCGCACAGGTGGCGTCAGCCGCCTGCTGACAGGGGTTGCCTGGGCGGCATTGATGCTGGCCCTGTGGCTGGTGGGCAACGACACCGTCGAGGAGCCGATAGCCAAGGCTCCGAAGACCGGTGACGTCGCCGCCGAAGGCCGCCCTCCCGCGCTCGGCCTGCCCCCGGCACACCAACCGGTGCCGGGGGCCGGCCCCCAAGGTCTGATCATCAAGGCCATGGGCCTGCAGGCCCCGATCGAGGGCCATGGACTCGATCAGCTGGGCGGCGTCGAGCCGCCCCCGTACGAACGGCCCAACGCGGTCGCGTGGTACCAGGACGGCCCCCGGCCCGGCAGTGCCGGCGCGGCCGTCCTCGTCGGGCATGTGGACACCAAGCGCTCGCCCGCCGTCTTCTACGAGCTGAGCAACATCCGCCGCGGCACGAAGATCACCGTCGTGCGGACGGACGGCACCACGGCCGAGTTCACCGTCGAGAACATCGCCGTCGTCGAGAACGACAAGTTCGACGTCGACAAGGTCTACGGGCCGGCCGACACCAAGCGCGCCGAGCTGCGCCTGATCACCTGCGGCGGCGACTACGACCGCGCGCAGCGCGAGTACAAGGCCAACGTGGTGGTCTCCGCCTATCTGACGGGCACCGGCCGCGCCGCCCCCGGGACCTTCTCCCCCGGCAACGGGAACAGCAACGGGAACAGCAACAGCAACGGTTCCGACAGCGGCAACGAGAGCGGCACCGGTTCCGGCGGCGACTCCGGCAGCGACAACGGATCCGGGTCCGAGAGCGAGGCCACGGAGAGGTCCGGTCGCGACACCGCCCAGTCCTGACACAACGTCACCCCGCTGCCCCTCCCCTCCCCTCTCCTCCCCTCCCCTCACAACGGCTCGCCCGTCGCCACGTTCCAGCGCTCGACGACCGTCGCCCCGTGACCGCTCCCCGCGAAGAGACCGAGACCGTGCCGGCCACCGCCGCTCACCAGCATCGAGCCGTCCGGGCTGAACGCCACGCTCCTGAGCAGGGCGTCGAAGCGGCTGGTGAAGACGCGGATCGTCTCGCGCCGCTGGTTCCACAGGCGCACCGTACGGTCGGCTCCGGCGCTGGCGAGGACGGTCCCGTCCGGGCTGAACGCCACTCCGTTGACGCTGCTCGAGTGACCCTCGAACGAGCCCTTCCGCTCCCCGGTGAGCGAGTCCCACAGCCAGACCGTGCTGCCCCGGCACGCGCTCACCAGGGCTTCCCCGTCACGGCTGAAGGCCATGGCCTGCACCCTGGTGGCATGGCCGGTGAGCGTACGGACCAGGCCACCGGTGGCGGCGTTCCACAGCCGTACCCCGGTGTCGCCCTCGCTCCGGCCGTCGCCCGCACCAGCCGCGGCCGCGGCAGCCGCACCCGCGCCCGTACCCGCACCGGCCGCGCTCCCGCTGGCGCCGCCCGCGCTCGCCAGGAACTTGCCTCCGGGGCTGAACGCCACGCTGCTGACCGGATCCCCGTGGTCGGCGAGCGTACGGACCAGCGCGCCCGTGGCGACGTCCCACAGGCGGACCTTGCCGTCGACCCCGCCCCCGGCCAGCGTCGTTCCGTCGGGGCTGAACGCCACGCTTGCGGCGTCGATCTCCTTGTCCAGGGTGCGCTTGATCCTGCCCGTGGCGAGGTCCCACAGATGGATCCCCTTGATGCCGCCGCCGGCCAGCGTCCGCCCGTCGCGACTGAACGCCACACTGGTGACGGCCGACATCAGGGCGTCGCCCAGGGCCCGTTCGGGCTTGCCGGTGCGGGCGTTCCACAGCAGGATCACGCCGTCCAGGCCCGCACTGGCGATCGTCCTTCCGTCCGGGCTGAACGCCACACCCGCGATCGCCCGGTCGTGCCCGGTCAGAGGCCGGTCGGTGCCGCTCGCCGTCAGGTTGAGGAGCATGGCGAGGGCGAGGAGCGTGGCCACGAGCCCTCGCGCCATCGCCCGCGTCCGGCGGTCCCAGGGCGACGACCGCGAGGCCCGCAAGGACCGCGACGACCGCGAAGCCGGCCGCGAGGGCTCCGAGCGGTGCGGGAGCGGCGGCAGCGGCGGGGGCAGCGGCGGCCGCTTCGCGGGGCCGCCGGCGCGGGGTGGCGGCGGCACGGAGTCCAGCAGTGCGCGGGCGTGCCCCGCCACCTCCGCGATGTCGGTGCGGGCGACACCCTCGAGGTACTGGCGGGCCGCCAGCACACGACCGGGGTCGGGACCCCTGAGCCAGTGGCCGAGCTCTGTGACCGCGCCCTTGCGGATGTGCGGGAGGGCGCTGTCCAGGCCCGTCCGCAGCGGCTCCGTCAGCGGTGTGGGCTTCACCACGATGCCCGCGGCGCTGCGCGCCAGCAGGATCTTGCCCTCCGCCGCCTCCACATGGCGCTGCGGCGTCTGTTCGGCCCCGCTCTCGCGGACCCGTGCCGCGGCGTATTCGAAGGCGTCCTCCACGGAGATGAACCCGTCGCGGTCGAGGTCGGCCGCACCACTGCGGATTCCGGCCACCAGCGCGCTGGTGAACACCGACCCCGGCGATTCCCCTCCGGCCGTCGGCTCGCCTTCGAAGGAGTACTCGTTGCCGCGCGAGGCGGTCAGGACCGCCCGGCCACGGCCGCTGCCCCGCAGCCACCCCAGATCGATGTCGCCCCCACCCTTCGCTCCCCTGACGAACGAACCGCTGAAGCAGCAGTCCAGGATCAGCACTTGCCGGCGCGCCCTGCAGTCCTCCATCCGTTCGTACAGCCACTGTGCGCTCACGCCTGTGGCCGCCACACGGTCCTTGCGGGTGTCGGTGGCGGCGAAGTGCAGCCTGCGTCGCCTGTCGGGAAGTCCGTGGCAGGACAGGTAGACGACCACCAGGTCGCCCGGACGCCGGTCGGTCAGGAAGTCCTCCATGGCCAGCCGGATCTCGTGGGCCGACCGGTCGATCAGCGACGCGACGGCGAATCCGCCGAGGTCCGGATCGGACAGGACCCCGCGCAGCGCGGCCTCGTCGCGCGCGGGAGCGCGCAGGCGGCTCAGGGCCGCGTCGGCGTACTGCGACGTGGCCACGATGAGGGCGAGCCGCCGCTCGGCGGGCAGCTCAGGTGCCGGCTGCGTGACGGGCGAGCCAGGCACCGATGACCCGTTCCTGCTGCTCGGACGTGGCTCCGGTGATCTTCAGGGTGTCCCCGTCGATGCTCACCTCGACCGTACGGTCGTTGCGCCGCGCCCAGTTGCGCAGCGCGCCCACGACCGTGTGCAGCGCTTCCATCGTCCTGACCTGTACGGCCAGCCAGCCGAGCAGGGCGCCGAGGCCCTTGGAGTGCTCGGGCGCCGTCCCGGACACGGCCTCGACCGCCTCGACGTCGAGTTCCAGCAGTTCGGTGTGGAGCCACCCGGTGAGTTCGGCGAGTTCTTCCGCGTCACCGTCCGGGTCGGGCTGCACCTGCACCATCATCCCGACAAGGTCGGACATGTTCCCCCCTCCGGAGCCGGGAGGGGACCCGGACCCGCCCGATCCCCCCACCGCTGCCCTGGTCAGCGGTCGCAGGCGTACATGGCCGGAAAGGGCCGGGACCGCGCGCTCAGCGTAGCCGTCGGCGCGTTCCAGCGGCATACGCACAACGGGCTGTAACGATCCGTCAGGCGCGCAGATGGTCCAGGAGCGTGTCGTCCGTGGGGTAGGGGAGCTCCTGGGGCAGCAGCCGGGACGCGCTGTCCAACTCGCCCGCGCGGACGTGCCCGTGGATCTCCTTCGCCAGCGGCGTCACGTCGGTGATGGACACCGTCCATTCGTCGGCGTAGCGGCGGGCCGCCTCGCCCGAGAGGCCCAGTTGGAGCGAGCGGTGGGGCAACGGCCGCAGCCGCAGGTCGCGTTCGGGATCCCACTGGACGCGGGCCGGCGACCGCTTCAGCCGCCGCTGCCACGCGGCCCGATCGGGGTGCAGACCGCGCTCGTAGTGGGACAGACAGGAGTGCCGCAGGGCCCATTCGAAGCCCTCACGGCTGATCTCCACGGCCAGGACGGTCTCCTGCCCCTCCTTCTCGCCCCAGCCGCAGCGGTACATCATCCACAGGAACGAGGGCTTGATCCAGGTCATCCGGTCGCGCTTCCAGCTGTCGGGGAAGCGCCCGTCGCGGGCGGCGGGCGGGCCGATGTGCGGGCCGTAGGCCTGGTAGACGGTGATGGTGGAGTCGGTGTGGAGCGCGCGGATCTGGTGCTTGGGTGGTTCGTGCTTGGGTGGTTCGTTCACCCGCACAGGATGGGCACGCCGCCCCTGCTCACGCCACCGAATTGATCGGCACGTCGCCCCGGCGGCGCGCCACCTCGGATGCTCACGCCACCGGATCGGCGCCCGCCCGCAGCGCCCGGCGCCGCACCGACACCAGCCAGTCCTCCACGCGCGCGGCGTCCGGTCGTTCGGGCAGCGGGCTGTGCTCCAGGGCCCGGTCCAGGCGCTCGACGAGCCGGTCGCGCCAGGCCTGGACCTCCTCCCAGGGCACCTCCCCGCGGCGCACCGCCAGCAGCCGCTCCCGGTCGTCCCCGACATCGGTGCGCAGCGTGCCGGTCTCGAGCAGGGTGCCGCAGCTGCTCAGCAGGCGGAGCAGATGGACGACGGGCTTCCAGCGCGGCTCGCCGTCCCGCTCCCGGGCGGCCCGCGCCTTGGCGAACTGCGTCTGCGCGTAGCGGCCGAACGTCTGGTGGGCGCGCCGGGAGAGGAAGGCGGGGGCGAGCTCGAGCAGTTCGGCGCCCAGGGGCGTCCGGTGCTCCACGAGCGGGCTGTGCAGCACCTCGAGCAGGTTGGGGTTGGCGTTCAGGGCGAGCTCGCAGAAGCGCTCGACCTCCCAGCTGAACTGCTCCGGAAGCGGACCGTCCAGATGGGTGGGGGGCTTGGCCAGCCGCCAGAGGTCCTCGGTGGGGGCCACGTACACCCCGCGCCGGTCGGTGTCCGAACCGGCCGTCGCCAGCCCGAACGCGCGCGACCCCACGACCACGGTCAGGATGGAGTGCTGCTCGACCAGGTGTTCCCACTGCTGTGCCATGGCGGCCATTCTCGGTCCCGCGCGGCGCCCGCCACCAGCGGTTTTCCGCCCGGTGCCGGGTGGTGCGGGCCGTCCACTGGCGATCAGCCACGGCAGGGGGCAGGCTGACCTCTCTCGACACGGTTCGAGACGCGATGAGGAGAGATGGTCCATGAACGCACCCTTACCCGACGTGTCGCGGATCGCCCTGACGCCCGCCGCAGCCCGCCTCGTCCGTGAACTCACCGAGAAGCACGGGCCGCTGATGTTCCATCAGTCCGGTGGCTGCTGCGACGGCAGCTCGCCCATGTGCTATCCGCGCGGTGAGTTCCGTACGGGCGGCTCGGATGTGCTGCTGGCGGAGCTGGTCGTCGAGGGCGTCGGCGAGCCGGTCGGGTTCTGGATGGCGGCCGAGCAGTTCGAGCGGTGGCGCCACACCCACCTGACGGTGGATGTGGTGCCGGGGCGCGGCAGCGGTTTCTCGCTCGAGGCCCCCGAGGGCGTGCGGTTCCTGATCCGCTCGCGGCTGCTGACGGATCACGAGGCACAGGTGCTCGAGGGCCGGGACGGTCAGGACGTGGCGTCCGCCAGGGAGAGCGTGTGCAGGCGCTCCGGCGGGCCGGGCCTGGCGTAGTACCAGCCCTGGGCGGTGTCGCAGCCCAGTAAACGCAGGTGGGCGGCCTGGGTGCCCGTTTCCACGCCCTCGACCGTGACCGACAGGTCGAGGGTGTGGGCGAGGGAGACGATGCCTTCGACGATCTTCACGTCGACGGGGTCGGCGGGCGCGCGCTGCATGCCGCGGGTGAAGGAACGGTCGAGCTTGAGGGTGCTGACCGGCAGCCGGCGCAGGTAGGAGAGGTTGGAGTAGCCGGTGCCGAAGTCGTCCAGGGCGATGTCGACGCCGAGGTCGGCGAGTTCGCGCAGCGGGCGCAGCTCGTCCTCGTCGGCGCCGATGAGGGCGTTCTCGGTGACCTCCAGGCACAGCGCGGAGGGGTCGAGGCCGGCGTTGTCGAGGACGGCGACGGTGTCGGCGACCAGCCCGGGGTAGCGCAGCTGGGAGGGCGAGAGGTTGACGTTGACGCGCAGGGGCCCGTCGTAGGTGCCGGCCGAGCGCCAGGAGCGGGCCTGGCGGGCGGCCTCCTCGAGCACCCAGCGGCCCAGCGGCACGATCAGCCCGGTGTTCTCGGCGAGCGGGATGAACTGGTCCGGGCCGAGGACCCCGTGCACCGGGTGCAGCCAGCGCACCAGCGCCTCGGCGCCGCGCACCGTGCCGTCGGCGAGCTGGACGAGGGGCTGGTACTCGATGAAGAACTCGTCGTTGTCGAGGGCGGCGGGCAGGCAGTTGGTGAGGCTGTGCCGGGCGATGACGCGGGCGTCGGAGTCGGCGTCGGCGAGCTCGTAGCGGTTCCCGCCGGCGGCCTTGGCGCGGTACATGGTGATGTCGGCGCTGCGCAGCACCTCGGCCGCGCCGCGCTTGCCGGCCGCCCCGTCGACGACGCCGATGCTGGCCCGCACGGACAGGTGACGGCCGTCGAGGGTGACGGGTTCGGCGAGGGCGGCCAGCATGCGGCGGGCCAGCGCGGTCGCGTCGCCGGGGGCGGTGGGGCCGGTGGTCAGGGCCACGAACTCGTCGCCGCCGAGGCGGGCGACGAGTTCGCCGGGCTCGGTGGCGCAGCCGCGCAGCCGTTCGGCGACGGCGACGAGCAGCTGGTCGCCCACGGTGTGGCCGAGGCTGTCGTTGACGGACTTGAAGCCGTCTATGTCGAGGTAGCACAGGCTGAAACGGGCGACGCCGTCTGCTTGTGGCTCCAGCGCGCGGTCGAGGCGCTCGAAGAAGAGCGTCCGGTTGGGCAGGCCGGTGAGGGCGTCGTGGGTGGCCTCGTAGCGCAGGCGCTCGTGCAGGTGCCGGCGCTCGGTGATGTCCTCCATGAGCGCGAGCTGGTACTGGGGTTCCCCGGAGGCGTCGCGCAGGAGGGCGACCGAGAGGTCGGTCCACAGGACGCTGCCGTCGCTGCGGTAGTACGGCTTTTCGACGCGGTAGTGGTCGCGGTCGCCGCGGACGAGCTCGCGGTAGAGGTTCCAGAAGTCGGGCGAGTCGTCGGGGTGGACGAGTTCGCCGACGTTGCGGCCCGTGGGGGTGCTGCTCAGGTTGCCGAACATCCGCAGGACCGCCTGGTTGACGTCCAGGATGCGGCCGTCGACGTCCGCGATGCCCACGCCGACCGCGGCCGTCTCGAAGACCGCGCGGAAGCGGGCGTCGCTGTGGTGCAGGGCCTGTTCGGTCTCGGCCTGGGCGGCGAGGGCGGCGGTGGAGATGGCCTCCTGCTCGGTGACGGTGCGCTCGCGCAGGGCGCGGGCGAAGCCGGCGGCCACGGCGTGCTGCAGTCGCGAGCAGCGGGCGCGGCTCTCCTCGGCGGGCATGGGCCGGTCGGGCGGGCAGTACAGCACCAGGTAGGCGTCGATGACGCCGAGGATCAGGGGCAGGGCCTCGGGGTCGGTGCAGTGCGCCCGGACCAGGGCCTCGCCGACGCCGGCGGCGGGACGGGGGTCGAACGGGCGGGCGCCGAGGCTGTCGCTGAGGGTGCGGGCGAGCGGTACGAGGTAGCGCTCGAACTCGGCGCGTGACATGGCGGGTGCCGTGAGGGCCGGATGGACCGCGCGGCTCCAGATGGCGGCGAAGCGCCGCAGCCGGTCGTCCCGGGCATCGGGTCCGACGGCCCCCACGACGGATCCCGTGGATCCCATGGCGGTGTACGAAACCGGGGCGGCGGTTTGATTCACGGGCAGCATTCTGCCACTGCTCACTCGGCTCACGGCTGCCGCCCCACCCCTGCCGGGTCCGCGTGCGCGGCCGGGTCGGGCGGAGCGGTGTGCGGCCGGCGCGCGCCGACGACGCGGGCCGCGCGGTGCTGAGCGCGCGTCAGCGCCGTGGAACCGACCGCGCGACCGACCGTGCGGCGGACACCCCGTTGTCCTTCCCCCCGCAGCCGGACCGGCAGGCCCGGCTCGCTCGGCACGGACGGTTCGACGCCCTGGGGGGCCCGGGTGGGACGCTCCATCAGACTGTGTCTCCAGCTCATCTCAGGGGTGTTGAGCAGAGGCTACTGATCGTTCGTTCGAATGGAAGCGGCAAGCGGAAATGGGCGATCCGCATCCGGCCACCCCTCCACCTTCGCCTCCTGCGGGTGTGTCATTCGCCGCGGTTCGAAACCACCTGACCGCGTGACATGCATCTCCTCCGCCGGACGGTCAGGCCGTGGCCGCCCGGCGCCGGGACACACGAAGGATCACACCATTGATCACTTCTCTGGTCACTGGAGCAAATGATCACATGGAGGAACTATGTGCGGTACGTGCGGGGGTCCGGGCGGCCCGTCGGCGGCCGCCCGGACCGTCGCTCAGCGCACCCCGACCGAGGCGAGCGCCCGCGCCTGACGTGTCGTCGGGCCCACGGGGAAGTAGAGGTAGCAGATGCCTCCCGAGCCGCTCCGCACCTGTCCCTGGGCGTTGTGCCGCTTGGTGCGCAGCCAGATGTTCTCGAACTGCCTGCGCTTGTAGACGCGCTCGACCGCCGCGTTCGACGGGCTCGCCGGGTCGTTGGCCACCACGTCGCCGTCCTTGGTGAAACCGACCACGCACATCAGGTGACCCGCCGTCCCGTAGCCGGCGCCGTCGAGTTCGGAGGCGAGGAAGGACTGGGAGGTGATGACGGGGATCCCGGCGCGCACCAGGCGCTCGGCGTCGTTCAGTGAGCGCAGCCGGGTGACCACGGACTGCAGGTCGGGGTAGGTGGCGGCGTAGGCGGCGTTGAAGGGCCAGTTGCCGCAGCCCTTGTACTGGTAGTCGTAGGTGTGCCGGGCCGCGTGGCACACCTGGGGGTCGGCGTAGGCGGGATCGACCCAGGCGAGGTCCTCGGGGCCGGGCCTGCGGCCCCAGTACTCGATGACCATCTGCGAGGAGGTGGGGCTGCACCAGGCCTCGCCGCCGTTGTCGTACTCGGGGTACTGACCCTTGTGGATCTCCTGCGAGTAGCGCGGCACGGCCAGCCGGTGGCCCGCCCCCTCCCCCGGCCGTGAGGCGGGCACGATGAAGCGGTCGGGGATGTCGGAGGCCATCGCGCCGAGCCGCCACACGGTGGGGGTCAGGCGGGTGCCGGGCCTGCGGTGGAGGGTGAGCCTGAGCTCGTAGGAGACCAGGCGCAGCCGGCTCGCGGGGTTGTCGACGGAGAGGGTGTCGGTGGAGACGCTGCTCTTGCCGTCGCCCTGTCCGTCGACGGAGGTCCGGCGGATGTCGCCGGGCCCGTCCCCGGACGTCCAGCGGCCCATCACGTACCAGGGGGTTTGCGTGCGGTCGCTGTAGGTGCCGCGCAGTTCGGTCTGGAGCCAGGTGCCGGCCGGGGTGCGGGCGTTCCAGGAGACGACGACCTCGGTCGCGGGGACGGGCAGGGTGCGCAGCGGCGAGAGCCAGGTGGCGTACTCCCAGGTGGCCGTCTTCTGGGTGTGCGGGTCGCGGTACTCCTGGGTGCCGATGGGGTCGCCGATGACCAGGCCGGGGCGGGTGCCGCCCAGGACGCGGGTGCCGGCGCCGCGGCCGGCGGACCACTGCGGGAAGGTGGCCCAGGCGCGGTGGTCGACGGCGCCCTCGGGGCGGTCGCTCCCGCCGCCGGGGGCACCCGCGAAGGCGGGCGTGACCGAGGCGAAGGGCGAGGCGGCCGCCGCGACGGCGAGGGCGGCGGTGAGCACGGCTCGGCGGGGCGTGGGTCTGCTGGTCATGACGGTGGTCCCCCAGTCGTCTGTGGATGGGGCCGCGGGTGCGGACCGGCCCGGTCCATACCGGCCGGACCACTATCGCGGCTGCGGCGGTCCACGGCCAGTGATGCCCGCGCGGCGCGTCCCCCAATACGCGGTCCTTCCCTACGTGGTCCTTCACATACGTGGTCCTTCGGAGCGGGCGGTGCGCGGGGCGGTCCCGGAGCGGCCACGGCCTAGGGTGTGTCCGGTGAACGATCGATCCGTGCCCCCTGGTCCGCCCGGCCCCGGCGTGCTCGCCGGGCTGGCCCGGCGGCTGCGGGCGCTGCCGCCGTCCGTCGGGCCGGTGCGGCTCGTCGCCGTGGACGGGCACGCCGGGTCGGGGAAGACCACCTTCAGCGAGCGCCTGGCGGCGGCCCTGGGCGGCGCGCCCGTACTGCACCTGGACGACCTGGCGACGCACGAGGAGCTGTTCGAGTGGACCGGGCGGCTCGAGGAGTGGGTGCTGGCCCCCTTCGCCCGCGGTGAGGCGGCGCGGTACCGGGCGTACGACTGGGTGACGCGGCGCTTCGGAGCGGAGCACGAGCTGCCGGCGGCGCCGGTGGTGCTGGTGGAGGGCGTGGGCGCGGGCCGCCGGGCCGTACGGCCCCATCTGGCGTGCCTGTTGTGGATGGAGTTGACGAACGAGGGCTCTTGGGAAAGGGGTCAACTCCGCGACGGTCCCGAACTGACCGAATTCTGGGACGGCTGGAAGCGAGCGGAGCGCGCCCATTTCACTACCGACCCCTCCCGTCCGTACGCCGAACTCCTGGTACTGCAGTGCAAAGAGGGATACAAGTTGCTTCCGGGGCCCCGGAAAACCGACTGATCCACGCTCCGCCTCACCCTCCGTGAGCACCCACCGCCGGTGCGCGCGCCGCCTGCGAACGATCCCCGCCGACTGCCCCAACTACGCTTGACCCAGGGGGCGTACAGGACTTACGTTCTCAATGTGCGGCCCGCCAAGGCCGCTTGCAGACGCGAAGCCCCCGGTTGTTCCCCCGTGATCGGGGGCTTCGTACTGCCCTCCGAGCTGCGATTTGGGCGCTTTGTCCCACCACACCACCGCTCCCACGTCACCCAGGGTGACCGCTCTCCGGGTCGCTTTCGCGACCGCCCCCGGCTCGCGTTCATGCCGTGAAGCGCGCCCCCCGCACCCTTCGGCCGACACCGATCGCGCAGGTACGATGCGAGACGGCGCACCCGTCGGCGGGCACCGCTGCGCGGGGTGTGCCGGCAAGTCGGCAACACTGGTCAACTCCCGTCCACAGCACAGCGGTTCGGAAAGGCGCGGCCAAGGCACTCGCCCGGCGGCACGGCACGCTACGGGGGCAGGTTTGTGGGGGACGTGATGGATCTCGGCATGCAGGGCCCGCCCGCCCCGGCCGATCTCGCCTGGCTGCGCGCCGTCGACGCCTACACCATGGGCGCGTACACGGAGGCCGAGCAGGAGTTCCGGTCCGCGGTGCGCGCCGACCCGGGAATGGCGGACGCCTGGCTCGGCCTGCACGCGCTGCGCGCCGAGACCACCACCGCGCTGCTGCGCATGTACCGCCACCGCGACCGGTTCGGCGAACAACGGGCCCGCCACCGGCGCCCGCTGAACTCCTGGTACTGGCTGGGCTGGTGGGTACAGCCGGTGCTGGAGAGCAACCGCGATCTGCTGCTCGCCCATGCCTCGCACTGGCTGGACGGCCGCCACGTCCCCGAGCTCGACCGGGCGCTCGCCGGCTGCCCGCCCGTCGAGGCCGACCCCCAGGTGCGCTTCCTGCACGCCTGCCGGGCCTATCTGGTCAAGGACTGGGACCAGCTCGTACGGCACACCGAGCCACTGCTCGAGGACCCGCTGCTGGGCATCGAGGCCGGCCTCTTCGGCGGCATGGCCCGGGTCCGGCTGGAGATGTACGGCCACGCCGAGCCGCTGCTTGCCGCCGCCCTGATGCGCTGCCGCAGCGAACAGCCGCAGCGCAAGGAGCTGCGCTACTGGCTCGCCCGCGCCCACGAGGGCACCGGCCGCAGCGCCGCGGCGCTCCCCCTCTACCGGGCCGTGCACCGGGTCGACCCCTCCTTCATGGACACCGCCGCCCGGCTGACCGCCATCGCCGACGCCGACGGCCTGGACGACGAGCACCTGGACCTTGCGTCCGTCCCGCTGGGCGGCGGCGGAGTCCCGGAGCCCCCCGAGCCGGGCGCGGAGCCCGAGCCGCAGGGCGTGCCCGACGCCCTCGACGTCCTCACCGGCACCGGCCCCGAGACCGGCGCCGAGCCGCTGGGCAACGCCCCGCTCGAGGCCGACGGGGTGCGCGAGAAGTTCCGCGTCCCCGCCCAGGGCGGCCCCGCGCCGCTGCCCGGCCGCCCGGACCCGGTCCTGCTGACCAGGGCCCTCGCCGAGCTGGAGCGCATGGTGGGCCTCGAGCCCGTCAAACGGCAGGTGCGGGCGCTGTCCGCGCAGCTGCACATGGCCCGGCTGCGGGCCGGCCAGGGGCTGCCCGTCCAGCCCCCCAAGCGTCACTTCGTCTTCTCCGGCCCCTCCGGCACCGGCAAGACCACCGTCGCGCGCATCCTCGGCCGGGTGTTCTATGCCCTCGGACTGCTGGGCGGCGACCACCTGGTCGAGGCCCAGCGGGCGGACCTGGTCGGCGAATTCCTGGGGCAGACGGCCGTCAAGGCGAACGAGCTCATCGACTCCGCGCTCGGCGGCGTGCTCTTCGTCGACGAGGCCTACAGCCTCTCCAACTCCGGCTACAGCAAGGGCGACGCCTACGGCGACGAGGCGCTGCAGGTCCTCCTCAAACGCGCCGAGGACAACCGCGACCGCCTGGTGGTCATCCTGGCCGGCTACCCCGAGGGCATGGACCGCCTCCTGGCCGCCAACCCCGGGCTGCACTCCCGCTTCACCACCCGGGTCGACTTCCCCAGCTACCGCCCCGCCGAGCTCACCAGCATCGGCGAGGTCCTGGCCGCGGAGAACGGCGACGCCTGGGACGAGGAGGCACTGGAGGAACTGCGCAGCATCAGCGGACACGTCGTCGAGCAGGGCTGGATCGACGAGCTCGGCAACGGCCGCTTCCTGCGCACCCTGTACGAGAAGAGCTGCGCGTACCGGGACCTGCGGCTGTCGGCGTACCCGGGTACGCCGACGCGCGACGATCTGGCGACGCTGCGCCTGCCGGATCTGATGCAGGCGTACGGGGAGATCCTCTCGGGGCCGGGCTGGGGGGCGCCGCGGCGCCGCCAGGGCGACGCGCGGGATCCGCAGGATCCGGCGCCGTGACCCCCACGGTGGGGGCGGGTTGGGCACCGCCGGCCACGCCGGTGGGGGTTACCCGCCGTCGCGGCGGAGGGTTCTTCCCCAGTCCCGCCCCTTCCCGTAACCGGGGGCAAGCCCCCGGACCCCCCGGGGGGGCTGGGGGCTTGCCCCCAGGAAACGGTGAAATGGGGCACCTCCCAGCGGTAGCTGGGGGAGGGACCGGGGCCTCTCCCCCGCCGCGACGGCGCTCAGCCCACCGCGAGGTGCCCGGCGGTGCCGGGCCCGGGTCAGCCCGCCACCGCCTCCCGTACCTCCGGTACCCGGGCCGGTTCCGGGGTCGGGGTCGGCGCCGGGGCCGGGGCCGGGATCTCGCGGTGGGCCGGATCCCGGACCTCGCCGACCAGCATCTCCAGCACGTCCTCCAGGGCCACCAGCCCCAGCACCCGCCCGGAGGCATCCGTCACGGCGGCCAGATGGGCGGCAGCCCTGCGCATCACCGTCAGCGCGTCGTCCAGCGGCAGTTCGGCCCGCAGGGTCTCCACGCGGCGCCACACGTACTGCGGCACCGCCCGTTCCCTCTCCTCCAGGTCCAGGACGTCCTTGACGTGGAGGTAGCCCATGAAGGCCCCGCCCGGGGAGGCGCATATCGGGAAGCGGGAGTAGCCGGTGCGTACCGTCAGCTCCTCGATCTGCCGGGGCGTCACCGACGGATCGACCGTCACCAAGCTGGCCGGGTCCAGCAGGACCTCGGTGACCGGGCGGCTGCCCCAGCCCAGGGCGTCCTCGAGCCGCTCCTGCTGCTCGGGCTCCAGCAGGCCGGCCTGCCGGGAGTCGTCGACCAGCCGGTTGAGCTGCTCGCTGGTGAAGACGGCCTCCACCTCGTCCTTGGGCTCGACGCGGAAGAGCCGCAGCACGCCGTGCGCACACGCGCCGAGCAGGCGGGTGACCGGCCGGCACAGGCGCGCGAACGTCACCAGGCCGGGCCCGAGCCACAGCGCCGCCCGGTCGGGCGCGGACATCGCCAGGTTCTTCGGCACCATCTCGCCGATGACCAGGTGCAGGAAGACCACGAGGGCCAGTGCGATCACATAGCCCAGCGGGTGGATGAGCCCCTGCGGCAGTCCCACCGCGTGGAAGACGGGCTCCAGCAGCTTGGCCACGGTCGGCTCGGCCACCGCGCCCAGCGTCAGCGAGCAGACGGTGATGCCGAACTGTGCCGCCGCCATCATCTGGGGCAGGTTCTCCAGACCGGTCAGGACGGTACGGGCGCGGCCCGAGCCCTCGGCCGCCTTCGGTTCGATCTGGCTGCGCCGTACGGAGACCAGCGCGAATTCGGCGCCCACGAAGAAGCCGTTGGCGAGGACCAGCAGCACGGCGAGAAGGAGTTGCAGCACGCTCACCGGCGGGCCCCCGCCGTCTCGGCCGCGGCACCGGCGGCGACGCCGGCGCGCACGATCCGCACCCGCTCGGCCCGGTGGTGCCCGACCCTGCGCACCGAGAGCCGCCAGCCGGGCAGCTCGGCGCTGTCGCCCGGGGCGGGGATGCGTCCCAGCAGCCCGGCGACGAGGCCGGCGACGGTCTCGTACGGGCCGTCGGGCGCCTCGAGGCCGATGCGCCGCAGCGCGTCGACCCGGCAGCCGCCGTCGGCCTCCCATGCCTGGCGCCCGTCCTCGCAGGCCACGGGGGCCAGCTCCGGGCGTCCGGCGTCCGCCGTGTCGTGCTCGTCGCGCACCTCGCCGACGAGCTCCTCGACGATGTCCTCGAGCGTGACGACGCCGGCCGTGCCGCCGTACTCGTCGACGACCACGGCTATGGGCTGCCGGCTGCGCAGCTGCTCGAGCAGCGGCTGCACGGGCAGGGTGCCGGGGACGAGCATGGGGGCCACGGCGATGCGTCCGACGGGGGTGCGCAGCCGTTCGTGGCCGGGCACGGCGAGCGCGTCCTTGAGGTGGACCATGCCGATCACCTCGTCGAGCCGCTCCCGGTAGACGGGGAAGCGCGAGAGGCCGGTGGCACGGGTGAGGTTGAGGACGTCCTCCGCGGTGGCGGTGGACTGCAGGGCGCTGACCTTCACCCGGGGGGTCATCACGTGCTGGGCGGTCAGCCCGCCGAGCGAGAGGGTCCGTACGAAGAGGTCGGCCGTGTCCTGCTCGAGCGCGCCGGCACGGGCCGAGTGGCGGGCGAGGGAGACGAGTTCGCCGGGGGTGCGGGCGGAGGCCAGCTCCTCGGCGGGCTCGACGCCCATGGCCCGTACGAGCCGGTTGGCGACGGTGTTGAGCAGGGTGATGACGGGCCGGAAGAAGTGGGCGAAGACGCTCTGGGGGCCGGCGACGAACCGCGCGACCTGCAGCGGCCGGGAGACCGCCCAGTTCTTGGGCACCAGCTCGCCGACGACCATCTGCACGGCGGAGGCCAGCAGCATGCCGGTCACAACGGCGACGCCCGGGGCTGCGCCGTCCGGCAGCCCGGCGGCGGTCAGCGGGGTGGTGAGCAGCCGGCCGAGCGCGGGCTCGGCGAGCATGCCGACCACCAAGGAGGTGATGGTGATGCCCAGTTGGGTGCCGGAGAGCTGGAAGGACAGCTCACGCAGGGACGCGACCACGGTACGGGCCCGGTGGTCGCCGTCGGCCGCGGCCCGTTCGGCCTCCGGCTTCTCGACGGTCACCAGGCCGAACTCGGCGGCGACGAAGAAGCCGTTCGCCAGGATGAGGAGCAGTGCTGCCGCGAGCAGCAGGAGGGACACGGTGATGCTCATGACGCCGCCTCGCTGTGGGGGGCGGCGCAGGTACTACAGGACGATCCGTCCATCGCCGGAGGGAGTCACTCCTTGGTCCGCAGGTGCCTCGGTGCGAGGCGGGGCACGTGTGTGCCCGTGGCACCAGAGTAATCAAGGAACCCGGAGCGACGGCGATTCAGGTCGACGACCGGCCCGTGCCGTGCGCCTCGACCAGCGCCCGCAGGGCGCGGGCGTCGGCGATGGCCCGCTGTTTGGCGATGCCGGTCTGGATGCCCATGGCCGGCAGGCTGGTGCCGTCGGCGAGGTCGAGGTGGACCCAGGAGTCGCCGACGCGCAGGTTGACCCGCACGATCTGGGCCCAGGCCAGGCGGCGGACCGTGGTGAGGTTGGTGACGGTCACGCCGTCCTCGGTGGCGACGACCTTGGGGCGGCTGAGCAGGGAGAGGACGCCCAGGCCGAGCAGCCCGGTGCAGATGAAGGTGATCCGGTCCCCGGTGGTGAACGTCTGCAGCAGCAGCGACATCACGGTGAGGACGACCAGCAGCATCACGCCGATGGACAGCAGCACGACCCGGGTACGGGTCGGCCGGAAGGTGACGGGCAGCTCGGGCATGGGTGTCTCTTCTGGCATGCGGACCGACGGGTCAGAGGCGGCAGGCGTGGATGCCGGTGGTGAGGATGGCGCGGGCGCCGAGCTCGTAGAGCTCGTCCATGATGCGCTGGGCGTCCCGCGCGGGGACCATCGAGCGGACCGCGACCCAGCCCTCGTGGTGCAGCGGGGAGACGGTCGGGGACTCCAGGCCCGGGGTGAGGGCGACGGCGCGCTCGACCTGCTCGACGCGGATGTCGTAGTCCATCATCACGTAGCGGCGGGCGACCAGGACGCCCTGCATCCGGCGGAGGAACTGCTGGACCTTGGGGTCGTCGGCGGGCGCGCCGTGCCGGCGGATGACGACGGCCTCGGAGGTGAGGATCGGCTCGCCGATGACCTCGAGGCCGGCGTTGCGCAGGGTGGTGCCGGTCTCCACGACGTCCGCGATGACCTCGGCGACGCCCAGCTGGATGGCGGTCTCGACGGCGCCGTCGAGGTGGACGACGGCGGCGTCCACGCCGTTGTCGGCGAGGTGCTTGGTGACCAGGCCGGCGAAGGAGGTGGCGATCGTCATGCCGCCGAACTCGCTGACGTCCTTCGCGGTCCCCGGGCGGGTGGCGTAGCGGAAGGTGGAGCCGGCGAAGCCGAGCTGCATGATCTCCTCGGCCTGGGAGCCGGAGTCGAGGAGCAGGTCGCGGCCGGTGATGCCGATGTCGAGCTTGCCGGAGCCGACGTAGACCGCGATGTCGCGGGGGCGCAGGAAGAAGAACTCGACCTCGTTCTCGGCGTCGACGAGGACGAGTTCCCTGCGGTCCTTGCGCTGGCGGTAGCCGGCCTCATGGAGCATCGCCGCCGCAGGCTCGGAGAGAGAACCCTTGTTGGGTACGGCGATGCGCAGCATGAGGTCGGTTTCCTTTGTGCTTGGGTTGTGGTGCCGGTTGACGGGCAGTACTGACGGTGCGGTGGTGCCGGTCAGAGATGAGCGTATACGTCGTCCAGGGAGATCCCCCGGGCCACCATCATCACCTGCAGGTGGTACAGCAGCTGGGAGATCTCCTCGGCGGTGGCCTCGGCGCCCTCGTACTCGGCGGCCATCCACACCTCGGCCGCCTCCTCGACGACCTTCTTGCCGATGGCATGGACGCCCTTGCCCACCAGTTCGGCGGTGCGAGAGGTGGCCGGGTCGCCGGAGGCCTTCTGCTGGAGCTCGGCGAAGAGCTCCTCGAACGTCTTCCTGTACATGGTGGCCCTAGCCTACGGGGTCCGCGCCCGGTGTCAGTGCCAGGGCTCGGACACCGAACGGAGGATCATCGCGGTGGCGACGGCCGCGGTGACCGCCTCGTGGCCCTTGTCCTCGGCCGAGCCCTCCAGTCCGGCGCGGTCCAGGGCCTGCTCCTCGGTGTCGCAGGTCAGTACGCCGAAGCCGACCGGGACGCCGGTGTCGACGGAGACCTTGGTCAGGCCGTCGGTGACGCCCTGGCACACGTAGTCGAAGTGCGGGGTGCCGCCGCGGATGACGACGCCGAGGGCGACGATCGCGTCGTAGCCGCGGCCGGCCAGGACCTTGGCCACGACCGGGAGCTCCCAGCTGCCGGGCACGCGCAGCAGGGTCGGCTCGTCGATGCCCAGCTCGTGCAGGGCCCGCAGGGAGCCGTCGACGAGTCCGTCCATGACCTTCTCGTGCCACTGCGCGGCGATCACGGCCACCCGCAGGTCCTGGCAGTTCTTCACACTCAGCTCGGGGGCGCCCTTGCCGCTCACGTCGTTGTCTCCTCGGTCGGTGTGGTGATCACTGGTTGCTCACTGGTTGCCGCAGGCGGACACCTGGTCGGTGTCCAGCCAGGGCAGGTCGTGGCCCATGCGGTCGCGCTTGGTCCGCAGGTAGCGCAGGTTGTGCTCGCCGGCCTGGACGGGCATGGGCTCGCGGCCGGTGACCTCGAGTCCGTGCCGTACCAGGGCGGCGGTCTTGTCGGGGTTGTTGGTCAGCAGGCGCAGCGAGCGCACGCCGAGGTCGGCGAGGATGCGCGCGCCGGCGGCGTAGTCGCGGGCGTCGGCGGGCAGGCCCAGCTCGAGGTTGGCGTCGAGGGTGTCACGCCCGTCCTCCTGGAGCTCGTAGGCGCGCAGCTTGGGCAGCAGGCCGATGCCGCGGCCCTCGTGGCCGCGCAGGTAGAGGACGACGCCGCGGCCCTCGGTGGCGATGCGGTCCAGGGAGGCGTGCAGCTGGGGGCCGCAGTCGCAGCGCAGCGAGGCGAAGACGTCGCCGGTCAGGCATTCGGAGTGGACGCGCACCAGGACGTCGTCGCCGTCGCCGAGGTCACCCGCGACGAGCGCGATGTGCTCGACGCCGTCGACGGTGGAGCGGTAGCCGTAGGCGCGGAACTCGCCGAAGGCGGTGGGCAGGCGGGTCTCGGCCTCGCGCCGCACGGTGGGCTCGGCGGAGCGGCGGTAGGCGATCAGGTCCTCGATGGAGATGATCGACAGGCCGTGCTTGCGGGCGAAGGGGACCAGCTCGGGCAGGCGCAGCATGGCGCCGTCCTCGCCGGCGATCTCCACGATCGCGGCGGCCGGGCGCAGCCCGGCGAGGCGGGCGAGGTCGACGCCGGCCTCGGTGTGGCCGTTGCGGACCAGGACGCCGCCGGGCTTGGCGCGCAGCGGGAAGACGTGTCCGGGGCGGACGAAGTCGCCGGGGACGGCGGCGGGGTCGGCCAGCAGCCGGATGGTGGTGGCGCGGTCGGCGGCGGAGATGCCGGTGTCGGTGCCGTGGGCGCGGGAGGCGTCGACGGAGACGGTGAAGGCGGTGCGCATCGACTCGGTGTTGCGCTGGACCATCTGGGGCAGGTCGAGCCGGTCGATGTCCGGCTCCTCCATGGGCACGCAGATCAGGCCGCGGCACTCGCTCATCATGAAGGCCACGATCTCGGTGGTGACCTTCTCGGCGGCGACGACGAGGTCGCCCTCGTTCTCGCGGTCGGCGTCGTCCACGACGACGACGGGCCGGCCGGCCGCGATGTCGGCGATGGCGCGCTCGACCGGGTCGAGGGTCAGCACGTCGGCGTCGCCCCCGGTCTCGTACCAGCTCTGCACGGCGGTCATGCCGTTACTCCTTCCGCAACGGACGCGGACTCCAGGCGGGCGCGGGAACGCAGCCACCAGTCGCGCATGCCCCACAGGACGAGGGCGAGATAGACGAGGTAGACGAGGCCGGAGAAGGCGAGCCCGCTGTCGAAGGCGAGCGGGACGCCGACCACGTCGACGAGCAGCCAGGCGAACCAGAACTCGACCAGGCCGCGGGCCTGGGCGACCATCGCGGCGAGGGTGCCGACGAAGATGTAGGCGTCCGGCCAGGGGTTCCAGGACAGCTCGGGCACGGCGGTGAACAGGGTGCCCACGGCGAGGGTGCCGAGGGCGGTGCCGGCGAGCAGCAGGACGCGTTCGCGCCAGGTGGCGAAGCGGATGGCGATGGAGCCGTCCTGGGCGCTGCGCCTGCCGCGCGTCCACTGCCGCCAGCCCCACAGCGCCACGCCGATGACGAGGAGCTGCTTGCCGATGCCGCCGCTGAGGTGGGCGGAGGCGTAGGCGGCGACGAGGATGACGCCGGAGAGGAACTGGGCGGGCCAGGTCCATATCGAGCGGCGCCAGCCGAGGGCGAGGGCGGCCAGGCCGACGGAGTTGCCGATCATGTCGGACCAGATGACGTGCTGTCCGAAGGCCGTGAACGCCTGCGCGTTGAGCCAGTCGAGGGCGCTCATGCGGCGCTCTCCCCGCCGGCCCGGTCGCCGAGCAGCCGCTC
Source organism: Streptomyces sp. NPDC053048 (assembly GCF_044547045.1). Lineage (NCBI taxonomy): Bacteria > Bacillati > Actinomycetota > Actinomycetes > Kitasatosporales > Streptomycetaceae > Streptomyces > Streptomyces sp. NPDC053048. Next base: position 103,110 of record NZ_JBITZS010000008.1, read on the forward strand.
GACGTACTTGGCGAGGACGTCCACCTCGAGGTTGACCGGGTCGCCGGGCTGCTTGATGCCGAGCGTGGTGAGGTCGAGGGTGGTGGGGATGAGGCTGACGGTGAACCAGTCGTCGCCGGCCTCGACGACGGTGAGGCTGATGCCGTCGACGGTGATGGAGCCCTTCTCCACGACGTAGCGGGCGAGGCCGGCCGGCAGGGCGATCCTGACGATCTCCCAGTGCTCGGCGGGCCGGCGCTCGACGACGGTGCCGGTGCCGTCCACGTGGCCCTGGACGAGGTGGCCGCCGAGGCGTCCGCCCAGTGCCATGGGGCGCTCGAGGTTGACGCGGGAGCCGGGGACGAGGGCGCCGAGGCTGGAGCGGTTGAGCGACTCGGCCATCACGTCGGCCGTGAACTCGCCGTCGGCGGTCTCGACGACGGTCAGGCAGACGCCGTTGACGGCGATCGAGTCGCCGTGCTTGGCGTCCTGGGTGACGAGCGGGCCGCGCAGCCGGAAGCGGGAGGCGTCGTCGAGCTTCTCGACGGCGACGACCTCGCCCAGTTCTTCGACGATTCCGGTGAACACGTCAGTTCTCCTCGGGGGCGTTGGCGGGGGCGGGAAGGGTGGCGTGGGGGGTGGCGGTGATCCGCAGGTCGGGGCCCAGCCGGGCGACGTCGGTGATGTCCAGGCGCAACGCCTGGGCGATCGTGCCGATTCCGGCGTGGCCGAGGACGGCCGGGCCGGCGCCGAGCAGGGCGGGGGCGAGGTAGCCGACGACCCGGTCGACGGCGTTCGCGGCCAGGAAGGCGCCGGCGAGCGTGGAGCCGCCCTCCAGCAGGACCGAGCACACGTCGCGTTCGCGCAGGGCGGCGAGCAGGGCGGTGACGTCCAGGCCGGTGCCGCCGCGGGCGCGGGGCAGCCGTACGGTCTCGACGCCCGCCAGGTGGGCGGTGTCGGCGTCCTCGGCGACGGCGACGAGGGTGGGGGCGGCGTCGTCCAGGATCCGGGCGCCGGGCTTGACGGTGGCGTGGGTGTCGACGACGACGCGCAGCGGCTGGGTGACCCCGTCCCGGCCGCGTACGGCCAGGTGGGGGTCGTCGGCGCGCAGGGTGCCGGAGCCGACGACGACGGCGTCGGCCTCGGCGCGCAGCCGGTGGACGTCGGCGCGGGACTCGGGCGAGGAGATCCAGCGGCTGGTGCCGTCGGCGGCGGCGCTGCGCCCGTCGAGGGTGGCGGCGTACTTCCAGACCACGAAGGGGCGCCGGTGCAGGACGGAGGTGAGCCAGGCGGCGTTGCCGGCGGCGGCCGGGTCGGCGAGCAGCCCGCCCTCGACGTCGACGCCCGCCGCGGCGAGGGTGGCCGCGCCGCCGGACGCGTCGGGGTTGGGGTCGGCCACGGCGTAGACGACGCGGGCGATGCCCGCGTCGACGAGGGCCTGGGAGCAGGGGCCGGTGCGGCCGGTGTGGTCGCAGGGCTCCAGGGTGACGACGGCGGTGGCGCCGCGGACGTCGTGGCCGGCCTCGGTGGCGGCGCGCAGGGCGTCGATCTCGGCATGCGGGGCGCCGGCGCGGCGGTGCAGGCCTTCGCCGATGGTCCGGCCCCGCTCGTCCAGGAGGACGCAGCCGACGACGGGGTTGGGGCTGGTGGAGCCGAGGGCGCGGGCGGCGAGCGCGATGGCGCGTCGCATCGCCTCTGCTTCGGTAGCGGTGGCCACCGGGGTCCTCCTGCCTCTTCGGGGCACGGACTCCGGGGCCGTCGTACGGGACGACGATGAGCGGGTACGCCGCAACGGTGGATCACGCCGGAGGGGTACGGATACGGGGGTGCCACGAGGGGCCGCCCGCTTCCGCGCCACCTGTGACGGTGTGCCGATGCGTGCCCGCCGCGCACTGCCTCCCATCCGGACTTTAACCGTCGGTCCAGGAATTTCACCTGGTCAACCGGCCGCTGGTTGCGGTCGGGTCGCGGACTGTAACCGCCGGTTCGGACTTTCACCGACCCCGGAGTGCGCTGCGTAAATTGGATCAATTTTACGGTACTAGGTGTCTGACCTGCGGATTCTTCGAATTCCGCAGCTCCGACGTGTCCGAGCGTACGACGGACGGCGCCGCGGTGTCCACGGGGACTTGACAGAGTGCGCGGGCTCACATCCGCCACTCGCGCACCCCGGCCCGGAACGCCGTCGCGCAGTTGGTCCGTACCTATTGACGCACTGGTCTAGTCCTCTTAACCTCTGCCACACCTCCGAGGAGCACGGCCCGCCGGTGCGCGCGCACCACGGGCCACAGCACGTCGCACACCCCCGCATCGCTCATTCATGAGCCCCCCACTGGAGGAACCCGAACGTGTTGTCCCGCATGAGCACCACCGATCACCCCACCGGAAACAGACCCGGCCGGCCCCGCCTGCGCGGGAGCGTCGCCCTCGTGTCGGTGGGCACCGCGCTGGCCGGCCTGCTGGCCGGCACGCTCTCCGCGACCGCCTCGCAGGCCGAGGACCACGCCGCCTGCCGGCCGGACGGCCTGTACGCCACACCGGGCGTCGACGTCCCCTACTGTTCGGTCTACGACAGCGCCGGGCGCGAGAAGATGGGCACCGACCACCAGCGCCGCGTCATCGGCTACTTCACCGGCTGGCGCACCGGCAAGGACGGCACCCCCGCCTATCTCGCCTCAGACATCCCCTGGGACAAGGTCACCCACCTCAATTACGCCTTCGCACACGTCGGACCCGACGACAAAATATCCGTCGGCGCGGACGGCCCGAACAATCCGGCGACCGGAATGACCTGGCCCGGCACACCGGGCGCGGAAATGGACCCGGCCCTCCCCTACAAGGGCCACTTCAACCTGCTGAACACCTACAAGAAAAAGCATCCGCAGGTGAAGACGCTGATATCCGTCGGCGGCTGGGCGGAGACCGGCGGCTACATCGACGAGAACGGCAGGCGCGTCGACTCCGGCGGCTTCTACAAAACGGCGACGAATGCCGACGGATCCGTCAACCAGGCCGGGATCGACACCTTCGCGGATTCCGCCGTCGCGTTCGTCAAGAAGTACGGATTCAACGGCGTCGACATCGACTACGAGTACCCGACCTCGATGAAGGACGCCGGGAACCCCAAGGACTGGGCCCTGGCCAACGCCCGGCGCGGCGGGCTCAACAAGGGCTACGCGGCGCTCATGAAGACGCTGCGCGAAAAGCTCGACCGGGCCGGCGCCGCCGACGGCAAGCACTACCTGCTCTCGGTCGCCGCCCCCTCCTCCGGCTATCTGCTGCGCGGCATGGAGACGTACCGGAGCACCAAGTACCTGGACTACGTCAACGTCATGTCCTACGACCTGCACGGCGCCTGGAACGAATTCGTCGGCCCCAACGCGGCCCTGTACGACGACGGAAAGGACGCCGAACTCGCCAAGTGGGGCGTCTACACCACCGCCCAGTACGGCGGCACCGGCTACCTCAACGGCGACTGGTCCTACCACTACTTCCGGGGCGCCCTGCCGCCCGGCCGCGTCAACCTCGGCCTGCCGTACTACACCCGCGGCTGGAAGAACGTCACCGGCGGCGGCAACGGCCTGTGGGGCACCGCGAAGACGACGAACTGTCCCGCCGGCTCGGGCCTGACGACGTGTGGTGACGGCGCCGTGGGCATCGACAACCTCTGGCACGACAAGGACGACGCCGGCAAGGAGTCGCCCGCCGGGTCCAACCCGATGTGGCACGCGAAGAACCTGGAGAAGGGCGTCGTCGGCGACTACGCCGACCGGTACGGCTTCCCCGCCGGCACCAAGCTCACCGGCACCTACGCCCGGCACTACGACGCCACGCTGACCGCCCCCTGGCTGTGGAACGCCGAGAAGAAGGTCTTCCTCTCCACCGAGGACGAGCAGTCGGTGAAGGCCAAGGCCCAGTACGTCGTGGACAAGGGCCTCGGCGGCACCATGATCTGGGAGCTGGCGGGCGACTACGGCTGGAACGCGGGCAAGGGCCAGTACGAGCCGGGCTCCACGCTCACCACCGCCCTGTACGACGCGTTCCGCTCCGCCCCCGCCTACGGCGCGAAGCGGGCGACGACCGAGGTGCCCAGCCAGGCGCTCGACCTCGGCGTGAGCTTCACCGACTTCCCGCTCGGCGACTCCAACTACCCCATCAACCCCAAGATCCGCATCACCAACAACACCAGGACCACCGTCCCCGGCGGCGCCGAGTTCCAGTTCGACTACGCCAACTCCGCACCCGGCAACGCCAAGGACCAGTCGGGCTGGGGCCTGAAGGTCGTCCGCTCCGACCACACCGCCGCGAACAACATCGGCGGCCTCAAGGGCGACTACAACCGGGTCTCGGTGAAGCTGCCCGCCTCGCAGCCGCTGGCGCCCGGCGCCACGGCGGTCATCGACTTCGTCTACTACCTGCCGACCTCCACGCCCTCCAACTGGACGGTCGGCTTCGGCGGCCGGACGTACGCCCTGGCGGGCGACCTGGCCCGCGGCACCACGGTGGTCGACCCGGGCGGCGCCACGCCCACCCCGACCCCCACTGCGACACCGACGTCCACGCCCACGTCCACGCCCACGTCCACGCCCACGTCCACGCCGACCGGAACCCCGACCGGCACCCCCACCGGCGGCACCTGCGCCGCGCCGTCCTGGGACGCGACGGCCGCCTACAACGGCGGCGCCACCGTCTCCTGGAAGAGCCACACCTGGAAGGCCAAGTGGTGGACCCGGGGCGAGGAGCCCGGCTCCACCGGCGAGTGGGGGGTCTGGCAGGACCAGGGCACCTGCTGATGCACTGAAAGGAACAGGGGCCGGACGGCGGACGGGAGCGGCATGAGCGGGAACACCGGGCCGACGGACGCCGGGCTGCGCCGGGCACGGATCGCGATATCAGCGGTCTTCGCCGTGCACGGCGCGGTCACCGGCAACTTCGCCACCCGCATCCCCTGGCTCCAGGAGCACGTGGGCATCGGCTCCGGCCTGCTCGGCCTCGCGCTCGTCTGCCCCGCGATCGGCGCGTCCCTGGCGATGCCGCTCGCGGGGCGGGTCGGTCACCGTCTCGGGACGCGGGCGGCGTTGCGCGTCCTGCTCGCCCTGTGGTGCGCGTCCCTGGTGCTGCCCGCCCTCGCCCCCGGCATGATCGCCTTCTGCGCGGCGCTCGCGGTGTACGGGGCCACGTCCGGGATGGCGGACGTGGCCATGAACGCGCTCGGCGTGCGGACCGAGGAGCGGCTGGGCCGCTCGATCATGTCGGGGCTGCACGGCATGTGGAGCGCGGGCGGGCTCGCCGGATCGGCGGCGGGCACGCTCGCCGCGCACGCCGGCACCGACGCCCGCGTCCACCTCGGGATCGCGGCGGGCGCGCTCGTCCTGCTCGGCACGGTCGCCTGCCAGGGGGTGCTCGACCTGCGCACGGCGGCCGGCGAGCGTCCGCCGCCGCGCTTCGCGCTGCCGCCGCGCCCGGCGCTGGCGATCGGGGCGGTCGGCTTCTGCGCGGTCTTCGCCGAGGGGGCGAGCCTGGACTGGTCGGCGGTCTACCTGCGCGATGTCATCGGCTCCGCCCCGGGCGTGGCGGCCGCCTGCACCACGGCGTTCGCCTGTGCGATGGCCCTGGCCCGGTTCGCGGGCGACGCGGTGGTGCGGCGCTACGGGCCGGTGCTCACCGTCCGTGCGAGCGGAGTGGTGGCGGTTCTCGGCGGCGCCCTGGTCGTCGCCTCGGGCGGCCCGGCCTCCGTCATCGCCGGGTTCGGCCTGCTGGGCGTGGGGGTCGCGGTGGTCGTGCCGCTCGCCTTCGCGGCGGCCGGGCGCAGCGGGCCGCGGCCGGACCAGGCCATCGCGGGCGTGGCGACCATCGTCTATTCCTCGGCGCTGGTGGCGCCGGCCGCCATCGGGCAGATCGCGGGGGCCACCTCGCTGGTGGTGTCCTTCGCCCTGGTGACCGCGCTGGCGACGGGGCTGGTGGCGGGGGCGGGTCTGCTGGGTTCCCCGGCGGAGCCGCGCCGCTCCGTTCCGCTGCCGGAGCGGACGCGCCGCCGCGGGCCGTGACCCGGACCCCGAGGGGGTCGGGCACGGCCCGCGGTGGAGGGGGACCGTCAGGCGCGGTGCGTCAGGTCAGAACCACCAGTGGCCGCCGCCGTGGTGGCCGCCGTGACCGTTGCAGTCGTCGTGGCCGCCGTTGTGGTGGCCGTTGTGGCCGCCCCAACCGCCCCACTTGCCGCCGCAGTCGTCGTTGTGGTTGCCCCAACCGTTGTTGTGGCCCCAGCCACCCCAACCGTTGTTGTGGCCACCCCAGCCCCAACCGCCGTGGTTCTTCCACTTGCCGATGAAGATGCCGCTGAAGCTGTGGCCGTTGTTGTGGTTCCAGCCGTTGTTGTGGTGCCCGTAGCCGCCGTGGCGGCGGCCGTGGTCGCAGTCGTCCCGGTCGTAGTGGTGACGCCCGCGGTCGCAGTCCCGGTCCCGGTCGTGGTGACGCCCACGGTCGCAGTCCCGGTCCCGGTCGTAGCGGTCACGGTCGCGGCCTCGGTCGCAGTCCCGGTCACGGTCGCGGTCGTAACGGTCGCGGTCGCGGCCCTTGTCCTTGTCGCGGCCCTTGTTCTTGTCCTTGTCCTTGTCGCGGCCCTTGTCACGGTCGCGGCCCTTGTCGCGGTCGCAGTCCCGGTCGCGGCCGCGGTCACGGCCTCGGTCGTGGTCGTCGTCCCAGCTCGAGGTCTGGGCGCCCGACGCGATCTGCGGCGCGGCCTGAGCCACTCCGGCGAGCGGAATGATGGTTGCGCCGGCGATGAACGCGGCGGCCGCTGTGCGGCCGACGAGGTTACGCATGTGTGTCTCCTGAATTGCAGGAAATCGGACACCGGACACATACCTCGCATGAACTGATAAACAGCCGGTGCGTCTGGCCATACAGCCCTACGAGGTGTTTATTGCGCCGATCGCAGCAACGTGCCGGCCCGCCCCGGACGGCGAGGAGCACCGTCCGGCCCGGCTTAGCATGGTCCGGATCACCACAACGCGAACATATTGGGAGCAGCCATGGGCCTCGGCGTCCGCTGGACCCTGCACGGCGACGGGCGCACCCCCGCCCCCGGAGCCGTCGTCAGACCGGATGAGCGGCTCTCGTGGCCGAGGACCGCGGGCCTGGGCGCCCAGCACGTGGTCGCAATGTTCGGCGCGTCGTTCGTGGCGCCCGTGCTGATGGGGCTCGACCCGAACCTCGCCATCATGATGTCGGGCGTCGCCACGATCCTGTTCCTGCTGGCGACCCGGGGACGGGTGCCCAGCTATCTGGGCTGCAGCCTCTCGTTCGTCGGGGTCGCCGCGATCATCCGGGCGCAGGGCGGGGACAGCGCGGCGGTCACCGGCGCGATCCTCGTCGTCGGCGCGGTGCTGTTCCTGAGCGGTCTGGCGGTGCGGAGGTTCGGCGCGCGGATCATTCACGCGACGATGCCGCCGGTGGTGACCGGCGCGGTCGTGATGCTGATCGGCTTCAACCTGGCGCCGGTGACGGCGAGCACGTACTGGCCGCAGGACCAGTGGACGGCGTTGCTGACGATGCTCTTCACCGGGCTCGCGGTGGTGTGCCTGCGGGGCTTCTGGTCGCGGGTCGCGATCTTCCTCGGGCTGGTCTTCGGCTATGTGCTCTCCTGGGTCCTGGACCGGGTCTTCGGGAAGATCCACTCGGTGCACGGCGGCACGGAGGCCGTCGACCACTGGCGACTGGACCTGTCCGGGGTGGGCAAGGCGGACTGGATCGGCCTGCCCTCGCTGCACACGCCGAGCTTCGGCTGGTCGGCGGCGCTGGTGGCGCTGCCGGTGGTCATCGCGCTGATCGCGGAGAACGCCGGGCACGTCAAGGCGGTCGGCGAGATGACGGGCGACCGGCTGGACGACCAGCTGGGCACCGCGATCGCCGCGGACGGCGCGGCGACGGTGCTCTCCACCGCCGTCGGCGGCCCCGCCAACACCACGTACTCCGAGAACATCGGCGTCATGGCGGCCACCCGGGTCTACTCCACCGCCGCCTACTGGGCCGCGGCCGGGTTCGCGCTGCTCTTCGGCCTCTGCCCGAAGTTCGGCGCGGTCGTCGCGGCCATCCCGGGCGGGGTGCTGGGCGGCATCACCGTGATCCTCTACGGCATGATCGGCCTGCTGGGCGCGCAGATCTGGGTGCACAACAAGGTCGACCTGCGCAATCCGCTGAACCTGGTGCCGGTCGCGGCGGGCATCATCATCGGCGTGGGCGGGGTGAGCCTGAAGTTCAGCGAGAACTTCGAGCTGGGCGGCATCGCGCTGGGCACGATCGTGGTGATCACCGGTTACCACGCACTGGGCGCCCTGGCCCCGGCCCACCTCAAGGAGCAGGAACCGCTGCTGGACGAGGGCACCAGCGGCTACGACGACGCGGCCGTCGAGGGCACCGGCGAGGACAAGGGCACGGCCCCGCGCGGAGCCTGACGAACCGTTCACCCGTTCGGGCTAAATACCCAGGCGGGCCGCCTACGCTCCGTGTTCAGCTGTCACTCTGTGCATATGACGAGGGCGGGGGCAGGGGCAGGGGCAGGGGCAGGGGTACGGTCGGCGGATCCCGCCGGCATCGACTGGGTGCTGGCGCGGATGCGGGCTCTGGAGGCCGGGCTGCCGCCGAGGGACGGCGTCGCCGTCTTCAACCGCGTCTACCTGGCGGTCACACAGGAGGTCGCCCGCCGGGTGACGGCGGGCGGCTTCGGCGACCGGGCGGCGGCCGCCGAGCTGGACGTGCGCTTCGCCCGGCGCTATCTGCACGCCGTCGACCAGGCGGCCGCGGGCCGGCGGCCGCCGGCCTGCTGGCGGCCGCTGTTCCAGCTGCGGGGCCACCCCGCCGTCCAGCCCCTGCAGTTCGCGCTGGCGGGGATCAACGCCCACATCGGCCACGACCTGGCCCTGGCCCTCGCCGACACCTGCCGGGCCCGCGGCCTCGAACCGCGCGCCCTGGAGGGCGACTTCAACCGGATCGGCGCGCTGCTGGTCGCCATGGAGGAGCGCATCCGGGAGGAGCTGATGCCCGGCCCCGACATCCTGGACGTGGCCGATCCGCTCACCCACCTGGTCGGCTCGTGGACCCTCGAGGCCGCGCGGAACGCGGCCTGGGCCTCGTTCCGCGCGCTGTGGGCGCTGCGGGCGCTGCCCGACCTGACGGAGGAGCTCACCGACCGCGTCGACGCGAGCGTGGGGATGGTGGGCCGGTGTCTGCTCACACCGCTGGGCTGACGCGCGTACGGACGTACGCGCGCCGCCCGGCGGCATCAGTCCTCCGGCAGCTCGACGGGCGCGATCTCGTCGTAGACGTCGCCCGGCCCGGGGTTGGTGGCGTCCGTGCCGCCGCCGAACTGGTGCATGACGCCCCACACCGCGTTGAGCGCGGTCTGCACGGCACCCTCGGCCCAGCCGGCCGTCCAGGAGATGTCGTCACCCGCGAGGAAGATGCCGCGCTTGTCCTCGGGCAGGCGGTCCTGCATGAAGTGGGTGAACAGGCGCCGCTGGTAGCGGTAGTGGCCCGGCAGGTTGGCCTTGAACGCGCCCATGAAGTAGGGCTCGTTCTCCCAGGAGATCGTCACCGGGTTGCCGATGATGTGCTTGCGGATGTCGACCTTGGGGTAGATCTCGCCGAGCGACTTGAGCATGACCTCCAGACGCTCGTTCGCCGACAGCGGCAGCCACTTGAGGCTGTCGTCGCACCAGGTGTAGGACAGGCAGATCACGGCGGGCTTGTCCGGCCCGTCGTCCAGCAGGTAGGTGCCGCGCGTCATCCGGTCGGTGAGCGTCATCGACATCACGTCCCGGCCCGTCTCGGCATCCTTGTCCAGCCAGAACGGCCGGTCCACCGGGACGAACAGCTTGGACGACTCCATGTAGTGCGTGCGCTCCATCGCCGTCCAGTGGTCGATGGGGAACAGCGAGTCGTCGCACGCGATCTTGGACAGCAGCATCCAGGACTGCGCGGTGAAGATGGCCGCCTTGTACGTGCGGATGTCTCCGGTGGCGTCGGTGACCGTGATGCGGTTGCCCGCGGTGCGGTGCAGGCGGGTCACGGCCGGGCGGGGGGTGCCGCCGTGCAGCGAGGACAGCGAGGTGCCCGGCGCCCAGTGGACGATCTTCTCCGGCTCGCGCTCCCACAGGCGCAGCGGCAGCTGCTGGCTGCCGCCGACGATGCCGCGGTGGTGGTCGTCGGCCTCGGTGTAGACGACGCGGAGGATCTCCAGGATGGAGTTGGGGAAGTCGGTGTCCCAGCCGCCGGTGCCGAAGCCGACCTGGCCGAAGATCTCACGATGCCGGAAGGACTTGAAGGCCTCGGACTCGCAGAGGAAGCCGTAGAAGGTCTGGTTGTCGAGCTTCTCGACCAGCTTCGCCCAGATCTCCCGGATGCGCGGCACATCGCGCTCGCGCATGGCGCGGTTCATGTCGGAGAAGTCCGCGCCCTCCTCCAGGCAGGCGTTCCACGCCTGGGCCACGTCGCGGTAGACCTGCGGCAGGTCGTCGATCGTCTCCGCGTAGTGGGACTCGCCCTTGAGGTCGACGACGGTGGAGGGGGTGGCGGGCGCCAGCGGGTTGGGGAACGGCTTGGTCTCCAGGCCCACCAGGTCGATGTAGTGCTGGAAGGCGGTGGAGGACGGCGGGAAGCGCATCGCGCCCATCTCGGCCGTCAGCTCGCCGCCCGCGCCCTCGGCGCAGCCCTCGAAGCCCACGGTCCGCAGCCGGCCGCCGATCTGGTCCGCCTCGTAGACGACGGGCTTGAGGCCCATCTTCATCAGCTCGTACGCGGCGATGATGCCGGAGAGCCCGCCGCCGATGACGGCTACCTCGGTGCCGTGCTCGGTGGCCGGCACCTGGCCCAGCCCCGCCGGGTGGGCGAGGAAGTCGTCGTAGGCGAAGGGGAAGTCCGGGCCGAACATGGTGATCGGCGGCTCGACGGGCTGGACCTGCTCGTGCTCGTCGTGGACGGCGGTGGGCACCGTGGACGTCATCGGCTGGACTCTCCTACTGGCAGGGGGGGTGTGGGGCGAGGGGGCGGGCGACGGCCCGTGGTCAGGTGAGCGAGGTGTACAGCTCGGGGCGGCGGTCGCCCAGGTAGGTGTTCTCCGCGCGCGAGGCCTTGAGCAGCCCGGGGTCCACGTCGGCGACGACCAGGTCCTCGGCCGCGCCGGCCCTGGCCCGCACGGTTCCGTCGGGCGCCGCGAGGCAGGACAGGCCGGCGAAGGTGAAGTCGCCCTCGTCGCCGCAGCGGTTGACGTAGGCGATGTAGAGCTGGCTCTCCCACGCGCGCGCCGGCACGATCGTCTGCGGAACGATCTCGTAGGGGCGCATCAGGGCCGTGGGCACGAGCAGCAGGTCGGTGCCGGCCAGCGCGTGGGCCCGCACGGCCTCGGGGAACTCGACGTCGTAGCAGATCAGCAGCCCGAGGCGGACGCCGTCGAGCTCGGCCTGGACGACGGGCCGCGCGCCGGGGGTGAAGGCGGCGGTCTCGTAGTCGCCGAAGAGGTGGGCCTTGCGGTAGTTCGCCAGCGGGCCGCCGTCGGGGCCGAAGAGCTGGACCGAGTTGAACACCGCCTCGCCGTCGAGCTCGGGGTAGCCGTAGCCGATGGCCAGGCCGTGCTCGGCGGCGATCCGGGCCACCGCCCGCGCGGCGGGCCCGTCGGCGGGCTCGGCACGGTCGCGCACGGCGTTCGCGTCGCCCAGCGCGTAGCCGGTCAGATACAGCTCGTTGGTCAGCAGCAGCCGGGCACCGGCCGCGGCGGCGCGGCGGGCGGCGGCGGAGAGCGCGTCGAGGCTGTCGTCGATGGCGGAGGGAACGCCGCTGGGGCCTTGGTACAGCGCGATACGCAGCGGCGTCATGCGGTTCCTCTTCGACTGGGCGACGGGTGGGTCAAACACGCATTCGTCAAACGCCTTGACGGTACGGTCCGGCGTCTTGGCCGGACAAGGCTCCGACGTTGCGCGCAGGCGGCGTATTCATTGCGCCTTTGCCCGCCTTCCCGGCGATTCGTTGCGCAAGGCCTCGCCTCGGACCGCGTCGCGTGCGTGGTACGCGCACGCCGCGCGGCCTCAGGGCAGCGTGACGCCCGACTGGACGGCCAGAACGGCCAGGCGGATGCGATTCGTCCGGCCGGTCTTCGACATGAGGCTGGCCACGTGCGTCTTGACCGTGGTGACGCCCAGATGCAGGCGGTCGGCGATCTCGCCGTTCGACAGCCCGGCCCCGACCAGGCCGAGCACCTCGCGCTCACGCGCGGTGATGCCCAGGGGGAGGCCGAGGGGCGGATCCGCAGCGTCCGGGCGGTGCCCGACGGCCTGGGCGACGAGGCGGCGCAGCGCGTCCCGGCTGAAGGGCGACTCGCCGGCGGCAGCCCTGCGAACGGCGTCGAGGAGCTCACCGGGCGGCGTGTCCTTGACCAGGAACCCGCAGGCCCCGGCGGACAGGGCCGGGTAGAGATGATCGTCGTCGTCGAACGTGGTCAAGGCCAGGACGCGGATGGTGGGGCGGGCGGCGAGAATGCGTTCCGTGGCCGCGATGCCCCCTCCGCCGGGCATACGCAGGTCCATCATGACGACGTCCGGTGCGAGGCTGTCGGCGAGGCGGACGGCCTCCGCGCCGTTGTCGGCCTCCCCGAGGACCTCGATGTCGGGCGCTGGGTCGAACAGCATGCGCAGGCCCATGCGGACCAGATGCTGGTCGTCGGCGATCAGCACGCGAATCATCGTTGCGGCTCCAGGGGATGTTCTGTGGTGAACCGCGTGCGCGCCTCGGCCGGCAGTTCGGCGGACAGCCGCCAACCGTACCCCTGTGGCCCGACGTCGAGCCGCCCGCCCAGCAGGTCGACGCGTTCGTGCATGCCGATCAGACCATGGCCGGTCAGCGGCCCGACCCGGTCGGGCACCGCGGACCGGCCACCGCCGTCGTCGCACACCGTGACGCGCACGGTGTCGTCGTCGGAGACCCGTACGGACATCTGGACGCGGGTACCGGTTCCGGCGTGCTTGGCGGTGTTGGCCAGCCCCTCCTGGGCGAGACGCAGCACGGCAAGCGCGCGTACGGCGTCCAGACCGGCGACGCCGGGATCCATGGCGAGGTCGACGGTCAGCCCGATGTGCCGACCGCGTTGCGCCACGGTGCGCAGGGCGGTCGGCAGGCCTTGCGAGCCGGCCAGGGCGGAGTCGGCGGTGGGACCGTCGGGGTCACGCAGCACGGCGACCAGACGGCGCAGGTCGGCCAGGGCCGCGCTGCCACTGGCGTGGAGGTCGTCGAAGACCTCGCTCACGCGTGGATCGCCGTCCGAGGCGGGGATGACGTGCCTGGCGATGCCGACCCGCAGGACCATCGAGGAGACGTGGTGGGCTACCAGGTCGTGCAGTTCACGAGCGATCGCGGTGCGTTCGGCGGCCCTGGCCGCCGCGATCCGCTGCTCCCCGCGACGCTCTTCCTCGGCCGCGCGGGCGCGCGCCTGCCGTGCCACGTCACCGAGCATCCGCACATACGCGCCCACCAGCAGCGGCAGGCCCGCCACAAACGCGGCCTTGTACAACACCGACGGCAGGTCTCCGGGCAGGTCGTCCCACCGGTTGACAACGACGGCCAGGGCGAGTGCCGCGGCGCCGACGACGGGTCGGCGCCCCCGCTGCCGCACCGTCAGATCGAAGAGTGTCAGGCTCGCCAGCACCTTCAGCGCGGGCACGACGCCCGCCCCCAGCGTGTGCGCCGCTACGACCAGCGCGGCGAGCGCGGGTACCACGGCGAGCGTCCACCGGCTGCCGGTCACGCATACGGTGACGGCGCACACGGCGAGGCTCCAGTCGCCGGGCCCGGACGGCCGGTGCAGCAGAAGTACATCTGCGACCAGGGCGGACGAGAGGACCAGCGCCCGGACGACGGCGTACCTGTCGTCGAATATGCGATCGATCCACGGTGGAGTCACGACGTCACCCTATGCGGCCGCAATTGGCGCGCCTCCTGCCCAGGGAGGAGGCATCCTCCTCCCACTGGCCGTGGGGTGCGACCGGCGGGCCGAGGGATCCGGGCCGGATACCCGGCAGCCTGACTGTCATGAACGCGAACACCGATGCGACGAACAGCGCGAGCAACGACGACAACACCGAGGGAACGCCTCTGCTGGGGATGAGCCGGCGCTCCCTCATCGGCGGGTCATCACTGGGCGCCGCCGGGCTCGCCGCCGCCTCTGTGCTCGGCACACCGACCGCGGCCGCCGCCCGGGACGGCCAGGGCGGCCGGGGCGGCCGGCGGTTCGAGGACAGGGCGGTACTCATCACGGGCGGGACGTCCGGCATCGGACGCGCCACGGCGCTGGCCTTCGCCGCCGAGGGAGCCAGGGTGGGATTCTGCGGGCGTCGCGAGGAGCTGGGCCGCCGGGTCGAGCGGGAGATCCGCGACGCCGGCGGCGAGGCCACATACATCCGTGCCGACGTGCGCGACCCTCGACAGGTCCAGCGGTTCGTGGACCGTGTGGCCGCCGCGTACGGCGGGGTGGACATCGCATTCAACAACGCCGGTATCGGGGGCGGCAAGCTGCCCCATGAGATGACCGTCGAGGAGTGGGACGACATCCAGCTCACCAACGCGCGGGGGGTGTTCCTGGCTATCAAGTACGAGGTTCCGTACATGCTCAAGGCGAAAGGCGGCGTGATCATATGCACGTCGTCCTCGGCGGCAGAGCAGGCTCGCCCCAACGGGGCGGCGTACACGGCCAGCAAGCGCGCGGTGCAGGGAATCGTGAAGGCTGCTGCGCTCGCATACGGAACGCAGGGCATACGCATAAACGCGATCCTGCCCGGCACCACCGACACCCCGTTCATCCGTCCCGCGGGCCTTTCGGACGCGGCCTGGGAGCAGTTCAAGAAGGCGTTCGGGCCTTTGAACATCGACGGTCTGGAGCGGGTGGCGGAGCCGCAGGAGATCGCGCGGGCGGTGCTGGCGCTGGCGTCCGGCGACTTCCCGTACATGACCGGAGCATCGGTGGCCGTCGACGGAGGGGCCACGGCGGGACGAAAGATGGTGCAGCCGCCCAAGAAGTGAACCCGGGTACCGAGGCCGGCACCGCCCGGGACGCGGGTGGTCCGCCTGCGAGCCCATCGGCGCCCGTGACTCAGGACGGTGCCCCGGAGCTGAAGCGGCGCAGCAGCGGTGAGAGGACCAGGACGGACTTGGTGCGCTCGACGAAGGGCTCGCCCGCGATGCGCTCCAGGACGCGCTCGAAGTGGCGCATGTCGGAGGCGAAGATCTGGACGATGGCGTCGGCCTCGCCGGTGACGGTGGAGGCGGACGCCACCTCGGGGTAGCGGGTCAGTCCCCGGTGGATGGCCTCGGGCGAGGTGTTGCGTCGGCAGTAGAGCTCGATGAACCCCTCGGTCTCCCAGCCGAGCGCCGCCGGGTCCACCCGGACGGTGAAGCCGGTGATGGCCCCCTCGGCGCGCAGCCTGTCCACACGCCGTTTGACGGCGGGCGCGGACAGGCCGACCTCCGCGCCGATGTCGGCGTAGGAGCGCCTGGCGTCTTCGGCCAGGGCATGCACGATGCGTTCGTCGAGCTCGTTCAATCGCACGGCGGGTGGATCACATTTCTACGGGTAACAGCTGGTCCTACCAGCAGTAGATCACGTGCCCGGCGGTGCTCCCGCCCCGATGGCGCGCATCGGCCTCTCAGGTGCCCAGGGTGACGCACATCGCGGAGGGGCCGGGAAAGTCCTCGATGAGGGCGTCCATCAGCACTTCGTCGACGTGCTGGCCCAGCCAGTGGCCCGACTTGCGGAAGCGCCCGGTGGGCCGGAAACCGGCCTTCTCGAAGGCGGTGATCCCGGCCCGGTTGGGCTCGAGGACCTTCAGCCACACCGCCCGCAGCCCGGCCAGGTGGAATCCCCAGTCCAGGGTGAGCCGGGTGGCCTCCTCGGCGAAGCGCTTGCCGCGCTGGTGCGGGGCCAGGAAGATCGTGAACTCGGCCCTGCGCTCGCGGGGGTCCACGCGCAGCGCGGTCAGGCCGACGGGCTGTTTGTCCTTGAGGCGCACGACCTCGAACCGTGCGTGGTCGCGGTCGTCGAGCTGCCGGTCCCACTCGTCGGCGTGGGCCTCCCAGGCCTGCGGGAAGCGGCTGCCCCGGCCGAGGATGGTTCCGGGGTCGGTCTCCCATTTGTGGTACTCGGTGAGCATCTCGTCGCGGGGCATGCCCAGGGCGAGGCGGTCGCCGGTCAGCAGGAGGTGGGGGCTGCTCATCGGATGTGATCCCTTCCGTGCCCCGGGCGGCCGGGCCGGGGCCGTCGAATGCCCGAATGGCTGCCGGGTCCGCGGAGAGCGGACCCGGCAGCCAGGGATCATAGGGCCGTACGGGTGAAGATCACTTCTTCCCGGACGCCTTGCGGGCCTTCGCGGAGGACTTCGCGGGGGCCTTGCGGTCCTTCGCGGTCGCCTTCGGAGCGGACTCGGTCGACTTGGCGATGGACTCGGTCACCTTGGCGGCGGATTCGGTCGGCTTCGTCGCGGACCCGGTCCCCGGCACCGCGGCCCCGGCCGGCTGCGCCTCGAGCGCGGCCTCCCTGGCCAGTCGCGAGCTGCGCATGCCGTAGGCGAAGTAGATGACCAGGCCGACGAGCATCCAGCCGCCGAAGACCTTCCAGGTCACGAAGTCCAGGCTGAACATCATGTAGACGCACAGACCGAAGCCGATCGCGGGGAAGACCGGGGCCAGCGGCACCGTGGTGTCACCGAAGGGCACACGCACACCCGAAAGCGGTACCCGGAAGCTGCGGTTCATGGTGGGGCGGGTGAACCGCAGCACGATGACGGCGACGTTGACCAGCGCGAAGGCGAAGAGGGTGCCGATGCTGGTGGCGTCCGCGAGCTGGCCGAGCGGGACGGCCGCGGCGAGCACGCCGCAGAACACGGAGACGATCACGGTGTTGGAGATCGGCACACCGCTCTTGCTGACCTTGGAGAAGGTCTTGGGCACCAGTCCGTCGCGGGACATCGCGAAGAGGATGCGGGTCTGGCCGTAGAGCACGGTGAGCACGACGCTGGCGATGGCGATGACGGCGCCGGCGGCCAGCAGGACGGACCAGAAGCCGTGACCGGTGACGTCCTTCATGATCCCGGCGAGCGCGGCCTCGGAGCCCTCGAACTTGTTCCACGGCAGCGCGCCCACGGCGATCGCCGCGACCAGCACGTACAGCGCGGTGACGATCAGCAGCGAGAGCATGATGGCCTTCGGCAGGTCCCGCTTGGGGTCCTTGGCCTCCTCACCGGCGGTGGAGGCGGCGTCGAAGCCGATGTAGGAGAAGAAGAGCGTGGCGCCCGCGGCGCTGACGCCACCGAGGCCCAGCGGCATGAACGGGGCGTAGTTGCCGGCCCGGATGCCGGTGAAGGCGACGGCGCAGAAGAGCAGCAGGGCCGCGATCTTCACCACGACCATGATCGTGTTGGCGCGGGCGCTCTCCTTGGCCCCGCCGAGCAGGAACGCCATGCACAGCAGCACCACGAGCAGGGCCGGCAGGTTGAAGATGCCACCGTCCACGCCGGGCGGGTTGGCCAGCGACTCGGGGATGGTGAAGCCGACCGTGCCCTCGAGGAGCTCGTTGAGGTACTGGCCCCAGCCGACGGCGACCGCCGCGACCGAGACGCCGTACTCGAGGATCAGGCACCAGCCGCAGACCCAGGCGACGACCTCGCCCAGCGTGGCGTAGGCGTAGGAGTAGGAGGAGCCGGAGACCGGGATGGTGCCGGCCAGCTCCGCGTAGGACAGCGCCGAGAACAGCGCGGTCAGGCCCGCGAGGACGAAGGAGATCACCACGGCGGGGCCGGCGTCGGGGACGGCCTCGCCCAGCACCACGAAGATGCCGGTGCCCAGCGTGGCGCCGATGCTGATCATCGTCAGCTGCCACATGCCGAGCGAGCGGCGCAGGCTGCCGCCCTCGCCCTGGCCGCCCTCGGCGACCAGCCGCTCGACGGGCTTGCGGCGCATCAGGCGGGTGCCGAAGCCGCTGGTCGGCAGCGGGGCACGCTTGTCGGTGCCGGTTGCTGCCGGCACTGCGCCTTTGTCCAACACTGGGGTCGCTCCCACAGGGGTCGCTCCGTTCATCACTGCCGGTCGGGGGGATCCGGTTCGGGAGCGACGGCACGACGGCGGCACCCAGGGCGCGCGCCGGCATGGCAGAGCAAACCCGTAGCGAGGGGTACCGCCGAGCAAGCGGTACCCGCCACTCCACGTTCTGCGCAGACCCTATGAGGTCAGGGCCCGCGCTCGTAATGCACCATTCTTGCGTATGCCCGTTCGATCATTGCGTCCGGGGACTCGGAACGGGTGATCGTTGCACGTCGTGTTATGAATCGGTACATGGGCAGCAAAAAAGGGGAGCAAAAAGGGGCGCGGTCCGGAATCGGACCGCGCCCCTTTTCCGGGACCGGGAAGGCTTACTGCCAGCTGGCGTGCAGCGGCTTGCCCTCGGCGTAGCCGGCGGCGCTCTGGACGCCGACGACGGCACGCTCGGCGAACTCCTCCAGGGAGCCCGCGCCCGCGTAGGTGCAGGAGGAACGGACGCCCGCGATGATCGAGTCGATCAGGTCCTCGACGCCCGGACGGGTCGGGTCGAGGAACATGCGCGAGGTGGAGATGCCCTCCTCGAACAGGCCCTTGCGCGCCCGGTCGTACGAGGACTCCTCGGAGGTGCGGTTGCGCACGGCACGCGCGGAGGCCATGCCGAAGCTCTCCTTGTACAGCCGCCCGTCGGCGGTCTGCTGCAGGTCGCCCGGGGACTCGTAGGTGCCGGCGAACCAGGAGCCGATCATGACGTTGGACGCGCCGGCCGCGAGGGCCATGGCCACGTCACGGGGGTGACGGACGCCACCGTCGGCCCAGACGTGCTTGCCGTACTTCTTCGCCTCGGCGGCGCACTCGAGCACCGCGGAGAACTGCGGGCGGCCCACGCCGGTCATCATGCGGGTGGTGCACATGGCGCCCGGACCCACGCCGACCTTGATGATGTCGGCGCCGGCCTCGATCAGGTCGCGCACGCCCTCGGCGGCGACGATGTTGCCCGCGACGATCGGGACCTGCGGGTCGAGCGCCCGGACGGCCTTGATCGCGGCGATCATCGTCTCCTGGTGGCCGTGCGCGGTGTCCACCACGATGGTGTCCGCACCGGCCGCCAGCAGCGCCTTGGCCTTGCCGGCCACGTCGCCGTTGATGCCCACGGCGGCGGCGATGCGCAGCTTGCCGTCCGCGTCGGTGGCGGGGGTGTACAGGGTCGCGCGCAGCGCGCCCTTGCGGGTGAGGATGCCGGCCAGCTTGCCGTCCTTGTCGACGGCGGGCGCCAGCTTGCGGTGGGCGGCGTCGAGCTTGTTGAACGCCTCGCGCGGGTCGATGTCGGCGTCCAGGAGCAGCAGCTCGGTGGACATGACCTCGGACAGCTGGGTGAAGCGGTCCACGCCGGTCAGGTCGTGCTCGGTGACGACGCCGACGGGGCGGTGCTCGTCGTCGACGACCACACCGGCGCCGTGCGCGCGCTTGGGCAGCAGGGACAGCGCGTCGGCGACGGTCTGGTGCGGCGTGAGGACGATCGGGGTGTCG
Source organism: Streptomyces sp. NPDC053048 (assembly GCF_044547045.1). Lineage (NCBI taxonomy): Bacteria > Bacillati > Actinomycetota > Actinomycetes > Kitasatosporales > Streptomycetaceae > Streptomyces > Streptomyces sp. NPDC053048. Next base: position 122,685 of record NZ_JBITZS010000008.1, read on the forward strand.
AGCACGAGGTGGCGGCTCTTGACCCAGGAGATGACGTCGGTGACGACCTCGATCGGGATGTCCTGGGGGATGACGACGATGCCGCCGCGGCGGGCCACGGTCTCGGCCATGCGGCGGCCGGCGATCGCGGTCATGTTGGCCACGACGAGCGGGATGGTGGTGCCCGTGCCGTCCTGTGCGGAGAGGTCCACACCCTGGCGGGAACCGACCGCGGAGCGGCTCGGCACCATGAACACATCGTCGTACGTCAGGTCGTACGGCGGCTTCTGGTCATTGAGGAAACGCATACTGGCTCTCTCACCTGCGGTTTTGAGTACAAGGCGGGTGGGGAGTCAGCACCGAACCTGGCGCCGGATCGGGCTGAGGTTCCTGGACCCATCATCCATGATGCTCCGGCGTCATGGCCAATGTCTGTCACATTCTGTGACTTCTCCCAGAGCGGTCGGGGGCGGGTTTGTGGCTTTTGACAAGTGCCCGGGATGGACGTCCGGCCAGGGCGAGGACGGGCACGACGGCCAGCGCGAGCAGGCCGCCGCCCACTGCCAGCACGGGGAAGCCGCCGTGCGCGACGACCAGTCCCGAGGCCATGCCGCCGGTGGCGCCGGCCAGCGAGATGCCGACGTCCACCAGGCCCTGGGTCGAGGCGCGGGTGGCCAGCGGCACGGAGTCGGTGACGATGGCGGTGCCGCTGACGAACCCGAGGTTCCAGCCCAGACCCAGCAGGACGAGCGCCACCGCGAGCGCGGGCACGGACTCCGGCGGGGTCAGGGCGGCCAGCAGCCCGGCGACGAGCAGGGTGACGCCGGAGGCGGCCGCGACGCGCACCCGGCCGAGACGGTCGACAAGGTAGCCGGTCAGCGGCGAGGGCAGGAACATGGCCCCCACGTGGAGGGCGATGACGAGCCCGGCGGCCTGGGTGTCGTGGCCGTGCGCCTTCATGTGGACCGGCGTCATCGTCATGATCGCGATCATGGCGAGCTGGCTGAGGATCATGACGGCGGTGCCGGTGGCGATGCCGCGCACATGCCCCCGCCCGGCCGGGACGTCCCCGCCCTCCGGCTCGCCCGCGGGCTCGGGCGGCGCCGCCGCGGCGGCCCGCTCGCGGGCCAGTAGCAGCGGGTCGGGGCGCAGGAACGCCCCCAGGATGACGGTGGCCGCCGCGAAGGCGCCCACGGCCAGCAGGAAGGGACCGGCGAGGCGGGGGATGCCCCAGGTGTGCGCCACGTCACCGGTGACCGTCACCAGGGTGGGGCCGATGACGGCGCCGAGCGTCGTGGCGAACAGCACCATGCCCGCCGCCCGGCCGCGCCGCGCGGGCGCGGCCACGTCCACGCCGGCGTACCGGGCCAGCAGATTGGTGGCGGTCCCGGCCCCGTAGACCAGCAGCGAGAGGAAAAGCAGCGGCACGTTGTCCAGGGCGGCCGCCGCGACGACCCCGAGGCTGCCGACGGCGCCGGTCGCGTAGCCCACGGCGAGCCCGGGTCGGCGGCCCCGGCGCTGGCACAGCCGGCCCACGCCGACGGCCCCGAAGGCCGCGCCCGCGGTGAACAGGGCGCTGGGCACACCGGCGAGGCCGGTGGAGCCCAGCATCTCCTCGCCGAGCAGCGCGCCGACGGTGATCCCGGCCGCCAGTCCCGCGCCGCTGAGCAGCTGGGCGAGCACCAGGACGGTCAGGATCCGGCGCTGCTCGGGCGGCTCGTCGTTCGCGAAGTCCGTGGCGGGTACGGGGACTTCGGAGGTGCCGGCGCTCATGAAGCCAGCGGTTCGAGGGCCGCGATGTCCTCCAGCGTCATCTCCATCCGCTCGTACAGGAAGCGCACGATCGTCCAGTGCGGCAGCGCGCCCTCGTCGAAGGGGCCGAACTCCTGGCAGTACAGCGGGATCCAGCGCAGGGCCTCCTCGATCGACTTCTCGCGGCCCGGCTCCTCCTGGTAGTCCTCGTAGGCGATGCTGCGGTGGTGGATGAAGAAGCCGCCGGGCAGCTTCTCCTCGCACAGCTCCCGGTACTCGCGCGTCTGCAGGATCAGGTAGTGCCAGATCTCGTCGATCTCCTGCTCCACGGGCAGGAACAGGCCGCTGAGCCGGTCGCGGTGGCGGGAGATGAGGTACAGGTAGCGCAGGCACTCCAGGACCTGGCGCTCGACGTACTCCCTCTCGCCGCCGGTGGACTGCTCGAAGTACCGCACCACTTCCTCGTGGAGCGGGGCGCCGAGGAGGGCCTTGAGGTCGTCGGCGGAGACGTTCGGCTGTCGGTTCATGGCTTCTTCCGTCCGGGTGGGTCAGAGGTCTTTCACGAGCCAGGCGTACTTCCCCGACTTCCCGATGGGGATGTGCGGGCGGTGCTCGGTCTCGCAGTGCCGTCCGATCAGTTCGCCGACGCCCTCGGCCAGGGCGACGTCCTCGGCCGGGGCCAGCGGCGCGCCGTCGAAGGTGGTGTAGAGCAGGCGGGCCCGGTCGTCGCCCGTCACCTGGAGCTGGTGGACGAAGACGCGGTACGAGACGTCGCCGATGCGGTCGTCGAGGTCGGCCTGGGCCACGGGGCCGTTCGCCGAGGACAGCAACTCCTTCTCCCGGCCGCAGAAGCGGGAGATCCTGGACGGGTCGGGCGTGCCGTCCAGCGTGCGCGCGCAGTCGCCCGAGCGGTAGCGGATCAGCGGCATGTGCGGGTTGCGCACGCTCGTCACGATGAGGCTGTAGATCTCGCTGCCCGGGGCGACCGGGATCAGCTCGACGCTCATCTTGTCGAGGTAGGGCCAGTAGCGGCCGCGCCGGTCGCTGTAGTAGAGGTAGCCGAGTTCGGTGCTGCCGAAGAGGTCGACGATCGGGCACACGAAGTGCTGCTGCAGGAAGCGGCGGACGTTGACCGGGGTGTACTCGTAGGCGTGGATGATGCTGGCGGGCTCCGGGAAGTCGTCCCACAGGCCCCACTCGCTGACCTTCCGCACCAGATGCGCCAGGTGGTAGCTGGAGCAGTCGAGGTGGTACCAACCCTCGGGGTGCGCCCGCGCGGCCACCTGGATCTCGCCCAGCATCCGCTCGACCTCGTCGCGCTCCCACAGGGCCGGGTCGAGCCGCTGGTTGAGGTAGACCGTGCGGGCGTCGAGCCGGCGGTCCTCGAGCCCCGGCTCGGCGGCGGGCTGCGTGCCGCGCTTGGCCGCGTTGACGCGGGCGACGTGCTCGGTGGCCAACACCGTGGTCAGGGAGACCCGTTGGCAGCCCTGTTCCCAGGTGGCGGAGATGTCGGGGTGCTCACTCCACAGCCGGTAGTAGGAGTTGAGCAGGAAGTAGGGGGGCCGGATGATCTGCATGCGGGCGTGGTTGGTGCCCGTGGAGAGCACGAACTCCGCCTCGCCGCGCTCAAGTGCCGCCGCCAGGGCGGGAGTCATCCAGTTGTCGGGGAAGCCGCGCGCTATCTCGGGCTTCTCCAGTATCGGGAAGTGGCCCTGCTCGATCGACGTCCGGTAGATCGGCACGTCCTTGACCAGGTCGACGACGTCCGCGGCCGGCTGACCCTTCATTGCCACCCCCAGGTGCACTCGGAGAACGAAAGGCCCCGGGCGGGAACCCGGGGCGTGGCCCCGGAGCGGGCATCGGTACGGTGGGTTCCGTATGCCCGCTCCGCGGCCGGTGGTACCGGGTCAGGAGATACAACCGGCCTTGGGCGCGGCGCTGATGCAACCGGCCTTCGGGGCGGCGCTGATGCAGCCGTCCTTGGCGGCGGACGCCGAGTTGGCGGCGACCCAGCCCTGCCAGACCTGGTCCTGGGCCATCTTCTTGATGAGCTGTTCCATTTCGGTCCTCCGAAAAAGATGGAATATCGCGGCCACCCTGCACCTCTGCGCCGCGGGTTCCGACCGTAAAGCTCTGGCCAACGGAGTGTCAATGGTTGGCAATGTGACGCTGGCTCAAATACATTGCAGCGCCTACGAGTCAGGGCGGTCCCCCCGGAATGCCTCCGGGGAAACCGCCCTGATGTGATGAAACGAAGTGCCCCTGGGGAGGGGGCGGTTACGAGCCGTCCGGGTCCGCCCGGTCCAGCGCGGGGCGGGGACCGGGACCGGTCTCCAGCAGCAGGTAGTCGGCGGCCGCCGTGTCCGTCACCAGGCTGGTGACCAGACCCGAGCGCAGGACCGCGCCGATCGCCGCCGCCTTGCGCTGGCCGCCGGCGATCGCCACGACCTCCGGTATGCGGCGGAGCCGGTCCGCCTCGACGGTGATGCAGCGCTCGCCCAGGTCCCGGCCGATGCGCCGGCCCTCGGCGTCGAAGAGGTGCGCGGACATCTCGGCGGCCGCGCCGAGGGAGGCGTAGTGGGCGCGCTCCTCCTCGGTGAGCATGTCGTAGACGGTCGAGATGCCCGGCTCCCAGGAGCCGATGGAGACCGCGGCGACGGTGACCTTGTCGAAGTAGTCGAAGGCCCGTGCGATGCCCGTCTGGCCGCGCAGCGCGGCGGCGGTGGCCGTGTCGGGCAGCAGCATCGGCGCGTAGATCGGGTGCGCCTCGCCGCCGGAGACCTGGGCCGCCCGGCGGACGGCCTCCACCGAGCCGCGCTCGGCGGTACCCGCGTCGTAGACGCCGGTGAGCTGGACGACCGTGCACGGCGGCAGCCGGTGCAGGGCCGCGGCCATGTGGATGGTGGAGCGGCCCCAGGCGAGGCCGAGCACGTCGCCCTCGTGGACCAGCTCGCCGAGCAGGTCAGCTGCCACCTCGCCGAGGTTCTCGGGATCGGGCGCGTCGTCGGCCGCGTCGGCCGGGGACTCCACGACGACCGCGTGCCGCAGGCCGTAGCGGGAGCGCAGCGCGTCGGAGCGCTCCGCGTCCAGCTCCGCCGGCACCCGGATCTCGATCCGCACCAGGTCGCGCTCCAGTGCCGTCTCCAGCACCCGGGCGACCTTGAAGCGGCTCACGCCGAACTCCTCGGCGATCTGGATCTTCGACTTGCCCTCGAGGTAGAAGCGGCGGGCCATCGCCGCCGCCTGCACCAGCTCGGCGGGCCCCATAGGCGTGGCTGAACGGCCCGTCGACACCGCGGTCTCCTCACTATGTGGTCAAGAGCTGTCTTGTGGAGAGCTCTGGAGCTGTGGACTCGACGTCATCCTGTCAGATACGACGGTCCTTGATCAGGCCTTGACCTTCGCCTCAGCAATTCGGGCGAGGGCCGGGGCCACTCAGTGTGCGCAGGCCCAGGATGCGCCCGCGGTGGCCTTCTCCGCCTGCGCGCGCAGGGAGCGTACGGCCGCTGCCGGGTCGTCCATACCGTAGACGGCGGATCCGGCCACGAACACGTCCGCCCCGGCCTCCGCGCAGCGCTCGATGGTGGAGGCCGCCACACCGCCGTCGACCTGCAGCCAGATCGGCAGGTTGTGCCGGGAGATCAGCTCCCGGGTGCGGCGGATCTTGGGCAGCATGATGTCCAGGAACGCCTGGCCGCCGAAGCCGGGCTCCACGGTCATGATCAGCAGCATGTCCAGCTCGGGGAGCAGGTCCTCGAACGGCTCGATCGGGGTGGCGGGCTTGAGCGCCATCGACGCCCTCGCCCCCTGGCGGCGGATCTCCCGCGCCAGCCGCACCGGGGCCGCGGCGGCCTCGGCGTGGAAGGTGACCGAGCCCGCGCCCGCCTCGGCGTACTGCGGCGCCCAGCGGTCCGGATCCTCGATCATCAGGTGGCAGTCCAGCGGTGTGTCCGTGGCCTTGAGCAGCGACTCCACGACCGGCACGCCGAGCGTGAGGTTGGGCACGAAGTGGTTGTCCATCACGTCGACGTGGAGCCAGTCGGCGCCCTTGACGGCCTCCGCCTCCTCGGCGAGGCGGGCAAAGTCCGCGGACAGGATGCTGGGGTTGATCTGCACTGCCATGCCCCCAAGCCTGCCATGCCGCGCGGGGTGCGTTGACACGGGAGGGGCCTTGCGGCCCCTTTCCCGGCTCCCCGGGCCCGGCCCGGCCGTCAGGCCGTGCGGCGCAGCAGCGCCAGGTACATGGCGTCGGTGCCGTGCAGGTGCGGCCACAGCTGGACGTCGGGGCCCTCGCCCAGGGCCGGGACGCCCTGCATGTACGGGCGGGCGTCGATCCACTCGGCGTGCACGCCGTCGCGCTTGAGCACGTCGGCGACGACGGCCTTGGTCTCCGCCGGGTGCGGCGAACACGTGGCATAGCCGACGACACCGCCCACCCGCACCGCCCGCAGCGCCTCGCGCAGCAGGTCGCGCTGCAGGGGGCCGAAGCCGGACACGTCCTCGGGGCGGCGGCGCCAGCGGGCCTCGGGCCGGCGGCGCAGCGCGCCCAGGCCCGTGCACGGCACGTCGACCAGGACCCGGTCGAAGGAGCCCTGGCGCCACGGCGGGCGGGTGCCGTCGGCGGCGACGACCTGGTACGGGCCGGGGTTGCCGGCCAGCGCGCGCTCCACGAGCCGGGCGCGGTGCGGCTGCTTCTCGGAGGCCAGCAGCGCGGCACCGCGCTGCGCCGCGAGCGCGCCGAGCAGGGCGGCCTTGCCTCCGGGGCCCGCACAGCCGTCCAGCCAGCGCTCGTCCGGGCCCTCGAGCGGGACGGCGGCCAGGGCCAGGGCCACCAGCTGGCTGCCCTCGTCCTGGACGCCCGCCCGGCCCTCGCGCACGGCGTCCAGCGCGCCGGGCTCGCCGCCCTCGGCGAGCCGCACCGCGTACGGCGACCAGCGGCCCGGCAGCGCCGAGTCCTCGCCGGCCGCCGCCAGCAGCTCCTCGGTGGTGGCCCGGCCGGGGCGGGCGACCAGCGTCACCTCGGGGCGCTCGTTGTCCGCCTCGAGCAGGTCCTCGATGCCCGCCCGGGGGCCGCCGAGCGCGTCCCACAGGGCGGAGACGATCCAGCGGGGGTGGGAGTGGACGACGGCCAGGTGGTCCTCGGGGTCGTCCTCGTAGGGCGGCGCGACCCGCTCCAGCCAGCCGTCCAGGTCATGCGCGGCGATCTTGCGGAGCACGGCGTTGACGAACTTCGCCCGTCCGTCGCCGAGCACCACGCGGGCCAGCTCGACGCTGGCCGAGACCGCCGCGTGCGAGGGGATCCGGGTGCCGAGCAGCTGGTGGGCGCCCAGGCTCAGCACGTCCAGCACCGGCGGGTCGACCTCGCGCAGCGGCCGGTCGACGCACGCGGCGATGATCGCGTCGTAGGTGCCCTGGCGGCGCAGCGTCCCGTAGACGAGCTCCGTGGCCAGCGCGGCGTCGCGGGCCTGGAAGCCGTCCTTCTCGCGGGCCTTGCGCAGCAGCGGCGGCAGCACGAGGTTCGCGTAGGCGTCCCGCTCGTCCACGGCCCGCAGCGCCTCGAAGGCGAGGATCCGTACCGGGTCCTTCTGGGGCCGGCGGTAGGGCTTTGCGGGGCGCTTGCGGGGGGCCTGGTCGTTCACGAAAGGTGCTCCGGAGCTCAAGGTGGCGAAGGCCTCCAGCCTACGCCGCCCCCTCCGCGCCGAGCCGCTCGCCTGCGGCGATGCGCACGCCACGGGCCCAGTCGGCCGCCTGCATCGGCTTCTTGCCCTGCGGCTGGACCCACTGCAGCTGCACGGCGTGCGAGCCGGTGCCGATGTGGACGGAGTTCTTGGCGGCGGCGATCTCGCCGGGGGCGAGCCCGGTGCGGTCGGGTGCCGCGGCCAGGGACATCACCTTCAGCCGCTCGCCGCGGAACGTCGTCCAGGCACCGGGGGCGGGGGCGCAGCCGCGCACCACGCGGTCGACGCGCAGGGCAGGCGCGGCCCAGTCGATCCGGGCGTCCTCGACGTTGATCTTGGGGGCGAGCGAGATGCCCTCGGCGGGCTGCGGAACGGCCTTGAGGGTGCCGTCCTCGATGCCGTCCATGGTCGCCGCGAGCAGCCCGGAGCCGGCGAAGGCGAGCCGGGTCAGCAGGTCGCCGCTGGTGTCGGTGGGCCGCACCCGCTCGGTCAGCACGCCGTAGACGGGCCCGGAGTCCAGGCCCTCCTCGATGAGGAAGGTGGAGGCGCCGGTGACCTCGTCACCGGCCAGGATCGCGTGCTGCACGGGGGCGGCGCCGCGCCAGGCGGGCAGCAGCGAGAAGTGCAGGTTCACCCACCCGTGGACGGGGATGTCCAGCGCGGCCCTGGGCAGCAGGGCCCCGTAGGCGACGACCGGGCAGCAGTCGGGGGCGATCTCGCGGAGCCGGGCGAGGAAGTCCTCGTCGCGCGGCCGGGCGGGCTTGAGCACCTCGATGCCGGCCTCCTCCGCGCGCTCGGCGACGGGGCTGGCGACCAGCCGGCGGCCGCGCCCGGCCGGGGCGTCGGGCCGGGTGACGACGGCGACGACCTCGTGGCGCTCGGAGGCGATCAGGGCGTCGAGGGCGGGTACGGCGACCTCGGGGGTACCGGCGAAGACGAGCCTCATGGGTGGCGAACAACCTCTCTCGCGGAACGGCGCCCAAGTCTAGAGGTGTCACGCCCTCAGGGGGCGTGCGGGCTGGCGCGCGCCCCATTCCGGCGGATGTACGCCCCCATACCGTGACCCAGCGGCCCGTGGCGCGTTGGGTCAAGAGAGATTGACCGGAACGGGCCGCAACAGGGGCCCGCTTCCCTTGCGTTGACTGCCGAGCATTCGTCAATTCCCGTCCGATTCCATCCGAATTCCCTCCCTTTCCATCCCCTTCCATCCCCTTCACCGCCGGTCCGAGAGGCTTGTTCATGCCCGACCACGCAACCCACGACGCCCAGGCACGGGCCAGCCTGCATCTCCTGGTCCGGGACATCGAGAGGGTCCGCCGCCAGGTGGACGCGCTGCGCACCCTCACCGCTCAGCTGGGCAACGTCTACCGTCCGCGCCGCACCGGCCCGTCGGCGGGCTTCGTCGTCTACGGACGCGCGCCCGCGCCGACCGTCCGGCTGGCGCAGGAGCTGCGGGACAGCGTCGAGACGCTGGTCACGGCGGCGGTCGACTTCGACCGCTCGCTGGGCTTCTCGTGGGACGCGGTGGGTTCGGCGCTCGGCGTCACCAAGCAGGCGGTGCACCGCCGTTACGGCGCGCGGCGCGCCGGTGCCCAGGGCTCGTCCGAGAACGCGGAGTCGGCGGTGCGTACCGCCGAGCCGTCGGCGGTACCGGTCGTCCCGGCGGCCCGCACCGGCGCGAGCGCGCCGGTGCACCGTGAGGAGCCGCGCACCGCGTCCGCGTTCCCGGGGCCGCGCAACGGCTGAGGGCCCTCGGGGCCGGGGAGGGACCGGCGCCTGTCCGCCCGCCGCGACGGCGCGCGACCCCCACCGGCGAGCCCGGCGGTGCCGAGCCCCCCGCAGGGGACACGGCTCACCCGATGTCCGGCGGGTCCACCCGCAACCGGACGGGGTCGCCGTCGCGGCGGGCGAGCCGTATCGCCTGGGCGGCCTTGAGGGCCGCCGCCAGGGCCGCGCCCTGCCCGGGGCGGACCCGGACCAGGGCGCGCTCCCAGTGCTCGCCGGGCGGGGCATCCCCCGCCCGGCGCGGCCGCCCCGGCAACGGCGCCGGCAGCGGCACGGGACCCAGCACCTCGGCCCCGTCCGGCAGCTCTGCCATGGCGATCAGCTCCGCGACGGCGTCCGGCGGCCCGGCGACCGCCGCCATCCGGGAGACCGGCGGGAAGCCCAGCTCCGCCCGGTCGGCCAGCTCGCGCACCGCGTGCCCGGCGGGATCCCAGCGCACCAGCGCCTGCACGGGCCGCAGCCCCGGCTCGGCGACGACGACCACCACGCCGCCCGCCTCCTGCCCCCGCACCAGCGCGGCGGCGCCCAGCCAGCGACGCAGCGCCTCCTCCCCCGCCCGCAGGTCGGGCCGGCCCAGCAGGGCCCAGCCGTCGAGCAGCAGGGCCGCCGCGTAGCCGCCCTCGGCGACGGGCTCGGCGCCGGGCGTGCAGACGACGATGGCGGGCCGGTCCGGGACGGAGTCCAGGATGTGGTCGCGGCCGGACGTCCGTACCGGCACGGCCGGGAACGCCCGGCCCAACTCCTCGGCCGTGCGCCGGGCCCCCACCACCTGTGCGCGCAGGCGGAAGCCGCCGCATTCGCCGCAGTGCCAGTCACGGGCCTCCCGCCCGCACCAGGCACAGTGCAGCGCGCCGTCGTCGCCGCGCGCCTCCAGCGGGCCGGAGCAGTGCCCGCAGCGGGCGGGCTCCCGGCACCGTTCGCAGGCCAGCCGCGGCACATAGCCCCGGCGCGGCACCTGGACCAGCACGGGCCCGTGCTTGAGGCCCTCGCGGGCGGCCTCCCAGGCGACCGTGGGCAGCCGGGCGGCCCGCGCGGCGGCGTCCCGCGCCTCGTCCGCCTCCCCCACCGTGCGGATCCGGGGCGCGGCCGCCCGTAGCCGCTCCCGGTCGGCGGCCAGGGGCAGCGCCCAGCCGGTGTCCACCAGCTGGGCCGCCTCGACCGTGCAGCCGAAGCCGCCCAGCAGGAATGCGGCCTTCTCGTGCGCGGCACGCGAGAGCAGCACTTCGCGCGCGTGCGGCTGCGGCGCGTGCGGCTCGCTGTGACTGGAGTCGCCGTCGTCCCAGATGGCGGCGAGCCCCAGATCCCGTACGGGCGCGAACATCGCGGCCCGGGTGCCGACCACCGCCCGCACCGAGCCGCGGCTGACCGCCAGCCAGCGGCGGTAGCGCTCCTCCGGCCCGGTGTCGGCTGTCAGCAGCACATGCCGCCCGGCGCCGAGCAGCGCGCTCAGGGCGGCGTCGACCCGGGCGGCGGCCCGCCCGTCGGGCACCACGATCAGCGCGCCGCGCCCCGAGGCGAGCGCGGCCGCGGCGGCCCGCGCCAGCTCCGCCGGCCAGTGCGGGCCGGGCAGCGCGGTCCACACCGCGCGCGGGGAGTCGCCCCGGGCGACGGCGTCCAGATAGGCGGGCCCGGTGGGATAGCGCGTCCAGCTGCCGGGCGACGGCGCGGCGGGCGGCGGCAGCGGCGCGGGCGAGGGCTCGGCCTCGATACGGGCGTGCCGGGGCGGCACGGCCAGCTGCAGCACGTCCGCGAGCGAGCCGGCGTAGCGGTCGGCGACGGACCGGCACAGGCCCAGCAGCGCGGGGCCGAGCACGGGCTCGGGCGAGAGCACCTGGGCGATGGCGGCCAGCGGCCCCTGGTAGTCGGACTCGGCCACGCGCTCGACGATGAACCCGTCGAGCAGCCCGCCCCCCTCGCGCCGCCCGCCGCGCACATTGCGCGTGCCGGCCCCGAACCGCACCCGCACCCGCGTACCGGGCCGGGCGTCGGCGTCCAGCTCGGCGGGCACGGCGTAGTCCCACAGCCGGTCGAGGTGCACCGGGCCCTTGTCGACCAGCACCCGCGCCACCGGCAGCTCGGCCGCCAGCGCGGCCCCCCGCCAGGTGCGCGGCTTGGCCCGGGGCACCTTGGCCTTGCGCACGCTCTCGCGGATGAGCGCGAGCTGCTCCGCCTCGGGAGCCTCACGCTCCGACCGCCCGTTCTCGCTGCTCACGGCTCCAGTCCTATCAGAGGCGACTGACAACGTCAGAGGCCGCGGACAACGACCGGACCGAACGACGGCCGACGGGCGCCGACGACGAAGGCGCCCCCGCCGAGTGGCGGGGGCGCCTCGTCACGAGCCTCGTGCCGTCGCGGGCCTTACAGCCCCGCGGCCTTCTTCAGCGCGTCCACGCGGTCGGTGCGCTCCCAGGTGAAGTCGGGGAGCTCGCGGCCGAAGTGGCCGTAGGCGGCCGTCTGGGCGTAGATCGGGCGCAGCAGGTCGAGGTCGCGGATGATCGCGGCCGGGCGGAGGTCGAAGACCTCGGCGATGGCGTTCTCGATCTTCTCGGTGTCGATCGTGTTGGTGCCGAAGGTCTCCACGAACAGACCCACCGGCTCGGCCTTGCCGATCGCGTAGGCGACCTGGACCTCGCAGCGGGCGGCCAGACCGGCGGCGACGACGTTCTTGGCGACCCAGCGCATGGCGTAGGCGGCCGAGCGGTCGACCTTGGACGGGTCCTTGCCGGAGAAGGCGCCGCCACCGTGACGGGCCATGCCGCCGTAGGTGTCGATGATGATCTTGCGGCCGGTGAGGCCGGCGTCGCCCATCGGGCCGCCGATCTCGAAGCGGCCGGTGGGGTTCACCAGCAGGCGGTAGCCGTCGGTGTCGAGCTTGATGCCGTCCTCGAGGAGCTCCTTGAGGACGTGCTCGACGACGAACTCACGGACGTCGGGAGCCAGCAGCGAGTCCAGGTCGATGTCCGAGGCGTGCTGCGAGGAGACGACAACGGTGTCCAGGCGCACGGCCTTGTTGCCGTCGTACTCGATGGTGACCTGGGTCTTGCCGTCGGGGCGCAGGTAGGGGATGGTCCCGTTCTTGCGGACCTCCGACAGGCGGCGCGAGAGCCGGTGCGCGAGCTCGATCGGCAGCGGCATCAGGTTCGGCGTCTCGTCGCAGGCGTAGCCGAACATCAGGCCCTGGTCGCCCGCACCCTGCTTGTCCAGCTCGTCCTCGTCGCCCTCGACGCGGGACTCGTAGGCCGTGTCGACACCCTGGGCGATGTCCGGGGACTGGGCGCCGATGGAGACCGAGACGCCGCAGGAGGCGCCGTCGAAGCCCTTCTTCGACGAGTCGTAGCCGATCTCGAGGATCTTGTTGCGCACGAGCGAGGCGATCGGCGCGTAGGCCTTCGTGGTCACCTCGCCGGCGACGTGCACCAGGCCGGTGGTGATCAGGGTCTCGACGGCGACGCGGGAGGTCGGGTCCTCCTTGAGGAGGGCGTCGAGAATGGAATCGCTGATCTGGTCAGCGATCTTGTCGGGGTGACCCTCGGTGACGGACTCCGAGGTGAACAGGCGGCGGGACACATCGCTCCCTGGGGTTGCAGCGGCTGCTGGCTGATCATTGACGGATCCGGCCGAGAGCTGCGCTCGACTCGGATCCGGTGCCAGTTTATCCGGCGTTCTCGGAGTTCGGACATCCCGCCCCCCATGACATGGGGCACCCCCTGTGACTCCCGTCACCGCGGCACCGGGAAGCGCACCGCCACCAGGGGTCAGGTCAGGCGCCCCGCGACCAGGTCCCAGACGGTGTCCGCGAGGGCTTCCTTGGGGCCGTGCGGGACGGGCGTCTCGGTGCCGTCCGGGGCCAGCACGACGGCCTCGTTCTCCTCGGAGCCGAACGTCTTGCGCTCCCCCACCTCGTTGACGACCAGCAGGTCACAGCCCTTGCGGGCGAGCTTGGCGCGGCCGTTGGCGAGCACGTCGTCGGTCTCGGCGGCGAAGCCGACGACGACCTGGCCGGGGCGGGCCCGCTCGGCGGACAGCTCGGCGAGGATGTCCGGATTCCGTATGAGCTCGACCGGATCGGGCTCCTGGCCGTCCCGCTTCTTGATCTTGCCTTCGGCGTACCGGGCGGGCCGGAAGTCGGCCACGGCGGCGGCCATCACGACGGCGTCCGCGTCGGCCGCCGCCTTGATCACGGCCTCGCGCAGTTGAACGGCCGTCCCCACGTGCACCACGTCGGCGCCCGCCGGGTCGGGCAGCTCGCTGTTGGCCGCGACGAGCGTCACCCTGGCCCCACGGGCCACGGCGGTGCGGGCCAGTGCGTACCCCTGCTTACCGGAGGAACGGTTTCCCAGGTAGCGGACCGGGTCCAGCGGCTCGCGCGTGCCGCCGGCGCTCACCACGACGTGGCGGCCGGCGAGGTCGGGGGTCACGGCCCGGTCGCCGCGTGCCAGCACCCGGCGGCAGACCTCGAAGATCTCGTCCGGGTCGGGGAGCCGCCCCTTGCCGGTGTCGGCGCCGGTCAGCCGGCCCACGGCGGGCTCGATGACGATCGCGCCCCGGCGGCGCAGCGTGGCCACGTTCTCCTGGGTGGCCGCGTTCTCCCACATCTCGGTGTGCATGGCCGGCGCGAAGACGACCGGGCAGCGGGCGGTGAGGAGCGTATTGGTCAGCAGGTCGTCGGCGAGGCCGTGGGCGGCCTTGGCGAGCATGTCGGCGGTGGCGGGGGCCACCACGACGAGGTCGGCCCGCTGCCCGATCCGCACGTGCGGCACCTCATGGACGTCCTCCCACACCCGGGTGCCGGCCGGGTTGCCGGAGAGCGCGGCCCAGGTGGCCTCGCCGACGAAGTGCAGCGCCGACTCCGTCGGCACCACGCGGACGTCATGGCCCGACTCGGTGAGGCGGCGCAGCAGCTCGCACGCCTTGTAGGCGGCGATGCCGCCGCTGACCCCCAGGACGACCTTGGGCTTGTCCATCGCTCTCGCTTCTCCCCACATCCCGTACGTGCGTACGTACACCTACGCACGGCCTATGACACACCAAAGGCCCGGCAAGCCGCTCCCCCAGCTCAACGCTGGGAGGTGCCCCCTGCCGGGCCCTCGATGAGGAAATTCGGTGCTTACTGCGCCGGGGCCTCGACGGCCTCGGAGGTCAGCAGGCCCGCGTTGATCTCGCGGAGCGCGATGGAGAGCGGCTTCTCGTGGACGTGGGTGTCCACCAGCGGGCCGACGTACTCCAGCAGGCCCTCGCCGAGCTGCGAGTAGTACGCGTTGATCTGGCGCGCGCGCTTGGCGGCGTAGATCACCAGGCTGTACTTCGAGTCGGTCGCCTCGAGCAGCTCATCAATCGGCGGGTTGATGATGCCCTCGGGCGCGGTGATGGAAGAGGACACTCTCTGCCTTCCGAAGGGGGGTGAAGAAAGATGTTCAGCGCAGCAAGGCTAGCAGCTCGCGTGCGACGTCCTCGACCGAGGTGTTGACCAGCGTGGTGTCGAACTCCGACTCCGCGGCCAGCTCCACCTTGGCCACCGTGAGCCGGCGCTCGATGACCTCGGCGGATTCCGTTCCGCGGCCGGTGAGCCGGCGGACCAGCTCGTCCCAGCTGGGCGGCGCGAGGAAGACCAGCTGGGCCTCCGGCATGGTCTCGCGGACCTGGCGGGCGCCCTGCAGGTCGATCTCCAGCAGGACCGGCTCGCCCGCCGCCAGGCGGTCGAGCACGGCCTGGCGGGGCGTGCCGTAGCGGTTGCCCGCGAACTCGGCCCACTCCAGCAGCTCGCCGTTGGCGACGAGCTTGTCGAACTCCTCGTCGTCCACGAAGAAGTACTGGACCCCGTCCCGCTCACCGGGGCGCGGCTTGCGGGTGGTGGCGGAGACCGAGAGCCACACCTCGGGGTGGGCCTTGCGCATATGGGCGACGACCGTGCTCTTACCGACCCCGGAGGGGCCGGAGAGCACGGTCAGCCGCGGTTGTCCGGCCGGAGGGACGGGGGACGTCCCCCGGGAGACTGCAGTACTCATGCAGCGATTATCCCGGTTCCCGGGAGTGCCTGGGAACGCCGGGCCCGCCGCCGTGCCGCCGTCAGGCGGCCTTGCCGCCGAACTCGCGCTCCAGGGAGGCGATCTGGTTCGAGCCGAGCCCGCGAACCCGGCGGCTCTCGGAGATGCCGAGCCGCTCCATGATCTGCTTGGCACGGACCTTGCCCACGCCGGGCAGGCTCTCCAGCAGGGCGCTGACCTTCATCTTGCCGATGACATCGTTCTTCTGGCCCTGCTGGATCACATCGTGCAGCGAGGCGCCGGAGTGCTTGAGCCGATTCTTGACCTCGGCGCGCTCCCGGCGAGCCGCGGCGGCCTTTTCGAGCGCGGCTGCGCGCTGTTCAGGGGTAAGGGGCGGAAGAGCCACGCCTACGTCACCTCGGATGTCGAACTGTCGGATACGGACCGGTGAGGAACCTAGTCGGCCCACACCTGCGGAGCAACGAGCAACGCGCTTGCACGTTCGCTCTCGTCGGAGACTAGCGGCCGATCCCGCTCCAGTCAGCGAGAACAAGCGAAAAGTCCTGGTCAGCCTCGATCGACCAGGACTTTTCCGGACATACTGCCCGACATTTTTTCTTGGCGTTTGGCGTTAACTCGATGCTGCCGCCCGCCTGGGACGCGCTAGCCGGCCACCGCTTCGCGCACCTCGGCCGCGAAACGCGCCGCGCTGCGCCGCAGAGCGGCCGAATCCGGGCCGTGCCGCAGCACCGCGCGGCTCACATTCGGGACAACGTCGCGCACCGCCGCGCCGAAGACCCTCGGCAGGTCGGCCGCGGTGGCGCCCTGCGCGCCGATGCCGGGCGCCAGCAGCGGTCCGTTGATGGCGAGCTCGGCACCCGCCGAAGCCAGGGAGTCACCCAGCGTGGCGCCGACGACGGCACCGTAGGAGCCCATGGGCGCCGCGTCCGCGTTCTCGGCCCGCAGGTGCTCCAGCATCGTCGCCGCGACGCTCGTGCCGTCGGCGCGCACCGCGTGCTGCACCTCGGCGCCCTCGGGGTTGGAGGTGAGGGCGAGGACGAAGACCCCGGTGCCGCTCTCGCGCGCCAGGTCCAGCGCCGGGCGCAGCGAGCCGTAGCCCAGGTAGGGGCTGACGGTGACGGCGTCGGAGAACAGCGGCGAGGCGGGGTCGAGGTAGGTGGCGGCGTACGCGGCCATGGTCGAGCCGATGTCGCCGCGCTTGGCGTCCATCAGCACCAGCGCGCCGGCCTCGCGGGAGTCGGCCACGGCCCGCTCCAGCACGGCGACGCCGCGCGAGCCGAAGCGCTCGAAGAACGCCGACTGCGGCTTGAGGACGGCGACGCGATCGGCCAGGGCCTCGACGACCGTGTGCGTGAAGCGCTCCAGGCCCGCGATGTCGTCGGACAGGCCCCAGTCGGCCAGCAGCGAGGCGTGCGGGTCGATGCCGACGCACAGCGGTCCGCGCTCGTCCATGGCACGGCGCAGCCGGGCGCCGAACGGTTCGGGGGTCACGGGGGTCATGCGGCGGCCTTCTTCCGGGTCTCGGCGCCGACGGCCTCGGCGAGGGTGGCGTACGGGCTGGCGGCCAGGCGCTCGGCGAGACCCTTGTGGATCCTCCGGCACCAGAAGGGGCCCTCGTAGATGAAGGCGCTGTAGCCCTGGACGAGCGTGGCGCCCGCCAGGATGCGCTCCCAGGCGTCGTCGGCGGTCTCGATGCCGCCGACGCCCACCAGGGTGATGCGGTCGCCCACGCGCGCGTACAGGCGGCCGAGGACCTCCAGGGAGCGCTCCTTGAGGGGGGCGCCGGACAGGCCGCCGGCGCCGATGGCCTCGACGGTGCGCTTGGGGGTCCGCAGGCCGAGCCCGTCGCGGGCGATGGTGGTGTTGGTGGCGATGATGCCGTCCAGGCCGAGCTCGACGGCGAGGTCGGCGACGGCGTCGACGTCCTCGTCGGCGAGGTCGGGGGCGATCTTCACCAGCAGCGGCACGCGGCGCGAGGTGACCGTGCGGTCGGCGGCCTCGCGGACGGCGGCCAGCAGCGGGCGCAGGTGGTCCACGGCCTGCAGGTTGCGCAGGCCGGGCGTGTTCGGCGAGGAGACGTTGACGACGAGGTAGTCGGCGTGCGCGGCCAGGCGCTCGGTGGAGGTGACGTAGTCGGCGACGGCCTCGGCCTCCGGCACGACCTTGGTCTTGCCGATGTTGACGCCCACGGTGGTACGGCCGTGCTTGTTACCGAGGGCCGCCTTGCGGGCCGCCAGGCGCTCCGCGACGGCCGCCGAGCCGTCGTTGTTGAAGCCCATGCGGTTGATCAGCGCACGGTCCGCCACCAGGCGGAACAGCCGCTTCTTGGGGTTGCCGGGCTGCGGCTGAGCGGTGACGGTGCCGATCTCGATGTGGTCGAAGCCGAGCATGCTCATGCCGTCGATGGCGGCGGCGTTCTTGTCGAAGCCCGCCGCGAGGCCGAAGGGGCCGTGCATGCGCAGGCCCAGGGCCTCGGTGCGCAAGGCCTTGTGGCGGGGGGCGAGGACGGCCGCGACGAAGGTGCGCAGGACCGGGATGCCGGCGACGCGGCGGATCCACGAGAAGGCCAGGTGGTGGGCCTTCTCGGGGTCCATGCGCTTGAAGATCAGGTCGAAGAAGAGACGGTACATTTCCAGCCTTCGGGACAGCCTTCGGGGTCATGGAGAGGGGGACACCTCGCGGTGTCCCCCTCGGTCGCCTTACGCCTCGCGGGCGGCGGTCAGATGTTCCGCGTGTTCCTGCAGCGAGCGCACCCCGACGTCACCGCGGGTCAGCGCGTCGATGCCCTGGACGGCCGCGGCGAGCGCCTGGACCGTCGTCAGGCACGGCACCGCCCGTGCGACGGCGGCGGTGCGGATCTCGTAGCCGTCGAGGCGGCCACCGGTGCCGTAGGGGGTGTTGACGATCAGGTCGACCTGGCCGTCGTGGATGAGCTGGACGATGGTCTTCTCGCCGTTGGGGCCCTCGCCCTCGCTCTGCTTGCGCACCACGGTGGCGTTGATGCCGTTCCGCTTGAGGACCTCGGCGGTGCCGGAGGTGGCGAGCAGCTCGAAGCCGTGGGCGACCAGCTCACGGGCCGGGAAGATCATCGAGCGCTTGTCCCGGTTGGCGACGGAGACGAACGCGCGGCCCTTGGTGGGCAGCGCGCCGTACGCGCCGGACTGCGACTTGGCGTAGGCCGTGCCGAAGACGGTGTCGATGCCCATGACCTCGCCCGTGGAGCGCATCTCCGGGCCGAGGACGGTGTCCACGCCGCGGCCGTGGATGTCGCGGAAGCGCGACCACGGCATCACGGCCTCCTTGACGGAGATCGGCGCGTCCAGCGGCAGCGTGCCGCCGTCGCCGTGGCGCGGCAGCATGCCCTCCTCGCGCAGCTCGGCGACGGTGGCGCCCAGCGAGATGCGGGCGGCGGCCTTCGCCAGCGGCACGGCGGTCGCCTTCGAGGTGAAGGGGACCGTGCGGGAGGCGCGGGGGTTGGCCTCGAGCACGTAGAGGATGTCGCCGGCCATGGCGAACTGGATGTTGATCAGGCCGCGCACGCCGACGCCCTTGGCGATGGCCTCGGTGGAGGCCCGCAGCCGCTTGATGTCGAAGCCGCCGAGGGTGATCGGGGGCAGCGCGCAGGCGGAGTCGCCGGAGTGGATGCCGGCCTCCTCGATGTGCTCCATGACGCCGCCGAGGTAGAGCTCGTGGCCGTCGTAGAGCGCGTCGACGTCGATCTCGATGGCGTCGTCGAGGAAGCGGTCGATGAGCACCGGGTGCTCGGAGATCAGGCCCGCGTGCCGCTCGAGGTACCCGCCCAGCGAGGGCTCGTCGTAGACGATCTCCATGCCGCGGCCGCCGAGCACATAGGACGGGCGGACCATGACCGGGTAGCCGATCTCGGCGGCGATGCCCTTGGCCTCGTCGAAGGAGAAGGCGGTGCCGTACTTGGGCGCGGGCAGCCCGGCCTCGGTCAGCACCCGGCCGAAGGCGCCGCGCTCCTCGGCGAGGTCGATGGCCTCGGGCGAGGTGCCGACGATCGGCACGCCGTTGTCCTTGAGCGCCTGCGCCAGGCCCAGCGGGGTCTGGCCGCCGAGCTGGACGACGACGCCCGCCACCGGGCCCGCCTGCTGCTCGGCGTGGACGATCTCCAGGACGTCCTCCAGGGTGAGCGGCTCGAAGTAGAGCCGGTCGGAGGTGTCGTAGTCGGTGGAGACGGTCTCGGGGTTGCAGTTGACCATCACGGTCTCGTAGCCGGCGTCGCTGAGTGCGAACGAGGCGTGGACGCAGGAGTAGTCGAACTCGATGCCCTGGCCGATGCGGTTCGGGCCGGAGCCCAGGATGATCACGGCGGGCTTCTCGCGCGGCGCGACCTCGGACTCCTCGTCGTAGGAGGAGTAGAAGTACGGCGTCCGCGCCGCGAACTCGGCGGCGCAGGTGTCGACCGTCTTGTAGACCGGGCGGACGCCCAGCGCGTGGCGGACCTCGCGGACGACGTCCTCGCGCAGGCCGCGGATCGCGGCGATCTGGGCGTCGGAGAAGCCGTGGCGCTTGGCGTCGGCGAGCAGCTCGGGCTCGAGCTTGTCGGCGGCGGCCAGCTCGTCGGCGATCTCCTTGATCAGGAAGAGCTGGTCGACGAACCACGGGTCGATGCGGGTGGCGTCGAAGACCTCCTGGGCGGAGGCGCCGGCGCGGATGGCCGCCATGACCGTGTTGATCCGGCCGTCGGTGGGGACGGCCGCCTTCTCCAGCAGCTCCGCCTTGTCGCCGGGCGCGGAGACGAAGTCGAACTGCGAGCCCTTCTTCTCCAGCGAGCGCAGCGCCTTCTGCAGCGCCTCGGTGAAGTTGCGGCCGATGGCCATGGCCTCGCCGACCGACTTCATGGTGGTCGTCAGGGTGGCGTCGGCACCGGGGAACTTCTCGAACGCGAAGCGGGGCGCCTTGACCACGACGTAGTCGAGCGTGGGCTCGAAGGACGCCGGGGTCTTCTCGGTGATGTCGTTGGGGATCTCGTCGAGGGTGTAGCCGACGGCGAGACGCGCCGCGATCTTGGCGATCGGGAAGCCCGTCGCCTTGGAGGCCAGCGCCGAGGAGCGCGAGACGCGCGGGTTCATCTCGATGACGATGACCCGGCCGTCGTCCGGGTTGACGGCGAACTGGATGTTGCAGCCGCCGGTGTCGACGCCGACCTCGCGGATGATGGCGATGCCGACGTCCCGCAGGATCTGGTACTCGCGGTCGGTCAGCGTCATCGCCGGGGCGACGGTGATGGAGTCACCGGTGTGCACGCCCATGGGGTCGAAGTTCTCGATGGAGCAGACGACCACGACGTTGTCGTGCTTGTCGCGCATCAGCTCCAGCTCGTACTCCTTCCAGCCGAGGATGGACTCCTCCAGGAGCACCTCGGTGGTCGGGGAGAGCGTCAGGCCCTGGCCGGCGATGCGGCGCAGCTCCTCCTCGTCGTGGGCGAAGCCGGAGCCGGCGCCGCCCATGGTGAAGGAGGGGCGGACGACGACGGGGTAGCCGCCGAGCGTCTCGACGCCCGCGAGGACCTCGTCCATGGTGTGGCAGATGACCGAGCGGGCGGACTCGCCGTGGCCGATCTTCGCGCGGACGGCCTCGACGACGCCCTTGAACAGGTCGCGGTCCTCGCCCTTGTGGATCGCCTCGACGTTGGCGCCGATGAGCTCCACGCCGTACTTCTCCAGCACGCCGTTCTCGTGCATGGAGATGGCGGTGTTGAGCGCGGTCTGGCCGCCGAGGGTGGGCAGGAGCGCGTCGGGGCGCTCCTTGGCGATGATCTTCTCGACGAACTCCGGGGTGATCGGCTCGACGTACGTGGCGTCGGCGATCTCCGGGTCGGTCATGATCGTGGCCGGGTTGGAGTTGACCAGGACGACCCGCAGGCCCTCGGACTTCAGGACGCGGCAGGCCTGGGTGCCGGAGTAGTCGAACTCCGCGGCCTGGCCGATGACGATCGGGCCGGAGCCGATGACCAGAACGGACTGGATGTCGGTGCGCTTAGGCACGCTGGCCCTCCATCAGGGAGACGAAGCGGTCGAACAGGTACGCGGCGTCGTGCGGGCCTGCTGCTGCCTCGGGGTGGTACTGGACGCTGAATGCCGGCTGGTCGAGCAGCTGGAGGCCCTCGACCACGTTGTCGTTCAGACAGACGTGGGAGACCTCGACCCGTCCGTAGGGCGTGTCGGTCGCCGCCTCGAGCGGGGCGTCGACGGCGAAGCCGTGGTTGTGCGCGGTGACCTCGACCTTGCCGGTCGTACGGTCCTGCACGGGCTGGTTGATGCCGCGGTGGCCGTACTTCAGCTTGTACGTGCCGAAACCGAGGGCGCGGCCCAGGATCTGGTTGCCGAAGCAGATGCCGAACAGCGGGGTCCTGCGGGAGAGGACCTCGCGCATCACGGAGACCGGGTGGTCGGCGGTGGCCGGGTCGCCGGGGCCGTTGGAGAAGAACACGCCGTCGGGGTTGACGGCGTAGACGTCCTCGGCGGTGGCGGTGGCCGGCAGGACGTGCACCTCGATGCCGCGCTCGGCCATGCGCTGCGGGGTCATGCCCTTGATGCCCAGGTCGATGGCGGCGACGGTGAAGCGCTTGGTGCCGATCGCGGGGACGACGTAGGTCTCCTTGGTGGCGACCTCGGCGGAGAGGTCGGCGCCCTTCATCTCGGGGGCCTGGCGCACCTCGGCGAGCATGAGGCCCTCGTCGGGCAGCGTGTTGCCGGAGAAGATGCCGACGCGCATGGCGCCGCGCTCGCGCAGGTGGCGGGTCAGGGCTCGGGTGTCGATGCCGCTGATGCCGACGACGCCCTGCCGGGCGAGCTCCTCGTCCAGGGAGCGGCGCGAGCGCCAGTTGGACGGGATGCGGGCGGGGTCGCGGACGACGTAGCCGGCGACCCAGATGCGGCCGGACTCGGGGTCCTCGTCGTTGACGCCGGTGTTGCCCACGTGCGGGGCCGTCATCACGACGACCTGGCGGTGGTAGGAGGGGTCGGTCAGGGTCTCCTGGTAGCCGGTCATGCCGGTGGAGAACACGGCCTCGCCGAAGGTCGCCCCCACGGCCCCGTAGGCCCGGCCGCGGAACATCCGGCCGTCCTCCAGGACGAGTACGGCGGGAACCTTCCCGGTCCCCCTGCTGGAGGTCGTCATCGTGCGCCTTCCATGTCGGTGCTGTGCTGGTTGTGCAGTGCGGTCAGGGCCTCGGCCCACGCCGCGTGCTCGGCCGCCCGGTCGGAGCGGAATCCGGAGTCGATCGTCCTGTCGCCGTGCTGCCAGGTGATCACGAGCAGGCCGCCCTCGGCGAGGACCTTGCCCGCGATTCCCTTGTCGAGCCGGGCGCCGCGCAGGGCGGCGGCGGGGATGAAGAAGTCGCGGGCGCCGGGCCGTGCGACGGCCACGCCCTGCTCCGTCAGGGTGAGGCTCGCCCTGCTGCGGGTGCCCAGGCCGTGCGCGACGATGCGGTCGAGCCACTGCCCGGCGGTGGTGGAGCCGTGGTAGCGGCCCTCCATCTCCAGGCGCGCCTGGCCGGGCTCGGCGGGGGCGACGGGCAGCTCGGGCAGGTCACCCTGGAGCGTGCCGCGCCACTTCCAGCCCTCGCGCATCAGCCAGTACAGCAGCGCGATGAAGAGCAGCAGCCCGACGACCCAGCCGATGCGGGCGGCCCAGTCGGTGACGGCCGCGGACTTCTGTTCGGCCGCCAGATTGATCAGTGCAGATGGTGCAGATGTCACGCGAGATTCCCGTCCACGACCGTCGCCCGGCCCCGCAGGAAGGTGTGGGTGACGCGACCCGGCAGCTCACGGCCCTCGTAGGGGGTGTTGCGGCTGCGGGAGGCGAAGCCCGCGGGGTCCACGACACCACGGTAAGCGGAATCCACCAGCGTCAGGTTGGCGGGCTCCCCGGCGGCGATCGGACGGCCGTGGCCGGCGAGGCTGCCGATGGCGGCGGGCTTGAAGGACATCCGCTCGGCGACGCCGGCCCAGTCGAGCAGGCCGGTCTCGACCATCGTGTGCTGGACGACCGACAGGGCGGTCTCCAGGCCCACCATGCCCATGGCGGCCGCGGCCCACTCGCAGTCCTTGTCCTCGTGCGGGTGCGGGGCGTGGTCGGTGGCGACGATGTCGATGGTGCCGTCGGCCAGGGCCTCGCGCAGGGCCAGCACGTCGCGCTCGGTGCGCAGCGGCGGGTTCACCTTGTAGACGGGGTTGTAGGACCGTACGAGCTCGTCGGTCAGCAGCAGGTGGTGCGGGGTGACCTCGGCGGTGACGTCGATGCCGCGCGACTTGGCCCAGCGGACGATCTCCACCGAGCCGGCCGTGGAGAGGTGGCAGATGTGCACGCGGGAGCCGACGTGCTCGGCGAGCAGGACGTCGCGCGCGATGATCGACTCCTCGGCGACGGCCGGCCAGCCGCCCAGGCCCAGCTCGGCGGAGACGATGCCCTCGTTCATCTGGGCGCCCTCGGTGAGCCGGGGCTCCTGCGCGTGCTGGGCGATGACGCCGCCGAACGCCTTCACGTACTCCAGGGCGCGGCGCATGATCACGGCGTCGTCGACGCACTTGCCGTCGTCGGAGAAGACGGTGACGCCGGCGACGGAGTCGTGCATGGCGCCCAGCTCGGAGAGCTGCTTGCCCTCCAGGCCGACGGTGACGGCGCCGATGGGCTGCACGTCGCAGTAGCCGTGCTCCTTGCCGAGCCGCCAGACCTGCTCGACGACGCCGGCGGTGTCAGCGACGGGGAAGGTGTTGGCCATGGCGAAGACGGCGGTGTAGCCGCCGCTCGCGGCCGCGCGGGTGCCGGTCAGGACGGTCTCGGAGTCCTCGCGGCCGGGCTCGCGCAGGTGGGTGTGCAGGTCGACCAGGCCGGGCAGCAGGATCTTGCCGTCGGCCTCGATCACCTGGGCGCCCTCGGGGGCGGTCAGGCCGCCACCGCCCGGCAGGGCGATATCGGACGGGGTGACCTCGGCGATGGTCTCGCCGTCGATCAGCACGTCCTGCGGCTCGCCGCCGAGGACCTTCGCGCCACGGATCAGGATCTTGGTCATGGCTACTTGTTCTCCTCGGTGCGGGCGTTGTTCGTGGTGACGGCCGGCTCGGAGCCGCCGAGCAGCAGGTAGAGGACGGCCATGCGGATCGAGACGCCGTTGGCGACCTGCTCGACGGCCGTGCAGCGGTCGGAGTCGGCGACCTCGGCGGTGATCTCCATGCCGCGGTTCATCGGGCCGGGGTGCATCACGACGGCGTGCTCGGGCATCCGCGCCATGCGGTCGGAGTGCAGGCCGTAGCGGCGGGCGTACTCGCGCTCGGTGGGGAAGAACGCCGCGTTCATGCGCTCGCGCTGCACCCGCAGCATCATCACCGCGTCGGACTTCGGCAGCACCTGGTCGAGGTCGTAGGAGACCTCGCAGGGCCAGCTGCCGACGCCGACCGGCACCAGGGTGGGCGGCGCGACGAGCGTGACCTGCGCGCCGAGCGTATTGAGCAGGTGGACGTTGGAGCGGGCGACCCGGCTGTGCAGGACGTCGCCGACGATCGTGATGCGGCGGCCGTCGAGGCCGTGCCCGAGGCCGGCGTCGGCGCCGAGCAGGCGGCGGCGCATGGTGAAGGCGTCCAGCAGCGCCTGGGTGGGGTGCTCGTGGGTGCCGTCACCGGCGTTGACGACGGCACCGTCGATCCAGCCGGAGTTGGCGAGGGTGTACGGAGCGCCGGAGGCGTGGTGGCGGATGACGACGGCGTCGGCGCCCATCGCCTCCAGGGTCAGCGCGGTGTCCTTGAGCGATTCGCCCTTGGAGACCGAGGAGCCCTTGGCGGAGAAGTTGATGACGTCGGCGGAGAGCCGCTTGGCGGCGGCCTCGAAGGAGATGCGGGTGCGGGTCGAGTCCTCGAAGAAGAGGTTGACGACGGTACGGCCGCGCAGGGTCGGCAGCTTCTTGATCGGCCGGTCCGCGACCCGGGCCATCTCCTCGGCGGTGTCGAGGATCAGGACGGCGTCGTCGCGCGTGAGGTCTGCGGCCGAGATGAGGTGGCGCTTCATCCGGTTTGCTCCGTGGTTGAGGAGATATGCGGGGGCTTTGGCCGGGCATGCGGCGGCACGGACCCGGGTCACGGGTCCGTGGAGAAGGTGCTACTGCCCGTCGGCCGGGGCGGTCGCGCCCGCGCCGAGGAGCACGCTGTCGCGGCCGTCCTCCTCGGTGAGCTGGACCTTGACCGTCTCCCGCAGCGACGTGGGGAGGTTCTTGCCGACGTAGTCGGCGCGGATCGGCAGTTCGCGGTGGCCGCGGTCGACGAGGACCGCGAGCTGGACGGCTCGGGGACGCCCGATGTCGTTCAGGGCGTCGAGCGCGGCGCGGATGGTGCGGCCGGAGAAGAGCACGTCGTCGACGAGGACCACGAGGCGGCCGTCGAGGCCCTCACCGGGGATCTCGGTGCGGGCGAGCGCACGGGCGGGGCGCAGCCGCAGGTCGTCGCGGTACATGGTGATGTCGAGGGAGCCGACCGGCACCGGGCGTCCGGTGATCTCCTCGAGCTTGGCGGCCAGCCGGCCGGCGAGGAAGACACCACGCGTGGGGATGCCGAGGAGCACGACGTCGTCGGCGCCCTTGGCGCGCTCGACGATCTCATGAGCGATCCGGGTCAGGACCCGGGCGATGTCCGGTGCTTCGAGCACGGGACGCGCAGGAATTGCGTCCATACGAAACGGACCTCCTTCTCCGCCTCACGGGACGGACTTTAAAGGACGTCGGATTTACATGTTTCACCGTACCAGCACTGCCGGGCACCTCTTGCCATCACCCCCTGACGGCCCAGAGCGGGCACCATTCGGCTTGACGAACGTAGATTACGCTGCGTAACCTCACAGTGAGTTACCAGACACGGGGCAGTCGGGAAGAGGCTGTCGCACGTCGATACAGCGTCCGGGGAGCTTTATGTCCAGCGAATACGCCAAACAGCTCGGGGCCAAGCTCCGCGCCATCCGCACCCAGCAGGGCCTCTCCCTCCATGGTGTCGAGGAGAAGTCGCAGGGTCGCTGGAAGGCCGTCGTCGTCGGCTCGTACGAGCGCGGCGACCGTGCCGTGACCGTGCAGCGCCTTGCCGAGCTGGCCGACTTCTACGGTGTGCCCGTGCAGGAGCTGCTGCCCGGCACCACGCCCGGCGGTGCCGCCGAGCCCCCGCCGAAGCTGGTCCTGGACCTGGAGCGGCTCGCCCACGTCCCGGCCGAGAAGGCGGGCCCGCTGCAGCGCTATGCCGCCACCATCCAGAGCCAGCGCGGCGACTACAACGGCAAGGTGCTCTCGATCCGCCAGGACGACCTGCGCACCCTCGCCGTCATCTACGACCAGTCGCCCTCGGTGCTCACCGAGCAGCTGATCAGCTGGGGTGTCCTCGACGCCGACGCGCGCCGCGCCGTGCAGCACGAAGACGCCTAGAGCCGTTCTTTTTGGATGACAAACCGCCGTGGGGCGGGAAACCCGGCCGGGTTTCCCGCCCCACGGCGGTTGTGCGTTATGAGCGCCGAATGCTCGGCTTCAGCTCCTTGAAACGGCCCAGCAGGCCGTTGACAAAGGCCGGCGAGTCGTCGGTGGAGAACTCCTTGGCGAGCTGCACCGCCTCGTCGATCGCCACCGCGTCCGGGGTCTCGTCCTCCCAGATCAGCTCGTACGCGCCGAGCCGGACGATGTTCCGGTCCGCGGCGGGCATCCGGTCCAGGTCCCAGTCGACCGCGTAGGTGGCGATCAGCTCGTCGATCCGCGCGACGTGGTCCGCGTACCCCTCGACGAGCCGGATCGTGTACGGGTTGACCGACGGCTGCCGGTCGTCGGACCGGGCCAGCCGGATCCAGTCCGCGAGGACGTTCACCGCGGTGGAGCCGCGCTGCTCGGCCTCGAAGATGATCTGGAAGGCGCGCTTACGTGCCTTGCTGCGGGCGGACACGGTTAGCTGCTCACCCGGCCGAGGTAATCGCCGGTACGCGTGTCGACCTTGATCTTCTCGCCGGTGGTGACGAACAGCGGGACCTGGATCTCGTAGCCGGTCTCCAGCTTGGCGGGCTTGGTGCCACCGGTGGAGCGGTCGCCCTGGACACCCGGGTCGGTGTGCTCGATGATCAGCTCGACGGCGGCCGGGAGCTCGACGTAGAGCACCTCGCCCTCGTGCGTGGCGACGGTGGCCTCGAAGCCCTCGATCAGGAAGTTCGCGGCGTCGCCGACGGCCTTCCGGTCGATCATCAGCTGGTCGAAGTCCTTCATGTCCATGAAGACGAAGTAGTCGCCGTCCATGTACGAGAACTGCATGTCGCGGCGGTCAACGGTGGCCGTCTCGACCTTCACGCCGGCGTTGAAGGTCTTGTCGACGACCTTGCCGGAGAGCACGTTCTTCAGCTTCGTACGGACGAAGGCGGGGCCCTTGCCGGGCTTGACGTGCTGGAACTCGACGACGGACCAGAGCTGGCCGCCTTCGAGCTTGAGCACCATGCCGTTCTTGAGGTCGTTCGTGGATGCCACGGTTGCGGTATCTCCTGGGCTGGTGGAACCAGAAAGTGCGGTGCGCCCGGCTAGAGCGCGAGCAGCTCTTTGGTCGTAATGGTGAGTAGCTCGGGTCCGCCGTCCGCCTCGGGGCGGACGACGAGCGTGTCATCGATCCGGACGCCGCCCCGTCCCGGGAGGTGAACTCCCGGGGCCACGGTGACCGGCACGCAAGCGTCCAGTTTACCCATTGCCGACGGTGCCAGCCGAGGGTCCTCGTCGTTTTCGAGTCCCACGCCGTGGCCGATACGCGGGCCGACCCGCTCCCCGTGACCCGCGGCCTCCAGCACGACGCGTGCCGCGCGGTCCACGTCGCGGTAGGCCGCCCCCGGGGCCAGGGCCTCCCGGCCCGCCCGCTGAGCGGCGAAGACCTGCTCGTACAGCTCGATCTGCCAGTCCGCGGGAGAGGACCCGATCACAAACGTACGAGCGATCTCACTGCGGTATCCACGATAGTCCGCCCCCAGGCACACACTGAGGAAATCGCCCTCCTCCACCCGCCGGTCGGTCGGTACATGACCGGCGCGCCCCGAGTTCGGGCCGGCCCCCACCGAGGTGGGGAAGGCCGCCGCGTCCGCGCCGTGGTCGATCAGCCGGCGCTCCAGCTCCAGCGCGAGATGACGCTCCGTGCGCCCCACGAGTATGGACTCCAGCAGCTCGCCCAGGGCCTGGTCGGCGATCTCGGCGGCTATGCGCAGGTGCGAGATCTCCTCGTCGTCCTTGACCACCCGCTGCTGCTCCACGGCCGTGCCGAGGTCGTCCAGACGCATCCGGGGGGCGACCGAGCCCACCGCCCGGTGCCGGGCCACGGTCAGGTGGTGCTCCTCCAGGGCCAGCGAGCGCGCCCCGGCCTCCGCCGCCCGCTCGGCACCCGCCACGGCCGGATCGCCCTCCGGGTTCGGCAGCACCACGACGCCCAGGTCGTCGGCGGGCCGGCCGGCGCCCGTGGGGTCCGCGAAGGGGTCCTCCGCGCACACGAGCACATCGCGGCCGGGCCCCAGGAGGAGCACCGCGCCACCGGGCGCGCCGCCCGACAGATAGCGGACGTTGGCGTCCCCGGAGACCAGGGCGGCCTCGCTGCCGGCCGCCTCGCACCGCTCGCGCAGCCGTGCGCGCCGTGCCGCGTACACCTCGGACATGCTTCCGAGCGTACGTTCGGCGGTGGCTTCCGGCCTTTCCAGCGCCTCCTACCGGGGAGTCACCAGGAGGTGAGGGCGCGGGCGACGACCTCGTCCAGGAGCCGGGCCGTGGTGGCGACGTCCTGCTGGGAATTGTCGATGATGGGCAGCCCCGAGCCGTACCAGCCGGCCATCCGGCCGTGGATCCGGGCCACCTCCTCGTCGCTCAGACGGCGGTTGCCGCTGCGCTCGGCGTTGCGCTCCAGGACGACCTCCAGGCCCGGCAGCAGCACCACCGGCAGCAGGCCGGGGCCCACATGGCGCTTCCAGCCGCCGAGGCCGACGACGGGCCGGTCGGGGAAGACGGCGTCGTCGAGGATGCAGGAGATGCCGTTGGCGAGGAAGTTACGGGCGGCGAAGCCGCAGGTGCGGCGGGCGAGGCGGTACTGCGCCTCGGAGTGGTCGTTCCAGCCGGACTGCGGGTCCGCGAAGCCGGAGCGCACCCATTCGCGCACGTCGTCGAGGCTGATGTGGGCGGTGGGCACCCGGCGGGTGTCCGCCCAGTGCCGGGCCACGGTGGTCTTGCCGGCCCCGGCCGGGCCGATGAGCAGCACCGCGACGGCGGCGGTCGAGGCGTCGGCGACGGCCGCCGCCTGCGGGAAGTGCCCGGTGGCCTCCGGCCCGGGAGGGGGCACGGGCGGCATCGGCGGGTGGGGCGGGGGCATCGGCGGGCCCACTGGGTACTGCATCCGGTGGCACTCCGTCTCGGTACGGGCGACTGGCCAGACGGGAGAGTACCGGAGAGTAAGCACCCCCCGGCGACTCCCCCGGCCACCGCACGGGAAACGGCCGGCTCAGCCCGCGAGTTCCTCGGCCAGCGCGCGCAGCGCCAGGCGGTAGGAGCCGATGCCGAACCCCGCCACCGTGCCGCTGGCGACCGCCGCGATGACGGAGGTGTGGCGGAAGGCCTCCCGGGCGTACGGGTTGGAGATGTGCACCTCGATCAGCGGCGCCGTGCGCTGCGCCGCCGCGTCGCGCATCGCGTACGAATAGTGCGTGAACGCCCCGGGGTTGATGACGACGGGCAGCGAACCGTCGGCGGCCTCGTGCAGCCAGCGCACCATCTCGCCCTCGTCGTTGGTCTCCCGCACCTCCACGGCGAGCCCGAGCTCGGCGCCCAGCTCCGCGCAGGCCTTGACCAGGCCCTGGTAGGAGGTCGAGCCGTAGACGTCGGGCTCGCGGGAGCCGAGCCGGCCCAGGTTGGGGCCGTTCAGCACCAGGACACGACGCCCGCTCATGCCGCGATCTCGGCGTGGGCGGCCAGCAGCATCGCCGGGTCCGGGCCCTCCAGGACGGTGGGCTTGGCCAGGCCGTCCAGGACGATGAAGCGCAGCCGGTCGCCGCGGGTCTTCTTGTCGACCTTCATGGTCTCCAGCAGCTTGGGCCACTGGTCGCCGCGGTAGGTGACGGGCAGGCCCACCGCCTGCAGGACCGTGCGGTGCCGGTCGGCGGTGGCGTCGTCCAGGCGGCCGGCGATCCGGCCGAGCTCGGCGGCGAAGACCATGCCGACGGCGACGGCCGCGCCGTGCCGCCAGTTGTAGCGCTCGTTCTTCTCGATGGCGTGGGCGAGCGTGTGACCGTAGTTGAGGATCTCGCGCGGGCCCGACTCCTTGAGGTCCGAGGAGACGACCTCCGCCTTGACCCGGATCGAGCGCTCGATCAGCTCCGCGGTGTGCGGTCCGGCGGGCGTACGGGCCGCCTCGGGGTCCGCCTCGATGAGCTCCAGGATGGCCGGGTCGGCGATGAAGCCCGCCTTGATGATCTCGGCGAGGCCGCTGACGTAGTCGTGGACCGGCAGCGACTCCAGCGCGGCCAGGTCGCACAGCACGCCGGCCGGCGGGTGGAAGGCGCCGACGAGGTTCTTGCCCTCGGCGGTGTTGATGCCGGTCTTGCCGCCGACGGCCGCGTCGACCATCGCCAGCACCGTGGTGGGCACCGCGATCCAGCGCACCCCGCGCAGCCAGGTGGCGGCGACGAAGCCGGCCAGGTCGGTGGTGGCGCCGCCGCCGACGCCGACGATGACGTCGGTGCGGGTGAAGTTCGACTGGCCCAGGGCCTTCCAGCAGTAGGCGGCGACCTCGGCGGTCTTGGCCTCCTCCGCGTTGGGCACCTGGATGGCGATGGCCTCGTAGCCCTGGGCGGCCAGGTCCTCGCGGACGGCCTCGCCGGTCTCGGCCAGCGCCTCGGGGTGCAGCACGGCCACGCGCCGGGCCTTGGTGCCGATCAGGCCGGGCAGCTCGCCCAGCAGCTGGCGCCCGACCAGGACCTCGTACGGCGCGGTGCCCGCGCTGCCGGCGACCTGGATGCGGGTGGGGGCGTCGGTCATGCGTTCCTCACTGCGTGGTGTCCGGTGTGTGGGCCCGGGGCAGGTCCAGCGCCTCCATCACGGCGTCGGCTACCTGGGCCGGGGTGCGGCCGCCGGTGGTGACGACGGCGCGGGCGACCTCGGTGTAGAGCGGGCGGCGCGCCTCCATCAGCTCGCGCCACCGCTTGCGGGGGTTGACGGCGAGCAGCGGGCGGGGGGCGTCCAGGCCCACCCGGTGGACGGCGTCGGCGAGCTCGACGTCCAGGAAGACCACGGGCAGGCCCCCGAGCAGGGCGCGGGTGTCCGGGTCCATGACGGCGCCGCCGCCGAGGGCGAGCACACCGGGGTGCTCCGCCACGGCGGCGGCCACGGCCTGCCGCTCCAGCTCGCGGAAGTACGGCTCGCCCTCGTCGATGAAGATCTCCGGGATGGGCTTGCCGGCCGTCCGCTCGATGTCGGCGTCGGTGTCGCGGTAGCCGGTGCCCAGCCGCTCGGCGAGCAGGGCACCGATGGTGGACTTGCCCGCGCCGGGCGGGCCCACCAGGACTGCGACCGGCGGGGTCACCTGATGGCCAGGTTCTCGAGGTAGCTCTGGACGTTGCGGCGGGTCTCGGCGACGCTGTCGCCGCCGAACTTCTCCACCACCGCGTCGGCGAGGACGAGGGCCACCATGGCCTCGGCGACGATGCCGGCCGCGGGGACGGCGCAGACGTCGGAGCGCTGGTGGTGGGCCTGGGCGGCCTCGCCGGTGACGACGTCCACGGTGGCCAGGGCGCGCGGCACGGTCGCGATCGGCTTCATGGCGGCGCGCACGCGCAGCAGCTCACCGGTCGTCAGACCGCCCTCGGTGCCGCCGGAGCGGCCGGAGGTGCGGCGGATGCCGTCCTCGGTGGCCACGATCTCGTCGTGCGCCTTGGAGCCGGGCACCCGGGCGAGCTCGAAGCCGTCGCCGACCTCGACGCCCTTGATGGCCTGAATGCCCATCAGGGCCGCGGCCAGACGGGCGTCCAGGCGGCGGTCCCAGTGCACGTGGGAGCCGAGACCGACGGGCACGCCGTAGGCCAGGACCTCGACGACGCCGCCGAGGGTGTCGCCGTCCTTGTGGGCCTGGTCGATCTCGGCGACCATCGCCTTGCTGGCGTCGGCGTCCAGGCAGCGCACCGGGTCGGCGTCGAGCTTCTCGACGTCGGAGGGCTGGGGAACGACGCCGTAGGGGGCCTTGGCAGCCGCGAGCTCCACGACGTGGGAGACGATCTCGATGCCGGCGGTCTCCTTGAGGAAGGAGCGCGCGACGGCGCCGAGCGCCACGCGGGCGGCGGTCTCACGGGCGGAGGCGCGCTCGAGAACAGGACGAGCCTCGTCGAAACCGTACTTCTGCATGCCGGCAAGGTCCGCGTGACCGGGCCGGGGGCGGGTCAGCGGGGCGTTACGAGCCAGATCGGCCAGCTCGTCCGGGTCCACCGGGTCGGCCGCCATGACCTTCTCCCACTTGGGCCACTCGGTGTTGCCGACCATGACCGCGACCGGGGAGCCCATCGTCAGGCCGTGCCGCACACCGCCGAGGAAGGTCACCTCGTCGCGCTCGAACTTCATGCGCGCACCGCGCCCATAGCCGAGGCGTCGCCGGGCAAGGTGGTCCGCCACCATCTCCGTGGTGATCGGCACGCCGGCGGGAAGGCCCTCCAGCGTCGCGACGAGTGCGGGGCCGTGCGACTCCCCCGCGGTCAGCCAGCGCAACCTGCTCAATGGTGCTCCTCAGTAGCCTTGGCCATGCGAAATGCTCACCCCGATCCTCCCACGCCGTGGGCGGGTTCCCGGCGGCCGGTCCAGCTTGTGGACCGACCGGCTCAGGTTGTGGGAAGCATCCCGGCGTGTCAGCGGGTGCGCGCCGCCAGCGCCGCCTCGCCCGCCGCGCGCATCGCGGCCAGTGGGCCCGGGACGCGGCCGGTCATCCGCTCGACCTGGAGGACCGCCTGGTGCACCAGCAGGTCCAGGCCGCCCAGGACGGTGCCGCCGTGTGCGGCCCAGGCGGCGGCCAGCGGGGTGGGCCACGGCTCGTAGAGCACGTCGAAGAGCGTGCCGGGGTGCTCGGGGACCTCGCCCGCCAGGGCGTCCGTGGCACCGGCCGGGGTGGTGGCGATCACCAGGGGCGCGGTCAGCGCCTCGGCCGCCCGGGACCAGTCGGCGGTGCGGACGGACACGCCGAGCCGTTCGCCCCAGCCGCGCATCTCGGCGGCCCGCTCGGCGCTGCGTACATAGGCGGTGACCTCGCCGTCGCAGATCCGGGCGAGCGCGGCCAGCGCGGAGGAGGCGGTGGCTCCGGCGCCGAGGACGGCGGCGGCCTCCACCTTCTCCACGCCCCGCTCGCGCAGCGCGGCGGCGATGCCGGGGATGTCGGTGTTGTCGCCGAGGCGGCGGCCGTCCTCGGTGAGCAGGACGGTGTTGACGGCCTCCACGGACCGGGCCGTGTCGCTGACCTCGTCCAGCAGCGGGATCACCGCGCGCTTGAGCGGCATGGTCAGCGAGAGCCCGGCCCAGCTGCCGTCGAGGCCGTCGAGGAAGCCCGGCAGGGCGGCCTCGGCGACCTCGAAGCGGTCGTACGTCCACTCGTCCAGGCCCAGGTCCGCGTAGGCGGCCCGGTGCAGCACGGGCGAGAGGGAGTGGGCGATCGGGGAACCGAGCACCGCCGCGCGCCGGCGGTGCCGCGTCGGGCCGGTCATTGCGTCTTCCGGCTCTTGTTGAACTCGTCCACGAGCTTCTGGTGCTCCTGCAGGTTCTTGGTGAACGTCGTCTTCTCGTTGATGGAGACGAAGTAGTACCAGTCGCCCGGCTCGGGATCCATGGCCGCCCTGAGCGCCTCGGCGCCCGGGTTGCCGATGGGGCCCGGGGGCAGGCCCTTGTAGAAGTACGTGTTGTAGCGGTCGTCGAAGGCGCGGAGCTGCTTGGGACTGAGGTCCAGCTTGCTCTGGTTCTTCAGGTAGTTGTAGGTCGAGTCGAACTCCAGCTTGCCGTTCGTCTCGGTGTTGGTGGGCTTGAGGCGGTTGTAGACGACCCGCGACATCTTGCGGAAGTCGTCGTGCGTCATGCCCTCGGCGTTGACCAGGCTCGCCACGGTGATCAGCTGGAGCGGGGACTTCAGGCCCAGTTCCCTGGCCTTGCCCTCCAGGTCCTGCTTGGCGTAGTTCTCCTTGGCCCGCGCCACCATCTGCCGGAGGATGGCCTCCGGCTTGGTGCCCTTGCCCGCGCTGTACTGCGAGGGGTAGAGGAAGCCCTCGAGCGGGTCCTTGATGTTGGGGTCGCTGTTGGCCCACTCGGGCAACCCGAGGTTCTTCGCCTGGTTCCTGGCGACGTCCTTGGTGGTGCCCGCCGGGAGCCCCAGCTTCTCGTCGATCGCACCGTAGATCTGCACGGCCCGCCGGCCCTCGGCGATGGTCAGGAAGTTCGCGGCGTTGGTCATCATCTCGACGGCCGCGGCGCCCGACATCTCCTTGCGCAGGGTATAGGTGCCGGCCTGGATGGACTTGCCCTTGGGGTTCTTGCCCGCGGCCTCGGTGAAGGCGCCGACGCTCTTGACCACGCCGGCCTGCTGCAGGACCTCACCCATTTTGGTGAGGCTGGAGTTCTTGGGGATCTCCACCTGCACCTCGCCGGAGCCCTCGCCCTCGTAGTCGGGCGCGGCGCCGAAATGGGTCTGCCAGTAGTCGTAGGCGAGGTATCCGCCGCCGCCCACGCCACCGACGAGCACGACGGCGACCAGCAGGCAGGCGGTGCCGCTGCGGCGCTTGGGCTTCTTCTCCCTGTCCTTGCCCTTGCCGCGCCGGTCACGGCCGCGGCCGCGCTCCTCGCGCGGTTCGGGCTCGTCCGCCTCCGGTTCGGCGGTGGCCGGCACGGGGTCGTCGAAGAGGGAGATCTTCTCCTCGACGGAGTCGGACTCCATCGTCGCCTGCGACCGCGGGACCTGATGCTGCCCGGTGTGGTGCGGACCGACCTGGTGCTGCCCGGTGTCGTGCTGCCCGACCTGGTGCTGACCCGTGTCGTGCTGCCCGACGTAGTGCCGGCCCGTGTCGTGCGGGCCGGTCCGGTGCTGGCCGGTCTGCTGCTCGGTGTACGGGGTCTGCTGCTGGCCCGGGTAGCCGTGGTTGCCGGTGTCGTACTCGTAGTAGTCCGACGGGCCGCCGCCCGCGTATCCGCCGTTGTGGCCGGCGTACTGGCCGCCGGGGTTGCCGCCGGCGTACTGGCCGGAACCCCCCGCGTTCTGCGAGGGATCCCAGCCGTACTGCTGCTGTCCGGGATAGTGCTGCTGCTGGCCGTAGGAGGGCTGCGACTGCTGCGGCTGCTGCGTGTACTGCTGCCCGTCGTATCCCCGGTCCCCGTACAGAGGGTCCTCGGGATGCCACGGTTGGGAGCCGGAACCCCGGCCATACTCAGTCATCTATCCCCTAGAGCCGCACAGCGGCAGCCAGTGCGCCCGGTGAAGCGCGAAAGTCCGACGTCTGGTCCTGCCCGGCAGACATTCGAACAGCTGCCATGTCGCGCGGAACGTTACCGTATTGCGATCAGATGACCACTTCGACGGCCTCGCCCGGGGGACGGCCGGAGACCTTCTCGATCTCCAGGGCGTTCTGCAGGATGACCACGGCGGCCGCCTGGTCGACCACGGAACGGCCCTTCTTCGAGCTGACCCCGGAGGCGCGCAGCCCCTGTGCGGCCGTGACGGTCGTCATGCGCTCGTCGACGAGCCGGACCGGGACCGGGGCGATCCTGCGGGCCATCTCCTTGGCGAAGGTGCGCACCTTCGCCGCGGCCGGCCCCTCTCCTCCCTTGAGGGAGCGGGGCAGGCCGACGACGACCTCGACGGGCTCGTACTCCGCCACGATCGCCGCGAGCCGCTTGTGGGCCTGCGGTATGTCGCGTCCGGGGACGGTCTCGACCGGGGTGGCGAGGATCCCGTCGGGGTCGCACGACGCGACCCCGATACGGGCGTCCCCGACGTCCACGGCGATGCGCCTGCCTCGTCGCACGGCGCTCAGGCCCCGGCCACGAGGCGCTCGACGGCGGCCATGGCCTCGTCGACGGCGTCGGGGTTCTGGCCGCCGCCCTGGGCGACGTCCGGCTTGCCGCCGCCACCGCCGCCGAGGGTCTTGGCCGCGGCGCGGACCAGGTCGCCGGCCTTCAGGCCGCGCTCGCGGGCGGCCTCGTTGGTGGCGATGACGGTCAGCGGGCGGCCGCCCGCCACGGTGAACAGGGCGACGACGGCCGGGCGGCCGCCGTTGATGCGCCCGCGCACGTCCAGGACGAGCTTGCGCAGGTCGTCGGCGCCGGTGCCGTCCGGCACCCGGCCGACGGCCAGGGCGACGCCGTGGACGTCCTTGGCGCCCTCGGCCAGGCCCGCGGCGGCCTGCAGGACCTTCTCGGCGCGGTAGCGCTCGATCTCCTTCTCGGCGTCCTTGAGCTTGGCGAGCATGCCGGAGATCTTCTCCGGGAGCTCCTCCGGACGGCCCTTGACCAGCTCGGTGAGCTGGGCGACGACCGTGTGCTCCTTGGCCAGGAAGTTGTAGGCGTCGGCGCCGACCAGGGCCTCGACGCGGCGCACGCCGGAGCCGATCGAGGACTCGCCGAGCAGCTTCACCAGGCCCAGCTGGGCGGTGTTGGCGACGTGCGTGCCGCCGCACAGCTCCTTGGAGAAGTCGCCGATGGTCACCACGCGCACGCGCTCGCCGTACTTCTCGCCGAACTCGGCGATGGCGCCGGCCTTCTTGGCCTCGTCCAGGCTCATGACCTCGGCCTGGACCTCCAGCTCGCGGGAGAGGACCTCGTTGATCCGCTGCTCGACGTCGGTGAGGACCGAGCCCGGCACGGCGGCCGGCGAGCCGAAGTCGAAGCGGAAGCGGCCGGGGGAGTTCTCCGAGCCGGCCTGGGCGGCCGTCGGACCCAGGGCGTCGCGCAGCGCCTGGTGGGTGAGGTGGGTGGCGCTGTGGGCGCGGGCGATGGCCCGGCGGCGCGTGACGTCGATGGCGGCGTAGGCGGACGCGCCGACGGTCACCTCGCCGACCTGGACGACGCCCTTGTGGACGTGCACGCCGGGCACCGGCTTCTGCACGTCGCGGACCTCGATGACGGCGCCGCTGTCGAGGCGGATGCGGCCGGTGTCGGCGAGCTGGCCGCCGCCCTCGGCGTAGAAGGGGGTGCGGTCGAGGACGACCTCGACCTCGTCGCCCTCGGTGGCGGCGGGCGAGGGCACACCGTCGACGAGCAGGCCGACGACAGTCGACTCGCCCTCGGTGGTGGTGTAGCCGGTGAAGTCGGTGGCGCCGGAGGTGTCGGCGACCTCGCGGTAGGCGGAGAGATCGGCGTGGCCGGTCTTCTTGGCCTTGGCGTCGGCCTTGGCGCGCTCCCGCTGCTCCTTCATCAGGCGGCGGAAGCCGTCCTCGTCCACGCTCAGGCCCTGCTCGGCGGCCATCTCGAGGGTGAGGTCGATCGGGAAGCCCCAGGTGTCGTGGAGCAGGAACGCCTTGTCGCCGGAGAGGACGGTGCCGCCGGCGGCCTTGGTCTCGGTGACAGCGGTGTCGAGGATGTTGGTGCCGCCCTTGAGGGCCTTGAGGAAGGCGGCCTCCTCGGCGAGGGCGACGGTCTCGATGCGCCGGCGGTCCGTGAGCAGCTCGGGGTACTGCTGGCCCATCGTGCGGATGACGACGTCCAGCAGCTCGGCCACGACCGGGCCGGTGGCGCCGAGCAGGCGCATGTTGCGGACGGCGCGGCGCATGATGCGGCGCAGCACGTAGCCGCGGCCCTCGTTGCCGGGGGTGACGCCGTCACCGATGAGCATGGTGGACGTGCGCATGTGGTCGGCGACCACGCGCAGCGCGACGTCGGAGTCCTTGCCGGCCCCGTAGCGGACGCCGGTGAGCTCGGTGGCCTTGTCGATCACGACGCGCAGGGTGTCGGTCTCGTACATGTTCTGCACGCCCTGCAGGATCATCGCCAGGCGCTCGAGGCCGAGGCCGGTGTCGATGTTCTTGCTGGGCAGGTCGCCGAGGATCGGGAAGTCCTCCTTGCCCTCGCCGGCGCCGCGCTCGTACTGCATGAAGACCAGGTTCCAGATCTCCACGTAGCGCTCGTCGTTGACGGCGGGGCCGCCCTCGATGCCGAACTCCGGGCCGCGGTCGTAGTTGATCTCGGAGCACGGTCCGCAGGGGCCGGGCACGCCCATGGACCAGTAGTTCTCCTTCTTGCCCAGGCGCTGGATGCGCTGGGCGGGCACGCCGATCACGTCGCGCCAGATGCGCTCGGCCTCGTCGTCGTCGAGGTAGACGGTGATCCAGAGCTTCTCCGGCTCCAGGCCGTAGCCGCCGTCCGCCACGGGAGTCGTCAGCAGCTCCCAGGCGTACTTGATGGCGCCTTCCTTGAAGTAGTCGCCGAAGGAGAAGTTGCCGCACATCTGGAAGAACGTGCCGTGCCGGGTGGTCTTGCCGACCTCCTCGATGTCCGGGGTGCGGACGCACTTCTGCACGCTGGTGGCGCGCGGGAAGGGCGGCTTGACCTCGCCGAGGAAGTAGGGCTTGAACGGGACCATGCCCGCGGGGACCAGGAGCAGGGTCGGGTCGTCCGCGATGAGCGACGCCGAGGGGACGACGGTGTGCCCGCGCTCCTCGAAGAAGCGCAGCCAGCGGCGGCGGATTTCAGCCGACTCCATCAGTGGTCCTCTTTCCGGGTGAACGAGTTGTAGGTGTGGTGCTGTTCGAGAGCGACGAGGCGGCGCTGCTCGGGGAGGGCGTGCCGCTCGGGCTCGGGCGGCGCGGCGTTCAGGCCGAGCGCGTCCTTGAGCGCCGCTTCCCGGTGTGCCATGCCGTCGCGGACGTCCAGCGCGAAGAGCTTGACCTTGCGGCCGGCGATGACCGCGCGGTCGGCCGCCTGCAGGGCCAGGCTCTCCGGGGTGAGCTTGGCGAGCTTCCGGTTGACCTTGGTGGTGGCCCAGACACCGGCTGCTACACCGGTGGTGAACCAGAATGTGCGGCGGAACATTTCGGGGTCAGCCCTTCCCACGGGTGCGGCGGCCGCCGAACCGGGCGGACGGCAGGTTCTTGGCGACGGTCTTGCCGACGAAGACGGTGCTCTCCCGTACGGGCTCCGCCTTGCGGCCCATCGCGCGCCGGACGCCGTAGCCGAACGCGGCGACCTTGACCAGGGGCCCGCCGAAGGCGGAGGAGACGGTCGAGGAGAGCGCGGAGGCGTTCGCCGTGACTTCCTGGACGTCGGCGGTGATCGAGTCGACTCGGGCGAGCTGGGTGTTCGCGGAGCGGACGGTCGCGGAGGCGTCGGCCAGCAGCGGCACGGCCTGCTCGGTGACCTCGGCGACCAGCCTGGTGGCCGCCTTCAGGGTCTGCGCGAGCCGTACCAGCACCAGGGCGACGAAGGACACCAGGATCGCCCAGAAGACGGCCACGAGGATCCCGGCCACCTCTCCACCGGACACGCTGCACCGCTCCCTAGCTGTAGTTTCGCTTGAACGTCGGGTATCGACCTTATCGCGCCGGGCCTCTTCGCCCGTACCGCATTACCGCTCCGTACGGCACTGGTGTACGGGCACGGACGTACGGGCGCGCGGGCCCGGAAACGCGCGAGCCCGCCGGCCCGCCGGCCACGGGGGCAGGCGGGACGACGGGCTGTGCGCAGGAGAGTGCTACGGCCGGTCTTAGCGGGCGTAGTACTCGACGACGAGCTGCTCGTCGCAGATGACCGGGATCTCCTTGCGGTTCGGCTCGCGGTCCAGGCGGAAGGCCAGCGCACCCAGGTTGACCTGGAGGTAGCGCGGGGTCTCGCCCTCGGCGGCGAAGCCACCGGCGCGGGCCGTCTCGAAGAGGGCCTTGGAGCGGCTGCGCTCGCGGACCATCACGACGTCGTTCGGGCGAACGCGGAAGGACGGCTTGTCGACCTTGCCACCGTTGACCTCGATGTGGCCGTGGACGACCATCTGGCGGGCCTGGTAGATGGTGCGGGCGATGCCCGAACGCAGAACCAGGGCGTCGAGGCGACGCTCGAGCTCGACGACCAGCGCCTCGCCCGTCTTGCCCTCGGCCTTCTTGGCGCGGTCGTAGGCGCGGGCCATCTGGCGCTCGCTGATGTCGTACTGGGCGCGCAGACGCTGCTTCTCGAGCAGACGGACCTTGTAGTCCGAGTTCTGCTTGCGGCCGCGGCCGTGCTCGCCCGGCGGGTAGGGACGGGCCTCGAAGTACTTGACGGCCTTCGGCGTCAGCGCAATGCCGAGCGCACGGGACTTCTTGACCTTGGGACGCGACTGGTTAGGCACGTTCTCCAGACCTCCGTTGTAAGTTAGGTTAGGCTTACCTTACTCAAGGAGATCGCATGTCTCGTCCGGGGAACACCAGTCACATCACGGACAGCGCAAAGGAGGCCGACGCCGCCACTGAGGGCGTCGACACGACGGAGGTCCGATCAGATCGTGGTCAGCCGCGTCCCAGCGGACTTGAAATCGCACGGATGCCGTCAGCAGCCGAGCGCACACGAACTCTCGTACAGAGTACATGCTCCGCGGTACTGCTGATTCCCGGGCTGGACAGCGCCTGTCCCGACCAGCTGATGCCGGAGGTGCGCACGGTGGGCCCGGACGGCGAGGTCTTCCTCGTCCTGCCCGCCGATTCCCCGGCCGTACGCGCCGCCACCCACGCCCAGGACGACGAGCTGGCCGCGGTGCTGGAGCTCACCGATGTGGCGCCCGTCTCGGTGCCCAACCGCATCCGGGGCCGGGCCTGGCTGTCGGGCTGGCTGACCTGCGTGCCCGGCGTCGCCGAGGCCGGGCGGATGCTGCTGCGCCTGGAACTGGGCGAGATCAGCGTCGACGACCTGTGGGGCGCGGAGAGCGTGGAGCCCGAGGAGTTCGCCAGGGCCGCCCCCGACCCCCTCGTCTGCCACGAGGCGGAGCTGCTGCAGCACCTGCACTCCGGGCACGGCGACCAGGTGCGCGGCCTGAGCTCGCTGCTGGGCGAGCGCGAGGCCGCCGCCCGCGACGACTACGCCCAGGCGGTGCCGGTGGCCCTGGACCGCTTCGGGCTGCGCGTGCGCTTCACCCGCCGCCACGGCGGCGGCACCCCGGCGGACCGCTCCTTCGACGCCCGCTTCGAGTTCCCCCGGCCGGTACGGGACATCGTCGGCCTGCGCGCGGAGATGCACCGCCTCTTCGAGGCGGCGATGGACTGAGCGACGGACTAGTCCCGCTCCGGCTTCTCGCCGCGCAGTCGTTCCCGGACCCGCTCCACCACGTCCGCGTAGCGCGCCTCGGCGCCGTAGCGCGTCGGCTCGTAGTACCGCTTGCCGTGGACGGAATCCGGGGCGTACTGCTGCGCGGCGATGCCGCCGGGCACGTCGTGCGGGTAGACGTAGCCCTGGCCGTGCCCCAGCTTCCCGGCGCCCTTGTAGTGACTGTCGCGCAGGTGGGCGGGGACGGGACCGGCCAGCCCCGCGCGCACGTCCGCCAGGGCGGCGTCGATCGCGAGGTAGGCGGCGTTGGACTTGGGGGCCAGCGCCAGCGCCACCGCGACCTGGCCCAGGACGATCCGCGCCTCGGGGAACCCGATCAGCGCCACCGCCTGCGCGCCGGCGACCGCCGTCTGCAGCGCGATGGGGTCGGCCAGGCCGACATCCTCACTGGCGGAGATCATCAGCCGCCGGGCGATGAAGCGGGGGTCCTCCCCCGCCTCGATCATCCGGGCCAGGTAGTGCAGGGTGGCGTCCACGTCCGAGCCCCGGATGGACTTGATCAGCGCGCTGGCCACGTCGTAGTGCTGGTCGCCGTCGCGGTCGTACTTCACCGCGGCCCGGTCGACGACCTCCTCCAGCGTCTCCAGGGTGATCTCGCCCTCGCCCTTGGCGATGGCCGCCCCGGCGCCCGCCTCCAGGGCGGTCAGCGCCCGGCGGGCGTCGCCGCCCGCGATGCGCAGCAGGTGCGCCTCGGCGTCCTCGGGGAGCGTGACCGCGCCGCCCAGGCCCCGCTCGTCGGTGAGGGCGCGGTGGACCAGGGCGCGCAGGTCGTCGTCGGTCAGCGCCTGCAGGGTCAGCAGCAGGGAGCGTGAGAGCAGCGGCGAGATGACCGAGAAGTAGGGGTTCTCCGTGGTGGCCGCGACGAGGGTGACCCAGCGGTTCTCCACGGCCGGCAGCAGGGAGTCCTGCTGGGCCTTGCTGAAGCGGTGGATCTCGTCCAGGAAGAGGACGGTCTCCTTGCCGTAGCCGCCGGAGGCGCGGCGGGCGCCGTCGATGACGGCCCGCACCTCCTTGACCCCGGCGGTGATCGCGGACAGCTCCACGAAGCGCTTGTTGGTGGCCTGGCTGACCACATAGGCCAGCGTGGTCTTGCCGATGCCGGGCGGGCCCCAAAGGATCACCGAGGAGGGCCCGGCGGGACCGCCGCCGCCCTCGCCCACCAGGCGGCGCAGCGGCGAGCCGGGCTTGAGCAGATGGCCCTGCCCGACGACCTCGTCGAGGGTACGGGGGCGCATCCGGACGGCCAGCGGACTGCTCGCCGGATCCTTCTCCTGGCGGTCCTCTGCGGCGGCGGTGAACAGATCGGGCTCCACGTTCGAAACCCTATGCCACAGCACTGACAACGCCGCCGGACCCGGAGGTCCGACGGCGTCGGTCGAGCGGTACCGCGGGGACGGTCAGGCCGTGCCGCCGGTCCAGAACCACCACCACTTGGTGAGGATCAGCATGCCGATGACGCCGATCCACAGCACCGGCACCACCCAGTGGAACTCCAGCAGCCCCCGCTTGAGGCCCTCGGGCGCGGGGATGAAGCCGTGCCGGAGGTTCTGGACGGTGACGTACCAGAACATGACGATGGTGGCGACCCAGGCCAGGCAGCACCACAGGCACAGCGACCCGATCACGTACAGCGACTGGTACTGCAGCCAGGTGCAGAACGCGACGCCGAAGAGGCAGCCGGCCTCCATGCCCAGCCAGTACCAGCGGCGGTAGCGGGCGCCGGCCAGCAGGGCCAGGCCGATCGCGACGATCGCGCCGTAGGCGACCAGGCCGAGCATCGGGTTGGGGAACCCGAAGGCCTTGGCCTGGGCGCTCTCCATGATGTTGCCGCAGGAGACGATGGGGTTGAGGCTGCACCCGGGGGTGAACGTCTTGCCCTCGACCTTGGCCTCGAGGATCTTCAACTTGTCGATCGTGATGACCCAGGAGGCCAGCAGTCCCGCGGCACCGGTGATCACCAGCAGCCATGCGAACGCACGGCTGCCGCCCACCGCACCCGTGGCGCGGCCGTCCCGTTCCACGTCATCGGTGTCGGAGCGGTCCAGTGCCGAAGTCGTCATAGTGCTGTCGATCCCATCAGTAGGCCGTTGTCGCCCATTCTGCACCAGCGGCCTGTGAATCAGCCCTGGGCCGAACGGACTTCACTCACGACGGTGTCGAGGGCCACGGCCTTCTGCTCGCCGCTCTCGAGGTCCTTGAGCTGCACCACGTCGTCGGCCAGGTCCCGCTCGCCCGCCACGAGCGCGAAACGCGCGCCGGAGCGGTTGGCCGACTTCATGGCGTTCTTCAGGCCCTTCCCGCCGAAGGCGAAGTCCGTCGCGACGCCGGCCCGGCGCAGCTCGGTCACCACGCCGAACAGCACGCGGCGGGCCTCCTCGC
Source organism: Streptomyces sp. NPDC053048 (assembly GCF_044547045.1). NCBI lineage: Bacteria > Bacillati > Actinomycetota > Actinomycetes > Kitasatosporales > Streptomycetaceae > Streptomyces > Streptomyces sp. NPDC053048. The sequence goes on from NZ_JBITZS010000008.1 coordinate 166,538, forward strand.
CCAGCGGCACCGCGAAGACCTGGGTGGCGGCGGGCAGGTCCAGCTCGATGCCCTCGGCCTTGAGGGCCAGCACCGTGCGGTCCACGCCGAGCGCCCAGCCGACGGACGGCAGCGCGGGGCCGCCGATCATCTCGGAGAGGCCGTCGTAGCGGCCGCCGCCGCCGACCGCGGACTGCGAGCCCAGGCCGTCGTGGACGAACTCGAAGGTGGTGCGGGTGTAGTAGTCCAGGCCGCGGACCAGCTTCTCGTCGTCCTCGAAGGCGATGCCGGCCGCGGTCAGCAGCTCGCGCACCCGCTCGTGGTACTCCTTGCACGCCTCGCACAGGTGGTCGCGGAGCATGGGGGCGCCGACGAGCTGCTGCTGCACGGCCTCGCGCTTGTCGTCCAGGACGCGCAGCGGGTTGATCTCGATGCGGCGGCGGGTGTCCTCGTCCAGCTCGAGGCCGCGCAGGAAGTCCTGCAGCGCGGCCCGGTAGGCGGGGCGGCACTCCTTGTCACCGAGCGAGTTCAGCAGCAGGCGGAAGTTCTTCAGGCCCAGCGACTTGTAGGCGTCGACGGCCAGGATGATCAGCTCGGCGTCCAGCGCCGGGTCCTCCGCGCCGATGGCCTCGGCGCCGACCTGCGAGAAGTGGCGGTAGCGGCCCTTCTGCGGGCGCTCGTAGCGGTAGTACGAGCCGGAGTACCAGAGCTTGACGGGCAGGTTGCCGGCCTTGTGGAGGTTGGCCTCGAGGGCCGCGCGCAGCACGGAGGCGGTGCCCTCGGGGCGCAGGGCGAGCCGCTCGCTGCCCTCGCTGCGCTGGGTGAGGGTGTACATCTCCTTGGTCACGATGTCGGTGGACTCGCCGACGCCGCGGGAGAACAGCTCGACCTGCTCGAAGCCGGGGGTCTCGACGTAGCCGTAGCCGGCCCGCTTGAGCGGCGCGGAGATGGCCTCGCGGACGGCCAGGTAGACCGCCGAGTCCGGCGGGATCAGGTCGTAGGTGCCCCGGGGGGCCTTGAAGGTGCTCACGGAACTTTCGTCACATTCCTCGTCGCGGAGCCGGGTGTCCGGCTCCAGGGCCGGCGGCCACTTCCCTGAGGTAGGGATTCGTGGCGCGCTCTTGGCCGATGGTCGTCTGGGGGCCGTGGCCGGACAGCACCACGGTCGAGTCGTCCAGGGGCAGGCACACGCGGGCCAGCGACTGGAGCATCTCGGCGTGGTCGCCGCCGGGCAGGTCGGTGCGTCCGATGGAGCCGGCGAACAGCAGGTCGCCCGAGAAGAACACCGGGGGGATCTCGGCACTCTCGGGCATCCGGAAGGTCACCGACCCCTTGGTATGGCCGGGCGCGTGCGCGACGGTGAACTCCAGCCCCGCGAGCTCGAGGCGGCTGCCGTCGGTCAGCTCCTTGACGTCGTCCGGCTCCCCCACGGTCAGCTCGCCCATGAGCTGCTGCCCGATGGAGCGGCCGAGGGCCTTCTCCGGGTCGCTCATCATGTAGCGGTCGGCGGGGTGGATCCAGGCCGGGACGTCATGGGCGCCGCACACCGGGACGACCGAGGCGACGTGGTCGATGTGGCCGTGGGTGAGGACGACGGCGACGGGCTTGAGCCGATGCTTCTTCAGTGCTTCCTCGACGCCCTGGGCCGCCTGGTGGCCCGGGTCGATGATCACGCACTCCTCGCCTGCGGCCGGGGCGACCAGGTAACAGTTGGTCCCCCAGGCCCCGGCGGGGAACCCGGCAATGAGCACGTTCGTCCTTAAAAGTCGGTCGGTCATCGGTCGGTCATCGGCTGGGGCGAGCCCCGGCCGGAGCCCCCGGCGGAGACACCCGACCGCATCAGAGCCTACCGGCGGCACTCCCGCCGCCGCGAACCCGTATACGGTACGGGCACACTCGCGATTCGCGGCTCAGGACATGCACGCAACGGCACGAGGAGACGACCCGGTGGTCAGTAACGAGCAGCGGCGCAAGCAGCTCGCCCGCGAGAAGTTCGAACGGCAGCAGCAGCGCCGGGAGGCGGCGCGGCGCAAGGCCCGCCGCCGCAACGCGGTGATCGCGGCAGGACTGGCCGTGGTGCTGGCCGCGGGCGCGACGGCGTACGCGACGGGCGCGCTGTCCGGCGACGACGAGAAGTCCGACACCGCCGCGGACGCCCTGCCGACCCCCAAGAAGGTCGCGGACCCCTGCGCCAAGCCGGCGCCCGGCTCCCCCGCCGCCAAGACGTGGAAGTCCGAGCCGGAGATGAGCGTCGACAAGTCGGCGTCGTACGCGATGGACCTGAAGACCACGTGCGGCACGATCGACGTCAAGCTGGACGCGGCGAACGCCCCGCACACGGTGAACTCGTTCGACTTCCTGGCGAAGGAAGGGTTCTTCGACCACACCCGGTGCCACCGGCTCACCACGGGCGGCATCTACGTCCTGCAGTGCGGCGACCCCAAGGGCACCGGCCAGGGCGGCCCCGGTTACACGCTCCCCGACGAGAACCTCAAGGACTCCAAGCTGAAGGGGAACGTCTACCCGGCGGGCACGGTGGCGATGGCCAACACCGGTCAGCCGCACACCGGCGGCAGCCAGTTCTTCCTCGTCTACCAGGACAGCCAGCTGCCGCCGCAGTACACGCCGTTCGGCACCATCGGCGACGAGGGCATGAAGACGCTGAAGAAGATCGCCGCCGCGGGCGAGCAGTCCGGAGCCGGCGACGGCGCGCCCAACGCCACCGTCGTGATCGACAAGGCGAGCGTGGCGAAGTCCTGACGCCGGCCGGGGCGCGAACCCGGCTCGTTCCCGATGCCCCGTGGCGAAATTTCGGTCGCGCGGGATACGGACAGCCGGGCCACCGTTCGCCTATGTTGGCGTTGTGTAGGGTGCCTGATCCGGCGGCTGTACGCACCCGGATGATCAAGCTGTCGGACCGGTCGGGGCGCGGCCCCGTCCGGAACAACTGTGGACGATGCACGCGGGCCGCACACCGGCCGCGGCATCATGTGGAGGAGGCGCTGTGAGCAGCGACCCGTGGGGCCGCGTCGATGAGACGGGGACCGTGTACGTGCGTACCGCCGACGGCGAGCAGGTCGTCGGATCGTGGCAGGCGGGGTCTCCCGAGGAGGCCCTGGCTTACTTCGAGCGCAAGTACGAGGGCCTGGTCGTCGAGATCGGCCTCCTCGAGCGCCGGGTCAAAACCACCGACCTGTCCGCCAAGGACGCGATGACCGCGATCGACCATCTGCGGGTCCAGGTGGACGAGCACCATGTGGTGGGCGACCTGGAGGCGCTGCGGAAGCGGCTGGACAAGCTGGTGGCCGACGTCGAGTCGCGCCGCGAGGAGCGCAAGGCGGCCAAGGCCAAGCAGTCCGAGGAGGCCCGCACGGCCAAGGAGGCGCTGGTCGCCGAGGCCGAGGAGCTGGCGGCGAGCGAGCAGTGGCGGTCGGCGGGCGAGCGGCTGCGCGCCCTGGTCGACATCTGGAAGGGCCTGCCCCGGCTGGACCGCAAGACCGACGACGAGCTGTGGCACCGCTTCTCGCACGCCCGCTCGGCGTTCTCCAAGCGGCGCAAGGCGCACTTCGCCTCGCTGGACGCCCAGCGCGAGGACGCCCGCAAGGTCAAGGAGAAGCTGGTCGCCGAGGCCGAGGGCCTGTCGGGCTCCACGGACTGGGGTCCGACGGCCGCGCGCTACCGCGACCTGATGTCCGAGTGGAAGGCCGCCGGGCGCGCCCAGCGCGAGGCGGAGGACGAGCTGTGGGCCCGCTTCCGGGGCGCCCAGGACGTCTTCTTCCAGGCGCGCAGCGAGGTGTTCGCCGAGCGCGACGCCGAGCAGCAGGGGAACCTCACGCTGAAGGAGGAGCTGGTCGTCGAGGCCGAGAAGCTGCTCCCGGTGACGGACCTGAAGTCGGCGCGGGCGGCGTTCCGTTCGATCAACGAGCGCTGGGAGGCGATCGGCCATGTGCCGCGCGACGCCCGCCCGAAGATCGAGGGCCGGATGCACGCGGTGGAGCGCGCCATCCAGGAGGCCGAGGAAGCCGAGTGGCGGCGGACGAACCCGGAGGCGCGGGCCCGTGCGGCCGGGCTGACCGGGCAGCTGCAGTCGGCGGTCGACAAGCTGCAGGAGCAGGTCGACAAGGCGCGTGCCGCGGGTAACGACGCCAAGGCCGACAAGCTGGCCAAGGAGCTCGAGGGCCGCAAGGCGCTGCTGGACCAGGCCCTGAAGGGCCTGGAGGAGTTCGGCGGCTGACGCCGCAGGACCCGGCGTAGCGAACGTAAGGGGCTCCGGCAACAACCGGAGCCCCTTACACATGTCCGCCGACGGTTACGGCCTGCGGGCCGACGTCACGCGGTAGACGTCGTAGACGCCCTCCACGCCCCGTACCGCCTTCAGGACGTGCCCCAGGTGCTTGGGGTCGCCCATCTCGAAGGTGAACCGTGAGGTGGCCACCCGGTCGCGGGAGGTCTGCACGGCGGCGGAGAGGATGTTGACGTGCTGGTCCGACAGGACGCGGGTGACGTCCGACAGCAGCCGGGAGCGGTCCAGCGCCTCCACCTGGATGGCGACGAGGAAGACCGACGACTGGGTGGGCGCCCATTCGACGTCGAGGATCCGCTCGGGCTGCTGCGAGAGCGAGTCGACGTTGACGCAGTCGGCGCGGTGGACGGAGATGCCGTTGCCGCGGGTGACGAAGCCGATGATCGGGTCACCGGGGACGGGGGTGCAGCAGCGGGCGAGCTTGACCCAGACGTCGTCGACGCCCTTGACGACCACGCCGGGATCGGCGCTGGTGCGGCGCTTGGAGCGGCCGCGGATCGGCGCCGCCTCCTCCTCGATGTCCTCGGTGGCCGCGTCCTCGCCGCCCAGGGCCTGCACCAGCTTCTGCACCACGCCCTGGGCCGCGACATGGCCCTCGCCGATGGCGGCGTAGAGGGAGGAGATGTCGGGGTAGCGCATCTCGTGGGCGAGGGTGACCAGCGAGTCGCCGGTGAGGATCCGCTGGATGGGCAGGTTCTGCTTGCGCATGGCGCGCGCGATGGCATCCTTGCCCTGCTCGATGGCCTCGTCGCGGCGTTCCTTGGAGAACCAGGCGCGGATCTTGTTGCGGGCGCGGGGCGACTTGACGAAGCCCAGCCAGTCCCGGGAGGGTCCGGCGCCGGGCGCCTTGGAGGTGAAGACCTCGACCAGGTCGCCGTTGTCGAGGGTCGACTCCAGCGGCACCAGCCGCCCGTTGACCCGGGCGCCTATCGTGCGGTGGCCGACCTCGGTGTGGACGGCGTAGGCGAAGTCGACGGGGGTAGCGCCGGCCGGGAGCGCTATGACGTCGCCCTTGGGCGTGAAGACGAAGACCTCGTTGCGGGAGAGGTCGAAGCGCAGGGACTCCAGGAACTCGCCCGGGTCCTCGGTCTCCTTCTGCCAGTCCAGCAGCTGCCGCAGCCAGGCCATGTCATTGACGGTGTCCTGGTTCTTGCCGGCGTTCTTCGGCACGTCCGTGCGGATCTTGGAGGCGCCGGCGACGGCCTCCTGCTTGTACTTCCAGTGCGCGGCGATGCCGTACTCGGCGCGGCGGTGCATGTCGAAGGTGCGGATCTGCAGCTCGACGGGCTTGCCGCTGGGCCCTATGACCGTCGTGTGCAGCGACTGGTACATGTTGAACTTGGGCATCGCGATGTAGTCCTTGAACCGCCCCGGCACCGGGTTCCACCGGGCGTGGACGGTGCCGAGCGCCGCGTAGCAGTCGCGGACGGTGTCGACGAGGACGCGGATGCCCACCAGGTCGTAGATCTCGGCGAAGTCGCGGCCCCGCACGATCATCTTCTGGTAGACGCTGTAGTAGTGCTTCGGGCGGCCGGTGACGGTGGCCTTGATGCGGGCGGCGCGCAGGTCGGCCTGGACCTCGTCGGTGACGACGGCCAGGTACTCGTCGCGCTTGGGGGCCCGCTCGGCGACGAGGCGGACGATCTCGTCGTACATCTTGGGGTAGAGGATCGCGAAGGCGAGGTCCTCCAGCTCCCACTTGATGGTGTTCATGCCCAGCCGGTGCGCCAGCGGGGCGTAGATCTCGAGGGTCTCGCGGGCCTTCTTCTCCTGCTTCTCCCGCTTGAGGTAGCGCATGGTGCGCATGTTGTGCAGGCGGTCGGCGAGCTTGATGACCAGGACGCGCGGGTCCTTGGCCATGGCGACGACCATCTTGCGCACGGTCTCGGCCTGGGCGGCCTCGCCGAACTGCACCCGGTCGAGTTTGGTGACGCCGTCGACGAGCAGGGCGACCTGGTCGCCGAAGTCGCGGCGCAGGTCCTCCAGGCCGTACTCGGTGTCCTCGACGGTGTCGTGCAGCAGGCCGGCCATCAGGGTGGCCGGATCCATGCCCAGCTCGGCGAGGATCGTGGTGACGGCGAGGGGGTGGGTGATGTACGGGTCGCCGCTCTTGCGCTTCTGGCCGCGGTGCCAGCGCTCGGCCACCTGGTAGGCGCGCTCGATCTGGCGCAGCGTGGTGGTGTCGGCCTTCGGATCGTTTCCGCGCACGATGCGCAGCAGCGGCTCGAGCACCGGGTTGTACGGGCTGGAGCGCTGGACGCCGAGGCGGGCGAGGCGGGCGCGGACGCGGCTGGAGGAGCCGGAACGGGCCGGGGCGCCCTGCGGGGCCGCGGAGCGGGCCGGGCCGGCGGCAGGGGGCTGCGGTGCGGCCTTGCGGTGCGCGTCGCCCGTCCGGTGCGCGGCGCCGCGGGGGTCGGCCGCAGGTGCGGGGCCCGTCGTGCTCCGGGTGGGGCCGGTGGGCGTGCCGGTGCCGGCCGCGGTCTCGGGAGACGGCTTGTCCGGTTGGGCGGCGGTGAGCGGCTGGACCTCGTCTGGCAAGAGCACTCCTCATGCGTTCCGGCCCCCCGATCAGGTCCGGACTGCCATGGTATCGATCCCGGCCACCGGACCGCCTACGCGCCTGCTCCGCGACGGGGGCCTGCCGCCATAACGCCGGACGGGCACCGGGAGCTTCCCCGGTGCCCGTCCCTGCGGTTCGGTGCGTGGTGCCGCGCGGCCGGTCAGACCGTGATCAGCGCCTCCAGCGGGGCGCCGCCGAGCTCCGCGGCCAGGCGCTCGCGGCCCGGCAGGAAGCCGAGCTCCATCAGCACGGCGACGCCGGCCACCTCCGCGCCGGCCCGGCGGATCAGCTTGAGCGAGGCCTCGGCGGTGCCCCCCGTGGCCAGGACGTCGTCGATGACGAGGACCCGGTCGCCGGGGACGAGCGCGTCGGCGTGCATCTCGATCTCGGCGGTGCCGTACTCCAGCTCGTAGGCCTGGGCCAGCGTGGCTCCGGGCAGCTTGCCGGCCTTGCGGACGGGCACGAAGCCGAGCCCGGCGCGCACGGCGACGGGGGCCGCGAGGATGAAGCCGCGCGCCTCCAGGCCGACGACCTTGGTGGCGCCGTACAGCCGGCACAGCTCGGCGAGAGCGTCCGTCAGCGCGGTGAACGCCTGGGCGTCGGCGAGCAGCGGGGTGATGTCCTTGAACATCACGCCCGGCTTGGGGTAGTCGGGAACGTCGTGGATGCGGCTGAGCAGCAGCTCGCGCAGCTCCTGGTCGGCGCCGGAGGCGCGGGTGGCGCTCATCGGCGCTTGCCCGAGGGACGGCCGCGGCCACCGCGGTTGCGGCCGGCCTCCTCGCCGCGCTGGCCGACCACGCCCGCGGCGTCCTGGACGTCGTCGTCCTCGGCCGCGGGGCCCCGGTCCCCGGCGGACTCGCCCTTGGCGGCGTCCGCGGCGCGGCGTGCCCGCACCCGCTTGGCCAGGGCCTTCATCTGCGGGTCGCGCTCCTTGAGGTCGGCGACCAGCGGGGTGGCGATGAAGATCGAGGAGTACGCGCCGGCCGCGAGGCCGACGAACAGGGCGAGCGAGATGTCGTTGAGCATGCCCGCGCCGAGGAAGCCGCCGCCGATGAACAGCAGGCCGGCGACCGGCAGCAGCGCCACGACCGTGGTGTTGATCGAGCGCACCAGGGTGCTGTTGAGGCTGCGGTTGGCGATCTCGCTGTAGGTGAAGCGGGTCTGCTTGGTGATGTCCTTCGCGCCCTCCTTGAGACCGTCGAAGACGACGACGGTGTCGTAGAGGGAGTAACCGAGGATGGTCAGCAGACCGATCACGGTGCCCGGGGTGACCTCGAAGCCGACGAGCGCGTAGACGCCGACGGTGATGGTGAGGTCGTGGATCAGCGCGATCAGGGCGGCCAGCGCCATCCGCCATTCGAAGGCGATGGCCAGGTAGATCACCACGAGGATCATGAAGATCGCCAGGCCGGTCCAGGCCTTGTTGGCGATCTGGTCACCCCAGCTGGGGCCGACGATGTCGGTGTTGATCTTGTCGACCGGGACGTCGAGCTTCTTGGCCAGCGCCTCCTGGGTCTTGCGCGACTGCTCGGTGGTGAGCTCGCTGACCTGGACGCGCAGGGTCTTGTTGCCCAGCTTCTGGACGACGGCCGCGTGGCCGGAGGTGTCCTCCGCCACGCGCTGGGCCTGGGAGGCGGAGACCGAGGTCGCGGGCGAGGTGAAGACCGCGCCGCCGGAGAACTCGATGCCCATGTTCAGGCCGCGCACCGCCAGGCCGACGATGGCCGTGATGGTGATCAGGATCGAGATGCCGTACCAGATCTTCCGCTTGCCGACGAAGTCGTAGCCGACCTCACCGCGGTACAGCCTGGCGCCGAGGGTGCCGAGTCGCGACATCTCACGCCTCCTTCGGGTCGACGGGGCCGGTGGAACGGCGGCGGGAGGCCCGCAGCGGCGGCTTGACGCCGAGCCGGGTCGGGTCCAGCCCGGACCAGGGGTGGCCGCCGGCGAAGAACGGGCGGCGGGCGAGGATCGTCATGAGCGGCTTGGTGAAGAAGAAGACCACGACGACGTCGAGGAGCGTGGTCAGACCGAGGGTGAACGCGAAGCCCTGCACCTTGCCGACGGTGACGATGAAGAGCACCGCGGCGGCGAGGAACGACACGAAGTCGGACACCAGGATCGTGCGGCGGGCGCGCGGCCAGCCGCGCTCCACGGCCGGACGCAGGGTGCGGCCCTCGCGGATCTCGTCCCGGATGCGCTCGAAGTACACGATGAAGGAGTCGGCGGTGATACCGATCGCCACGATGGCGCCACAGACGGCGGGCAGGTTCAGCGCGAAGCCGATGGCCGGGCCGAGCAGCACCATGATCGTGTAGGTGAGGACGGCCGAGCAGGCGAGGCTGGCCAGGGCGACGAGCGCGAGGCCGCGGTAGTACGCCACCAGGTAGACGATCACCAGGGCGAGGCCGATGGCGCCGGCGATCAGGCCGGCCCGCAGCTGCTCACCGCCGAGGGCGGCGGTCACGGTGGTCTCGGTGACGACGTCGAAGGACAGCGGCAGGGCGCCGTAGGAGAGCACGTTGGCGAGCTCGCTGGAGCTCTGCTGGGTGAAGCCGCCGGAGATCTCCGCCTGGCCGCCGCCGATCGAGGTGGACACGGACGGGTCGGAGACGACCTCGCCGTCCAGGACGATCGCGAACTGGTTCTGGGGGGACTGCTTGGTCGCCAGCTGGCCGGTGACGTCGGCGAACTTCTTGGCGCCGGTGGAGTCGAACTTCAGCTGGACGATCCAGCCCTTGCCCTGCTGGGTGTCGAAGACGGCGTCGGCGTCCTTGACGTTGGTGCCCTCGACGGCCACCGGGCCGAGGATCTCCTTGACCTGGCCGTCCTTGCGGCACGCGACGATCAGGTCGGTCGGCTTGGCGGCGGCAGCGGCCTCGTTGGCCTTGGCGCGGCCTTCCTTGGTGGTGCACTCGAGAGCGTCGAGCTTCTTCTGCAGCCCGGCCATGTCGCCGGCGCCCGGCGCCGGGGTGGGCGTCGGGGCCTTCTTCTCGTCCTTCTTCTCGTCGGCCTTGCCGGACGAGGAGGCGGAGGCTCCGGGAGTGGCGTCGGCCTTGTCGGCCTTCAGGGCGTCGGTGACCGGCCGGCCCTGGGGGCTGGCGCTGGCGGTCGGCGAGGGCGAGCCGGACGGCTTGGTCGTGGCGTCCTGCTTGGCCTTGTCGTCCTTGGCCTTCTCGTCCTTCGCCTTGTCCTTGTTGCCCGCGCTGGGCGCGGGCTCGGGGGCCTTGGCACCGGCGGTGGCGGTCAGCACCGGCCGGAAGCCGAGCTGGGCGGTGGTGCCGACCTGCTGGCGAGCCTGCTTCGCGTCCGTCCCCTTGGGGATGTTCACGATGATGTGATTCTCGCCCTGCGTCTGGACCTCGGCCTCGGTGACACCGAGACCGTTGACACGCCGCTCGATGATGCCGACGGCCGTGTTCATGTTGGTCGGGTTGATCGCGTTGGGCTTGCCGGGCTGGTTCTTGGCCTCCAGCGTGAAGCTCGTGCCGCCCGCGAGGTCGATGCCCAACCGCGGCGTGGTGTGCCCGGAGGCGAACATCCCCCCGGTGAGCGCCACCATGGCGATCAGGATCAGGGCCAGGACACGGCCCGGCCTCCCCTGGCCGCCCGGGGACCTGCGGCCCTTCTTCGGTGCTGCCACCTTGTCGTTTCTCCCTGTCCAACCGCCGGGCGTCGGGTGTTCGCCGGACGGCCACGATGTGTTGTGGGGACCTGCCCCCCGCCGGAGCCTAGACCGTAACGGAACCGCGGCGCACCGCTCGGTGGGTGCTCCGCGGTTCCGGAAAGGGGCTACTTCGCGTCGGTGTCGCCGTCCCGCTTGGTGTCCTTGGTGTCGGACTTGCCCTCGGCGTCGGACGTGTCGGCCTCGTCGGCCTTCTTCGTCTCGCTCTTCGCCTCGCCCTCGGCGGCCGGGGCGGCGTGCTTGCCCAGGTCGATCTTCTGCTCGGCCGGCGGCTCGCCGTGCTCGACGGCCTCGGTCAGCGCGGAGGCGTCGTCCGGGACGACCGGGGTCTCCTCGGGCTCCAGGCCGTGGACGATGCGGTTGTACTCCGCGTCCTCCAGCACGGCGCCGATGGCGTTCTTCGCGTAGATCGCGTGGACGCTGGGAGCGACCTCGAGGAGGACCGTGTCCTCGTGGATCTCCTTGACGGTCGCGTACATGCCGCCGATCGTCCGCACGCCGGTACCCGGCTGCATCTGGTCGCGCATCTGCATCGCCTGGCGCTGCTTGTTCTTGGCCGACCGGGTCATCAGGAACATGGCCCCGATGAGCACGATGAACGGCAGGAGAGTCACGATATTCACGGGACGGGGTTTCCTTCACACGACCGCTGGGGACGCGGCCTGGTCTACGGGGGTGGTATGCCGCACCGGTACGGACGGCATCGGCGGAGTCTAAGCGAGTCCGCACCTATGGAACAACGCCCAGCATGGCACCGTGGTTCCTGACCGGACCAGCCCCCGCGCCGTCACCGGGTGAAGAGTCCTTGCTGGCCGGGGGCCGGTCCGCCGTGCTGCGGCGGGGTCAGTCCCAGGTGCGACCAGGCCGCCGGTGTGGCGACGCGGCCCCTGGGCGTACGGGCCAGCAGCCCCTCGCGCACCAGGAAGGGCTCGGCCACCTCCTCGACCGTCTCGCGCTCCTCGCCCACGGCAACGGCCAGGGTGGACAGCCCGACCGGGCCGCCGCCGAAGAGCTTGAGCAGGGCGGTGAGCACGGCCCGGTCCAGCCGGTCCAGGCCGCGGGAGTCGACCTCGTACACCCGCAGGGCCTGGGCGGCGATCTCCTGCGTGACCACGCCGTCGGCCTTGACCTGGGCGTAGTCGCGCACCCGGCGCAGCAGGCGGTTGGCGATGCGGGGCGTGCCCCGGGAGCGGCCGGCGATCTCGGCGGCGCCCGCGTCCTCTATCTCCACGTCGAGCAGGCGCGCGGAGCGGTGGATGACGCGCTGCAGCTCGAGGGGGGCGTAGAACTCCATGTGGCCGGTGAAGCCGAAGCGGTCGCGCAGCGGGGGCGGCAGCAGGCCGGCCCGGGTGGTGGCGCCGACGAGGGTGAAGGGCGGCAGCTCCAGGGGGATGGCGGTGGCGCCGGGGCCCTTGCCGACGACGACGTCGACGCGGAAGTCCTCCATCGCCATGTAGAGCATCTCCTCGGCGGGCCGGGACATGCGGTGGATCTCGTCGAGGAAGAGCACCTCGCCCTCGGTGAGCGAGGACAGGATGGCGGCCAGGTCGCCCGCGTGCTGGATGGCGGGGCCGGAGGTGATGCGGATGGGGGCGCCCATCTCGGCCGCGATAATCATCGAGAGGGTGGTCTTGCCCAGGCCGGGGGCGCCGGAGAGCAGCACGTGGTCGGCGGTCGCGCCGCGGGCGCGGGCGGCCTTGAGCACGAGGTCCAGCTGTTCGCGCACGCGCTCCTGGCCGACGAACTCGGCCAGGTCCTTGGGCCGCAGGGCGGCTTCGACGGCCCGGTCCTCGCCGTCGGCGACCGTGCCGACGAGGCGGTCGGTCGTCGCGTCGTCCCAGTTCACGGGGTGTTCCTCACGCTCGTAGGGGTGGCGGCGCCGGGTCAGCGGGCCCGGTTGAGGGTCTGCAGGGCGGCGCGGAGCAACTGGCCGACCTGGGGGGTGCCGCCGGCGGCCTCGGCCTGGGGGGCGACGGCCGCGACGGCCTCGTCCGCCTCGCGGGGGGCGTAGCCGAGGCCGACGAGTGCGGCGTGCAGTTGGTCCTGCCAGCCGGCGGTGGCCGCCGGGGCCGGCGCTGCCACCGCGCCCCTGGGCGCGCCGAGCCGGTCCTTGAGCTCGAGCAGCAGCTTCTGGGCGCCCTTCTTGCCGATGCCGGGGACGGCGGTGAGCGCCTTCTCGTCGCCGGAGGCGAAGGCGCGGCGCAGCGCGTCGGGGCTGTGCACGGCGAGCATGGCCTGGGCGAGGCGGGGGCCGACGCCGCTGGCGGTCTGCAGCAGTTCGAAGGTCTGCCGCTCGTCGTCGTCGGCGAAGCCGTAGAGCGTCAGGGAGTCCTCGCGGACGACGAGCGAGGTGGCCAGCCGGGCCTGCTCGCCGACCCGGAGCGTGGAGAGGGTGCCGGGGGTGCACTGGACGGCCATGCCGATCCCGCCGACCTCGACGACGGCGGTGTCGGGGGCGAGGGCCGCGACCGGGCCGGAGACAGAGGCGATCATCGGGTGCCCTTCGGGAGTCGTACGGCGGTGGTGCGGCGGTGGGCGGCGGCGATCTCCTGGAGGCGGTTGGCCGCCGGGGCCCGCCAGATGTGACAGATGGCCAGCGCCAGCGCGTCGGCGGCGTCGGCCGGCTTCGGTGGCGCGTCGAGCCGCAGCAGGCGGGTGACCATGGAGCCGACCTGGGCCTTGTCGGCCCGGCCGGAGCCGGTGACGGCGGCCTTGACCTCGCTGGGGGTGTGCAGGGCGACGGGCAGTCCGCGGCGCGCGGCGCATAGCATGGCGACCGCGCTGGCCTGGGCGGTGCCCATGACCGTACGGACGTTGTGCTGGCTGAAGACCCGCTCCACGGCGACGTATTCGGGGCGGTGGGCGTCGAGCCACTCCTCGATGCCGCGCTCTATGAGGACGAGGCGGTCGGCGACGTCGGCGTCGGCGGGCGTGCGGACCACCCCGACCCCGATCATGCGCAGCGGACGGCCCGCGACGCCCTCGACCACTCCGACGCCGCACCGCGTCAGCCCCGGGTCCACGCCCAGCACCCGCATCGCGCCCCTCCCTCCGATCGCCCGGTCACCTGCCGCAGCAGGCTATCGGCTGCCACTGACAACGCGACGGGCCGGCGGGACCCGTGTCCCGCCGGCCCGTCGGCCGACCTCAGCCGGAACGCCTACGCGTCGACCTTCGCCATGACGTCGTCGGAGACGTCGAAGTTGGCGAAGACGTTCTGCACGTCGTCGCTGTCCTCGAGCGCGTCGATCAGCTTGAAGATCTTGCGCGCGCCGTCCTCGTCGAGCTCGACCTGCATGGTGGGCACGAAGTTGGCCTCGGCCGAGTCGTAGTCGATGCCCTGCTCCTGGAGCGCGGTGCGGACCGCGACCAGGTCGGTGGCCTCGCTGAGCACCTCGAAGTTCTCACCGAGGTCGTTGACCTCCTCGGCACCGGCCTCCAGGACCGCGCCGAGGACGTCGTCCTCGCTCAGCTCACCCTTGGGGACGATGACGACGCCCTTGCGGTTGAAGAGGTAGGACACCGAGCCCGGGTCGGCCATGGAGCCGCCGTTGCGGGTCATGGCGACGCGCACGTCGGAGGCGGCGCGGTTGCGGTTGTCGGTGAGGCACTCGATGAGCACCGCGACACCGTTCGGGCCGTAGCCCTCGTACATGATCGTCTCGTAGTCGGCGCCGCCCGCCTCGAGACCGCCACCGCGCTTGACCGCGGAGTCGATGTTCTTGTTCGGCACCGACTGCTTCTTCGCCTTCTGGATGGCGTCGTACAGCGTCGGGTTGCCCTCGATGTCGGTGCCGCCCATGCGGGCCGCGACCTCGATGTTCTTGATGAGCTTCGCGAAGAGCTTGCCGCGCTTGGCGTCGATCACGGCCTTCTTGTGCTTCGTCGTAGCCCATTTAGAGTGGCCGGACATCCGCCTGTCTCCTTCGCGTAACCAAATTCGTAACGAACGACAGAGATCCTACCGGGATCCCGCTACCGGGCCGCGCGCACCATCTCGACGAACAGGGCGTGCACCCGGTGGTCGCCGGTGAGCTCCGGGTGGAAGGACGTGGCCAGCACGTTTCCCTGGCGCACCGCGACGGTGTGGCCGTCGTAGGTGGCGACGACCTCGGCCGCGGCGCCCACGGACTCGACCCAGGGGGCGCGGATGAAGACGCCCTCGACGGGGCCGCCGTCGATGCCGGCCATCTCGACCGACGCCTCGAAGGACTCGTTCTGCCGGCCGAAGGCGTTGCGGCGCACGATCATGTCGATGCCGCCGAGGGTCTCCTGGTCCTCGCGGCCGTCCAGGATCTTGTCGGCGAGCATGATCATGCCCGCGCAGGTGCCGTAGACGGGCATGCCGGCCCGTACCCGCTCGCGCAGCGGCTCCAGCATCCCGAAGACGACCGCGAGCTTGGACATGGTGGTGGACTCGCCGCCGGGTATGACCAGGCCGTCGACCTCGGCGAGCTCCTCGGGGCGGCGGACCGGGCGGGCGAGGGCGTCGGCCGCGGCGAGGGCGACGAGGTGTTCCCGGACGTCGCCCTGGAGGGCGAGGACGCCGATGGTGGGGGTGGTGGACACGGGTGCGTACCTCTCAGGATCTACGACGCCGGTGGGCGGCCCGCGGACTGCCGCGGACCGCCCACCGGGACGAACGTGGTGTTACCAGCCGCGGTTGGCGTAGCGCTCGGCCTCGGGGAGGGTGTCGCAGTTGATGCCGACCATGGCCTCGCCCAGGTTGCGGGAGGCGTCCGCGATGATCTTCGGGTCGTCGTAGAAGGTGGTGGCCTTCACGATGGCGGCGGCGCGCTTGGCCGGGTCGCCGGACTTGAAGATGCCGGAGCCGACGAAGACGCCCTCGGCGCCGAGCTGGCGCATCAGCGCGGCGTCGGCGGGGGTGGCCACGCCGCCCGCGGAGAACAGCACGACCGGCAGCTTGCCGAGCTCGGCGACCTCCTTGACGAGCTCGTAGGGGGCGCGCAGCTCCTTGGCGGCGGCGTAGAGCTCGTTGTTGTCGAAGCCGCGCAGCTTGGCGATCTCGTTCTTGATCTGGCGCAGGTGACGGACGGCCTCGACGACGTTGCCGGTGCCGGCCTCGCCCTTGGAGCGGATCATGGCCGCGCCCTCGGCGATGCGGCGCAGGGCCTCGCCCAGGTTGGTGGCACCGCAGACGAAGGGGGTGGTGAAGGCCCACTTGTCGGAGTGGTTGATCTCGTCGGCCGGGGTGAGGACCTCGGACTCGTCGATGTAGTCGACGCCGAGGGACTGCAGGACCTGGGCCTCGACGAAGTGGCCGATGCGGGACTTGGCCATGACCGGGATGGAGACGGCGCCGATGATCTCTTCGATCATGTTCGGGTCGGACATCCGGGCCACGCCGCCGTCCTTGCGGATGTCGGCCGGAACCCGCTCCAGCGCCATGACCGCGACGGCGCCCGCGTCCTCGGCGATCTTGGCCTGCTCGGCGTTGACGACGTCCATGATCACGCCGCCCTTGAGCTGCTCGGCCATGCCGCGCTTGACGCGCGCGGTGCCGGTCTCGGGGTTCTGGGCGGAGGTGGGGGTGGACACGATGTGACCTCGCTATCAAGGGCGGTGAAGCTGCAGCGTCATCAAACCCAGGGCGCGAGGGCCGGGAAAAGGGCCAATTCGGGGTCAGTGGCCTGTGCGGTCGGCGAGCACGGCCGGAGGCTCGTCGTCCATCTCGAAGGCCATCGGGAACGGCGCGTGACCGGCCAGGCGGAACCAGCGCACCTTGCGGTGGCGGCGCAGCGCCCGCGCCGCGCGGACCGCGTCGTTGTGGAACCGCCGGGCCATCGGCACCCGGCGCACCGCCTGGGTCAGCTCCAGCAGCGACTCCTCGCCGCCGGGCGCCTGGCGCACCGCCTCGACCTGCGGCGCCTCGCCGAAGACGGCGCGCAGCGCCTGGCTCAGCTCGCTCTCGGCGACCTCGCGGTGCTCCTCCTCCGCCTGCCGCGCGGCGTGCGCGGCCTGGTAGAGGACGATCGAGGCGGCGGGATCGAGGACGCCGGCGGTGCCGAGCTCCTGGGCGACCGAGGCGCGCCGCAGCAGCTGGGCGTCCAGGGCCGCCCGCGCGGCGTCGATGCGGCTGTGCAGCCGGTCAAGCCGGCCGGCGGTCCAGCTCAGGTAGACGCCGATGACGACCAGGGCGGCCGCGATCCAGATCAAAGTGGTCACGCGAGGTCACGTTACCGGCGCGGACCGGCGGCCCGTGCCGCCGCCGGCCGCGGGGCGGGAGGCGGGATCAGTCCCGGGCGAGCCCGAAGCGGGCGCGCAGGCCGGTGCGTTCGTCGGCGGCCACCGACGCCGCGCCTGCGGTGACCGTCTCGTAGACGGCCAGGATGTCGGCACCGACCGTGGACCAGTCGAAGCGCCGCACGTGCCTGCGCCCGCGGTCGCTCAGCTCCGCCCGGCGCCCGGGGTCGCCCAGCAGCCGCAGGGCCGCGGCGGCCAGCGCGTCCGCGTCCTCGTTGGCGAACAGCTCGCCCGCCGCGCCCCGGTCCAGGACCTGGGCGAACGCGTCCAGGTCGCTGGCCAGGACGGGCGCGCCCGCCGACATGGCCTCGACCAGGATGATGCCGAAGGACTCGCCGCCGGTGTTGGGCGCGACGTAGACGTCGACGCTGCGCAGCAGGCGGGCCTTGTCCTCGTCGCTGACCATGCCCAGGAACTCGACACGGGCACGCATCTCGGGGGGCAGCGCGGCGACGGCCTCCTCCTCGTCGCCCCGCCCGGCGACCAGCAGCCGGACGTCGGGGCGCTCGGCGAGGATCCGCGGCAGGGCGCGCATCACGACGGGCAGACCCTTGCGGGGCTCGTCGATGCGGCCGATGAAGCCGATGGTGGCGCCCTGCCACTCGGGCCGCGGCTCGGCCCGTGCGAAGAAGTCCACGTCGACGCCGTTGGGGATGACGACGGCGTCGCCGCCCAGGTGCTCGACCAGGGTGCGGCGGGCGTACTCGCTCACGGCGATGCGGGCGCTGATCTTCTCCAGCGCCGGCTGCAGGATCGGATAGGCAGCGATCATGGCCCGGGAGCGCGGGTTGGAGGTGTGGAACGTCGCCACGATCGGGCCCTGCGCGGCCCAGCAGGACAGCAGGCCCAGCGAGGGCGAGGTGGGCTCGTGGATGTGGATGACGTCGAAGTCGCCCTCGTGCAGCCAGCGACGCACCCGCGCGGCCGACAGGAAACCGAAGTTCAGGCGGGCCACCGAGCCGTTGTACGGCACGGGCACGGCCCGGCCGGCGGAGACGACGAACGGCGGCAGCGGCGTCTCGTCGTCCGAGGGCGCCAGGACCGACACCTCGTGGCCCAGCCGGATCAGGTGCTCGGCCAGGTCACGGATGTGGAACTGCACGCCCCCGGGGACGTCCCACGCGTACGGGCAGACGATCCCGATCCTCACGGCTTCTCCCCTCCGGAGCTCTTCTCGCGGCCGGGCCGCGGCCGCCGGTCGACGTCGGCGAGCCACAGCCGCTGGAGCATGTGCCAGTCCTGCGGGTGCTCGGCGATGCCGGCGGCGAAGGCGTCGGCCACCCGCTGGGTCATCACCGCGGCCCGCTCGGCCCGGGTGCCGTCGGCGGGCATCTCGACGGGGTCGTGTATGCGGCCCCGCATCACCGGCGAGTCGTCGTACCAGAGCGTCACCGGCAGCAGCACGGCGCCGGTCCGCACGGCGAGCATCGCCGGCCCCGCGGGCATCTTCGCGGCCTCGCCGAAGAACTCCACCTCCACCCCCGAGGAGGACAGGTCCCGGTCGGCCACCAGGCACACCAGCCCCCCGGCCCGCAGCCGCCGGGCCAGAGTGCCGAAGGCGCTGCCGCCGGCGTGCGGCAGGACCTCCATGCCGAGCGCCTCGCGATAGGCGACGAACCGGTCGTAGAGCGTCTCGGGCTTCAGCCGCTCGGCGACGGTGGTGAAGGGCACCCCGAGCCGGGTGGTGACCCAGGCGCCGGCCAGGTCGTAGTTGCCCATGTGGGGCAGGGCGACGACGACGCCGCGCCCGCTCGCCAGGGCCTTCTCCAGATGGTGGACGCCCTCCGGCGCGAAACCGGCGCGGATGCGCTCCTCGCTCCACACCGGCAGCCGGAAGGACTCCATCCAGTAGCGCATGTACGAGCGCATGCCCGCCCGGGACAGCCGGGCCAGCCGCTCGGGCCCGGCGTCGGGCACCACCCGGGCGAGGTTGGCCTCCAGGCGCAGCACGCCCTGGCCGCGCCGCTTCCAGGCGGCGTCGGCGATGCGTCGCCCCAGGGCGTCGGCCACCGGCTCGGGGAGCCGCTTGACCGTGCCCCAGCCCAGCCCGTACAGCGCGTCCGTCAGCCGTTCCCTCACCCGGCGTCGCCCCCGCCCGCGGTGAGCGCCGCCGCGTCCGCCTCGGCGGACTCGCGGCGCACGGTCACCACCCGCTGGATCAGGGTGACCAGGCTGCCGGCGGCCACCGCCCACAGCGCGATGGGCAGCAGGATGTCGATGTGCGGCACGCCGAACTTGTGCAGCCCGGAGAAGCCGCAGGCCACCAGCGAGATCACCAGCCGCTCGGCGCGCTCGACCAGGCCGTTGACATTCACCGGCAGGCCGATGCTCTCGCCGCGCGCCTTGGTGTACGACACCACCTGGCCGCTGGCCAGGCAGAAGATCGCCACCGCGCACAGCGCCACGTCGTCGCCCCGCCCCGCGTACCACAGGGCGAGACCGCCGAAGATCGCCGAGTCGGCGACGCGGTCGAGGGTGGAGTCGAGGAAGGCGCCCCAGCGGCTCGAGCGGCCCAGCTGGCGGGCCATGTTGCCGTCGACGAGGTCGGAGAAGACGAACAGCGTGATGACGACCGTGCCCCAGAAGAACTCCCCCTGGGGGTAGAAGACCAGCGCTCCCGCCACCACACCACCGGTACCGATGAGGGTCACCGCGTCGGGGCTGACCCCCAGGCGGATGAGCAGGGCGGCGAACGGTGTGAGAACACGCGTGAAGAAAGCACGCGCGTACTTGTTCAGCATGGCCTTCCCGGAAGGTAGTGATCGGGCCGGGTGGTCGGAAGGCCACCGGCTGGCCCATCGTAGCCAGCCCGCCCCACGCCACCGCGCACGCGTCGCTCCCCCGGCCCACGACGCAGGTCACGCACGTGACGCCCGCCTCCCGGCGGCGGCTCACTCGGGGGGCGGACGGTTGCGCCGCCGTGTGCGACGTATGGACGCAGCGTGACCACGGTGGAAAGCTCGAAGGACCGCAGGTAGAGCTCGAAGGACCGCAGGTGTCGACCGGAAGGCGGGACACATGGGCGAGAAGACGAGTACACACCCAGGGGCCGCGGGCAGAGCAGTGGCGGCCGACCGGCCGGGCAATATCCGCAACGTGGTGCTGGTCGGCCACAGTGGCTCCGGCAAGACCACGCTGGTCGAGGCGCTGGCCCTGGCCACCGGGGCGCTCAACCGGGCGGGCCGGGTCGAGGACGGCGCGGCCGTGTCCGACTACGACGAGATCGAGCACCGCCAGCAGCGCTCCGTGCAGCTGTCGCTGGTGCCCGTCGAATGGGCCGGGATCAAGGTCAATCTGCTCGACACACCCGGCTACGCCGACTTCGTCGGCGAACTGAGGGCCGGTCTGCGCGCCGCGGACGCGGCCCTCTTCGTCGTCTCGGCGGCGGAGGGCATCGAAGGCGTCACCGGCGCCACCCGCCTGCTGTGGGAGGAGTGCGCGGCGGTCGGCATGCCGCGCGCCATCGTCGTCACGCACCTGGAGGCGGCGCGGGCGGACTTCGACCAGATGACGCGGACCTGCCGCGACGCCTTCGGCGGCGACTCCCCCGACAGCGTGCTGCCCCTCTACCTCCCGCTGCACGGCACGGAGGGCCCCGACGGCCACAAGCCGGTGGCCGGGCTGATCGGGCTGCTGACCCGGCGCGTCTTCGACTACTCCTCCGGCACCCGCACCGAGGCCGAGCCGGGCGAGGACCAGCTCCCGCTGATCGAGGAGGCCCGCAACCGGCTCATCGAGGGGATCATCGCCGAGAGCGAGGACGAGACCCTCATGGACCGCTACCTCGGCGGCGAGGAGATCGACGTCAAGACCCTCATCGAGGACCTGGAACGGGCCGTGGCCCGCGGCAGCTTCCACCCGGTCCTGGCCGCCGCCCCCGCGGCCGAGGGCACCCGGCAGGGCCTGGGCACCGTCGAGCTGCTGGAGCTGGTCACCGGCGGCTTCCCGACCCCGCCCGAGCGCACGCCCCCCGAGGTCACCACCCCCGACGGCACCCCCCGCCCCGCACTGACCTGCGACCCGGCCGGACCCCTGGCCGCCGAGGTCATCAGGACCGCCTCGGACCCCTACGTCGGCCGCATCTCCCTGGTCCGCGTCTTCTCCGGCACCCTGCGCCCCGACGAGACCGTGCACGTCTCCGGGCACGGCCTGGAGGACCGCGGGCACGAGAGCCACGACGTCGACGAGCGCATCGGCGCCCTGTCCTCACCGTTCGGCAAGCAGCAGCGGCAGCTGGCCCAGGCCATCGCCGGTGACATCGCCTGCGTCGCCAAGCTCGCCAGCGCCGAGACCGGGGACACCCTCTCCGCCAGGAACGACCCCCTGCTGATGGAACCCTGGCTGATGCCCGACCCGCTGCTGCCCGTCGCCATCCAGGCGCACAGCAAGGCCGACGAGGACAAGCTCTCCCACGGCCTGGCCCGGCTGGTCGCCGAGGACCCCACCATGCGCCTCGAGCACAACCCGCACACCCACCAGGTCGTCCTGTGGTGCCTGGGCGAGGCCCACCGGGACGTGGCCCTGGAACGGCTGCGCACCCGCTACGGCGTCCAGGTCGACGTGGTGCCCCACCGCGTCTCCCTCCGCGAGACCTTCGGCTCCCGGGCCACCGGGCGCGGCCGGCACGTCAAGCAGTCCGGCGGCCACGGCCAGTACGCCATCTGCGAGATCGAGGTCGAGCCGCTGCCCGGCGGCAGCGGCATCGAGTTCGTCGACAAGGTCGTCGGCGGCGCGGTCCCCCGCCAGTTCATCCCCTCGGTGGAGAAGGGCGTACGGGCCCAGGCGGCACGCGGCGTCGCGGCGGGCTACCCGCTGGTCGACGTGCGGGTGACCCTCCTCGACGGCAAGGCGCACTCGGTGGACTCCTCGGACGCCGCCTTCCAGACCGCGGGCGCCCTCGCCCTGCGCGAGGCCGCCGGCGAGACCCGCATCCACCTGCTCGAACCGGTCGCCGAGGTACAGGTGCTGGTCTCCGACGAGTTCGTCGGCCCGGTCATGAGCGACCTGTCCGGGCGGCGGGGCCGCGTCGTCGGCACCGAGCAGTCCGGCTCCGGACGGACCCTCGTCCGCGCCGAGGTGCCGGAGATCGAGATCGGCCGGTACGCGGTGGACCTGCGCTCGCTCTCGCACGGCACCGGACGGTTCAGCCGCTCCTACGCCCGGCACGAGCCCATGCCGCCGCAGCTCGCGGACCGCATTCGCGAACAGGCCGAGAACGGCGCATAGTTCGCAAGCCGCCCGTCCCAACTCGCTTGGGGCGGGCGGCTTTCCGATCTCCCACGACAGGCGGCACCCCACCCCATTACGCTGAGCACGCGGCCCATGACACAGACAGTGGGCGGTAGTCGGGAGCAGGCCGGCGCACCGGAAGCGCACGGCATTGGGGGCAGCAGTGGCAGGAGACGGGTACGACTTCAGCCCGGGTGCGCAGATCCCGGTCTCGGGCGGCGCCGGCGGCACCGCCGCGACACAGGCCCTGGCCTCGGCCGCCTACCGGGACGGCCCGGTCGACGAACTCCTCAAGGCCAACTCCGACTGGGCCACCTCGGAGGTGAAGAAACCCCGCATCTCCCTCTTCGAGCCCAACCTGGGCGAGGCCTTCGCCCGCGCCGTCCAGACCCGCATGCTCGGCGGCGGCCGCAAACCCCTCATCCAGTCCTTCGGCCTCGAACCCCAGGTCATCGTCGAGCACTGCCTGGCCGCCTCGCGCATCCGCAAACTGCGCGACGCCCGCCTCACCCTGATCATGGCCGTCTTCGGGCTGCTCTTCCTGCCCGGCGTCCTGCTCTGGTTCGGCGCCTTCCAGCTGCGCCGCAGCCTCGCCGGCGCCCAGAACAAACGCGCCGGCGCCCTGGGCACCACCCTGCTGACGGCCCTCGCCGTCGTGGTCGTCATCGCCATGGTCAAATCACCGGTGCACGGCTTCTGGGGCCTCTACCTGCGCGCCATGGTCATCGCCCCCGTCATCGGCGGCGTCTGGGCCAAGGCCGTCTGCGAACGCACCGCCAAGGACCTGCGCGAGCGCTGGACCGGACTGCTCGACGGCGGCGCAGTCGCCGCCAAGATCCCCGAGAGCGTCCCCAGCGCCCCGGGCGAGAGCGCCGCCGAACAGCTCCGCCAGAACCTGGAGAAGCTCTCCGCCGAGCAGCAGAGCAACGTCGTCTTCTACGCCGGCCCCAAGGGCATACTCGGCATGGGCACCCGCTGGGGCAGCTGGCAGCTCGCCGAGGACCTCGTCCCCCTCGACCCCGGCCGGGAGATCAACCCCTTCCGCAGCTGGGACATCGCCCGCGCCGTCCACGACCAGCTCAAGCTCCTCGAGCGCACCCCCATCAACACCGGCGGCCTCACCGCGCCCCACGTCGAGCACTGGGTCGTCGTCCCCATCGGCGAGGGCGCCTCCGCCGTCTCCCGCCCCGGCGGCAACGACGCCGCCTCCTACCGGACAACGGGCGCCAAGCTCCAGGAGATCTGCGACAAACAGCACTTCGGCAGCGGCGACCGCCACTACCTCGGCGTCCAGTTCGTCCTCTGGGACGGCCAGCTGGTCATCAACCTCCTCATCAACGTCACCGTCCTGCACAAGACCCTGCGCATCGAGGTCACCGGCTACGCCCTCGGCCCCACCCACGCCGTCTTCAACGGCCGCCCCAAGAACCGCACCAAGACCTTCAAAAAGGGCCTCAAGTTCTGGGAGACCTACACCCGCACCCTGCCCGTCGTGCCGCCCAAGGAGGTCGTCCGGCTCGCCGCCCGCGCCCCCCTCACCTGGTACCCGCCCCTCCTCGAGTACTGGGGCGGCAAGCTCGTCCTGCCCGAACCCTTCGGACTGCGGCACGCCTGGGCCGACAAGCCCTGGCGCCACCGCTTCATGGCCGACGACGCCCTGCGCGCCGCCACCCCCGTCCTGCGCGTCGTCCACGAGGCCGCGCTACGGGTCCTCAAGGAGAACGGCGTCGACACCGCCAAGTTCGACTCCCGCGCCGGCAGCCTCAGCGGCTCCGTCCAGGACGCCAAGCCGGGCAAGGTGGACGTCTACGACGCCTGACGCCCACCCGCCCGCCCTCGCTGGGCCTCACCGGAAGATGCCGGTGTGGCCCAGCGAATACCGCCCCGGCTGCGGATAGACGGCCAGGCCGTGCGGACCGTCACCCACCTTGATCCGGGCGATCTGATGCCCGTCGGTGGTGTCGATGGCGTACACCTCACTGTTGTAACGGCCCGACAGCCACAGCACCTTGCCGTCCGCCGACACCCCGCCCATGTCCGGACTACCGCCGTCCGGCAGCTCCCATTTCTTCACCAGCTTGCGACTGGGCAGGTCCAGCACCGAGATCGAGCCCTCGCCCCGGTTGGAGATGTACATCGACTTCGAGTCCCGGCTCACATACAGCCCGTGCGCGCCCTTGCCCGTCGGCATCAGCCACGGCTCGGTGAACTTGTCCCCGTTCAGCACCCACACACCGTCGGCCATCATGTCCGCGACGTACCAGGTCTTCCCGTCCGAGGCGATCTTCACGTCCTGCGGCATCGCCCCGTCGAACGGCAGCTTCTGCTGGGCGATCACCTTCATCCGCGCCGTGTCGACCTTCAGCAACTCCCCCGAGAACTCGCACGAGACGATGAAGTACCGCCCGTCCGGCGAGAAATCGGCGTGATTGACCCCCAGGCAGTTCACATGCTCGGTCTTCATCCGCTTCATCGTGTGCGCGTCCCGGAAGACCAGCTCCCGGTCCATCGACGCCATCACCACTGCGTACTTGCCGTCCGGCGTGAAGTAGAGGTTGTACGGGTCGTGCACCTCCACCGTCTTGCCCGCCTTGCCGGTGGCCGGGTCGATCGGCGTGAGCGTATGACCCCGGTCGTTGTTGACCCACAGCGTCTTCATGTCCCACGACGGCACCACATGCTGCGGCTGCTCGCCCACCGGGATCGTCTCGATCACCTTGTACGTCTTCGGGTCGATGACACTGACCGTGTCGGACTCCGTGTTCGGCACGTACACCCGCGACGGGAAGTCCTTCACCACCGGCGACAGCGCGTTGGGCCGGTCCGCCGCGTACAGGTCGTTGGGGTCCAGCAGCGGCGGCATCCCCGGCAGCCCCTGCGGAACACCCCGCGCCGCGCCCTGGCTGTGCGTCCCCTGACGCGGCTGACGGTCGGCACCGGAATCCCCGCCGCCGCCACAGCCGGCCGCCGCCAGCATCGTGCAGGCGACCGCGAACAGCGCGGCCCCGTGCCGCCCGCGCGAGCGGAAGGGGAAGCCGGGGAGAGAGCGTCGAGGACGGTGATGCGAGAACGGGATCATCGTGTCAGCAGCTCCGTAGTCGTCACCGCGCGCAGGCCGCGGCGGTGCAGGCCGTCGAGGATCGCGGGCATCGCGGCGACCGTGCCGGCGTGCCCGAAGTGCAGACTCACGACCGACCCTGGCCGTACCGCGTTCAACACGGTACGCCGGACCACCTCGGCACCGGGGTCGGTGAAGTCGAGAGAGTCCACGTCGTACGACAGGACGTGCGGGTAACCGGCCTTTCGCGCCAGACGCACCACCTGGTCGGTGGCCCGCTGCGCGCGCGAGGGCCGGAACCAGCGGCCGATCCCGCCCGTGAGCCTGCGCAGCCGGTCGGCGCACTCGGTGATCTCGGCGTAGGCCGCCTTCGCCGGCATCGAGCAGATGTTCAGATGCCGCATGGTGTGGTTGCCCAGCTCGTGTCCGCCGTCCAGCACCCGCCGGGCCATCCGCGGCTCGGCGTCGAGCCAGTCGCCGACGGCGAGGACCGTCACCCGGGCCCCGGCCCGCTCGGCCTCGCTCAGTACCGCGGTGGCCGACCTGGCGTCGCCCCGGCCGTGAAAGGTCAGGGCCACCGAGCGGCCGCGCCGGGGCCCGTGGTCGATCTGCGCCGGCAGCCCGGACGGCAGCCTGGCCAGCAGCAACGGCGGACCGGGCGGTGGTCCGGGCGGCACCGACGCCCGCGCCGCCGCGGCCTTGCGGGACGCTCCAGCCGATGACCCGGCCGACGGTCCCGCCGACGCGGACGCCCGCTGCCGGGCCTCCTGGGCGGCGGACCGCTCACTGTCGCAGCCCGCGACGGCGGCCCCGGCGACACCACTGAGGGCGCCACCGGCGGCCGCGCGCAGCACGGTACGACGGTGAAGAAAGGTCACCGTCCTATTAGAGCTTCTTTAAGAAGAATTGGTGAGATTTGCCCGTTTTTGAGCGGGGTGTGTCCTGTCCGGTCGTCATACGACCGGATCTGCCAAGGTCTACCGGCTCAGACAGTGGGCCACACGTCGGCCAGCATCTTCCGGGTGTCGGCAAGGAGTTGCGGCAGCACCTTGGTGTGCCCGATGACGGGCAGGAAGTTGGTGTCGCCACCCCAGCGCGGCACGACGTGCTGATGCAGATGGGCGGCGATGCCGGCACCGGCTACCCCACCTTGGTTCATCCCCACATTGAAACCGTGCGCCCCGGAAGCCTCACGAAGGGCACGCATCGCGCGCTTGGTGAACGCGGCCAGCTCGGCGGTCTCCGCCTCGTCGAGATCCGTGTAGTCGGCGATGTGCCGGAACGGGACGACCATGAGGTGGCCCCCGTTGTACGGGTAGAGGTTGAGGACCGCGTAGACGAGCTCGCCCCGGGCGACGATCAGCCCGTCCTCGTCGCTCTTGGCAGGGATGGAGCAGAAGGGACAGCCGTCTTCGGCACCCGGGCCGGTCGGCTTGCCCTCGCCCTGAATGTAGGCCATCCGGTGAGGCGTCCAAAGGCGCTGAAAGGCGTCTGGCGTCCCCACCCCGAACTGCTGCTCCGGCTCACTCGTCATGTTGTGCAGCATATGCGCCCGGGTGGGGGTGAACGCGAAGAGGGGCGGCCCTTGGGGGCCGCCCCTCACCTCCGCCTGCGCGGAGACTGCGTCACACCTGGACGCGGCGCTCCACCACGTCGAGGAGCTTGGCGATCGCCTGCTCGCGCGGGATGCCGTTCTCCTGCGAACCGTCGCGGTAGCGGAAGGAGACGGTACCGGCGTTCATGTCGTCGTCACCGACGATGACCATGAAGGGGACCTTGGCCTTCTGGTGGTTGCGGATCTTCTTCTGCATCCGGTCCGACGAGGCGTCCACCTCGACCCGCAGGCCCTTCTGCTTCGCCTCGTCGGCGAACGTCCGCAGGTACTCGACGTGGGCGTCACCGACCGGGATGCCGACAGCCTGGACCGGGGCCAGCCAGGCCGGGAACGCGCCCGCGTAGTGCTCCAGCAGCACACCGAAGAACCTTTCGATGCTGCCGAAGAGCGCACGGTGGATCATGACCGGCTGCTGGCGCGAGCCGTCCGCCGCCGTGTACTCGAGACCGAACCGCTTGGGCTGGTTGAAGTCGACCTGGATGGTCGACATCTGCCAGGACCTGCCGATCGCGTCGCGAGCCTGCACGGAGATCTTCGGGCCGTAGTACGCGGCGCCACCCGGGTCCGGGACCAGGGGCAGCCCCTGCTTCTCGGCCGCCAGGCGCAGCGCCTCGGTGGCCTCCGCCCAGTCCTCGTCGGAGCCGATGAACTTGTCCGACTCGGGGTCGCGGGTGGACAGCTCCAGCTCGAACTCGTTCAGACCGTAGTCGCGCAGCAGGTCGAGCACGAAGGTGAGGAGCGTGTCGAGCTCCTCCGGCATCTGCTCCTTGGTGCAGTAGATGTGCGAGTCGTCCTGGGTGAAGCCGCGCGAGCGGGTCAGGCCGTGGACGACGCCGGACTTCTCGTACCGGTAGACCGTGCCGAATTCGAACAGCCGCAGCGGCAGCTCACGGTACGAGCGCCCGCGCGACTTGAAGATCAGGTTGTGCATCGGGCAGTTCATGGCCTTGAGGCGGTAGTTCTGCCCGTCGAACTCGATGGGCGGGAACATGCCCTCCGCGTAGTGCGGAAGGTGCCCGGAGGTCTCGAAGAGGTGCTCCTTCGAGATGTGCGGGGTGTTCACGAACTCGTAGCCGGAGACCTCGTGCCGCTTGCGCGAGTAGGTCTCCATCTCCTTGCGGACGATGCCGCCCTTGGGGTGGAACACCGCGAGGCCCGGACCCAGCTCGTCGGGGAAGGAGAAGAGGTCGAGCTCGGCGCCCAGCTTGCGATGGTCCCGCTTCTCGGCCTCGGCCAGGAACTCCAGGTACGCCTTCAGCTCGTCCTTGGTCGGCCAGGCGGTGCCATAGATGCGCTGGAGCTGCGGGTTCTTCTCGCTGCCGCGCCAGTACGCCGACGCGTTCCGCATCAGCTTGAACGCCGGGATGACCCGGGTGCTCGGCAGGTGCGGACCCCGGCAGAGGTCCTTCCAGCACAGCTCGCCGGTCTTCGCGTCCAGGTTGTCGTAGATGGTGAGCTCGCCCGCGCCCACCTCCACGTCCGCGCCGTCGTCGTGCGAGGCGGAGCCCTTGAGGCCGATCAGCTCGAGCTTGTACGGCTCGTCGGCCAGCTCCTCGCGCGCCGCCTCGTCGGTGACCACGCGCCGCGAGAAGCGCTGGCCGCGCTTCTGGATCTCCTGCATCTTCTTCTCGATGAGCTTGAGATCCTCGGGCGTGAACGGCTTCTCGACATCGAAGTCGTAGTAGAAGCCGTCCTTGACCGGCGGGCCGATGCCCAGCTTGGCCTCGGGGAAGAGCTCCTGCACGGCCTGGGCCATAACGTGGGCGGTCGAGTGGCGCAGGATGTTCAGGCCGTCCTCGGAGGTGATCTCGACGGGCTCGATCTCCTCGCCGTCGGCGACCGCGTACGCCAGGTCCTTCAGCTCGCCCCCGACGCGCGCGGCGACGACGGTGCGCTCACCGGCGAAGAGCTCGGCGGCCGTAGTGCCCGTCGTCACCACGCGCTCTTCCCGCTCGGAATCGCGTTGGATGATCACACGGACGTCTGACACCGGTCTCTCCTGACTTATGGGGCGCGGTAGCGGTCGCTACGCGCCTGAATCGTACCGAGCCCGGCGCCTTGGTCGCTAAACGGTTTCCCGGTGGTCAGACGGTGTCCTCCCCGTCGTCCTCCCCGCCATGCTTCTCGCCGAGGAGATCGAGGTTCTCGTGGAGGGTCTTGAGCAGCCGGTCGCGCTCGGCCTCGTCAACTGCGACGGGTGCGAGGTCCCGGGCGCCGGCCAGCCTGCGGAAGCCGCTGCGGCTCTCCAGCCGCCCGCTCACCCTGACGGGCAGCCCCGCCAGGTGGGCGTGGCCGGCGGTGCGGTAGTCGT
The DNA here is from genome assembly GCF_044547045.1 of Streptomyces sp. NPDC053048. Classification (NCBI taxonomy): domain Bacteria; kingdom Bacillati; phylum Actinomycetota; class Actinomycetes; order Kitasatosporales; family Streptomycetaceae; genus Streptomyces; species Streptomyces sp. NPDC053048. The sequence goes on from NZ_JBITZS010000008.1 coordinate 195,542, forward strand.
CCTCGTCGAGGACGGCCCGCACCTGGGTGACGTCCGCGCCCTCGAGCACGCGCAGCCGTACGGTGCCCGGCCCGCCCGGGGCCTCGCGGCGCAGCCGCAGCACGGTGCCGGTCAGCCGTACGGGCTGGGCGGGCTCGTCCCGCACGTAGCGGGCTCCGGCCTCGCGCAGAGCGGGGAGGTCGCCGGGGGAGAACTCCACGGGGCCGGGCCGGGCGGCGAAACCTTCCGGCGGTCCGGCGGCGGGGGCCCACTCGACGGTGATCCGGATGCCCTGTGTCCCTGTGGTCAGGGTGACGAGGGCGTCGGTGAGCTCCTTGCAGACGCCCGCCGCCACGGCGGCGTCGAAGGCGTCCGTCCTGCCGGTGGCCCGCCGGTAGTCGGTGGCGTCCCGGGCCGTCTGCAGGGCGCGCAGCAGGCCGGCGGCGAGCCGGGGGGCTTCCGCCGGGCCGCCGGGCGGGGTGACGGGCACGAAGACGGTCAGTTCGCGGCCGCCGGGGGCGCGCCCGGCGAGCAGGGGTTCCAGGGCGGTTCCGGCGCGGCGGCGGTGGCGGGCGCCGTGGTGTCCGGCGGGGGCGGTGGTGGCGAGGGCCGCGGCGATCAGCATGGCGCGTGCTCCGGTGCGCAGCCTCTCCTGGGCGGTCCAGGCGGCGGGGGCGGTGGTTCCGGGGATCTCGCGGTGCCAGCGGATCTCGTCGCTGGGGGTGCGCAGGGCGGTGAGGACGTCGCGCGCGGAGGGTGCGGGGCAGTGTTCGAGGGCGGTGAGGGCCTCGGTGAGCAGTTCGCCGCTGTCGGGGAAGGCGCGGCCGGTCGGTACGAGGAGGCTGGTGCCGGCGCCGGGGCCCTCGGGGGGTGTCCAGCGGCTGTAGCGCCCGGGTTCTCCGCCGCGTCGCCGCCAGCCGTGGCGGGCGAGCAGGGCGCCGAGGACGGCGGGGTCGGGCTGGTGGGGGTCGTCGGTCGGCCGGTGCATCAAGGTCTCCCTCCCGCCCCGACCCGGGTCATGATCTCGCAGAGCGCGCGGTCGTCGAAGACGCGTGAGGTCGGGATCCGCACGGTGGTCCTGCGCCGGCCGGTGACGGGGTGGCCGGCGAGGTTGGTCCAGTAGCAGCAGTGCCGCAGTGCGAGGTGGTCGTGGCCGGCGCGCAGCCAGTCGTCCCGGTCGCGGGGGACGATCATCACGACGAGGATCTTGTGGACCGAGACGGGGGTGCGGGCCAGCTTGGCCAGGTGATCGTTGTCGAGGGTGAAGCCGAAGGTCCGGGCCGGCGGGTGGGAGCCGGCGGTACCGGAGGGGCGGGGGCCGGGTCCGGTCGCCGGGTGGTGGGGGCCGAGCTGGTAGGTGCTCTTGAGCTGGACCTTGATGGTGACCTCGTCGTCGGCGCGGTGGCCGGGGGCGCTGTGGCTGACGTGCCAGTCGATGCCGTTGTCGGGGAAGGGCTGGGCGAGGGAGCAGCCGGCGGCGGCCGCGACGGCGTGCAGGTAGGCGATCTGGAGCGTCTCCATGCACGCGGTGACGGCGAGGGTGCCGCGTGAGGGTGCGAGCTGCCCGAGGGGCCGGCCGCCGAGGGGCGTGGCCGGGTCGGGCTGAGCGAGCGCCATGTCCGAAAAACCTTCCGGGCTCGCCGGTGCGTTGGCCGTACATCTGTGTTGTCTCCACGTGAACTGCCCGGCAAACAGCGGCGGTTCGGGCATCGGTGTGGCCGGGTATCACCTGGCGGGGAGGGCAATCCCGCCATCTGCCGGACGAGCGCGAGGAGTTGTGTCATGCCGTGCTGGCTCGAGGGGCCGCTGGCCGCCTTCGACACCGAGACGACCGGGGTGGACGTGGAGCACGACCGGATCGTGTCGGCTGCCTTTGTGACGCAGTCACAGGCGGGGGCCGCTCCCGTGGCCACCCGCTGGCTGGTGAATCCGGGAGTGCCCGTGCCCGCCGAGGCGACCGCGATACATGGCCTGAGCGAGGAGCATCTGCAGCGCCACGGGCGGTGGCCGGCGCCGGTGATGGAGGAGGTGGCGCGGGCGCTGGCCGGGCACGCGGCGCGGGGTGTGCCGCTGGTGGTGATGAACGCGCCGTTCGATCTGACGTTGCTGGACCGGGAGTTGCGGCGGCACCGGGCGTCGTCGCTGGCCGACTATCTGGGCGGTGCGCCGCTGTGCGTGCTGGACCCGTGGGTGCTGGACAAGCATCTGGACCGCTACCGCAAGGGCCGCCGGACGCTGTCGGATCTGTGCGCCGAGTACGGGGTGGAGCTGGCGGGGGCGCATGACGCGGCCGCCGACGCGGCGGCGGCGCTGGAGGTCGTACGGGCGGTGGGGCGGCGCTTCGCCTCGCGGCTGGAGCGGCTGAGCCCGGCGGAGCTGCACACGCGGCAGGCGGTGTGGCACGCGGCGCAGGCGCGGGGGCTGCAGGCGTGGTTCGCGCGCAACGGCTCGGAGGAGCAGTGCGATCCGGCGTGGCCGTTGCGGCCGGAGATGCCGGCCGCGGCGTGAGGCGGCGGGTGGCCGGGGTGGGCAACGCGAAAGGCCGGTCCGTCGGTTGACGGACCGGCCTTCACCGGGCGTGGGCGATACTGGGATCGAACCAGTGACCTCTTCGGTGTGAACGAAGCGCTCTCCCGCTGAGCTAATCGCCCGGCTTTTCCTCTGGGGTTTCCCCCGGGAACGCACTGAACAATACAGGTCGCGGCGGCCCCGCATCAAATCCCCTCCGGCCCGCCCCCTCGGCGGGCATCCGGAGGCCCGCCGGGCATGCCAAAAGGACCGGGGGTCCGCGTGGTGTGAACCTCGCGGACCCCCGGTCCGTGTGTGGGCGATACTGGGATCGAACCAGTGACCTCTTCGGTGTGAACGAAGCGCTCTCCCGCTGAGCTAATCGCCCCGGGCGCACCGCAAACATTACCGCATGTCAGACGGCGCCTCGAACCACCCGTGCCTGGTCAGGGGCGGTGGGGGTCAGCCGCCGACCTTCCAGGGCATCTGGAGGCCGTACTTCGCGACGTAGATCCCCACGAGCACGGCGACGATCACGAGGCCGATGACGGTGAGGGTGATGTTGCGGCGGCGGACCTTGGGGTCGAGGGCGCGCTGGGCGGCCTCGGTGACCTTGCGCTTGGTCCAGCGCAGGACGAGCTGGGCCCAGACGAACTCGGTGGCCCAGATCGCCATGCCGCCGAAGATCACCAGCCAGCCGGGGCCGGGCAGGGGCAGCATGATGATGCCGGCGACGACGACGGCGAGGCCGACGACGAAGACGCCGACCTGCCAGCTGATGTGCAGGGGCCGGGATCTCTTGATGAAGTGCGGGGCCCGGGAGCCGAGGGGCTTGACCGGCTCGCCGTCACTGTCCGCATGAGCGGATCTCCGCTCGTCACTCTCCGCGTTCATGGAGCACAACGTACCCGACGGCCGGGACCTCACCCGTTCAGCGGTATGAGCGGCGCGAACGCTGGGCCGTACGAGGTATCCGAAGAGTCTCAAAACGGGCAGAGGGGTTTACAACGGCACCGTAGGTGGCATGTCGATTTCGCCGACGTGCGAATCCCCGAGCGCACACTGAGCGAAAGGCCTTGGCGCTTATGAACACCACGGTCAGCTGCGAGCTGCACCTGCGCCTCGTTGTGTCGAGCGAATCCTCACTGCCCGTACCCGCGGGCCTGCGGTACGACACGGCCGATCCGTATGCCGTGCACGCCACCTTCCACACCGGAGCCGAAGAGACGGTCGAGTGGGTCTTCGCCAGGGACCTGCTCGCGGAGGGCCTGCACCGGCCCACCGGGACGGGCGACGTCCGCGTCTGGCCGTCCCGCAGCCACGGCCAGGGCGTCGTCTGCATCGCGCTGAGCTCGCCCGAGGGCGAGGCTCTACTGGAGGCCCCGGCGCGAGCCCTGGAGTCCTTCCTCAAGCGGACGGACGCCGCCGTTCCGCCAGGCACCGAGCACCGTCACTTCGATCTGGACACCGAGCTCTCACACATCCTGGCCGAGAGCTGATGCCCGGCCGGAGCTGATCCGGGCGCGCCGGCCCACTCGGGGAGGCCGCGCGCCCCTCACGCGAACATCGCGCATACCGGCAGCACGGCACGGCGCCGTCGTCCGCGGATCCACCGCGGACGACGGCGCCGTCGCGTCGCGAAGCCGCTAGAGTCTGCTCCCCGCGGTCGAACAATTGCCGCCCTCCGTCCGTCCGGCCAGGGAGCGAACTGTTCCGTGCTGATCAACCACGACACCCGCCGCACGCTCGACGCCGTCGTCGACCTGCTGAACATGGAGCTCGAGGACCTCGCGGCGCTGCGGGCCTTCGTCGAGCGCCATGAGATCAGTGGCATCGAGGTGCTGCGGGAGCGTGATCTGGCCGCCGTGCGGTCCATACGGGACCGCTTCGGCCAGGCGTTCGACACCGAGGACGGGCAGGCCGTCGCGGCGCTGCTGAACGCCCTGGTCGCCGAGGCGGGCACCACGCCCCGGCTGACCGATCACGACGGTTACGACTGGCACGTCCACTACTTCGCCCCCGGGGCCTCCCTCGCCGAGCACCTCGCGGCGGACGGAGGGATGGCGCTGGCGTTCCTGCTGGTGGAGGGCGAGCGCGAGCGGCTGCGCCGGTGCGCGGCACCGGACTGCGGACGGGCCTTCGTCGATCTCTCCCGCAACCGCTCGCGGCGCTACTGCGACGGTCGCACCTGCGGGAACCGGCTGCACGTGGCCGCGTACCGGGCGCGTCGCCGGGGGGCCGCGGACTGACGGCCGCCGCGCCGGCGGGGTCACCAGCGGTACAGGTCGTGCACGGCGGTCAGCAGGACCAGCGTGCCGACGAAGGCGAGGAAGAACATCAGGGGCGGCTGAGAGAGCGCGAACAGGCAGCCGCGCGGCTCATCGGTGATCTGGGCCGGTGGTTCGTCGTTCATCTCCGACAGATCATGGCGCAGCGGGGGGCCGGTCCGCGGCCCAACGCGGCAACTCCCGGCGGGAGTTCGTCAGGTCCGACCGGTTCCCGTCAGATCCCGTGCTTCTTGAGGATCGCCTCGATGTCCGAGAAGTCCTCCGCGTCGCGGGCCGGGGCCTTCGTCCCGCCGGTCGCCGTGCGGTCCCCCGCGCGGCCGGAGCCCAGCGAGGGGGCGGAGGCCGTGGGGGCCACGGCGCCGGCCCGCCCGGCGGCCGCGGCCCGGCGGTCCTCGCGGGTGCCGCCGCGGCGCCGCTCCACGGCGCGGCTGATCATGAACAGCAGGGCGGAGAGCGCGAGCACGCCGAAGCCCGCCCAGACGCTGGGCTTGAGGACGACGTCCCGCACCCAGTCGACGATCCCCGTCAGCACCAGGCCGATGGGGACGAGGGACCAGGCCGCGATCCGGGTCGCGGCGAGGAAGCGCTTGCGGTACGCCGTCAGCAGGGCGATGCCCAGCCCGGCCGCGGACACCGCGGCGCATACGGTCGAGGTCAGCATCCGGTCCTCCTGCCGGTGACGGTCTCCTGTGTCCATCGTGCACCGGCCGCGGCCGGACGTGCCACGACCGGCGCCGGGTATCGGGGGGATCTCCGGGTCGGCGGCGGGTGCGCCTCCTCCCCGGGGAGGGGAGCACCCGTGTCCGGCCGGGCTGGAAGACTGGCCCCATGAGCGATACCGACACCACCAGCGCCTCGCACGCCGTTCTCGACGTCTGGTGCGACCTGCAGTGCCCCGACTGTCACCAGGCCCTCGAGGACCTGCGGGCGCTGCGCGCCCGCTACGGCGACCGGCTGGAGATCCGGCTGCGGCACTTCCCGCTGGCGAAGAACAAGCACGCCTACGCCGCCGCGCAGGCCGCCGAGGAGGCGGCGGACCAGGGGCGGGCGTGGCCGTACGCCGAGGCCCTGCTGGCCCGGACCGCCGACCTGGGCGCCCGCGGCGAGAAGCTGCTCGTCGAGGTGGCGGGCGACCTGGGCCTGGACGCCGAGGAGGTGGACACCGCGCTGATCGACGGGCGGCACATGCTGGCCGTCGACGCCGACCAGGCCGAGGGCAAGGCGATCGGGGTGAGCGGCACGCCCACGTACGTCATCGGCGGTGAGCGGCTGGACGGGGGCAAGAGCCAGGAGGGTCTGCGGGAGCGGATCGAGGAGATCGCCGACCGGCTGCTGGCGGAATAGGGCCGCCGCCGGAAGGGGGCGTCACAGCAGCGTCTTGTAGAGGTGGAACGCGGTCGGCCGGTAGCCGAGCGATGCGTACAGCCGCAGGGCCGCCGTGTTCCCCGCGAAGACGTTGAGGCCGAGCGTGGCCGCCCCGGCCGCCAGGGCCTCCCGCTCGGCCAGGAGCATCAGGGTGCGGCCGTGTCCCCGGCCCCGGTGGGCTCCGGCGACCTCGACGTCGTAGACGTACGGGGCGCCGTCGCGCCGCCCCAGCCACAGGGTGCCCACGTCCTCGCCGTGGTGGGCCAGTACCCGCAGGACGGCACCGGGGCTCGCCGCGCCCCGCGGCAGCAGGTCGGCGTGGTCGCGCTCGGCCTTGGCCTGGGCCTGGGGGCGCGGCACGCCGCGGTCCGCCCACTCCCCCGCGTTGCGTTCCCGCGAGTGTGCCGACCACGGCCCGAACTCGGCCTCGCCCATGGGGCGGGGCACGCTGCCGTCGGGGAGTGCGGGGGCCCGGTCCAGCGGCTTGGACAGGGTGCGGCTGCGCTCGGTGTAGCCGAGCGCGCCGGCCAGCCCCAGCGCGGTCCCCGCGCTCGCCGGGACGCTCACCGCGACCTGGCGGCAGCCCCAGCCGCGCAGCACTTCCTCGGCGGCGAGCGCGGCCACGGTGGCGCGGCCGCGGTGCCGGTCGCGCTCGTTGATGGCCAGGTGGGTGATGCGCCCGAAGGCCGGTCCGAGCCGGGGGTCGGTGGAGATGTCGATCGTGCCGACGCGCCGGCTGTTGACGCAGACCTCGTAGGGACGGGACCGGCTGCCGTCGTCGGTGCGCTGTTCGGGTGCGGTGGGCCGCAGGGTGGTGGTCACCTTCGTGTTGTACCGGCCCGGCCCCGCCGCGTCACCCGGTTCACGGATCGAGGTCCGCGCCCGCTCGCTCGTCGAAGATCCGCATCGCCTTCGCGGTCACCGGGCCCGGCGCGCCGGGCAGTTGGCGGCCGTCGAGGGCGTGGACGGCCTGGACGTCGCGGAGGCTGGAGGTCAGGAAGATCTCCTCGGCGCGCCCGAGGACGTCGAAGGGCAGGTCGGTCTCCTTGGCGCCGGTCCATTCCAGGACCAGGGCGCGGGTGATGCCGGGCAGGCAGCCGGAGGAGACGGGCGGGGTCAGCAGCTCGCCGTCGAGGACCACGAAGACATTGGAGCCGGTGCCCTCGCACAGTGCGCCGACGGTGTTGGCGAACAGTGCCTCGGTGGCGCCCTGGCGCCGGGCCCGGTCGAGGGCGACGACGTTCTCGCCGTAGGAGGTGGACTTCAGTCCGGCGAGGGCTCCGCGCTCGTTGCGCGTCCAGGGGACGGTGACGGCGGCCGTGGTGTCGGGGCGGTGGGTGGTGGGGGTGAGGGCCACGACGAGGGTGGGGCCGGTGGTGCCGCGGTCGGAGCCGAGGGGGGAGAGCCCACCGGTGTAGGTGATCCGCAGCCGGCCCAGCGGCACGGGGTTCGCCGCGAGGACCTCCGCGCAGGCGTGGCGCACCTGGTCCAGGTCGGGCTCGGGCAGGCCCAGGCCCTGGGCGCTGCGGGTGAGCCGGGCCAGGTGGCGGGTGAGGGCGAAGGGCCGCCCGTCGGTGGTCTTGAGCGTTTCGAAGACGCCGTCGCCGACCGTCAGTCCGTGATCGAAGACGGAGACATGGGCGTCGTCCGCGTCGCGCAGTGCGCCGTCGAGCCAGATTCTCACCGTTTCGTCCCTTCGAGCGGCCGGTGTGTTCCCGACGCTATCGCGAGCAGCCGGGAGGCCTTGAGCTCCGTCTCGGCCCACTCCCGCTCGGGGTCGGACCCCCAGGTGATGCCGGCGCCGGTGCCGAAGCGCAGCACGGGGCCGCCGGTGGCCGCGCGGTCGATCCAGAAGGTGCGGATGCCCACGGCCAGCTCGCCGGTGCCGCGGTCGGCGTCCACCCAGCCGACGCCTCCGCAGTACGGGCCGCGGGGCGCGGTCTCCAGGGAGTCGATGATGTCCAGGGCGCTGGCCTTGGGGGCGCCGGTCACCGAGCCGGGCGGGAAGGTGGCGGCGAACAGCTCCGCCCAGCCGGCACCGTCGGCGATCTCCCCCCTGACGGTGGAGACGAGGTGGACCAGGCCGGGGTGCTGCTCGACGGCACACAGCTCGGGGACGGTCACGGAGCCGGTGGCGCAGACCCGCCCCAGGTCGTTGCGGACCAGGTCCACGATCATCACGTTCTCGGCGTGGTCCTTCTCCAGCAGGTCCGCGGCGGTGCGCCCGGTGCCCTTGATCGGACCGGACTCCACGGTGCGGCCGGAGCGGCGCAGGTAGAGCTCGGGGGAGGCGGTGGCCACCTCCACCCCGTGGGCGGGCAGCCGGACCGTTCCGGCGTAGGGGGCGGGGTTGCCGCGGGCGAGGAGGGCGGTCAGGGCGTCCACGTCGGCGGCGTCCGGGTCGGGCAGGGGCGCGCTCAGGACGCGGCAGAGGTTGGCCTGGTAGACCTCGCCGGCGGCTATGTGCTCGCGTATGCGCCGCACACCCGCGACGTAGGCGGCGCGGTCCAGGGAGCTGGTCCAGTCCTCGGGTGCCGGGCCCCGCCAGCGGCCCGGCACGGGGGCGGGCGCGGGGGCGGGGCGGACGTCACCGAAGCGTGCGCACGTCAGACCCCCCTCGAAGTCGGCGACCACCGCCCACCAGCCCGCGGATTCCAGGGCCGCCGGGTCGCTGGTGACATCGCGCAGGTCAGTGGCGATCAGGCCGCCGAAGCGGGCCATCGGGGAGGACATCGGGGGGAGGCTCTGCACGTCATCGAGTCTATGGCGCGGGGTCCGGCAGCGGCCGGGCGGCGGGATCAGCGCAGCACGCTGGGCAAACGGAATTTGAGCTGGCGCCGGAATCCGCTAAAGTTCAACACGTCGCCGGGACGCGGAAGCGAAACGGAGCAAACGACAAGTGCGGACATAGCTCAGTTGGTAGAGCACCACCTTGCCAAGGTGGATGTCGCGAGTTCGAGTCTCGTTGTCCGCTCGAGTGGGGGATCTTCCCGAACCCCCGCACTCCTGGTGGAGTGGCCGAGAGGCGAGGCAACGGCCTGCAAAGCCGTCTACACGGGTTCAAATCCCGTCTCCACCTCCAAGGACGATTAGCTCAGCGGGAGAGCGCTTCCCTGACACGGAAGAGGTCACTGGTTCAATCCCAGTATCGTCCACCAGGATCCTCACGGATCTTGCCCGCGCGATTAGCTCAGCGGGAGAGCGCTTCCCTGACACGGAAGAGGTCACTGGTTCAATCCCAGTATCGCGCACGCGTCACACGTCGCCATCGGCGGCGTAGCCACGTCCCGGACGATTAGCTCAGCGGGAGAGCGCTTCCCTGACACGGAAGAGGTCACTGGTTCAATCCCAGTATCGTCCACCAGGATCCCCATGGATCTTGCCCGCGCGATTAGCTCAGCGGGAGAGCGCTTCCCTGACACGGAAGAGGTCACTGGTTCAATCCCAGTATCGCGCACGTCGAACGGCCGGTGGCCGGGCCCTCGGGCTCCGGCCACCGGTCTTTTTTCGTCCCCGCGCCCCTCGCTCCGCCTGTGGGTGTGGATGCGGGAGGCCCTGCCCGCGGATACGCGACGGCCGGGCACCTCCCCAGGTACCCGGCCCGTCGTGCCGTCCGCCGCACCCCCGTCCCCACGGGGTTATGGCCGTCGTGCCCCGGTCCGGGCCGCTCTCCCGGACCCGGGGCGCGCTCAGCGCCCCAGCATTCCGGCCACGGACGACGCTTGTGTGACGACGGCGTCCCAGCCGCCGAAGGCGACGGCCAGGAAGGCCGCCAGCGGCAGCACCATGGCCGCCGCGACCAGCGGGTGCCGGGTGGGAGAAGGACGCTGACCGAACACGTCCAGGACGTCCGTGGACTGCCGGACGGTCCGCGCCCGGCCGCCGGGGCGTTCCGTGGAGTACGCCATCGTTCTTCTCCTCTCCCCTGTTGCCGCTGTTCCCGCCGATGCCGGCGGATGCGTTGCGTATATGGGGCGGCGGGCACCTGACCTCGGGGGACGAGTATGCGCACCCGCCGCTTGCCCTCAACACTAGGCGCGGGGCGACGGCCCGGCGTCATGCCCTCGTACCGCTTGACGGTTCTCCCCGAGGATGAGGCCGGGGCTCCGCGGCTACTCCCGTGGGTGTAGTCCCCTCCCCCTCCTCTCGGGGGTCCTCCCCGAGAGGGTGCGCGCGGCCGGCCGCGGGAACAGCCCTCCCCCAGGTGATCTCGATCACTTCCGGCACGTCCCCGCGGACGGTCGGCGGCGACCGTCGGCCGGCCCCGTCCACCACCGCTTCATACGTTCGAGTCCCGCCCCGGGCGTCCGGGGCCGTCCCGGACCGGCCACCCTTCAGGCCGTCAATCCCCCTTCACCAGCGGTCCCTTGAGTCCCCGGTCCGGGGCCGTGAGCGGGCCCCGGCCGTCTCGCGCGCGTGCCGTGGGCGTCCCGCCGGGCACCGGTAATCCACTTGCCGACGCATGCGCGGCCTATCAGCGCGACCGTCCGTCAATCCGTAAGCTGTGCCACGTCAGAGGCCGGGCGGCCAACGGGCCGGGCGGCCAACCGGCAGCGAGTGGGGCAGCCCCACCGGAGGTAGGGGACCAAGATGACGATGATGCGGCTCCGGCGCGAGGACCCGCGTGTCGTCGGCTCGTTCCGGCTGCACCGCAGGCTCGGTGCCGGCGGCATGGGCGTGGTCTACCTGGGCTCCGACCGGCGCGGGCAGCGGGTCGCACTGAAGGTCATTCGCCCGGACCTCGCCGAGGACCAGGAGTTCCGCTCCCGCTTCGCCCGCGAGGTCTCCGCCGCCCGGCGCATCCGCGGCGGCTGTACGGCGCGGCTGGTGGCCGCCGACCTCGAGGCGGACCGGCCCTGGTTCGCCACGCAGTACGTACCGGGGCCCTCCTTGCACGACAAGGTGAACGAGGAGGGGCCGCTGTCGGCCGCTCAGACCGCGTCCATCGGCGCGGCGTTGGCCGAGGGCCTGCTGGCCGTGCACGACGCCGGCGTCGTGCACCGCGACCTCAAGCCGTCGAACATCCTGCTCTCCCCCAAGGGCCCGCGCATCATCGACTTCGGGATCGCCTGGGCCACGGGTGCGAGCACGCTCACCCATGTGGGGACGGCGGTGGGCTCGCCGGGCTTCCTCGCCCCCGAACAGGTGCGCGGCGCCGCCGTGACGCCCGCCACGGACGTCTTCGCGCTGGGCGCCACGCTCGCCTACGCCTCCACGGCGGACTCCCCGTTCGGCCAGGGCAGTTCGGAGGTCATGCTCTACCGCGTCGTGCACGAGGAACCGCAGCTCATGGGCGTGCCCGACGCTCTGGCCCCGCTCATTCACGCCTGTCTGGCCAAGGATCCGGAGGAGCGGCCGAGCACGCTGCAGCTGTCCCTGCGGCTCAAGGAGATCGCGGCCCGCGAGGCCCACGGGCTCTCCGAGGGCCGTCCGCCGTCGCCCCGCCGCGAGCCGGACCGGCCGTCCGCGCGGCGGGCGGCGGAGTACGAGCGGCAGCGCACCGAGCGACGACCCGGCAGCGCGCCCACCCCGCGGCCCCACCCGCCGAAGGGCGCCGCGCGCACCGCCGTCGACCCGCGGGGCGCCGCCAGGGCACAGCGTGACGTCCGGGGAGGCGGCTCCCGCACCGGTGCCCGCACCCGGCCGGGGGCCGGCGCCGGTGCCCGGCGACCGGGCCCGGACCGCAAGCTGCTGCGGCAGCGGCTCATCGTCTTCGTCGTGGTGACGCTGCTGGTCGCACTCGGCATCGCGGCGGCGCAGGGGTGCCAGGGGCCTGCGCGGAGTGCCGGAGCCGTGCCGGTGGCGCCGGTGGCTTCTTCGGGCTCGGGTGGGGTGTCCTTCGGGCCGTAGATCGTTTTCCGCCTCGGCGTCAGTGCGCCGGGCGGCCCGTCGTCACCGCGTAGAACGCCACGGCCGCCGCGGCGCCCACGTTCAGCGAGTCGACGCCGTGGGCCATCGGGATGCGGACCCACTCGTCCGACGCGCGCAGCGCCCGTTCCGACAGGCCGTCACCTTCCGCACCGAGCATGAGCGCGACGCGGTCCAGGCGGTGCGGGGCGGCCTCGTCCATCGACGTGGCCCGCTCGTGCGGAGTGAGGGCCAGCAGGCGGAACCCCGCCTCCCGAACCGTCTCCAGGTCGCGCGGCCACGTCTCCAGGCGGGCGTAGGGGACGGCGAAGACGGCCCCCATCGAGACCTTCACCGAGCGGCGGTAGAGCGGATCGGCGCAGTCCGGGGAGAGCAGGACCGCGTCCATGCCGAGGGCGGCGGCGCTCCGGAAGATCGCCCCGATGTTGGTGTGGTCCACCAGCGACTCCAGCACGGCCACCCGCCGGGCGTCGCGCAGCAGTTCCCCCGCCGCGGGCAGCGGCTTGCGGGCCATGGAGGCGAGCGCGCCGCGGTGCACGTGATAGCCCGTCACCCGCTCCGCCAGGTCCGGGGTCACCGTGTAGACGGGGGCGGCGCTGTCGTCGATGACATCGCGCATCACCTCCGTCCACTTGGGCGTCAGCAGCATCGACCGCATCTCGTAGCCGGCCTCCAGGGCGCGCCGGATCACCTTCTCGCCCTCGGCGATGAAGAGGCCCTCGGCGGGCTCGCGGCGGCGGCGCAGCTCCACGTCGGTCAGGCCGGTGTAGTCGTGCAGGCGCGGGTCGCCGGGGGCGTCGATGGTGATGAGTTCGGCCATGGGTGTGTGCCTTGATCTGCTGGGCTTCTGGTGTGGTTGCGGTGCCGGGTCCTGCGTCCCCGCGCTACGGGGCCACCGTCACGACCTCGCCGATCACGATGACGGCCGGTGGGCGTATGCCTTCCGACTTGACCCGCTCCCCCGCCGTCGCCAGGGTCGCGTCCACGCGGCGCTGGGCGGCCGTGGTGCCTTCCTGGACTATCGCGACCGGCGTCCCGGCCGGGCGGCCGTGCTCCATGAGGCGGGCCGCGATCGCGGCGATGTTCTCCACCGACATCAGCAGGACGAGCGTGCCGTGCAGGCGGGCCAGCGCCTCCCAGTCGACGAGCGAGCGCGGGTCGTCGGGCGCGACGTGGCCGCTGACGACGGTGAAGCCGTGGGCCACTCCGCGGTGGGTGACCGGGATGCCGGCCGCGCCCGGCACGCTGATCGAGCTGGAGATGCCCGGTACGACCGTGCAGGGGATGCCGTGTTCGGCCAGGGCCTGGACCTCTTCCATGCCGCGGCCGAAGACGAACGGGTCGCCGCCCTTGAGGCGGACGACCGCCTTGCCGGCCTTGGCGTGCTCGACGAGGGCGTTGTTGATGGCCTCCTGGGCCATGAAGCGGCCGTAGGGGATCTTGGCCGCGTCGATGACCTCGACGTGCGGGGGCAGTTCGTCGAGGAGGTCGCGGGGGCCGAGGCGGTCGGCGATGACGACGTCCGCCTCGGCGAGCAGCCGGCGGCCGCGCACGGTGATCAGGTCGGGGTCGCCGGGGCCGCCGCCGACGAGGGCGACGACGCCGGCGGCGCGGGTGCGGTGGTGAGGGGCGGCCAGGGAGCCGTCGCGCAGGCCTTCGACGACGGCGTCGCGGACGGCGGCGGAGCGGCGGGGGTCCTGGCCGGTGAGGACGGCGACGGTGACGCCCGCGGCGCGGCCGGTGGCCGGGGTCCAGGCGGAGGCGGCGCCGGCGTCGTCGCTGCGTACGGCCCAGACGCGGCGGGCCTCGGCCTCGGCGGAGGCGGCCTCGTTCGCGGCGGGGTCGTCGGTGGAGATCAGGGCGTACCAGGCGCCGTCCAGGTCGCCGTCGCGGTAACGGCGGCGCTCCCAGCGCAGTTCACCGGCCTCGGCCATGGCCTCGACGGAGGGGGTGGCGGAGGGCGAGATCAGCAGGACGTCGGCGCCGGCGGCCAGGAGGGCGGGCAGGCGGCGCTGGGCGACCTGCCCGGCCCCGAGGACCACTACCCGGCGCCCGGCGAGGCGCAGTCCGACGGGGTAGGCGGGGTGCTCGGCCATGGTGCTCTCCTCGTACGAATGCGCTGGTGGGGCCACCTTACGTGGGTGCGGGTTTGTTGTGGGGCGGGGCCGGGTCGGTCTGGGACGGGCCCTTCTGGGGCTGGATTATTTACGGCCCCCCTCCTGCGCAGAGGTGGGCCGGAACGTCGCCGCAAATAACCCTTACGCCCCTGCCAGGGCCCATCCCAGCCCGCCCCGGCCCCTCACGCCGCCTGCTACCTGCGGGTTGTGGGCAGTCGTTCCGCTGGGGCGGAACGGGTGGGCACAACCGGAACGACGGCCCGCACCCTAGGCGGTAACCCCGGTGCCGGGCACGTCAGCCCTTCTCGGTCACCCCAGCGGTGTCGAACGTCGCCACTTCGTGCATCGCGCGCGCAGCGCTTTGCACCACCGGCAGCGCCAGCAACGCCCCCGTGCCTTCGCCGAGGCGGAGGTCGAGGTCGACCAGCGGGCGCAGCCCCAGCTTGGTCAGGGCCGCCACATGCCCCGGCTCCGCGCTGCGGTGCCCGGCGATGCAGGCCGCCAAGGCCTCCGGCGCGATGGCCCGTGCGACGAGCGCCGCCGCCCCCGCGCTCACACCGTCGAGGATCACCGGCGTGCGCAGCGACGCACCGCCCAGGATCAGGCCGACGAGCGCGGCGTGCTCCAGACCGCCGACCGCGGCCAGGACGCCGATCGGGTCCTCCGGGTCCGGCTGGTGGAGTTCGAGGGCGCGCCGGACCACGTCGATCTTGCGGGCGTGCATCTCGTCGTTGATGCCCGTGCCCCGTCCGGTGATCTCCGCCGGGTCCGCGCCGGTGTAGACGGCGATCAGGGCGGCCGACACGGTGGTGTTGGCGATGCCCATCTCGCCCGTCAGCAGGGCCTTGTTGCCGGCCGTCACCAGGTCGCGGGCCGTCTCGATGCCCACCTCGACGGCCTGCAGCGCCTCCTCGCGGGTCATCGCGGGGCCGCTGGTGAAGTCGTTGGTGCCGGGACGGATCTTGCGCGGCAGCAGGCCCGGCGTACTGGGCAGCTCGCCCGCGACGCCCACGTCCACGACGCAGACCTCGGCACCCACCTGGTTGGCGAAGGCGTTGCACACCGCGCCGCCGCCCAGGAAGTTGGCGACCATCTGCGAGGTGACCTCCTGGGGCCAGGCCGTGACGCCCTGGTGGTGCACCCCGTGGTCCCCCGCGAAGATCGCGACGGCGGCCGGCTCCGGGATCGGCGGCGGGCACTTGCGCGACAGGCCGCACAGCTGCGCCGAGATGATCTCCAGCATGCCGAGCGCGCCCGACGGCTTGGTCATCCGCTTCTGGCGCTCCCACGCCTCGCCGAGCGCCTTGGCGTCCAGCGGGCGGATGCCGCGCAGGGTCTCGGCGAGCAGGTCGTGCGGGTCCTCGCCGGGCAGCGCCCGGCGGCCGTAGGCCTCCTCGTGGACCACCCAGGACAGGGGGCGGCGCTTCGACCAGCCGGCCTGCATCAGCTCGGGCTCGTCCGGGAATTCGTCGACGTAGCCCACGCAGAGGTAGGCCACGACCTCGAGGTGCTCGGGCAGGTCCAGCGCGCGGACCATCTCGCGCTCGTCGAAGAAGCTGACCCAGCCCACCCCCAGGCCCTCGGCGCGGGCCGCCAGCCAGAGGTTCTCCACGGCCAGCGCGGAGGAGTACGGCGCCATCTGGGGCTGGGTGTGCCGCCCCAGCGTGTGACGGCCGCCCCGGGTCGGATCGGCGGTCACCACGATGTTGACGGGCGTGTCGAGGATGGCCTCGATCTTCAGTTCCTTGAACTGCTTGGCCCGTGCCTTCGGGAGCGACTTGGCGTATGCCTCGCGCTGGCGTGCCGCCAGCTCGTGCATGCTGCGGCGCGTCTCCTCGGAACGGATGACGACGAAGTCCCACGGCTGCGAGTGCCCCACGCTGGGCGCCGTGTGCGCGGCCTCCAGGACGCGCAGCAGCACCTCGTGCGGGATCGGGTCGCGGCGGAAGCCGTTGCGGATGTCGCGGCGCTCCCGCATCACGCGGTGCACGGCCGCGCGCTCGGCCTCGTCGTAACCGACGGCCGGGGGACCGGCCGGCTCGGCCTCCGGCTCGGGCGCGGCTTCGGGCGCCGTCTCCGGTTCGGGGGCGGGCTCGGGTGCCTGCGCCTGGGCCGGGACGACGGCGGGCGCCTGCGGCTCCGCCTCGGTCGCTTCCGGCTCGGACGGTACGAGGCGGATGTGGGCGGGCTCGGGGGCGGGCTCCGGTTCCGGCACGGGCGCGGCCTCCGGTGTCTGCGCCGACACCGGCTCCACGGGCCCGGCCGGCGGTGCCGCCTCCTCCGGTACCGGCTCGGCGGCCACCTCGGGCGCGCGCTGCGCGGGCACGACGACCGGTTCCGTGACGGGTTCCACGACCTGTTCCGCCATCGGTTCCGCGACCGGTTCCGCGGCTGTTTCCGGTACAGCGGTCTCCATCGGGGCCGGCTCTGCCGCGACCGGCTCCACCGGGGCGGGCTGCGGGATTGTCTCCGCGACGGGTGCCGCAACCGGTTCGGCAACGGGTTCAGCAACGGGCTCGGCGACCTGTTCGGGCGTCACCTCCCCCTCGGGCATGGCCGGGACAGCGACAGCGGGCTCCGCGACGGGCTCGGCGGCCGCCACGGGCTCGGCCGGTTCCGGAACCGCCACCGGCGCGGCGGCCTCCGCCGCCTCGGGCTCGGCCGGTACGGCCGGCTCCGACGGGACGTCAACGGGCGCTTCCGGCAACGCGACGGCCGGCACCTCGGCCACCGGGGCCTCGACCACGGGAGCCGCCGGCACCTCACCGACCGCAGCCGCGGGCGCCTCGGCCACCGGAGCGATCGGCACCTCGGCAGCGTCGGCCACCGGCACCTCGGCAGCCTGCTGCTCCGGCTCGGGAGCCGCAGCCGGTTCCGGGGCGGGCACGCTCTCCGGGGCCGCTTCCGCGACCGGCGCGGCCGACGCCTGCTCGGCGACGGTCTGCGTCAGGGCGGCCGCCTCCTGGGTCGCCCTGGCGATGACGGCCTGTGCGGCATCGGCGCCCGGCACGGGCGGCACCGGCTGCGCGGTCTGCGCCGGCTCGGGCGGCACGACCGGAGCCTGCGGCTCCGGGGCGGGTTCGGGGGCCGGGACGGGCGCGGCCTCCGCGACCGGCTCGGAGCCGAGGTCCAGGCCACCGCCCACCGGCTCGGCGGGCGGGACCACTGCCGCTGAAACCGCGTCAGCCTGCGGTGCCGGCGCGGTGCTCTCGGGGGACTCCCCGGCGTCTATTTCGTGCCCGGCCACGGCCGGGACGGGCGCGGCCTGCGGGGTGAGGCCGCCGGTGTTCTGCGACGGCACGAAGGCCACCGCCGGCGCGTCCTCCGGCGTGGTGTCCAGGTACTCCACGCCGCCCACCTGCGGGGCCGGCGGGCGGACCGGGGAGCCGACGGGCTGCTGCTGGGTGGCGGGGCCGCGGTCGGCGAGGGAGCGGACGACGCCGGTGTTGGGCTCCGGCACGGGCGGGCCCATGTGCAGCGGGCGGCGCGGCGGGGGCGCGGCGGCGGACGCCTGGGGCGGGGTGCGCACACCGGTGTAGTCGAGCGAGCCCGTGTCGCGGCCGCCCGTCTCGTGCGTTCCGCCCTGGACCGGCGGCTGCTCCATCCAGGCGCCCTGGGCGCCCGGCATCAGCAGGAGGTCGTCCTCGTCCGCGGTGTCCTGGTCGAGGAAGGCATACGTCGAGTGAGCCGCGGGTGCTGCGGGGACTCCGGTGTCGGCAGGGGCTGCGGCGTCCGCGGGATGCGGGTGGCCGGGCAGTGCGCCTGCGTTCTCCGGCTGTCCCTCGTCCGGGAACCGGCCGGTGTCGGTCATGCGTACCCCTCGCCCATCGGTAGTGCTCCTTCCAACCGCTCACGCCCATAGACAAGAACGAGCGTGCATGCCTCGCGGCACGTTGTGTGCCGTCCGGTGCCACCTTGCCCTGTACGCGCCAATCGAGGGGGGCGTTCGGAGCATTGGCGACTGTGGTGTCGGACACCGACCGGCTGCACAACGATCCGCCAGCCTACCCTTAGCCCCTCCGGGGGGCCTCAGGGGTGCGTTCGACGGCCACTCAGGAGAAAGGCTACGGCGCGCTCGCGCTCCGTCCAGGCGCTTGTGTCGAGTTCCACTGCCTGGAGCAGCGTGCACTCCACCGTGTAGCCGCCCTCGGCCAGCGCCCGGCCGATGGCCTCGGCCTCGTCGCGGGTGGTGGCGTGGGCGACGATGCGCTCGGGGCGGCGGTCGGCGCAGGCCGCGACGACGGGCGCGCCGCCGGCGCCGACGCGGACCACGTCGGGTTCGGGGAGGTCCTCCAGGACCAGGGGCGCGGTGCCCTGGACCACCTGCAGCTGCACGGCGTGCCGGCGGGCCGCGGCGGCGGTGCGGCGGCAGGCCTCGGGGTCGCGGTCGACGGCGATGACGGCGGCGCCGAAGCGGGCGGCCTCGACGGCGGCGGCGCCGCTGCCGGAGCCGATGTCCCACACCAGGTCGCCCACGCGCGGGCCCAGTCGTGCGAGTTGGGCGGCGCGCAGTTCGGTGGACTCGCCCTCGCCGGGGCCGCCGGGGCCGTAGGCGTCGGCGGGCAGTGCCCAGCCGCGGACGGCCGAGGGGTAGCCGGGGTCGCGGCCGGCGATCCAGCCGCCGCCCTGGACGGAGGGCTCGCCGAAGCCGCCGATGACGATGACGACGTTGGGGTCGCGCCAGGCGTGGTCGACGGCCCGGTCGGAGGTGACGACGGTGACCTGTTCGCGTTCGGTGCCCAGTTCCTCGCAGATGACGAAGGTGCGGTGGACCGGTCCGAGGAGGAGGGCGAGTTCGGCGGGGCCGGCGCCGGGCGAGGTGAGGACGGCGACCTTGGGGTGGGCGCGGCAGACGTTGACGGCGCGCCGCAGGTCGCGGCTGTGGGCGACGACGATCTGGGCGTCGTCCCAGGGCATGCCGGCGCGGGCGAAGGCGGTGGCGACGGAGGAGACGGCGGGGACCACCTCGACCTCGAGGCCGTGTTCGGGGGCGCGCAGGGTGCGGACGACGCCGAAGAAGCCGGGGTCGCCGTCGGCGAGGACCACGGCCGAGCCGCGGTGCTGGGCGATGCGGCGGGCGGCGAGGTCGACGCTGCCCAGGCGGATGCGCTCGGCGGTGGGCGGGACCTCGGGCAGGGCCAGGTGGTGCGCGGCGCCGGCCACCAGGGTGGCGGCGCCCAGGGCGGAGCGGGCCGCGTCCGTCAGCGGTGAGCCGTCCCATCCGATCACCGTGACCCGGTCGGCCATCGTCGTCAGTCTCCTGGGCTTGTCTCGGGGCGGTGCCCGCGGGGCGCGGGCAGGGTGAGGTTACCCCGGCCGGTGCGGGCCGGGGCGGGTGGCGGGCGGGGCCCGCTCAGCGCCATTCGGGGAAGGTCGCGGCGTAGTCCGTGTAGCCGTATCCGCCGCCCGTGGTGGGCTCCCGGAACTCGTCGATGTCCTCGGGCAGCAGGCTCCAGACGATGAGGTCGGTGCGGATCTCGGTCCAGCCGGCGTCCTCGGTGCGGCTGCGCGCTATCCACGCGCTGCGCAGGACGCCCTCGCTGACGCAGCCGATCTTCTGGGCGACCTGCTGGGCGGCGGTGTTGTCGGCCGCGGTGCGCAGTTCGAGGCGTTCGAATTTCTGGTCGCGGAAGAGCCATTCGGCGACGGCGAGCACGGACTCGCAGGCGTAGCCCTCGCCGCGGGCCCAGGGGGCGGTGACGTAGGAGACCTCGGTGGCCAGGGTGCGCCAGTCGGTGTTGCGCAGGTGGAGGGTGCCGACCAGGCGCTGGGTGAGGAATTCGGTGACAGCAAAGACGATTCCGCGACCGGAGATGCGTTCCGAGGGGGCGCGTCGCAGGGCCCAGTCGCGGGCGTCGGCGGTGGTGTAGGGGTGGGGCGCGGAGGTCCAGGCCGTGATGAGCTCGTCGTTCATCATCTCGGCCAGCGGGGAGACGTCCCCGGCTTCGAACGGGCGCAGCACCAGCCGGTCCGTACTGATGGAGATGTCCGGAAAGGTGGATGTCATGTGCTGCTCCAACGCCGGTGCGAGGTGGCTCGGGGGTGGTACCGGTCTGGCTCGGGTGCACCAGCATGCAGCATCGGCAGGTGGATACGCCAAGTGTCAGGCCCCGCGCACGGGCGGTTCGTGTGCGCGGGGCCTGCGACCGTACGAATGGCCGAGGTTA
This sequence comes from Streptomyces sp. NPDC053048, assembly GCF_044547045.1. Taxonomy (NCBI): domain Bacteria; kingdom Bacillati; phylum Actinomycetota; class Actinomycetes; order Kitasatosporales; family Streptomycetaceae; genus Streptomyces; species Streptomyces sp. NPDC053048. The sequence continues at coordinate 215,834 of NZ_JBITZS010000008.1, forward strand.
CAAGGTGTCAGCTCTTCGGGGCGCCGAAGGCGGGGATGACGGCGCCGTTGCTGAACTTCTCCTGGATGAACTTCTTGACCTCGTCGGAGTTGAGGAGCTTGGCGAGCTTGGCGATGCGGGGGTCGCCCTCGTTGCCCTTCTTGACGGCGAGGAAGTTGGCGTAGGGGTTGCCCTCGGCCTTCTCCAGGGCCAGGGAGTCCTTGGCGGGGTTGAGCTTGGCGCCGATGGCGAAGTTGCCGTTGATGACGGCGGCGTCGACGTCGGCCAGGCGGGAGGGGATCTGGGCGGCCTCGAGCTCGGTGAACTCCACGCCCTTCTTGTCCTCGATGTCGGAGAGCTTGGCCTCGGCGCCGACGCCGGCCTTCAGCTTGATGACGCCGTTGTCGGCGAGGAGCTTGAGGGCGCGGCCCTCGTTGGTGGCGTCGTTGGGGACGGCGATGGTGGAGCCGGAGCCCAGGTCGCCGACCTTCTTGCCCTTCTTGGAGTACAGGCCCAGCGGCTCGATCTCGACGTTGACGACGGGGACGATGTCCGTCTTGTTCTTCTTGTTGAAGTCGTCGAGGTAGGGCTTGTGCTGGAAGAAGTTCGCGTCGACGTCGCCGTTCTGGGTGGCGGTGTTGGGGAGCACGTAGTCGTTGAACTCCTTCACCTCCAGGTTCAGGCCGGCGTCCTTGGCGAGCTTGTCTCTGACGAAGTTGAGGATGTCGCCGTGCGGGGTGGGGCTGGCGGCGACGACGAGCTTGGCGGCCGGGTCGGCGTCCTTGCCCTTCTTGGAGGAGCTCGAGGAGGTGTCGGAGGGGGCGCTGCAGGCGCTCAGGCCGAGGGTGAGTGCGGCGGCCGCGGCGAGGGCGGAGGTGAGCTTGACGGTGGTACGCACGAAGAGTGCCTCTTTCTTGTTCTCACGAGGTGTTGCCGCCCGGCAAAGGGTCCGGGCTTCGTGGGTTCTGGGGGGTGCGGCCGGTTCGGCCGTGGGCTCATGCGGCCTTGGTGGGCTCCGGGGCCGCTTCGGCGGCCGGGCGGGGCCTGGGCACGGCGGGGGCCCAGAGCCGGCGCAGGCCCACGGCCGCGGCCTGGCGGCCGCTGCGCCGGGTCAGGCGTCGTACGGTCAGGTCGCCGGCGACCTGGACGACCGTGACTATGACGATCAGCAGCACGATGGTGACGTTCATCAGGTCGGTCTCGTGGCGCATGTAGCCGTAGGTGATGGCCAGGTTGCCCAGGCCGCCGCCGCCGACCGCGCCGGCCATGGCGGAGTAGCCGAGCAGGGCGATGACGGTGGTGGTCAGGCCGGCGATGAGGGAGGGCAGGGCCTGCGGCAGGAGGACCTTGAAGACGACGGTGAAGGTGCCGCCGCCCATCGACTGCGCCGCCTCGATCAGCCCGTGGTCGACCTCGCGGATGGCGGTCTCCACCAGGCGGGCGAAGAACGGCACGGCGCCGATGACCAGGGCCACCACGGCCGCGCTGGGGCCGATGGAGGTGCCGACGATCAGCCGGCTGAGGGGGATCAGCCAGACGAGCAGGATGATGAAGGGCAGCGAGCGGCCGAGGTTGACGATCACGCCGATGACCTTGTTCACCACGACGTTCTGCAGCAGGGCGCCGCGGTCGGTGAGGACCAGCAGCAGGCCCAGCGGGATTCCGCCGATGACCGCCCAGACGGTGGACCACCACACCATGAAGAGGGTGTCGAGACAGGCGTCGCGCAGCAGGGGCTGCATCTCGGTCCAGGTCACTTGGCACCTTCCTTCAGGAGCGCGTCGGCGGGTGCCGGGCTTTTCACGTCGGCGACGTCGACCTGCAGGCCCTGCTCGCGCAGGAAGCCGATGGGGACGACGTTCTCCTCGAAGCGGCCGGGCAGCTCGATGCGCATCCGGCCGACCTGCTTGCCGGCGACGGTGTCCATCGCGGCGCCCAGGATCGAGATGTCGATGTTGTACGTACGGGACAGCTGGGAGATGACCGGCTGGGTGGCCGCCTCGCCGTGGAAGGTGACGTCCACGACGGTGCGGTTCGGGCCGGAGGGCTCGCCGCCGACCGGGAAGAGCTCGGCGGCGAGCTCGGAGCCGGGGGTGGCCAGGATCTCGGAGACGGTGCCGTGCTCCACGACGCGGCCGCCCTTCATCAGGGCCGCGGAGTCGCAGATGGTCTTGACGACCTCCATCTCGTGGGTGATGAGGAGGACGGTCAGGCCCAGCTGCTGGTTGAGGTCGCGCAGCAGCTGGAGGATGGAGCGGGTGGTCTCGGGGTCGAGCGCGGAGGTCGACTCGTCGGAGAGCAGCACCTTGGGGTCGCCGGCCAGGGCGCGGGCGATGCCGACGCGCTGCTTCTGGCCGCCGGAGAGCTGGGCCGGGTAGGCCTTGGCCTTGTCGGACAGGCCGACGAGGTCGAGGAGTTCGAGGGCCTTGCGCTCGCGCTCCTTGCCGGAGACGCCGAGGATCTCGAGCGGCAGTTCGATGTTGCTCTGCACGGTGCGCGAGGAGAGCAGGTTGAAGTGCTGGAAGACCATGCCGATGCGGCTGCGTGCCTTGCGCAGTTCGGAGCCCGCGCGGGGGCCGCGGCCGGCGAGTGCGGTGAGGTCCTGGCCGTCCACGGTGACCGTGCCGGAGCTGGGGCGCTCGAGCAGGTTGACGCAGCGGATGAGGGTCGACTTGCCGGCGCCGCTCTGTCCGACGACGCCGTACACCTCGCCCTCACGGACGTGCAGATCGACGCCGTCGAGGGCGGTGACCTCGCGGCCGCGTGAGCGGTAGACCTTTGTCAGGCCCGTAGTGGTGATCACAGGGGGTTTCCGTCACTGTCGAGTGCGCGGCGGTGAATGCCGGGCACGGGCAATTCATTGCGGAACGCGGCATAGGTGTCCCCGTCGTGCGCCGGGGGCGCGGATCGGGGGTCCTGGTGACGCGGGGCGGGAGCCTGCCGTTCCGGCTGCTGTGGCCGGGTACGGGGGCGCTACGGGGTCTCGCTTCGGGGCGCGAGGCACGGACGGGGGCCCTCAGCAGTCACACATTCGACACATGCGACGAGCAGCACCGGGCGTGTTCATCGCCTCGGTCGCAAGGATGCGGGTGCTCGTCGTGGTCATGCGGGCCAGTAAAACAGAAGTGCGTGCGAATAAGCCAAGCCTGTCCGAATAGCGGACACGGTGGATCAGTCCGTGGACGCGGCGGGCCCGCGCACGGGCGCCCCCGCGCGGGCGATTAGAGTCGTCCCATGCCTGTCACGCCCCGTCCGCACACCCGCGCCGTCCGGGGGCCGCGGTGATCGACGCGCTGACGCTCGCGGCCGGTCTGGCCGCCCTCGTACTGGCCGCCTGGTGCGGCTTCGCCTTCTCCCGTGACCAGCCCACCAAGGACTGGCACTTCATCGGCATGGCCGTGGTCTCCCTGCTGGCCCTGGTGCAGCTCGTCATCGGCGTGGTGCGGCTGGCCGGCGGCGACCGGCCCGAGCAGGGCACGGCGATCTTCGTGGCGTATCTGCTGGGCGCGGCGGCCGCGGTGCCCGCGGCGGGCTTCATGTCCCTGGCCGAACGCACCCGCTGGGGCTCGGCCACGGTGTCGGCCGGCGCGGTGATCCTGGCCGTGCTCGAGGTGCGGCTCTACGACATCTGGGGAGGCTGACATGACCGAATCCACCGACGCGCGCCGGCGGTCCGGCTTCGACCTGGGCCAGGGCCCCGGCCGGCTGCTGGTCTGGCTGTACGGGGTGTTCACCGTCGCGGCGGCGTCCCGCTCGGTCGTCCAGATGATCCTGGACTTCGGCAGGGCGCCGCTGGCGTACGTCCTGTCGGCGGCCGCGGCCGTGGTCTATGCCTTCATCACCTACTCGCTGGTGCGCGGCGGGGAGTCGGCCCGCCGGGCGGCGCTGGTGTGCTGCGCGGCCGAGTTGGCCGGCGTACTGGTCGTGGGCACGTGGACGCTGCTGGAGCCGTCCGCCTTCCCCGACGCCACGGTCTGGTCGGACTACGGCATGGGCTACCTCTTCATCCCGGTCATCCTGCCGGTGACCGCGATGGTCTGGCTGCGCGGGGCGAACCGGAGCCGGGAGGCGACGAGCGCCTAGGGTCTGTCGTCACATTGCCGTCGTCGCCCGGAGGGCGGCCCCGCGGCGTCTGGTGCGTGCTCTCGGCGTGCCGGGCGGAAGTCCTCGTACTGGACGTACTTGGGCTTTCGCCCGGTGCGGCGAGTGGGGGCGCCCCCTGCTCGAAGAGCTCGGGGGAGCGTGCCAGGCGTCGCGGGGCAGACGGGAATGTGACGACAGGCCCTAGGCACTCGTGGCATAGACGGGCTCCCCGGCGGGCCGGGCCTCCTTCTCGAGCGTGACGAGCGTGAGCTTGCGGCTCACTTCCTCGGTGCCCGTGCGCTCGTAGCCCCACTTGCGGTACAGCCGCAGATTGCCCTCGCTGCGCCGGCCGGTGGCCAGCCGGTAGCGCTTGGCCGACCAGTCCCGCGCCAGCCGCTCCTCGAGCGCGGCGAGCAGGCGGCCGCCCAGGCCGTGCCGCTGCATCCGGGGGTGCACGATGAGGCCGGTGATCACGGCCGTGCCCTCGGCGTCGACCGCCCCGCGCACCGAGCCGACGACCTCCGCGCCGAGCCGGGCCACGAGCACGCAGCCGCCGCCCAGTTCGGCGCGCAGGTCGTCGAGGGTCTGGGTGAGGGGCTCGATGGAGTAGTCGCCGTAGAGCTCGGCCTCGCTCTGGTAGCAGAGATACTGCAGCTTGAGGATCTGCTCGGCATCGGTCCCGGCCGCGGCCGAGATGGTCACGCTCATACCCATGTGCGCATGCCTCCCCTGGTGGGTCGCTTAACGCTCCTTTCCCCCGGGTGAAGGAGCCGCAATCTCTGGCATGAGCATTCTGCGCAGGCATCCCAGGCAACGGGAACGTACCGGCCCCAGAGATCCTTGTGACATTCCCAACTTCCCTGCGATTTCCCGGTAGGTCGGGTCATGGCCCGACAGCAGGGCGCCCAGCAGCCCCGGGCAGCGGCCGGGCAGCCGGCGGACCGCCGCCCGCAGCTCCCGGCCGGCCTCGGCGGCCAGGACCGCCTGTTCGACGCCGGCCACCACGCCGGGCGCCGCCTCGGCCGTCGGGTCGTACGGCACCTCGCGCCGCGCCCGGCGCCGCGCCGCACGGGCCTCGGCCCGCACGGTCGCCCGTAACCGCACCGCCGTCACGGCGGTGCGGCCCTCGCTGAGCAGCCGCAGCCAGACGCCCTGTTCGAGGTCGGCGGCCTCCACGCCGCCGGCGGCGGCCGCCTCGGCGGCGCACTCGGCCCTCAGCAACGGCCCCAGCCGGTCCACAAGATCACTCTGTGTCACGGGACCGGGGACGCCGTCCCCGGTCCCCCGGTTTCCGCGGCACCCTCGAATCACCCGTCCGGGAGCAGCGGCCGCTCAGGGCTTGACGGCCGGCCCTTGACGGTCAGCCCTTGACGAAGTCGGCGCGGGCGAGGGCGCCCGTGTCGGGGTTGTCGGTGAAGATGCCGTCGATGCCCGTGGCGAAGTACGTCCTGAACGCCGCGAACGCGTCGCCGTAGGCGTTCGGGTCGCTGCCGCGCCGGAAGTCGGCCGGCAGGAAGCTGTTCTCGTTGCGCATCGTGTACGGGTGCACGATCAGGCCCTTGGCGTGCGCGTCGCGCACCAGGGTGGTCGGCTTGGTGAGCCGGTCGTTCTTGTCTCGCGGGATGACCAGGTTCAGCCACGGGCCGATGCCCTGGGCGAAGCCCGCGACCCACGCCAGGCCCTTGGGGGTGATCAGGTCGGCGACCGTGCGCGGGTCCTTGGCCTCGACGAAGTCCCACGGCTGCGTGGTCAGGTCGTCCAGCAGGAGCACCTTGGGGCAGTCGACGCCCAGCCGGTTCAGCCGCTGCAGGCTGCTCGGCTCGAACGACTGCAGCAGCGTGTACGCGTTGCGGCCGGAGCGCCCGTAGCGGCGCAGCAGCTTCGCCAGCCGCTCCTCCAGGCCCAGGCCGGCCTTGCGGAAGTAGGTGGGGTGCTTGGTCTCGATGTGCAGCCATATCCGGCGCCCGCGCTTGCGGCCCTCGGCCTCGGCCCACTTGAGGACCTCCTCGAAGGTGGGCACCTGCCAGCGGCCGTCGTAGAGGGTGTTGTGCGGGCGGGTGGCGGGGATGCGCTCCTTGGCGCGCAGCGTCCTCAGCTCGGCGAGGGTGAAGTCCTCGGTGAACCAGCCGGTGTGGGCCTCGCCGTCGACGGTCTTCGTCGTTTTGCGGGAGGCGAACTCCGGGCGCGAGGCGACGTCGGTGGTGCCGGTGATGTCGTTCTCGTGACGGCAGACCAGGTGGCCGTCCTTGGTGGGGACGAGGTCCTGCTCGATGACGTCCGCGCCGTTGTCCAGGGCGAACTGGTAGGAGCCGAGGGTGTGCTCGGGCCGGGAGCCGCTGCAGCCGCGGTGTCCGACGACGGTCGGCACCGGCAGGTCCTTGTACGAACCGCCCGTACCCCTGCCCGCCGCGGCCGGGGCCGCCACCGCCGGGGCCGCCCCGCCGCCGAGGACGACCGCTCCCGCGCCGAGGGCCGCCGCGGCCCCCAGCACCGTGCGCCTGCCCGGCCGCTGCTCCTGCTGCATGAACTCTCCTCGTTCCGTGGTGTTGCGTTGGCCGGGCGATCGTATGCGGGTACGACTTCCGTCCTGAAGAACGGCGGTCGAACGGAGTGAAAAGTCACGTCAACACTCTGTTTCGACTCGGTCAACCACGCGTGCGCCCGGTCGTACTCACGAGTATCGTCAGCGACCGCGCCCCGTGCGCCCGACCGAACATCACGACCGGAGGATCCCGTTGTCCCGCATCCTGCTCAAGGCGTTCCTCGGATTGCTCATGCGCGTCCTGTACCGCCCCACGGTGGAGGGAGCCGAGCACATCGCGGGCACCGGGCCGGTGATCCTCGCCGGCAACCACACGACGTTCATCGACTCGCTGTTCCTGGCCCTGGTCGTCAAGCGCCAGGTGTTCTTCATCGGCAAGGACGAGTACGTCACGGGCAAGGGCCTCAAGGGCCGGCTGATGGCCTGGTTCTTCAGCTCGTCGGGCATGATCCCGGTGGACCGGGACGGCGGCAACGGCGGTGTGGCCGCGCTGATGACGGGGCGCCGGGTGCTGGAGGAGGGCAAGATCTTCGGCATCTACCCGGAGGGCACCCGCTCCCCCGACGGCCGTCTGTACCGGGGCCGTACCGGCATCGCCCGCCTGACGCTGATGACGGGCGCGCCGGTGGTGCCGTTCGCGATGATCGGCACGGAGAAGGTGCAGCCGAGCGGCAAGGGCCTGCCGCGCATCGCGCCGGTGACGGTGCGCTTCGGCGAGCCGCTGGACTTCTCCCGCTACGAGGGCATGGACCGCGACCGCTATGTGCTGCGCGCCGTCACCGACGAGGTGATGAGCGATGTGATGCGTCTGTCGGGCCAGGAGTACGTGGACATGTACGCCACCAAGGCGCGCGCGGCCAAGGCCGCCTGACGCCTTTCCTCCCGGCCCCGGTGAGGGCCGGGACCGGGCCCCGCCGGACCGGGACCGGCCGGATCAGGCGCCGCCGAGGCAGCGGGGCTGGAAGCCGGGGTCGGCCGGGCCCTTGCGGCCCAGGGCGTTGAGCACCCACTGGGCGACGACCGGGTCCTTGGTGGCCTGGTCGTGCATGTAGAGGTCGAGCGGGCACTTGTCCTGCAGGACGACGTTGGTCAGCCGCTCGGCCGGGCCGGTCAGCAGGGCGCTGGTGTAGGGGATGACCACCTCGTCGTAGCGGGTGGTGACGACGGTGTAGTCGGGGCCCTCGGGGGTCTCGGTGCCGTCGTTGAGCTTCTTGAGCAGGTCCGAGCCCCAGCGCTGGTCGACGCAGGACGGGCAGAAGGTCCAGCCGGCCGGTATGGCGAGCGGGTTCTTGGTGCCGTGGTTGGAGGGGACGATGCCCACGAGGTCGTCGACCTTGTCGGCGCCGCCGAGGAACTTCACGTAGTAGCGGGGCAGCATGCCGCCCTGGCTGTGCCCGACGATGTCGACCTTCTCCGCGCCCGTCGCGCCGCGCACGGCCTCGACGAAGTCCTTGAGCTCGGCGGCCGACTGCGGGATCGGGTCGGTCTCCATGTTCCCGTAGTTGAAGGCGAAGACGCAGTAGCCCGCGTCCTTGAGCGCCGGGGAGAGCTTGGACCAGTTCTCCACCATCAGCTTGAACGTGCCGTTGACCAGCACGACGGGCTGCGGGTGCGCGGAATCCGGCTTGCAGGACCAGTCGTTGGCGCCCTTGGGCGGGATGTCCAGGGGCGAGGCGGCGGCCGGGGACGCGTTGAGTCCCATGAGGCTCAGGGCGGCGGTGGCCGCGGCGGCGACCAGGAACCGTGCGGTGGTGCGCAGACGCATGTGGGGGAATCCTTTGAACACGGCGCCGCGACTGCGCGGACGCCCTCGTCCGAACCACGTTCGACAATGTCGACCGGTGAACGTGATGTTCTCCGGAGCGTAAAGACCGCGTCAATAGAGTTACCCGCCGGTAAAATTCACAGGGGCCGGGGCTTGCCAGCCCCGGCCCCTGTGCGGTTTGCTGCTCATTCGAGCCCTACCCGGCTCAGCCGCCGTACCCTTCCTCCAGCCGCTGACCGCGCAACAGGAACCAGGCCGCGACGGCCGTCGCCAACAAGACCACGGCGCCGACCCCGGAGGCGATCCGCAGCCCCTCGACGAAGGCCTCCTGAGCGGAGGACAGCAGCACCCCACCGGTGTCGGCCGGCAGCGTGGCCGCGGACTCGACCGCGCCGCCCAGCGACTCCCGGGACTCGGTCGCCTGCGCCACCGGCACGCCCGCCGGGACGGTGAAGTCGCGGTAGACGCCGGTGACGATCGAGCCGAGCAGCGCGATGCCCAGCGCGGCGCCCAGCTCGTACGCCGTCTCCGAGACCGCCGAGGCGGCGCCCGCCTGTTCCTTGGGCACGCTGGAGAGGATCACGTCGGCGGTGACGGTGAAGGAGAAGCCCGCGCCGACACCGACGACCAGCAGGACAGTGCCCAGCACCGGGTAGCCGGTGCCGGACGACAGTCCGACCAGCACCGCCAGGGCCACCCCGATCGCTCCCAGGCCGCCCGCCACCACCGAGCGGACCGAGAAGCGCCGCGCGGCCTGGCCGGCGAGCAGACCCGCCGTCACCGCGCCGATGGCCGCGGGCAGCTCGGCGAGCCCGGCCTCCAGCGGACTGCGGTCCTGCACCAGCTGCAGGAACTGCGAGAGGAAGAAGACCATCCCGGACAGCCCCAGCACCGTCAGCAGATCGGCCAGTACGGCGGCGGAGAAGCCCCGGTGATGGAAGAGCCGCATGTCCAGCAGCGGCGAGGACAGGCTCAGCTGACGCCGCACGAACCACGTCAGAGCCAGCAGGCCCACCGCCACCACCAGGGCGATCGGCCAGGTCAGGCCGTGCGTGGCACCTTCCTTGATCGCGTAGACGACCGCGATGACACCCACCATCGACAGTGCCACGCTCAGCAGGTCCCACGGTCCGGGCGAGGGGTCGCGCGACTCGGGCAGCAGCCTGCTGCCGACGAGCACCAGCACGGCCATGACCGGCAGGTTGATCAGGAAGACCGAGCCCCACCAGAAGTTCTCCAGCAGGAAGCCGCCCACGACCGGGCCCACCGCGGCGCCGGCGGAGGCCATCGCCCCCCAGATGCCGATGGCCAGGCTGCGCTCCTGGGGGTCGTGGAAGAGGTTGCGGATCAGGGCCAGCGTGGAGGGCATCAGCGTCGCGCCCGCCACGCCCAGCAGCGCACGGGCCGCGATCATCATCTCGGGGCTGGTGGCGTAGGCGTTGAGCACCGAGACCGCGCCGAAGGCCACCGCACCGGTCAGCAGCAGCTTCTTGCGGCCGATGCGGTCACCGAGGCTGCCCATGGAGACGAGCAGGCCGGCGATGACGAAGGAGTAGACGTCGCCGATCCACAGCAGCTGGGTGCCCGAGGGGCGCAGGTCCTCGCTGAGGAAGGGGGTGGCCAGGCCCAGGACGGTGGCGTCGACGGCGACGAGCAGCACGGCCAGGGCCAGCACCGCCAGCGCCAGCCAGCGCCCCGGGCGCGGGGCCTCGGCCTCGTCCCGCTCGTCCGGCCGCGGGGTGATCATCTCGCTGCTCACCGCTCCATCCTCCGCTGTGCGCCGCCGAGCAGCAGCTCGGAGACCATGCGGCTGATGTCCTTGGCGGCCACCCGGCCGTCGTGCACGGCCCAGGCACCGGTGCCGATCAGCCCGTACAGGGCCTCGGTGAGCCAGGCGGGTGACAGGTCGATCCGGAAGGCGCCTTCCTCCTGGCCCCGGAGGAACAGCGCGTGGACGCGGGCGTCGAGCCGGTTCCAGCCCTCGTTGATCCCGCCCTCGTAGAGCTGGTTCTCGGTGAAGAGGAAGGCGAGCATCGCGGCGATGGGCTCGGCCTCGGCGACCAGCCGGCGCACGGCCTCGGACGCGTCGCCCTCGTCCACCCGCGCCGCGTCCAGGGCGCGCCCGAAGAGCTCGATGCCGAGGTCCTCCAGGGCGCGCACGAGCGCGTCGCGGCCGGCGAAGTGGCGGTGGAGGGTGGCACGGCTGATGCCGGCGGCCTTGGCGATCTCGTCCATCGAGGCGGTCGACTTGCGGGTGAGCAGGGCGGCCGCTGCTCTCAGGACACGTTCACGATCGAGGCTCATGAGACGACCATAACCCGGATGAGACAGAGATGTCTCATCCGGGTGGTCGTTGTCTCACTACCCCGGGGCCCCGGGGTCAGCCGCGCCGGGCGTCCGCCCAGGCCCGCTGGACCGCCAGGTCCTCCTTGACCTCCTGCAGCTGCGTCGCGACGGCCGAGGGGGCCGTGCCGCCCCGCCCGTTGCGGGAGGCCAGCGCGCCGGGGACGCTCAGCACGGAACGGACCTCGGGGGTCAGGTGCGGGGAGATCGCGGCGAACCGCTCGTCCGTCAGCTCGTCCAGCTCGATGCCGTGCGCCTCGCACTCCTTGACGCACTCCCCCGCGACCTCGTGCGCCACACGGAACGGCACGCCCTGCTTGACCAGCCACTCCGCGATGTCGGTGGCCAGCGAGAAGCCGGCCGGGGCCAGCTCCTCCATGCGCTCGCGGTGGACGGTGAGGGTCGCCATCATCCCGGTGAAGGCCGGCAGCAGGACCTCCAGCTGGTCGCAGGAGTCGAAGACCGGCTCCTTGTCCTCCTGCAGATCGCGGTTGTACGCGAGCGGGAGTGCCTTGAGGGTGGCGAGCAGCCCGGTGAGGTTGCCGATCAGCCGCCCCGACTTGCCGCGCGCGAGCTCGGCGATGTCGGGGTTCTTCTTCTGCGGCATGATCGAGGAGCCGGTGGAGAAGGCGTCGTGCAGGGTCACGAAGGAGAACTCCTTCGTGTTCCAGATGATGACCTCCTCGGCGATCCGCGACAGGTCGACGCCGATCATCGCCGTGATGAAGGCGAACTCGGCGACGAAGTCCCGCGAGGCCGTGCCGTCGATGGAGTTGCCGGCCGAGCCCCGCTCGAAGCCGAGGTCGGCGGCGACCGCCTCCGGGTCGAGGCCGAGGCTGCTGCCCGCGAGCGCGCCGGAGCCGTACGGCGAGACCGCCGTGCGCTCGTCCCACTGCCGCAGCCGCTCCGCGTCCCGGGACAACGCCTGGACATGGGCGAGCACATGGTGGGCGAAGAGCACCGGCTGGGCGTGCTGCAGGTGCGTGCGCCCCGGCATGGCGACGTCCGGGTGGGCCTCGGCGAGGCCGACCAGCGCCTCCTGGAGGTCGGTGATCAGGCCGCCGATGATCCGCGCGTGGTCGCGCAGGTACATCCGGAAGAGCGTGGCGACCTGGTCGTTGCGGGACCGCCCGGCGCGCAGCTTGCCGCCGAGCTCCGGGCCGAGCCGCTCCAGCAGGCCGCGCTCGAGGGCGGTGTGCACGTCCTCGTCGGCGATGGTGCCGGTGAAGGTGCCGGCGGCGACGTCGGCCTCGAGCAGCCCCAGCCCCTCGATCATCCGCTGGAGCTCGTCGGCGCTCAGCAGCCCGGCCTTGTGCAGCACGCGCGCGTGGGCGCGGGAGCCGGCGATGTCGTAGGGGGCCAGCCGCCAGTCGAAGTGGACGGAGGCGGAGAGCTTGGCGAGGGCCTCGGCCGGCCCGTCCGCGAACCGGCCGCCCCACAGGCGTACGTCGCCGCCTCCGGCGGGGTTCTGCGCTCCGGTGGTCATCGTCGGTTGCTCCTCTGCGTGGCGCGGTGCCCGCTGCCTCCCCCGGCCCGGGGCCGGGGGAGGCAGCGAGGTGGGGGGTGGCGGGTGGACTAGTGGGCCAGGTCCCGCTTGGCGGCGATCTTCGAGGAGAGGCCGAAGATCTCGATGAAGCCCTTCGACATGGACTGGTCGAAGGTGTCGCCGGTGTCGTAGGTGGCGAGGTTGAAGTCGTAGAGCGACTTCTCGGACCGCCGGCCCGTGACGACCGCCCGGCCGCCGTGCAGCGTCATCCGGATGTCGCCGGAGACGTGCTCGTTGGCCTCGGCGATGAAGCCGTCCAGGGCCCGCTTGAGCGGGGAGAACCACAGGCCGTCGTAGACGAGCTCGGCCCACCGCTGCTCGACCTGCCGCTTGTACCGGGCGAGCTCGCGCTCGACGGTGACGGCCTCCAGCTCCTGGTGCGCGGTGATCAGCGCGATGGCGCCGGGCGCCTCGTAGATCTCCCGGGACTTGATGCCGACGAGCCGGTCCTCGACCATGTCGAGCCGCCCGACGCCCTGCGCGCCGGCCCGCTCGTTGAGCTGCTGGATGGCCTGCAGCACGGTGACGGGCTTGCCGTCGATCGCCACCGGGACGCCCTGCTCGAAGCTGATGATCACCTCGTCGGCCTCCCGGGGGGTGGCCGGGTTGGCGGTGTAGTCGTAGACGTCCTCGATCGGGGCGTTCCAGATGTCCTCGAGGAAGCCGGTCTCGACGGCCCGCCCGAAGACGTTCTGGTCGATGGAGTACGGGGACTTCTTGGTGGTCGCGATCGGCAGGCCCTTGGCCTCGCAGAAGGCGATGGCCTTGTCCCGGGTCATGGCGTAGTCGCGGACCGGGGCGATGCACTTGAGCTCGGGCGCGAGGGAGGAGATGCCGGCCTCGAACCGCACCTGGTCGTTGCCCTTGCCGGTGCAGCCGTGGGCGACGGTGGTCGCCCCGTGCTTCTTGGCGGCGGCCACCAGGTGCTTGACGATCGTGGGCCGGGAGAGGGCGGAGACCAGCGGGTACCGGTCCATGTAGAGGGCGTTGGCCTTGATCGCCGGGAGGCAGTACTCCTCGGCGAACTCGTCCTTGGCGTCGGCGACCTCCGCCTCCACCGCACCGCAGGCGAGCGCGCGCTTGCGGATGACGTCCAGGTCCTCGCCGCCCTGGCCGACATCGACGGCGACGGCGATGACCTCGGCGCCCGTCTCCTCGGCGATCCAGCCGATGGCGACGGAGGTGTCAAGGCCGCCGGAGTAGGCGAGTACGACGCGCTCGGTCACGGGGTTCTCCTTACGGTGCGATGCGCTGTGCGCTGCGCGCTCATGCGCAGGTAGGCATAACTATGCGCTACTCCGTATGTTTCGTCAATAGCTCGTGGGGGTGAATATGGCCCTCCGACCCCGCGCAGGGCCCACGCACCCAGGACGCTGGGCGCATGTCATGGCCGCTCGACTTCCTCGTCAGCAGGTTCCATGCCATCTGCGAGCAGGAGGGAGGCATCAAGATCGATGTGGTGGGCGACCGGATCGTCATCTCGATGCGCACGGGCGTCCACAGCTGGACGGAGCACGACGTTTATGACGCCGCCATCGCGGCGGGCCTGTCCGAGCAGCGGATCCTGGGCCGCGTGCTGATCGAGTTCCCCGGAGAGGCCCCGCGCGTACCGGAGGTCTCGATCCTCCGAGAGGGCCGACCGGAAGAGCCCTATTCATGCAAGGACCTCATGGCCGCGGTCGAGATCGTCTCCACGCAGCACGACGGGCCCGACCTCGCACTCAAGGAGGAGCAGTACGCCCGCTCCGGCGTCCCGGCATTCCTGATCATCGACCCGCTCGACGGGGAGTGCACCCTGCTGGCAGACCCACGGGATGCCGTCTACCGGCGCAAGGAGACCTTTCCTTTCGGCGAGACCGTGCCTCTCCGCCTGCCGGACGGCATGCTGATCAACATCCCCACGGACAGCTTCCGCCGCCACGGCTGACCGCCACCCGCACCCCCGGATTTGGATCACGGCGCGGAACAGGATATTTTCTTTCTGCACGCCCCACCGGGAAGAAACCCCGGAGGGACACGGCACCGGGACGTGGCGCAGCTTGGTAGCGCACTTGACTGGGGGTCAAGGGGTCGTGGGTTCAAATCCCGCCGTCCCGACCAGCGTTTTCGCAGGTCGAAGGCCGTTTCCGCAGACAGCGGAAACGGCCTTTCGCGTATGCGCGGACACCGCCGCGGGGGCCGGGACGGCCCCCGCCACAGGGCCGGTCAGCGTTCCTTCTGGGCCAGCCGCAGCAGGTGGTCCGCCAGGGCCTGGCCGCCTACCGGGTCGCGGCTGATCAGCAGGACGGTGTCGTCGCCGGCGATGGTGCCGATGATCTCGTGGACGCCCGCCTGGTCGATGGCCGAGGCGAAGAACTGGGCCGCGCCCGGTGGGGTGCGCAGGACGACCAGGTTGGCCGAGGCCTCCGCGGAGATCAGCAGTTCGGCCGCCAGGCGGCCCATGCGGGCCTCCGTGGCGGACTCCCCCAGCGGTGCGCGGGGGGTGCGGTCGCCGCCCTCGGAGGGGACGGCGTAGATGAGCTCGCCGCCCGTGTTGCGGATCTTGACCGCGCCGAGCTCGTCGAGGTCGCGGGAGAGCGTGGCCTGGGTGACGGACAGGCCGTCGTCGGCCAGCAGCTTGGCGAGCTGGCTCTGGGACCGGACGGCCTGCCTGCTGAGAATGTCCACGATCCGGCGGTGGCGGGCGGTGCGGGTCTGCGGCACGGCCATTCCGCCGTGGCCCGGCTCGGTCTCCTGCGCCTCGGTCATCGTTGTCGTCAGTCTCCGGATCGTCGTTCCGCTGTGGCCCCGTCGGCGACGGCGTCCAGGACGCCCGGCAGCGCCCGGAGGAACGTCTTCGCCTCATCTTCGGTGATGATCAGCGGAGGGGCCAGCCGCACCACGTCGGGCGCGACCGCGTTCACCAGGAGTCCGGCTTCCCGGGCCGCCTGCTGCACCTGCGGTGCGAGGGGCTCGCCAAGGACAATACCCAGCAGCAGGCCCGCGCCACGGACGTGGTCGACCAGGGGGTGGCCGAGCGCGGCGATCCCGTCACGCAGCACGGCGCCCATGTGGCGCACGTGGCCGAGCCCGTCGCCGGCCGCGAGGGTGTCCAGGACGGCGAGGGCGGCGGCGCACGAGACGGGGTTGCCGCCGAACGTGGACCCGTGCTGACCAGGTGTCAGCAGGTCGGCGGCGGTGCCGAAGGCGAGGGTGGCGCCGATGGGCAGCCCGCCGCCCAGGCCCTTGGCGAGGGTGACGACATCGGGCTCGACGCCCTGCGCGAGGTGTTCGAACCAGTGCCCGGTGCGGCCGATACCTGTCTGGATCTCGTCCAGGACGAGCAGCGTCCCGGTGGCCCGGGTGATCTCGCGGGCGGCCGCCAGATAGCCGGCCGGGGGGACGACGACGCCGTTCTCGCCCTGGACCGGTTCCAGCACCACGAGCGCGGTGTCGGTGGTGACCGCCGCGCGCAGCGCGTCGGCGTCGCCGTAGGGGACGTGCGTGACGTCGCCGGGCAGCGGCAGGAACGGCTGCTGCTTGGCGGGCTGGCCGGTGAGGGCGAGGGCGCCCATGGTGCGGCCGTGGAAGCCGCCGGCGGCGGAGACCATGTGCGTACGGCCCGTACGCCGCCCGATCTTGATCGCGGCCTCGATCGCTTCGGCGCCGGAGTTGCAGAAGTAGACGCGTCCCGGCCGCCCGGCGAGCTCCAGCAGCCGTTCGGCGAGCTGGACCGTCGGCTCGGCGGTGAAGAGGTTGGAGACGTGGCCGAGTGTGGCGATCTGGTCGGAGACGGCCCGCACGACCGCCGGGTGGGCGTGGCCGAGGGCGTTGACGGCGATGCCGCCGACGAGGTCGAGGTAGCTCCTGCCGTCGGCGTCCCAGACGGTGCTGCCCTCGCCTCGCACGAGGGGCACGGCGGGGGTGCCGTAGTTGTCCATCATGGCGCCCTGCCAGCGCCGGGTGAGTTCCGCGTTGCTCACGACGCCTCCTCGGCGGTCTCCGGGGCCGGGTCCGGGTCGGGCACGACCATCGTCCCGATGCCCTCGTCGGTGAAGATCTCCAGCAGGATGGAGTGCTGGACCCGCCCGTCGATCACGCGGGCGGTGGTGACGCCGCCGCGCACGGCGTGCAGGCAGCCCTCCATCTTGGGCACCATTCCGCTGGCCAGCTCGGGCAGCAGTTCCTCCAGCTCGCTCGCGGTGAGCCTGCTGATGACGTCGTCGCTGTGCGGCCAGTCGGCGTAGAGGCCCTCGACGTCGGTGAGCACCATCAGGGTCTCGGCGCCCAGCGCGACGGCCAGCGCGGCGGCGGCCGTGTCGGCGTTGACGTTGAAGACGCCGCCCTCGTCGGCGTCGTCGATGCTGTGGGCGATGGAGGAGATGACGGGGATGCGGCCGTCGTCGAGGAGGGCCAGGACGGCGCCCGGGTCCATGGCGGTGATCTCGCCGACCCGGCCGATGTCCACGCGCTCGCCGTCGATGTGGGCGTAATGCTTCGTGGCGGACATCAGCCGGGCGTCCTCGCCGGTCAGGCCGACGGCCAGCGGGCCGTGCCGGTTGAGCAGGCCGACGAGCTCGCGCTGCACCTGGCCGGCCAGCACCATCCGTACGACGTCCATGGCCTCGGGCGTGGTGACGCGCAGCCCGGCCTTGAACTCCGACTCCAGGCCGAGCCGGTCGAGCTGGGCGCTGATCTGGGGGCCTCCGCCGTGCACGACGACCGGGCGCAGCCCGGCGTGGTGCAGGAAGACGACGTCCTGGGCGAAGGCGGCCTTGAGCTCCTCGTCGACCATGGCGTTGCCGCCGAACTTGATGACGACGGTCTTGCCGTGATGGCGCGTCAGCCAGGGCAGGGCCTCGACGAGGGTGCGGGCCTTGGGCAGGGCGGTGTGCCGCCGGGTGGCGGATGCGGGGACGCTCATGACGAGTAGGCGCTGTTCTCGTGGACGTAGTCGGCGGTCAGGTCGTTGGCCCAGATGACGGCGCTCGCGTCGCCCTCGGCCAGGTCGGCGGTGATGCGCACTTCGCGGTAGCGCATGTCGACGAGGTCGCGGTCGTCACCGACGGAGCCGTTGCGGCAGACCCAGACGTCGTTGATGGCGACGGCCAGTTTGTCGGGGTCGAAGGCGGCGGAGGTGGTGCCGATGGCGGAGAGCACCCGGCCCCAGTTGGGGTCCTCGCCGTGGATGGCGCACTTGAGGAGGTTGTTGCGGGCGATGGAGCGGCCCACCTCCACGGCGTCGTCCTCGGTGGCCGCGCCGACGACCTCGATGCGGATGTCCTTGCTGGCGCCCTCGGCGTCGCCGATGAGCTGGCGGGCGAGGTCGTCGCAGACGGTGCGGACGGCCTCGGCGAAGGCGTCCGCATCCGGGGTGACGCCGGCGGCGCCGGAGGCGAGCAGCAGGACGGTGTCGTTGGTGGACATGCAGCCGTCGGAGTCGACGCGGTCGAAGGTCTGCCGGGTGGCGGAGCGCAGCGCGGCGTCGAGGGCGGGGGTGTCCACGTCGGCGTCGGTGGTCAGGACGACGAGCATGGTGGCCAGGCCCGGTGCGAGCATGCCCGCGCCCTTGGCCATGCCGCCGACCGTCCAGCCGTCGCCCTGGGCGACGGCGGTCTTGTGGACGGTGTCGGTGGTCTTGATGGCGATGGCGGCCTTCTCGCCGCCGTGCGCGGACAGTTCGGCGGCGGCCTTGTCGATGCCGGGCAGCAGCTTGTCCATCGGCAGCCGGACGCCGATCAGGCCGGTGGAGGCGACGGCGATCTCGCCGGCGTTGTGCCCCAGCGCCTCGGCGGCCTTCTCGGCGGTGGCGTGCGTGTCCTGGAAGCCCTCGGGGCCGGTGCAGGCGTTGGCGCCGCCGGAGTTGAGGACGACGGCGGAGACCTGGCCGCCCTTGAGCACCTGCTGGGACCACAGGACGGGCGCGGCCTTGACGCGGTTGGCGGTGAAGACGCCGGCGGCGGCCAGGCGGGGGCCCTGGTTGACCACGAGGGCGAGGTCGGGGCTGCCGCTCTCCTTGATCCCGGCGGCGATGCCGGCCGCCGTGAATCCCTTTGCTGCGGTGACGCTCACTGCATCTCCTCGTCGGTGCTGCTCGTGGTGCTGGTGGTGTTCTGGGGGTCGCACGGGACCAGCCGTGCCAGTACGGTCGCGATCATCCGGCGCACGCTCATGGCGCCACCCCGGTGACGGGCAGCCCCAGCTCCTCCGGGAGGCCGAGGGCGATGTTCATGCTCTGCACCGCGCCGCCCGCGGTGCCCTTGGTGAGGTTGTCGATGGCGCTGACCGCGACGATCCGGCCGGCCGCCTCGTCGAGCGCGACCTGCACCAGGGCGGCGTTGGAGCCGTACACGTGGGCGGTGGCGGGCCACTGCCCCTCGGGCAGCAGGCGGACGAACGGCTCGCCCGCGAAGGCCTTGTCGTACGCGGCGCGCAGGCTGTGGGCCGTGACGCCCGGCCGGGCCTTGGCGCTGCAGGTGGCGAGGATGCCGCGCGGCATGGGGGCGAGGGTGGGCGTGAAGGAGACGGAGACCGGCTGCCCGGCGGCGCCGGAGAGGTTCTGGCTCATCTCGGGGGTGTGCCGGTGCGTGCCGCCGACGCCGTAGGGGCTCATGGAGCCCATGACCTCGCTGCCGAGCAGGTGCGGCTTGGCGGCCTTGCCGGCGCCGGACGTGCCGGAGGCGGCGACGATCACGGCCTCGGGCTCGGCGAGGGCGGCGGCGTAGGCGGGGAAGAGGGCGAGGGAGACGGCGGTGGGGTAGCAGCCGGGGACGGCGATCCGCTGGGCCCCGCGCAGCGCCGCCCGGTTTCCGGGCAGCTCGGGCAGCCCGTACGGCCAGGTGCCGGCGTGGGGGGTGCCGTAGAACCGCTCCCACTGCTCCGCGTCGTTCAGCCGGAAGTCGGCGCCGCAGTCGACGACGAGCACGTGGTCGCCGAGCTCCGCGGCGACGGCCGCGGACTGCCCGTGCGGGAGGGCGAGGAAGACGACGTCGTGCCCGGCCAGCGACTGGGCGCTGGTGGGCTCGAGCACCCGGTCGGCGAGCTGCGGCAGGTGGGGCTGGAGTGCGCCCAGGCGCTGTCCGGCGTTGGAGTTGCCGGTCAGCGCGCCGATGCTCACCTCGGGGTGGCCGAGCAGCAGGCGCAGCAGTTCTCCGCCCGCGTATCCGCTCGCTCCGGCCACTGCCGCACGTATTGCCATGGGTCGGTCCTCCTCCGTAATGCAGCATGACTATACGGAGAGAGGAACTTTTATGCAATACCCGCGGTGACTGACCTCGCCTTTATTCCGCCGGCACCGGCTCCCGCCGGGGTGCCGGGCGGCGGCGGACGGCGTCACCGGCCGTCGGGTGCAGGCGCAGGGCGCCGGCGAGGGCGCCCAGGCTGACGAGCGCGAGCAGACAGAAGGCGACGCCGTGGGCGTTGGCCGGGCCCGGGGCGCCCGGCAGGAGGCCGCCGAGGGGACCGCCGGCGCGCAGGGCGACGGTGGCCGCGGCGACACCGAGGCCCGCCGCGGCCTGCGCGGTGGTGGACTGCAGGGTGCTGGCGTGCCGCATGCGCTCGGGCGGCACGTCGGCGAACGCGATGACCTGGTAGCAGGTCAGGCCCAGCGAACGGGCGGCGCCGCTGATCACGGCCAGGGCCACGATCACGGCGAGCGGCGTGCCGGCGGTGAGGAACGCGCAGGCGGCTGTCGTCGCGCAGACGCCGAGCGCCGCGGCGACCAGCAGCGGACGGAAGCCGAAGCGGTCGAGCAGATACGTGGTCGCGGGCTTGATGCCGATGTTGCCCACGAAGACGAAGAGCACCATCGCGCCGGACTTCACCGCGCTCCAGCCGAAGGCCTCCTGGAACAGCATCGGCAGCAGGAAGGGCACCGCCGCCACGACGATCCAGAACAGCGAGCCGCCGCCGACCGACGCGCGGAACGTCGTCACCTTCAGCGTGCGCAGCTCGACCAGCGGCTGGTCCACGCGCAGCAGGTGCCACACCGCGGCGGCCAGCAGCATCGCGGCGAGAGCGCCCGCGGCGGCCGCCGGCGCCCAGGGCGCGCCGGGAGCGGACAGCAGGTGCGCCGTCCACGTCAGCGCACCGAGCCCGGTGGAGGTGAGGACGACGCCCCACCGGTCCAGGCGCGGCGGGGCGCCGGCGGGCGGGGTGGCGTCGACCAGGCGCCGGGCGACGACGAACGCCACCGCGCCGAGCGGCAGGTTGATCAGGAACATCCAGTGCCAGCTGGCGTAAGTGGTGAGCAGCCCGCCGATCAGCGGGGCGATCACGGGGGCGACGAGGGCGGGCCAGACCACGTACGCCACCAGCCTGGGTATGTCGGGCTTGGCCGCCCCGGCGACCACCATCAGCCGCCCGACGGGCACCATCATCGCGCCGCCCGCGCCCTGCAGGACCCGCATGGCCACCAGCTGGCCCAGCCCGGTGCTCAGCGCGCAGCCCAGCGAGGCGAGGGTGAAGACGGCGATCGCCGTCAGGAAGACGCGCCGGACACCGAAGCGGGCGACCAGCCAGCCGCTGAGCGGTATCAGCACGGCCAGGGTCACCAGGTAGGCGGTGACCACCAGGCCGATCGCGGCCGGGTCGACGCCCAGGGCCGGGCCCATGCGGGGCGCGGCCGTCGCCACGATGGTGCCGTCGAGGTTCTCCAGGAAGAAGCAACCCGCCACCAGCAGGGCGGTGTTGCGGTGTTTGGTATCGATCATCTGCTCCGTCGCTTTCTTGTTCAGCCCATCGTGGGACGTGCGACGTGTGACTACAAGGTCCGAATGCTCACAGCACAGTTGATCGCCGTGCAACGATTGCGCCATGCGCCTGCCCGACATGAACCTCCTGCCGGCCCTGGACGCCCTGCTGCGCGAGGGCAGCGTCACCGGGGCCGCGGCCCGGATGAACGTCTCCGCCTCCGCGATGAGCCGGACCCTGGGCCGGCTGCGCCGGGTGCTGGACGATCCGCTGCTGGTCCCGGCCGGGCGGGGGCTGGCGCTGACGCCCCGCGCGCTGGAGCTGCGCCCGCGGGTGGAGGCGGCCCTGGCCGGGGCGCTGGCCGCGCTCCAGCCGGTGCAGCCGGTGGACATCGCGGCGGTGCGGCGCCGCTTCACCCTCCGTTCGAACGACGGGCTGGCTGTCGTCCTGGGCCCGGCCCTGACCGAGCGCATCGCCCGCGAGGCCCCCGGCATCCAGCTGCGCATCCTGCCCGAGGGCGACGAGGACCCCGCCGACCTGCGTGACCGCGTCGACCTCGACCTGGGCAACCTGCCGGAGCTGCCGCACGACGTGCGCAGCCGGGCGCTGGCACCCGACCGCTATGTGGCGGTCTGCCGCACCGGCGCGCCGCACGCGGCCGATCCGCTGACCGCCGGGCGCTTCGCCGCGCTCCCCCACATCACCGTCTCGCGCAGGGGCCGCTTCCACTCCGTCGTCGACGAGCACCTGGACCGTCTCGGGCTGGAGCGCCGCGTCCTGGCGACCGTCCCCACGCATGTGACGGCCTGTTTCCTGGCCCTGCGCTCCGACGCCCTGGCCCTGGTGTCCGCGGCGGTGGCCGCGCGGGTGGCCGAGGCCGTGCCGCTGACCGTGCGGGACATCCCGCTGGAGCTGCCCGCCGTCAGTACCGGCATGGCCTGGCACGTCCGGCTGGACACCGACCCCGCCCACCGGTGGCTGCGCGACGCGGTGGCCCGGATCGCGGGCGATCCACAGGAGGACGCGGGCGCGGCGTGACGGGACGGCCTAAGCGGCGGTCTCCTCGTGGGCCGTGCGCAAGCGGCGTACGCCCTCGGCCAGTTCGCCGGTGCTCGCGGCCGCCGAGAAGCACAGCCGCAGCCGCGGAGCGGGGGGTTCGGCGCTGTAGAAGGGCCGGCCCGGGGAGACGGCGACGCCGGCGCGCAGCGCGGCGGCGGCCAGCGCGGCCTCGTCGGTGCCGTCCGGCAGGCGGAGCCACACGTGGAAGCCGCCCGGCGGCACGAATTCCGCTGTCAGGCCCGGCAGTTGCCGGCCCAGCTCGGCCAGGAGCGTCTCGCGGCGGACGCGCAGCGCGGCGGCGACCGTGCGCCCGTGGCGGGCCCAGGCGGGCGAGCCGACGAGTTCGAGCGCCGCCTCCTGCAGCGGGCGGGGGACGAAGAAGCTGTCGACGACCTGGATGGCCCGCAGCCGCTCGAGGACGGGGCCGCGGGCGGCGAGGGCGCCCACCCGCAGGTTGGGTGAGGTGAACTTGGTCAGCGAGCAGACGTGCACGACGACGCCGTCGGGGTCGTCGGAGGCGAGGGTGGGCGGCAGGGGCGGGGCGTCCTCGTGGGCGAGCCGACGCGCGAAGTCGTCCTCGACGACGAAGGCGCCCGCCGCGCGGGCGATCCGGAGCACCTCCGTCCGGCGTTCGTCGGCCAGGACCGTGCCGGTGGGGTTCTGGTAGAGGGGCTGGCTGACGAAGACGCGGGCGCCGCTGGCGCGGAACGCGTCGGCGAGCAGGTCGGTCCGCACACCGTGGCCGTCCACCGGCACCGGCACGGGCCGCAGGCCCGAGGCGCGGGCGGCGGCGAGCATGCCGGGGTAGGTGGGGGACTCGACGAGGACGGGCGCGCCGGGCGGGGCGAGGGCACGCAGCGCGGTGGTCAGCGCGCTCTGGCCGCCCGCGGTGATCAGCACGTCGGAGGCGGCGACGAGTCCGGCCGGGCCGCCGATCTCGCGGGCGAACCAGGCGCGCAGCTCGCCGACGCCCTCCAGGGGCGGCCGCTCCCACGCGCCGGGCCGCCGGCCGGCGCGGGCGAGGGCGGCGGCGAGGGCGCGTTCGGGCTGGAGAGAGGGGTGCAGATAGCCGCCGGTGAGTTCGATGACGCCGGGCGGCGGCGTGGCGAGGCTGAAGGAGATCCCGCGGGCGTCGACGGAGCGCGGTACGGCCTCGTCGCCCGTCTCGGCGCTCAGCGCGACCTGCTGCCAGGAAGTGTCGCCGGAGCGGGCGGGCGCCCGGCGCGGCTCGGCGCGGAAGGCGCCCGCGCCGGGCCGGGTGACGACCAGGCCCTCGGCGGCCAGCGCGGCGAGCGCCCGGGAGACGGTGACGGGGCTGACGCGGAAGCGGTCGATCAGGGCGCGGCTGGACGGCAGCTTCTCGCCCGGAGAGTAGCGGTTCATCTCCGCCCGCAGGATCCCGGCCAACTCCGCGACGCTGCTACGCTCGTTCATGACAGCACACGATAGCGCTACTCACCGTTCCACGATAGCGGTGGGCACCCCGTCGGTCTCCGCGCCGGCCACCGCGCTGCCCTCGCCCGCGGGCGACCGGTCCACGCTCGGCACGCTGCTCGCCGTCCTCGGCGTGGCGTCCTTCTCGCTCACCTTCCCCGCGACCGCGTGGGGCCTGGAGGGCTTCGGGCCGTGGTCGTTGATCAGCTGCCGGCTGATCCTCGGTGGGCTGCTCGCCGGGGCCTTTCTGCTGGCCGGGCGCGTACCCCGGCCCACCCGCGCGCAGTGGCGCGGGCTGCTCGTGGTGGCCGGCGGGACCGTGGTCGGCTTCCCGCTGCTGACCACCCTGGCGCTGCGGACGTCCACGACCTCCCACGCGGCGGTGGTGGTGGGCCTGCTGCCGCTGACGACGGCCGCCTACTCGGCCCTGCGGACCGGAACCCGCCACTCGCGGCTGTTCTGGGCGGCCGCGGTGGCCGGGGCCGTCGTGGTGGTGACGTTCGCCCTGTGGCAGAGCGGCGGGGCGCCCGCCACCAGCGACCTGTACCTCTTCGCCGCCCTGCTGGTGTGCGCGGCGGGCTATTCGGAGGGCGGCCGGCTGGCCCGCGAGATGCCCGGCTGGCAGGTGATCGGCTGGGCACTGGTGCTGTGCCTGCCACTGGCCGCCGCCGGGGCGGCGCTCTCCCTGCCGGCCGAGCCGGTCCACCCGACCGGCCACGCGGTGGCCGGGCTGCTGTGGGTGGCGGTCGGCTCGCAGTTCGTGGGCCTGTGGATCTGGTACCGGGGGATGGCGGCGATCGGGGTGGCCAGGGCCAGCCAGCTCCAGCTGGCCCAGCCCCTGCTCACCCTGGTCTGGTCGGTGACCCTGCTGGGCGAGCGGCTCACGCCGGCCGCGCCCGTGGCGGCGCTGGCCGTGCTGGTGTGCATCGGCGTGACCCAGCGGGCCGGACGGTGACCGGCGCGGGCCCTGCGGTGACCCGGCCGGCGCACCGGCCCGTACTTTCCTGAGCGCGCCCTATACCGCCGCCCACCCTAGGCTGGGAGTATCCGAGTGCACCTGTCCCGTCTCTCGTCGAAAGGGTTTACGTCGATGCATGCGAGCAAGGGCGACCGGTTGGTGGTGCACGGCCGAGTGGTGGGGCAGAAGGACCACGTGGTGGAGATCGTGGAGGTCCTCGGCCGCGACGGCAACCCGCCGTACCGGGTCCGGTCGGAGAACGGGCACGAGTCCATCATGTCGCCCGGCCCCGACTCCGTGGTGGACCACCGCAAGGCCTCCGACCAGCAATAGCCGTCAGCGCGGCGGGCGCGCGCGGTGCGGGTAGTGGTCCTTCACCACGCGCGCCATCGCCCCCGCGCGGTCCTGGGCGACGTGCTTGGCGGAGAAGTAGACGTTGCCCAGCACCTCGGGGTGGCTGCGGCCGAGCGTGAGGTGCCGGGAGAGCTCGGCGGGGTCCTGCCAGGGGGCGGGCTGCGCGGGGTCGCCCGCCCGGTACAGGGCCTCGCCGATGTAGAGGTGGACGTCCGTGCCGCGCACGGTCTCCGCCCACCACGGCACCAGCTTGGCGTAGTCGGCGGCGGCGAAGCCGATGTGCCAGTAGCACTGCGGGACGATGTAGTCGATCCAGCCCTCGCGAACCCACTTGCGGGTGTCGGCGTACAGGTCGTCGTAGGTCTGCACCCCGGCCCGGGTGTCGGAGCCGAGGGGGTCCGTCGCGCGGTTGCGCCAGACGGCGAACGGGCTGATACCGAACCGCACATGCCGCTTGCGTCTCCTGACACGCTCGGCCACCTCCCGCACCAGCCGGTCGGTGTTGTCGCGCCGCCATGCCGCCCGGTCGGGGAAGCCTGCGCCGTACCGCTCGTACGCGGCCGTGTCGTCGAAGGTCTGCCCGGCCACGGGGTAGGGGTAGAAGTAGTCGTCGAAGTGCACGCCGTCCAGGTCGTAGCGCCAGACCGCGTCGAGCATGGCGTCCTGGACGAAGCGGCGCACCTCGGGCAGGCCGGGGTTGTAGTAGAGCTTGCCGCCGTAGGGCACCACCCAGCCGGGGTGCACCCGCGCGGGATGGGTGGGCACCAGCCGGCCGGGGTCGGTGTGGTTGGCCACCCGGTAGGGGTTGAACCAGGCGTGCAGCTCCAGGCGGCGTCTGTGGGCCTCGCGCACCGCGAAGGCCAGCGGATCCCAGCCCGGCGACCGGCCCTGGGTGCCGGTCAGGTACTCCGACCACGGTTCGTAGCGGGACGGCCAGAACGCGTCGGCCGTGGGCCGGACCTGCAGCAGCACCGCGTTGAGCCGGCGGGCCGCGGCGGCGTCGAACAGTGCGGTGAGCTCGGCCTGTTGGGTCTGCGGGGGCAGGCCCGGCCGGGACGGCCAGTCGACGTTGACGACCGTGGCCGTCCACATGCCGCGGAACTCCCGCCTGCGGACCCGGCCGGTGCCCTCCCGGGCCGGAAGCGCACCGGACTCGCCGGTCGCGAGCATCGTGGTCATCGCGCCCGCGGCGGCCACGGTGAACCCTCTTCTGCTCATACGTCCCATATGCGGCCACTCCCTGCTTGTGGATGTCTCGTGAGTCACACCATTCGCGCAGAGCATGCCCGCCCCGGGCCCCTCGGCACCGCGTCCCGCGGAGTAACGTCTTTTCCGAGGCGGGAGCCGGACGACCTTCGACCACCCGCGCCAATCTACGAAGATCAGCGAAAGGCACGAGGTGACAGACTCAATCGCCGGCATTGCACGCGTCGGAGTGGTGGGCTGCGGCCAGATGGGCGCGGGCATCGCGGAGGTGTGCGCACGGGCCGGCCTGGACGTCAAGGTCGCCGAGACCACCGGCGACGCGCTGGAACTGGGCCGCACCCGGCTCACCAACTCCCTCGGCAAGGCCGCCGAACGCGGCAAGATCACCGAGGCGGAGCGCGACGCCACCCTGGGTCGGCTGGGCTTCACCACGGACCTCGGCGAGTTCGCCGACCGCGACCTGGTCATCGAGGCGGTCGTGGAGAACGAGCAGATCAAGACCGAGATCTTCAAGGTCCTGGACCAGGTGGTGACCAGCCCGGACGCGATCCTGGCCTCCAACACCTCCTCCATCCCGCTGGTGAAGCTGGCCGTGGCGACCTCCCGCCCCGACAAGGTCATCGGCATCCACTTCTTCAACCCGGCCCCGGTGCAGCAGCTCGTCGAGCTGATCCCCGCGCTGACCACCGGCGAGGAGACCATCAAGCGCGCCGAGGCCCTGGTGGGCAAGGTGCTGGGCAAGCACGCCATCCGCGCCCAGGACCGCTCGGGCTTCGTGGTCAACGCCCTGCTCATCCCGTACCTGCTCTCCGCGATCCGGATGTTCGAGTCGGGCATCGCCAGCCGCGAGGACATCGACAACGGCATGGAGATGGGCTGCGCCCACCCCATGGGCCCGCTGCGGCTGTCCGACCTGATCGGCCTGGACACCGTCGCCTCCGTGGCGGACAGCATGTACGCGGAGTACAAGGAGCCGCTGTACGCCGCTCCCCCGCTGCTGCAGCGCATGGTCGACGCCGGCCGCCTGGGCCGCAAGACCGGCTCGGGCTTCTACACCTACTGACGAACACGCTGAACGACGCCGTCCGCTGACGGACAGTCACCACCCGTGCCCCGCCGACCCGTCCGGCGGGGCACGGTGTTTCACACGGGGTGTGCGCCGGTGACCCGCGGATACCCTCCGCACACGCTCCCGTTCCGGCCCTCCACGCGATTGACTCGGACCGATGTCCACCGCAGGAAGTCTTCCGGAAGGGGTACGGACCGTGACCATCCATCCCGAGCACGCCGCCAAGGCGGCCGAGCTCGCGGAGCTCAGGCGCAGCCTCGACGTCGGCGTCGTCCGCATCGACGGCCACCTCGCCCTCCTCACCCAGCGCAGCGACCAGGCGGAGCGCGA
This sequence comes from Streptomyces sp. NPDC053048, assembly GCF_044547045.1. Taxonomy (NCBI): domain Bacteria; kingdom Bacillati; phylum Actinomycetota; class Actinomycetes; order Kitasatosporales; family Streptomycetaceae; genus Streptomyces; species Streptomyces sp. NPDC053048. Next base: position 243,172 of record NZ_JBITZS010000008.1, read on the forward strand.
TCTCACCGACGTGGCCGATCGGGTACGGGCTCTGGAGCACGGCAAGTGGCCGTTGCCGTCACTTGCCGCGCTCACCGGCCTCGCCGGCCTGGCGGTCGCCGTCTGGCAGGCGATCGGCCGGTGAGCGCGCCACGCGCCGCGGGGCCCGTCAGCCGAGCCGGATGTGGTGCAGGAGCAGCAGGGCCGCCGCCATGTTGGCGGCCGGCACCTCACCGCGGGCGATCAGGTCGGGCACCAGCTTGAGCGGCACCCACTCGCGGCGGTCCGACTCGAAGCCGTCCTCCGGGTCGCCGATGTACTCGGCCTCGTCCGTCCAGTAGATGTGGTGCCGGGCGTCGGTGAGACCGTTGGACGGCTCGACGGACATCAGGTGCCGCAGCCGGCCGGGCCGCCATCCGGTCTCCTCCTCCATCTCGCGGGCCGCCGCGAAGGCGATGTCCTCGCCGTCCTCGACGACGCCCGCCGCCAGCTCCCAGCCCCAGTTGTCGGTGATGAAACGGTGCCGCCACAGCAGCAGGACCTCGTTGGCCGCGTTGACCACCGTGGCCACGGCGACGGGCCGCAGCCGGATGAGGAAGTGGTCGAGGTGGCGGCCGTCGGGGAGTTCGACGTCCGCGAGATTGACCTGGAACCAGCGGTTCTCGTAGACGGTCAGCTCCCTGAGATTCTTCCAACGCACGTGTCTGCCACCTTCCGCCGAGGTGGCCACCTCCCGGGCGCTGAACTGGCAGCCTTCCTCACAAGGGCACGCGCAGCGCCCCGTCGATCATCTCGGCGGCCTCGGCCGTGGCCGCGCACCCACTTTCGATCAGGTGCTCGCGCACCGCACGGAGCCGGTCCCGTAAGCGCTGCGATTCCATGCCTCTCGCCTGCTCGGTCATCTCCCGTGCGGTGGCCACCGCCTTGTCCGCGTCTCCCTGACGCAGCTCGATGTGCGTGAGCATGGCGAGCCGGTGGACACGGCCCCGGTCGTGCGCGGGGGTGTCGACGGCCCGGTCCGCGTGCTCACGGGCGGGTCCGAGGTCGCCGAGGCTCAGCAGCGCCTCCGCCACCTGTACGTTCACCAGGCCGGGCTGGACGTAGCCGGTCTCGGCGGGTTCCCGGCCGCGGTGGATGCGTTCGGCCGCGGCCTCGGCGCGCCGGATGCAGCCCAGCGCCCCGGCCCCGTCGCCGAGCCGGGCGTAGGCCTTGGCCTGCATGGCGTAGAGGTCGGCGGCGAGCGCCGGGGTGAGACTGCCGCCCCCGGCCCGCAGTGCCGACTCGGCGAAGGCCACGGCCTGCCGGTACTCCCCCATGAACAGCGACTGGTTGACGAGCAGGGCGATCACATAGGCGCCCAGGCCCCGGTCCCCGCTGGCCTTGGCGAGCCGCAGCGCCTGGTGGAAGTAGCGCTGGGCCAGTCCGTGCGCGTCGGAGTCGTACGCGCAGATGCCGGCGACGGCCACCAGGCCGCCGGTGGCGCGGTGCAGCTGACGGCCCGTCGCGTCCGAGTAGCTGCCGCGCAGCAGGGGCGCGGCCTCGGCGTTGAGGAAGCCGACCACCCGGGCCCGGGTCGCCACGCCGCCCGCCTTGCGGTACATCTGCTCGTAGTGCGCCCGTGCCGCGCGCAGCATCTCGATGTCGGCCGGTGAGACGCGGGTCAGGCCGCGCCGGGAGACGTCGGCGTCCTCGGGCGGGTTCTCCCACTCCCAGACGGGGATGACCGCGGGCGTCCCGGTGACGGCGGGGGCCCGCACCACATGCTCGCGCTGCTGTTCGTCGGAGCGCCACAGGGCGGTGGCGCGCTCGACGAAGCCGGACAGCGGGGTGCCGGGGGCCCTGGGCGTGCCCGGGGTGCCCAGGCCGATGTCGTCGAGGGTCAGCGCGCGGTGCAGCCGCTCGCCCAGGACCTCGCAGATCAGATCCGGTACCTGGCCGCGTGGCCGCTGGCCCTTGAGCCAGCGGGCGACGGCGGTGTGTTCGTAACGCAACGCCAGTCCGCGTGCCCGGCCCGCCGCGTTGATGTGGGCGGCCAGGCCGGCGTGGGATATTCCCGCCTCGTCGAGGATGGCGTCGAGCAGTGTGTTGGGCTCCATACCCGCCCTCCGGTGCGCTCGGTGGGATCAGCGTAGTGGAGGTGCCTTCGCACGGGGTGTGAACGGGCCACGGCCCGGCGCCCCTTACCGGCGGCGGCAGGAGCGGGCGAGCGGTGCCGGCGCGGCCTGGGCGGGGACGCGTTCGCGGTCGTTGCGCAGGGCGAGCAGGGCGAAGTCGTCGCAGAGCCGGCCGCCGGTGTGGCGCAGCAGGGCGTCCTGGACGTGCTCGACGACGGCCGAGGGGACCGCCGGCGCCCGGCGGGCGGCCTCGGTCAGCGTGCCGGTGAGGGGGAAGAAGGCTCCGGTGGCGTCGCGGGCGTCCTCGGCGCCGTCGGTGTGCAGGACCAGGGCGTCGCCGGGGAGCAGCCGGTCCAGCTCGCGGACGGGCAGGTCGGCGGGCAGCGGGAAGGTGCCGAGCGGGGGCAGGGGGTCGCCGGCGGTCACGGCGACGGCCCGGGGCGTGCCGTGGCCGGCCCGGGTGAGGCGGTGGGGCCAGGGGTGGCCGCAGTTGAGCGCCAGGACCTCGCCCTCCTCACGGACCTCGAGGAGCAGGACGGTGACGAACTCCTCGCCGGCAAGGCCGCCACCGGGCGGGTGGTGCTCGCGGGCGCGGTCGCACAGGTGGCGTTGCAGGGCGCGTTCGAGGCGGCGCAGTACGGCGGGCAGTTCGGCCTCGTCGTGGGCGGCCTCGCGGAAGCTGCCGAGGAGGGCGGCGACGGTGCCCAGGGCGGGCAGTCCGTGGCCGCGGACGTCGCCCATGACGACGCGGACGCCGTGGGCGGTGGCGAGCACCTCGTACAGGTCGCCGCCGACCAGGGCGCCCTTGCTGGCGGAGAGGTGGCCGCCGGCCAGGGCGAGGCCGTCGAGCCGGCTCGGCAGGGGGCGCAGCAGGGCGTGCTGGGCGGCGGTGGCGATCTCCCGGAGGTGCTCCAGTTCCTGGGTGATCCTGCGGCCGCGGCCGGAGGCCAGGTAGCCGGCGACGACGACGGCGAGGATGGCGCAGCAGGTGCCCAGGCGGGTGCCGGCGTCGGTGCGGCCGCCGGAGCCGAGCGGGACGAGCGCGAACAGCGCGCAGGCGCCGCCGAGCAGGACACACTGGCGACGGCCGCTGCCGGCGCAGGCGATCGCGGGCGTGGCGGCGAGGAGTTGGACGAACTGCGCTCCCAGGGGATTCAGCAGCTCCCAGCACAGGATCGAGAGGACCCACAGTCCGGGCAGCGTCAACACCAGACCACGCCGCCAGCGAAGCGCCCCAGTACGGATCATGCCGTCGGCCCCCCATTGCAGCAATGACGCTCGATTCTTTCGAGTGGTCAGCCGGAAGTAACGACTTGACCCCCTGATTCCACCCCATTGAGTGACATTCGGAGCGTGCCTCGCTGACGGTGCGTGAAAGGCTGGAGGGGCGCCCCGGAGATCCGGGGCGCCCCTCGCAGGCGCTGACGGCGCGACGGCCGTGGTGGTGCTACGCGCCGCGCAGCACCGCACCCGTGTGCTCGACGGCCGAGCGGACCGCCGCGTCACGGGCCGCCGAGGCCTCCTCGGCGGTCAGGGTGCGGTCGTCGGCACGGAAGCGCAGCGCGTAGGCCAGCGACTTCCTGCCCTCGCCGAGCTGGGTGCCGGTGAAGACGTCGAACAGGCGCAGCGACTCCAGCAGCTCGCCGGCGCCGGCCCGCAGCGCGGCCTCGACGTCGGCCGCGGCGACCGAGGCGTCCACGACGAGCGCGACGTCCTGGGTGGCCACCGGGAAGGAGGACACGTGCGGGGCCTCGACGGCGCCGGTGCCCGCCTGCTCCAGGCGGTCCAGCTCGATCTCCATCGCGCAGGTGCGCTCCGGCAGGCCGAAGGCCTTGGTCACGCGCGGGTGGAGCTCACCGGCGTTGCCGACGAGCACCTCCTCGCCGTCGATCACGGCGAGCAGCGCGGCGCAGCGGCCGGGGTGGAACGGCGCCTGCTGGTCCTGGCGGACGATCAGCTCGACGCCGGCCTCGCGGGCCACCAGGCGACCCGCCTCGACGGCGTCCGCCCAGGTGGCCGGGCGGCCCTGGCCCCACCAGCCGGCCCGCTCGCGGGCCCCGGCGAGGACGACGGCTGCGCGGCGCGGCTGCCGGGGCAGCGCGGCGTCGAGGCCGGCGATCTCCTCGTCGGTGGGACGGCGGTCGACGGGCAGCCGGACGGGGGCGATCTCCTCGCCGGTCGGCCGGAAGACCAGGCCGGTCTCGAAGAGCGCCAGGTCGTGCTCGCCGCGGCTGTCGTTGCGGCGCAGGGCGGCGAACAGCCCCGGCAGCAGCGTGGTGCGCAGCAGCGGCTCGGCGTCGGAGAGCGGGTTGACCAGGCGCACGGCGGTGCGGCGCGGGTCGTCGGCCTCCAGGCCCAGGTGGTCCAGGGCCCACTCCCCGATGAAGGGGTAGTTCAGCGCCTCGACGTACCCGGCGCCGGCCAGGGCCCGGCCGGTGCGGCGGTGCAGGCGCTGGCGCGCGGTCAGACCGCGGCCGGCGGGCGGCTGCGGGAGGGTGGAGGGAAGGTTCTCGTAGCCCTCGAGCCGGATGACCTCCTCGGCGAGGTCGTTGGGGTCGGTGAGGTCCGGGCGCCAGCTGGGCACGGTGACGATCAGCTCGTCCTGCCCGTAGACGTCGCAGCCCACCTCCTGCAGGCGGCGCACGACGGTCTCGCGGCCGTACTCCACGCCCGCGACGCGGTCCGGGTGGTCGGCGCTGATGGAGATCGTGCGGGGGCCGCTGGGGGCGACCAGCTCGGTGACGCCGGCCTCGGCGGTACCGCCGGCCAGCAGCACCAGCAGGTCGACGGTGCGCTGGGCGGCCGCGGAGGCGGCCTGCGGGTCGACGCCGCGCTCGAAGCGCTTGGAGGCCTCCGAGGACAGCTTGTGGCGGCGCGCGGCGCGGGCGACGGCGACCGGGTCGAAGTGGGCGGCCTCGATGACGACCTCGGTGGTGCCCTGAGCGGCCGCGTGGTCCGCGATCTCGGTGTCGGCGCCGCCCATGACACCGGCGAGCCCGATGGGGCCGCGGTTGTCGGTGATGACCAGGTCCTCGGCGTCCAGGACGCGCTTGGTGCCGTCGAGGGTGGTGAGCTTCTCGCCGGCGTGGGCGCGGCGCACGCCGATCGTCCCGTCCAGGCGGGAGCGGTCGTAGGCGTGCAGCGGCTGGCCCAGCTCGAGCATCACGTAGTTGGTGATGTCCACGGCCAGCGAGACCGGGCGCATGCCCGCCTTCTGCAGGCGGCGCTGCAGCCAGATCGGGGAGCGCGCCTCGGGGTCGAGGCCGGTGACCGTGCGGGCGGTGAAGCGGTCGCAGCCGGTGGGGTCGGCGACGTGGACGGGGTAGCCGTAGCTGTTGGGCGCGGGCACGTCCAGCAGGGCCGGGTCGCGCAGCGGCAGGCCGTAGGCGGTGGCGGCCTCGCGGGCGATGCCGCGCATCGACAGGCAGTAGCCCCGGTCGGGGGTGACGGCGATGTCCAGGACCTCGTCGGCGAGCTGCAGCAGCTCGATGGCGTCGGTGCCGGGCTCGCACTCCTGCGGCAGCACGATGATGCCGTGCGTGCCGTCGTCGCCCATGCCCAGCTCCTCGCCGGAGCAGATCATGCCGTGCGAGACCTTGCCGTAGGTCTTGCGGGAGGCGATGGCGAAGTCGCCGGGCAGCACGGCGCCGGGCAGCACGACGACGACCTTGTCGCCGACGGAGAAGTTGCGGGCGCCGCAGACGATCTCCTGCGGCTGGCCGCTGCCGTTGGCGTCGCCGACGTCGACGGTGCAGAAGCGGATCGGCTTGCGGAAGCCCTCGAGCTCCTCGATGGTGAGGACCTTGCCGACGACCAGGGGGCCCTTGATGTCGGTGCCGAGCTGCTCGACGCGCTCGACCTCGAGACCGGCGGCGATGAGCTTGGCCTGTACGTCACGGCCGGTCTCGCCCGCCGGCAGGTCGACGTATTCCCGCAGCCAGGAAAGCGGGGCGCGCATCAGATCTCCATCCCGAACGGCCGGGTGAAGCGCACGTCACCCTCGACCATGTCTCGCATGTCCTCGACGTTGTGGCGGAACATCAGCATCCGTTCGATGCCGAACCCGAAGGCGAATCCGCTGTACTTCTCCGGGTCGATGCCCGCGGCGACCAGCACCCGGGGGTTGACCATGCCGCAGCCGCCCAGCTCGATCCAGCCCTCGCTGGAGCAGGTCCGGCAGGCCTTCTCGGGGTTGCCGACCGACTCGCCGCGGCAGACGTAGCACTCCATGTCCAGCTCGGCGGAGGGCTCGGTGAACGGGAAGTAGTTCGGGCGCAGCCGGGTGGTCAGGCCCTCGCCGAACAGCGAGCGCACCATGTGCTCGATGGTGCCCTTGAGGTCGGCCATGGTCAGGCCCTCGTCGATGGCGAGGAGCTCGACCTGGTGGAAGACCGGGGTGTGCGTGGCGTCCAGCTCGTCGGTGCGGTAGACGCGACCGGGGCAGACCACGTAGACGGGGGGCTCGCGGTCGAGCATCGAGCGGACCTGCACCGGGGAGGTGTGGGTGCGCAGCACGATGCCGGACTCGGCGGCCTTCTGGTCCGAGCCCTGGACGAAGAAGGTGTCCTGCATGGCGCGGGCCGGGTGGTCGGGCTCGAAGTTCAGGGCGTCGAAGTTGAACCACTCCGCCTCGACCTCGGGGCCCTCGGCGACCTCGTAGCCCATGGCCACGAAGACGTCCTCGATGCGCTCGCAGAGCGTGGTCAGCGGGTGCCGGGCGCCGGCGGGGATCCGGTCGTGGGGCAGGGTGACGTCGACCGCCTCCTCCACCAGGACGCGGGCGTCGCGCTCGGCCTCCAGCTCGGCCTGGCGGGCGGCCAGCGCCTTGTTCACGGCGCCGCGGGCCATGCCCACGCGCTTGCCGGCCTCGGCCTTGGCCTGCGGCGGAAGGGCACCGATCTCGCGGTTGGCCAGGGCCAGCGGGGAACGGTCGCCCATGTGGGCGGCCTTCGCCTCCCGCAGGGCGTCCAGGTCGGCGGCCGCGGCGAAGGCGGCGAGCGCCTCGTCCCGCATCCGCTCGATCTCTTGCGGTTTCAGTGCCTCGACCTCGACAGGGTCGTACGACTTATTCGGTGCCGACATCTCTTCCCGTGCTTCCGATTCGCTGGCTTCGCTTCGCTGCGCGGTATTCCGCCCGGCGACGTTCCCAGAGGCGGGCCAAAAGGTGGTGCCAAAGGTGCCAAAGGTCGAGTCTAAGGGGCGCGCTCCGTCCGGTGAGCCCGTGGGGCGCGGCTTCAGGCCTGGGTGAGGAAGGCCGGGGCGCCCACGGGCAGGGTAAACCGGAACTGGGCGCCGCCCCGGGCGGCCCGGCCCACGGTGATCGTTCCGCCGTGGGCCTCGATGATGCCCTTGACGATGTACAGGCCCAGGCCGGTGCCACCGCGCTTGCTGCCCCGCCAGAAACGGGTGAAGACGCGGGCCATCGACTCCTCCGGGATGCCGGGGCCCTCATCGCTCACGGTGACCGCCGTCCCCTCCGCGTGCGCCTTCGTCCGTGCTGGTGACACCTCTATGGTGACCGTTCCCTCGCCGTGGCGCACCGCGTTTTCCAGGAGGTTGCCCAGCACCTGGTCGATCTTGTCGGGGTCGGCCCACAGCGCGGGCAGCGACTCGGCGACCTTGATCTCGAACCGCTCGGGCCGCAGCCCGGCCCGGGTGTACGTCGCGACGTGCCGGCGCACGGCCGCGGCGATGTCCACCGGCTGCCGGCGCACCTCCAGACGGCCGGAGTCGATCCGGGAGATGTCCAGCAGCTCGGCGATCAGGCGCGTGACCCGGTCGGCGTCGGCGTCGACGGTCTCCAGCATCAGCCGTTTCTGGTCGTCGGTGAACCGCTCCCACTTGGCCAGCAGGGTGGCCGTGAAGCCCTTGACGGAGGTCAGCGGGGAGCGCAGCTCGTGGGCGACGGTGGCGATCAGCTCGGCGTGGCTGCGCTCGGTGCGGCGGCGCGCCTCGGTGCCGCGCAGCTGGACCACCACGCGCACCACGGGCCCGCCCGCCCGTTCGCGCACGTACCGGGCGGAGACCAGCACCTGCCGGCCGCCCGGCAGCAGCAGATTGCGCTCGGGCTGTCCGGTGCGGGTGGCCAGGCCCCCGTAGGGGTCGGTCAGGGACCACCAACGGCGGCCGTCCAGGTCCTCCAGCGGCAGGGCGGTCTCCAGCGCCCGGCCGACGGCGTCGGCGGGGCGGACGCCCGTGATGCGGGCGGCGGCGGTGTTGAAGCAGGTCACCCGGCCCGCCGCGTCGGCGACGACCAGGCCGTCGGGCAGTTCGTCGGGGTGCAGGGCGAAGCCCGGCGGGGAGGCCGCCGGGCAGGTGCCGGCCACGCTCCCGGAAGTTCTGACGTACTTCATCCGCACCCCCTCCCGAGCCCCCGGAGCGCCAACCCTACTAGCTGGAGGTCACGGAGCGGCACCCTCCGGACGCGCGCTGCGCACGAGCGGAGGCGTACAGGCACACGGCGGCGGCCGTGGCGAGGTTGAGGGACTCGGCCTTGCCGTGGATCGGCACGCGCACCACGGCGTCCGCGAGCGCCCGGGTCTCCTCCGGCAGGCCCCAGGCCTCGTTGCCGAAGACCCAGGCGGTCGGCCCGCCCATGGTGCCCTGGTCCAGCTCCGCGTCCAGGTCGCGGTCCCCGGCGCCGTCGGCGGCCACGATGCGCACCCCGGCGGCCTTGAGGCCCTCGACGGCCTGCTCGACGGGGACGCCCACGGCGACCGGCAGGTGGAAGAGCGAGCCGACGGAGGCGCGGACGGACTTGGGGTTGTACAGGTCGACCGAGGCGTCGGTGAGGACCACGGCGTCGGCGCCCGCGGCGTCCGCGCAGCGCAGGACGGTACCGGCGTTGCCGGGGTCGCGCACGTGCGCCAGGACGGCCACCAGCCGGGGCCGGGCGGCCAGGATCTCCTCGAAAGGGGTGTCCAGGAAGCGGCACAGGCCGACCAGGCCCTGCGGGGTGACGGTCTCCGACATCTCCGCGACGACCTCGTCGGTGGCGGTCAGTACCGGCACCCCGGCCTCGAGCGCGGCGGCGACGATGTCCGCGTGCCGCTCGGCGGCGTCGGGCGTCACATACAGCTCGATCAGGTGCCCGATGGCCTCGCGCACGGACTGCGGGCCCTCCGCCAGGAAGCGGCGCTCCTTGCCGCGGAAGCTGCGCTTGGCCAGTCGGCGGGCCGCGACGACACGGGGCGATCGCAGGGAGGTCAGCTCGGGGGCCGCCATGGGCTCACTTTCGGTTGCTGGGGGGTGCGCCGGTGTCCGGCGCCGGACGCAACCGGACCCGCAGGCCGTCAGGGCCTGCGGGTCCGGTCAGTGCCTAAGCGAACGATGCCTCGCGGCACCGGATCAGGCGGCAGCCTTCGGCGCGTTGACGTCGGCCGGCAGCGCCTTCTGCGCGACCTCGACGAGCGCGGCGAACGCGTTCATGTCGTTGACCGCGAGCTCGGCCAGGATCTTGCGGTCCACCTCGATGTTGGCGGCCTTCAGGCCCTGGATGAGGCGGTTGTAGGTCATGCCGTTCTGGCGGGCAGCGGCGTTGATGCGCTGGATCCACAGCTGACGGAAGTCGCCCTTGCGCTTCTTGCGGTCGTTGTAGTTGTAGACCAGGGAGTGGGTGACCTGCTCCTTGGCCTTGCGGTACAGACGCGACCGCTGGCCGCGGTAGCCGCTGGCCTGCTCGAGGATCGCCCGGCGCTTCTTGTGCGCGTTGACTGCGCGCTTGACGCGTGCCACTTGTTAACTCCTTGTAGCGGGGCCGTGGGTTCTCACACGACCCGAAATCGATAGGTCCCGGTCCGACGCGCGCCCCGTTCGCACGGGGCGCAGGGCGTCACTTGCCGAGAAGCTTCTTGATCTTCGCGGCGTCGCCCGGGGCCATCTCGGCGTTGCCGGTGAGGCGACGCGTCAGCTTGGACGACTTGTGCTCGAGCAGGTGGCGCTTGCCGGCACGCTCGCGCATGACCTTGCCGGAGCCAGTGATCTTGAAGCGCTTGCTGGCACCGGAGTGCGTCTTGTTCTTCGGCATGCGCCGTATCTCCTCGTCGGTGGCGCTCCCCGGCCCGGATCCGGGCACACGGGTAGCGTCAGCTGTGTTCGGTTGCTGTCCGGGGCGGATACCCCGGGGCGATCCGGGGCGCAGCCCTGGATCACGCCTCTGCGGGCTCCTCGGCGGCGTCCGCGGTGGATCCACCCTGGCGCTCCGCCTTGCGAGCGGCCTGCGCCTCGCGGGCTTCGGCCATCGCCTCGGTCTTCTTCTTGTGCGGACCGAGGACCATGATCATGTTGCGGCCGTCCTGCTTGGGGTTCGACTCGACGAAACCCAGCTCCTGGACGTCTTCCGCGAGGCGCTGCAGCAGTCGGTAGCCCAGCTCGGGCCGGGACTGCTCGCGACCACGGAACATGATCGTGATCTTGACCTTGTCGCCCTGCTTGAGGAACCGGACGACGTGACCCTTCTTGGTGTCGTAGTCGTGCGGGTCGATCTTCGGCCGGAGCTTCATCTCCTTGATGACCGTGTGCGCCTGGTTCTTGCGCGCCTCACGGGCCTTCATGGCCGACTCGTACTTGAACTTCCCGTAGTCCATGAGCTTGCAGACCGGCGGACGGGCGTTCGCCGCCACCTCGACCAGGTCGAGGTCGTATTCCTGCGCAAGCTCCAGTGCCTTGGCAAGCGGCACGATGCCGACCTGCTCGCCACTGGGACCGACAAGTCGCACCTCGGGGACTCGGATCCGGTCGTTGATGCGGGGCTCGGCGCTGATGGGGCCTCCTCGGTAGCACCACACGGCCGCCTGGCGGACAGCCGCGTAACGTCTGTTCGGTATGACCGCCGCGTCGCGCGAGACGCAAAAAACGCCCCGGACGGGTCACAGGCAGGGCTCCTCACACTCAGGGAGCACCGCCGCGGTGAACCGCGAGGCGCGATAGACAGCTTCCCATCGTCCGTACGGAACGATGGGTCCTGTCAGACCCGAGACCTTCCGACCGTGGGCCGGGGAGGTGGGAGATCGGAGCCTCCACTTGTGGGCCGGGCACACAGGTGTCCGGCCGGTCGCTCACCAGCATACCAGCGACCCGGCCCGACCCCCACCCGGGCGCGACCGGGCCGCTGTCCGGGCGCGGCCGGGCCCTCGGCCGGGTCCGCGGGGGCACGGCCTAGGCTGGGCACAGCGTTCCGGTGCGGAACAGGAAGAAACGGAAGAGCAACGATGAGCGACGCCACCCCCGAGGCCACCCCGGGCAACGACCGGGCCCCGGACTTCGACACCATGACGCGCGACATCGCGGACGTCCCCGCGGTCGAGGTGATCACCACGGTCGCGGTGCACCTGATGAGCGCCGCGGCGGTCAACCTGGGCCTGGCCGAGGAGGGCGACCAGCACAAGGACCTCGACGAGGCCAGGAAGCTGATCCACGCCCTGGCCGGTCTGGTCACCGCGAGCGCCACCGAGATCAGCAACTTCCACGCCGCGCCGCTGCGCGACGGCCTGAAGTCGCTGCAGCTCGCCTTCCGCGAGGCCTCCGTGGTCCCGGACGAGCCCGGCCAGGGGCCCGGCGAGAAGTTCACCGGGCCCGTCTACTCCTGACGCCCGGCAGGGCGGAGGATACGGGTCAGGCCGCGCCGGCCCGGCCCGGCTTCTCCGGCGGCGGGGGCAGCTTCTCGGGAGCGGCCCGGTCGTTCGCGACGATGGCCTCCCCGTGCCGCGGATGGGTGACCCGGTGCGCGTAGGCGGCCAGTGCGGCGCCGATCAGCGGGGCGACGATGAACAGCCACAGCTGGGACAGCGCCGGGCCGCCCGCGAAGAGGGCCGGGCCGATGCTGCGGGCCGGGTTGACGGACGTACCGGTCAGCGGCACGCCCACGATGTGGACCACGGCCAGGGCCAGGCCGATGGCCAGCCCGTCGAAGCCGACCACCGCCACCCGGTGCGTCACCGCGAGCACCACGAAGACCAGCAGGAAGGTCAGCACGACCTCGGCGAGGAACGCGCCGCCCGTGTTCAGGCGCACGGCCGAGCGGTCGGCGAAGCCGTTGCTGCCGAACGCCCCGTGGGTCTTGATGCCCGGCACCTGCTTGGCCAGCAGGAAGAGGATCGCCGCGCCGACGATGCCGCCGAGCAGCTGGGCGATCCAGTACTCGATCGCCGTGTGCAGGGTGATCCGGCGCTCCAGCAGCATCCCCAGCGTCACCGCCGGGTTGACGTGGCAGCCCGAGACCGGGCCCAGGGCGTACGCGAGGGCCAGAAGAGTGAAGCCGAAGGCCAGCGCGATGCCCAGGACACCGATGTAGTCGGCCGCCAGGACGACGGATCCGACGGCGAAGAAGACCAGCAGCAGGGTTCCGATGAATTCCGCGGCGATGGTCCTCGTCTTCACCGGGTCGAGGTTCTCGAGGGCCGGTTTCACGTTCTTCAGGGCGTCCATGGCGTCCTCCTGAGGATCGGTGGACTGTCCACGGCAATTGTCGGACGATCCACCGCGCCACGCCTGTCGGAGATCAGCGACCCGTCGGAGGACCGGCGGCTCAGCGGCTGAAGAGCGCCTCTCCCGGGACGTTCGTCTCCGCGGGCAGCAGGGCCAGGTCCAGCCCGCGCACCAGCCGGCCCCGCAGCACCTCGTCGGCCGCCAGCGCCTGGGCGACGCGCCCCACCACCTCGGGGGCCGCCGCCTCCGGCACCAGGGCCAGCGCCAGCGTGCCGTCGGCGTCCCGGGCCGGGGCCAGGTGCGCGCGCAGCACGCCGGGCTCGGCCGCCAGGACGGCGCGCAGCGCGTCCGCGACGGCCGGGTCGGCCAGCGGGTCGGCGCTGGTGCGCCCCTCGGCCAGCGCCCGCAGGGCGGCGCCGGTCAGCGGGTAGGTGACGGGCCCGGCCAGGTCCAGGACGATCGTGTCCGCCTTCTCGTGGGCGGCCGCCTGCAGCGCCTGGTGCAGGGGCACGGCCACGGGCCGGGCGTCCGCGCGCCAGCGGGCCAGCGACTCGGTGGAGGTGAACGCGGGCAGCGCCCGGCGCCCGTCGGGGGCCTGCAGCGTGGGCACGGCCATGTCGCTGGTCTTCTCGCGCTTGAGCCCGTCGGGCCCGGTCTCCACCTCACCCAGCACGGCCACCACCGGTACGAGCAGCCGCGCACCCGGCAGGGCCGCCAGCACCCGCCCCTCGGCGGCCGGATCGGTCGCCCAGGCGGCGAGCGCCTCGGTCAGTGCGACGTCGGCGGAGCCGTCGTCGTCGGAGAAACCGGGATCGGGAATGTTCTTGAGCGCCACGTGCCCGAGCCTATCCGGCGGGGACGCCGGGCCTTGGCGCCGGGCCTTGGGTCCTCAAGCGCCGGACGGGCTGATCTCAGCCCGTCCGGCGTTTGAGGACACCGCGCGCAGCGCGGTCCGGGGGTGGGGGGCTTGCCCCCACCACGCGGCGGAGCCGCACATTGTCACTGCGGGAAGGGGCGGGGTGGGGGAAGAACCCTCCGCCGCGCGCCACGCCACCGCAGCACCCCGGCCGCGACCAGCAGCCCGGCCCCGGCCCCACCGGCCGCGAGGGCCGGCACCCCCGGCACGTACCGCGCCCCGCCCGCCGGAGCCGCCCCCGGCCCGCCCCCGAAATAGCGAGGCGGCCTCACGCCCCCGGCCCGCGTCCCCACGTCGGCCCGCCGCGCAGCGGCCACCGCCGCCGCCGCATCCACCAGCCCGGCACCCACCTCGTCGCTCCGACCGCCCGGCGGCGTGTCGCGCGCGGTGCGCGCCAGCAGTTCGCGTACCTGGGCCGCGTTCAGGGCGGGGTCGGCCGCCCGGACCAGGGCGACCACGCCGGAGACGAACGCGGCGGCCGCGCTCGTGCCCCAGCCCTCGTAGTAGCGCCGGTCGGGATCGGCGATCACGACGTCGACGCCGGGCCCGCTGACCGTCGCGTACCACCGGCGCGTGGAGAACGCCGCCCGCGTCCCGTACCGGTCGACGGCCGTCACCGCGATCACGCCGGGGTAGGCGGCCGGGTAGGAGACGTGGTCGCCGTTCTCGCCGCCGTTGCCGGCCGAGGCGACGACGACGGCGCCCTTGCTCAGCGCGTACTGCACGGCGGCGTCCTCGCGGGGCTCGGGGTGCGCGGTGTCGCTGTCGTCCCCCAGGGACAGGTTGATCACGTCGGCGCCGTGGTCGGCGGCCCAGCGGATCCCGTCGGCGAGGGCGCTGCCGCGCGCCCCGCGGGCCTTGGCGCGTGCCGGGTCGCCGTCCTCGAGGATCACCCGCACCGGCAGGACGGAGGCCTCCGGCGCGACGCCCATGACGCCGTCGGCGTCGCCCGGCCCGTGCCCGCGCCCGGCGATGATCCCGGCCATGGCGGTGCCGTGCCGGGCCCAGGACCGCTCGCCCCGCGCGGCGCCGAAGCCGATCAGGTCCTTGCCCGGCAGCACCCGGCCGCGCAGGTCGGGGTGGCCGTCGTCGACGCCGGTGTCGAGCACCGCGACGGTGACGCCGGCGCCCTTGGTCGTCCGCCAGGCCTCCTCGGCGTGCAGTGCCTCCAGGGCCCATTCCTGCGCCCTGATGCCGTCGGCCCGCGCGGCCGGGGCCGACGCCAGCACCGTGAGGGCGAGGGTGCCGGAGAGCAGGCCCAGCAGGCGCGGGCGCGGCCGTCGCGCCGTCACCGGCCGTCCTCCCGTGCCGTCTTGCGCGAGGCGTCGCGGAAGATGCGTTCCACTTCTTCCGCGAGTGCCCGCGCGTCGTGGCCGAGGCCCGCCTGGGCCGGGACGGTGCTCGCGCCGGGGGCCACCGCGCGGGCGGCGGGCTGGGGCGTGGTGCCGGTGCGGGCGTCGGCGAAGCCGGTGACGGAGTAGACGACGACCGGAATGTCCGTCAGGACGTCGATGTGCCAGCTGGCGCGCTGCGCGTCGCCGAAGCGTGCGGCGACGGTGCCGGGGGGCGCGTAGGGGCGGGGCATCAGGTCGGCGCGCTCGTCGAGGCGTTCGCGGGCGAAGCGCTCGCGCAGGGCCCGCATGCCCCGCGCGTCGGTGTCCGTGACGAGCAGTCCGACGGTGGTCACGCTCGAGGAGGTGACGTCGGCGTAGGTGGCCCGCAGCAGGCGCTTGCAGCCGGCGGGGGCCAGGGCCCGGTCGAGCGGGGGGTCGAAGGCGTCGGCGCAGCCGGCGTCGGGGGCGACTCCGAGGCGGGTCCAGTCGCGGCGGGCGCCGCCGGGGCCCGCCGCGTCGCTGTGTATGCCGCGGGGGAAGAGCTCGTCGACGGGCACCTCGCGCCAGAGGGTGCCCCCGCGCTCGTACGCCGCCTCCGCGGCCGAGCGCTCGGGCGTGCCGCCCGTCAGCCAAGTCCCGGCCACGGACCCTGCTATGAGCCCCAGTCCGGCGAACAGGCAGACGGCGGCCGCCACGCCCGGCCGACGGGCGGTCCGCCCCACGGTGGGCGGCGTTTCCGGCGGCGGGGGCGCGTACCGGGGAGCGGCGGGCGGCGCCATGGCATCCGCGTCGGTGCTCACGCTCTGCGCTCCCCCTCGCGAGCCGGCTCGGCGAACCGCCTCATGTCGGACATCGGCCGCGGCCCGAAGAGCCCGGCGTGCGCGCCACTTTACGGTGCGTGGCACGGCGGGTGCCATTCGCCCGCGCCCAGCCACTGTCCAGCGCAATCGGGCTCTGGCAAGCTGCCCTCCATGCCCTCCGACCGAGTGCGCTACGACCGGGCCACCGCCCATCTGCAGGCCCCGCTGGCGGTGGTCGACCTGCAGGCGTTCGACGCCAACGCCGACGACCTGGTGCGCCGGGCGCGCGGCAAGCCGGTACGGGTGGCCAGCAAGTCGGTGCGCTGCCGGGCGCTGTTGGAGCGGGTGCTGGCGCGGGACGGCTTCGCGGGGGTGATGAGCTACACGCTCGCCGAGTCGCTGTGGCTGGCGCGTTCGGGGGTGGCGGACGTGCTGCTGGCCTACCCCTCGGCGGACCGGGCGGGCTTCGCCGAGCTGACATCGGACGCGAAGCTGGCGGCCGCGGTCACGGTGACGGTGGACGACCCGGCCCAGCTGGCGCTGATCGACGCGGCGCGCGCGGGGCGCGAAGAGGTCCGGGTGTGCCTGGAGTTGGACGTCTCGCTGCGGCTGCTGGGCGGACGGGTGCGGATCGGGGCGTTACGGTCGCCGGTCGGCGAACCCGGGCGGCTGGCGGAGCTGGCCCGCGCCATCGACCGGCGGCCCGGCTTCCGGCTGGTGGGCCTGATGGCCTACGAGGCCCATGTGGCGGGCGTGGGTGACGCCCCCTCGGGCCGGCCCCTGCGGGCGCGGGCGATCCGCCTGATGCAGTCCGCCGCCCGCGACCGGCTGCGGGCCCTGCGGGCCGAGGCGGTGCGAGCGGTACGGGAGGTGGCGGACCTGGAGTTCGTCAACGGCGGCGGCACCGGCAGCGTGCAGCACACGGCCGCCGAGCCCGCGGTGACGGAGGTCGCGGCCGGTTCGGGGCTCTACGTACCGCGGCTGTTCGACGACTACACCAGCTTCCGGGGCCGCCCGGCGGCGCTGTTCGCGCTGCCGGTGGTGCGGCGGCCGGGGGTGGGCGTGGTGACGGTGCTCGGCGGCGGCTACCCCGCCTCCGGCGCGCCCGGCCCGGACCGGCTGCCGGTGCCCCATCTCCCGGCGGGGCTGCGCCTGGCGCCCCGGGAAGGCGCGGGCGAGGTGCAGACGCCGCTGCTGGGTCAGCCGGCCGACGATCTGCTGATCGGCGACAAGGTGTGGTTCCGGCACGCGAAGGCGGGCGAGCTGTGCGAGCGCTTCCCGGCGCTGCACCTCGTCGATGGCGACCGCGTCGTCGACACGGTCGCCACCTACCGGGGCGAGGGTCACGCGTTCCTGTGAGGGCGCGGCTTCCTGTGAGGGACCGGCCTGTCAGAACGCCTTGTCCACCTGGTCCGGGATGACGCTTCCGTCGGCGCGGCGCACCGGCATCCTCGAGCCGTCCTCGGCCGTGGCGCCGGTGGTCGAGCAGGGGTACGTGCCGGACTTGCGCGGCATGGGCTCGATGAACATCGGGTTGACCACCCAGCGGCCGTCCGCGTTGTCGTAGCCGCGGCACATCAGCTCGGACTTGTTGCGGTTGATGGCCACGTGCGCGCCGGTGGCGTCATTGACGAAGGTGACGTCGGTGTCGGCGTCACCCGCGCCCAGGGCGATGCGGTGGGCGCGGTCCTGCAGCTTCCAGGCCTTGGCCCCCTTGATCTTGAAGATCTCCTGGTTGATCATGCAGCGCTTGCCGTCCATGTACGGCAGGGCGTCGCCGCGGCCGGTCTCGACGCCGCCGCAGCCCTTGATGGCCGTGGTCAGCCGGCCGTGCTCGGTGATGCTGCGGATGCCGATGGTGTGCTTGCGGTCCAGGCCGACGCCGCTGGACCAGGCTTCGGCGATGGGCTCGGCGGAGGCGGAGACGATGTAGACGTCGAAGCCGGCCGCCTTGAGCGTGCGGATGAGGTCCTTCTGCTGGTCGTAGTAGCGGATGTACCCGGCGATCGTGTGCGTGCCGACGGTCTGCTTCGCGCCGATGGGCGCGGCGAGCTGCTCGGCGCGGGCCTGGCGGGCGAAGGAGGTCAGGGCGGCGGGGGTGTGGCCGGCGAACAGCTGCGGGATCCAGCCGTAGGCGGGCACCGTGCGCCGGTGGTTCCAGTCGCCGGCGAAGGCGGCGTCGCCCGCCATGGTCTGCGACTTCTCGCGGATCTCGAAGATCTCGTCGGCGCAGGCGGTGTTCTTCGAGGTGGGCAGCGGCCGGCCGACGGGCACGGCGGTGCCGCAGGCCTTGGTCAGGGCCTTGTCGGCGGCGGTGGTGAGCCAGGCGCTGGTGGCCTTCCAGCTCTTGGGCCGCAGGATCTTGTCGTGCTTGAGGGCCCAGGCGAGCGTGGCGTCGGTGATGTCGTTCTTGACGACGGTGTTGTCCCAGTCGAACGCGGCGACCGGGCGCGGGCCGCGGTTGCCGGAGCAGGTGCCGCGCTCGTCGATCATCTTCTGCAGCTTGGCGCGGTTGTCGCCGGCCCAGGCGAGCTTCTTGTCGAGCTGGGGGCAGTTCTGGCGGGGCGCGCGGTCGTGGGCGGGGGCCGCGGTGGCGGGGGCCGCGGTGGCGGGGACCGAGGCGGCGAGGGCCGCGGCGGCAGCGAGGCCGACGACGATGGCGGACTTGGTGCGCATGTGCTCTCTTTGGTGCGAGTGGGTGCAGGGCTCACGCCGGGACCGGGCCCGGTGCGTGACGGCCCGGTCCCGGCGTTTGATCATGGACCTTACAGCGGGGTGACGTAGGCGCCCGCGATGCCACCGTCCACGAGGAACTCGGCGGCGTTGACGAAGGAGGAGTCGTCGCTGGCGAGGAAGGCGACGGCGGCCGCGATCTCCTCGGGCTCGGCGAACCGGCCCACCGGCACGTGCACCAGGCGGCGGGCGGCGCGCTCGGGGTCCTTGGCGAAGAGCTCCTTGAGCAGCGGGGTGTTCACCGGCCCCGGGCACAGCGCGTTGACCCGGATGCCCTCGCGGGCGAACTGCACGCCCAGCTCGCGGGACATGGCGAGCACGCCGCCCTTGGAGGCGGTGTAGCTGATCTGGGAGGTGGCGGCGCCCATCACGGCGACGAAGGAGGCGGTGTTGATGATGGAGCCGCGGCCCTGCTCCCGCATGTACGGCAGCGCCGCCTTGCAGCACAGGTAGACGGAGGTGAGGTTGACCTCCTGGACGCGCTTCCAGGCGTCGAGCCCGGTGGTGAGGATGGAGTCGTCGTCGGGCGGGGAGATGCCGGCGTTGTTGAAGGCGATGTCGACCGAGCCGTAGGTGTCGTGGGCGGTCCTGAAGAGCGCCTCGACCTCCTCGGGGCTGGTGACGTCGACCTTGACGAAGAGCCCGCCGGTCTCGGCCGCGGCGGCCTTGCCCGCGGTCTCGTCGATGTCGGCGCAGACGACGTTCGCGCCCTCGGAGGCGAGCCTGCGGGCGGTGGCCAGGCCGATGCCGCTGCCGGCTCCGGTGACGACGGCGGTGCGGCCGACGAGCCGGCGGCAGACCGGGGTTTCCCCTGTCGCGGGCGCGGGGCGGGTCTGGTCGGTCACGGGGTCTCCTCCAGGGGGTCGATGGCGACGAAGACGTTCTTGGTCTCGGTGAAGGCGGACAGCGCTCCGGGGCCCAGCTCGCGGCCGATGCCCGACTGCTTGAAGCCGCCGAAGGGCGTCCAGTAGCGGACGCTGCTGTGGGAGTTGACGGAGAGGTTGCCGGCCGCGACGGCCCGCGAGACGCGCAGGGCGCGCGAGAGGTCCCGGGTCCAGATGGAGCCGGACAGGCCGTAGGGGGTGGCGTCGGCGATCCGTACCGCCTCGGCCTCGTCGTCGAAGGGGATGACGACGGCGACGGGGCCGAAGATCTCCTCCGTGGCCGTCCGGTCGCCGGGGGCACCCTCGAGGACGGTCGCGGGGTACCAGAACCCCTTGCCCCGCGGGGCCTCGCCGCGGATCGCGGCGGGCGCCGTCTCGGGGACGTAGGACCGTACGCGCTCGCGCTGCGCGGCGGAGATCAGCGGGCCCATCTGTGTCGCCGGGTCGGCGGGGTCGCCGACCACGTACGACGTCACGGCCGGTTCCAGCAGTTCCATGAACCGGTCGTAGACGGTGCGCTGGACCAGGATGCGGCTGCGGGCGCAGCAGTCCTGGCCGGTGTTGTCGAGGAACGCGCCGGGTGCCGCGGCGGCGGCGCGTTCGATGTCGGCGTCGGCGAAGACGATGTTGGGGCTCTTGCCGCCGAGTTCGAGGGTGACGCGCTTGAGGGTCGTGGCGCACTTGGCCATGATCTGTTTGCCGACGGCGGTGGAGCCGGTGAAGACGACCTTGGCGACGCCGGGGTGCTCGACGAGCGCGTCCCCGGCGACCGGGCCGGCGCCGGGCAGGACCTGGAAGAGGCCTTCGGGCAGTCCGGCCTCCAGGGCGAGGGCGGCCAGGCGCAGGGCGGTCAGCGGGGTGGTCTCGGCGGGCTTGAGGAGGACGGCGTTGCCGGCGGCCAGCGCGGGGGCCAGGCCCCAGGCGGCGATCGGCAGGGGGAAGTTCCACGGGGCGATGACGGCGACGACGCCGAGCGGTTCGTGGAAGGTGATGTCGAGGCCGCCGGCGACGGGGATCTGGGCGCCGCTCAGCCGTTCCACTCCCCCGGCCGCGTATTCCAGCAGGTCGCGGGCGTTGCCCGCCTCCCAGCGGGCGTTGCCGATGGGGTGGCCGGCCTCGCGGACCTCCAGCTCGGCCAGCTCCTCCAGGTGCGCGTCGACCGCGTCGGCGAAGCGGCGCAGCTGGCGGGCGCGGTCGCCGGGTGCCAGCGCGGCCCAGGCCGTCTGCGCCCGCGCGGCGCGGGCGACGGCGGCGTCGACGTCCTGGCGGGTGGAGTCGGGGACGGTGGCGATGATCTCTTCGGTGGCGGGGTTGACGATGTCCAACGCGGTGGTCCTCACATCCGCTCGAAGGAGCGGTAGCGCTCCCAATCCGTGACGGCGGTGTCGTACGCCTCCTGCTCGACACGCGCCATGTGCAGGTAGTGCTCGACGACCTCGTCTCCGAAGGCCGCCCGCGCTATGGGGCTGCTTTCCCACAGCGCGGCCGCCTCGCGCAAGGTGGCGGGGACGTGGGCGGCGTCGCCGGTGTAGGCGTTGCCGGTGCAGGCCTCGGGGAGCTCGAGCTGGTGCTCGACGCCGTACAGCCCGGCGGCGACCATGCCGGCGACGGCGAGGTAGGGGTTGACGTCCCCGCCGGGGAGGCGGTTCTCGAAGCGGTGGGAGTGGCCGTGGCCGACGACGCGCAGGGCGCAGGTGCGGTTGTCGGGGCCCCAGGCGACGGCGGTGGGGGCGAAGGAGCCGGGGCGGAAGCGCTTGTAGGAGTTGATGTTCGGCGCG
The DNA here is from genome assembly GCF_044547045.1 of Streptomyces sp. NPDC053048. Taxonomy (NCBI): domain Bacteria; kingdom Bacillati; phylum Actinomycetota; class Actinomycetes; order Kitasatosporales; family Streptomycetaceae; genus Streptomyces; species Streptomyces sp. NPDC053048. The sequence goes on from NZ_JBITZS010000008.1 coordinate 264,135, forward strand.
TACAGGAGGGTGAAGTCGCGCAGGGCGGCGAGCTGTCCGGCGAGGAAGTGCCGCATGGTCGTCGACATGCCGTACGGGCCGTCGTCGTCGGCGAGGACGGGGCGCCCGGCCTCGTCGCGCAGCGAGAGGTGGATGTGGCAGGAGTTGCCCTCGCGCTCGTTGTACTTGGCCATGAAGGTGAGCGCCATGCCCTCCTGGGCGGCGATCTCCTTGGCACCGGTCTTGTAGACGGCGTGCTGGTCGCAGGTGGTCAGCGCCTCGTCGTAGCGGAAGGCGATCTCGTGCTGGCCGAGGTTGCACTCGCCCTTGGCGGACTCGACGGTCATCCCGGCGGCGCCCATCTCGTTGCGGATGCGGCGCAGCAGGGGTTCGACGCGGCCGGTGCCGAGGACGGAGTAGTCGCTGTTGTACTGGTTGGCGGGCGTCATGTCGCGGTAGCCGCGGTTCCATGCCGCTTCGTAGGTGTCCTTGAAGACGATGAACTCCAGCTCGGTGCCCGCGTAGGCGCTCCAGCCGTGTTCGGCGAGCCGGTCGAGCTGGCGGCGCAGGATCTGGCGCGGGGAGGCGACGACGGGTGAGCCGTCGTGCCAGGCCAGGTCGGCGGTCATCAGGGCGGTGCCGGGGTTCCAGGGGGTGCGGCGCAGGGTGGTGAGGTCGCCGCGCATGGCGAAGTCGCCGTAGCCGCGTTCCCAGGACGACATGGCGTATCCGTCGACGGTGTTGAGGTCGACGTCCACGGCGAGAAGGTAGTTGCAGCCCTCGGTGCCGTGGTCGAGGACGTCGTCGAGGAAGAACCGGGCGGCGAACCGCTTTCCCTGGAGCCGTCCTTGCATGTCCGTGAAGGCGAGGACGACTGTGTCGATCTCCCCGGTGTCCACGAGCCGGCGCAGCTCGTCGACCGTGAGCGGGGGCATGCGGTCTGCCACGGTGGGCCTCCTGTCGGTGCGACCGGAGGTCTTAAGGTAGGGCCGTAGACCATTGATTGGGAAGGGGGCGGGATGAACGACCGTGTGACGGACCGGCTGTCGCCGGTGCTGCGACCGGTCCGGGCGGGCAACGGTTTCGAGGAGGCGCTGCAGCAGATCCTGCAGATCGTGCGGCTGGGACTGGTGGCCCAGGGGGAACGGCTACCGGCGGAGCGCGAGTTGGCCGAGCGGTTGCACATCAGCCGGGTGACGCTGCGCGAGGTGCTCAAGGTGCTGCAGGACCAGGGGCTGGTGGAGAGCCGGCGCGGCCGCTACGGCGGCACGTTCGTCCTGGCCAGGGCGCAGTCGCCGGGCGAGGAGGAGCTGCGGCGCCGGATAGCGGCCGTGGACGTCGAGGACACCCTGCGCTTCCGCGAGGTGCTGGAGGTGGGCGCGGCGGGGCTGTGCGCCGCGCACGGGCTGACCGGCGAGCGGGAGCGGCGGCTGCGCGAGGCGCTGGCGGCCACGCACGACGCGCCGCTGGCCGGCTACCGCCGCTTGGACACCCTGCTCCACCTCACCCTGGCCGAGCTGTCCGGATCGCCCACACTGGCCGCCCAGTACGCCGCCGTCCGCGCGACCGTCAACGACCTGCTGGACTGCATCCCGCTGCTGGTGCGCAACCTCGAGCACTCCCAGCGGCAGCACACCGCCCTGGTGGAGGCGGTGCTGGACCGGGACGCGGACGGGGCGCGCGAGGTGATGCGCGAGCACTGCTGCGGCACGGCGGCACTGCTGCGCGGCTTCCTGGCGTGAGACGGCGGGGCGCGGGGAAGTAACCCGGGTTTAACGCAGAGGGGTTGCCTTTCGACCGGCGGCAGGGCAAAGGTATGGCGCAAAACCTTTGCCCCCCGGCATTTCCAGGCAGGAGCGGCTCATGGCCGATCGCACGGACTCCCCCAGCGCCCCGCCCGCCGCCCCACCCGGCGGCTCCCCCGGCTATCTCGAGAAGCGCACCCTGCGCCGGGGCAGCGCGGGGCCCCTCCTGCTCACCGGCCTGGGCGTGGCCTACGTGGTCTCCGGCGACTTCTCCGGCTGGAACTTCGGCCTCGCCCAGGGCGGTTTCGGCGGACTCGCCGTCGCCGCCGCCCTGATGGGCCTGATGTACACCTGTATGGTCTTCGCCCTCGCCGAACTCGCCGCCATCCTCCCCACGGCGGGCGGCGGTTACGGCTTCGCGCGCCGCGCGCTGGGCCCCTGGGGCGGCTTCCTGACGGGCACGGCCATCCTCATCGAGTACGTGCTGGCACCGGCGGCGATCTCGATCTTCATCGGCGACTACGTCGAGTCGCTGCACCTGTTCGGGCTCACCTCCTCCTGGCCGGTGTACCTGGCCTGCTTCGCCGTCTTCATCGGCATCCACCTGTGGGGCGTCGGCGAGGCGCTGCGGTTCAGCTTCGTGGTGACGGGGGTGGCGGTGGCCGCCCTGATCGTCTTCGCCGCGGGCGCCCTCACCGACTTCGACTCCGCCCGGCTGAACGACATCCCCGCCGACCCCGACGCCTTCGGCGCCTCCTCCTGGCTGCCGTTCGGACTGCTGGGCATCTGGGCGGCGTTCCCGTTCGGCATGTGGTTCTTCCTCGGGGTCGAGGGCGTGCCGCTGGCCGCCGAGGAGACCCGCGACCCGGCGCGCACGCTCCCGAAGGCGATGGCCACCTCGATGGGCATCCTGCTGCTCCTGGCCCTGCTCACCTTCCTGGCCGCCACCGGTGCGGGCGGCGCCGACGCCATGAAGGACGCCGGCAATCCACTGGTCGCCGCGCTGCAGGGCGACGGCCCGCCCACCCCGCTGAGCCGCGTCGTCAACTACGCCGGGCTCGCGGGCCTGGTGGCCTCCTTCTTCTCCCTCATCTACGCCGGCTCCCGCCAGCTCTTCGCCCTCTCCCGAGCCGGCTACCTCCCCCGCTTCCTCTCCCTCACCAGCCGCCGCAAGGCCCCCTGGCTCGGCCTGCTGGTGCCGGGCACCCTCGGCTTCGCGCTGGCCGCCGCCAGCGGCGACGGGGCACGGATGCTCAACGTCGCGGTGTTCGGCGCCACCATCTCCTACGCGCTGATGTCGCTCTCCCACATCGTGCTGCGCCGCCGCGAGCCGGGCCTGGCCCGCCCCTACCGCACCCCGGGCGGGGCCGTGACCTCGACGGTGGCGTTCTTGCTGGCCTGCTCGGCGCTGGTGGCCACCTTCCTGGTGGACGTGACGGCCGCGTTCATCGCGCTGGGCGTGTACGCGGTAGCCGCCGGGTACTTCGCCTTCTACAGCCGGCACCGCCTGGTGGCGAGCGCGCCGGAGGAGGAGTTCGCGGCACTGGCTGCAGCGGAAGCGGAACTGGCACGCGACTGAACCCGCGTAGGAACGACCCATGAAAGGACACCGCACGTGAACGCTGGCCCCCGGCCCCTGATCGGCGTCACCACCTACTCCACCCCGGCGCGCTGGGGCGTGGCGTGGCACCTGCACGCCGCGCTGCTGCCGACCGCCTACCCCCGGTACGTCCAACGGGCGGGCGGGCTGGCCGTGATGCTGCCGCCGGACGACGCGGCGGCGGCCGCCGCGGTGGTCGCGCGGCTGGACGGCCTGGTCCTCGCGGGCGGCGAGGACCTCGACCCCGCCCTCTACGGCGAACGCCCGCACCCGCGCGCCGGCGCCCCCGTGCCCGAGCGCGACCGCTGGGAGCTGGCCCTGCTCGGCGCCGCGCTGGAATCGGGCGTCCCGGTGCTCGGCATCTGCCGCGGCATGCAGCTGATGAACGTCCACGCGGGCGGCACGCTCGTCCAGCACCTGCCGGACGAGGTGGGCCACGAGGACCACAACCCCGTACCGGGCACCTTCACCGACCACCTGGTCAAGCCCGTGCCGGACACCCTGACCGGCCGGCTGCTGCCGGACGCCCTGGACGTCGCCACCCACCACCACCAGGCGGTGGGCCGCCTGGGCGAGGGCCTGATCCCCACCGCCCACGCGCAGGACGGCACGGTCGAGGCCCTGGAGTACCCGGAGAGGCCCTTCGCCCTGGGGGTGCAGTGGCACCCCGAGGCCCGGGACGACCTGCGGCTGGTGGAGGGGCTGGTGGCGGCCGCGGGGTGAGCCGCCCTTCCGGCGCGGCGCCTACCCCGCCGTCAGCCCCAGGAGTTCCCGCGCGGGCCCCGTCGGCCGGTGGCCCGCCGGCCAGACCGCGCGCAGGGCGCGGCGCAACGGCAGGCCGGCCACCGGGATCTCCACCAGGCGGCGTGCCGCCAGTTCCTCGCCGATGGCCAGCTCGCTGAGCACCGAGGGCCCGGCGCCGCTGACGACCGCGGCCTTGGCCGCCGTCGTCGAGGCCAGCTCCAGCAGCGGCGCCGCCGGGCCGCCGCGTTCCGTCAGCGCCGCGTCCAGCACCTGCCGCGTCCCCGAGCCGCGTTCGCGCAGGATCAGCGGCGTCGCCGCCAGCTCCGCCGGGTCCAGCGGCGCGCGGCGCCGGGCCCAGGGATGGCCCGGGGCGGTGACCACGACGAGCCGGTCGTGGCCGATCACGGTGCCGTCCAGGCCGGGCGGCACCTGAAGGCCCTCGACGAAGCCCAGGTCGGCCTCCCCGGCGAGCAGCCGTGCCGCCACGGCGGCCGAGTTCCCGGCGAACAGCGAGACGGCCGTGCCCGGCCGCTCCGCGCGCAGCGCGATCAGCCAGCCGGGCAGCAGGTACTCGGCGATGGTCATGCTCGCCGCGACGCGCAGCCGCGAGTCGCGGCGGCCCCGCAGCGCCTGCGCGCCCGCGTCGAACGCCTCCGCCGCCTCCACGATGCGGCGTGCCCAGTCCGTGACGAGGACGCCCGCGTCCGTCAGCCGCGAACCGCGCGGTGAGCGCTCGACGAGCGCGAGGCCGAGCTGCCGTTCCATGGAGCGCACCCGGCCGCTCGCGGCGGGCTGGGTGATGCCCATCTCGCGCGCCGCCCGGCCCAGACTGCCCAGCCGGGCCACCGCCAGCAGCAGCTCCAGCGCCCCCAGATCGGGCACCCGGTGGGTCAGCGGCACCCGGCCCTCCGCAGCCCCTCGGTCCTCCTCGCTCATAACTCCAGCTTATGTCCTCATAGCCGCAACGTCCCTGGTGGGAGCGGTCCGCGCGGGCGAGGGTGGAACCATGAGCACGAACGGCACCGCCTCCCCCCTCCGCCAACTGGGCCCCAACTGGTACGCCACCGTCATGGGCACCGCCATCGTCGCCTCCGCCGGGTCCGCCCTGCCGGTGACCGTGCCGGGGCTGCGGGGGGCGTACGAGGTGGTGTGGGCGCTGGCCGCGCTGCTGCTGCTCACGCTGCTCGCCGCGCGCGCCGCGCACTGGGCGCGCCACCCCGACCAGGCCCGGCGGCACCTGGGCGACCCGGCGGTCGCCCCCTTCTACGGCTGTCTGGCGATGGCCGTACTCGCCGTCGGCGGCGCCACCCTCTCCGTCGGCTCCGCGGTGATCGGCGAACGCGCCGCCGTGGCCGCCGACGCCGTGCTGTGGGTCGCCGGCACCGGCATCGGCCTCACCGCGGCGGCGGCCATTCCGTACCTGATGGTGACCCGGCACCGGATAGCCCCGGGCGACGCCTCGCCCGTCTGGCTGCTGCCCGTGGTGGCACCGATGGTCTCCGCCGCCCTGGGCCCCGCCCTGGTGGCGCACCTGCCGGCCGGGCAGTGGCGGGAGGCGATGCTGCTGGGCTGCTACGCGCTGTTCGGCGTGAGCCTGCTGGCGACGCTGGTGATCCTGCCGGTGGTCTTCGCCCGCCTGGTCCACCACGGCCCGCTGCCGCTCGCGCTGACCCCGACCCTGTTCCTCGTCCTCGGGCCGCTGGGCCAGTCCACGACGGCCGTGGGCAACCTCGCCGACGCCGCGCCGGGGGCCGTCGGCGCTCCCCACGCCGGGGCGATGGCCGCCTTCGCGGTGCTCTACGGCGTGCCGGTCATCGGCTTCGCCCTGCTGTGGCTGGTCCTGGCGACGGCCATGGTGGTCCGCGCCTTCCGGGGCGGCATGGGCTTCGCGATGACCTGGTGGGCCTTCACCTTCCCCGTCGGCACCTGCGTCACCGGCGCCGCCGGACTGGCCCGCCACACCGGGCTGGAGGCGTTCACCTGGCTCGCGACGGGGCTGTACGTCCTGCTGGTGGCCGCCTGGGCCGTCGCGGCGGCCCGTACCGCGGCCGGTCTCATCGGGGGCCGGCTGCTCGCAGCGCCGCGCCCAGCACCGTCGGTGCCCGCACCAGCGATGGCCCGTACCACGTGAGGTGACGCCCGCTGACCAGCGCGGACGGCAGGCCGGGGAAGGACTCCGGCCCGTCGTCCGCGCCGAAGCGGTACGGCTCGTCGGGCAGCACGACCAGGTCCGCCCCGCAGGAGTTGAGCTCCTCGAGCGGGATGCGCGGGTAGCGTTCGGGGTGCCCGGCGTGGACGTTGGCCACGCCGAGCCGGGCGAGGACGTCGCCGGCGAAGGTGTCGCGGCCCAGCACCATCCAGGGCCGGCGCCACACGGGCACCACGGCCCGCAGCGCCGGGCCGCTCGCGCGCACGTCGCGCCAGGCGTCGCGCGCGTCGTCGAGCCAGCCCGGCCGGGCCAGGCCGCAGCCGCGCACCAGGACCCGCTCGAGCTCGGCGAACGCCTGCTCCAGGGTGCGGACTTCGGTGACCAGCACCTCCAGCCCGGCCGCCCGCAGCGCGCCGAGGTCGGGGGCCCGGTTCTCCTCCTCGTTGGCGATGACGAGGTCGGGGGCGAGGGCCACGATCCGGGCCACGTCGGGGTTCTTGGTGCCCCGGACCCGGACGACGTCGAGGTCCGCCGGGTGCTCGCACCAGTCGGTGGCCCCGACCAGCAGCCCGGGGGCCGCGGCGGCCACGGCCTCGGTGAGCGAGGGGACCAGGGAGACGACGCGGCGTACGGTGGGGCGGCTCCTGCCGGGCGCGGTCATCGCTCCACCGTACGCCTGTTCGTCAGCTGCCGGCAGGCGCCATCCTGTCGGCGAAGCCCGGGTGGGCGTCGAGCCAGCGGCGGGCGGACTCCTTCTCCTTGCCCTTGCCGCCCTTCTGGATCTCGGCCTCGAGGGAGGAGAGTTCCTTCTCCGACATCGTGAAGTCCTTCACCCACTGGGTGATGCGCGGGAAGTCCTTCGCGAAGTCCTTCTTGCCGACCGCGTGGATCTCCTCGCCCTTGCCCCAGGCGCCCTTGGGGTCCTTGAGCTTCTTCAGGTCGTGGGTGCCGTAGGCCCAGTGCGGCGACCAGAGGGTCGTGACGACGGGCTCCTTCTTCTTGATGGCCCTCTCGAGGTCGGCGAGCATCGTGGAGGTGGAGGAGGAGACGACCTTGTACTCGCCCTCCAGTCCGTACTCCTTGAGCACCTTGTCGTTGAGCTTGGCCATCATCCCGGCGCTGGCCTCGATGCCGACGATCTTCCCGCCGAACTGCGCGCCCTTGCCCTTGAGGTCGGCGAGCGAGTCGACGCCCTTGACGTAGGACGGCACGGTCAGCTCCAGCGAGGTGGGGCCGTACCAGGAGCCGAGGTCGGTGAGCTTGTCGCCGTAGCGGTCCATGTACTGCTGGTGCGTGGTGGGCAGCCAGGAGTCGAACTGCAGGTCCATCTGGCCCTGCGCGAGCGCGGTGTACAGCGGGCCCGGGTCGAGCTGCTTGACGTCCGGCTTGTAGCCGCGGTCCTCCAGGACGTTCTGCCACAGGTAGGTGGTGGCGACGGCCTCGTCCCAGGGGAAGTAGCCGAGCTTGACCCGCTGGCCCTGGCCGACGTTCTTGCCCGCGGCCACGCTCTCGCGCCCGCTGTCGCCGCCCACCAGGTGCATGCCGCCCGCGACGAGCGCGAGGACGACGACGCCGACGGTGGCGACGGCCGTGCCGGGCCGGTAGCGCAGGAATGCCGGAGCGGCGCCGCGCGCGGCGGCGGCCTTGGCGGAGGTGCGGCGGCCGAGCGGGGAGACCCGGGTGCCGAGGGCGCCGGTCATCCGGTCCAGGTACATGGCCAGGACGACGACCGCGAGGCCGGACTCGACGCCGCCGCCGATGTCGACCTGGGTGACGGCCGCGTACACGGCCTCGCCCAGGCCGCCGGCACCGGCCATGCCGGCGATGACGACCATGGACAGCGCCAGCATGATCACCTGGTTGACGCCCGCCATGATGGTCGGCAGGGCCAGCGGCAGCTGGACGCGGGTGAGGGTGTCGCGCGGGGTGGTGCCGAAGGCGCGTGCGGCCTCGACGAGTTCGCCGTCGACCTGGCGGATGCCGAGTTCGGTCATGCGGACGCCGGGCGGCATCGAGAAGACGATGGTGGCGATCAGGCCGGGGACGGGCCCGATGGAGAAGAACATCACGCCCGGGATGAGGTAGACGAAGGCGGGCATCGTCTGCATGACGTCCAGGACGGGCCGCAGCGCACCGCTCACCCGGCGGTCGCGGGCCGCCCACACGCCCAGCGGCACGGCCAGCAGCAGCGTGACGACGCTGGCGACCAGGACGAGCGAGAGCGTCGACGTCGCCTCGTCCCACAGGCCGAAGGAGTCGATCAGGGCCAGTCCGGCGAAGGTCAGGACGGCGGCGGTCAGGCCGCGCAGCCACCAGGCGACGACGGCGAGGATGCCGGCCATGAGCAGCGCGTGCGGGGCGCCGAGTACGGCGTTCACGCCGTCGTACAGGCCGGTCAGGACGGTGCTGACGGCGTCGAAGAGCCAGGAGAGGTGGGACTGCAGCCAGTTCACCGCGCTCGCGGCCCAGCCGCCGAGGTCGATCCTAGGCACGGGCGGTCACCTCCTCCTCGTTCGCCGCCGCTCCGGGCGCGGCCCCGGCGGGCTGTTCGGCGAGCGCGGCCAGCAGCTTCTCGCGGGTGACGACGCCGGTACGGGCGCCGTGCTCGTCGGTGACGGCGAGGGGGGCGGCGCTGCGGGCGAAGGGCGCGAAGAGGTCGGCGACGGGGGTGCCGGCGGCGACCGTCACGGCGTCCGCGGGCAGCTCGCCGGCCGGCTCGTCCATGATCGAACCGGCGGTGAGCACGCGGGAGCGGTCGACGTCCTGGATGAAGGAGGCGACGTAGTCGTTGGCGGGGCGGACGAGGATGTCCTCGGCGGTGCCGTTCTGGACGATCCGGCCGTCGCGCATGACCGCGATGCGGTCGCCCAGGCGCATGGCCTCGTTGAGGTCGTGGGTGATGAAGACGATGGTCTTCTTCAGCCGCTTCTGCAGGTCCAGCAGCTGGTCCTGCATGTCGCGGCGGATCAGCGGGTCCAGCGCGCTGAAGGACTCGTCCATCAGCAGCAGGTCGGCGTCGGTGGCCAGCGCGCGGGCGAGGCCGACGCGCTGCTGCATGCCGCCGGAGAGCTCGTCGGGCCAGGAGGCCTCCCAGCCGCCCAGTCCGGCCAGCTCCAGGGCCTGCGCCGCGCGCTCCTCGCGCTCGGCGCGGGGCACGCCGCGCACCTCGAGCCCGTAGGCGGCGTTCTCCAGCACGCTGCGGTGCGGGAAGAGGGCGAAGTGCTGGAAGACCATGCTGATGTTGCGCGAGCGCACCTCGCGCAGCTCGCGCGGGGACAGGGCGGTCAGGTCCCGCCCGTCGTAGCGGACGCTGCCGGCGGTCGGCTCGAGCAGGCCGTTGAGCATCCGCAGCAGGGTGGACTTGCCGGAGCCGGAGAGTCCCATCACCACGAAGATCTGGCCGGCCTCGACCTCGAACGACGCGTCGATCACCGCCGCGGTGGTGCCGTCGGCGCGCAGCTCGTCGCGGCTCGCGCCGTCCTCGAGCCGGCGGACGGCGGTTTCGGGTCGTCTGCCGAACACCTTGTACAGGTGCTCGGCCTTCAGCCTGGACACATAAACCTCTCGGGTCGGACTCACTGTCGGGCCCCGCCCTCCCCCAGGGGCGGGGCCACTCCGGCGTCGCGCCTGCCCCAGGTCATTCGGGGCAAACCGAACAGTGATCCAGTTCACATGTCGGTGGGGCCGTGTCAGTGGGGTGCGGCATGATCGATCCGTGACCCGACGCCTGATGCTCCTCGACACCGCCTCCCTGTACTTCCGCGCCTATTTCGGGGTGCCGGAATCGGTGAAGGCCCCCGACGGCACGCCCGTGAACGCGGTGCGCGGCCTGCTGGACTTCATCGCCCGCCTGGTCCAGGACCACCGCCCCGACGACCTGGTGGCCTGCATGGACTTCGACTGGCGCCCCCAGTGGCGGGTGGAGCTGATCCCCTCCTACAAGGCGCACCGGGTGGCGGAGGAAGTGGCGTCCGGTCCCGACGAGGAGGAGGTGCCGGACACGCTCTCGCCGCAGGTGCCGGTCATCGAGGCCGTGCTGGACGCGATCGGCATCGCGCGCGTGGGGGCCGTCGGGTACGAGGCCGACGACGTGATCGGCACGCTGGCCGGCCGGGCGGCGGGCCCGGTCGACATCGTCACCGGCGACCGGGACCTGTACCAGCTGGTCGACGACGGGCGCGGGGTGCGGGTGCTGTACCCGGTCAAGGGCGTGGGCACCCTGCAGGCCGTGGACGAGGCGGTGCTGCACGAGAAGTACGGGGTGGACGGGCCCGGCTACGCCGACCTGGCGCTGCTGCGCGGCGACCCCAGCGACGGGCTGCCGGGGGTACCCGGCATCGGCGAGAAGACGGCGGCGAAACTGCTGGCCTCCTTCGGCGACCTGGCCGGCATCCTGGCGGCGGTCGACGACCCGGCGGCGAAGGTCAGCCCGGCGCAGCGCAGGCGGCTGGACGAGGCCCGCCCGTACCTGGCGGTGGCGCCGAAGGTGGTGCGGGTCGCCTCCGACGTGCCCCTGGCGCCGTTCGACGCGGCGCTGCCGGCTGCGCCGCGCGATCCGGCGGGGCTGGAGGAGCTGGCGGCTCGCTGGGGGCTGGGCGGCTCGCTGCAGCGGCTGCTCTCCGTCCTCGAACGCTAGATGTTAGGTTAGGCAGTCCTAACTTTTCGCGATCAGGGGATCAGGGGAGAACGCCATGGCAGACCGTCCCGTCCGCAGGAAGCCGCAGCTGACCCAGGCGCACGTGCTGCGCACCGAGCGGCTGACGCCGCACATGGTGCGGGTGGTCCTGGGCGGCGAGGCGCTCGCGGAATTCGGCGCCGGCGAGTACAGCGACCACTACGTCAAGCTGCTCTTCCCGGTGCCGGGCGTGACGTACCCCGAGCCCTTCGACATGGAGGTCATCCGCCGCGACCTGCCCCGCGACCAGTGGCCGCGCACGCGCACGTACACGGTGCGCTCCTTCGACCGCGCGGCGCGCGAGCTGGTGATCGACTTCGTCTTCCACGGCGACGAGGGCCTCGCGGGCCCCTGGGCCGCGCACGCCCGGCCCGGCGATGCGATCCGCATGCTGGGCCCCGGCGGCGCCTACGTCCCGGACCCGGCCGCCGGCTGGCACCTGCTGGTGGGCGACGAGAGCGCGCTGCCCGCGATCGCGGCCTCGTTGGAGCGGATGCCCGAGGGCGCGGTCGTGCGCGCCTTTGTCGAGGTCGCCGACGAGAGCGAGGAGCAGAAGCTGGAGCTTCCCGACGGCGTCGAGGTGACGTGGCTGCACCGCGGCACCGCGCCGGTGGGCCGGGCCCTGGTCGAGGCCGTGCGCGCGCTCGACTTCCCGGCCGGTGACGTCCAGGCCTTCGTGCACGGCGAGGCCGGGTTCGTCAAGGAGCTGCGCCGCCATCTGCGCCTGGAGCGCGAGGTGCCGCGCGAGCGGCTGTCGATCTCCGGCTACTGGCGTCGTGGGCACGACGAGGACGGGTGGCAGGCGTCCAAGCGGGAGTGGAACGAGCAGGTGGAGGCCGAGCAGGAGGGCGGGCCGGCGGCGTCCGCCGCCTGAGCCGTCTTCTGACGGGCCGCCAGGGATAGGGTCGGCCGTATGAACCCTGCCCGCCCAGCCCTGGCTGCCCTCGCCGCGGCTGCCCTCGTCCTGACGGCCGCCGCCGACGCCACAGCCGACCCCTCCCTCTCCGACTCCGAGAGCTCCATATCCAGCGCCGACCCGGCCCAGCGCGGCCGCGAGGTCGTCTTCACAGTGACCACCGGCCGGACCACGCTCGACGACCACGACGGCTATCTGACGGTGGAGTCACCGGCGTTCGCGAAGAAGCTCACCCTCAAAGCGAAACGATTCCGCGAGGGCAAGGACGGCGAGCTCTACACCAAGGTCGCGGGCATGGTCCTGTGCGACCTCGAGCCGGGCACCTATCCCGTCGACCTCAAGGACGGCGGCGAGGACGAACCGGCCGACTCCGTCGAGCTGACCGTCGTGGCCCAAATGGACCCGGCCAACCGCGACTTCTGCGACAGCCACACCAGTTACGAGGACGCCGTCGACCGCACCAGCGAGACCGCGCCCGACGAGGACGTCGACGAGGACGAGGAGGACGAGGGCGTCGGCCTCGGTGAACTCGCCGCCGTCATCGTCGGCACGGCGGCCCTCTCGGCGGTACTCGCGGCAACGGCGACGTACCTGCTGACGCGGAGGCGGCGGAGCCGCGACGAGGGCGGGAAGAAGGCGGCCGGGCCGGAGGACGAGGCACGGTAGTCCGCCCGGGACGGGGGGGGGGGGGGGGGGGGGGGGGGGGGGGGGGGGGGGGGGGGGTGGGGGGGGGGGGGGGGCCCCCCGCCCCCGCCCCCCCCCCCCCCCCCCCCGCCCCCCCCCCCCCCCCCCCCCCCCACTGCCGTAGCGAGCCTGCCTAGGGGGCCAGGCAGCTGACCCCGGGGGCTCCCGCGGGGTCCAGCAGGCCGGCGGGGTCCAGCAAGGCCGCGGGGTCGACGAGTTCCGTGACTGCGGCCGGGCCCTGGGTGAGGCAGGTGACGGTGGCTGCCGGGTCCGGCGCGGCCACGGACGGTGCGGCGAGCACGCCCAGGAAGGCGGCGGCCCCGACGCAAACGGTGACGATACGACGCATGAATTCACCCTTCATCGCGTGTGGTTGACGCGTACGGCAAGCTGCCCACGCGCCAACCCGCCATGCCGCGCATCACCCGAACGGGGACGGCGAATCGATCCGGCACTCCGGCGTCCGCGACGCCTCCCGACGACGCGGAGCCCGGTGACGGTGCGCCGTCCCCGAAACCGTCACCCCACCGACGAGTACGCCACCACGCCGCGCAGCAGCCCGTCGACCGCCTTGCGCGCGTTGCGCGCGACCGGGCTGCCGGCCGGGGCCGCCGCCGCGATCTGGCCGAGGACGTCGATGAGCTGCTTGGACCAGCGCACGAAGTCGCCCGCCGGCATGTCGATCTCCCGCAGCACCTCGTCCAGGCCGTGGCCGGAGGCCCACCGGTAGGCGGGCCAGGCGAAGCCGAGGTCCGGCTCGCGCTGGCCGACGCCTTCCGCCTGGTTGATCTTGTGCTGCTCCTCCAGGGCGTCCAGGCGGCCCCAGATGCGGACCATCTCGCCGAGCGCGTCCTGGGCCGCGCCGGCGGGCAGCTTCGGCGGTGCCGCGTCGTCGGCCGCGCGTGCCTCGTAGACCAGCGCGGACGCGCACGCGGCCAGCTCGGCGGGCTTGAGCCCGTCCCAGACGCCGTCGCGCAGGCACTCCGAGGCCAGCAGGTCCAGCTCGCCGTAGAGCCGGGCCAGCCTGCGGCCGTTCTCCGTGACCTCGTCGCCGCGCAGGTAACCGAGGTCGGTCAGCAGCGCGCAGATACGGTCGAAGGTGCGCGCGATGGTGTTCGTACGGCCCTCGATGCGGCGCTCCAGCTGCCGGGTGTCGCGCTGCAGCCGGTGGTAGCGCTCGGCCCACCGGGCGTGGTCCTCGCGCTCGGCGCAGCCGTGGCAGGGGTGCGAGCGGATCGCGGCGCGCAGCCGGGAGATCTCGGTGTCGTCGGCGGCCGCGGCGCGGGACCTGCGGTGCCGCTCGGGCTCCATGTGCCCGGCCTTGGTGCGCAGCGCGGAGGCGAGGTCGCGGCGCGACTGCGGGCTGCGGGGGTTGAAGGACTTGGGGATCCGCATCCGCTCCAGCGGCTCCACGGGCACCGGGAAGTCAATCGCGGCGAGCCGCTTGACCTGCCGCTCGGCGGTCAGCACCAGCGGGCGCGGGCCCTCGTGGTGGTCGAAGCCGCGGTGGCGGTCGGTGCGGGCGGGCGCCACGCCCGGGTCGAGCACCAGGGCCAGGCCCGCGAACTTGCCCGTGGGGACGTGGATGACGTCGCCGGGCCGGAGCCGCTCCAGGGCGGCGGCCGCGGCGGCCCGCCGCTGGACCGCGCCCTGCTTGGCCAGCTCGGTCTCGCGGTCCTTCAGCTCGCGGCGCAGCCGGGCGTACTCGTCGAAGTCGCCGAGGTGGCAGGTGATGGCCTCGCGGTAGCCGGCCAGGCCTTCCTCGTTCTTCTGCACCTGGCGCGAGATGCCGACGACGGACTTGTCCGCCTGGAACTGGGCGAAGGAGGTCTCCAGCAGCTCCCGCGAGCGGTGCCGCCCGAACTGGGAGACCAGGTTGACCGCCATGTTGTACGAGGGCTTGAAGCTGGAGCGCAGCGGGTAGGTGCGGGTGCCGGCCAGGCCGGCGAGCGCGGCGGGGTCCATGCCGCGCTGCCACAGCACCACGGCGTGGCCCTCGACGTCGATGCCGCGCCGCCCGGCGCGGCCGGTGAGCTGGGTGTACTCGCCGGGGGTGATGTCGGCGTGCTGCTCGCCGTTCCACTTCACCAGCTTCTCCAGCACCACGGACCGGGCGGGCATGTTGATGCCCAGCGCCAGGGTCTCGGTGGCGAAGACGGCCTTGACCAGGCCCTTGACGAAGAGCTCCTCGACGACCTCCTTGAAGGTCGGCAGCATGCCCGCGTGGTGGGCGGCGATGCCGCGCTCCAGGCCCTCCAGCCACTCGAAGTAGCCCAGGACGTGCAGGTCCTCGTCGGGGATGGGGGCGCAGCGCTCCTCGACGATCTCGCGCACCCTGGCGCGCGCCGCGTCGTCGTTGAGCCGCAGGCCGGCGTAGAGGCACTGCTGGACGGCGGCCTCGCAGCCGGCGCGGCTGAAGATGAAGGTGATGGCGGGCAGCAGGCCCTCGGCGTCGAGGCGCTCGATGACCTCGGGGCGGCCGGGGGTCCATATCCGGCTGCGCTGGCGGCGCTCGCGCTCGCGGTCGGCCTCGCGCACCATCTTGCCGCGGCGGCGCTCGCGCGGGTTGTAGGTGCGGCTGTTCTCCATTCGGGCCATGCGCAGCAGGTCGGGGTTGACCTCGCGGCGGGCGGCGCCGCGGCCGCCGTGGTCGGTCTCCTCCTCGAACAGGTCGTACATCCGCCGGCCGGCCAGCACGTGCTGCCACAGGGGGACGGGCCGCTCCTCGGCGACGATCACCTCGGTGTCGCCGCGCACGGTGTCCAGCCAGTCGCCGAATTCCTCGGCGTTGGAGACGGTGGCCGACAGGGAGACCAGGGTCACCGACTCCGGGAGGTGGATGATGACCTCCTCCCAGACGGCGCCGCGGAAGCGGTCGGAGAGGTAGTGGACCTCGTCCATGACCACGTGGCCGAGGCCGATGAGGGCCTGCGAGCCGGCGTAGAGCATGTTGCGCAGCACCTCGGTGGTCATCACGAGCACCGGGGCGTCGGCGTTGACGCTGTTGTCGCCGGTCAGCAGGCCGACCTTGGCGGCGCCGTAGCGGCGGACGAGATCGCTGTACTTCTGGTTCGACAGCGCCTTGATGGGCGTGGTGTAGAAACATTTGCGGCCCTGGCTGAGGGCCAGGTGGACGGCGAATTCGCCCACGATGGTCTTTCCGGAGCCGGTCGGCGCCGCGACCAGCACCCCCTTGCCGGCTTCCAGGGCCTTGCAGGCCTCTATCTGGAAGGGGTCGAGCTCGAAGTCGTACATCTCGCGGAAGGGGGCGAGCGCGGTGGCCTGCTCCGCGGCGCGCTGCCGTGCCAGGGCATAGCGCTCAGCAGGGGACATGTCCTCGGTCATCTTGTCTACGAGCCTACCGGGCACCTCCGGCAGCCACCCGATCTTTATCGAGCTCCCGGGAGCCGCAGGGCGGCGGGGGCCGCATACGACGGCGGGGCGGCCGCCGACCGGCGGCCGCCCCGCCGTGCGGACGGGTGGTACGTGATCAGGTCACGTCACGTCGTCGTAGCCCTTGTGGCGGCCGCCGGACTGCTCGGTCAGGGGCGGCAGCGGCTCGGAGTCGCCGACGGGCTGCGGGGTGAGGTCGAGCGGGGCGGCCTCGTCGTCGGAGAGCAGCCGGTCGGGGTCCGCGTCGCGCTTGCGCTTGTCGTTGAGCATCGCGATGCCCACGGCGATGAAGTAGAGCACGATGATCGGGCCCGCGAGCAGGAACATCGAGAACGGGTCGACGGTCGGCGTCGCGACGGCCGCGAAGACCGTGACGCCCATGATCATTCCGCGCCACCAGCCCAGCATCCGGCGGCCGGTGAGCACGCCGCCGAAGTTGAGCATCATCAGCAGCAGCGGCAGCTCGAAGGAGAGGCCGAAGACCACCACCAGGCGGGTGACGAGGTCGATGAGCTCGTCGAGCGGCAGCAGGTTGTTGACGCCGTCGGGGGTGAAGTCGATGAGGACCTTGGCCGCGGACGGCAGGACCTTGTAGGCGAAGAAGCCGCCGGCGGCGAACAGCGGCACACCGGCCGCGACGAAGCCCAGCGCGTACTTCTTCTCGGTCCGGTGCAGGCCGGGCGCGAGGAACGCCCACAGCTGGTAGAGCCACACGGGGCTGGCCAGCACCAGGCCGGAGACCAGCGACACCTTCACCATCAGGGTGAACGGCCCGACCAGGCCGGACATGGTGATGCTGGCGCACTGCTGGCGGCTGTCCTTGTTCGCGAGCTCCGCGAAGGAGATCTTGCAGCCGATCGCGTCCTGGATCGGGTGCTTGAAGACCTCGATGATGTCCCGGTAGTAGAAGGCCGCCACCACGGCGACGATCACGATCGCCAGGACGGACTTCGCCAGCCGGTTGCGCAGCTCACGCAGGTGCTCCGCGAGCGGCATCCGCCCCTCGGGGTCCTTCTCCTTCTTGCGGGCAGACTTCAGCAACCCACGTCCCTATCTCGTGCGGCAGACGGTCGCCGTCGGCGGCGGCCGTCACAGTCTGTCCTGGGTCAGCGCTGGGTCGTACGGTCGCTCGGCTCGTTCACCGGGCGGGAGGTGACGTCGCCGGGGGCGGCCTTGATGGTGCGGGGGGCCTCGGGGGCGGCGGGCGGGTCGGCGGGCGCGGCGGCGTTGTCCTGGCCCTCGGACTTCATGGCCTTCGCCTCGCTCTTGAGGATGCGGGCGGACTTGCCGAGGGAGCGCGCCATGTCCGGAAGCTTCTTCGCACCGAACAGCAGGACGATGACGACGAGGATGAGGATGATCTCGGGAGCACCGAGCCGTCCGAACATAGGGTTTACCTTCTCACCGAAGCGGGATGGGTGTGGGACCGGCCGGCTGATCGGACATTTGTCCATCAGCCGTACGGCAGCGATCGTAACGCGCAGGGGTAAACGCTCGGCAATCCCTGTGCATACGCCCAGTCGCGACCCTCCGCCTCGTCAACAGGGCCACCTCGACCAGCGTACCGTCCGTCCCGAAACCGCAGGAGGGGCGCCGGATGCGGCTTTCAGTGCCCTTCGCGCAGGGTGTGGGCGGTGTGCGCGGCCAGCGGCCCGGCGGCCCGCTCCAGGTCCTCGGCGGCCCTGCTGATCCGGTGCGAGGCCTCGGAGACCTGCCGGGACAGCCGCCGCACCTCGGCGAAGACGCGCACGGCGAGCACCGCGAGCACGGCGATACCGCAGAAACCGAGGGCGATGGCGAGCATGGGCCAGAACATGGGGGCGAGCCTATCGAGGGGGTAACCGAGGGCTAATCGACGGGTAATCGACGGACGATCGAAGCGGAATGGCCGGATTGTGACGGTCGAGCGGAGGTTCGAACGGGCGGTTCGGGTGGCGATCCGCCCGGTTCAGACGGTTCGGCCGTTTCAGGCGGTGATGTGCAACCGCAGCGTACGCACCCCGCCGCCGGTGAGCAGCTCGACGATCCGCTCACCGGCCGGTTTGCGGACGGCCGAGCCGCAGTCGGGGCAGGTGAAGGAGTAGAAGGTGGTGCGGTCGCTGGCGCCGATGGCCAGCCGCAGCGCCCCCGCCGCCAGCTCGAAGCGGCCCCGGCAGTCGGGGCACGCGGCCTTGAAGACCGCGGCCGCGGGCGGCCGCGCGCCCATCACGTCCCCTGCCCCGTCCACCGCGGGCCTCCCCTTCACCGTCGACCTCTCCTTCACTCGCCGTACGCCGCGAGGGCTTCGCGGGCGGCCTCCCGTGCGCTGCCGGCCAGCTCCGGCGGGGAGACGATCCGCCCGTCCCGGCCGAGCCGCAGCGCCAGGCGCCGCAGGGAGGCCGGGTCCGGGGTGCGCAGCGTGATGCGCAGGCCGCCCTCGGGCAGCTCCTCGGCGCTGTCGTGCGGGTAGTACTCGGCGACCCAGCGCCCGCCGGGCCCCACCTCGATGACCACCTCGGGGTCCTCGGCGCGGGGCTGTACCAGCCCCTCGGACAGGTCGCGCAGCTCCACCGGCGGCGGGTCGGACGGCTCGTCCAGCAGCCGGATCTCGGCCACCCGGTCGAGGCGGAAGGTGCGCCGGGCCTCGGAGAGCCGGCACCAGGCCTCCATATAGGTGTGGCCCACGGCGAACAGCCGGATCGGGTCGACCTCGCGCTCGGTGAGCTCGTCGCGCGCGGGCGAGTAGTAGCGCACCCACAGCCGGCGCCGCTCGGAGATGGCCCGGTCCACGTCGGCGAAGACGCCGCCCTCGGACTCGAAGCTGACCGACAGCCGGGAGCTGGCGCCCGCGGCCTCGCCGGCCGCGGCCTCGATCTTGGCGGTGGCGCGCAGCAGCGCCTGCCGGTCGCTCTCGCGCAGCCCCGGCAGGGTGGCCACGGCACGGGCCGCCACCAGCAGGGCGGTGGCCTCGTCGGCGGCGAGCCGCAGCGGCTCGCCCGTGCTGGCCCCGGAGGCGTCCGGGTTGTGCCACCAGATGCGGTCGCCGTCGGTGTCGATGTCCAGCAGGTCGCCGCCCCGGAAGCTGGTGCCGCACATCGGCAGGACGTCGAGGTCGCCGATCAGCTCGTCCTCGGTGATACCGAAGGCACGTGCCACGTCGGCGACCCGGGCACCGGGGCGTTCGCGCAGGTAGGTGACCAGCGACAGCATCCGCCGGGTCTGGTCAATGGCGTTTCCGGCCATCAGAAGTCGGTCCCGTTCCTCTCAGCCCTTGGCCACGGCACGCAGCCGGTCGATCACATCGGCCCGCAGCTCGGCGGGTTCCAGCACGATGACGTCGGGGCCGAACTCCACCAGCCAGGCGTCCAGTCCGTGCCCGTAGGGGATCTCCAGCTCGTCCCAGCCGTCGCCGAGCTCATGGGTGGCCAGCGCCCGCGCCCGCAGCGGGTAGCCGTGGCCGGCCCGCACCTTGATCCGGGCGGTGCCGGTGGCCTTCTCGCCCGCCCACTTCTCGACGGTCGTGCGCACCGTGACATGGTCGGGCACGGGTGCGGTGAAGGCCAGGGCCCGGGAGCGGACCTTGCCGGTGATGCGGGAGAGGCGGAAGACGCGCTCGGCCTGCCGGTCGCGGTCCCAGCCGGCCAGGTACCAGTGGCCGCGCCAGCACTCCAGGGCCCAGGGCTCGACGCGGCGCTGCTCGGGGCGGGCGGCGTTGGCCTTGCGGTAGTCGAAGACGACCGGACGGCGGTCGCGGGCGGCGAGCATCAGGGGCTCGAACGCGGCCTCGTGGGCGGGGATCCTCGTCTCGAGGGCGCTCAGGCCGTCGGAGGGGTCCTCGGCCAGCGGCATCCCGGCGGCGCGCAGCTTCTGCAGCGCCCCGCTGGCGGCGCCGGCGAGACGGGCCTGCTGCCAGACCTTGGCGGCCAGGCCCAGGGCGGCGGCCTCCTCGACGTCGAGGGTGATCGCGGGGAGGCGGTTGCTGTCGCGGCGGGCGAGGTAGCCGATCTCGCCGTCGAGGCCCTCGACGGTCTCGATGATCAGGCCGAGCTCGCGGAGGTCGTCCTTGTCGCGCTCGAACATCCGGTTGAAGGCGTCGTCGTTCGCGCTCTCACCGGCCGCCGGGGCCGCAGAGGCTCCCGAGGCTGCAGCAGCTGCAGCAGCTGCAGCAGCCTCGATGTACGCCTCGATCGAAGCCCGCAACTCCGCTTTGCTGAGCGGGCGGCGCGTGCCCAGCAGGCACAGCGCCAGGTTCATGAGCCGCTCGGCCTTGGCAATCGCCATCGACGCCCTCTCTACTTGTGCTCTCAACCGTTGACCGTACCGCTCACGGCTCGTACGACAAAAGCCGAGGGCCCGTGCCGGTCCGGCACGGGCCCTCGGCCTTCGTTCGGGGTGTCTCAGACGCCCATCAGGTCGCAAACGAAGATCAGCGTCTCGCCCGGGGCGATCACGCCGCCACCGGCGCCACGCTCGCCGTAGGCGAGGTGGGCGGGGATGACCAGCCGGCGACGGCCGCCGACCTTCATGCCCTGGATGCCGCGGTCCCAGCCCTCGATGACCTTGCCGGCACCGAGCTTGAACTCCAGCGCGCTGCCGCGGTTCCAGCTGGCGTCGAACTCCTCGCCGGTGGACAGGGCCACACCGACGTAGTGAACCTTGACGACGTCCCCGGCCTTGGCCTCGGGACCGTCGCCCTCCCAGATCTCGGTGATCTCGAGGTCAGACGGCGGCGGGCCCTCGTAAAAGTCGACCTCGGGCTTATCGATGTTCACGAACGTGCTCCTACGTTTCGATCCTGTGGACAACCGTGCAATTCTGGCAGACCGCGATCGAACGATCAGACCTTGCCCACGATGTCCACGACGAAGACCAGGGTGTTCTTGTCGAGGCCGCTCTGCGCCTGGCCCTCGTAGCCGAACTTCGGCGGGATCACCAGCTCCACCCGGTCCCCCACGTGCTTGCCGACCAGGCCCTTGTCCCAGCCCTGGACGACCGAGCCGGTGCCGATCTGGAAGGCGGTGGCCCCGGCGTGGTCCCAGGAGGCGTCGAACTTCTTGCCGTCCTCCCACTTCACGCCGGTGTACTGGGCGATCAGGCCGTCGCCGGCCTTGATCTCCGGACCGCTGCCCTTGATCAGGACCTGCTCCTTGAGGTCCGTCGGCGGCTTGGTGTCCTTGGGGATGGTGATCTCCGCGGCCTTCTGGGAATTGGCCTTGACCTCCGGCATCCCGTCCTCCGGCTTGGCCTGATCGCCCTTGGCCTCGGCCTTGGCGTCGACCTTCTGGGCGCCGACGACGTCGATGACCCACACCAGGCCGTCCTCCGGCTTGACGCCGGCCTGCGGGTTGAGCTGGTCGCCGATCAGCGCCTTCGCCGTGCCCTCGACCTCGATCCGGGAACCGGCCTTCTGACCGATCACCGCGTCGAGCACCTTGGCGGGCATCTCCTGGCTGGGCTGGCCGAGCTGCTGCACCATCTGGCGGCGCGGACCCTTGCCGCCAGACTTGTCCTGGGTCGCCCAGGTACCGCCCAGCGGCTTGTTGTCCTTCATCGTCTGCCCGGCGAAGTCGAGCCGGACGAAGGAACCCTTCTCGGCCTTCGCACCCGTCCCCTCGGTCAGGGTCTTCACGACGAGCTTGTCCGCGGGCTTGGCGTCCTTCGGCACGGAGATCTCGGGCTTCTCCCCGAACTTCCCCTCCACCTTCACCTTGGCGTCGGACGAGCCGCCGTCATCGGACCCGCACGCCGCGGCGGTCAGCAGCAGGACGGGCACGGCCAACGCCGCGGCGAGGCGACGCGCGTTCTTCGTGTGGTTCATCAAGTCCAACTCGGGCTATAGGGGTCGCTGGGCAGTGCCGTCACTCTACGGCCTGTCCCGCGCCGATCAACCCCGTCCGACACGGATGTGCGCCGGGTCCGGTGAACCCGGCGCACACGCGTGCCCTTTGCCGTCCCGGCACGGCGCCCGTCACATTCCGGCGATGAGCTTCTCCACCCGGTCGTCCACGGAACGGAACGGGTCCTTGCACAACACCGTGCGCTGCGCCTGGTCGTTGAGCTTGAGGTGCACCCAGTCGACCGTGAAGTCCCGGCGCTGCTCCTGGGCCCGGCGGATGAAGTCGCCCCGCAGCCGGGCGCGGGTGGTCTGCGGGGGCACCGACTTGCCCTCGAAGATCTTGATGTCGTTGCACACCCGGGCGGCCTGGCCCTTGCGCTCCAGGAGGTAGTACAGGCCCCGGCGGCGGTGGATGTCGTGGTACGCCAGGTCTATCTGGGCGATCCGGGGGTGCGACATGGTGATGTTGTTCTTCGCCCGGTAGCGCTCGATGAGCTGGTACTTCATCACCCAGTCGATCTCGGTGGAGATCCGGTCCAGATCCTCGTCGCGGACCGCCTCCAGCGCCCGGCCCCACAGCTCCAGCACGCGCTCGACCGTGCCCGTGCGGATCCCGCGGCGCTCGCAGAAGTCCACGGCCTTCTCGTAGTACTCCTGCTGGACCTCCAGCGCCGAGGCCTCCCGGCCGCTGGCCAGGCGCACCTTGCGCCTGCCGGTGATGTCGTGGCTGACCTCGCGGATGGCCCGGATGGGGTTCTCCAGCGTCAGGTCGCGCATGACCGTACCGGCCTCGATCATGCGCAGCACCAGGTCGGTGGCGCCGACCTTGAGCAGCATGGTGGTCTCGGACATGTTGGAGTCACCGACGATGACGTGCAGCCGGCGGTAGCGCTCGGCGTCGGCGTGCGGCTCGTCGCGGGTGTTGATGATCGGGCGCGAGCGGGTGGTGGCGGAGCTGACCCCCTCCCAGATGTGCTCGGCGCGCTGGCTGACGCAGTAGACCGCGCCGCGGGGCGTCTGGAGGACCTTCCCGGCACCGCAGATCAGCTGACGGGTGACGAGGAAGGGGATGAGGATGTCCGCCAGACGCGAGAACTCCCCGTGCCGCGCGACGAGATAGTTCTCGTGGCAGCCGTAGGAGTTCCCGGCGGAGTCGGTGTTGTTCTTGAAGAGGTAGACGTCGCCCGCGATCCCCTCCTCGTGCAGGCGCCGTTCGGCATCGACGAGCAGGCCCTCGAGAATGCGCTCGCCCGCCTTGTCGTGGGTGACCAGCTCGGTCACGCTGTCGCACTCCGGTGTTGCGTATTCCGGGTGCGAGCCCACATCGAGGTAGAGGCGAGCGCCGTTGCGCAGGAAGACATTGCTGCTGCGGCCCCAGGAAACGACACGACGGAAGAGGTACCGCGCCACTTCGTCAGGGGACAGCCGGCGCTGTCCCCTGAAGGTGCACGTGACGCCGTACTCGTTCTCCAGCCCGAAAATGCGGCGGTCCATGCCTGAACACTACGCCTGATGCTCCGCGCTGAAACCGGGTTCGACAGCACCGTTCCGATCATTTTCCGACCGGGCCACGACGGGCGAGGGGCTCGCGGGAGCCCGCAGGGAACGCCGGGCGAGAACCATCACGAGCAGCGCGGCCACGCCACCGCCCACGGCCACCACGAAGCCCGCGCGGACACCGGAGTGCTCCAGCACCGGACCGGCGAAGGCCGTACCGATGGCCGCGCCCACGCCGAAGGACGTCACCAGCCAGGAGAACGCCTCGGTCACCGTGCCGCGCAGCGCGTGCCGGTCCACCACCACGAAGGCACAGGCCAGGCAGGGCGCCAGGAAGAGGCCCGCGACACCGGCCAGCACCGTCATCGCGACGGGGCCGGGCACCAGCAGCAGCGGTACGTAACCCAGCGCGAGCCCGACGACGAGCATCCGCAGCCGCTGTTCGGGGCTGCCGGCCCACTGGCGGGCACCGTAGACCGTGCCACCGATCAGGGCACCCACGCCCAGCGCGGAGAGGATGTAGCCGGCGACGTTGTCGCTGTGGTGGGCGTCGCCGTAGGCCACGGCCGCGACGGCGATCGAGCCCAGCGCGGAGCCGATGAAGAAGAACGTACCGAGCAGCACCAGCAGCCCGCGCGAGCGCAGCGCGCCCAGCCAGTGGGCCTCACGGGGCTCGCTGCGCCACTGCCGCGAGGGCGGCGAGGTGACGACGGCGAGGGCGCCCAGCGCGCCCAGCGCGTTGATCACGTAGAGGGCGCCGGCCTCGGACCAGGAGGCGACGAGCCAGGTGATGAGCAGCGGGCCGACGACGTACATCACTTCCTGGGCGATGGCGTCGAGGGAGTAGGCGGCGTGGATGCGGTCCTCGCTCTTGAGGACGGACGGCCACAGGGCCCGCAGGCCGCCCTCGAGGGGCGGGGTGAAGAAGCCGGAGACGATCACGGCCGCGTAGACCAGGGGCAGCGGCTCGAGGCCGACGGCGGCGAAGACCGACATGCCGAGCGCGGCGAGCAGCGCCGAGGGCAGCAGGACGCGCGGCTGGCCGTGGAGGTCGACGGCCCGGCCGAGCAGCGGCTGGCCCACCGCGTTGGCCACGCCGTAGACGGCCGACAGGACGCTGGCGAGGGTGTAGCTGCCGCCCTCGGCGCGCACGAAGAGCACGATCGCCAGCGCCGCGGTGGCGTTGGGAAGCCGGCCCACCAGGGTGCCGGTGAGCAGTCGCGCCGCGTGCCGCGTCCTGAGCATGTCGACGTATCCGCCGCCCGCCGCCGCCATTGTCCGCCTCTCGTGGAACCGGATCGTTTTTGACAGACCCGGTAGTCTTATGACCGAGCCATCCCGGTTTTACGTATAACTAGCGAGGTTATACGTACCATGTTCGCAGCCCGTGGGTCCACCCGCGCGGCTCGGCAGGCAGCGGAGAGGGGCGACGCGGCGGTGGCGGACGACAAGCGCGGGGGCGCGGGGACGAGCGACGGGGACACCGGCGCACGATGGCCGACCGTCCGGGGCAGGCACGCGGCGACCGCCCGCGCCACCAGCCGCGACGTGGCACGCGCCGCCGGGGTCTCCCAGGCCACCGTCTCCCTGGTGATGGGCGACAAGTGGCGGGGCCGGGTCTCCGAGCCCACCGCCGAGGCCGTGCGGGCCGCCGCCCGCGAGCTGGGCTACCGGCCCAACCTCGCCGCCCGCAACCTGCGCCTGGGCCGCACCCGCACCGCCCTGCTCGTCGTGCCCGCGCTGACCAACGAGTTCTTCGCCGGCGTCTACACCGGCGCCGCCCGCGTGGCCGCCGAGCACGGCGTGGGCGTGGTCCTCTACCCCTCCCCGGAGGGCACCGGCCCGGCCCGCGACCCCTTCGCCTCCGCCCGCGCGACCCTGGACGGCGTCATCGCCTCCTCCATGGCCGCCGACGCCCTCAGCGACCTGCGCGCCGGCGACCTCCCCCTGGTGATGCTCGACAGCGACCCCGAGCGGACGGACGCCGCCGCCACCGTCAACCTCGACATCGCCGACGGCATGCGGCAGGTGACGGAGCATCTGCTCGCCCTGGGCCACCGGCACTTCGCGCACATCGCGGCCGACGTCGACTCCTGGACCTTCCGGGTACGCGCCCAGGCGCTGGCCCGCACGGTGGCCGGCGTGGCGGGCGCCACGGTCGTCGCGACCGAACCGGCCGCCCTGACCGTGGCCGGCGGGCAGCGGGCGGCCGAGCGGGCCCTGACCGGCCCCCGACCCCGGCCGACCGCGCTGGTCTGCGACGACGACATCCTGGCGGCGGGCGCCTGCAAGGCGGCCGGACGGCTGGCACTGCGGGTGCCCGACGAGGTATCGGTGACCGGCTTCGTCGACCTCACCCTGGCGACCGCCGTCGAGCCGGAACTGACCACCGTGCGGCTGCCCGCCGAGGCGGTGGGCGCCGCCGGCATGCGGGCCCTGGTGGCCGCCCTCGACGGCCGGCCGGCCGCGACGACCACCGTGCCGGTGGAGCTGGTCACCCGCGGCACCAGCGCCCCGCCGAACGCCGCGCGCCCCGATGGGCGGGATACCCAGCGGGGCGCGCGGCGTGAGGCGGGAGTGGTTTAGAGCGGCTACTCGTCGGAGGCGGCGTCCGCGCCGGACCCCGAACCGGAGTCCTGGCCGGAGCCGCCCGAGCCCTCCTCCAGCAGCCTGGACAGCTGCCGGCCCAGCAGCCGCTTGAACTTGCGCTGCTGCGGCCGCGTACGGTCCAGCACCGCGACCTCCAGCTGCTCGGCGGTCAGCGTGCGCTCGGTGCCGTTGGTGTCCCGGGCGAGCGAGTCCCGGGCCAGCTTGAGCGCCTCGGCGAGCGTCATGCCGTCCCGGTGCCGCTGGTCGAGGTAGCTGCTGATCTGGTCGGCGTTGCCGCCGATGGCGACCGAGCCGTGCTCGTCCACGATCGAGCCGTCGTGCGGCAGCCGGTAGATCTGGTCGTCCTCGGGAGCCGCCCCGACCTCGGCGACGATCAGCTCGACCTCGTAGGGCTTCTCGGCCGCGCTGGAGAAGATCCCGCCCAGCGTCTGGGCGTACACATTGGCCAGGCCCCGTGCCGTGACGTCGTCACGGTCGTAGGTGTAGCCGCGCAGGTCCGCGTAGCGCACCCCGCCGATCCGCAGGTTCTCGAACTCGTTGTACTTCCCGACCGCCGCGAAGGCGATCCGGTCGTAGATCTCGCTCACCTTGTGCAGCGCGCGGGACGGGTTCTCGGCGACGAACACCACGCCGTCGTTGTACTGGAGGACCACGACGCTGCGGCCGCGCGCGATGCCCTTGCGGGCGTACTCGGCGCGGTCGGCCATGGCCTGCTGGGGGGAGACATAGAACGGCGTCGACACCGCTATCCGTCCCTTTCTGTCAGTGTCGAGGACGGCATCACAGGAGGGCGGCCCGCGGGCCGTCGGGCTCCTCGAGCCGGCGCTCGTGAATGGCACGGACGATCTCGGAGGACTCGGCCTCGGTCAGCTTGCGGAAACCCTCGTCGGTGATGACGGTGACGATCGGGTAGATCCGGCGCGCCAGGTCGGGACCGCCGGTCGCCGAGTCGTCGTCGGCCGCGTCGTAGAGCGCCTGGACGACGAGCGTGGTGGCCTGCCCCTCCGTCAGGTCCTCACGGAAGAGCTTCTTCAGCGCCCCCCGGGCGAACAGCGAGCCGGAGCCCGTGGCAGCGAAGCCGTGCTCCTCGGAGCGCCCGCCGGTCACGTCGTAGGAGAAGATGCGGCCCTTCTGCCGGTCCACGTCCCAGCCGGCGAACAGCGGCACCACGGCCAGCCCCTGCATCGCCATGCCGAGGTTGCTGCGGATCATCGTCGACAGCCGGTTCGCCTTGCCCTCCAGTGAGAGCGAGACCCCTTCGACCTTCTCGAAGTGCTCCAGCTCCAGCTGGAAGAGCTTGACCATCTCCACGGCCAGCCCGGCGGTGCCGGCGATCCCCACCGCCGAGTACTCGTCGGCCGGGAAGACCTTCTCGATGTCCCGCTGCGCGATGACATTGCCCATCGTGGCCCGCCGGTCACCGGCGAGCACCACGCCCCCGGGGAACGACGCCGCCACGATGGTCGTGCCGTGCGGGGCCTCGAGAACACCCTGCGCGGGCAGCTGCCGGTTGCGCGGCAGCAGCTCGGGCTGGTGGGCGCCGAGGAAGTCGATGAAGGAGGACGAGCCCGGCGTCAGGAAGGCAGCTGGTAGACGCCCGGTGCTACGAGGGTTGGCTTCCACACGTTTCCTTCCACATATTCGGCGGCACGCCTCATGACGTCCGGCCGATCCTTGAACTGCCCCAGGGCGGCGTTGCAGCTGAAGCACAGTACGCCACGCACACCACCTGTTTCGTGATCATGATCCACATGCACGGCGGGAGCAGCAAGGCATATCACGCATACGCCCGCCTGCTGCTCCACGAGCTCTCGCAGCGCGACCTGACTCAGGCCATACTTGCGACGAAAATAGCTGTCGCGGTTTCGCTCCGCCCGGCATTCACGGCAGTAGCTGGCCCAGCCGTCCGAAGACGACTTGTTCCGCTCCCACTCGTCATGCGGCTTGACCTTCCCGCACTGCGGACAGCGCTTGTGCCCACGCGGCACGGGAACCTTCACCCGCACCGTGCGCCCCTTGGACTCCTGACGCACACGGTAGTACTCCGCCGAGCACTCCTTGCAGTACGCCTGGAGTCCATCCTTCGTCGACTTGTTGCTCGCGAACGCCGCCCGCGGTTTGCACTCACCGCACCGCGAGCAGCGTTTCGCTTCTTGCTCGTCAGACACCAGCCGCCCCCGTAGTCGACCTAAGAATCGAAGGTCAAATCTACTCTCCGCCCTTCTGAACGAAGGACCTCACGAAATCCTCGGCGTTCTCTTCGAGCACATCATCGATTTCGTCCAGCACGGAGTCCACGTCGTCCGACAGCTTCTCCTGGCGCTCCTTGAGGTCCTCGGAGGCCTGCGCGTCCTGCGCCTGCTCCTCGACCTCCTCCGTCGCACGCGTGGCCTTCTGCTGTCCGCCGCCGGTGTCCTTGGTCGCCATACCCCTCACCCCGCTCGGTTTCGACGTACACGTACACGAGACCTACAAGATCAGACCCTACAAGCCGGGTCCGGCCCCGTCCCTGCTCTTGCTACAACGTCCCGGAACCACCGTGATGATTCCCGGTTCCCGTACTTCTCAGACCCGCTCAGCCGCCCGAGAGGACGCGGACCAGGTCCTCGGCCGTGCGGCAGCGGTCCAGCAGCTCCTTGACGTGGTTGCGGGTGCCCCGCAGTGGCTCCAGGGTGGGCACCCGCTGCAGAGAGTCACGGCCGGGCAGGTCGAAGATGACCGAGTCCCAGGAGGCGGCGGCCACGTCGTCCGCGTACTGCTCCAGGCAGCGGCCGCGGAAGTAGGCGCGGGTGTCCTCGGGCGGGGCGGTGCGGGCGCGCAGCACGTCGTCCTCGTCCAGCAGGCGCTTCATCCGGCCGCGGGCCACCAGGCGGTTGTACAGGCCCTTGTCGGGGCGTACGTCGGCGTACTGGAGGTCCACCAGGTGGAGCCGGGCGGCGTCCCAGTCGACGCCGTCGCGGCGGCGGTAGCCCTCGAGGAGCTCGCGCTTGGCCACCCAGTCCAGCTCGCCGGACAGGCTCATGGGGTCGTGCTCGAGCCGGCCGAGCACGTCCTCCCAGCGGGTGAGGACGTCCTTGGTCTGCTCGTCGGCGTCCGCGCCGAAGCGGTCCTCGACGTATTTGCGGGCCAGCTCGAAGTACTCCATCTGCAGCTGGACCGCGGTCAGTGTCCGGCCGCTGCGCAGTGTGACCAGGCGGCGCAGAGTGGGGTCGTGGCTGATCTGGTGGAGGGTGCGCACGGGCTGTTCGACGGCGAGGTCGGCGGCGATGAAGCCGTCCTCGATCATGGAGAGCACCAGGGCGGTGGTGCCGAGCTTGAGGTAGGTGGAGATCTCGGAGAGGTTGGCGTCGCCGATGATCACGTGGAGGCGGCGGTACTTCTCGGCGTCGGCGTGCGGCTCGTCGCGGGTGTTGATGATGGGCCGCTTGAGGGTGGTCTCGAGGCCGACCTCGACCTCGAAGTAGTCCGCGCGCTGGCTGATCTGGAAGCCGTGTTCGTGGCCGTCCTGGCCGATGCCGACGCGGCCGGCGCCGGTGACGACCTGGCGGGAGACGAAGAACGGGGTCAGGTGGCGCACGATGTCCGAGAAGGGGGTCTCCCGCTTCATCAGGTAGTTCTCGTGCGTGCCGTAGGAGGCGCCCTTGTTGTCGGTGTTGTTCTTGTAGAGGTGGATGGGCTGGGCGCCGGGCAGCTGGGCGGCGCGCTCGGCGGCCTCGGCCATGATCCGTTCGCCGGCCTTGTCCCACAGGACGGCGTCGCGGGGGTTGGTGATCTCCGGGGAGCTGTACTCGGGGTGGGCGTGGTCGACGTACAGCCGTGCGCCATTGGTGAGGATGACGTTGGCCAGCCCGATGTCCTCGTCCGTGAGCTGGCTGGAGTCGGCGGCCTCGCGGGCGAGGTCGAAGCCACGGGCGTCCCGCAGCGGGTTCTCCTCCTCGAAGTCCCAGCGGGCACGTCGTGCCCGGTGCATCGCGGCCGCGTAGGCGTTGACGATCTGGGACGAGGTGAGCATGGCATTGGCGTTCGGGTGACCCGGGACGGAGATCCCGTACTCCGTCTCGATGCCCATTACTCGCCGTACGGTCATGCGGCCCTCCTTGCCCGGCGGCGCCCCCTGGTGGGGTCGGCGCTCAAGTACCGCTGCGCATCCAGTCCGTGCCCGGTCCCCGATCCCCCACTGCGCTTCGCGGTGGTACCGAAGAGCCTAGAACGGCTTTGCGGCGCTGGGGAGATCATTACAGTCTTTGCTCCGGTTCTTGTGGCGGTCGGAAATCGTCATTGTCGAGGTCCCACAAGTGGTGCAAAACGCGTCCGGCTGCGGACGCCCTGGCATTCCCCCGCCGGGAGGCGGGGGAATGTGAACAACAGGGACATCCGCAGCCGGACGGCGGTGCTAGAGGTACTGGCCGGTATTGGCCACGGTGTCGATGGAACGGCCGGTGTCGGCGCCCTGCTTTCCGGTGACCAGGGTGCGGATGAAGACGATCCGCTCGCCCTTCTTTCCGGAGATCCGGGCCCAGTCGTCCGGGTTGGTGGTGTTGGGCAGGTCCTCGTTCTCCTTGAACTCGTCCACGCAGGCGGCGAGCAGGTGGGAGACGCGCAGGCCCTTTTGGTTGTGGTCGAGGAAGGCCTTGATGGCCATTTTCTTGGCCCGGTCCACAATGTTCTGGATCATCGCTCCGGAGTTGAAGTCCTTGAAATAGAGGACTTCCTTGTCACCGTTGGCGTAGGTGACCTCCAGGAAGCGGTTCTCCTCGGATTCCGCGTACATCTGCTCGACCACCGACTGGATCATGCCCTGGACGGCGGCCTTGGCCGACCCGCCGTGCTCGGCGAGGTCGTCGGCGTGCAGGGGCAGGGTCTCGGTCAGGTACTTCGAGAAGATGTCCTTGGCGGCCTCCGCGTCCGGACGCTCGATCTTGATCTTCACGTCGAGCCGGCCGGGGCGCAGGATCGCGGGGTCGATCATGTCCTCGCGGTTGGAGGCGCCGATGACGATGACGTTCTCCAGGCCCTCCACGCCGTCGATCTCGGAGAGCAGCTGGGGGACGATGGTGTTCTCCACGTCCGAGCTGACTCCGGAGCCGCGGGTGCGGAAGAGGGAGTCCATCTCGTCGAAGAAGACGATCACGGGCGTGCCCTCGCTGGCCTTCTCCCGGGCGCGCTGGAAGATCAGCCGGATGTGCCGCTCGGTCTCGCCGACGTACTTGTTGAGCAGCTCGGGTCCCTTGATGTTGAGGAAGAAGCTCTTCCCCGCGGGCTTGCCGGTGACTTCGGCGACCTTCTTGGCAAGGGAGTTGGCGACGGCCTTGGCGATGAGTGTCTTGCCGCAGCCGGGCGGGCCGTAGAGCAGCACGCCCTTGGGCGGGCGCAGTTCGTGTTCCTTGAAGAGGTCGGGGTAGAGGTAGGGGAGCTCGACCGCGTCGCGGATCAGCTCGATCTGGTTTCCCAGGCCGCCGATCTTCGTGTAGTCGATGTCCGGGACCTCTTCGAGGACGAGTTCCTCGACCTCGCTCTTGGGGATGACCTCGTAGACGTAGCCGGAGCGGGATTCGAGCAGGAGGGCGTCGCCGGGGCGGATGGTGGTGTCCAGCAGCGGCTCGGCGAGCCTGACCACCCGCTCCTCGTCGGTGTGCCCGATGACCAGGGCGCGCTCGCCGTCCTCGAGGATCTCCTTGAGGGTGACGATGTCGCCGTGGCGCTCGAAGGCCATGGCCTCGACCACGTTGAGGGCCTCGTTGAGCATGACCTCCTGGCCGGGCCGGAGGTCGTCGATCTCGACGCCGGGGCTGACGTTCACCCGGAGCTTGCGGCCCCCGGTGAAGATGTCGGCCGTGCCGTCCTCGTTCGGCTGCAGGAAGACCCCGAAGCCGGCCGGTGGCTGGGCGAGCCGGTCGACCTCCTCCTTGAGGGCCACGATCTGGTCCCGTGCCTCGCGGAGGGTGTTCGCGAGGCGTTCGTTCTGTGCGGACACGCCGGCCAGGTTCGTCTGGAGCTCGACGATCCGCTCTTCGAGAATCCTCGTGTGACGCGGAGAGTCGGCGAGCTTGCGTCGCAGGACGGCGATCTCCTGCTCGAGATAGGCAACCTGGCCAGCGGGGTCTTCAGACCCTCGTCCCGGCCGGATGCCGCGGTTCATGTCGTCGTCGTGGGCTGCCACGGTCCTCACCTCCTCCAAGGGGAGCTGGACGCTTCCTGACCCTACCTGGGCCGGTGCAGGTTGAAACCCCTAGATCACAAACCCGGTCGGAGTGTGTCCGATCTTCACCCTTGCGCACGTCCTCACGGGAGGGGAATACCCACCCATCAACATCGGAAAGCGGGCGGTTGTATCGTCGACTCGGTCAACACCCGTCAGGGCTGGCTCCAATTGGTTCACGTACGCAGGAAACGGCAGGCGAGATGACCGTGCAGGAAGAGGGACTCGGTGAACTGGAAGTCTGGATCGACCAGGACCTGTGCACCGGTGACGGTATCTGCGCGCAGTACGCCCCCGAGGTCTTCGAGCTGGACATCGACGGGCTGGCCTATGTGAAGAGCGCCGACGACGAGCTGCTCCAGGACAAGGGTGCCACCACGCGCGTCCCGTTGCCGCTGATCAACGACGTGCGGGACTCGGCGGTCGAGTGCCCCGGCGACTGCATTCACGTGCGCCGGGTGTCGGACCAGGTCGAGGTCTGGGGTCCGGACGCCGCGTAGCGGCTCACACACGTCCCGCGACGGGCAGGGCGGTCAGGACGAACTTGCCGTTGCGCCAGTGCCACTTGACCGCCCGGAGCCGGTCCGGGCAGCAGCGCGGGACGCGGGCGGTGGAGTAGCCGAGGAGAGTGGCCGAAACGGTGCCCTCGGTGACGATGAGGTCCGTGACGCTCATCCCCTGCCGGGGGTCGACGAGCGTCGCCACGATCCGGGGCGTGCCGCCGGGGGCCGGGGGCGGGGTGAGGACGTAGAGCCCGCCGGGCGGGGTGCCCGCGCCGGAGGGGCAGCGCACCACCGCGGCCGTCTCGGGGCGTCCGTCGCCGTCGAGGTCGGCGGGGTCCTGGCGGACGACTTCGGCGCTCGCCCGGCCGCAGTCGACGGGGTAGCGGGCGGCGCGGGCGTCGGGGGCCCACGTGGGGGAAGCGGTGGCGGTGGCGTCGCCGGGGCCGAGGAGGGCCGCGCCGGCGATCAGGCCGGCCAGGGCGGTGGCGGTGGCCAGCCAGTGGACGGGGCGGGGGCGGGTGTGCGGGTGGGGCTCGGGTCCTGCCGGCTGCACGCGCGCGACTCCTGTGAGGGCTGGGGCTGCGGGAAGTGCTCGCATCGTGCCATACGGATCTTCGCGCCGGAACAGCGGGTTCAGGGGTGAGCCGCACGCTCGGTGCGCGCCGGCGGGGTGCGTCAACGCCGAGGCGCCGCCGCCGAGTTCCGCGAACGCGGTTCTCGGTGGCGGCGCCTTGTCGTCGTGCGGGGGCTCAGCCCTTGTTGGGGCCCTCGTAGTCCTCGCCGTAGGCGCCCTTGGCGGGGCGGCGGCGGCGCATCGGGGGCTCGACGCCGTCCGCGAGGCGGCGGGCGGTGACGAGGAAGCCGGTGTGGCCGATCATCCGGTGGTCCGGGCGGACCGCGAGGCCCTCCACGTGCCAGTTGCGGATCATCGACTCCCACGGCTGCGGCTCGGCGAAGCAGCCGATCTCACGGATGGACTCGACGGTCCGGGCGAGCTGGGTGGTGGTCGCCACGTAGCAGCAGAGGATGCCACCGGGGACGAGCGCCTTGGAGACGGCCTCCAGGCACTCCCACGGGGCGAGCATGTCGAGGATGACACGGTCGACGTCGGTGTCGGAGAGGTTGTCCTGCAGGTCGCCGACGGTCAGCTGCCAGGCGGGGTGCGGGCCGCCGAAGTAGCGCTCGACGTTGGCCTGCGCGATCTCGGCGAAGTCCGCGCGGCGCTCGTAGGAGTGCAGCATGCCCTGGTCGCCGATGGCGCGCAGCAGGAAGCTGCTGAGCGAGCCCGACCCCACACCCGCCTCGACGACGCGTGCGCCGGGGAAGATGTCGGCGAAGGCCAGGATCTGCCCCGCGTCCTTGGGGTAGACCACGGCGGCGCCGCGGGGCATGGACAGGACATAGTCGGGGAGCAGGGGGCGCAGCGCGAGGTAGGCGACGTTTCCCGTGGTACGGACAACACTGCCCTCGGGAGCGCCGATCAGCTCGTCGTGGGGGAAGGAACCCTTGTGGGTGTGGAAGTTCTTCCCGGCCTCGAGCGTGAACGTGTAGTGGCGTCCCTTGGGGTCGGTGAGCTGGACCTGGTCCCCGACCTTGAAGGGCCCGCGACGGCGGGCGGCACCGGTCGGTTCGGACATGTGACCAGCCTACCGGGCCCTGGGAGGGCCCAGCACCACGAGGCTCAGGAGGAGGGCCTGGCCATGGCCGCGACGAAGGCGCGCTCCACGTCGGCCGTGGAGAGGACGCCGTAGACCTCGCCGGTGTCCTCGACCACCAGGTATTCCGTGGCCGGAACGGCCCGCAGCATCTCGAGCAGGTCCTCGCCGGAGAGCTCGGCGGGGATGCGCATGCCTTCCCTGAGGTCCTGGGCGAGGGTGCCGACCGCGACCCAGGGGCGGCGGTGCTCGGGGACGCCGACGATGGCGGCCTCGCGGACCAGTGCGGTGGGGGCGCCCTGTCCGTCGACGACGACGAGGGCGCGGGCGCCGGCCTCGTTGGCGCGGCGCAGGGCCTCGGAGAGGGGGGTGGTGGCCTCGACGGGGACGGCGCGCCGGGTCAGGGCGCGGGCGCGCAGGGCGGGCAGGTGTTCGCGCAGCCGGGCCATGCGCAGGCTGTTGCCGGCACCGGTCCAGATGATCGCGGCGAGGATGGCGGCGAGCAGGGCGTCGGTGAGGGTGTCGACGCCGCCGAAGTCGGCGCTGTCGCCGCGGTGGGTGAGGAGCGGGAGGCCGACCAGGACGGCGACGGCGAGGGCGCGGCCGACCCAGGCGGCGGCGATGGTGCCGGTCATGGGCTTGCCGCTGATCTTCCAGACGACGGCGCGCAGCATGCGGCCGCCGTCGAGCGGGAGGCCGGGCAGCAGGTTGAAGGCGGCGACGAGCAGGTTGGAGATCATCAGTCCGGCGAGCAGCACGCCGGGGACGGTGCCGGGCTCGACGGCGAGCACGCCGAGGTAGAAGACGCCGGCGAGGACGAGGGAGAGGAGGGGGCCGACGAAGGCGAGGACGAATTCGCGGCCCGGGGTCTCGCTCTCCTTCTCGATCTCGGAGACGCCGCCGAAGAACTGCAGCTGGATGCGGCGCACCGGGAGCTTGAAGCGCAGGGCGGCCAGGGTGTGGGCGAGCTCGTGGACGAGGACGGAGGCGTAGAAGGCGACGGCGAAGAAGAGGGCGACCAGGTAGCGGGCGCGGCCGAGCTCGGGCAGGACCCTCTCGAGCTGGCCGCCGAAGACCCAGGTGATCAGGGCGGCGACCAGGAACCAGCTGGGGGCGACGTAGACGGGCACGCCGAAGGGCCGGCCCATGAGGATGCCGCCGCCGCTCTCGCGGGGTCGCGGCGGTTCGTCCCCGGGCCCGGCCGGTCGGCCGGCGCCCCCGACGCCGGATTGGCCCTGCCCGCTGTTGTCCACGGTGTCCCCTCGTCGGATCCGGTCATTCGCACCCACGTGGTGCTTTCTTACGATCATGCAGTGCGATGGGGTCTACCGTCGATGGTATGCGGCCGACTGTCAGTGACGGGCCGTAGGGTTTGTGTCATGGATACCGCCCCCGAGCATCCCGCCGCCCCGGCCGTGGCCGCCGTGCGCCCGGCCTCGCTGTCGCCCTCGCGGGCCGCCGATTTCATGCAGTGTCCGCTGCTCTACCGCTTCCGGGTGATCGACAAGCTGCCGGAGAAGCCGAGCGCGGCGGCCACCCGGGGCACGGTGGTGCACGCGGTGCTGGAGCGGCTCTTCGACGCCCCGGCGGGCGAGCGCACGGCGCCGCGGGCCACGGGTCTGGTGCCGGGCGAGTGGGAGAAGCTGCTGGCGGCCCGGCCGGAGCTGGGGGAGCTGTTCCTGCGGGAGGACGGCTCGCACGACGCGGAGCGGCTGGCCACGTGGCTGCGGGATGCCGAGCGGCTGGTCGAGCGGTGGTTCAGCCTGGAGGATCCCACCCGTCTGGAGCCCGCCGAGCGTGAGCTGTTCGTGGAGACGGTGCTGGACTCGGGCCTGAAGCTGCGCGGCATCGTCGACCGGCTGGACGTGGCGCCCTCCGGCGACCTGCGGATCGTCGACTACAAGACGGGCAAGGCTCCGGCCCCGCAGTACCGGGACACCCCGCTGTTCCAGATGATGTTCTACGCGCTGGTGGTGTGGCGGCTGCGCGGGCGGATCCCGCGCCGGCTGCAGCTGGTCTACCTGGGCAGCGGGGACGTGCTGACGTACGACCCGGTCGAGGCGGAGCTGGTGGCGGTGGAGCGCAAGCTGCGCGCCCTGTGGGAGGCGATCACGCTGGCCACGGAGACGGGCGACTGGCGGCCGCGGCCGACGAAGCTGTGCGGCTGGTGCGACCACCAGTCCGTCTGCCCCGAATTCGGCGGCACTCCCCCGCCGTATCCGCTGCCCGTGCCCGCACCGCGTACCGCCGCGGACGACGGTCCGGCTGCCCCTGCCCAGGGGGCTCAGGGCAGAATGGACCCGGTCTAGCGAAGGAGTTCTCCTGTGGCGATCCGTGTCCTGCTGGTCGACGACCAGCCGCTGCTGCGCACCGGCTTCCGCATGATCCTGGAGGCCGAGCAGGACCTCGCGGTCGTCGGCGAGGCCGGGGACGGCCTGCAGGCGCTCGACCAGGTCCGGGCCCTGCAGCCCGATGTGGTGCTGATGGACATCCGCATGCCCCGCATGGACGGCGTCGAGGCGACCCGGCAGATCACCGGCCCCGAGCGGAACGGCCCGGCCAAGGTGCTGGTGCTGACCACCTTCGACCTCGACGAGTACGTGGTGGAGGCGCTGCGGGCGGGGGCCAGCGGCTTCCTGCTGAAGGACGCGCCCGCCCATGAGCTGGTCCAGGCGATCCGGGTGGTGGCGGGCGGCGAGGCGATGCTGGCGCCGAGCATCACCCGGCGGCTGCTGGACAAGTACGCCGGTCATCTGCCGTCGGGCGAGGAGCCGCTGCCGGACACGCTGCACACGCTGACCGACCGCGAGGTCGAGGTGCTCAAGCTGGTGGCCCGGGGCCTGTCGAACGCGGAGATCGCGGCGGATCTGTTCGTCAGCGAGACGACGGTCAAGACGCACGTGGGGCATGTGCTGACCAAGCTGGGTCTGCGCGACCGGGTGCAGGCGGCGGTCTACGCCTACGAGAGCGGACTGGTGCGCCCCGGCGCGCAGTAAAACAGGACAAAGGCCGGGCGGGTGGCGTCCGGTCGCGGCGGCAAGCGAAACGCCCCGGTGCGCGGTGTCGACCGCGTACCGGGGCGTTCTTCGTTTCCGGCGCCCGGCGGACTAGCCCTTGGCGCCCTTGCCGATCTCCCAGAAACGGAAGACGGTCGAGGCGTCGAGGGTCCACTGCAGGCCGGAGACGCGCTCGTTGGCGACGGCGTACTGCTTGCCCTGCCACAGCGGCAGGACCGGCACGTCCTGGGCGATGGTGTTCTGCACCTTGGTGAAGTCGGCGACCGTCGCCGGGCGGCTGCCCTGGGCGGCGGTGTTCGGCAGGATGCCGGCTATCTCCTTGGACTGGTAGTTGTTCGCCAGCACGTTCTCGTCGCCGAAGAACGGCGCGGTGAAGTTGTCCGGGTCCGGGTAGTCGGGCACCCAGCCCTTGACGTAGACGCCGTACTTGCCGGCGGCGATGTCCTTCTCGTACTGGTCGAACGGCACGCTCTGCACGTCCGCCTCGAAGAGACCGCTGGCGTTGAGCTGCTTGGCGATCTCCTTGAACTCGGCCACGGTGGCCGGGCCGTATCGGACCGGGGTGGCCCACAGGGTGAGCTTGACCTTGCCCGTGATGCCCGCCGACTTGATGGCCGCGGCGGCCTTGTCGGGCTGCGGGCGGTCGCCGTAGACGTCGAAGAACGGCGTCTTGTGGGCGGTGATGCCGCTGGGGACGACGGAGTACAGCGGCTCGGCCGTGCGCTTGTAGACGTCGCGCACCAGGGTGCTGCGGTCGATCGTGTAGGCGATGGCCTTGCGGACGCCGACCTTGCCGACCACCGGGTCCTTGGTGTTGAAGACCAGGTGCTGGACCTCGGCGCTGGTGCCCTCGATGACCTTGAGGCTGCCCTTGTCGCCGGCGCCGGCGGACTCGATGTCGGCGATGTCCTTCATGGCCAGGCCTCGGTAGGCCAGGTCGACGTCGCCCTTCTGGACGGCGGCCTTCAGCTCGTCCTGCTTGCCGTCGAAGAACTTGATCGTCATGCCGCTGTTCTGCAGCTGGGCCGGGCCCTTGTAGGAGCCGTTGGGCTTGAAGACGGCCTTGGTCTTGCGGTCGAAGGAATCCAGCTTGTAGACA
Organism: Streptomyces sp. NPDC053048; assembly: GCF_044547045.1. Classification (NCBI taxonomy): domain Bacteria; kingdom Bacillati; phylum Actinomycetota; class Actinomycetes; order Kitasatosporales; family Streptomycetaceae; genus Streptomyces; species Streptomyces sp. NPDC053048. Next base: position 302,415 of record NZ_JBITZS010000008.1, read on the forward strand.
CCCGAGCCGACGGCCTTGCCGTCGGTGCGGAGCTTGTCCTTCGGGTACTCCGTGTGGTCCACGATCGAGCCGGCACCGGAGGCGATCTTCTGCGGGAAGGTCGCGTCGGGGCGCTTGAGCTCGAAGACGACGGTCGACTTGTCCGGCGTCCTGATGTTCTTGATCGTCGACAGCATGGTCGCCGCCGGACCGTTCTTGTCGTTGATCTTCAGGGTCCGGCGGAAGGAGTAGGCGACGTCCTCGGAGGTGAGGTCGTTGCCGTTGCTGAACTTCAGCCCCTCGACCAGCTCGCACTGGTAGACGGTGCTGGTGTCGTCCTTGAACTTGCAGCTCTTGGCGGCGTCCGGCTGCGGAGTGGTGCTGCCCTTGGGGAAGCTCATCAGCGACTGGAAGACGTTGTTGAAGAGCAGCCAGGAACCCGGGTCATAACCGGATGCCGGGTCGGTGGCGAGCACCTCGTCCGACATGCCCATGACCACCGACTGCCCGGTGCCGGCCTCGTTGCCGTCTTCCGACCCGCACCCGCTCAGCAGGGCGGCGGCAAGCCCCGCGCCGAGCGGGGCGGCGAGCCACTGGTCACGTTTCCTCACGTGCACGTTCCTCACAGTTCTTTGATCGCAGATGAGACCGTCGGGTGAAACTTGTCGAGCAGGGGTGGAGCAGGTGGAGCAGGGTGGAGCGGTGGGGCGCCGGCCGGACGGGCGGCCGGGCCGTCAGGCGCCGCGGGAGAGTTCCCACGGCTGCAGCTCGGAGGCGGAGTTGAGGGCCCACTCCGCGCCGGTGATCTTCTCCCGCACCGCCACGTACTGCTTGCCCTGCCACAGCGGCAGCACCGGCACGTCCTCGGCGAGGATGTCCTCGGCCTGCTGGAAGTACTTGGCGGCCGTGTCGCGCTGCGCGGCCTCGCGGGACTGCGGGATCAGCTCGTTGGAGATCTTCGTGTTGCGGTAGGGCGAGGAGAGGAAGTTGTCATTGCCCACGAACGGGGCGATGAAGTTGTCCGGGTCCGGGAAGTCGGGGAACCAGCCCATGCCGTAGACGGCGTACTTGCCCTTCGCGGCCTCGGGGCGGAAGTCCGCCCACTTCACGCCCTGCACCTTGGCGGTGAACAGGCCGGTGCTGTTCAACTGCTTCTGCAGCGACTTGAACGCCTTCCCCGTGGTCTCACCGTAGTGATCGGTGGTGTACGTGAGGGTGAGCGGCACCGGAGTGGTGATGTTCGCGGCCTTCAGCAGGGCGCGGGCCTTCTCGGCACTGGGCTCGCCGTACTTGTTGGAGAAGGAGTTCTGGTGGCCGGTGATGCCGCTGGGCACCAGGGAGTACAGCGGCTCGCTGGTGCGGCTGTAGTCGTCGCGCGCCAGCGCCTGGCGGTCGACCACCTGGGCCACGGCCTGGCGCACCGCCTTGGACTTCACCGACGGGTCCTCGGTGTTGAAGGCGAGGTAGCTGATCTCCTGGCCGGGCGACTCCAGCAGCCGCACGCCCTTGTCCGTCGAGCCGCGCAGGCGGGCGATCTGCTCGGGCAGCAGGGCGCGGTTCATGATGTCGATGTCGCCGGCCTTGAGGGCCTTCTCCATCGCCTTGGAGTCGTCGTAGAAGCGCATCTCGACCTTGTCGTTGAGCAGCTTCACCGAGCCCTTGTAGTCCGGGTTCCTGCTGAAGGTGGCCTTGACGACGCGGCCGTCCTTCTCCTCGGTCTTCAGGGTGTACGGGCCGGAGCCGACGGTCGTGAAGCCGTTGCCCAGCTTGTTCTTCTCGTACGACTCGCTGTCGACGATGGCGGCGGCCGGGGTGGCGATCTTCTGCGGGAAGGTCGCGTCGGGCGACTTGAGGTGGAAGACGACCTCCAGCTCGCTGGGCGTCTCGACCTTGTCGATGTTGCTCAGCAGCGAGACCGGGCCGTTCTCGAAGTTGATCGTCCGGGCGCGGTCGATGGAGAACTTGACGTCCTCGGAGGTGAGATCGTGCCCGTTGGAGAACTTCAGGCCGCTGCGCAGCGTGCAGCGCAGCTGCTCGTTCTTGCGGTCCCCGAACGAGCACTTCTCGGCGGCGTCGCCGACCGGCGAGGTGCCGGAGCGCGGCAGGCGCAGCAGGGTCTGGAAGGTGCTGTGGAGAACGTTCCAGGCGCCGATGTCGTACGCGGCGGCGGGGTCGAACGGCGCGGGCGCGTCCGTGGTCTCCTCGAACCGGTCGGTCGTCCCGATGACGATGGCCTTGTTCCCGCCGGAGACCCCGCTCCCGCCACAGGCGACGAGGACGGGTGCCAGCAGGCCTGCCACGGCGGGCAGGACCAACGTCTTGCGGTTCATTGTCTGGGGTTCTCCCTGTGGTGCGTTCGGTGCCCGGACCCTACCGATACCTGATGCGCTGGTCATATGGGCAGCCGTGAAGTTCTCGCGAAAAGATTAGTGCGCGTGGCCACCGGCCCCGGAACAGGGCGAACTTGATGCAATATCACGCCGCGATAACGGCAGGCGCATGTCCGATATTCGGACGCCGGAACGATTCCGGCACGGGATGATCAAACGGGACACAAGGGTGCGCTTCAACCCCCGTGGAGGCCCGTCCGGGGCGACAGAAGCCGCCACGCGGACCCCGGAACCGGTGACGAACGTCACGTAGGCGATTGTCTGTCCGACCGTGCGAATTCAGCCGCCGCATTCGTCACGGAAAACAATCGATCAAACGCCCAGAGTTCTTGCTCATTCCCGCGCCGCACGCTCAGTGCATGCGCCGGTGCATTCCCGTGAGCAGGTCACCCGGGTGATCAGTGCCTGATCAGGCCCCGGAGAAAAGACAAGTCGACTTCCTCGAGCGAGCGCACCACCGTGCGCCCCGCGGCGGGCGGGATCGGGGCCACCGAGGGCACCGCCACCACCCGGCAGCCGGCCGCCTCCGCAGCCGTCACGCCCGTGAGGGTGTCCTCCACGACCGCGCAGCGCGCGGGCTCCGCGCCCAGCCGGGCGGCGGCCAGCAGGTAGGGGTCCGGGTGCGGCTTGGTACGGGCCATCTCGTCGCCCGCGACGGTGAGCGTGAAGTGCTGCGGGCCCAGGCTGTGCAGCACCCGGTCGATGATCTCCCGGTGCGAGGCCGAGACCAGCGCTGTGGGCACCGAGTGCGCGGCGAGCTCCGCCAGCAGCCGGCGGGCGCCCGGCATCAGCGGCACACCCGTGCCGATCATCTGGGAGAAGCGGCTGTTCAGCAGCGCGGTCAGCTCGGCCAGGGCGATCTTGGCGCCCGTCGCCTTGATCAGGAAGGAGGCGCTGCGGGCCATCGGACCGCCGACGACCACCTCACGCCACTCCTCGAGCAGCTGGTGGCCCAGCTCCTCGAAGACCGCGACCTCCACCTGCCACCAGAAACCCTCGGTGTCGACCAGCGTGCCGTCCATGTCGAGCAGAACGGCCTGCAGGGCCGGGGCCGTCGAACGCGTGTCGACAGCGGGGATGCTGCTGGTCATCCGCACACCTCCTGAGGGGACGAAAGGCCGGCCCCTCACCCTCCTCGGGTGACGAACCGGCCTTCACCGGGCAGACAAGTGTACGGCGAACCGTTACGGTGCGTCGCGTCAATAACGCGCGAAATCGGCGCCGGCGCTACCCGCCCGTACCGTCCGGGCCGTCCTCGGGCGTCCCGGGAGCGCTCTCGCCGCCCCGGTCCTCGCCCTCGTCGTCCTTGGCGGACGCCTTCGGCGGGCGCGTCCGGCCGCTCGTGGTGTCCCTGAGGTACGAGCCGTCCCGGCCGCCCTCGCCGAGCCCCGGTTCCGCCGCCAGCCCGCCGGGCTGACCCGGCTGGCCCGGCTGACCCGGCTGGCCGTCGCGGCGGCGCAGATAGCGCTCGAACTCACGGGCGATGGCCTCGCCGGAGGCCTCCGGCAGATCCGCGGTGTCCCGCGCCTCCTCCAGCGACTGGACGTACTCGGCGACCTCGCTGTCCTCGGCCGCCAGCTGGTCCACGCCCAGCTGCCAGGCCCGCGCGTCCTCCGGCAGCTCGCCCTGCGGGATGCGCAGGTCGATCAGGTCCTCCAGGCGGTTGAGCAGGGCCAGGGTGGCCTTCGGGTTCGGCGGCTGGGAGACGTAGTGCGGCACGGCCGCCCACAGGCTCACCGCCGGCACGCCCGCGTGGGTGCACGCCTCCTGCAGGATGCCGACGATGCCGGTCGGTCCCTCGTAGCGGGACTCCTCCAGGTCCAGGGTGCGGGCCAGGTCCGGGTCGGAGGTGACGCCGCTGACCGGAACCGGCCGGGTGTGCGGGGTGTCACCGAGCAGCGAGCCCAGGATCACCACCATCTCCACGCCCAGCTCGTGGGCGAAGCCCAGGATCTCGTTGCAGAACGAGCGCCAGCGCATGCTCGGCTCGATGCCGCGCACCAGGACGAGGTCACGTGCCGCCGCCTTCTCGCCGCCGCCGGTGCGCACCACGGACAGCCGGGTGGTCGGCCAGGTGATCTTGCGGACGCCGCCGTCCAGCCAGACCGTGGGCCGGTTGACCTGGAAGTCGTAGTAGTCCTCGGCGTCGAGCGCGGCGAAGACCTCGCCCTTCCATTCCCGGTCCAGATGCGCGACCGCACTGGACGCGGCGTCACCGGCGTCGTTCCAGCCCTCGAAGGCACAGATCATGACCGGGTCGATCAGCTCGGGAACCCCCTCAAGCTCGATCACCCAGCGCCTCCTTCCGACCGGCGGGCCGGGCTCGTGCCCCGGTTCGCGCCGGTTGCCGTTCCGTGCAGTTGCGGTTGCCTTGCGTGTGCCCCAAGCCTACGACTTCGGCGACCCCCCTTCGCAGCCCCTGAGGGGGAGGTACTTTCAGCCACGCACACCCCATCCTCCGCGGTAGGCACGCCAGTCCGACTCGGTCGCGGCGAAGTCCACGTACAGGGCCACCCCGAAGCGCTGACGACGGCGGTCCTCGCGGCTCAGGCCCAGCCGGGCGCCGCGCAGGGCGGCCGCGGCGGTCTCGGCCCGGCTCTGATGGCCCCAGGTGTCGGTGTGGTAGAAGGGCAGGCCCATCAGCAGATCCGTTTCTGCCGGTGTCACCTGCAGGGCGAGCGCCGTCTGCCGGGCCACGTAGCCGCCGTAGAGGTTCTCCCAGGGCAGCGCGGTGTCGTAGGACATCACGGCGATCTGGTCGGTCCGGCGGGCGACCTTGCCGAAGTAGCTCTGGGTCCACCACTTCTTGCTGCCCATCAGGCGGGCCGCGCTGTGCATCGAGGGCAGCGGGTCGATCTGCTGGGCGGCGACGGAGAGCAGCCCGCCGCTCGAGCGCACGGCCGGGCGCAGCGCGTCGAGCAGCGTGAGGAAGTCGGCGTCGTCGCTGGGCACCGGCTCCACATCGAGGTGCACCCCCTCGAAGCCGGCCCGCATCACCTGCCGGGCGCTCTCGACGACGGCGGCGCGGGCGGCGGGCGAGCCCAGCCACAGCCCGGCCCCGCCGGGCGCGGTGACCAGCTTGTTCCCGAGCCATGCCTGGACGCGCACGCCGGGCAGTTCGCGGTGCACGGAGTCGAGCAGCCACCGGACGTTCCTGTACGCCGAGGCGGGCAGGGTGCCGTCGTGCTCGAGCGGGCCCGCGTGCACGTACAGGTCGCGGATGCCGGTGTCGCCGATCCGCCGCTTGAGGCGGGCCAGGTCGGCGGGGCCGCGCCGGCCGTCGACCCAGGCGTGCCCCAGCCAGACGGCGTCCCTGCCCCGGGTGACCGCGTCCTCGGCGGGCGCCCCTGCGTACGCGGCCCGCAGCGCGCTGCCCGCCGTGACGACGGGTATCAGCACCAGCAGGACCAGGCCGAGCGCGACGCGCACCACGATGCGCCTGAGCAGCGCCTTGCGCCGGGTTTTTGGCCGGTTCATGTCGTCCCCCATCTTTCCCTTCGAGGGACGTGTCCGGGCCCGTGCCGGTTGCCTGCGGCCGGAAGTGCGGACCGGGCATGCGGAAGGGGAGGGACGCCCGGGGCGTCCCTCCCCTCACCGGGTGCGCGGGGACGTCAGCCCCGGTCGCCCAGCATGTCCTTGACCCGGGCGCGGACGTCCTCGTTGTCCAGGCCGCGGATGGTCAGGGTGGTGCGGCGGCGCAGCACGTCGTCGACCGTGGCGGCCCACTCGTTGTCGCGGGCGTAGACGACCTGGGCCCAGATCTCCGGGCCGTCCTCGTGGATCCGCTCGCCGAGCTCGGGGTTCTCGTTGACCAGGCGGGCGATGTCGAACGAGAGCGAGCCGTAGTGCGTGGCCAGGTGACGGGCGGTCAGCGGGTCCATGCGGCTGCCGGGCTCGCGGTCCACCAGCAGGCGGTGGGCGACGGCGTTGGGGTTGGCGACACCGGGCAGCGGGGTGCGGCGGACCAGGCTGGAGATGGGCTCCATGTCCTCCGTCAGCGGGCTGCCGGGCACCTGGGCGAGCTTGTTCATGACCGTACGGCCGATGTGGCGGTAGGTCGTCCACTTGCCGCCGGCGACCGAGAGCATGCCGCCCTTGCCCTCGGAGACGACCGTCTCGCGCTTGGCCTGGGCCACGTCGCCCGGACCGCCGGGCAGCACCCGCAGGCCCGCGAAGGCGTAGGTCATCAGGTCGCGGTCGAGGTCCGCGTCCTGGATGGAGAACGCCGCCTCGTCGAGGATCTGCTGGATGTCCTCCTCGGTGGCGCGCACGTCGGCCGGGTCGCCCTCGTACTGCGTGTCGGTGGTGCCAAGCAGCAGCTGGTCCTCCCAGGGGAGGGCGAAGGTGATGCGGTACTTGTCGATCGGGGTGGCCATGGCGGCCTTCCACGGCGACTTGCGCTTCATCACGATGTGCGCACCCTTGGAGAGGCGGATGGAGGGGGCCGCGCCCTTGTCCTCCATCTTGCGCAGGTGGTCGACCCAGGGGCCGGTGGCGTTGAGGACCACGCGGGCGTCGATGCCGAACTCGGAGCCGTCCAGGCGGTCCTTGAGCTCGGCGCCGGTCACCTTGCCGTGGGTGAAGCGCAGGCCGGTGACCTCGGCGTGGTTGAGGACCACGGCACCGGACTCGACGGCGGCGCGGACCGTCATCACGGCCACGCGGGAGTCGTTCATCTGGTGGTCGTAGTAGACCGCCACGGCCTTGAGGTTGTCCGTGCGCAGACCGGGGTTGTCGGCCTTGGCCTTGGCCGGGGAGATCACCTTGCCGACGCCGTCGCCGAAGGCGGACAGCGCCGAGTAGGCGAACACACCGGCGCCGAGCTTGGCCGCGCCGACCGGGCCGCCCTTGTAGACGGGCAGGTAGAAGGTCAGCGGGTTGACCAGGTGCGGGGCCACGTCCTTGGCCAGCACCCGGCGCTCGTGGTGGTTCTCCGCGACCAGCTTGACCGCGCCGGTCTGCAGGTAGCGCAGACCGCCGTGGACGAGCTTGGAGGACGCGGAGGAGGTGGCGCCGGCGAAGTCGCCGGCGTCCACCATCGCGACCCGCAGACCGGACTGCGCGGCGTGCCAGGCCACCGAGGTGCCCAGGATGCCGCCACCGATCACCAGGAGGTCGTACGTCGCGTTGGACAGCCGGTCCCGGGTCTCGGCGCGGCCCGGGTTGGCGCCGGCAGCCGGGTGCGTTCCCAGGGTCGGAACGCTCTGCGGGGTTGTCATGATTACTCCTCGTCCTCGATCCAGCCCATGGTCCGCTCGACGGCCTTGAGCCAGTTCTTGTACTCGCGGTCACGCGTGTCCGCGTCCATGCGGGGGGTCCACTCGGCGGCCCGGCGCCAGTTGGCGCGCAGCGCGTCGGTGTCCGGCCAGAAGCCGACGGCCAGGCCGGCGGCGTAGGCAGCGCCGAGGCAGGTGGTCTCGGCGACCATCGGGCGCACGACGGGTGCGTCCAGGAAGTCCGAGAGCGTCTGCATCAGCAAGTTGTTGGAGGTCATGCCGCCGTCGACCTTCAGTGCGGTCAGCTCGACGCCGGAGTCCTTGGTCATGGCGTCGGTGATCTCGCGGGTCTGCCAGGCGGTGGCCTCGAGCACGGCGCGGGCGATGTGCGCCTTGGTGACGTAGCGGGTCAGGCCCGCGATCACACCGCGCGCGTCGGAGCGCCAGTAGGGGGCGAACAGGCCGGAGAAGGCCGGCACGAAGTAGGCGCCGCCGTTGTCCTCGACGGAGCTGGCGAGCGTCTCGATCTCGGCCGCGCTCTTGATGAGGCCCATCTGGTCGCGCATCCACTGCACGAGGGAGCCGGTGACGGCGATGGAGCCCTCGAGGGCGTAGACGGGCTTCTGGTCGCCGATGCGGTAGCCGACGGTGGTCAGCAGGCCGTTGTAGGACTGGACGGGCTCGTCACCGGTGTTCATCAGCATGAAGGTGCCGGTGCCGTAGGTGGACTTGGCCTCGCCCTGCTCGAAGCAGGTCTGGCCGAAGAGGGCCGCCTGCTGGTCGCCGAGCGCGGAGGCGACGGGGACGCCCGCCAGGGCGCCGCCCTTGGCGGTGCCGTAGACCTCGGCGGAGGAGCGGATCTCCGGCAGCACGGCGGCCGGGATCTCCATGGAGGCCAGGATGCGCTCGTCCCACTCCAGGGAGCGCAGGTTCATCAGCATGGTGCGCGAGGCGTTGGTGACGTCGGTGACGTGCACGCCGCCCTGGGCGCCGCCGGTGAGGTTCCAGATGACCCAGGAGTCCATGGTGCCGAAGAGGATGTCGCCGGCCTCGGCGCGCTCGCGCAGGCCCTCGACGTTGTCCAGCAGCCAGCGGACCTTGGGGCCGGAGAAGTAGGAGGCCAGCGGCAGGCCCGTCTCGCGGCGGAAGCGGTCCTGGCCGACGTTGCGGCCGAGCTCCTTGCACAGCGCGTCGGTGCGGGTGTCCTGCCAGACGATGGCGTTGTAGACCGGCTCGCCGGTGTTCTTGTCCCACATCAGCGTGGTCTCACGCTGGTTGGTGATGCCGATGGCCTTGACGTCGGCGGCGGTGATGCCCGCTTTCTCGACGGCGCCGGCCACGACCTCCTGGACGTTGGCCCAGATCTCCTTGGCGTCGTGCTCGACCCAGCCCGGCTTGGGGAAGATCTGCTCGTGCTCCTTCTGGTCGACGGAGACGATGCGGCCGTCGCGGTCGAAGACGATGCAGCGGGAGGAGGTGGTGCCCTGGTCGATCGCCGCGATGAACGGGCCCTGGCCGTGGGTGCCGGTGGTGTCGGTCATGTGGAGTGTGCTCCTGAGGTCTGAAGGGTCTCGGCGGTTGCTGGTCAGAACGCGATCTTGTGGATGCCTGCGGCGAGGGCGCCGCCGATGAGCGGGCCGACCACCGGAACCCAGGCGTAGCCCCAGTCTGAACCGCCCTTGTTGGGCAGCGGCAGCAGTGCGTGCATGATGCGCGGACCGAGGTCGCGGGCGGGGTTGATCGCGTAACCGGTCGGACCACCGAGCGAGAGGCCGATGCCGACGACGACGAGGGCCACCATCAGGGTGCCCGTACCGCTCGTGGCCAGGCCCTTGGTCAGACCCATGGTGAGGATGAAGAGCACCAGCGCGGCGGTGCCGATGATCTCGGTGACCAGGTTCTGCACCGCGTTGCGGATCTCGGGGCCGGTGGAGAAGATGCCCAGCACCGGGCCGGCCTGGGGGGTCGCGGCCTGGTCGACCATGCCCTCCTTGGGGTTCAGGCTGGCGACGATCTCGGGGTCCGTCAGGTGCGCCTGGAACTGGCCGTAGTAGGCCAGCCAGACCAGCGACGCACCGATCATCGCACCGAGCAGCTGGGAGCCGATGTAGAGCGGCACGTCGCTCCACTCGGTCGCGCCGTCGATGGCGAGGCCGAGCGTCACGGCGGGGTTGAGGTGCGCACCGGACTTGGTGCCGATGTACGCACCGGCCAGCACGGCGAAGCCCCAGCCGAACGTGATGGCGAGCCAGCCGGCGTTGCGCGCCTTGGAGCTCTTCAGCGTGACGGCGGCGCACACGCCGCCGCCGAGCAGGATCAATACTGCGGTACCGATGAGTTCACCGGTGAAGATGTCGGAGCTGGACACCCGCGACTCCTTTGTCCTTCGTCCAGGGGAAGGCGAACCCCGGGTCCCTCCGGCGGTCCGCGCCCTCCGTGAGGGCGGTGATCGGTCCCGTGGCACTGCACACCATAGCGAATATTGTCGTTAGGTGTTCGACAATGCCGACCGATGAACGGCAGTTTTCTGCACGGTCAAGGGCGCGTCAAGGGCTCTGTGACCGGAAACTCTCGGCCAACTGGCCGGAAATCTACGTTTGGATACCGGCCGGTAACGGGGTGGTCTCGAGGGGGTTCCGGCCACCGCTTCCGGGGCTGTTTTCCATACCGCGGCCCCGGTTTCCGGCGGGCCCGGAAGCGTCCGGCGCGGCGCTAGAAGCGTCCGGCGCCCAGATCGCGGGAGACGGCGCGCGCGCAGTCGCGTACGGCCGCGACCAGCCGGGCCCGCAGCTCGCCGTCCTCGCACACCCGCTCCACGGCACCGGTGATGCCCACCGCGCCCACCGGCATCCGGCGCCGGTCGTGGATGGGGGCGGCGACGGACGCCACGCCTGCCCAGGTCTCCTCCACGTCCGCGGCCCAGCCGCGGGCCCGGGTCAGGTCCAGCACGCCCTCGATCTCGGGCAGCGCGGTGATCGTCCGCGGGGTGAACGCCTCGCGGCCGGCGTCGGCCACCTCGGCGTGCGCCACCGGGTCGTAGGCGCACAGCACCTTGCCCAGGGCGGTGGAGTGCAGCGGCTGCATCGCGCCGACCTCGAGGACCTGGCGGCTGTCGTCGGGGCGGAAGACATGGTGGATGATCAGCACGCCCTGCTGGTGGAGGACGCCGAGGTAGACGCTCTCCCCGCTGGAGCGGGCCAGGTCGTCCGCCCACACCAGGGCGCGGGCCCGCAGCTCGTGCACGTCCAGGTAGCTGTTGCCCAGCCGCAGCAGTTCGGCCCCGAGCTGGTAGCGGCCGGAGGCGGGGTCCTGCTCGACGAACCCCTCCTGCTGCAGCGTGCGCAGGATGCCGTGCGCGGTGCCCTTGGCCAGCCCCAGCGCCGAGGCCACGTCGGACAGGCCGAGCCGCCGCTCGCCGCCCGCGAGCAACCGCAGCATCGCCGCAGCCCGTTCGAGCGACTGGATGGTCCGTGCCATCGACAACAACCTCCTTGCGCGCTGCCGCCCGGCTGTATCCGTTTGTATCCGTTCGGCAATGCTGAACACTATCGGCCGATGCCGACCACGGGGTACCCGACAGCAGGCCAGACCATGATCGCTGACAGCGGACGGGTGGCCGGATCCGGCCACGCACCCGGGCGGCGGCCCGGTGGCCGGTGGCGGTCCGCAGCGTGGGACACCCCCTGCCGGCGCCGGGCACGCCAGCTACGCTTGCGGCGTGCGCCCTCTTCAAGGGAGGGCGCAAAGCCGACAGCCGTCGCACACCCGGGAGCACATCCATGGCCTCGCGTACGCCATCGACCCTTCTGCCCGCCCGAGTCGCGCATCTGCGCGAAGCCCTCGCCACCCGCGTGGTGGTGGCCGACGGGGCGATGGGCACGATGCTTCAGGCGCAGGACCCCAGCCTCGAGGACTTCCAGCAGCTCGAGGGCTGCAACGAGATCCTCAACGTCACCCGCCCCGACATCGTGCGCTCGGTGCACGAGGCCTACTTCGGCGTCGGCGTGGACTGCGTGGAGACCAATACGTTCGGCGCGAACCTCGCCGCCCTGGGTGAGTACGACATCGCCGACCGGATCTTCGAGCTCTCCGAGGCCGGCGCCCGCATCGCCCGCGAGGTCGCCGACGACTTCACCGCCGGGGACGGGCGGGCGCGCTGGGTGCTGGGCTCGGTCGGACCGGGCACCAAGCTGCCGACGCTGGGCCACGCCCCGTACGTGCGGCTGCGCGACGCCTACCAGCAGAACGTCGAGGGCCTGGTCGCCGGCGGCGCCGACGCGATCCTGGTGGAGACCACCCAGGACCTGCTGCAGACCAAGGCCTCCGTCATCGGCGCCCGCCGCGCCATGGAGGCGGCCGGGGTGGACCTGCCGCTGCTGGTGCAGGTGACGGTCGAGACGACCGGCACGATGCTGCTGGGCTCCGAGATCGGCGCGGCCCTCACCGCGCTGGAGCCGCTCGGCATCGACATGATCGGGCTGAACTGCGCGACCGGCCCCGCCGAGATGAGCGAGCACCTGCGCTACCTCTCCCGGCACGCCCGCACCCGCGTCTCCGCCATGCCCAACGCCGGCCTGCCGGTCCTGGGCAAGGACGGCGCGCACTACCCGCTGACGCCCGCCGAGCTCGCGGACGCGCACGAGACGTTCGTCCGGGAGTACGGGCTGTCCCTGGTGGGCGGCTGCTGCGGCACCACGCCGGAGCACCTGCGCCAGGTCGTCGAGCGGGTGAAGGACCTGACGCCCACCGAGCGCGAGCCGCGGCCCGAGCCGGGCGCCGCCTCGCTCTACCAGACGGTTCCCTTCCGCCAGGACACCTCGTACCTGGCCATCGGCGAGCGGACGAACGCCAACGGCTCGAAGAAGTTCCGCGAGGCCATGCTCGAGGGCCGCTGGGACGACTGCGTGGAGATGGCCCGCGACCAGATCCGCGAGGGCGCGCACCTGCTGGACGTCTGCGTCGACTACGTCGGGCGCGACGGCGTCGCCGACATGGCCGAGATCGCGGGCCGGTTCGCGACGGCCTCGACGCTGCCGCTGGTGCTGGACTCCACCGAGCCGGCCGTCATCCAGGCCGGCCTGGAGAAGCTGGGCGGGCGCGCCGTCATCAACTCCGTCAACTACGAGGACGGCGACGGCCCCGACTCGCGCTTCGCGCGGATCACCCGGCTGGCCGTGGAGCACGGGGCGGCGCTGATCGCCCTGACCATCGACGAGGAGGGCCAGGCCCGCACCCCCGAGCACAAGGTCGCCGTCGCCGAGCGGCTGATCGCCGACCTCACCGGGAACTGGGGCGTGCGGGAGTCGGACATCATCGTCGACTGCCTCACCTTCACCATCGCCACCGGCCAGGAGGAGTCCCGGCGCGACGGCATCGCCACGATCGAGGCGATCCGCGAGCTCAAGCGCCGTCACCCCGACGTCCAGACGACGCTGGGTCTGTCGAACATCTCCTTCGGCCTCAACCCGGCCGCCCGCATGGTGCTCAACTCCGTCTTCCTGAACGAGTGCGTCGAGGCGGGACTGGACTCGGCGATCGTGCACGCGAGCAAGATCCTGCCGATCGCCCGTCTGGAGGAGGAGCAGCGCGAGGTCGCCCTCGACCTGATCTACGACCGCCGCCGTGAGGGCTACGACCCGCTGCAGCGCTTCCTGGAGCTGTTCGAGGGCGTGGACACCAAGTCCATGAAGGCCGGCAAGGCCGAGGAGCTGGCCGCGCTGCCGCTGGAGGAGCGGCTGCGGCGCCGGATCATCGACGGCGAGAAGAACGGCCTGGAGGCCGACCTCGACGAGGCGCTGGCGGAGCGGCCCGCGCTCGAGATCGTCAACGACACGCTGCTCGAGGGCATGAAGGTGGTCGGCGACCTCTTCGGGTCCGGCCAGATGCAGCTGCCGTTCGTGCTGCAGTCGGCGGAGGTGATGAAGGGCGCGGTCGCCTACCTCGAGCCGCACATGGAGAAGTCGGACGCCGAGGGCAAGGGCACGATCGTCCTGGCGACGGTGCGCGGCGACGTGCACGACATCGGCAAGAACCTCGTCGACATCATCCTGTCCAACAACGGCTACAACGTCGTCAACCTCGGCATCAAGCAGCCGGTCTCGGCGATCCTGGAGGCCGCCGAGGAGCACCGGGCCGACGTCATCGGCATGTCGGGTCTGCTGGTGAAGTCCACCGTCATCATGAAGGAGAACCTGGAGGAGCTGAACCAGCGCAAGCTGGCGGCGACCTATCCGGTGATCCTGGGCGGCGCGGCGCTCACGCGCGCGTACGTCGAGCAGGACCTGCACGAGATCTACGAGGGCGAGGTGCGCTACGCGCGCGACGCGTTCGAGGGCCTGCGCCTGATGGACGCGCTGATCGCCGTCAAGCGGGGGGTGCCGGGCGCGACCCTGCCGGAGCTCAAGCAGCGGCGCGTGCCGAAGCGGGACGTGGCCGCGGTCCTGGAGGTGGACGAGCCCGAGGGATCGGTCCGCTCGGACGTCGCGGTCGACAACCGCGTCCCCGAGCCCCCGTTCTGGGGCACGCGGGTGGTCAAGGGCATTCCGCTCAAGGACTACGCGTCCTGGCTGGACGAGGGCGCGCTGTTCAAGGGCCAGTGGGGACTGAAGCAGGCCCGCACGAGCGGTCCGACGTACGAGGAGCTGGTGGAGAGCGAGGGCCGGCCGCGGCTGCGCGGCCTGCTGGACCGGCTCCACACCGACAACCTGCTGGAGGCGGCCGTGGTCTACGGCTACTTCCCGTGCGTGAGCAAGGGCGACGACCTGATCGTCCTGCACGAGGACGGCACCGAGCGCACCCGCTTCACCTTCCCGCGCCAGCGGCGCGGCCGGCGGCTGTGCCTGGCGGACTACTTCCGCCCGGAGGAGTCGGGCGAGACGGACGTGGTGGGCCTGCAGGTCGTCACGGTCGGCTCGCGGATCGGCGAGGCGACGGCCGAGCTGTTCGCCTCGGACGCCTACCGCGACTACCTGGAGCTGCACGGCCTGTCGGTGCAGCTGGCGGAGGCCCTGGCCGAGTACTGGCACGCGCGCGTGCGGGCCGAACTGGGCTTCGGCGGCGAGGACCCGGCCGATGTGGAGGACATGTTCGCCCTGAAGTACCGGGGCGCCCGCTTCTCCCTGGGCTACGGCGCCTGCCCGGACCTCGAGGACCGCGCGAAGATCGCCGACCTGCTGGAGCCGGAGCGCATCGGCGTCCACCTGTCGGAGGAGTTCCAGCTGCACCCGGAGCAGTCCACGGACGCGATCGTCATCCACCACCCGGAGGCGAAGTACTTCAACGCGCGGTAGCGCGGGGCGGGGTGGGGGGCGGGGGGCTCCGGTGCGTCCTGAGGCACCGGAGCCTTCCGGCTCGGACACCGGCCGGTATCCGGCCCGGCGTCGGCTAGACGTCCGCGCCCTCGACGAACAGCAGGCGCAGGTCCATGCCCGTCGAGCGGACCTCGCGGGCGCGGGCGTACTCGGGGGAGGCGTACCACTCCTTGAGGCGGGCCATGTCGGGGAACCGCAGGACGACCATGACGCGGGAGGCGGGCCACTCCTCGCCCTCCGCGGCCTCGGGCACGGCGCCCTTGACGGTGTACGTGCCGCCGTAGAGCTCGATCGAGGGAACGGCCAACTCCCGGTAACGAGCGAGGATTTCCTCGTCGTGGACCTCGGCATCGACAATCGCGTAAGCAGACATGCGGTCATGATGCCAGTCGCATATGCCAAACCCTGACGGGGCAGCCGACTCGCCCGCGACTTCCGGCCATCCGGCGGCACTTGACCTCAACCGCGCTTGACGTCCGATGCTGTGATCATGAAAACGCAGCAGATCAGCGACTCCCTCCGCGCCCTCGCCGAGCTCACCGACCGCGCCGCCCTCGACCGTCTCGTCACCGACTACCTCCGCTCGCTCGACGAGCGGAGCTTCGACGACGACTGGGCCCGCCGGTTCTTCACGGACGACGCGCGCTCCGAGACCCCGGTGGGCGTGCACGAAGGGGCCGGGGCGCAGCTGACCTCCACCCGCGAGGCCATGGCGCTGTTCCGGCGGACCGTGCACTTCGGCACGAACCTCTCCGTCGACTTCGACGGCGAGGACCGGGCCTTCCTCCGCTGGAACCAGCTCAGCACGCACGTGCTCGGCGAGCCCGAGCGGCTCTTCGAGTCCGGCGGGCACAGCGAGGCCGAGGCCGTCCGTACGACCGACGGCTGGCGGCTGCGGCGGATCGCCCTGCGCATCGCCTGGACGAAGGGGGAGCCGCCGGTCCTGCCCCACCGCCGTTAGGCGCCCCGCGGGGGCCCGAGGACACCATCCTTGAGTCCCCCCTTGTCAAGTTTGCTGCTGCGAGGTATATAGGGATTGATTGTCGTGTGTGCATCCCGTCCACGGGAGAGGAGTGACCCATGATGCTCATGCGAACCGATCCGTTCCTCGCGCTCGACCGCCTGACGCAGCAGATGCTGGGCACCACCGCGAGGCCGGCGGCCATGCCGATGGACGCCTACCGCGACGGCGACTCCTTCGTCGTCGAGCTCGACCTGCCGGGCGTGGACGCCGACAGCATCGACCTGGACGTCGAGCGCAATGTGCTGACCGTGAAGGCCGAGCGCCGTACGAGCGCCCCCGAGGACGCGGAAGTCCTGATCGCCGAGCGGCCCGCGGGCTCCTTCAGCCGTCAGCTGTTCCTGGGCGAGACCCTGGACACCGAGCACATCGACGCCTCCTACGACGCCGGCGTGCTGCGGCTGCGGATCCCGGTCAGCGAGCAGGCCAAGCCCCGCAGGATCGCCATCAGCGGCGGGGACTCGTCACGCAAGCAGATCAGCGGCTGATCCCGGCAGCCGAGGGCGGGGCGCCGCCCCGCCCGGCGGCGACCGGAAGGAACCACTCATGCCCATCCACTGGGACGCGTTCCTGACAGCGGTCCGCGAACGCGGCGAATACCCCACGGACCACGAGGCGGAACGGGCCGCCCGCGTCGTCCTCGCCCTGCTGGGCGCCCATCTGGTGGGAGAGGTGCGGGCCGAGCTGGCCGCCCGGCTCCCCGAGACGTTCGCGCTGGTGCTGCTCAACCCCCTGCAGGCACAGGAACCGCTCTCCCCGGAGCGGTTCGTCCGGGCGACGGCGGCCTGGATCGACGGCGCCACCGAGCAGACCGCCACGTGGGACGTCAGCGCGGTGCTCAGCGTCGTGGCCGACACCGCGGGCGAGGAGCTGACCGGCCGGGTGCTGCTCCAGCTCCCGGTGGGCTACGACCTGCTCTTCGGCCGGCCGCGCACCGGCTGATCCGCGCGGGGACGAATGTGGGGCGCTCCGCCGCGGAATCCCGCGGCGGAGCGCCCCACGACCGATCGATGCGGTTACAGCGCCACGCCCAGCAGCGCGTCCACCGCGCGGGAGACCACGCCCGGCGCGCCCTGGTCGGTGCCGCCCGTGGCGGCCTGGGCGGCCGCCCAGCGGTCGACCGCGGCGAGCGCGGCCGGGGCGTCGAGGTCGTCGGCGAGCGCGTCGCGGATCTCCTCGACGAGCGCCTCGGCGGACGGGCCGTCGGGGCGGGAGACGGCGGCGCGCCAGCGGTCCAGGCGCTCCAGGGCCTCGGTCAGGACGGCGTCCGTCCACTCCCAGTCGGCGCGGTAGTGATGGGCCAGCAGCGCGAGCCGGATGGCGGCCGGGTCGACGCCCTGGCGGCGCAGCGCGGAGACGAAGACGAGGTTGCCCTTGGACTTGGACATCTTCTCGCCGTCGAGGGCGACCATGCCGGCGTGCACGTACGCCTTGGCGAAGGGGTGCTCGCCGGTGAGCGCCTGGGCGTGCGAGGCGCCCATCTCGTGGTGCGGGAAGATCAGGTCGGAGCCGCCGCCCTGGACGTCGAAGCCCATGCCCAGGTGCTCGAGGGCGATGGCGACGCACTCGATGTGCCAGCCGGGGCGGCCGGGGCCGAGCGAGGCACCGTCCCAGCTGGGCTCGCCCGGACGGGCGGCCATCCACAGCATGGGGTCGAGGGGGTTCTTCTTGCCGGGGCGCTCGGGGTCGCCGCCGCGCTCGGCGGACAGCAGGCGCATCGCCTCGGCGTCGAGGTTGGAGACGCTGCCGAAGGACGGGTCGGAGGCGACGGAGAAGTAGATGTCGCCCTCGAGCTCGTAGGCGGCACCGGCGTCGCGCAGCCGCTCCACCAGCGGCACGATCTTGGGTATCGACTCCACGGCGCCCACGTAGTGGCGGGGCGGGAGCATACGCAGGGCGGTCATGTCCTCGCGGAAGAGGGCCGTCTCGCGCTCGGCGAGGGCGGTCCAGTCGTCGCCGTTGGCGACGGCCCGCTCCAGCAGCGGGTCGTCGACGTCGGTGACGTTCTGGACGTAGTGAACCTGCCGCTTGGTGTCGAGCCACACGCGCTGCACCAGGTCGAACGCGTTGTAGGTCGCCGCGTGCCCCATGTGGGTGGCGTCGTACGGCGTGATGCCGCACACGTAGAGGCGGGCGACGGGACCGGGGGCGAGGGTCACTCGCTCGCCGGTCGCGGTGTCGTGGATCCGGAGGTCGCGGCCACTGCCGGGCAGGGCGGGCACCTCAGAAGCGGGCCAGGCATGCATGCCCCGAGCGTAACCGGATGCATGTTCCGGATACGAACCGGACCGGTGTGTTGGCCGAAGATGCTCTCTTGCGTCCACGCCCCCCAGTGTGCTGCGCGAGCGTCCCTACAGCGGGGGCCAGGGGATCGCGGGCCACTGACCACTGGGTTCGCGGTGGCGCCCGGTGCGCAGGAGGTCCGCCACCCGGGCCCTGAGGGCGTCGATCTCGGCGGGGGTGATGAGCTCGGCCAGCCGGGCGGCCAGCGGGCGGTCCTCGGCCAGATCGGCCGAAAGTCGCCGCAGGGCCTCCAGCGCCTCCTCGGTCAGCGGCTCGCCCGCCCAGCCCCACAGCAGGGTGCGCAGCTTGTCGTCCGCGTTGAAGGTCACACCGTGGTCGATGCCGTAGATCCGCCCGTCGGCGGCGGGCAGCAGATGACCGCCCTTGCGGTCACCGTTGTTGATCACCGCGTCGAGGACGGCCAGCCGGCGCAGCCGCTCGTCGTCGGCGTGGACCAGCAGCGCGGTGCGGTCCTCCCCCACGTCGGCGAGGCCGACGGCCTTCCAGCCGGGGCCGGGCTCGTCGCCGTCGACCAGGGCGAGCAGCCGGTCCTCCTCGGCCCGCTCCTCCGTGGCCTCGATCCACAGCTGGCACATGCCCCGACCGTACGGGCCGTCGCGCAGCACCGTGGGCGGGACCAGGCCCCACCCCATGGCCTCGGACAGCTCGTACGCGGCCACCTCGCGCTGGGCGAGCGTGCCGTCGGGGAAGTCCCACAGCGGCTGCTCCCCCGCAACCGGCTTGTACACACAGGCGGCGCTGACGCCCTCGTACTCGACCGTGCAGTAGAGCACCGCGTTGGACGCCTCGCGGATCTGCCCACGCACCGTCAGCTCGCCCTTGGCCAGCAGCTCGTGCGGGGTCAGGCTCCGCGGCGGTATCCGTTCTGGCGCGGACATACGTGTCCTTCCGGGTCGAGCGGCAGGCTGCACAGCGGGCACGGGGGCCGGCCGGCGTTGACGACTTCGAGCGCGCGCTTGGCGAAGGCGCGGGCCATGGTTCCGGTGAGCCGCACGCGGAGCATGGGAGGGCCGTTCAGCTCGTCCTGCAGCAGCCGTTCCTCGGCCTCGGCGAGGTCCTCGTCGGTGTCCGCCTCGAGTTCGACGAGGGCCTGGGCCTCCACCACCATGCGCTGGCCGTCGCCGTCCCAGGCCAGGGCCATGGTGCCGACCCGGAACTCCTCCTCGACGGGCGTGTCCAGGGGGGCGGTGTCGGCGAATTCGACGGGGGCCACGGCGGGCACCGGGGCGCTGCCGCCGGTGCGCCGGACCACCTCGTCCAGCAGTTCGTCGATACGCTCGGCGAGCGCCTCGACCTGGGCCTTCTCCAGCGCGACGCTGGTGGTCCGGCCGCCCGCGGTGGCCTGGAGGAAGAAAGTGCGGCGGCCCGGCAGCCCGACCGTACCGGCGACGAAGCGGTCCGGCGGGTCATAGAGGAACACCTGACGGGACAACGTCCTGCTCCATTGGGTTCGGTGGTCGGAGTGACTGTTCCGGGTGCGGGATCAGGGCTGCCGACCCCGCGTCCCCACCCTACTGCGCGAGACGATCACGGGGCCCCCGCACCGCCTCCCACGGCCGCGTCCTCGCTGTGGCCCTGCTCACGGCCTTCCTCGCCGGCCTCCTCACCGGCCATCTCGCGGGGGGCGAGGCCGCTGAGGTCGCCGGTGTCGGCCAGGCGCAGCAGGTACGGGCGCAGCCGGGTGTAGCGGATGGCGGTGACCGAGCACGGGTCGGCGGTGATCCGCTGGAACTGGTCCAGGTGCAGGCCGAGGGCGTCGGCGACGATCGCCTTGATCAGGTCGCCGTGGGTGCACATGAGGTAGACGGCCTGTTCGCCGTGGTCCCGCTCGATCCGCTCGTTCCACTCCCGTACCGCGTCCACCGCGCGGGACTGCATGGCGCGCAGGGACTCGCCGCCGGGGAAGGCGGCGGCGGAGGGGTGGCGCTGGACGGTCTCCCACAGCGGCTCGTCGGCGAGCTCGCTGAGCTTGCGGCCGGACCAGTCGCCGTAGTCGCACTCGCCGATGCGTTCCTCGGTGTGCGGCGCCAGCTCGGGCCGGGCGGCGAGCAGCGGGGCGAGGGTCTCGCGGCAACGCTGCAGCGGGCTGGTGACCACGGCGGCGAGCGGGATGCCCGCCAGCCGTGCGGGGAGGCCGGCGGCCTGGGCGGCGCCGCGTTCGTCCAGGGCCACGCCGGGGGTCCACCCGGCGAGCACTCCGGCGGTGTTGGCGGTGGACCGGCCGTGCCGGACCAGGATCAGCGTGGGCATGGCAGCCAGCCTACGACGGCTTCCCACGGCCGTGACGGCTACCGGCGGTAGGGGCGGGCGGGGAGAATGCCAGGCGTGATCGTGGATTGCGCCATCTACCGCGACGGGCGCCGCACCGACGGCCCCGTCGACTTCTCCGACGCGCTGGACGCGGCGCGGGCAGCGGGGAACGCCTTCGTCTGGATCGGGCTGCACGAGCCCACGGAGAAGGAGTTCGAGCTGGTGACGAGCGAGTTCGCGCTGCACCCGCTGGCCGTGGAGGACGCCCTCAACGCGCACCAGCGGCCGAAACTGGAGGTGTACGACGACTCGTTGTTCGTGGTCCTCAAGACGGTGGTCTACGACGACGAGGCGGACACCGTCACCACCGACGAGCTGATGCTCTTCCTCGGCGATTCCTTCGTGGTGACCGTGCGGCACGGCGAGGGCAGCCCGCTGGCGCGCGTGCGGCGCCGCCTGGAGGAGGACCCGGAGCTGCTGGCGCACGGCCCGACGGCGGTGCTGTACGCGGTGAGCGACGACGTGGTGGACCAGTACACCGAGGTCGCGGCCCTGCTGCAGGCCGATCTGGACGACCTGGAGGCCGAGGTGTTCGCCCCGTTGGGCGGCGACACCAAGCACACCGCCTCGCGCATCTACTCCTTCAAGCGCCAGGTGGTGGAGTTCCGGCGGGCCACGGTCCCCCTGACGGACCCTCTGGCCCGGCTGACCGGGGCCGGCCTGCCCTTCGTCGACGACCGCGCCCGCCCGTTCTTCCGCGACGTGGGCGACCATCTGACGCGCGCCAACGAGTCGGTGGACGGCCTGGACCGCCTGCTGAGCGACATCCTCTCCGCCCACCTGGCGCAGATGGGCGTCCAGCAGAACGACGACATGCGCAAGATCTCGGCCTGGGCCGCCATGGCGGCGGTCCCCACAATGATCGCCGGCATCTACGGCATGAACTTCGACCACATGCCGGAGCTGCGCCGGCCGTGGGGCTATCCGGCGGCGGTGCTGCTGATGGCCGGCCTGGTCTTCTGGCTGCACCGGACGTTCAAGCGGCGGGGGTGGTTGTAGGAACCCCGGACGGTCGCGGGGTGCGGTGGCCGGAGCAGAGCGAAAAAGCCCCGGAAACGGCGAAGACCCCAGCTTCGCTGGGGTCTTTCCTTGTGTCCGAGGGGGGACTTGAACCCCCACGCCCGATAAAGGGCACTAGCACCTCAAGCTAGCGCGTCTGCCATTCCGCCACCCGGACCAGGTGTCTGTCTCTGCGGGGTGTTCCCCGCGGCGACATGGAAAACAATACCAAACATCCGGGGTGCTCGATCACCCGGCCGGACGTGGCGGCGGGCGCGGTCGTTGCGGGCGTGTGTCGGCGGCATTGCGGCCTTGGGCTGGGCGAACGGTGGGGGGAGGATGGCGGTGGACCCCCGCCGGAGGCCGCCCGTACGCGCGTCGGCCGCCCGGCGGCCAACCACGAGGAGGCAGCGTGAGCGAGTCGAAGCCGGGCACCGCCGGCACGGGCAGGACGGCTGAGAGCGAGGTCGTCGACCTCTGCCGCGACCTGATCCGGATCGACACCAGCAATTACGGCGACCACTCCGGACCGGGTGAGCGCGTGGCCGCCGAGTACGTGGCCGAGAAGCTCGCCGAGGTGGGGCTCGAGCCGCGGATCATCGAGTCGCACAAGGGCCGGGCCTCGACGGTGGCGCGGATAGAGGGTGCCGATCCCTCCCGGCCGGCGCTGCTCATCCACGGGCACACGGACGTGGTGCCCGCCGACGCCGCCGACTGGACGCACCACCCCTTCTCCGGCGAGATCGCGGACGGCTGCGTGTGGGGGCGCGGCGCGGTCGACATGAAGGACATGGACGCGATGACGCTGGCGGTCGTCCGCGACCGGCTGCGGTCGGGCCGCAAGCCGCCGCGCGACATCGTGCTGGCCTTCCTCGCCGACGAGGAGGCCGGCGGCACCTACGGCGCCCGTCACCTCGTCGACAGGCACCCGGACCTCTTCGAGGGGGTCACCGAGGCGATCGGCGAGGTCGGCGGCTTCTCCTTCACCGTCAACGAGAACCTGCGGCTCTATCTGATCGAGACGGCCCAGAAGGGCATGCACTGGATGCGGCTCACCGTGGAGGGCACGGCGGGCCACGGGTCGATGACCAACAAGGACAACGCCATCACGGAGCTGTGCGAGGCGGTCGGGCGGCTGGGGCGGCACGAGTTCCCGGTGCGGGTGACCAAGACCGTGCGGTCCTTCCTCGACGAGTTGTCGGACGCCCTCGGCACCCCGCTCGACCCCGAGGACATGGAGACCACGCTCGCCAAGCTCGGCGGCATCGCCAAGATGATCGGCACCACGCTGCGCAACACCGCCGCCCCGACGATGCTCGGCGCCGGCTACAAGGTCAACGTGATCCCCGGGCAGGCCACCGCGCATGTGGACGGGCGGTTCCTGCCGGGGTACGAGGAGGAGTTCCTCGCCGACCTCGACCGCATCCTCGGGCCGCGGGTCAAGCGGGAGGACGTGCACGCGGACAAGGCCCTGGAAACCGGCTTCGACGGCGACCTGGTGGCGGCGATGCAGTCGGCGCTCAAGGCCGAGGACCCCATCGCGCGGGCCGTGCCGTACATGCTCTCCGGCGGCACGGACGCCAAGTCCTTCGACGACCTGGGGATCCGCTGCTTCGGCTTCGCACCGCTGCAGTTGCCGCCCGAGCTGGACTTCGCCGGGATGTTCCACGGAGTGGACGAGCGGGTTCCGGTGGATGGTCTGAAATTCGGTGCACGAGTGCTCGACCGATTCCTGGATCAGTGCTGAGCCGGTTCCTGAACGACTGTCGGATTGCACGTATTTGGCGCTTCCTTAACCGGAAAGAGTGAACGCCGACACGCTTACGTAGCCCCATTACCTCCTCATCGTTACAGGTGTGCGGTCCGCGGCTGGGACCGCATTGCCAACAAGGAGGAATCAATGCTCAAGAAGGTCGTCGCCGCTGCGGCTGCCACCGGTGGTCTCGTACTCGCGGGCGCGGGCGTTGCCGCTGCCAGCGGCGGGGCTCAGGGTGCCGCCGTGAACTCTCCCGGCGTCGTCTCGGGCAACGTCGTGCAGGTCCCGGTGGAGGTTCCGGTGAACGTGTGCGGCAACACGATCAACGTCGTCGGGCTGCTCAACCCCGCCGCGGGCAACGTCTGCGTCAACAAGTGACGTTGTGTCTCATCCCGTGAAGGATTGAAACCGGGTGGCTCCGGGGCACATGCCATGTGCACCGGAGCCACCCGGCTTTCGACCCGGAGCTTTCCGCGCACGGGCGGAACACTCGTCCTTGCGCATTCCGCATGGCAAGAAGCAGCAAAGGGGCAAGACGAAATGCGACAGGTCACCAAGAAGGGCCTGATCACGGCAGCGGCGGCGACCGGCGTGATCGCCGCCGTCACGGGCGGCTACGCCCAGGCGGACTCGGGCGCGAGGGGAGTCGCCTCGAACTCCCCCGGCGTCGCGTCGGGCAACACCGTGCAGGTCCCCGTCCACGTTCCGGTGAACGCCTGCGGCAACACCGTGAACGTGGTCGGGCTGCTCAACCCCGCGACGGGCAACCGGTGTGTCAACGGCGGCGGTCACGGCGGCCACGGTCACGGCGGCCACCAGGGCCACGGCCACAACGGCCACGGCTCGCAGGCGCACGGCAGCAGCACCGGCTCGCCCGGTGTCGCCTCCGGCAACACGGTCCAGGCCCCGGTGAGCATTCCGGTCAACGCCTGCGGCAACAGCGTCAACGTCGTGGGCATCGGCAACCATGCCACCGGCAACCAGTGCGCGAACAACGGGCACACGCTGCCCGGCGGCCACGACCACGGCCACAAGCCGCCGCACGGCGACAAGCCCGGTCACCCGGGCGGGCACGAGCAGAAGCCCGGCGGCCACCACGGCAAGCCCGCCGAGACCAAGCCCGGCCACAAGCCGGCTGACCACCACGGCCAGCCCGCCGGTCACCCGGGCGCGCCCGCCGGCCACCAGGCCAAGCCGGCCATGGAGGTCAAGGACGCCCACCGGGCCCCGGCGGCCGCTCCCGCCGAGCACCGTCCGGCGACGGTGGCCCAGCAGGCCGCCGAGCTCGCGCACACCGGTGCGGGCCAGCTCGGCGCGGCCGGCGCGGCCAGCGCGGGCCTGCTGCTCGGCGGCGCGATGCTCTACCGCCGCGCGCGCGGCGCCCAGGGCTGACCGGGGCGAGTACGGCACGGAGGGGGCCCCGCTGTCGCGGGGCCCCCTCCGTCTGCGTTCACCCGGTCACCACGCGGCTCACCACGTGGCACGGATCTGGCGGATGATCCGGCGGCGCAGCCGCGCCTTGCGGCTGCCGTCGGGATTCAGGCGTAGTCGGTCCAACTCCCAGTGTCCGTACTCGGCGTGGTCGGTCAGCAGACGGGTGGCGGCCTTCCGGGAGACACCCCGGGGCACATACACATCACAGAATTCGTATTCCGGCATCGCATCTATTGTGCGGGAACGGGCCCGGTGCGGATAGCGTCTGCACTATGTCTGATGCTGCGCAGCCATCCGCTGCCGAGGTACGGGCCGCCGCCGAGGCGGTCAAAGCCGCTCTGGACCGCCACCTCGAGGCCGTCGAACGCCGTTCGGGGGAGGACGACCCGGCCGTGTACGCCGCGTTCAACGAGCTGGCCGCGACAGCCGAGGCGTACGACGAGCTGCTCTACGACGCCTATGACGAGGTCACCCCGTTCGAGATCCCCGGTGACGAGGGGCTGCCCGCGTACGCCGGGCCCGAGGAGCCCAGTGCCCTGAGCGTGCTCATCCGCAGGGACTACTCGGTGGCCGAGCCCCACCGCCTGCTCGCCCAGGCCCAGCGCGTCGCCGACCTCGACCCCGATGTCGACACGGACACCGGCACCGGAGTGACCTCCGGCGCGGCGGGCGGTGTCGGCAACAGCGTCCACGCTGCCCTCGGGGTGCTCTTCGGCGAGTACGAACCCGACGAAATCGCCTCCCGCCACAAGGAATTCGGCCTGGAGGAGGGCGACTCCACCCTCTGGGTGGCGGCGGCCGACGAGCTCGCCGAGCCCGGCGAGTGGCTGTCGGCCCCGTTCGACCAGGCCGATCCGCAGCGGGTGGTCTGCCGCTTCGACGTCAGCGCCGTCTTCGACGAGGAGCGCGGTCCGGTCGACGACCTCGGGGACGATCTCGACGACGACGGCGAGGACGTCGATGACGACGGCGACGTCGACGACGACGGCCTCGACGACGACCTGGACCTGGAGGGCGACGAGGACGCCGGCCCCGGCGACGGGGGCGGACGGTCCACCGGCAGGTGACCGCCCGGCCCGCCGGCCCCGGGGCCGGCGGGCATCACCCGGCGGGCATCACCCGTGCAGGGCTTTACCAGTGCAGGGCTCTACCCGGCAGGACGGAGCTGTGCCTCCAGCAGTGACCGCAGCCGGGTGGTCCGTTCCTTCGCCGGTACCTCGGCGACCGCGCGGGCCAGCGCCTGGTCCACGCCGTGCACCACCGACAGGTGCTGCTCGCCCCGGCTGAACGCCGTGTAGACCCAGGACCTCGTCAGGGTCTGCGCGGCGTCGCCGGGCAGCACCACCACGGCGGCCGCCCAGCGCGTCCCGGCGGCCTGGTGGGCCGTCACGGCCCAGCCGTGGCGCACCTCCTGGGCGACCCGGTCCGGCGGTACGACCACGGTCGTGCCGCCGCAGTCCAGCCGCAGGCCCTCCGCGTCGGCGGAGACCACCGTGCCGGGGACCATCCGGCCGGGCGCCGGCACATGGGCGACGCGGTCGCCCGGGTCGAAGCCGCCGAACCGGCCGGGGCCGGGGTTCAGCCGCTCCTTGAGGGCCGCGTTGAGGGCGCGGGTGCCGGCGGGGCCGCCGTGGCCGACGGTGATGACCTGGGTGCGGTCGGCCGGGACGCCGATCGCGCGCGGGACGGAGTCGGCAACGAGCTGCACCGTGCGGTGCACTGCCTCGCCCGGATCCCGCACCGGGACGATCACGACCTCCTTGCCGGGCGCGTCCACCTGGTGGAGCTCACCGACGCCGATGCCGGAGACCAGCTCGCCGACGGGGCCGGGGTCCGGGGTGCGGGAGACGACCACCGGGCAGGTACGGGACGCCAGGACGTCCGCGAAGACGCGGCCGGGGCCGGCGGACCACAGGACGGCGGGGTCGCCGGACAGCACGAGCCGGGTGCCGTCGGCGAGGGACTCCACCAGCAGGGCCGCCGTCTCCACGTCCAGTTGGGGGGCGTCGAGGACGGCCAGGACGTCGAGCGCCAGGGTGCCGTCCTCCTCGCGCCCCGGGCCCTCCCGGCCGGCGAGCAGGCCGGCGACGGTCACGGCGTCGGTGACCCCTGCCTCGGCCAGCCGGCGCCGGCCGTCCTCGGTGTGGGCGGCGGCACAGGCCCGCAGGCCCAGCCCTTCGGCGGCGGCGACCATGGCGGCGGGCTCGGCGCGG
Source organism: Streptomyces sp. NPDC053048 (assembly GCF_044547045.1). NCBI lineage: Bacteria > Bacillati > Actinomycetota > Actinomycetes > Kitasatosporales > Streptomycetaceae > Streptomyces > Streptomyces sp. NPDC053048. The sequence goes on from NZ_JBITZS010000008.1 coordinate 329,347, forward strand.
GCGGCCTCGCCGCCGCTGTGCGCCACCAGGCCGGCGCGGGCGACCGCCCGGATCAGCTCGGCGGCGGAGGGGGACGGCGCGGTGGCCGCGGCGGCCTCCCAGTCGCTCGCGGCGGGGCCCGGCTCGGCCTCGTCCCGCCCGGCGGCGGTGGCCAGCCGGGCGAGGCCGTCGGCGAGGCTCTCCTCGGCCATGGCGCAGCGGTCCAGGCCCAGCAGCAGCCGGGCCGGCTCGGCGGCCTCTTCCTCCTCGTCCGTCTCCTCCGGCTCGGGGCCCTCGCGGAAGACGAGCACCGAGCCCTCGGCGATGGCGTCGTGCAGGGCCTCCTCGGGGTCCGGGACGGAGCGGCGGGCGAGCTCGGCGCTCAGGGCGGAGGACTCCAGCACGGTGTGACCGGCGAGCGCTGCCTGCTCCAGCAGCCAGCCGGTGAGCGCCCGCGCCCGGCGTTCGTCCCCCGGTCCGCACTCCGGCCCGAGGAGCGCCCGCGCGAAGCCGTCGGCCTGGTCGGGGCGGACACCCGGCACGGCCAGCAGCCGCCAGGGGTCCTCACGCAGGGCGTCGGCGGCGTGCTCGCCGAGCGTTCCGGCGACCTGCCCGGCCAGCTGCTGCGGCGCCCCTCCGGCGGCGAGCACCTCGGTGAGCTCGGCGGTCGGGGCGATCGCCGCGGGGCGCACGGGCGCCGCCGCGGCGGCGGGCCGGGGCACCGGGGCGGGGCGGGCGGGCCGTGCCGGACGGGCGGCCGGCCTGGGCTCGTTGAAGAACGACGCGGCGGACCGCTCCCCGCTCTCGACGGCCCGCACGGCGGCGGCGAGCGCCTCGGCGACGGCCGACCGCTGCGCGGGCTCGCCCTGCTCGCCACTCGGCCCGGCGGTCTGCTCGGCGTCCCGCTCAGCGCCCTGCCCGGCGCGCTCCTCTCGGGCGTGCTCCTCGCCGGGGTGTTCCCCGCCGGGGGAGGCTGCGTCGCCGCGCGGCGGTGCGCCGGCCTCCGTCTCCGGCGCCCCGTCGGCGAGGGGGTTGTTGCTCACAGCGTGCTCCAGTCCTGGTCCGGGTAGCGGTGCACGGGCGCCGACACGTCGTCGAGCGCCTGGCAGATCTCCTCCGGAAGCGTAAGGGCCTCCACTGACAGTGCCTCCGCGAGCTGCTGCGCGGTGCGGGCGCCGACGATCGGGGCGGCGACCCCGGGGCGGTCGCGCACCCAGGCGAGGGCCACCTGCAGGGACGTGGTGGCCAGTCCGTCGGCGGCGGTGGCGACGGCCTCGACGATGCGGGTGGCCGTCTCGTCCAGGTACGGCTCGACGAAGGGCGCCAGGTGCTCGGAGGCGGCCCTGGAGTCGGCCGGGGTGGCGCGGCGGTACTTGCCCGTCAGCACGCCCCGGCCCAGCGGCGAGGAGGGCAGCACCCCGATGCCCAGGTCGAGCGCGGCGGGCAGCACCTCGCGCTCGATGCCGCGCTGCAGCAGGGAGTACTCCATCTGCGTGCAGGCCAGCCGGGTGCGCGCGCCCGGCGCGGCGAGCTGCCAGGTCGCCGCCTTGGCCAGCTGCCAGCCGCAGAAGTTGGAGACGCCGGCGTAGCGGGCCCGGCCGCTGCCGACGGCGAGGTCGATCGCCTGCAGCGTCTCCTCGACCGGGGTGGCCGGGTCGAAGGCGTGTATCTGCCAGACGTCGACGTAGTCGGTGCCGAGCCGCTCCAGCGAGGCGTCGAGGGCCGCCAGCAGGTGGCCGCGCGAGCAGTCGATCCGGCGCTCGGGGTCCAGGACGCTGCCGGCCTTGGTGGCGATCACCAGGTCGCGGCGCGGGACGAGGTCGCGCAGGAGCCGGCCCAGGAGGTATTCGGCGCCGCCGTCCGCGTAGACGTCGGCGGTGTCGACGAGGGTGCCGCCCGCGTCCCGGAACGCCTTGAGCTGCTCGGCCGCCTCGTGCTCCCCGGTGTCCCGGCCCCAGGTGAGGGTGCCGAGCCCGAGCCGGGATACCCGTAGGCCCGTACGGCCGAGATGCCTTTGTTCCATGAGCGCTGAGGGTACTGTCCGGGCCGCGTCGCGTCGCCGTGCCGCCACGGCCTGTGGACGACGGGTCGGTGACGTATCACGCGTCCGCGCGCTAGAGTCCCGGCAACAAGGACGTTACTGATCAGTAAGGGGTGCGGAATGAGTCGGATGAGGCTCGGAATCAACCTCGGCTACTGGGGAGCCGGGGTGGACGCGGACAACCTCGCGGTCGCCCGCGAGGCCGATCGCCTGGGCTACGCCGTCTGCTGGGCCGCCGAGGCCTACGGCTCCGACGCGCCCACCGTGCTGTCCTGGGTCGCCGCGCAGACCGAGCGGATCGACGTCGGCTCGGCGATCTTCCAGATCCCCGCGCGCACGCCCACGATGACGGCGATGACCGCCGCCACCCTCGACACGCTCTCCGGCGGCCGCTTCCGCCTGGGCCTCGGCGTCTCCGGCCCGCAGGTCTCCGAGGGCTGGTACGGCGTGAAGTTCGACAAGCCGCTCGCCCGCACCCGCGAGTACGTGGAGATCGTCCGCAAGGCCATGGCCCGCGAGCGCGTCACCCACGACGGAGACCACTGGACCCTGCCGCTGCCCGGCGGCCCCGGCAAGCCCATCAAGCTCACCGTGCACCCGGTCCGCGAGCGCATCCCGCTGTACATCGCGGCCATAGGCCCCAAGAACCTCGAGCAGACCGGCGAGATCGCCGACGGCGCCCTGCTGATCTTCTTCGCGCCCGAGCACGCCGAGGAGACCACCCTGGGCGCGCTGCGCGCCGGCCGCGCCAAGGCGGGCAAGGACCTCGAGGGCTTCGACGTGGCGCCGACCGTCCCGATGGCCGTCGGCGACGACGTCGACGCGCTGGCCGACCTCTTCCGCCCGTACACCGCGCTCTACGTGGGCGGCATGGGCAGCGCCAAGCAGAACTTCTACAACCAGCTGGCGCGCCGCATGGGGTACGAGAAGGAGGCCGCCGAGATCCAGGAGAAGTACCTCTCCGGCGACAAGGCGGGCGCCGCCGCGGCCGTCCCCCGCCGGCTGATCGACTCCACCACCCTGCTCGGCTCCGTCGAGCGCATCGCCGACCGGATGCAGGCCTACGCGGACGCCGGGGTGACCACCCTGTCGCTGGCCCCGGCCGGGTTCACCCTCGACGAGCGGATCGCGAGCCTGCGCACCGGCGTCGAGGCCCTGGAGCGCGCCGGACTCGCGTAACAGCGCGGGAGGACTCGCGTAACGACGCGGGAGGAACGGAAGGGGCGCGGCCGTGGTGGGGGCTCGGGGGTTCCTCCCCGCCACGGCCGACACCGAGCACAACGCCCGTCCGCTCTCGTGGTTACGCGCCGGACGCCCCCCAAATCTCCGTACCCGCTCCGCCATTCGGAGCAGCGCGCGGCGGCCCCTGATTGCCGCCCCCCGCCCGGGGCACTTGACTGGCGCGTACGGAGGTGAGGGCCATGCTCACGGCCAGAGGTCTGTTTCAGGAGATCATCGACAGCGACGAGGCCTACCAGCTGTTCTGCTCCATCGCCGCGGGCGGGGAGCACCAGGGCGGCTGGGAGAACGGCCGGATCGCCGCCCTCGTCCCCGAGAGCCTGCGCGACCTCGCCCCGAAGATCGCCCGGCACGGCGCCGACGAGGACAAGCACGGCCGGATCTTCGAGGCCCTTCTGCGCAGGCGCGGCCTGCCGCAGGTCGACGTTCCGCCGGAGACCGACTACACGGCCGTCCTCGAACGCAAGGGCATCGGCCTGCCGCACTCCACACTGCGCGCCGACACCCCGCTGACCGAACGGGACATCGTCACCTACCTCGCCCACAGCCGCGTCACCGAGCAGCGCGCCTCCGACCAGATGGACATGCTCACCACCCACTTCGGGGACCACCCCGAGGTCGGCAAGGCGATCCGGATGATCTGCCACGACGAGGCCAATCACCTCGCCTACTGCCACGAGGAACTGCTGCGCCTGGCGGCCGCCGGACACGGCCGGACGATCCACACCCTGCTGCGCGAGACCGCGCTCGCCGAGATCACCGTCTACCGGGACGTCAGCCTCGCCGTCATGGCCCGCATGGGCCGCATCCTGCGCTGGTCCGGTCCCAAGTCGGCCGCGCTGGCCGCGGGCATCCACGCGATGCACCGCTACGAACGGCTCGTCGGCTGGCGCCGGATGGTCACCCTGCGCATGCCGGAGCGCCGGGACGCGCTGGGCGGAAAGGCCCCGGCGGAGCCGGAGTTCGCCCGATGAGGCGGCCATGACCGGACACACGCGGCACCCCAAGTGGCCCTGGGTGGTGCTCGGGGTGCTCATCCTCCTGGCGGGGGGCTGCGTGGCGCTCTTCCTCGGGATCCGCGAGGACGCGTCCAAGGAGGTCACGGTGACGTACGAGGTCACCGGCAGCGCCTCCGATGTGGCCGTCTCGTACAGCACATGGCGCAGGGGCGAGATCCTCGAGAACCGGCAGACGTCGCAGTCCCTGCCGTGGCGCAAGGAGGTGACCACCACGGCGTTCAGCAAGGGCGGGGTGCTGGCGGCCACCACGGGCGCGTCCGGGGGGTCGGTGACCTGCCGGGTGTCCGTGGGCGGGGGGAAGCCCAGGACCGCCACCGCGTCCGGCCCCTTCGCCACCGCCACCTGCAGCGGGTTCTGACCGGCGGCCCACGGCGCCCCGGGCGTGCCGACCGGCTCTCCCGGGCCGTGCGGGGCATGCGTAAGATCACGCGGATGACCTCCAACAGCGCCCGTCTCCCCTCCCCTTCCGCCGCGCCCTGCCGGATCACCGTGTGCCGGGGCTGCTGCTGCGGTGACGCGCGCAAGGTGCCCGGGGTCGATCACGCCGGGCAGATCGGGCGGTTGCGGGCCGCGGTGGGCGGGGCCGCTCAGGTGCGGGCGTCGGAGTGCCTGGACGTGTGCGACCAGGCGAACGTGATGGTGGTGCAGCCGTCGGCGGCGGGGCGGGCCGCCGGGGGGCGGCCGGTGTGGCTGGGGCTGGTCAACGACGACGACGCGCTGGCCGACGTCGCGGCCTGGGTGCGGGCCGGCGGGCCGGGCCTCGCGGAGCCGCCGGGGGTGCTGGACCTGTACGAGTTCACCGTCTCGCGGCGGGTGGGGAAGGCGCTGGAGGCCCCCTGAGCGCCTTCCCCGCCCGCGCGGGCGTCAGGCGTGGCAGTGGCCGCCGCTGCCGGTCTCCTTGGGCAGGTCGAGGGCGGGGTTGCGGTCGAAGAAGCCGGTCGGCCTGAGGGAGAAGCCGCTGACGTCGACGGGCATCACGGGCCACTCCTCCAGGCGCGGCAGGTGGGTGGGCCCGAAGGTGTGCCAGACGGTCAGCTCGGTGTTCTCCAGTGACTCGCCGCCGGTGGTCCACTGCGGCAGTCCCGCGCCGCCGGGGTGCTGGTTGGGGTAGTCGCCGGCCGGGTAGCGCCGGTCGGTGCGGTGGTGGGTGACCCACAGGTGCTTGGTCCCGTACGCCATGCGCCGGGCGACGGGCGATCCCGGCCGGGCCAGGACGAGCGGCCCGGGACGCGGGACGAGCGTGTAGGCGACGGGCTGTCCCATGCGGTTGCGCGAGCCCGGGTTGGTGATCCGCCAGCGCCGTCCGGTCGTGGTGTCGGCCGTCCGCCCGCCGTCCGCGCTGTCGGCGAGAACCGTCGTACGGGTGGTGAAGGCGTTGCCGGCGGGGTTGCCGGGGCCCTCGGGCAGCGGGACGACGTCGATCTCCTCGACGGTGTTGGCGAGCCCGTCGACGGCCGCGTCCAGCCGTACGCAGAACAGGTGCTGGTGGTACGGGGCGAGCAGGCCCGGCGCCACCTCGGTGCCGTGGGGCGAGCCGGCGCCCGGCTCGACGGCCGAGGTCTGCACGATGCCGGTGGACTTGGCCTCGAAGGCGATCGTGCCGTCCTGGTGGAAGTACCAGTAGAAGCCGTAGTCGTAGTTGCCGACGGTGGCGATGTAGGAGATCACCAGGCGGCGCGAGCGGCGGCTCTCGGCGGCCATGCCGTTGAAGATGTCGCTGTGCTTCCAGAGCAGGCCGTCGTCCTCCTCGTGGATGCAGACGGCGTTGGGCAGGGTCTGGGGGTGGCCGAGGTCGTCGGCGACGACGGCGTCGAGGTAGCGGATCTCGCCCAGGCAGTCGCAGCCCAGGCGCAGCGCGTTGGCGTTGCGGCCCAGGGCGTACTCCCCCGCGTCGAGGAAGGCCACCCAGTTGCGGGACTCCTCGGCCTCGCCGTAGGCGACGGCCATCTCGGCGAGGGAGGCGCGGTGCAGGACGGAGCGTTCGGCTCCGGCGGTGCCGTCGCGGTGGGTGACGCGGTGCAGGACCAGGCCCTCGCGGGCGTTGAAGTCGATGCGCAGGCTCCAGTTCTGCCAGGTCAGCAGGGGGCCGTCGAGGTGGAAGGAGGGGCCTTCGGGCTGGGTGATCTCCAGCGGGCGCAGGTCGGTGCGGGCCGGGCCGGTGAACTCGGGTTCGTAGCGCCCGCATTCGACGGGTATGGGTACCGCGCCGGTGTCGGTGAGGCGGACGACCTCGCGTGCGATGACGTCGACGTCGGCGACCAGCCCGCCGACGGGGTGGGCCCAGGGGCTGTCGGTGGCGTCGCAGCGCAGCCAGGTCAGCGAGCGCAGCAGGCGCCGGCCGGGGCGGTCCGTGACCAGGACGCCGGCGGCGAGCGGGGCGCAGACGGCCAGTTCCAGGGCGGCGTCGTCGACTCCGCGGTCGGCCATGGCCTTGCGCCAGCCGGGGTCGGCCTTGACGACCGCGTCGACGATCTCGTACTCCTCGAAGGTGACCTGCGGCTGTCCCTCGGCGGCCGTGTCCAGCTCGCGGTGGGCGAGCAGCAGGCCGGCGGTGACGTCGACCAGTGCCTCGGCGGCGGCTCCGGTGGCGGAGTCCAGGAGGGTGACGCGCAGCCGCCGTACGACGGGGTCGCCGGGCCGGTGGGCGGCGGCGGTGTGCCGGGCGGGTTCGTCGAGCAGGACGAGGGGGAAGCGGGTGGTGGCGGTGACCTTGCCCGCCTCGGTCAGGACGCGGCGGGCGGTGGTGATCTCCTCGGCGCTCAGCGGGTCGAGGGGGTGCGGGGCGGCCGTCGTGGTCCGGGGGTGGCAGGACGTCATGAGGAAACCTTTCGCGACGGGGTGGAGGAGCCGGTCGCGGCCTCGGCCGCCCGCTCCAGCTGGAAGGCCTCGTTGCCCAGCCCGATGCGGGCGTGCAGCTCGGGCCGTACGGCCTTGAGCACCAGCCCGTAGGCCAGTCCGCCCACCACGGCCAGGCCGACGATGCCCGGCAGGACCCAGGTCAGGACGGACCCGGGGCCGGCGCCGAGCAGGACGCCGAAGTCCTTGACGGCGTAGCCGGCGATGACCAGCAGCGCGACGCCGGCCACCGCGGAGGCCACCAGCCGCGGGGCCTGTGCCCGTGCCGCGCCGCGGCGGACGAAGAAGGCGATGACGGCGGCGCCGGCGGCGGCCATGAGCAGGATGACGCCGAGAGCGCCGACGTTGCCCATCCAGGTGAACAGGCGCAGGACGGGCGCGGTGGGGTCGCCGTGCGGGCGGTCGTCGGTGAGGGCGAAGACGGCGACGGCGACGACGGAGACGGCGCTCTGCAGCAGCGAGCCGTAGGCGGGGGCGCCGCTGGTGCGGGCGGTGCGGCCGAGGGCGGCGGGCAGCAGGCCCTCGCGGCCCATGGCGAAGGCGTAGCGGGCGACGACGTTGTGGAAGCTGAGCATCGCGGCGAACATGCCGGTCACGTAGAAGAGGTGCATGACGTCGGTGAAGCCGGCACCGAGGCGGTCCTCGGTGAGGACGAAGAGCAGGTCCGGCCCTTCCTTCCGGGCCGCCTCCACGATCCGGGACGGCCCGGCGGCCACGCTCAGCGCCCAGGAGCCGACGGCGAAGAAGAGGGCGACGAAGCCGACGGCGAGGAAGGTGACGCGGGCGACGACGACCTGGGGACGGCTGGTCTCCTCGGCGTAGACGGCGGCCTGTTCGAAGCCGACGAAGGAGGCGATGGTGAAGCAGAGCGCGGTGCCGAGGCCGGCGCCGGTGAGGGTAGAGGGGTCGAAGGCGTGGAAGGAGAGGCCGTCGGGGCCGGGGTTGCCCGCGCCGGCGGCGACGAAGACGGCGACCATGGCGCATTCGACGAGCAGCAGCAGGCCGAGGACCTTGACGTTGAGGTCTATCTTCAGCCAGCCGAGCACGCCGATGACGGCGACGGCGGCGAACGCGGGCACCCACCAGGGAACGGCGAGCCCGAGGTACCGGTCGACGAGGGTGGACAGCTCGTAGCCGAAGATGCCGTAGATGGCGAACTGCATGGCGCTGTAGGCGACCAGGGCGACGACGGAGGCGGCGGCCCCGGCGGTGCCGCCCAGGCCGCGGGCGATGTAGGCGTAGAAGGCGCCGGCGTTGTGCACGTGCCGGCTCATCTCGGCGTAGCCGAAGGAGAAGAGCATCAGGACGATGCCGAGGATGACGAAGAGGAGGGGCTGTCCGACGATGCCCATCGTGCCGTAGGTGGTGGGCATGACGCCCGCGGTCACCATCAGGGGGGCGCTGGCGGCGACGACGGACAGCAGCAGCCCGGCGACGCCGATGCGGCCGGCGCGCAGCCGTCTCTCCTGGCCCTTGAAGGTGCTGATCTCGCTCGTGATGCCCGTGGACATGGCGGGGGTCCTTCGACGTGAGTGAGGGGGAGGCGTGGTCAGGCGGTGCCGAGGGCGGTGCGGCGGGCGGCCCGGAAGGCCTTGCGGGGATCCCGGTCGGGGTAGGACCAGGGGGCGTTCGTGGCGTGCGGGCCGATGCGGGTGAGCAGGGCGGCGGCCTCGGCGGTCCGGCCCTCGTGGAGCTTGGCGTGGGCGAGGTAGTTGAGGTCGACCTTGCGCCGGGGGTGGGCGGTGGTGCCGTCGTCGACGTCCCATTCCAGCCACCAGTCGAAGGCGGCCTTCATCACCTGGCGGGCGCGGCGGGTCGTCCAGTGGCCGGAGCGGGCGGGGTCGGCGGGCTCGAGGCCGGCGCGGGCGAGGACGCGGTAGCGCTCGGCGTGGGCGACGACGGGCAGGACGGCCAGGGGGGAGTCGGCGGGGGCCTGTTCGGCGGCCCAGGAGGCGAAGTCGTAGACCTCGTGCAGGGGGTCGTCGCGGTCGCCGTCCTGGTGTTCGGCGAGGCAGGCGGCCATCAGGTGGTGGGCGTGGTGGTGGTCGCGGTGCCGGGCGCGCACCTGGTCGAAGGCGCGGACGCGTTCGTCGTCGGTGCCGGTGCGGCGGGCGAGGATGAGGATGCCGAGCCAGGGCGTCGGGTCGCGGGGTGCCATGCGGGCGGCGGCCAGGCACAGGGCGCGGGCGGCGTCGGGCTGGTCCTGGCCGCGGGCGGCCCGGAAGACGGTGGCGCAGGCGAGGAGGGCGGCGGCGTCGGGGCTGTCGGGCTCGGCGAGCTGCCATTCGCGGGCCCAGGCGGCGCTGGTGGGGCCCTCGGCGAGGACGACGAGGCGGTGCCCGCGGCGGTCCCAGTCGTCGCCGGTGCGGGCGAGGAGCTGCCGGGCGCCGTCCCAGCGGCCCCGGACCAGCGCGTCCCGGACGGTGGCGAGTTCGTGGTCGTCCAGGGCCGGGTCGAAGGCCGGCCCGTCCTTGTTCCGGGGGCGGCCCAGGGGCGGCGGGGGCGTCATCGGCGGGCTTCCTCCACGGCGTGCGTCCCCTCCGGGCGCCGGGTCGGGGGCGTCCGTGAACAAGCTTTCTCGATCACGCACAGCAAACCGGTAGTCACGGCTCCGAGTCAAGACCGATCTTGATGCTGACATAACGTCAAGTAACGCCCTGTCAGGTCAAGTTGCGTGATCACTCGGACGGGAGGGAATGGCGTCGGCACCCTCCGCGCACATGCACGACGAACTGGAGTTCGACGCATCGGGCAGGATGGGAGCCGGGGCCGGAGGCTCCCGTTCCGGATGAACGGCCGAAAGAGGGGTACTCGGCCGTGACACCGTCCACGGGCGGCTATCGTTTTTCCGTCAAGTCTCCTACGGCCACACGGCCTTGAGGTGCGCGACATGATGGTCTTCGCCTTCGCCGTGAGCGCGGCGTGCTGCCTGGGCGTGGGGTTCGTGCTGCAGCAGGACGCCGCGCAGCGCGCCCCCATGAGCGACTTCCTCTCCTTCCGGCTGCTGCTGGACCTGGTCCGCATGCCCCGCTGGCTGGCCGGCATCGCGTTCATGGTGTGCGGCATGGCGCTGGGCGCGCTCGCGCTCGGCCTGGGCGAGGTGTCGCTGGTCGAGCCGCTGATGGCGACGAATCTGCTGTTCGCCATGGCCTTCTCCCGGTGGCGGACCAGGCAGCCGCTGGGCGGCACCGGCTGGGCGGGGCTGTGGCTGCTGGCGGTGGGGGTGGCCGCGTTCGTCGTGGCCGGGCGCCCGCACGGTGGCCGGACGGTCACCGATCCACTGCGGCACTGGCTGGTCGTCGGCGTGGTGGCGGGCACCGCGCTGCTGCTGGCGGCCGTCTCCAAGCGGGTGCGGATGAGCACGGAAGCCGCGCTGCTGGCCGTCGCCGCCGGGCTGCTCTACGGACTGCAGGACGCCCTCACCCGCGTCACCGGCGAGCGGCTGGCAGAGGGCGGGTGGACGGTGCTGGTCACCACCTGGCAGCCGTACGCCGTGGCCGGGCTCGGGCTCGCGGCGCTGGTGCTGGTGCAGAGCGCCTTCGAGACGGCGCCGCTGCGGATGTCGCTGCCCGCGCTGACCGCGGCCCAGCCCCTGGCGGGGATCGCCTGCGGGGTGGGGTTCATGGGCGACCGGCTGCGTACGACGCCGGGCGCGCTGGCGTGGGAGGCCGCGGGCCTGGTGGCGATCGTCTGCGGGATCGTGCTGATCGGACGGCATCCGGCGATGCCGTCCGGGGTGGCGCGCCCGGAGCGGGTCCGCGACCTGCAGCCGCACTGACGGCCGGACTGCCGCGCTCCGGCCGGACCGACTGACGCCACCGCCCCGCTCCGGCTGGTTGGATGGGCCGCATGAGTGATCAGCAGCCGCTCGCGGCCGATGAGGTGCTGGACGTCGTCGACGAGCACGACCGGGTGACCGGGCAGGCGCCGCGCGGCGAGGTGTACGCGGCGGGGCTGCGCCACCGCTGTGTGTTCGTCCAGGCGCGCGACGCGCGGGGACGGATCTTCGTGCACCGCCGCACCGCCCGGAAGCTGGTGTTCCCCTCGCTGTACGACATGTTCGTCGGCGGGGTGGTCGGGGCGGGCGAGACGTACGACGAGGCCGCGCTGCGCGAGGCCGAGGAGGAACTGGGCGTGAGCGGGCTGCCGGCGCCCACCCCGCTGTTCCGGTTCCTGTACGAGGGGCCCGGGGGCTCGTGGTGGTCGGCGGTGTACGAGGTGCGGTGCGAGCTGCCGGTCGTGCCGCAGGAGGAAGAGGTGGCCTGGTGGGACTTCCTCCCCGAGGACGAGGTGGAGGCCCGCCTGGCCGACTGGCAGTGGGTGCCGGACGGCCTGGCGGCCTACCTCAGGCTGCGCGAGCGGCGGCACGAGGGGCGGTAGCCGCCCCGCGCGGGGAAGGCACGGACTACACCGTCACCACGATCTTGCCCCGCGTGTGGCCCTCCGCGCTCAGCCGCTGCGCGTCCGCCGTCTTCTCCAGCGGGAAGACCTGGGCGACCTCCACCGACAGCACGCCCTGCTCCGCCAGGTGGCTCAGGGCCGCGAGGTCGGCGGCGTCCGGGCGCACCCACAGCAGCCGGCCGCCGAGGGCGGTGACGTCCGGGTCGACGATGGACACCAGGCGGGCGCCGTCGGCCGTCACCTCGGACGAGCCGTTGATGACGCCGCCCACGAAGTCGAGGACCACGCTCACGCCCTCGGGCGCCAGGGCCCGCACCCGCTCGTTGAGGCCCTCCCCGTACGTGACGGGCTCGGCGCCCAGCGAGCGCAGGAAGTCGTGGTTGCGCTCGCTGGCGGTGCCGATGACGCGGGCGCCCAGGTGCCGGGCGAGCTGGACGGCCATGGTGCCCACGCCGCCGGCGGCGGCGTGGATCAGCACGGTGTCGCCCTCGCCCGCCTGCACGGCCTTCAGCGACTGGTAGGCGGTCAGCCCCGCCAGCGGCAGGCCTGCGGCCTCCTCGAAGGAGAGGTTGGCGGGCTTGCGCGCGAGGGTGCGCACCGGGGCGGCGACGTACTCGGCGAAGGTGCCGCGGGAGAGGAAGTCCTCGCGGACGTAGCCGATGACCTCGTCGCCCTCCTGGAATTCGGGGGTGTCCGAGCCCGGGGTGACGACGACGCCGGAGACGTCCCAGCCGGGGATGACCGGGAAGACGGCGTCGATCAGGCCGCCGAGGTAGCCGGCCTGGGCCTTCCAGTCGACGGGGTTGACGGCGGCGGCCTTGACCTTGATCAGGACGCTGTCCGGGCCCGGGTGGGGGTCGGGCAGGTCCCCGTACTCGAGGACCTCGGGACCGCCGTAGGCGCGGTAGCTGACAGCCTTCATCGTGCGGACTCCTTCGTTGCCGGGGTGGTTGCGGTGTTCGGTTCGGTGGTCGTTCGGGCGTCGGCGTCCGTCTCAGCGTCGGACGCCGCGGCCGGGGCCGCCAGCGCTGCCGGCCTCAGGCCCTGGATCCCGCGCAGGCCCAGCCAGGCCACCAGCGAGACCATCAGGAACGCGGCGCCCGCGATGACGAACGTCAGGGTGAACTGGCTCTCGGCGGGCAGCTTGGGCGCGCCCGGCGGCAGGTGTTCGAGGCTCTTGGAGGCCAGCACCGTGGTGATCATCGCGCTGCCGATGGCGCTGCCCGTGGAGCGGGAGATGGAGTTGATGCCGTTGGCTATGCCGGTCTGGTGGTGCGGGACGCTGGCGACGATCACGGCGGGCATGGCGGCGTAGCCGAGGCTGATGGCCGCGCCGACGAACACGCCCGCGGCGATGACGGAGACGGTGTGCTCGTGGTCGAGGGCGATCCACACGAAGCCGGCGGTCCCGACCAGCGAGGCGAGCAGCAGGACGGGGCGGGGGCCCTTGTGGCGGACGAGCTGGCCGCCGACCGGGGCGGCGAGCAGCGAGACGACGGTGCTGGGCAGCAGGTACTCCACGGAGGCGCGCAGCACGCTGGCGCCGAAGCCGTAGCCGGCGATCTGCGAGGGCATCTGCACGAGGTAGGACACCCCGATGAACAGGGCGAAGGAGCCGAAGCCGACGAGCAGGCCGGCGAGGTTGGCGAAGAGCACCGGCCGGTGGACGAACATCTTCATGTCGACGAGCGGCTCGCGCACCTTGCGTTCCACCAGTGTCCACAGCACGGCCGCCACCACGGCGCCGGCGAAGCAGCCGACGGTACGGGCGGAGGACCAGCCCCACTCGTGGCCCTGGGTGATGGGCAGCAGGAGCAGCACCAGGGTGGCGGCCAGGGTGAGCGCGCCGAGGACGTCGGTGCGGCCGCCGGTGGTCTCGCGGGTGGCGGGGACGAGCGTGACGACGGCGATCAGGGCGAGCGCGGCGAGACCGGTGGCGAGCCAGAAGGCACTGCGGTAGTCCGGGTCGTCGCCGGAGGTGAGCAGGCCGGTGGCCACCAGCGCGAGGCCGCTGCCGAAGGCGAGCGTGCCGCTGACCATGGCCATGGCGCCGGGCAGCTTCGCCGGGCGCACCTCCTCGCGCAGCACGGACAGCGCCAGCGGGAAGATCGCGGTGGCGGCGCCCTGCAGGACGCGGCCGGTGATCAGCCAGGGCAGGGAGTGCGTCACGGCGGCCAGGACGGAGCCCGCGACCATGACGATCAGCACGCCGACCAGGGTCTTCTTCTTTCCGTGCTGGTCGCCGAAGCGGCCGAGCAGCGGGGTGAAGACGGCGGCGGAGAGGAGGGTGGCGGTGGTGACCCAGCTGACGTTCGCGGAGGTGGTCTCCAGGTCGTTCTGGATGAGGCCGAGGATCGGCACGACCAGGGTCTGCATCATCGAGACGACCATGGCGGCCAGGCTCAGGGCGAAGACGATCACCGTCTCGTTGCGCTGCTCGCCCGGTGCGGCCACGGGTGCGGGGGAGGTCATGGGATGGGGTGTTCCTTCGTAAGTCGCCCGGCGTTGCGGTGCCAACGCGTTACTTCATGGCATGGATGCTTGAAGACGTCAAGCAACTCGCACCACCGTAGGCAGCAATACTTCAGGTAGTCAAGTTAATGGTTTAGGTCATGAACCTCTTGAGTACACTCGAGCCATGACCGGCACCACTCCCCCCACCCCCGGCAAGGCCGAGCTCCTGGAGCTCGTGGCCGCGCTCGGCACCGCCCAGTGGCAGGACTTCGCGGCCGCCGCCGCCCGTCACGGCCTCACCTCCGTCCAGGCCAAGCTGCTGGCCCAGCTCAAGGGGCCGGTACCCATGCGCGGCCTCGCCGCGCTGCTGCTGTGCGACGCCTCCAACGTCACCGGCATCGTGGACCGGCTGGAGGCCCGCGGCCTGGTCCGCCGCGAGCCCGACCCCGCCGACCGCCGGGTCAAGAACGTCGTCGCCACCGACGAGGGCCGCGAGACCATCCGCCGCGTCCGCGCCGAGATGCAGGCCACGCACAGCGCCCTCGACGCCCTCGACGAGGCCGAGCGCGCGACCCTGTACGGGCTCCTCGCGCGGCTGCGACCCGGCCTGGAACACCGCGCGTAAGGCCTCCCGGCCGCCCGTATTCTGACGGTCAGTCCGATCCGCCGGCCCCGGCGGACGCATGGGAGGCCCTGATGACCAGCACGAACACCACCGCACCCGCCGCCGGGGCGGAGGGCACCGAGCCGTACACCGTCACCCTGGCGCCCGGCGTGAGCGCCTTCGTCCAGCCCGACGGCGGCTGGTGCCTGAACAACGCCGGCTTCGTCACCGGCGGCGGCCGCACCCTGCTGATCGACACGGCCGCCACCGAACGACGGGCGCTGCTGCTGCGCGACGCGGTGAGCGCCGGCGGCGCCCCCGAGCCCTCGCTGGTGGTCAACACCCACCACCACGGCGACCACACCTACGGCAACTGCGTCTTCACGCCCGGCGCCACCGTCGTCGGGCACGCGGCCTGCCGCCGCGAGACGCTGGCAGCAGGCCTGCAGTTGCACGGCATCTGGCCGGACGTCGACTACGGCCGCGTCGAGGTCAGCGCCCCCACCCTCACCTACACCGACGCGCTCACGCTGCACATTGGCGAGACGGAGGTGCGCCTGCTGCACCCGGGCCCGGCGCACACCGTCGGCGACACCATCGCCTGGCTGCCCGAGCAGGGCATCGTCTTCACCGGCGACCTCGTCTTCAACGGCGGCACGCCCTTCCTCCTGATGGGCTCGCTCAGCGGCTCACTGCGCGCCGTGCGGATGCTGCGCGAGCTCGACGCGTCGGTCGTGGTGCCCGGCCACGGCCGGGTGACCGACCCCGGCGTGTACGACACCGTCGAGGGCTACCTGCGCTTCGTCGACGACCTGGCCCGCACCGCCCACGCCGCCGGCCGCACCCCACTGGAGGCCGCCCGCGACGCGGACCTCGGCGAGTTCGCCGAACTTCGGGAGAGCGAGCGCCTGGTCGCCAACCTCCACCGCGCCTACGCCGAACTCGACGGTGTCCCCGCCGGACAGCCCCTCGACCTGGTCGCTGCGCTCGCCGACATGACGGAGATGAACGGCGGCCGCCCGATCGCCTGCCACGCCTGACGCTTGCCGCGTGGTGTGGCACCAGTGCTCTGGCCAGAAACGTTCACCGGGTCGAGAGCAGTGGCAGACGACGGCTGGTTGGCACGTCGGGCGGGTTCCGGATCAGATGGACCGGACGTTTTCCGCCTGGGGTCCCTTCGAACCTTGGACGACGTCGTATTCGACACGTTCTCCCTCGTCGAGCTCCCGGTAGCCATCCTTTCGGATCGCGCTGTAGTGGACGAACACCTCGCTGCCCCCGCCATCGGGCGTGATGAACCCGAATCCCTTCTCCTTATTGAAGAACTTCACATTGCCCTGAGCCATGGTCGTGTCTCCTGCTGATGTCCGGGTGCCCCGTTGCGGGCAGAGGGAGACCTACCCCGCCACGAAAGCGCAGGAGTCAGAAGTCACCCGAACGACGGCAGGCCGCGCTGACGCCGACCCGCCCTGCCCGAGCAGGCAACCGACCCGGTGAACGTTGCCGGTCAGGGCACTAGCCGGCCAGTGTCAGTGCCGCCTGGCCGGCAATGCCCCAGTGGCTGAGGTGGTACGCGGTACGGGAGATCAGCGCGGCCGCCGCGCGATCGGCTTTGGCCCGGACGCGGGCCGGTGGCCTCACCGTTTCCGGCAGGCCGGGGGGCCGTAGGGCCCCGTAGTCCGTGAAGCGGCGGGTGCCGCAGCGCTTGCAGCGTGCCTCGCCGGTTCCGGCCGACTCCCATTCCGGGTGGTGGCAGCTCATCGGTTCGCCTCCGGGGCGGGCTCCGGCGTGGAGTGTGCCTTGATCCAGTGCAGGTGCGCGTCAGCCGTCGCCCTGCCGCGCAGTTCGGGTGGCGCGGTGCGGCGGCGTGCCGCCAGTTCGACACACTCGGGGCACGTCCCGAGATAGGGCCGCAGCCCGGCCGCCTCGCGCTCCGCGCTGGTCGCCAACCGCAGTGCCGCGAAGGGCACTTCCCATTGCAGGCTCCCATCGGGGCTCTGCAACTGCACGCGGCCACCGGTGCCACCGATCACTTGGGCGATCTTGTCCTCACGTACGTCCACCACGTAGGCCCCCTTGCGATACATCTGTCCCCTCCAACTGGCTTGTGTGCGGCCGAAGTTCGCGCACCTTGACGGTAGCGCTGCCGGTCCAAAAATTGCGACCCGTTCATCCCAATCACTGCAACGAGTGGACCGTCGTCCGGTCACGGGCCACACTGAGTGCCGACAGGAGGGGAACGGATGCCACCGAGGAAGGCCCCAAGCGTCCGTCAGCGACGACTGGGTACAGAACTCCGCAGGTTGCGCGAGGCGGCAGGCCTCTCGCTGAGGCGGGCGGCAGAGCTGGTGGGCACCGACCCGAGCGGCATCAGCAATTCGGAGTCGGGCCGCCACGGCGTGAGTGGTGAGCGGGTCCGAGCCTGGGCCAGCGCCTACGGCTGCCCAGACCCCGCCTATGTGGATGCGCTTGTTGCCATGGCCGAGGAGCGCGGCAAGGGCTGGTGGGAGGAGTACCGCGGAACTCTGCGGGTCACGGCACTCGATCTCGCCGAGCTGGAGCATCGTGCGGTCGGCTTTCGCGCATTGCAGCTCATGCACCTGCCGGGACTGTTGCAGACCGAGGAATACGCTCGGGCCGTCTTCAGGACAGCGGTCCCGGCTCTCAGCCCTGCAGAGCTACGGCGCAGGCTTTCTCATCGGATGAAACGGCGTGACGTCCTCGATCGTCCGCAGCCGCCGACTTGTACGTACCTCATTCACGAGGCGGCTTTGCTGCTTCAGTTCGGCGGTCAGAGCGTTGCACGCGCGCAGCTCCAGCATCTCTTGAGCGAGTCGGAGCGCGACAACATCACCGTGAGGGTTATCCCGTTCTCCGCCGGTGGCTTTCCGGGCGCAGCGAACCCGATGCTGTACGTGCTGGGGGCCGTGCCGCGACTCGATACGGTCCACATCGATACGCCGACCGGCTCCGCATTCCTGGACGGGGAAACGCAGCTTGCCAATTACCGGTCCGTGCTTGATCTGGGCGAAGAGTTCGCACTCAGCCCTGAGCGCTCACGAGACTTCATCCGCAAGGTGGCGCAGCAGACGTAAGGATTCGAGGACCATGAACATTCAGTGGCGTAAGTCGTCGTTCTCGTCGGAAACACAGGGCGACTGCATAGAACTCGCCAATCCGACCGGTCGCATACTCCTCCGCGAGAGCGACACGCCCAACACCGTGATCGCCACCTCCCCGGCCGCCCTGCGAGCCCTGCTCACAACCGCCCCGTCCCGGCGGCGCCGGCAAGGGTGACGCCCCCGGCCCTACGGCCCGAGCATTCACGTCAATCGACCCCAGGGACACCTGGACGACATACCGACCAGTCGGCATGATGAGCCCTCACGGACCGGACAACAACTCCCCCGCGAGGAGCATGCGATGAGCGAGGCCAACGACCCGGGCAACCCCCCGGGCCTGGACCCGGAACGGCTGCGGGACCATCTGGATCGGGCGCTGCCCGGCCTGGTGGCCGGGCCGTTGACGGCCGAGCTCATCGAGGGGGGCCGCTCCAACCTGACGTACGCCGTCACCGACGGCACCAGCCGGTGGGCCGTGCGGCGCCCGCCGCTCGGACACGTGCTGGCCACCGCCCACGACATGCGGCGCGAACACCGGGTCATCAGCGCGCTGCGCCAGACCGCCGTCCCGGTGCCCGGGGCGGTACTGCTGTGCGAGGACGAGGACGTCCTGGGGGCGCCCTTCTACGTCATGGACTTCGTCGACGGCACCCCCTACCGCACGTCCGCGCAGCTCGCCGCCATCGGGCCCGGCCGCACCCGCGAGGTCGTGCTGGGGCTCGTCGACACGCTCGTCGACCTGCACGCCGTGGCCCCCGAGGCAGTCGGCCTGGCCGACTTCGGGCGGCCCGAGGGGTTCCTGGAGCGGCAGCTGCGCCGCTGGGGCAAGCAGCTCGAAGCCTCCCGCAGCCGCGAGCTGCCGGGGATAGACGAGCTGCGCGAGGCGCTGGGCCGGGCGCTGCCCGCCTCCCCCGCCCCGGCCGTCGTGCACGGCGACTACCGGCTCGACAACGTGCTCGTCGGCGCGGACGACACCGTCCAGGCCGTCCTGGACTGGGAGATGTCCACGCTCGGCGACCCGCTCACCGACCTGGGCCTGCTGGTCATGTACGGCGAGCAGCGTGCCGTTCCGGGCCTGCCCATCGCGAGCACGGGCGGCGCCCCCGGGCACCCGGACCCGGCCGAGATCGTCGAGCGCTACGCGGCCCGCTCCGGCCGCGACATCTCTGCCCTGCCCTGGTACACCGCGTTCGCCTACTTCAAGCTCGCCGTGATCCTCGAGGGCATCCACTACCGCTACACCCTCGGGCAGACCGTCGGCGCCGGCTTCGACCGCATCGGCGAACTGGTCCCGCTCTTCGTCGGCAACGGCCTCTCCACCCTGCGAAAGGGATAAGCCCCCATGGACTTCTCGTTCGACGCCCGCACCGAGGAACTGCGCGACCGGCTGCTGGCCTTCATGGACGAGCACGTGTACCCGGCGGAGGCCACGGCCGCCGAGCAGCGCGCGAATCTCGCCTCCCCGTGGGACGTGCCGCCGGTGGTGGAGGAGCTCAAGGCGGAGGCGCGGCGGCAAGGGCTGTGGAACCTATTTCTTGCAGACCAGCACAGCCTCCCCGACCCCGTGCACGGCGCCGGCCTGACCAACCTCCAGTACGCGCCGCTCGCCGAGATCACCGGCCGCAGCCCCCAGCTGGCCCCCACCGCCCTGAACTGTGCCGCGCCCGACACCGGGAACATGGAGGTGCTGGCACAGTTCGGCAGCGCCGAGCAGCGGAAACTCTGGCTGGAGCCGCTGCTGGCGGGCGAGATCCGCTCGGCCTTCGCGATGACCGAGCCGGAGGTGGCCTCCTCCGACGCCACGAACATCGAGACCCGCATCGAGCGGGACGGCGACGAGTACGTCATCACCGGCCGCAAGTGGTACATCTCCGGTGCGCTGCACCCGGATTGCCGGGTCCTCATCGTCATGGGCCAGACCGACCCGGACGGTGCCGACGTCCGCCGCCGGCAGTCGATGGTGCTGGTCCCGCGCGACACCCCCGGCGTGCACGTGCGCCGTGCCATGCGGGTCTACGGCTACGAGGACCATTACCACGGTGGTCACGCGGAGGTCGTCCTCGAGGGCGTCCGCGTGCCGGTGGGCAATCTGATCGGCGAGGAGGGCGGCGGCTTCGCCATCGCCCAGGCCCGGCTCGGCCCCGGCCGTATCCACCACTGCATGCGCCTGATCGGCATGGCCGAGCGCGCGATCGAGCTGATGTGCCGGCGGGCAGTGGCCCGTACGGCCTTCGGCAAGCCCCTGGCGGAGCAGGGGGTGGTGCGCGAGTGGATCGCGGACGCGCGCGTGGCCGTCGAGCAGCTGCGGCTGCTGGTGCTGAAGACGGCCTGGCTGATGGACACCGTCGGCAACCGCGGCGCCCACACCGAGATCCAGGCCATCAAGATCGCGACGCCCCGGACGGTCGTCGGCATCCTCGACCAGGCCGTGCAGCTGCACGGCGCCGCCGGGGTGAGCCAGGACCTCCCGCTGGCGGAGCTGTGGGCGGCGGCCCGGACGCTGCGGCTGGCCGACGGCCCGGACGAGGTGCACCAGCGGTCCCTGGCCCGCCGGGAGCTCGCCCGGTACCGCTGACCGGTAGCGGGGGTGCGGCCCCCCGGCCGCCCCCGCACCCCCTACGGCCGCAGCGCCCGCAGCAGCAGGTCCGCCAGGTGGTCGGCGACCTGCCGCGCGGTCAGCGCGCCCTCGGGCCGGTACCAGCTGCCCAGGTGGTGGACGGACCCGAAGTGGTAGTCCACCACCAGGTCGGCCGGGGTCTCGGCGCTGAAGACCCCCGCGCGCTGGCCCTCCTCGACCAGCGCCCGGAACCGCTCGTGGTAGCGGCGCCGCTCCGCCCGCACCTGCTTGCACTTCTCGGGGCCGAGGTGGTGCATGGACCGGAAGAAGATCTTCGTGTCGTCGAGGTTCTCTATGGTGGTCACCACCACGTCGGCCGCCGCGTCCCGCAGCCGCTTCTCCACGGGCGCGTCGGCGCCGGCGAAGCCGTCCAGCCGCTCCTGCTGCAGCCGCAGCACCCGCCCGTACACCTCGTGCAGCAGGTCGTCCTTCGACCCGAAGTAGTGATACAGCGCCCCCTTGGTGACGCCCGCCGCCTCCACGATGTCCTGGACGGACGTACGGTCGTACCCCCGCTCGGCGAACAGCCGCGTGGCGGCGGCCAGCAGTCGCTGCGGTACCGGCCTCCCGCCGTTGTCCGTCGTTCCGGCCATCGCCGACCTGGTCGTCATCGCCGCCACCCGCCCTTCCGCCACCGGTCCATGTGCCACGCCCCGCACACTAGTGCCGCTGCCGGTCACGCAGTTCCCTGCGCAGGATCTTGCCGGTGGTCGTCTTGGGCAGCTCGGGCAGGATCTCCACCTCGCGCGGGTACTTGTACGCGGCCAGCCGTTCCCGGCAGTGGGCGACCAGCTCGGCGGGGCCGGCCGGGGTGCCGGGGCGCAGGCTGACGTAGGCCTTGACGGACTCGCCGCGGTAGGGGTCGGGGACGCCGACGACCGCCGCCTCGCGGACGGCGGGGTGGGTGTAGAGGACGTCCTCGACCTCCCTGGGCCAGACCTTGAAGCCGGAGGCGTTGATCATGTCCTTCTTGCGGTCGACGACGTAGAGCCAGCCCTCGCGGTCCATGAAGCCGATGTCGCCGGTGCGCAGCTCGCCGCCGGGGAAGGTCTCGGCGGTGGCGTCGGGGCGGCGCCAGTAGCCGGGGACGACGTGGGGGCCGCGCAGGGCGATCTCGCCCGTCTCGCCGAAGGGCACGTCCCTGCCCTGGTCGTCGATGATGCGCAGCTGCGTCTGCGCGGTGGGCAGGCCCACGGAGAGGGTGCCGGAGCGGGGGTCGACGGGGGCCTTCAGGCCCGGTGGGACGGTGGAGCAGGGGGCGGTGCACTCGGTGAGGCCGTAGGCGTTGTGCAGGTACGGGCCGAAGGCGGCGGCGAACGACTCGACGAGCGCGGGCGGCAGCGGGGCACCACCGGAGTTGATCAGCCGGAAGGAGGCGAAGTGGTCGCGGGTGGCCTGCGGCTGGGCCATCAGGGCCATGAAGGCGGTGGAGGGGCCGACGGTGTAGTCGGGGCGGTGCTCGAGGAAGGCGTCGAGGACGACGCCGGGTTCGAAACGGTTCGCGAGGACGAGGGTGCCGGCGTCGGCGAGGCAGGTGGTGAGCTCGGCGACCATGCCGGTGATGTGGAAGAGCGGCGCGAGGGCGAAGTAGACGCTGCCCTCGGGGAGCCCGGCGTGGGCGCGGGCCCACTCGGCCTGATGGGTGAGGTTGCCGTGGGTGTTGACGGCACCCTTGGGGGTGCCGCTGGTGCCGGAGGTGTAGCAGATGAGGGCGGGGTCGTCGGGGCCCGTTTCCGGTACGGACGGCGCGGGGAGGTCCGTACGTCCGGCGACGGCGAGCAGGTCGTCGGCGTCCTCCGGGGGCCTGCGCCGCCCGTCGCGCAGCACGCGCGCGTCGTCGCGGGTCTGCAGGCCGAAGTCGCAGGCGGTGAGGGCGATCCGCACGGGCGAGGCGCTGGCGGTGTGCCGCAGGAAGTCCTCCCAGGCCCGGTCCCGGCAGACCAGCGCGGTGACGCCGGCGTCGTGCAGGACGTGACTCACCTCGTCCGCCCGGTACATGGGGTTGACCGGCACGACGACGCCGCCGGCCTTCCAGACGCCGAGGACGGCGAGGACGAAGTGCGGGGTGTTCTGGAGCATGACGGCCGCCCGGTCGCCGCGCCGGAAGCCGTTCGCCGCCAGGTGGCCGGCGACGGCGTCGGACATGGCGTCGGTCTCGCGGTAGCTCAGCCGCCCGTCGAAGTAGGCCAGGGCGGTGCGGCCGGGGGCTCTGCGGACGGCGGCGGCGAAGAAGTGCAGGGCGCTCGGCGGCGCCGTGACGGGCGTGCGCTGGGCGGGGGTGAGGCGGTCGAGCCAGGGCTGGTCCTGGTACGAGAGGTGCGCGTTCATGATGCGGCCCTTCTCTGCGTTCCGGGAGGTCCTTACGGCTGCTGCGCGGTACCGGTGGCCTGCTGTTCGCGTTCCTCGACGGTGCGCTGCAGGCGGTTCATGCCCGCGAGCCAGCGCTCCGGGTCGGTGGCGCGGGTGGCGGCGTGGCCGGCCACCTCGGGGTGGGGGAGGATCAGGAAGCGGCCGGCGGCCATGCCCTCGAAGAGCGCGTCCGCCACCTTCGCGGGCTCGATCGCGGTGGGGCGCAGCACGAGGTCGCCGACGACGCCGGTGCCGTGCAGCATGTCCGTGCGCACGCCCTGCGGGCAGATGGCGTGGACGTCGATGCCGCGGTGGCGGTAGGTGAGGGAGAGCCATTCGGCGAAGGCCAGGGCGGCGTGCTTGGAGACGCTGTAGGGGGCCGAGCCGACCATGGTGAGCAGCCCGGCGGCGGAGACAGTGGCCACGAAGCGGCCGCTGCCGCGCTCGAGCCATTCGGGGAGCAGGGCGCGGGCCGCGCGGATATGGGCCATGACGTTGACGTCCCAGGCCGCCTCCCACACGTCCTCGCCGGCCTCGGGGCCGCCCAGGGGGGCGATGCCGGCGTTGGCGCAGTAGATGTCGACGGTGCCGCCCAGCGCCTCGCGGGCGGCGGGCAGGACGGCGGAGGCGTCGCCGGGGACGGCGGTGGCGCCGGTCTCGGCGGCGACGGCTTCGGCCTTGGCGGCGTCGATGTCGTTGACGACGACGCGGGCCCCTTCGGCGGCGAAACGGCGCGCGAGCGCGGCGCCTATGCCGCCTCCGGCCCCGGTGACGACGACTGCCGCGTCCCGCACGGATTTCACGCTGGCGCCTCCTGGGCTCGACGATCCCGGCAGACTAACCAGTCGGTATGCCCGGGTGGAAGGGTGCCTCCCCCGAGGTTGTTCCACTCCCCGGGCCCCGGCACAAGAGCCCGGCCGACGGATCACGTAAGGGTGAAGTCCCCGTGGACAGGCTGGACATGCCCCCTTGACGGCAGGAAGATGCGCGCACACCGGACCGGGGGCAGGGGGACGCACCATGGCGGGCATATCCGTGGAGCCGTACTGGGAGCTGACATTCGACGCCGAGGGGGATGCCGACCCCGGCGAACGGGACGCCCTGGTACGGGGGGTGGCCGAGCGGGACGTCACCGACCTGGTGGTCTTCGCGCACGGCTGGAACAACGACCGGTCCATGGCCACCCGCCTCTACGACCGCTTCTTCGCCCCCTTCCCCGGCGTCCTCGCGGACGCCGGTGCCCCCGCGCGCCTCGGCTACGCGGGTGTGATCTGGCCGTCCATGCGGTTCACGGACGAGCCGGTGCCCGACTTCCCCGCGCGGGACGCCGTACCGCCCGGGGACGGGCCCCGTCTCGAGCCCGCGACCCTGCGGGCGCTGGCCGCGGTCTTCCCCGGCAGCGAGGCGCTGCTGGACCGGCTGGCGGAGTTGCTGGAGCAGCGGTCCGAGGACCCCTCGCGGCTGGAGGAGTTCGCGGCCCTGGTCCGCCGGCTCGTCCTGCCGCGCCAGGCGGGGACGGCGGCGGGCGCGGACGCCTCGGCCGAGGACCTGGACCCGGACGCCGGCGAGCGCGCCGAACCGGACATGTTCGCCGACGAACCGGCCCGGGTGTGCGGCCGCTTCGCCGACGCGCTGGCCACCGCGGAACCGGCCGGGGCGGAGACGGCCGCGGCGCGGGCCGAGTTCTTCGGGGACCTGCGCAAGCGGCTGTGGAGCGGCGCCCTGGAGCTGCTGCGCCAGGGCTCGTACTGGGAGATGAAGCGGCGGGCGGGCGTGGTGGGCCGCGCGGGGCTCGGCCCGGTCCTCGAGCTGCTCGCCGGGGACCGCGCCGGTCCGCGGGTCCATCTGGTGGGGCACAGCTTCGGCGCGCGGCTCATGGCGTTCGCGCTCGGCGCGCTGCCGGAGCGCACGGAGAGCGTGCGCTCCCTCACCATGCTCCAAGGCGCCTTCTCGCACTACGCGTTCGCTCCCCGGCTGCCGTTCGACAACGGGCGCGGCGGCGCGCTGAAGGGGTTGCACGAGCGGGTCCGGGGCCCGGTGGTGTGCTGCCATTCGCGCCACGACCAGGCGCTGAGCCTGCTGTATCCGCTGGCCTCGCGCGTCTCGGGGGACTCCGCCTCCGCGTTCGGCCTCGACGACGCCCGCTGGGGCGCCATGGGTCACGACGGCGTCCAGGCCGTGGAGGGCACCGGCACGCTGCAGCTGGCGCGGGCGCTGCAGGGCCCGTTGCCCGAGTCGGGTTGTGTGAACGTCGACGTCGCGGCGGTGGTGCGGCGCGGCGGTCCGCCCACGGGCGCCCACAGCGACATCTGCCACGGCGAACTCGCCCGTCTCGTCCTGCTGGCCGGGCGGATCGTACGCTGACCGGTGGGTGAGGATCCGCCACCTTCGTGGCCGCCCACATCTGTGCGCCCGTTGGGGGTAGCAGAGCGGAGTCGGGTGCGTGCGCGTCCGGCGGGTCCGGACATCCGATGGATCCGATCGGCGACGCGTTACGTCCCTTCCATGTCGATCCGAGTCCGCGCCGCCGGAGGTGGGATGCAGTGGCAGGTTTCAGAGCACTGGCCCGAGAGGTACGCAATCCACGGAACACCATCGCGCTGCGGCGGACCTCCTTGCGCAAATGCCTCGAGCGCTTCGCCCCCTACGGGCACCGGGCGACCTGGCGACATCTGTGCGCCCGCGCCGGCCTCGCCCCCGACGACCGCGCTCCCGACCCCGCGCTGCTGATCGCGGCGCTGGCCGAGCTGGAGGAGGCACGGGAGGTCTGGCTGGCGTACGAGGCCGAGTTCGCGGGCCGGCGCCGCCGTGAGAAGCACGACGGCATCCGCCAGCCCAGTGCCGTCGACGACTGGCACCGCAACACCTGGGGCGGCTGCGACATCGTGCCGTGCGCCTCCCCCGACGTGACCCCGGACGCCCGGCTCGCGGACGTCCTGCGCCGGGTGATGGCGGCCATGGAGTCCGCGCCCGGCCACACCTGCCCGGTGTGCGCCGGAGAGCGCGTCGAATGGCGCACCGACCTGGAGCGCTACCCGCTGGAGGGTCCGGTGTGCACCGACTGCGGCATCGTGGTGCCGGTGTCCGTGCTCACCCCGGCCGCGCTGCTCGCGGCGCGGCGGTACGCCTTCGCTGAGCGGTACGCGGCGGTGTGAGGGCGCTCCCCGGCGGCGGGGAGCGTCAGCCGTGCAGCATCGATCCACTGCCGAGCCGGCCCACGCGGTCGTCCGGGTTGGTCAGCGCGCACTTGTCGATGGACAGGCAGCCGCAGCCGATGCAGCCGTCGAGGTGGTCGCGCAGCTTGACCAGCTGCGTTATCCGCTGGTCGAGCTCGGCCCGCCATTCCTCGGAGAGCCGGGCCCAGTCGGCCCGGTTGGGGGTCCGCCCGTCGGGCAGCCGCTCCAGTGCCTCGCCGATGACCGCCAGCGGTATGCCGACCCGCTGGGAGGCGCGGATGAAGGCGATCCGGCGCAGCACGTCACGGGTGTAGCGGCGCTGGTTGCCGGAGGTGCGGCGGCTGCTGATCAGCCCCTTGGCCTCGTAGAAGTGCAGGGCCGAGACGGCGGCTCCGCTGCGTGCGGAGACCTGCCCGACCGTAAGCTCTTGAACTTTCAGGGGAATCTGGGGCACGGATCAGACTGTACGTCAGCCGCCGGGCGCACCGGCCGGGCAGCGTCACGGCTGCCCGTCGGTGCCGCCGACCATGCGCAGCACCAGGCCCGCGTAGAGCTCGCCGACCTCGTCGGGGGTGCGCCGGCCCTCGGCGTTGAACCAGCGGGCGACGTCGATGCACAGGGAGAGCACCGCGAGGGTGGTGCCGCGCACGTCGGGGACGTCGAAGTCGCCGGCCGCGACGCCGTCCTCGATGATGGCGCGCACGGCGGCGTCGGTGGCCCGGCGCAGCGCGATGATCTCGGCGTGGTGCTCCTCGCCGAGCGCCCCGAGCTCGTACTGCACCACGCGGGCGGTGGTGTGGTGTTCGGCGTGCCAGCGCACGAAGCGGCGGACCGCCTCGGCGAGGCGCTCGGCGGGGGTGCCGGCGCCGTCCCGGGCGCGGGTGACGATGTCGAGGGCGAGGCGGTGGCCGACGCCGCTGATGCGGTAGAGGAGTTCTTCCTTCGTTTTGTAGTGGATGTAGAGCGCGGCCGGGCTCATCCCGGCCCGGCCGGCGATGTCGCGGGTGGTGGTCGCGTGGTAGCCGCGCTCGGCGAAGGCCTGGACGGCGGCGGTCAGCAGCCGCCGGGCGGCGTCGGGCGTGACGTCGGCCCACTCCTCGGTCCGCTGCGCCTGCGCGCCCATGGGGTGCCCCGCTCTCCGGGCCCGCACGGGCCCTCTCGCCGACGGAAGGAGCGAACACCATACCGCGCCTCCTGAGCAAGCGCTTAGGGTGCGTACGGGCCGGGCGGCAAGGGAAGGCTTGTCCTCATGACCGCTGAGCGCACCCTGCCGGCGGCGGCCATGGCGCTGACCGCCACGGTGGCGGTCTCCATCACGCTCGTCGCCTTCGGCAACATCACCGACTTCGGCACCAATCAGGAGTTCGTCCGGCACGTCCTGGCGATGGACACGACCTTCCAGGACGAGGACCTGATGTGGCGGGCGATCACGGACCCCGCGGTCCAGGACGCCGCCTACGTTCTGATCATCGCCTGGGAGGCGCTGGCCGCGCTGGTGCTCCTCGCGGCCACGGCGCTGTGGCTGCGCGGGCTGGCGCGCGGCCGGCACGGCTACGGCCCGGCCCGGAGGGCCACCACGGTGGGGCTGGTGATGATCCTGCTGCTGTTCGGGCTGGGCTTCATCGGCATAGGGGGCGAGTGGTTCGCGATGTGGCAGTCGGCGAAGTGGAACGGGCTGCAGGCCGCCGCACGGAACGTCACCCTGGCCGGTGTCCTGCTGGTGCTGATCCACCTGCCGTCCCCGCAGTGGCACCGGGACCGCGAAGCGTGACCGGGCCCCCGGCTCCTGCGGCGGATCCGGCCGCCCCGGGCCGTTTTCCGGGCGGCCTCCGCACGCCGCGCGGCTGATCCATTGACGCACGCCGCTCCCGAATCCTACGGTCACCCATAGGAATCCATCGGCCAATCCACCGGCGGCGGGAGCACGCGATGAGCGGTACGGGCAACGAGCAGGCGCGCAAGACGGCCGAGGCGCTGGTGTACTCGTCCGGGTTCGGCAACGAGCACAGCAGCGAGGCCGTGCCCGGTGCGCTGCCGCAGGGGCGCAACTCCCCCCAGCGGGCCCCGCTCGGCCTCTACGCGGAGCAGCTGAGCGGCTCGGCCTTCACCGAGCCCCGGCAGCACAACCGCAGGTCGTGGCTGTACCGCATCCGCCCCTCGGCCGCGCACCCGCCGTTCACCCGGACCGGTAACGGCGCCCTGCGCGGCGCGCCCTTCACCGAGACCGTCCCCGACCCCAACCGGCTGCGCTGGAACCCGCTGCCCGAGCCCGCCGAGGGCACCGACTTCCTCGCCGGGCTGTGGACGCTCGGCGGCAACGGCGACGCCGCGCAGCGCACCGGCATGGCCGTGCACCTCTACGCCGCCAACGCCTCCATGACCGACCGCGTCTTCAGCGACGCCGACGGCGAGCTGCTGATCGTGCCGGAGCGCGGCGGGCTGCTGCTGCGCACGGAGTTCGGGCTGCTGCGGGCCGAGCCGGGGCATGTGGCGCTGATCCCGCGCGGGGTGCGCTTCCGGGTCGAGCTGCTCGACGACAGCGCGCGCGGATACGTCTGCGAGAACTACGGGCGTCCCTTCGTCCTGCCCGACCTCGGCCCGATCGGCGCCAACGGGCTGGCCAACGCGCGGGACTTCCTGGCGCCGGTCGCCGCGTACGAGGACGTCGAGGGCCCGGTCGAGGTCGTCAGCAAGTACTGCGGCAACCTGTGGTCGGCGACGTACGACCACTCGCCGCTGGACGTCGTCGCCTGGCACGGCAACCATGTGCCCTACGTCTACGACCTGCGCCGCTTCAACGTCATCGGCTCGATCAGCTACGACCACCCGGACCCGTCGATCTTCACGGTGCTCACCTCCCCGTCCGACACCCCGGGGCCGGCGGGCGTGGACTTCGTGGTCTTCGCGCCGCGCTGGCTGGTGGGCGAGGACACCTTCCGGCCGCCGTACTTCCACCGGAACGTGATGAGCGAGTACATGGGCCTGATCGAGGGCGCCTACGACGCGAAGGCGGAGGGCTTCGTACCGGGCGGCGGTTCGCTGCACAACATGATGTCGGCGCACGGCCCGGACCGGGAGACCTTCGACCGGGCGAGCGCGGCCGAGCTGACGCCGCAGAAGGTGGACGACGGGCTGGCCTTCATGTTCGAGACCCGCTGGCCGCTGACGCTGACCGGGCAGGCGGCGGACGCGGGACACCTGCAGACGGGCTACGACGGGGTGTGGCAGGGTCTGCAGCGCCATTTCCGTCGCTGACGCCCGCGGAGTTCCCCGTGACCACCTTCGCCCCCGACTCGCTCGCCCTCAACCGCAAGCTGCCGCTGTGGTACCAGGTATCGCAGTCGCTGCGGGCCTCGATACTCGGGCGCCGCCCGGAGGATCCGCTGCGGCTGCCGACCGAGGACGCGCTCGCCACGCACTACGGCGTGAGCGTGCTGACCATGCGGCAGGCACTGAAGGAGCTGGAGGCGGAGGGACTGATCAGCAGGCACCGCCGGCGCGGCACGTTCATCGAGCCGAGCGCCCGGCGCGGCTCGCCCGTGCGGCTGCTCGGCTCGGTGGACACCATCGTCGCCCAGCAGTCCGGCGAGATCACGGCCGTCCTCGACCACGGCCCTGAGCAGGTCCCGGCCGAGCTGGCCGAGCACTTCCCGGACCTCGACGAGGCGGTGGCCTTCCGGCGGCTGCGCTGCGACGGGGAGTCGGGCGAGCCGACGAACTGGGCGGAGAACCTGG
Organism: Streptomyces sp. NPDC053048; assembly: GCF_044547045.1. Lineage (NCBI taxonomy): Bacteria > Bacillati > Actinomycetota > Actinomycetes > Kitasatosporales > Streptomycetaceae > Streptomyces > Streptomyces sp. NPDC053048. The sequence goes on from NZ_JBITZS010000008.1 coordinate 358,939, forward strand.
TCCGCCCCGAGCTCGCCGAGCGCATCGACCTGGCCGACCTGACCCGGTGGCCGATGACGAAGGTGCTGCGCGACGCGCTGGGCGTGACGATCAGCCGCATCACCGACACGGTCGAGGCGCGCCTGGCGGACCCGGAGACGGCCCGGCTGCTCCAGGTGCCGCTGCTCAGCCCGATCCTGCACTACACGGGGATCACCTACGACGAGGACGGCCGGGCGATCGACGTCGCCCGCATCCGCTACCGCGGCGACCGCTTCTCCTTCACCGTCACGCTGGACGCCCACTAGGGCGAAGGAGTCAGCGCCCGAAGCCGTTCAGCAGGCGGTTGACCGAGCGCTCGAAGAGCGCGTCGGGGTCGGGCACCGCGGGCGCCTCGGCGAAGGCCGCCGCCAGCCGGGGGTGGGCCCCCTCGGCCAGCGCCCGCGCCAGATGGGCGTGCCGGGCCGGCTGCTCCTCCCCCGGCGCCCAGGGCGAGGTCCGCGCGCGCTCGGCGCCGGCCACCTCGTGGGTGACGTAGGCGGCGACGACCGCGTGCAGCATCGAGATCAGCTCCAGCTTGGTGGCGCCGTCGGCCTCGAGCGGCTCCAGCGTCCACAGGGCGTACTCGAGGTAGCGCAGCGCGTTGGGACTGAAGCCGTACTCGGGGACCAGCAGGCGCGGGAGCCAGGGGTGACGGCGCATCAGGGCGCGCATCTGCCGGGCCAGGCCGAGCGTCCCGGCGCGCCAGTCGGCCGGCGGCGGCCCGGACAGGTCGTACTCGCCGGCGGCCGCGTCGACCATCAGCTCGTACAGGTCCTCCTTGCGCGGCACGTAGTTGTAGAGCGACATCGTGCCGCAGCCGATCTCGGCCGCGACCCTGCGCATGGAGACGGCGTCGAGCCCGTCGGCGTCCGCGACGCGCACCGCCGCCGCCGCGATCTCCGCGCGGCTGTGCGCGGGGCGCGGCCCGCGCCCGGTCCGCTCGGAGCGCGCCCAGATCACCTCGGGCCCGGCCGGGCGTCCGCTGGCTGCCATTGATCCATCACCTCGGTCACCATCCTAGTTACGTACGGCGTACGTAGTACGGTATGGTCACCGCCATGACTACGTACGCTGTACTTAGTGAGGGCCTGCGGAAGCGCTTCGGCGACGTGCGGGCGCTCGACGGCTTCGACCTGGCCGTCCCCGAAGGCACCGTCTGCGCCCTGCTGGGCCCCAACGGCGCTGGCAAGAGCACCGCCGTCCGCCTGCTGACCACCCTCGTCGCCCCCGATTCCGGCACGGCCCGCGTCGCCGGGCACGACGTCCTGCGCTCGCCGGACGCCGTCCGCCGCGCCATCGGCGTCACCGGCCAGGCCACCGCCGTGGACCTGGACCTGACGGGACGGGAGAACCTGCGCCTGTTCGGCCGGCTGCGCGGACTGCGGCCCGCCGAGGCCCGTGCGCGCGCCGGGGAACTACTGGCGCGCTTCGGCCTCGAGGAGGCCGCCGGCCGCTCCGCCCGGACGTACTCGGGTGGCATGCGCCGGCGCCTGGACCTGGCCGCGAGCCTGCTCACCCAGCCGAGGGTGCTGTTCCTGGACGAACCCACGACCGGCCTCGACCCCGCCAGCCGCGAGCTGATCTGGCAGACCGTCCGGGACCTCGCCGACCGGGGCACGACCGTCCTGCTCACCACCCAGTACCTGGAGGAGGCGGACCGGCTGGCCGACGAGGTCGTCCTCATCGACCACGGACGCGTCACCGAGCGCGGCACCCCGGCGGGCCTCAAGGCCCGCATCGGCTCCCACGCCGAGGTCGTCGTCGCCGACGCGGAAGCGCTGCCGTCGGCCGCGGCCGCCCTCGCCGCCCTCACCGGCACCCGTCCGGTGCTGGACCCCGGGCGCCGCGCCGCCGGGGCGGCCGTCACCGGGCCGGCGCTCACCCTGCCGTTCCTGGTCCGCGAACTCGACGCGGCGGGTGTGCCCGTCGTCGACGCCACCCTGCGCGAGCCGACCCTGGACGAGGTCTTCCTGCGCCTGACCGCCCCCGCCGGCGCGACCGCCGGCACGACCGCCGAGGAGGCCGCCGCGTGATCACCGGCACCCTGTCCGACAGCCGCGCCATGCTCGGCCGCAACGTCCAGCGGATGCGCCGGGCGCCCGGGTTGTTCGTCATCACCCTGACGATGCCCGTGACCATGCTGCTCTTCTTCGGCTACGTCTTCGGCAGCGCGGTGGTACTGGACGGCGGCACGGACTACCGCGCCTATCTGGTCCCCGGACTGTTCGTCGCCACCGCCGTCAACGGCGTGATGACCTCGATGCTGTCCTCCGCGCAGGACTACCAGCGCGGGGTGATGGACCGCTTCCGGACACTGCCCATGAGCCGCTTCGCCATTCCGGCCGGGCAGACGGGCGCCGACGTGCTGCTCGCGGCCGTCGGCCTGATACCGCTGGCACTGTGCGGGTACGCGGTGGGCTGGCGCGTCGAGGGCGGGGCGCTGCCCGCGCTGGGGGCGTTCGCGCTGCTGCTGCTCTTCCGGCTGGTCACCGCCTGGCTGGGCCACTGGCTGGGACTGCTGCTGAAGACGGAGGAGGCGGCGGGCCAGATGGGCGGGGCCACCTTCATGCTGCCGCTGCTGTCCAACGCCTATGTGCCCACCGAGGGCATGCCGGGCTGGCTGCGCACGGTCGCCGAATGGAACCCCGTCAGCGCGGTCACCGCCGCCTGCCGCGACCTCTTCGGCAACGCCCACCCGGCCGCCGGTGCCTCCTGGCCCGTGGCACACCCCCTCGCGGCGTCACTGGCCTGGGCCGCGCTGGTCCTGGCCGTCGTCGTGCCGCTGACGGTCAGGAGGTACGGGCGGACTGCCGGGTGAAGGATTCGCCAGGTGTGCCGGTGGGGCGGCCGGCCCGGGGGTGAGGGCGGGCCGGAACGGGTACGGGCCGGGTCAGGCGGGGCTGCTGCCGGTGCTGGTGCTGGGGCCGCTGTGGCTGCCGAAGAGCGAACGGCGCAGCCGCTTCAGCGGGGCGAGCAGGGAGACGCGGGCGGTCCTGCTCTGCCCGGCACGGGTGTGGTCACGCGCGGTGAGCTCGCGCATCAGTACGGTCGCGCCCTCGACCTCGCGCTGCGGCAGGGCGGGCCCGCCGAGCACCGCGAGGTGACGGTCCAGGCGCGCGCTGGACGCACCGCTTCCGTAGCTGACGGCAGGTACACGCGCCCTGCTGCGCATCGCTATCTGATCCATGAGACTCCCCACCCGTACGAGGCACCCGGCCCAGGCAGAGTAACCCTATCGCCCCATCGCGTCACCCGCGCATCCGCGGGTCGGATTCACCACCCCGTCAAGGGCGTTGACGAGCCTGGCGTGAACCTGCCGTCACCGTGCGCGAGTTGGCCGGGACATTCCGCTGCCGCACAGGGGGCAATCACGCTCCGTTGCGGTACATTCACCCCGAATCGCTCTCGGGGGAGGGACGGACGTCATGGACGGGAGTTCCGGTGCCGGACGCGTGCTGGCGAACCGCTACCGACTGCAGCAACAGCTGGGGCACGGCGGGATGGGCGTGGTGTGGCAGGCCCGGGACGAGGTGCTGGGCCGGGAGGTGGCGGTCAAGGAGGTCCTGGCGCCGGCCGGGCTGACCGACCGTGACGTGCGGCAGCTGTACGCCCGGCTGGAGCGCGAGGGGCGCGCGGCGGCGCGCGTGGCGCACCGCAACGTCGTCACCGTGCACGACGTCTTCGTCGGCGACGACGGCCGGCCCTGGATCGTCATGGAGCTGGTGCGCGGCATGTCACTGGCCGACCTGCTCGACGCCGAGGGCCCCCTCGACCCGGCCCGCGCGGCGCACATCGGCGCCGAAGTGCTGGCCGCGCTCCGGGGAGCGCACGCCGTGGGCGTACTCCACCGTGATGTGAAACCGGGAAATGTGCTCATCGGTAACGACGGGCGTGTCGTGCTCTCCGACTTCGGCATCGCGATGATCGAGGGCAGCTCCGCCCTGACGGCGACCGGGCAGCTGGTGGGCTCGCCCGAATACCTGGCGCCGGAACGGGCCCTGGGCCACCCGCCGGGTCCGCAGTCCGACCTGTGGTCGCTCGGGGTGACCCTCTACGCCGCCGTCGAGGGCCACTCCCCCTTCCGTCAGGACACACCGCTGAGCACGCTGCGCGCCGTGGTGGACGCGGCGCTGCCGCCGCCCCGGCGGGCAGGCGTGCTCGCGCCCGTCCTGGACGCGCTGCTGCGCAAGGATCCGGCGGAGCGTCCGGGCATGGCGGACGCCGAGCGGATGCTGCGGACGGCGGCCGCGCAACGCCGGGCGCCGGGCCCGGCGAACGCGGCGTACTCGCCGACGGTCGCGGCGGCGGACCCCGGCCCGCAGCCGCCCGGCGGAGCCGGCGCGGGAGACCGCCCGGCCGCCGGGCGGGGCGAGGACCCGGCGCCCGCCGGCCGGCGGCGCGGGCGGGTGGCGCTGGTGGCCGGCGCGCTGGTCGCGGCGCTGGCGGTGGGCGGGCTGGTATGGGGACTGACCCGCGACGCCGGCGGCACGCCGGACGCGAGCGGGGCCGGGGCGGGCACCGAGCCGGCCATGAGCGACGGCAGGAACGCGGGGGCGGGCGCAGGCTCGGTCACGGGCGCCGGCTCGGCCACGGTGAACGTCGTCGTCACCGCGCAGCGCGACAGCTACTCCGGCGCGTGCCCGCCGCCCGCCGCGGCCGCCCCCGCCTTCCAGGCGGGCTTCGCCGTGGACCGCGGCCCGGCGGAGGTCGTCTACCGGTGGGTGACGGGCAGCGGGAGCGTCACGGACGGCGGGTGGAAGACGCTGCGCTTCGGCGCCGGGTCCGGCACCCGGGTCGTGGAGCACGCGGAGACGGGCCGGAGTGCCGGCGCGCCGGAGAAGGACTGGATCGCGGTGGAGATCAAAAGCCCGCGCCGGGCGACGTCGCAGCGCGTGCCGTTCACGGTGTCCTGCCGGCGGACACCCACGGGCGGGACCGGCCCGTCCGCCTCCGTCTCCCCCACCGCCTCCCCGCCGCGCCCGTCGGCACCGGCTCCGGCGCCGACGGGGTCGGGGGGTTCGGGTCTGTACGGCGGGACGGGGGGCTGACGGGCCGGCGGGCCCCGCCCGGTCCCCGGCCGCGGCCGCTCAGGACGCGGCCGCGAACACCGGCAGGTAGCCGCCCGACTGTCCGGCGGCGTTGGGGTGGTAGGACTCGTCGACGGGCAGCGTCACGCTGTTCAGCCAGGCGCTCCCCGAGCACAGCTCGTGCCCGGCGAAGGTGGCGTTGACGTCCCCGTAGGCGAAGCCGTGGTCGGCGGCCCGCTTGGCGGTGACGGTGCCGATGTGATCGGCGGCGGCGTTGATGGCCTTGCGCTTGGTGTCGCTCAGCCCGGCGCACGCCACGCCCGTCCGGTAGAAGCGGGGGTAGCCGAGCACGACGACCCGGGCCTGCGGTGCCTTGGATCTGACGGCCGAGTAGACGGCGTCGAGTCTGCCGGGCAGCTCGTCGCGGATGTACGCGCGGGCCTTGGCGATGCGCTCGAGACAGGAGCTGTCGCTGCCCAGGACGCAGGACGTCATGGTGTCGGCGAACCCCGCGTCGTTGCCGCCGACGCTGATGCTGACGAGCCCGGTGGCGGGGGTCAGCGCGCCGAGCTGCTTGCCGAGAACATCACCCGTCCGGGCGCCCGAACAGGCCACGAAGGCGAACGAGGAGGGGCGGTGCGCGGCGGCCCACAGGGCGGGGTACGCCCTCGTGCTGCGCTTGCAGGAGCCGCTCGCGGAGTCGTAGGAACCGGCACCGACGCCGGAGGAATAGGAGTCACCGAGCGCCACATAGGCGGGGGTTGACGCTCGCTCGGCAGAGTGCGCGGCGCCGGCCCCGCCGAAAGCGAGGCCGACGGTGAGGGCCAGCGCGGATACGGCACCCGCGACCCGGGACAGTTTCATGGAATCTCCCTTAGCAGGGTTTTCTGCCACCACCGTGGTAGCAACGACCCGGCCATGTTGGAAGTGTCCATGCCAAAAACGGAAGATCAATACCCTTTTTCGATCATGGCGTGAGGATGTCGTGCCCATGACGATCGCAACGCCCGCGCGCCTGTCAACAGGCCTCTGCGGATGATCATTTGACGGCTCGTCGGATGGTCGTGGCGGCGCACCGGCTGTTCATCCGACCGTAAGCCTCCGGTTGTGGCGGCCGTGCCGTCCGGGGGCTGTTTTGCATGGCCTTCACATCTTGACGGGCCTTTGCCCGCTGCGCGACATTGAAGCCCGGCATCCGGCGCTTCGGGGGGCTAAGTCGCCAATGCAGAGCTTCACTGATCTCACCGGTCTTGACGATCCGGCGGAACGGGACGATACGGGCGACGGTGACGGCAGCGACGACAGGAGGGCGTCCGCGGGGGACTCCCTCCTCGTGGTGGCGGGCGCGGCCGCGGCCATCGCGGGCACGGGCGGCGCCCTGGCGCTCGCCGACATCGCCTCGCCCCTGCGCGCGCCGTTCACGCTGTTCTTTCTGATCGTGGCGCCCGCGTGCGCCGTGGCGGCCGCGCTGCCGGGCCTGGACCCGCTCAGCCGGGCGGTGGTGGCCGCCGGGGCGGCCGTCGCCCTCGACCTGCTGATCGCGCAGGTCATGCTCGCGCTGCACGCCTGGACGGTGCGGGGCGGCGTGGCGGCGGTCGCCACGGTCAGCCTTCTGGTGTTCCTGCTGGCACACGCGCGGCGCCATCGCGGCCGCGCCGCGAGAAGTCGGGCTTCGTGACGTGGACATCAGCGTGTACCGGCCCGGTGAGCTCACCGCGGCCGACCGATTGGCGTGGTCGTCGTTGCAGGCGCGGGCCGTGGAGGACGGGTCGCCGCAGCTCGCGAATCCTTTCCTCGCTCCGGAGTTCGCGCTCGCCGTCGGCCGCTGCCGGCGCGGGACGCGCATAGCGGTGGTGCGGGAGGAGGGCGCGCCGGTGGCATTCTTCCCCTTCCAGCGCTCCTCGCTGGGGGTGGGGCGGGCCATCGGGCTGGGCGTCTCGGACGCCCAGGGCCTGGTGCACCGGCCGGGCTTCCAGTGGGACACGCGCGAGCTGCTGCTGGCGTGTGGGCTGTCGCTGTGGGAGTTCGACCACCTGGTGGAGGGTCAGAAGCCGTTCGAGGTGGCGGCCTCCGGCTCGTTCGCCTCGCCCGTCATCGACGTGGACCAGGGCTACGAGCGCTACCTGGCGGCCCTGCGCAAGCAGTCGCCCAAGTTCACCCGCACCACGCTCGCCAAGGAGCGCCGGCTGGGGCGGGACGTCGGCGAGGTGCGCTACGTCCACGACGAGCGCGATCCGGCCGTGCTGCGCGTGCTGACCGGCTGGAAATCGGCGCAGTACCGAAGAACAGGGCGTGCGGACCGCTTCGCGCGCCCCTGGATAGCCCAGCTCGTCGAGCAGCTGTTCCATACGCGCACCGCGACGTTCGCCGGGCTGCTGTCGGTGCTCTACGCGGCCGGGCGACCGGTCGCGGCCCACTTCGGGCTGCGCTCGCCGACGGTGCTGTCCTGCTGGTTCCCGGCGTACGACCCGGAGTTCGCGCGCTACTCCCCCGGCCTGGTGCTGCACATGCACATGGCCGAGGGGGCGGCCGCCGAGGGGCTGGCCTACCTGGACCTGGGCCGGGGCGGAAAGGCGTACAAGGACTCGCTCAAGACCCGGGAGCTCAGCGTCTCGGAGGGCTGGGTGACCAGGCGGCACCCGGTGGCCCTGGGCTACCGGGCCCGGCGGGCCCCGGTGCGGGCGCTGCGCAACACGGTGCTCTCCCGGCCGGAGCTGTTCGAGCCGGCCGACCGGCTGCTGAAGCGCATGGGGCGCATTCGTCACGGCGAATGAGCCCCGCACGCGCCCCCGTGCGTCCGGTGGGGGCGGCGACGGCGGAACCGGTCGTCATGAACTCGACGTCAATACCTAAGACTGTGCGGATGGTTGCATAGGCGCAAAAAACACCAAAGGAGGAGTCTCCGACCCACCTCTTGCCATACAGTCTCAAGCTTCAATACCGTCGTACATCTACCCGCATCGGCCCATCATCTTCAGCGGCTCCGGGGAGGGCTCACAGCGTCGCGATGATGTCCGGCGCGGGGCGCGGCAGGGGGTGCCGCGCTCGGCCAGTCGACAACGCCGGGGCGCGTGCCGCGCGGCTCGGTGATACTTGCCAACTCGCCCTGCTCTGCTGGTCGTTCCATGCCGGGCGGGCAAGGCGAGTACCCCCTTTTCGAACCGGACACACCATCGGACCGCTGGGGCAGGCGGTCCACCGGACGAGAGGGAAAGAAGACACATGAGTGCGTTCCTGCGGCCGGCGGCCAGTGAAGAGGATCCGGAGACATCCGGCCGCTACCGTCCGGTGACCTCGCAATTCGCGATAGCGCCACCGGTGAGCGTCGTCATTCCCGCCATGAACGAGGCGGAGAATCTTCCGTACGTCTTCAAGACACTGCCCGGCTGGATCCACGAAGTGGTCCTGGTCGACGGCAATTCCACCGACGACACCGTCCGGGTCGCCCGCGACCTGTATCCGGACGTCAAGGTCGTCGAACAGCTCGGCAAGGGCAAGGGCGACGCGCTGATCACCGGCTTCGCCGCCTGCAGCGGCGAGATCATCGTGATGGTCGACGCGGACGGCTCCGCGGACGGCGGCGAGATCGTCAGCTATGTCTCCGCCCTGGTGGGGGGCGCCGACTTCGCCAAGGGCTCGCGCTTCGCCAACGGCGGCGGCACGGACGACATGACGCTGATCCGCCGGCTCGGCAACCGCGTGCTGACCTCGATGGTCAACCACAAGTTCGGCGCCCGCTACACCGACCTGTGCTACGGCTACAACGCGTTCTGGAAGCGCTGCCTGGACGAGATCGCCCTGGACTGCGCCGGCTTCGAGGTCGAGACCCTGATGAACATCAGAGTGGTGAAGGCCGGGCTGCGCGTACAGGAGATTCCCAGCCATGAGTTCGTCCGCATCCACGGCACCAGCAACCTGCGGGCCGTGCGCGACGGGCTACGGGTGCTGAAGGTCATCCTGCGCGAGCGCGGTACCGGCCGCCGCCCCCGCCACCGGCGCGCGACGCTCGCCATCGCGCCCGCCGCCAACCGCGGGGAAGTCTCTTGAGCACAGCACCGACGCACCGCACCGGCACACCGAGCGTCTCGGTGGTCATCTGCGTCTACACCGAGGACCGCTGGGGCGACATCCTCGCCGCGGTGGCCTCGGTGCGCGACCAGTCCTATCCCGCCCTGGAGACGCTGCTGGTGGTCGACCACAACCCCGCCCTGCTGCGCCGCCTCGCCAAGACCTACGGGGACGACGGCGCCGGGGCGGGGGCACAGCCCGTGCGGGTGCTCGCCAACGCGGGCCCGCGCGGCCTGTCGGCGGGCCGCAACACCGGCATCGAGGCCTCCCGCGGGGAGGTCATCGCCTTCCTCGACGACGACGCGGTCGCCGAGCGGGACTGGCTGCTGCACTTCGCCGAGGGCTACGCCGACCCGCGGGTGATGGCGGTGGGCGGCCGCACCCAGCCGGTGTGGGCCTCCCGCCGCCGCCCGGCCTGGTTCCCGGAGGAGTTCGACTGGGTGGTGGGCTGCACCTACCGGGGGCTGCCGCCGGGGAAGGTGGCGGTGCGCAACGTCCTGGGCGGCAACGCCTCGTTCCGTCGCTCGGGGCTGGCCGCCGTCGGCGGCTTCGCCAGCGGCATCGGGCGCGACGGCCACCGGCTGCCGCTGGGCGGCGAGGAGACCGAGCTGTGCATCCGGCTGACCCGGGCGCTGCCGGACGCCCTGCTGCTGATCGACGACCGCTCGGTGATCCACCACCGGGTGCCGCCGGGCCGTGAGCGGTTCCGCTACTTCCGCACCCGGGCGTACGCCGAGGGCCTGTCGAAGGCCCTGGTGGCGCGCAGCGTGGGCAGCCGGGCGGGGCTGGAGAGCGAGCGCCGGTACACCACGCGGGTGCTGCCCGCGGGCGTGGGGCGCGGGCTGCGGGACGCGCTGCTGGGCCGGCCCGGGGGCGCGGGCCGGGCCGGGGCGATCGTCGCCGGTGTGGCGGCCGCCGCGGGCGGCTACGCGCTCGGCACGCTACGGGCGCGCCGGGGCGGCGGCCGGTTCGCGGTGGCGGCGGTGGAGTCGGTGACGGGCACGGCGAGGGGCACCCCTGCGGGACCGGGCGCCGGGGCCGCGGCGGCCGAAGGAGCGGGCGCATGAGCGACGGCCCGGTGCCGATCCTGATGTACCACGCCGTGGCCCACGCGCCCGCCCGCGCGACGTACGGGCTGTCGGTCTCGCCCGGCGCGTTCCGGGAACAGATGCGGGTGCTGGCGGGCCACGGCTTCACGCCGGTGACGACGGCGCAGCTGGCCGCCGCCTGGCGCGGGGGCCGCCGGCTGCCGCCGAAGCCGGTGCTGATCACCTTCGACGACGGCTACGAGGGCGTGCACCGCTACGCCCTGCCCACCCTGGCCGAGCACGGCTTCACGGCCACGCTGTTCGCCTCCACGGGCTGGCTGCGCGGCGAGCACGAGAGCGGGGGCGCCCTGGACCTCATGCTGAGCTGGGACCAGCTGCGCGAGCTGGCCGCGGCCGGAGTGGAGATCGGCGGGCACAGCCACACCCACCCGCAGCTCGATCAACTGTCCGACGAGAAGCTGGCGTTCGAGGTGCGGCACTGCCACGAGCTGCTGACGGCCGAACTGGGTCACCCACCCGTGTCGTTCGCCTATCCCTACGGTTACTCCAGCCGCCGGGTGCGCGGTACGGTGCGCGCGGCCGGGTTCGGGGTCTCGCTCGCCGTGGGCAACGCGCTGGCCACGCGCCGCCAGGGCCCGTACGCCCTGGAGCGGGTGACCGTGCGCCGCACGACGGGGATCGCCGACTTCGAACGGCTCGTCGAGGGACGGGCGCTCGGCCGGTTCTTCGCCCGGGACCGGGCACTGACCAAGGGGTACGCCGTCGTCCGCGGAAGCCGGAGACTCCTGCGGAGCAGCGGCGTCGGGAAGGCGATCGAAGCCCGTGCCTGAAGCGTCCACCCGGACCGAGGAAAGAGCCGTGGAGCCGACCCCCCGGCGGCTGCGGCTGCCCGGCGGCGGCACCGGAAGCCCGCTGTTCCGCAACGCCTTCGCGCTGATGCTCAACACCGGCATCAGCGGAGTCCTGGGGCTGGGCTTCTGGCTGGCCGCCGCCCGCTACTACAGCGAGGAGTCGGTCGGCCAGGGCTCGGCCGCCATCGCCGCGATGAAGCTCCTGGCGGGGCTGACGGCCATCACGCTGACGGGGGCGCTGGCCCGCTTCATCCCGGTGGCGGGGCGAACGACGGGCCGGCTGGTGTGGCGCACGTACGCGGGCAGTTCGGTGCTCGTCGCCGTGGCGGCGGGCGTCTTCGTGCTCACGCTCGACCGCTGGGGCCCCTCGTTCCGGTTCCTCGCCGGGCCGTTGCCGGCGCTGGGGTTCGTCGCGGCGGCCGTCGCCTGGTCGGTGCTCACCCTGCAGGACGGGGTGCTGACCGGGCTGCGCAACGCGCTGTGGGTGCCGGTGGGCAACACCGTCTTCTCGATGGTGAAGCTGGCGCTGCTGGTGGCGCTGGCGGTGGCGCTGCCAGTGTCGGGGGTGTTCGTCTCCTGGGTGGTCTCCATCGCGGTGTCGGTGGTGCCGCTGGGCTGGCTGGTGTTCCGGCGGCTGGTGCCCGCGCACATCGCGGCCACCGAGCGCACGGCGCGCCCCGCGTCCTACCGGGAGATGGGCCGCTTCCTGGCCGGGGACTGCACCGGCTCGCTGTTCTCGCTGGCCGTGGTCTACCTGGTGCCGGTGATCGTCGCCGCGCAGGTCGGCCCGGCCGACAACGCCTACTTCTACATCACCTCCACCATCGCCGGCACGGTCAACCTGCTGGCCATCAACATGGGCGCCTCGCTGACCGTCGAGGGCTCGCACGACCCGGCGCGGCTGGCGGAGAACTGCCGGGCGGCGCTGCGCCGCATGGCCAAGCTGATGGTGCCGGTGTGCGTGCTGCTGTTCGTCCTCGCGCCGTACGTCCTGCGGGTCTTCGGCCGGGGGTACGCGGACGCGGCGACGCCGCTGCTGCGCTGGTTCGCGGTCGGGGCGGCGCTGCGGGTGGTGATGGAGGTCTACTTCGCGGTGCTGCGGGCGCAGAGCCGTACCGCGGGGCTCGCCTATCTGCAGGGGCTGCTGTGTGCGCTCGTGCTGGGGCTGACGCTGGTGCTGCTGCCCCGGATGGGGCTGACGGGGGCGGGGGTGGCGGAGATCTGCAGCCTCACGGTGATCGTCTCGATCGCGGCGGTCAAGCTCCGGTCCGTGCTCCGGGCGGAACGGGCGGCCGCCGTCGGGCCCGACGAGACGCCGCCCGACGGCGACCTCGCCGACCTCGCGGTGCACGGCGACCGGCGCGACGACCGCCGGGACGACCGACGGGAGAAGGCGCCCGGGGAGCACGAGGGCGGCGGGTTCGGCACCCGCTGGGCGCTGCGCAAGGCGCTGGACGCGGACACCGTCCCGCTCGGCCTGCGCCCGGACATAGACCACCCCGAACGCCGCCCCGACGTGCGGCCCGTGCCCGACACGGGAGCGCACGGGCAGGCGGCCGAGCCCCCGGTGGCCGCGTCCCGGGAGGAGAAGACCCCGGCGGAGGAAACCCCGGCGGGCAGGGCCCCGGCCGAGCAGGTCCCGGCGCCCCCGGCACCCGCCGGGGGCGCCGTGGCGCGTCCCGCGCGGTGGTGGCGCGGTCCGCAGGCCTGGAGCTGGCTGCTGCTGGCCGCGGCGCTGGCGCTGTACTGGGTGCCGCTGACGGCCGCCGGGGACGTGGACCTGGAGGGCATGGGCGGGTTCGGGCTGGTGTCGGTGCTGCCGGTGGCCACGCTGCTGGGGGCGGGGCTACTGGTGGTGACGTTCGCCTCGGCGCTGTGGCCGGCCCGCCCCCGGCCGTGGCTGCTGCTGACGGTGCTGGTGGCGACCGTGGTGTGCCTGCACGCCGTGCCCGCGGTGCTGGAGGACCGGCCGCGCTTCGCGACGGCCTGGCAGCACCTGGGCTTCCTGGACTACCTCGACCGCACCGGCACGGCCGCGCCCGACCTGGACGCCCGCTGGAGCTGGCCGGGCTTCTTCGCCCTGGCCGCGTTCGCCGCCCGCGCCTGCGGGGTGGAGGACCTCGCCGGGGTGCTGCGCTGGTGGCCGCTGACCATCCAGCTGCTGTCCCTGGCACCGCTGGCGCTGCTGCTGCGGGCGGTACGCGCGAACTGGCGGGCGAAGTGGACGGCGCTGTGGATGTTCGCGCTGTGCGGCTGGGTCGGGCAGGACTACTTCTCCCCCCAGTCCCTCAACTACCTCTTCTACCTGCTGTTCACGGCCGTGCTGCTGGTGTGGTTCCGCTGGCCGGGACAGCTGCGCGGCAGGCTGCTGCCCGGCGAGCGCGAGGTCGCCCCGGTCGGGCGGGGCGAGGCCGCCGTCCTGGTGGCGCTGCTGCTGGCCCTGTTCGCCGCCTCGGTCGCCAGCCACCAGCTCACCCCCTTCGTGATGCTGGGTGTGGTCACCGCCCTGGCCCTGGCCCGGCGGCTGTCGCTGACCGGGCTGCCGCTGCTGTGCGCGGTGATGCTGGCGGTGTGGGTGGGGTTCCTGGCGGAGCCGTACTGGTCGGGGCACTTCGACGACCTCTTCGGCGGGCTGGGCTCGCTGGGCGGCAACGTCTCCTCGTCCGTCTCGGGCCGCATCGAGGGTGGCAGCGCCACGCACAAGATGGTGCTCTACGTCCGGGTCGCGCTCGCCGCGGGCGTGCTGGCCCTGGCCGCGCTCGGCTGGTGGCGGCGGCGCCGCGCCGGCCTGGGCGACCGGTCGCTGCTGGTCCTGGCCTGCGTGCCGTTCCTCGCCTTCGGCATGCAGTCCTACGGCGGCGAAGTGGCGCTGCGCGTCTTCCTCTTCGCCCTGCCGGGCGCCTGCGCCCTGGCCGCCCTCGCCCTCTTCCCCCGCCCGGACACCCACCCGCGGGCCACCGGCCGCCGCCCGTGGCGGGCACCGCTGGCGGCGCTGCTGGCCGGGCTCGTGCTCGTCCTGGGCTTCCTGGTGGCCCGCTGGGGCAACGAGCCCTTCGAGCGCGTGCGGCCCGGCGAGGTGGCCGCCATGGAGTACGTCTACCGGCACGACCGGCCCACCGTGCGGCTGCTGTGGATGAGCAGCGACACCGTCAACGACGTCACCCCCGCCATACCGTGGGGCTCACGGGACATGGAACGGGTCCTGTACGAGCCGACGCCCGCCCCGCGCGACCCGGCGCGGGCACCCGAACTCGTGACGCAGCTGCGCGCCGCCGGGCCCAACGCCTATCTCGTGATCAGCCGCGGCCAGTCCGTGTACCTCGAGTTCAGCGCGGGCTACGCCCCCGACTGGGAGCGGCGTCTGCTCGCCTCCCTCGACGCGCGGCCGGAGCTGCGCCGGGCGCTCGCCAACGACGACGCCGTGCTGTACGAGCTGCGGGACAAGCCCGCCGGCGCCGCCCCCGACCCGCGGCCGGGCCCGGCCGGGCCGCGGGTGACGTGGACGCCGGTGTCGGTGGCCGGCGCCCTCGCCGCGGTGGCGCTGCTGGCCCTGCTGACGGCCCGGGAGCTGGTGCGGGCCGGGGTACGGCCGGGGGTGCGGCAGCTGCGGTGGCTGCAGGGCTCGTTCTGGTTCGCACTGCCGTTGCTGGCGGTGGTGCTGGGGTCGCTGGCCTGGCGGCTGGCGACGATGTCGTAGCGGGGTGGTCAGAACAGGGACCGGTAGCACAGGGCGGCCACGGCGCTGAGGCCGGCGACCGGGCGCCGGGGCCGGTGGTGCGGCAGGACATGACCGTTCAGGGCGGTCACGCCGGAGTCCGGGTAGGTGACGCGGATCCCGCCGTCGCGGTCCCACGCGGGGTCGCCCTCGAGCTCGCCGAGCCGCTCCATGCCGGCCCCGATCAGATGGGGATGGACGTGCAGCGGGCCGACGTCGCCGAAGGCGACGGTCAGCAGGGTCAGGTCGCACTGCTCGGTGTCGATGTGCAGGAAGACCTCGTCGTCGCCCTCGTAGTAGCCGTAGGCCGCGAAGGTGGGTACGAGCAGCCGTCCGGTCAGCGCCCGTGCCGCGCCGACCAGCGACAGGTGCACCCGGGCCAGCAGCGGGCCGCTCGCGGCGGGCGTCGCGCGGCGCGGCAGCCGCCGGGCGGGGACGGGGGTGCGCGGGCCGCGCCGGGGTATCTCGGCGCCGGCGTGCCGCCGCCGGCCCTCGGCCGCGATGGCCTGGGCCAGGTCGCGGTCCCACAGCCCCGCCAGCCCCACGTGCCCCCGGGCCGCGAAGGCCCGTTGCTCGGCCCGGGTGACGGTGGTCCGGCGCAGCGGCGGTGTGCCGGGGCCGGCCATCAGGGCGTGGTGGCGACGGGCCAGGAGGCCTCGGTGGTGTAGTGCGCCAGCTCCCCCTCGGGTGTCAGGCGCAGCACCCCGACGAAGGTGTAGCCGTCGGCGAGCGGCACCCTGCCCTGCGCGCCGAGGTGTTCGTCGATGGCGGCCCGCGCGGCGGGCTCGGCCCGCGCCATCTCCACGACCTCGCGGGGCAGCACGTAGTAGTTGTCGTCCGCGTCGGCGATGACCAGCGCCTGGCTCGTGTCGTCCGGCATGGGGGCTTCCTTTCGGTCGGTGGGACGCCGCGGGGAGAGGGGTCGTGGCCGTGGGCTCACAGCCAGCGGGTCTCGTACGGCCCGAGCTCGACCCGGCGGCCGTCGACGCGGGCCGTGACCTTGTGGTCGAGGGTGTTGACGGCCAGCACCGTGCTGCCCGAGGCGAGGACGCGGATCCGTGCGCTGTCGTCGCCGCTCACGTCCACGGAACGGAACGCGGTGCCGGGCGGGAAGGCCCTGGCGAACCGGGTGAGCAGATCCAGCATCGGCAACTGTCCGCCGCCGTCGTTCAGTTCGGTGCTGCGCCACAGGCATCCGGGGCATTCGGCGCCCTGTTCCTGGGGGTTCCAGTAGAAGGCTCCCGCGACCCCGGCCTCGGCCAGGTACGTCATGGCGCTCGCCTGGACGGCCACGCGGTGGGTCTCGCTCCACGTCTTGCGGTTGTCGTGCTCGTCGGCGGGTTCGACGTACCACTCGGCCCACCACACCGGCAGTCCGGTGGTGCGGTTGAGCCAGCGGGTGACGTCCGCGAACTTCTCGGTGGCGCGGAACTCGTCGGGGACGGTCCTGTTGCCGGTGCGGGTGTAGCTGGCGCCGTCGACGACGACGAAGTCGGCTCCCTCCTTGTGCTCGTCCCAGTACTCCACCGCGTCGACCGCGCGCTGGTCCACGGCACCCCAGGGGCCGCTCACCCGGGAGGCGTTGGTACCGGCACCGGGGGCCTCGCTGTCCATGACGACGTACGGACCCCCGACGAGGGCTCTGCTGTTCCTCTTCTTCACCTCTTTGTAGACGAGGTTGTAGAGCTCGGTGTACCCCTCGTAGTCCCAGCGCTTCCTCGATTCGTCGTAGAAGCCCTTGAACTCGTTCCAGACGACGAAGTGCCGGACGTCGGGGTAGCGCTTGGCGATGACGCCCGCGAGTTTGGCGAAGTCCTTGTAGTGGGCCCGGTCGGGGGCCTTCTCCAGGGACTTCTGGGACCAGTCGGTGCGTTCGCCGCCGCCCTTCATCCAGTCGGGGGCGCAGCACAGGGTGAGCACGGGTGTGGTGCCGGTGCGGCGCATGAGGGCGACGCGCCGGTCGAGGTCGGTGAAGTTGTAGCGGCCCTTCCTGGGCTCGGGGTTGTCGACGCCCCAGCCCATGATGTGCTGGTTCTGGGGCAGCCGGTCGCCGGAGAGGGTGCGGGCGGCGGTTCTGCGGGCGTCGTCCTGGCCGAGGTCGGCGCTGTACTGGGTGTGGGTGAAGCCCCAGCCGATGTCGGCGGCGGTACCGCCGAGCCGTCCGCCGCCCGTGCCGGGCGGCAGGACCGCGAGGCTCACGGTGACCAGGGCCACCGCGGCGACGACGGCGGCCGCGAGCAGGACGGCGAGCCGCGACCGCGGCGTCCACGACCGCCACCACGCCGCCGGCGGCCGCCTCCGTGCCGCCTTCGGCGGCGTACCGGATCCACCATGACGTCCCATCACGGAAAGGGTAACGGGGGCGGAAACGGTATGCGGGGGCTTCGCGGCGGGACCGGGGAAAACCAGGGGCCGTGCCGACCCATCGGACACGCCCTAGCGTTCGTACACCGCGCGCAGTGCGTCCCGGGCGGCGGCGAGGGCGGCGTCGTGGTCCAGGCCCAGGCGGTGCGCGCGCTGGGCGAACGCGGCGGCCGCGGCGGCGGCCTCGCGCTCGGGCGCGGCGCCCCGGGCGGCGATGAACGTGCCGTGGCGCCCGCGCGTCTCGATGATCCCGTCGGTCTCGAGCGCCCGGTAGGCCTTGGCCACGGTGTTGGCGGCCAGGCCCAGTTCCTCGGCGAAGCCGCGGACGGTCGGCAGCTTGTGGCCCACCGGGAGGGCGCCGGAGCAGGCGCGCTCGGCGATGCCGGCGCGGATCTGCTCGAAGGGCGGTTCTGCGGCGTCCGGATCGACGGTGATCTGCAAGGGCACGGCGGGACTCCTGGCCGGTCGGGCGGTTGTGCCGTCCATTGTGCGCCAGCAGTGGCCGCCGTGCCCGCAGCGCCAGCCCTAGAGCTCCAGGGTCGCGCCGTAGGAGAGCAGCCAGCTGTTGAGGCCGAGCACCACCTCGGTGGCGGCCCGGTAGGAGTCGCCGGCGTCCTCGGCGAGCGCGCGCCGCAGGGCGGCGCCGTCGAGCAGGGGGCGTACGGGCGCGCCGGGGTCGGCGAGGACGCGGCCGAGCTCGGTGCGCAGTGCGGCCGCGTAGCGGGGGTCCTGGGTGCTGGGGTAGGGGCTCTTGACCCGGTCGGCGACGGCGGCGGGCAGCACGTCGCGGGTGGCGGCGCGCAGCAGGGACTTCTCCCGGCCGTCGAAGGTCTTCATCGCCCACGGGGTGTTGAAGACGTAGGAGACCAGGCGGTGGTCGCAGAAGGGCACGCGCACCTCGAGGCCGGTGGCCATGCTGGCCCGGTCCTTGCGGTCGAGCAGCATCTGCACGAAGCGGGTCAGGTGCAGATAGCCGACTTCGCGCATCCGCTTCTGCAGGCCGCTCTCGTCGGGCAGGCGGGGGACCTCGGCGAGGGCGTCGCGGTAGCGGGAGTCGGTGTAGCCGGGCAGGTCGATCTTGGCGAGGAGGCCCTGGTCGAACAGGCCGGTCCGGCCGCCGCTCGCCTCGCCGGAGAAGTGGTCGGCGACGCGGGCGGCGACCCAGGGGAAGGTGTCGGCGTGCGCGTGCTCGTTGTGGAACCAGGAGTAGCCGCCGAAGACCTCGTCCGCGGACTCGCCGGACAGGGCCACGGTGGACTGTTCACGGATGGCCTTGAAGAGCAGGTAGAGCGAGGTGTCACCGTCGCCGAAGCCGGCTATGGGCAGGTCGCGGGCGGTGAGGACCGCGTGCCGGTGGGCGGGGTCCGTCAGGGCGGCGGTGTCCAGGACGATGTCGCGGTGGTCGGAGCGCACGTGCTCGGCGAGGGCGTGGGCGTAGGGGCCGTCGGGGGTGGGCCGCAGGGCGTCGGCCCTGAAGTGCTCGGCGTGGCCGGCGAAGTCCACGGAGAACGAGCGCACCGGCCCGCGCCCGGCCGCGGCGAGGCCTTTGGCGGCGAGGGCGGTGATGGCGGAGGAGTCGAGGCCGCCGGAGAGCAGGGTGCACAGGGGGACGTCGGCGACGAGCTGGCGGTCGACGATGTCGTCGAGGAGTTCGCGGACGCGGCGGACGGTGGTGGCGGTGTCGTCGGTGTGCTCGCGGGCCTCCAGCGCCCAGTAGCGGCGCACGCTCAGGCCCTCGCGGCGCACGCGGGCGATGTGGCCGGGCCGCAGCTCGTGCATGCCGCGGTAGACGGCGTGGCCGGGGGTCTTGGTGAAGGCCAGCAGTTCGGCCAGGCCCTCGGCGTCGACGGCGGGACGGACGGCGGGGTGGGCGAGGATCGCCTTGGGCTCGGAGCCGAAGAGGACGCCGTCGGCGGTGGGCCGGTAGTAGAGCGGCTTGATGCCCATGCGGTCGCGGACCAGCAGGAGTTCCTCGGTGCGCGGATCCCACAGGGCGAAGGCGTACATGCCGTTGAGGCGTTCGGCGAAGGCCTCGCCCCATTCGAGGTAGGCGTGCAGCACGACCTCGGTGTCGCTGCGGGTGCGGAAGGAGTGGCCGAGGGAGCGCAGTTCGGCGCGCAGCTCGCGGTAGTTGTAGACCTCGCCGCTGTAGGTGAGGGCGAGCAGGGTGCGGCCCTCGCGCTCGACGAGCATGGGCTGGCGGCCGCCCTCGATGTCGATGACGGCCAGCCGGCGGTGCCCGAGGGCGGCGCGGGTGTCCAGCCAGATGCCGCCGGCGTCGGGGCCGCGGCAGGCCATGGTGGCCGTCATGGCCTCGAGCGTGCCGCGGGCGGCGGTGAGGTCCTGGTCGTAGGAGATCCATCCGGTGATCCCGCACATGTCGCGGTGTCCCCTCTCGGTGGCGGTCCCCCGTGGGCACGGCCCGCCGCGCGAGGGCGGCGGACCGTGCCGACGACGCTACGCCCGCTATAGATGCACACGCCATCTACATTTGGTAAAACCGAGCGGATCCGGCCCGCGTCAGCGCAGGAAGTGGAACGTGGGGGCCGGGTGCATCAGGAACTCGTGGTGGGAGATGTTCCAGGCGTACGCGCCCGCCATGGCGAACGCCACCCGGTCCCCCACCCGCAGCTCCGCCACCGGGACGCGGGCGGCGAGGGTGTCCTTGGGGGTGCACAACTGGCCGCTGAGGGTCACCGGTTCGTCCAGCGCGGCCGGGCGCGGCCAGGGACGGTCCCACTCCTCGGTGGGCAGCACGGTGAAGGGGTGGTCGTGGCCCTTGGCGGCGGGGGTGCGCATGTGGTGCGTGCCGCCGCGCAGCACCGCGAAGGCCTCGCCGTGGCTGTGCTTGAGGTCCAGCACCTCGGTGACGTACCAGCCCGCGTGGACGGTCATCGCCCGGCCCGGCTCGATGCGCAGGGTGACGCCCGGGTGCCGCCCGGCGAGCTCGCGCAGCCCCCGGCCGTAGGCGGCCCAGTCGAAGCGGGTGTGCGGGCGGGCGTAGTCGACGGCCATGCCGCCGCCGACGTTGACCTCCATCGGGCCCAGCCCGTGCCGGTCGCCGAACTCCCGGGCCCAGGCGGTGATCCGGCCCGCCACGGCCAGCTGGGCGGGGGCGTCGAGGCCGCTGGCCAGGTGGGCGTGGATGCCGCGCAGCCGCAGCCGGCGGCCGCGCAGCAGCGGCACGCAGGCCTCGGCGCGGCGCGGGTCGAGGCCGAACGGGCTGGGCCGGCCGCCCATGGCCAGCGCGGCGCCGCCCAGGTCGCCGTCGCCGACGGGCAGATTGACGCGCAGCAGGACGTCCACGGGCGCCGTGCCGGGCAGCTCGTCGGCGAGGGCGGCCAGCAGCCGCAGCTCGTGCTCGCTCTCCACGTGCAGGCGCTCGACGCCCAGCTCGAGGGCGAGCCGCAGCTCGGCCTCGGTCTTGCCGGGGCCGCCGAAGGCCAGCGGCAGGCCCGGGACGGCCTCGCGGACGTGCGCCAGCTCGCCGCCGGAGGAGACCTCGTAGCCGGTGACGTGGGGGGCGAGGGCCCTCAGGATGTCCGGGGCGGGGTTGGCCTTGGCCGCGTAGTGCAGCTCGACCTCCGCGGGCAGGGCGGCCCGTACCGCCCGCGCGTGCTCGTCGAGGGCGGTCAGGTCGTAGACGTAGGCGGGAAGTTCGCCGGCCGGCAGCGCGGTGACGTGTGCGGCGGCGCGGGGGGTGATCACGACGTGGTGCTCCAGGGTTCGGTGCGGGTCTCCGCCGAGTTCGCCACGGTCAGCAGGTCCGACACCAGGGGCGAACCGATCCGGACGTAGCCGGCGTGCCGGTCGGCCTTGCGTTCCCAGCGGGTCAGCAGGTTGGCCTTGGCCGGCAGCGGCACCCCCGCGACCAGGGCGCGCAGCAGTGGCGGGTTGCCGTGGGCCTCGGCCCGCCGGGCCAGCACCCGGCGGACGGCGGACCACAGTTCGGGCTCCAGGTGGGGGTGGCGGTCGGCGAGGGCCGCCAGCATCTCGGCGAGGTGGTTGACGAGCAGGCAGTACACGACGCGGTCCCAGCCGCGCTCGCGGTCGTACGTCATCGGGCGGGCCACGTCCTCGGGGAAGGAGGCCAGGGCCGCCGCGTGGTGCTCGGGGAGCAGCTTGGTGCCCTCCAGGTCGCGCAGCAGGACCTGCCGGGGCATGCCCTCGTCGTCGACGCCGACGACGACGTTCTGCAGGTGCGGCTCGAGGACGACGCCGTGGTCGAAGTAGGCGGCCAGCACCGGCGGGACGAGCAGGTCGAGGTAGGCGTCCCACCAGGCCAGGGCGGATTGCGGGCCGGTGCCGGCGAGCAGGCGGGAGACCTGGGCGCCGGTGGTGGGGTACTCGTCGGCGACGGCGGCGGCCAGCAGGGCGGTCAGGCCGGGCGCGAGGCGGGCGCCCAGGCCCTCGCGGACGATGACGCCGAAGCCCTCCGCGAGCTCGCGGCTGCCGAGGTCCAGGGTGCGGTAGCCGGGTTCGCGCAGCAGGTCGGCGCCGGGGAAGCGGGCGGCCAAGTCGGCGGCCACCGGCTCCAGCAGGCGGGTCAGGGCGACGGCGCCCGTCAGCTCGTACTCGGCGTTCTTGCGCAGGCAGTTGGTGATGCGGATGTTGAGGCTGAACTTCAGGAAGTCCTTGCCGTCGTAGAGGGTGCGCACCGATGCGGTGGGCTCGAACTCCGCGCCGCGCTCCCCGAGGTCGAGGACGTCGCCCCGCTCGATGGCCGCGCGCAGGACGGGGTGGTCGGCGAGCATGCCGTACTGCCAGGGGTGCGCGGGCAGCAGCGCGTACCCCTCGGGCACGCTTCCCTGCCGGTCGAAGGCGGCCAGGGCGGTGACGGTGGCGGCCTCCTCGCGGAGGAACTCGCGGCGCACGGCCAGGTGGCGCAGGGCGAAGCGGGCGCGTGCCTCGGGCGCGTAGCGGGCCCAGTCCTCGGCGGCGCCGGAGCGGGCCTTGGGGGTGGGGTGGAAGCGGTGGCCGAAGAGCAGGGACTGCTCGGAGTCCATGTAGCGGGCGCCCGGCGTCAGGCCGTCCGGGCCCGGCCGCCAGGTGTCGAGGGCGGCGCTGACGCCCGCGTGCCCGGTGGCCACCTGGCCGAGGAACTCCTCGTTGCGCACGCCGGTGCGCAGCTCGAGCTCGCGGTGGATGTACTCGGCGAGCGCCTGCCAGGGCAGCTCGGCCCACGCGCCGTCGCGCTGTTCGGTGACCGGCCCGGTGAAGCGGTGGGCGCCGATCAGGGAGGCGCGGCGCAGCCGGACGCGGAGCAGGGCGCCGCTGCGGGGCAGGCGCAGCAGCAGGTGGCCGTCGGTGACGGCGGTCTGGTGCTCGGGGCCCGACACCTCGCGCAGCAGGCAGTTCAGCAGCGTGTGGGCGACCACGTGGTCGGCGACGGGCACGCCGGCGAGCGCTGAAGGGCTCGTGCGGAGCGAGGAGGCGGAGGAGGCAGAGGGGGCTGAGGACATTTCAGCGACTCCAGCGGAGGAGGGTTGGCGTGCTGACGAGCGCCGTCAGGGCTGCGACGGCGGATCCTGCGACGATGGGGGCGGCCGGGCCCCAGAGGTCGTTGGAGACGGCGGCGACCGCTCCGGCGACCACGGCCCCGGCCTTGGATATGAACTCCAGGGCCCCGAACATCCGGCCGGGCCTGCGTCCCCGGCTGGCTTCGGCGGCGAGCGCGGACAGGCTCACCAGGCCCAGGGTCATGCCGGCGCCCAGCAGCAGCCGCAGCGCGACGAAGGAGACCAGGGTGCCGGCGCCCCAGTGCCCGGCGAGGGCCACGGCCACCAGCCCGAAGCCGGTGACCGCGCCGAGCAATGGGCGGTGGGCGACGGCCGTGTGCACGGGCCGGGCGAGCAGCGGGTAGCACACGTGGGGCAGGGCGAAGAGGACGCCGCTCGCGAGGGAGCCGAGGCCGGGCAGCCGCTCCTCGACCAGGGTGATCAGGTAGGGGTAGGAGATCACGGTGGCCAGGACGAAGGCGAACTCCAGGGCGTACAGCAGACGCAGCGACCCGGGGGCCGGGCTCTCGTCCGCCTCGTCGCCCTCGGCGGCCGGGGCGTCCGCCGCGGGCCGGGCGGCGCGCGGCGGTTCGGGGAGCGCGGCCAGCATCAGGGCGGCGGCCAGCGGCAGCACGGCGAGCAGCGCGTACTGGCGGTGCGGGGAGACCCAGGGCGAGAGGGAGCCCACCACGATGGGCGCGGCGACGAGCGCGAGCCGGGCGGCGCCCTGCATCAGGGTCAGCGCCCAGGACAGGCGGCTGCCGTCGAGGGCGGCGGCGAGGTAGCCGTTGGAGGCGGCGAAGGTGCCGCCGAGGACGCCCTGCAGGACGAGGGCGGCGGTGAAGGCGGGCAGGCTGTCGGCCCAGCCGGCGAGCAGGAACGACACCGCCAGGCCCAGCTGGGCCCGCAGCAGCAGCCGCTTGCGGCCGTAGCGGTCGGCCAGGCGCCCCCACAGGGGAGCGCCGAGCGCGCCGAAGACGGTGGGCACGATGTACAGCAGCCCGGCCCAGCGGGCCTCGCGGTCGCCGAGCGAGGGCAGGATCTGCGTGAGGTAGGGCGGCAGGCCCAGCGCGGCGAAGGAGGCGACGAAGTAGCAGGCGGCCACGGCGTGGATCTGGCGGTTGCCCAGGGTGGCCGGTGCCTGCCGCTTCGTACGCTCCAGGACCGCGGTCACCGGAGGTCCCCGCGCAGGTAGTTGGGCCCGTCGACGTAGTGCTTGTTGATGTCGGCGGCGCCGGAGCGCTCCTTGGTGAGCAGGGTGCCGGCGGTGATCATGGCCTTGACGGGCAGCCGGTCGGCGTCGAGGACCCGGGCGCGCAGCACGGCGGCGGGGCCGGGCGCGATCCGCCCGAGCGCCTCGGCCAGCCGGTCGCGCAGCTGCCGCAGCCAGTCCTCGAGCGATCCGCGGCCCACCGCGGCGAGTTCGAAGGCGAGGGCGCCGGCGCACAGGTGGACGGTGATGGTGGCGAACACGTCGGCCACGGGTCCGTCGCCGGCCACCAGGATGCGCTTGTCGTCGAAGCCGAGGAGGTCGGCGGCCTCGCCGCCCAGGCGTGCGGCGAGCCGGACGGAGTGCACGCGCGGCCCGTCGTTGTCCTTCAGCAGCAGCCGCATCCTGGGCCGGCCGTCGATCTCGTCGAGGACGACGGAGGTGTTCTGCTGGTGGGACTCGAGGGCTATGCCGTACGAGAAGAGGGTGGTGTGCCAGTCCAGCAGCAGCGTCAGGTAGGCGTCGACCAGGGCGACGAGCGAGCCGCCGTAGTAGCGCTCGGCGAGGGCGTCGGCCACCAGGCGTCCGTCGGGGGTACGGGCGAGCAGCCCGGCGACGGTGACGACGTGGGCGTCCTGCAGCCCGGCCGGGTAGCGGCGGACGAGGGTGGCCAGCAGTTCGTGGCCTGCGCCCAGGTGGGTGCGTTCGTCGGCGATCAGCACAGTGCCGGCGAAGCGCGGTTCCAGGGCGATGATCTCCTCGAGCAGCCGCTGGCCGACCTCGCCGTCCAGCAGGGTGCCGGGCTTGATGGTGCGCCGGTTGCGCAGGCCCAGGGTGGCGGTGGCGAGCGGCAGCTTGAGATGGGTCCCGTGGTCGTCGGTGACGGCGACCGTCCGGGTGGAGAGGGTGGGGGTCACCTCCAGCCAGGGCTTCTCGGCCAGGTGGGCGGTGCCGGTCAGGCCGGTGGCGGCCAGCGCCTCGGTGAGCGGGGCGCCGGCGGTCAGGGGGTGGACGGGCAGGGCCAGGTGGCTGTCGTCGAGGCGGGGCAGGCCGAGGGCGGCCGGGGTGGGCCACCAGTGCGGGAGCCCGGCGAGGTCCCCGGTGACCGCCGTGCGCGGCACGGCGAGCCAGCGCAGCGCGAAGGTGGGGTGGAACTCGGGCGCATACGCGCGTAGTTCGGCCTCGCTGAGGCCGGAGCGTGCTCGTCCGGTGGGGTAGACGGGGTGGTCGCGGAAGGCGGCCAGGGTGTCGAAGGCGAGGGAGCCGCCCAGCCCGGTCCAGGCCGTGACGGAGTGCCCGTAGGCGGCGGCCAGCCGTGCGACGACGTCCTCGCGCACCCGGCCGTGCAGCCGGATCGCGGCGAGCGCCTCGTCGCACTCGGTGAGGAAGGCGTCGAAGCCGGCCCGGTCCTCGGGGACGGCCGCGGCGCGCAGCCGGGAGAGCACCGCGCGCAGGCCCCGCACCGGTCCGCCGGCGGTCTCCAGGACGGCCTCGCGGGCCCGGACCTCGCACTGGAAGCCCTCGGGACCGACCGGGAGCAGCAACGTTTCCCCCGTGACGGGGAGCCGGAGCCAGTCCCCGTCGGGACGCTTCTCGGCGACCGCCTTGGAGCGCAGCTGGTAGGCGTCCTCGCGCAGCAGGGTGCTGAGCACCCTGCCCAGCAGCTCCTCCTCCAGCGCGTCGCGCGCCGGTGCGGTCGTCTCGGCCGTGCTCATGAGACGATCTCCCATCGCTGGGCAGCCAGGAATTCCGCGACGGCACGGTCGATCCGGTCCTGGTCGGTACCGGTCGCCCGCAACACCCCCAGGTAGTCACGGTTCGTGCGGTAGTGCGGGTGTTCCTCGCCGAGCTCGCGCAGTGGCCGGTAGACCAGCCGGACCCCGTCGCGCTCGGTGTCGCTCGCCCCGGGCGCGGCCTTGAGAGTGCCGCCGCGCTCGGCGCACACGTACTCCATACGTACCCGGCCGTCCGTGCGCGCACCGAGTTCGGCCGGGAGTGGCCGGCCGAGGTGGGTGCGCAGGATGTGCTCGAAGAGCGGAATGTCCAGCAGGCCGGCCAGGACGAGGTCGCACTGGTCGCCGATGGCGCGGTAGTTGACCTCGATGATGCGGGCGCGGTCGCCCTGGACGACGTACTCGGTGTGGCAGATGCCGAAGCCGATGCCGAGCGCGCGCAGCTGGGCGATGATCTGCTCGCTGTGGGGCTGCGGGAGTTCGGGCAGCAGGTCGAGGCGTTCCTCGATGAAGTACGGCAGGGGGGAGAGCTCGGTGCGGAACGCGGCGAAGGCGTGCAGGGTGGTGCCGTCGCCCAGCGTCTCCAGGGTGTGCAGCTGCCCGTCCAGGTACTCCTCGACGACCAGGGCGGCCTCGGGCCGGCGGGCGCGGATCTCCCGGCAGC
Source organism: Streptomyces sp. NPDC053048 (assembly GCF_044547045.1). Lineage (NCBI taxonomy): Bacteria > Bacillati > Actinomycetota > Actinomycetes > Kitasatosporales > Streptomycetaceae > Streptomyces > Streptomyces sp. NPDC053048. The sequence goes on from NZ_JBITZS010000008.1 coordinate 385,139, forward strand.
GTTCGGCCAGTTCACGGCCGTCGTGCACGAGGACGACGTCCTCGCTGGCCACGCCCTCGCGGGGCTTGACCACGCAGGGGAAGGGCAGGTCGGCGTCGGCGAGCTCGTCGGCGTCCTGTCCGGGGCGCAGCTCCACCGAGCGCACGGCGTCCAGGCCGGCGTCGGCCAGGGCCCGGCGCAGCTGTGCCTTGTTCTTGGCGTTGTGGGCGGCCTTCCAGTCCTTGCCGGGCAGGCCGAAGTAGTCGGCGGCCAGCGCGGCCTGGGTCTGCAGGTGGTCGCTGTTGGTGAAGACGGCGTCGGGCCGGCCGAGTTCGGAGATGCGGCCTATGACCTCGCGGAAGTCGCGTACGCCGCAGTGCACCAGGTCGAGTTCGGGCAGGGCCTCGCCGCCGGCGGCGACGTGGCGTGCGTAGGCGCGCCGGTGGGCCTCGGGCTGGTCGGTCAGGAGGGTGACGGCCAGGCCCAGGCGGGCGGCGGCGGGCAGATAGCCCTCGGTGACGGAGTCGGTCGGGTTGAGCGCGAGAAGATGCAGCCGCACGGGGGCACCTTTCGGAGGAGGCAGGGGTGTCAGGGGGTGCTCGCCGCGGGCGGCGCCGCACACGCGGCCCGCGGCGAGCGGTGGGGAGAAAGGGTCTTGCGGGTACTGCGGGGTGTTCCGGGGCGCTGCCCGGGTCCTGCGGGGCGGCCGGGCCGGCCGGGGCGGGCTACTTGGGGGCGTCCACGCCGGCGGCCTTGGCGATGTCGTCGACGACGTGGTTGGCGGCCTGGATGCCGATGCCGGACATCCACGTCTCGTCGGGCACCTGGACGACCTTGTCGTTCTTGACGGCGCCCAGGCCCTTCCAGAGCGGGTTCTCCTGGACGGCGTCCTGCTGGGTCTTCTTGGGGTCGTCGGCGACGGTCACGAACACCAGGTCGGCGTCGGCCTTGTCGATCTGCTCCGGGGAGACCTCGAGCATGGGCTTGTCGACGTCCTGCGACTCGGGGCGGCGCAGGCCGATGTCGGACAGGACGATGCCGCTGAACGACTGCTTCTGGTACAGGCGGGTGGGGCCGGCGACGAAGCGGACGACGGAGGCGGTGGGCATCTTGCCGTCGTACTTCTTCTTGATCTCCTCACCGAGGGCCTTGGCGCGCTTCTCGTACGCCGCCATGGCCGCGTCGGCCTCCTTCTCCAGGCCCAGCGCCTTGGCGTGGACCTTGAGGTTGTCCTTCCAGGGGGCGCCCGTGGTCTCGGTGAAGACGGTGGGGGCGATGCCCTTGAGCTTGTCGTAGACCTTGGCGTGGCGGACCTTGGAGGACAGGATCAGGTCGGGCTTGAGCGACAGGATGCGCTCGACGTTGGGCTCGGCCATGGGGCCGACGTCCTTGGTGTCCTTGACCTTGGCGGAGAGGTAGGCGGGGAAGCCGCCCTCGGTCTTCATGTGGGGGGAGACCGCGCCGACCGGCGTGATGCCGAGCATGGTGACGTCGTCCAGCTCGCCGGTGTCGAGGACGACCACGCGCTGCGGCTTCTTCTTGATCTCGGTGGTGCCCATGGCGTGGGTGATCGAGCGCGGGAAGCCGGCGTCGGAGGCGGCGGGCTTGGACTCGTCCTTCTTCTTGTCCTCGGCGCCACCGCAGGCGGCGAGGGCGGCGGTGCCGACGATCACAGCGAGCAGCACCGTGAGCACTCTGCGCATTCTGTACAGGGCTGGTCGGAGCACGGTCATGGTGGGGTTCCTTTTTTCGAGCGGTTGAGGGGACGTGCGGAGTCAGGAGGCGGCGGGCGCGGTGCGTCTGCGCGACCGGTCGCGCGGGACGACCAGGGGGGTGCCGGTCTCGGGGTCGGGGACGACCCGGCACCGCACCCGGAAGACCTCCTCGACGAGTTCGGCGGTCAGGACCTCCGCCGGGGGCCCGGCCGCGGCCGGGCGGCCGTCGCGCATGACGACCAGGTGGCCGGCGTAGCGGGCGGCCTGCCCGAGGTCGTGCAGGACCATCACGACGGTCCGGCCGGCCTCGGTGTTGAGCTCCTCGACCAGGTCCAGCACGTCGAGCTGGTGGCGCAGGTCGAGGAAGGTGGTGGGCTCGTCCAGGAGCAGCAGCGGGGTGTCCTGGGCGAGGGCGAGGGCGATCCAGGCGCGCTGGCGCTGGCCGCCGGAGAGTTCGTCGACGGCCCGGTCGCGCAGGGCCTCGGTGCCGGTGCGCGCGAGCGCCTCCTCCACCGCGGCCTGGTCGGCGGCGGACCAGGGCGTGAGCATCCGCTGGTGCGGGTAGCGGCCGAGGCGGACGAGCGCCTCGACGGTGATGCCCTCGGGGGCGATCGCCTGCTGCGGGAGCAGGCCCATGCGGCGGGCCAGGGCGCGGGCGGACATCCGGTGGATGTCGGCGCCGTCGAGGGTGACGGTGCCCTTGGCGGGGGCCAGCAGCCGGGCGAGGCCGCGCAGCAGGGTGGACTTGCCGCAGGCGTTGGGGCCGACGACGGCGGTGACGGCGCCGCCGGGGAGCGTCAGGTCGACGCCGTCGACGATGACGGTGTTCCCGTAGCCGAGCGTCAGGCCGTGGGCCGCGAGCTGGTTGGCGTTGGTCGCGCTCATCGGGTGGCACTCCCGGGGTGGGGCTTGAGTTGACGCAGCATCAGTACGAGCAGCCAGGGCGCCCCGAGCGTCGCGGTGACGACGCCGACGGGCAGCCCGTGGACGGGCAGGAGGTGCAGGACGACGAGGTCGGCGCCCAGCAGCAGGACGGCTCCGGCGAGCGCGGTCAGCGCCAGCGTGCCCGCGGTGGGCGGCCCGGCGAGGAACCGCACGATGTGGGGTACGGCCAGGGCCACGAAGCCGACGGGCCCGGTGAGGGCGGCGGCGACCGAGGCCAGCACCACGGCCAGGAACAGCAGCTGCAGCCGGGCGGCGTTGGGGGACAGTCCGAGGGCGCCGGCGCTGTCGTCGCCGAGGTCGAGGACCGCGATCCTGCGGTGGCAGACCAGGGCCAGGACGAGCCCGGCGAGGATCGCTCCTCCCCCGGCCTCGACCTCGGTCCAGTTCCGCCCGTACACCGAGCCGGTGGTCCACTGGAGGGCGGAGGAGGCGAGCTCGGCGGGGAAGCGGACGATGAGGAGGTTCACGGCGGCGGCGAGGCCGGACTGCACGGCCAGGCCGACGAGGACGAGCCGGGAGACGGTGAAGCCGCCCCGCCAGGCGAGCAGGCCGAGCAGGCAGGCGGCGAGCAGGCCGCCGCCGAGCGCGGCGGGCGAGATCAGCGCCGCCGGCGCGCCCGAGGCGATGACGGCCACCGCGCCCAGCGAGGCGCCGCCGGTCACCCCGACCACGTCCGGGGAGGCGAGCGGGTTGCGGGCGACGCGCTGCAGGATCGCACCGGCGACGCCCAGTCCCGCGCCTGCCGCGACGGCGGAGAGCACCCGGGGGGCGCGCAGTTCCTGAATGAGCATCACGGTGCCGGGGTCGCCGAGCCCGACCAGGCCGCGCAGCGCGTCCACGGGCGGGACCCGCACCTCGCCGGTGCCGAGCCCGATCGCGGCCAGCACCACGAGCAGGGCCACGGCGGCCGCGCTCAGCAGGGCGGTCCGCCGGCGCTGCCGGGCGAGCGCGCCGCCTCCCGGGCGGGGCTTCGCGTCGGTCATGACGGAGGTCATCGCGCCACCTTCCGGGCGAGGAAGGCCAGCAGGGGCGCGCCGAGCAGGGCGGTCACGATGCCGACTTCCAGTTCGACGGGGCGCAGCACGACGCGGCCGAGGACGTCCGCGGCCAGCAGCAGCAGCGGGCCGGCGATCAGGCAGCCGGGGATCACCCAGCGGTGATCGGTGCCGAGGAGCTTGCGTACGAGGTGGGGGGCGGCGAGGCCCACGAAGGAGAGCGGGCCCGCGACCGCGACGGAGGAGGCGGCGAGCAGGATCACGGCGATCCCGCCGGCGGCGCGCACCCTGGCGACCGGGACGCCCAGCGCCTGGGCGGTCTCGTCGCCGAGGGCGAGGGCGTTGAGCGCGGGGGTGACGGCCAGGGCCAGGACGAGGCCGGCGGCCAGCGGCACGGCGACGGGCAGCAGGATGTCGGTCTGCCGGCCGGCGAGGGAGCCCGCCAGCCAGAAGCGGGCCTCGTCCAGGGTGCGGTGGCTGGTGAGCATCACCGCGGAGGTCCAGGAGATGAGCACGGCGTCCAGCACGGTGCCGCCGAGCGCGAGCCGCACGGGGTCCAGGTCGCCCGCGCGGCGGGCGAGGGCGAGCACGGCGAGGGTGGCGAGCGCGGCGCCGCCGAAGGCGAAGGGCAGGTACTGGGCCGGGTGCGTCAGGTGCAGCGCGTAGCTCGCGACGACCACGGCGAAGCCGGCCCCGTGGTTGATGCCCAGGGTGGCGGGCGAGGCGAGGGGGTTGCGGGTGATGCCCTGGGCGAGGGCGCCCGCGACGCCGAGGGCGGCACCCACCACGACGCCGATCACCGTGCGCGGCACCCGCAGCCCGGTGACGACCAGTCCGTCGCGGCTCCGGTCGCCCTCGGTGAGGGCGTGCCACACGGTGGCCAGGGGCACCGAGCGGGAGCCCGCCGCCAGGCTGAGCGCGGCGCAGGCGACGAGCAGGACGACCCCGGCCGCGACGAGGAGCAGCCTGCGCGTGGCCAATGGCCGCCCGGAGGCGGGCGGCCGGGTTGGCCGGCTCGGGAGGACATCGGTCGCGTTCACGGAGGGAACCTTAGGTTAGGCAAACCTAAGATTGTCAATTCCCCGCGAACGTATACCCCCAATGCCCGCTTATCTTTATGAATGAACGACACCCCGGCCACCGAGGCGCCGGTAGCGCGAACGACGCGCGGCGAGCCGCTCCCGCGGGTCGCGCGCCGTGAGAGCAGCCATCTCCGCTCCGATCACCCGCCCGAGAGCCGAAAGGAAGTCTCCTTCCTCCGGCAGTCCTTCCTCCACGATGCGGTCCACGATCCCGTTCGCCAAGAGGTCGGCGGACCGTACGCCCTGCCGCCCGGCCACCTCGTACGCCCGGTCCGTCGTGCGGTGCAGGATCGCGGAGGCGCCCTCGGGCGGCAGCGGGGAGAGCCAGGCGTGCCGCGCCGCCACCACCCGGTCCGCCGGGAGCAGCGCGAGGGCGGCGCCGCCCGCCCCCTGGCCCAGCAGCAGGCACAGGGTGGGCGCGGGCAGGTTCACCAGATCGGCCAGGCAGCGGGCGATCTCACCGGCGAGGCCGCCCTCCTCGGCCTCGCGCGAGAGCGCGGCGCCCGCGGTGTCCACGACGGTGAGCAGCGGAAGGCCCAGCTCCGCCGCGATGCGCATGCCGCGCCGGGCCGCGCGCAGACCGGCCGGCCCCAGCGCCTGCCCGGCGGCCGGGTCGGGGTGAGTGCCCCGGTCGTGGCCGAGCACCACGCACGGGGTGCCGCCGACGCGCGCGAGGGCGAGCAGCAGTCCGGGGTCGCGCTCCCCCGCTCCCGTGCCGCTGAGCAGCGTGACGTCGGTGGCGGCGGCGCGCAACAGCTCGCGCACGCCGGGCCGGTCGGGTCGGCGCGACCGGCGAATCGATTCCTCGGCGGAGGGCGGCGCGACAGGGCTCGCGACGGTTCCGGGCGTATCGAGGGAGGAACCGGCGGGGGAGCCGGCGGTGGCATCCGGAGCGCCTCCGCCGTCCGCGCACAGCACGGACAGCGCCCGCGCCGCGACGCCCGCCAGCCGCCCGGCCGGCAGAACGGCGTCCACCAGTCCGTTCGCCAGCAGGTTCTCGGCGACCTGGACGCCCGCCGGGAACTCCTCGCCGTAGAGCGCCTGATGCACGCGCGGGCCCAGGAAGCCGATGAGGGCGCCCGGTTCGGCGGCGGTGAGGTGGCCGAGCGAACCCCAGGAGGCGAGGACGCCGCCCGTGGTGGGGTGCCGCAGGTGGACGAGGTAGGGCAGCCCGGCGGCCTTGTGGTCGGTGATCGCGCCGGCGACCTTCACCATCTGCAGGAAGGCGATGGTCCCCTCCTGCATCCGGGTGCCGCCGGAGGCGGGCGCCGCCAGCAGCGGCAGCCGCTCGGCGGTGGCCCGCTCCACGGCCCGTACCAGCCGCTCCCCCGCGTCGACCCCGATCGATCCCGCCAGGAAGCGGAACTCGCAGGCCACCAGGGCCACTCGGCGCCCGTGCACCCGCCCCTCACCGGTGATCACCGACTCGTCCAGCCCGGTCCGCTCGCGGGCGGCGAGCAGATCGGCGCGGTAGTCGGGGTCGTCGGTGGTCACCGCGACGGGATCGTCCCAGCAGCGCCAGCTGCCGGGGTCCACGACGGCCAGGACGAGGTCGAGGGCGGAGACGTGCTTGCCGGTTTCGGTCATGCCGTCACCCTGTCATGTTCAGGCGAGAAGACCACCGAGGCCGCCCGACCGGGCCAGCGCCTCGAGCTCGTCCAGCGCCTCGCGGGCCGCCCGTGCCGCGGCGGGGTCACGGGCGTCCAGGCCGCTGTCGGCGAACTCGTCCTCGTCCAGGCGCAGTACGGTGGCCCCGTCCGCCGAGACCCACAGGTCCAGGTCGAGGTCCTCGACGACGAGCGCGCCGGCCTCCACCCGCGCGGGACGGGTGACGTCGCAGTACCAGCCCTTGAGCGTGCCGGAGGCGTCCCGCACCTCCTTGACGGCGTACCAGCGGTCGCGCCAGTAGTGCTCGGTGAACACGTCGCCGTCCTCGAACCGGACGAACCCGAAGTCGCGCGGCCCGGCACCCGCCCAGGGCGCCCGCACCACGACCCGCGTGCCGTCGTCGTGGGTGACGACGGCGGGATAGCGCACCTTGGTCCGGCCCGCCTTCACCAGCCCGACCGTCACCGTGCCGCCCGCCGTGAGTACCCCGTTCATCATGAAACCCCGCTCCATGCCTCGCCGTCGTCGGATCAACGGCCGCAGCCTCTCCCACGGCGGGGCACGGAGCCACTGGTTTTTCCGTCCCGGCCGGCTAGCTCAGCATGGAGGCGCAGTTCGCCGGGGTGGCGTTCTCCGGGTCCAGGGCGTTGGCGGCCTCGTGGAAGGCCACGCGGTCGATCGTGCCCAGGGTCAGGTGCATGGAGATGTCGACCGGGCACAGGTCCTGGACCAGGACGTTGCGGACGCCCGGCCCGGAGAGGAACTGCGTCTCGTAGGGGGTGACGACCTCGTCGTACCTGGTCGCGATCACGGTGTACTTGACGCCGGGAAGGGTGTCGCCGCCCTCGTTGAGGCGCTTCATGAAGTCCGAGCCGACGACCTGGTCGGTCAGGCCCGGGGCATTGTCCTGGATCACGCCGCGCGCGCCGGGGACCACGTCCAGCAGCCTGGTGAGCCCGGACAGGGTGGTGCCGTGGTTGTTGGGGGCGATGCCGACCAGCGCGTTGACCTTCTTGGCGCCGCCGTTGAACTTCATGTACTGACGGGGCATCATCCCGCCCTGCGAGTGGCCGACGATGTCGACCTTGGAGGCGCCGGTGGCGGCCAGCACCTTGTCGACGTCCACGGCCAGTTCCTCGGCCGACTTCGCCACGGGCCCGAGGCCGTGGAAGACAGGGACGCCGGGCAGCTTGCCGTAGTCGAAGGAGAAGACGCAGTAGCCGCGCTTGACCAGGTAAGGGGCGAAGGACCACCAGTTGTTGGTGGAGTTCTCCATCGTGCCGTGGACGAGGACCACGGGACGGGGATGGGCGGCGGAGGGCTTGCAACTGAAATCGTTCCAGCCACTGCTGACCGTTTCCGCGGCGCTCGGGGCGGCGGCCGCCGACGTCGGCACGGCGGCCGCCGACAGGGCGAGAGCCAGGGCGGGCAGGAGGGAACGGAGCGACTTCCAGGGTCTGCGGCGCAGCTTCATATGACGTCCTCGCAGGTGGGGGATGGCATACCGACCGGCACCCGGGCGACTGTTTCGGGCGCATTAAAAGGTCGTTAACTTACTTGCGAGTAGGGTGCGGGGCGTTTCTTGCTTTCGTCAAGCAAATTCCCCGAAATCGGATGTGGCGTGATTACGCCACTTCGCGACCGCGCACGTCCAGCGTCGCGGCGGGCCCCACCGCCCCCATGCCGAAGCGCGCCCGCGCCCGGTCGACCGCCGCCTCGACACGGCGCGCCTTCTCGTCGGCGGGATCGAACGTCAGCTGGTGCGCGGCGAGTTTCCCGTCGCCCAGCCCCTCGGCGCGCAGCGCCACCGACCGCACCCTGGCGCGCTGCAGGGCGAGCGCGGCGTGCAGCGCGTAGGCGGCGGCGGTCAGCTCGGGGGTGTGCGCGGTCGGTTCGGCGAAGGTCCTCGAGCGGGTGCTCGAGGAGCCGTCGGCGTACCGGACGGTGAGCTTCAGGCCGCGGGCGACCTGGCCGCCCGCCCGCATCCTGGCCCCCAGCCCGTCGGCGAGCGCGAGCAGCGCGTGCCGCCGTCGTTCCGGGTCCAGTTCGTCGGCGCCGAAGCGGTGTTCGGCACCCATCGAGCGGGCGCGCGCGTCCGGGGTGACGGGCGTGGGGTCGATGCCGTGCGCCCGCTCGTGGATCCGCCGCCCGGCGGCCGCGCCGAGGATGCGCTGCAGCGCGGCGAGCGGCGCGTCGGCGATCCGGCCGACGCTGTCGAGCCCGTACGAACACAGGGTGCGGGCGGTGGCCGGCCCCACCCCGTACAGCGCGGCGGCAGGCTTGCGCGCCAGGAACGCGGCCACGTCCTGCGGCTCCGCCGTGAGGGCGCGGATGGCGCCGGGGGCGCCGTCCTGTGCGGCCATCCTGGCGAGCATGGGGTTGGCGGCGATACCGGCCGTGCAGTCCACGCCGTACCGGGCCAGGGCCCGGACCCTGAGCAACTCGGCCAGCTCGGCCGGATCGTGCCCGAAGTAGCGCACGGCGCCGCGCACATCCATGAGCGCGGCGTCAGGAGGCACGGCCTGCACCACGGGCGTCACCTCGGCGAGCAACGCGAGCAGCCCGTCGTAGGTCTCCTCGTCGAGGGCCGCACCGGCTGAGCCGGGGTGGAAGTGCAGGTACAGAATTCCAACCCGTCCGGCGTTTGAGGACACCGCGCGCAGCGCGGCCCGGGGGCCGGGGGCAGAGCCCCCGGTTTCGGGAAGGGGCGGGGTGGGGGAAAGCCTGCGCACGTTCATCGTCCCGCACTCCCCGGACTCGCGTGCCACAGCTTGCGCCCCGTGGCCGCCCCCTCACCGGCCGGCTGCAGATCCGCCCACGGATGCATGGTGTAGCCGGTGGACAGCCGGATACGACGCTCGGCCGCGGCGGGGGCCCCGGCCCCCGTGGGCGCCGCCAGCACCGCCGCCACCGCCCCCAGTCCCCCCTCCGCCCGCAGCCGCGCCAGCTCCGCCAGGTCCCACGCCGCCGTGCCCACCACGCTCAGGCTGCGCGGCCCCCGCCGCTGCACCGTGCCGCGCACGAGCAGCAGCCAGGAGTGGAAGACGGTGTGCGCGCACGCCGGGTGGCTGTCGTCGAAGAAGGCGCAGTCGACCAGGCCCGTGCCGTCGTCGAGGGTGGTGAAGACGACCCGCCGCCCCGAGCGGACCGGTGGCGTCTGGGTCGCGGCCTTGGCGCCCGCGACCAGCACGGTCTCGCCGTGCCGCGCGTCGCGCAGCCGGCGGGCCGGGGTCGCGCCCAGTTCCGTCAGGAACGCCCGGTGATCGGTCATCAGATGGCGCGAGGTGTCCATGCCGAGCACGTTCAGCTCGGCGCCCAGCCGCTCCTTCGCGTCCAGGTCCGGCAGGCCGATCGGCTCGGCCCGCGCGCTGTCGATCAGCGTCGGCTGGACGGCGCCGGCGGGGTCCCGTCGTCCGTGCAGCTCGGCGATGTGCAGCAGCAGGTCCCGGCGGTTGGTGCCGAAGGCGTCCAGCGCCCCGACCCGGGCCAGCCGTTCGGCGACCGGCCTGGCGGGCCGGGCGCGCCGCCACAGGTCCTGGAGCGAGGTGTACGGGCGGCCGTCGGCGATCCGGTGCGCCTCGGACCGGCCGATGCCCTGCACCTCGGACAGGGCGAGGCGGATGCCGAAGCGCCCCGCACCCCCCGCCTCGCCGGACACCAGTTCGATCGAATAGGCCGTGCCCGAGCGGTTCACGTCCAGCGGCAGGATCGGCACCCCGCGCCGCCGGGCGTCCGCGAGCAGCAGCCGCTTGGGGTACATGCCGGGGTCGTGGGTGAGCAGCCCGGCGTAGAAGGCCGCGGGGTGGTGGGCCTTGAGCCAGGCCGACTGGTACGTGGGCACGGCGAAGGCCACGGCGTGCGCCTTGCAGAAGCCGTAGCTGCCGAACGCCTCGACGATCTCCCAGGTGCGCTCGACGGCCTCCGGCGGGTAGCCCCGCTCCCGTGCCCGCGTCGCGAACCAGGCCCGCACCCTTCCCACCAGCTCGGGGTCGGACAGCGCGCGCCGGGTCTCGTCGGCGTAGCCCCGGTCGCAGCCGGTCATGATGCGCAGGATCTCGATGATCTGCTCGTGGAAGACGACCACGCCGTACGTCTCGTCCAGGGCCGGTGCCAGGTCGGGGTGCGGGTGGCGCACGGGGGCGCGGCCGTGCCGGGCCTCGATGAAGGGCCGGACCATGTCGGCCGCGACCGGGCCCGGCCGGAACAGCGAGATGTCGACGACGAGGTCGTGGAACGTCTCGGGCTGCAGCCGTCCGATCAGGTCCCGCTGGCCCGGCGACTCGATCTGGAAGCAGCCGAGCGTCTCGGTGGAGCGGATCAGCTCGTACGTCGCCCGGTCGCCCGGCGGCACCTGCGCGGGGTCGTCGATGTCGACGCGGCGCCCGGTGGCCCGTTCGATCTCGCCCACCGCGTGCGCCATCGCGGACTGCATCCGCACGCCCAGCACGTCGAGCTTGAGCAGCCCCAGCTCCTCCACGTCGTCCTTGTCGAACTGCGACATGGCGAAGCCCTCGCCGCTGGTGGGCACGATGGGGGTGCGGGCGCGCAGGGAGGCGTCCGAGAGCAGCACCCCGCACGGGTGCATGGCGATGCCGCGCGGCAGCCCGTCCAGCGCCTCGACCAGCCCCCACAGGCGGGCGTCGGCGATCCCGTGCGGACCGGTGGCGACGCCGCGCAGCTCGGGGAGTTCGGCCAGGGCCGCGCGGGCGTCGCGGGCCCGGATGTGGGGGAACGCCTTGGCGAGCCGGTCGACCTCGGCCGGTTCCATGCCGAGGGCGGCGCCCACGTCGCGCACCGCGTGCCGGATCCGGTAGGTCTCGGGCATGGAGACGGTCGCGACCCGCTCCTCGCCGAAGCGGTCGAAGACGGCGCGGTAGACCTCCAGGCGGCGGGCGGACTCGACGTCGATGTCGATGTCGGGCAGCACCTTCCGGCGCGTGGACAGGAAGCGCTCCATCAGCAGGCCGTGTGCGACGGGGTCGGCGTGGGCGATGCCGAGCAGATGGTTGACCAGGGAGCCGGCGCCGGAGCCGCGGGCGGTGACGCGGATGCCGAGGGCCCGGGTGTCGTCGACGACCTGGGCGACGGTGAGGAAGTACGAGGGGAAGCCGCGCGCCTCGATGGTGCGCAGCTCCTCCTCCAGCCGGTCCCAGTAGCGGCGGTCGCGGTCGTATCCGCGCAGCACCATGGCCGCGGCGCAGCGGGAGCGCAGCACGCGGGCGGCGGTGCGGCGGCCGGCGCCGACCAGGTGCGGCTCGGGGAAGTGCACGGTGCCCAGGCCCAGGTGGTCCTCGGGGTCGACCAGGCACTCGGCGGCGGTCCGCTCGGTGGCGGCGAGCAGCCGACGGGCCTCGTCGCGGCGGAACCCGGCGGCCTCCGCGATCCGTTCGGCGGCGGCGGCCATGGCGGCGGGGTCCTTCAGCCAGCGCTCGCCGCCGTCGAGGGCCTCGGGCCTGCGGCGGTCGACCGGCACCAGCAGCCGGGCGGCGTCGAGGACGTCGGCGACGGGCCCCTGGCCGGGGTCGGCGTAGCGGACGGCGTTGGTCAGCACGGCCGGTACGCCCTGTTCGGCGGCGAAGCCGACGGTGCGGGCGGCCAGCCGCAGGGAGCCGGGGCCGGTGCCGGTGCGGCCGTGCCAGACGGCCTCCAGGCGCAGGCCGTCACCGAACATTTCGCGCCAGGGCGGCAGCAGCCGTGCGGCCCGGTCGGGGCGTCCGGCGGCCAGCGCGCGGCCGATCCCGGAGTCGGGGCCGAGCAGGACGGTCAGCGGGGCGCGGATGCCGTCGGCGGCGGCCGCGAGGTCGTCCCGGTCCAGTGCGGGGCGCTCGCCGGTGCGCGCGTGGGCGGCGGAGACCAGCCCGCACAGCGCGGCCCAGGCGGGCGCGCCGTCGCGGGCCAGGAAGACGGCGCGGGGCGCGGACTCGTCGACGAAGGCGCCGCCGCGCGCCGGGGTGCGGTGCCGCACCGTGGCCCCGTCCGCGGGCAGCGGCTCGCGGACGGCCAGGTCCACGCCGAACAGCGGCCGCACCCCCGCTCGGGCCGCCGCCCTGGCGAACCGGACGGCGCCGGCGAGGCTGTCGCGGTCGGTGAGGGCGAGTGCGTCCATGCCGCGCTCGGCGGCCCGCTCGGCCAGCTGTTCGGGGTGTGTGGCGCCGTACCGCGTCGAGAAGCCCGAGGCGGTGTGCAGGTGCGTGAACGCCGGCGCCGCCGCCGAGAACGCTGCCATCACACCTCCTGCCGCCGCACCCCCTGTCCGAAAACCGCCCCTCCCCATCCACCATAAACCACTTCTCGAACGTTCGTACGAATCACTGTGCGAGGCGCGCCCCGGCTCACCCGTACGGCCCGCACCGACTGCGCCGCCCCGCCGGACCTCGCAGGCTCGAGGCATGGTCTGCACCCCCGGCGGCGGCGCCCGCCTTCTCGAGGAGACGCGGGAGGCGGTGACGGGCCGGGCGGCGCTGCTGGTGATCGGCGCGCTGGTGCTGCAGCTCGCGTTCGTCATCTCCTACGTCGGCGCCTTCCACAGCCCGAAGCCGAAGGACATCGCGTTCGGCGTGGTGGCCCCGCCGCGGCTCGGCGAGCAGCTGACCCGTGACCTGGCCGCCCTGCCCGGCACCCCCCTGGACCCGCGCACGGTCCGCGACAGGACCCAGGCCGTACGGGAGATCCGCGAGCGCGACCTCGACGCGGCGCTGGTCGTCGACCCGCGCGGCAGCACCGACACCCTGCTCGTCGCCGGCGGCTCCGGCGCCTCCCTCGCCCAGGCCGCCGAGGCGGTCGTCACCCGCGTCGAACGGGCGCAGCAGCGCACCGTCGAGGTCACCGACGTCGCCCCGGCGGCCGTCGGGGACGCCCGCGGGCTGAGCTCCTTCTACCTGGTGGTGGGCTGGTGCGTGGGCGGCTATCTGTGCGCGGCGATCCTCGCCGTCAGCGCGGGCGCCCGCCCCGCCAACCCCCACCGGGCGGTCATCCGGCTCGGGGCGATCGCCGTCTACGCGATCGTCGCGGGCCTGCTCGGCGCCGTCATCACCGGCCCGCTCCTGGGGGCACTGCCGGGCAGCGTCCTGGGCCTGTGGGGGCTGGGCGCACTGGTGGTCTTCGCCGTGGGCGCCCTGACCCTGGCCCTGCAGGGGCTGGCGGGCGTGGTGGGCATCGGCCTGGCGATCGCCCTCGTCGTCGTGCTGGGCAACCCCAGCGCGGGCGGGGCGTACCCCTATCCGCTGCTGCCGCCGTTCTGGCGCGCCATCGGCCCGGCCCTGCCACCGGGCGCGGGCACCTGGTCGGCGCGCTCCATCGCCTACTTCGGGGGCAACGCGCTGACCTGCCCGCTGCTGGTGCTGTCCGGCTGGGCGGCGGCGGGGACGGCGGTCACGATGGCCGGCGCGGTGCGGCGGGCCCGCCGGGACGCCGCGGAATGACCGTGCCGCGCCGCCGCCCGTCCCCTCCTCGTGCGGGCGGCGGCGCGGAGCCCTTCGCGTCGCGACGCCATGGAGGGCCCCCGAAGCGGCAGACCGAACAGTCGGTCTGAGTGGTCTTCAGCCATTGCTGCGACACTCCGCGAACGCTCCGGCCGCCCCGCGGCCGCCGGGCGGACCGCTTTTCGGCCGGGCCCCGGGAGGCTCCCGGACCGACGCATAGCTCATTAGATCCAACGGTTCAGCGCATCGCAAATCGCCTTTTCGCAGGCTCTTTTGATATTTCATCAATGAAAACAAGGAATCTGCGCTGGTCAACATCCCTGAAACATTAATTCCGCATCTTCTCCCCCAAGTCGGACATCACAACGGATGCGACGACCGCTGCGCGATCGTCCGCGAGAGCCCGCTCACACCGGATCCGGCCAACCCCCGACACTACACAGGGTTTTCAATCAGCGACTGAAAGTGTTCGATCGGGGTGCGTTCATGCTCGAGTTGAGCAAGACTGCCGTCCGTTATCTGCACCGACGAACAAGGGAGTGTTCGGAATGCGGTACATCACTGGGGGGATCGCGCTGGGAGCCGCGCTGGCACTGGGCGGCCTGGTGGGAGTCGGAACGGCGGCGAACGCCGCACCCACGCCCATACCCGCGGCACAGACGCAGAGTCTGTACGCGCCCTCAGCGCTGGTACTGACCATCGGCCAGGGCGACTCGGCGGCCACCGCCGGCGTTCAGCGCGCCGTGACCCTCACGTGCACCCCGAAGGCCGACGGCACCCACCCGAACACCCGTGGCGCCTGCGCCACGTTGCGGCTCGCCGGCGGTGACTTCGACGAGGTCACCAAGGTCAAGGAGGGCACCGCCTGCACGCGGGAGTGGAACCCGAGCGTTGTCACCGCCGAGGGCGTGTGGGAGGGCCGCCGGGTGAGCTTCGAGCGCACCTTCGCCAACCCGTGCGAGCTGAAGGCGGGCAAGGGCACGGTCTTCGAGTTCTAGAATCTCGCCGGTTCGAGAACCACGGCACGTGAAGCGGCCCCCGGACACCGTGGAGGTGTGTCCGGGGGCCGCGGTCCGTGGCGGGGGCGCGTCAGCCGATGCGCACCCCGTAGGCGGCCAGGGCTTCTCCCACCGGCTGGTAGTAGGTCGTGCCGCCCAGCAGGCCGCAGTTGCCGCTGCCGCCCGAGGTCAGGCCCAGCGCGGCGTCGCCGTCGAAGAGCGGGCCGCCGCTGTCGCCCGGCTCGGCGCAGACGTCGGTCTGGATCAGCCCGGTGACCGTGCCCTCCGGGTAGTTGACGGTGGCGTCGAGGCCGGTGACCCTGCCGCCGTGCACCCCGGTGGTGGACCCGCTGCGCCGCACCCGCTCACCGACGTACGCGGCGGCGGCGTGAGTGATCTTCTGCGAGCGGCCGCCGAGGGCCACCGAGCCGGGGGAGGCGACACCCGGGTCGGTGTACTCGGCGAGGGAGTGGTCCTTGCCGGGGAAGACCGACTTGACGGTCTTCGCGAAGGGCGCGCCGCCCTTGGACCGGGACCACTGCGCCACGACGTTGCCGCAGTGCCCGGCGGTCAGGAAGAAGGGACGGCCGGAGCCGTCGACGACGTTGAAACCGAGCGAACAGCGGGCCGTGGGGCCCCAGATGGCGTCCCCGCCCTCGACGTAGCGGGTGAGCCTGGTAGTGATCCTGCGCACCTCCACCGCCTGCCCGAGGCCGGACGTGACCTCCTTCAGCCTCGCCAGCCGGGCACCGGTGACGGTGCTGTCGGCGGTCACCACGACCCGGTCGACTCTGGGATCCGTCACCCACGCGGTGCCGGGGATCGTGGCACGGTCGCTCAGCGTCCGGCGGGCCGACTCCAGCCGGGCCGGCGAGAGCCGCGCCAGGGCGGACCGACCGCCCGCCACCTGCCCGAGCGCACCGACGACACCGGTCACCAGGCCGTCGGCGACGACGTCACGAGGAGCCGCCTGGGCCTGCTGCGGAGCGAGAGTGACAACGGCGAGCGCGGCCACGGCCGCACCCGCCAGGGTGGTGCGCACGGACGTCCAACGAAACTTCAACTCGGCACCTCCAGTGGGGGGTTGGGCCCGGCTGCGCATGACCACGGGCCCGGAGGACGAACGACACAGCCGCACCCCCGACAGGAGGTCGCGTCCATGCCAAGTTGGTCCGTCGAGTGTCCCGATCGGGCGAGGGAGTGCACAAGGGCGACTTCCGGTCGCGCGTATTTTCATACGCGCGCCCCTACCGGGCGCCGAGCGCTGCGCGCGCTTCAGCGGGTCCGGGCAACCGATTCAGCCCGTCCGGCGTTTGAGGACACCGCGCGGAGCGCGGCGGGGTCCGGGGCGGAGCCCCGGTTACGGGAAGGGGCGGGGTGGGGGAAAGTCCCCGGCTCAGCCCCCACCGGCCTCCCCCTTGGGCAGCTGCTCCGCCGCCTCATGCGGCGGCTCCGCCGCCCTCTCCAGGAACCGCAGCAACTCCACCGGGAACGGCAACACCAACGTGGAGTTCTTCTCGGCGGCCACCGCCACAATCGTCTGCAACAGCCGCAGTTGCAGCGCCGACGGCTGCGAGGACATCGTCTGCGCCGCCTCCGCCAGCTTCTTCGACGCCAGCAGCTCCGCGTCCGCGTTGATCACCCGGGCCCGGCGCTCGCGCTCCGCCTCCGCCTGCCGGGACATCGACCGCTTCATCGTCTCCGGCAGCGAGACGTCCTTGATCTCCACCCGGTCGATGTGGACGCCCCAGCCGACGGCCGGGCTGTCGAGCATCAGCTCCAGCCCCTGGTTGAGCTTCTCCCGGTTGGAGAGCAGATCGTCGAGGTCGCTCTTGCCGATGATCGACCGCAGCGAGGTCTGGGCCATCTGCGAGACCGCGAAGCGGTAGTCCTCGACCTGGATGACGGCCTCGGCGGCGTCCACGACCTTGAAGTAGACGACGGCGTCGACCCGCACCGTGACGTTGTCCCGGGTGATGCCCTCCTGGGCGGGCACCGGCATGGTGACGATCTGCATGTTCACCTTGCGCAGCCGGTCCACGCCCGGAACGATCAGAGTGAATCCCGGCTGCCGTATCTCGGAGCGCAGCCGTCCCAGCCGCAGCACCACTCCGCGCTCGTACTGCTTGACCACCCGGGCCGCGGCGCCCAGGTACACCAGACCGGCCGACCCGGCGGCCACCAGCGCTACCACGAGGTCTTCGAGCATCACGGCCCCCTGTGCCCGTATCAGGTGATATGTCTCCACGGTATGCCCGGACCGGACGCCGGTCGAGAGCTGGGACGACGGGCGGACGGGCGGACAGGCGGCGGCCGGGGCGGCGGCGGACGTGCCCGGACCCCCGGCCCGCGGGGGCCGGGGGTCCGGGTGCTGCTGGCCGCAGGCAGGGGGAAGGGCGGAGCGCTCGCGGTCAGACGCGTGGTGGGGCCGGCGGACGTGGCCGCCCGGCCCGGCTTCAGAGGATGCTCACCCCGTAGGCGCTGAGCGCCTTGGTGACCGGCTGGAAGAAGGTCGTCCCGCCCGAGCGGCAGTTGCCGCTGCCGCCGGAGGTCAGGCCGAGGGCGGTGGAGCCGGCGAAGAGGGCGCCGCCGCTGTCGCCCGGCTCGGCGCAGACGTTCGTCTTGATCAGGCCGCGGACGATCTTGCCGTTGCCGTAGTTGACAGTGGCGTTCAGGCCGGTGACCTTGCCGCCGTGCAGACCGGTGGTGGAGCCGCTGCGCTGGACGTTCTGGCCGACGGTGGCGTTGCCCGCGCCGGTGATGCGCTGGGAGCGGCCGTTGTAGAGGTTGACCTCGCCGGGGTGGGCGATCGAGCCGTTGGTGTACTGCACGATCCCGTAGTCGTTGCCGGGGAAGCTGGTGCCGGTGCTGGGTCCGATGGGGGTGGTGCGGGAGGAGTTGGCGTAGTACTGCGGCTTGCCCTCGGTGCAGTGGCCGGCGGTCAGGAAGTAGTAGGTGCTGCCCTTGCGGACGTTGAACCCGGCCGAGCAGCGCCAGCTCTGGGCGTAGACGGCGTCGCCGCCGGATATCAGCGTGCGGAACGTGCCGGGGGTGCGCTCAACGCGTATCGCATGGGGCCCGGCCTCGCGTCTGATCCTGGCGATGTCGGCGGCGGAGACGGTGGAGTCCGCGGTGACCACGACCGTGCCGGTGTCCCGGTCGACGACCCAGGCGGTGCCCGCCACACCGGCTGACTCCACGGCCGTGCTCACCGCGGCCAGCCGCGCCGCCGAGGGCGCGGCGGCGGTTCCGGCGCCGGCCTGGGCGTCGGTGACGGCGAGGGCGGAGGCGGCCAGCAGGCCGGAGGCCACGGCGATGACGCGGGCTCGTCCGGTGCGGGCGGGGCGGGGGGTGGTGCGCCTGATCCTCACGTTGTTCCTCCCGAGTGGGGTCGGGGGTCCGCGGCGCGCGCGGGCCCGTGAGGCGCAGCCGAAGGGGCACACCGGATTCCACTTTCGCCGTGCCCCTGACAAGCGCTGCGGTGAGTATTCGGGCCATCGGCGGCAGGGCGCAAGGGCACCTTTCGGACGGCGCCCCCGGCGCACGACGAAGGGCCCCGACGGCTCGGGGCCACCGGGGCAGCGTCCTGAAGGGCTTCCGGGCCCGCTCCTGCGACGCGTCAGTGCGTGAGCGGGTTCCGCTCCCCCGCCTCGACGGCGACCGGCAGCCGGTTGCCCGGCGGCGGGAAGGGGCAGATGAAGTGGTCGGCGAAGGCGCACGGCGGCAGCACCGCGCGGTTGAAGTCCACGGTCACCGTGCCGTCGGCCTCGGGCGGCGGGGGCTTGAGGAAGCGGAAGGCGAACCCGGAGGTGCCGCTGGTGGCGTCGGCGAAGACCGCCCACAGCGACCCGTCGGCCTCCGCCGAGACGAGCAGCGTGTGCTCCTCGCCGCCGATGACGAAGGCCAGTTCACCGGCGAGGTCCAGGCCGCGCTCGCGCCCGTCGGCGTTCTCCACCGCGACCGTGCGCTCGCGCTCGTAGGAACGGAAGCGGCCGGGCAGCACCCAGCGCTCGTCGTAGTCGAAGGCGTCGATCCCGGCGAAGGCCCGGCGCCGCGCGGACCCGGGGTCGAAGACACGGACCGCCCACAGCCCCTCGCGGCGCATGACCACCAGTTTCCGGCCGTCGTGCGCGAGACGGGCGGTGGCCGGGGAGCTGTCGGGGGTGAGCCGGACCTGCCCCTCCAGCGGCCGCCCGTCCACGGTCAGCCCGTCCGCGGCAATGGCGGTCAGCAGCAGGGCCTCGCCGTCCTCCGCCTCCGCCCAGATCCCGGGGACGGCCGGAATCCGGCTACCGGAGGCGTCGGCGAGCCAGTAGGTGCCGGTCAACGCGAGCGGCCCGTAGGGGGCGGCGACCGTCTCGGTGCGTTCCTCGCGCCACGCCTTCCACTGCTGTCGCGCATCAGGTGTGCTCATGCCGGTCAACCTTTCCATACGGGCCGGGCGAGCCCGTACGGAACGCGCCCCCCGGTGTCCTCATGTCGTCTCCCTGGCGGGTGCCCGGCGTTTGGCCGGGCGGGACAGACACAGGTGCTCGCGGAGCGTGCCGCCCGGATAGAAACCGCGTAACAGGCCGCGGTGCTGGAGGACGGGCACGGTGCCGTCGACGAGCAGCGCGAGGTCCCGTTCGGGGTTGCGGGGCCGGAAGTGGAAGCCGTCGGCCACGCCGTCCGCGTACCAGTCGCCGACGAGGTCGGCGAGGGCGACGGCGTCCGCGGCCGCGTACAGCGCGACGGGCAGGGAGGCGAGGACGACGAGGCGGCCTCTCGCGGCGGCGGGGTCGCGGCCCGTCTCGCGTGCGCGGCGGCGCAGGTCGTCGCGGGCGGCGCGGACGGTACGGGCGTCGCCGGCGTGCCCGGCACGGACGAAGGCGACGTCGGCGTGCCGGGCGGCGAACCGGCGGGACGGCGGGGTGATGGCCTCGACGGCCACGACGGGGTGGCCCTGCGGGCCCCACGACCGGGCGGCGGCGTCGGCGACCGCGTCCGCCTCGCGCCAGGCCGCCTCCGCGGAGGGCACGGGGCGGCGGCCGAAGAGCCGGGCCTCGCTCTCGGAGGCGGAGACGGCCACGGTCCAGCCGGCGCGGCCCCGGCTGACCCAGTCGAGGGCGGCAAGGGAGGCGGAGAGGCGGAAGGGCTCGGTGTGGGTGGTGGTGACGGTGGGCACCAGGCCGATCCGCTCGGTGGCGGGCGCGACGCGGGCGAGCACGGCGGCCGCGTCCAGTCGCCCGGCGCCCCGCCGGGGCGGCCCGAAGGAGTCGCCGAGCGTGACGAAGTCCAGCCTCCCCCGCTCGGCGAGCCGCGCGGCCCGTACGAAGGGCTCGGCGTCATAGGTCCCGGGCCGGTCGAGCGCGACGGCCAGATGCAGGGGTCGGGTGGGTTCGGGCATGCGAAGGCTCCGTGGATGCGGGGACCGGACAGAGACGGTGCTGCCTTCACATGGGCCGCGCCCCTCAGCACGACCGGCCCCCGAGGCTAAGCCGGGGCCATGGCTCGCTGTCAACCCTGCCCGAACGCCCGTCCGTACTGTGGACGTTGCGTCTCAAGTGAGTTGACGGCGAAACGGATGACTGTTCCACTTGCCCCATGCAACAAAGGCAGCGGTTGGTCACCCGCGACCACATCGACTTCGGTCGGGTGTGGTCCGCCTCCTGTACGCGCTGACCCCGCCCGCCGTCGCGCCGTCCGCCGTCGTGCCACCCGCCGTGGCACCGTCCGGCGCCCGGCCCCACTGCCTTCACCGGCGCGGCCGTTGAGCCGCGCCCTCCCCTCGCTTATTCAGCAGCCACAGTCACACCCGCAGTCACAGCAATCGCATCCGTCGCAGCAGCCGCCGCCTTCACCCTCGGAGTTGCCGCAGCACTTGAAACATTCGGCGCAGTCGCCACAATCGCTGCAGTTGTCACAGCACTTGGCGCACCAGCCCTCGCGGGGCTCTCCGCTCCACGGGTCCTGGTAGGGGTCCTTGCAGCACACCTGCCCGGTGCAGAACAGCCCGGTCCACACGGCGCATCCGGCGATCAGGCCGCGCCGCCGCCCGCGCCGGGGCGGCTCCGGCGGGGCGGGCGGCGGCATCGTCGGCGGCGCGCCGTAGGGACCGTAGGAGCCCTGCGCCCCGGGCTCGCGCCCGCCGTGGTGGTGGCCCCGCGTCGAGCAGCCGCCCGTGGCGAACGCCCGGTCGACGGAACGTTCCAGCTCGTGCGCCAGCAGCAGATGCGCCAGCCTGCCCTGCGCCTTGCTCGCGAACTCGACGTCGCGCAGCGCCAGCCGCACGCCGTGCACGGCGTCGTCGCACAGCCGCCGCACCTCGGCGAGCTCGGTGCCGGTGGCGTCAATGGGGTTCCACGCCCCGGTGCGGGCGTCCTCCTCGAGGTCCTCGACGGCGTCCAGCAGATGGGCCAGGCGCCCGAAGAGCCGGCCCGCCTCACGCAGCAGTTCGCGGTTGTCGGGCCGCCCCGCCAGGACGGCGGTGTGGGCGAAGGCTTCGGCGGTGGCGGTCTCGGTCGGCTCGGTCACCTCCAGCAGCGGGGTGCCGGCGCGGACCAGCGCCTCGATCCCGGCCTGCCGTTCGACGGCCTCGACCAGAACGGCCGTGTCGAAGCCGAGTTCAGATCCCGTACGGGCGCCCGCGCGGTCCCACCGGGCGGCCACCCTGCGCGCGGCCGCCGCGACCGGGCGGCGCGCCAACATCCCGTCGCCGTCGGCGACATGGTCGCGCATCTTGGCGGACGCCAGGACCAGCGAGACCGAAGCGGCCAGCCGCGCGCCCTCGCCCCGCGCCACGGGCGCGGACCGCATCCCGCGCAACGGGCAGGGCCCCGCCGTGCGCCGCCAGGATCCCTCGCCGCCGTCGTCGGGCGACTGCGCCTCGACGAGCACGGATATGACCAGGCCGTCGTAGTTGGTGGCTATTCGAGCGAACTGCCCGTGATCGCCTTTCAGTGCCAGGCAGAGCCCGCAGAGATGGGCCATCCACTCCGTTCGCATGCTCTCGGACAGCCTGTGACGGCATGGCCTGATGATCCCGAACAAAACGTGCCCCCGTGTGTGGTGTCGATGCGTCCGGGCATCCTAATCACCGGGGACAATCGTGCTGGGCCGGAACCCGCTCCGCCCGAACCATGCCGCATATGCCCAGGTCCAGCGCCTGCGGTCCACTCATAGGAGTTTCTGACGCACCGCCACCCGCTTTGCACCAGATGCGTCACGAAATCCCCGCATGGCCGCCATCCACTTGGCACATCATCCGCATCATGGACGACCATAGAGGAGCGGGCGGAACACACCGCGTGTGAGAGGAGGCGTCCATGGGATCGGTGCGCAAGGCGAGTGCCTGGCTTGGCCTCGTCGACGACAGCGATGACGAGCGCTACTACGGCGGCTACGAAGAGGACTCGGACGAGGGGACCGAGCCCGGCGACTCCTGGGTGACCAACCCCAAGATCCGGGTGGCCGACGAGGTCGCCCAGGAGCAGGGCACCCGCATCGCCACGGTCACCCCGGACGGCTTCCGGGACGCCCGTGGCATCGGCGAGCTGTTCCGCGAGGGCGTCCCCGTGATCGTCAACCTCACCGGCATGGAACCCAGCGACGCCAAGCGGGTCGTGGACTTCGCGGCCGGCCTCACCTTCGGCCTGCGCGGCTCGATCGAGCGGGTCGCCAACCGCGTCTTCCTGCTCACCCCCGCCGACTACAAGGTCGTCAGCGGCGAGCCCATGGGCCGCGCGAACGGCGGCTTCTTCAACCAGAGCTGAGGGTGGGCCGTGACCCGGCCGGGGGTTCCGGGGGTTGCCCCCCGGGAAGCACAGCAACCGGAGCCGATGGTGGGCCGGGTGCTCACCGGAACGCGTCGACGCCGGTGAGCGCCTTGCCCAGCACCAACTGGTGCATCTCCACGGTGCCCTCGTAGGTGAGCACCGACTCCAGGTTCGTCGCATGCCGCATGACGGGGTACTCCAGCGAGATCCCGTTGGCCCCCAGGATCGTCCGGGCCGTACGGCAGATCTCGATCGCCTCCCGCACATTGTTCAGCTTGCCGAAGCTCACCTGCTCCGCCCGCAGCCGCCCCTCGTCCATCCGCCGCCCGAGATGGTGGGCCAGCAGGATCCCCTTGTGCAGCTCCAGCGCCATGTCGGCCAGCTTGGCCTGGGTGAGCTGGAAGCCGGCGATCGGCCTGCCGAACTGCTCACGGCTGCGCGCGTACTCCAGCGCCGTCTCGAAGCAGGTGCGCGCCGCGCCCATCGCGCCCCAGACGATGCCGTAGCGGGCGTGGTTCAGGCAGCTCAGCGGCCCCCGCAGCCCGGTGACCTCCGGCAGCACGGCGTCGGCGGGCAGCCGGACCTCGTCCATCACCAGCTCGCTGGTGACGGAGGCGCGCAGCGACCACTTGTGCTTGATCTCCGGCGCGGAGAAGCCGGGCCGGTCAGTGGGGACGACGAACCCCCTGACCCCCTCGTCGGTCCGCGCCCACACGACGGCGACGTCCGCCACCGAGCCGTTGGTGATCCACATCTTGCGGCCCGTCAGCACCCAGTCGCCGCCCGCCTCGCGCTTGGCGTAGGTGCGCATGCCGGCCGGGTCCGAGCCGTGGTCGGGCTCGGTGAGCCCGAAGCAGCCGATGAACTCGCCGGTCGCCATGCCCGGCAGCCATCGCTGCTTCTGCTCCTCAGAGCCGAAGCGGTGGATGGCGTACATCGCCAGGGAGCCCTGCACGGACACCAGCGAGCGGACGCCGGAATCGGCGGCCTCCACCTCGAGGCAGGTCAGCCCGTACTGGACGGCGCTCGCGCCCGCGCAGCCGTAGCCGGTGAGCTGCATGCCGAGGGCACCCATCGAACCGAGCTCCCGGGCCAGCTCCCGGATCCCGGGCAGCTCGCCGCGCTCGTACCAGTCCGCGACGTACGGCACCACGCGGTCCGCGGCCCACGCCCGGACGGTGTCCCGGACCGCCCGGTCCTCGTCACTGAGGAGATCATCGATGCCGAGCGGATCATGCGGGTCGAACACGTCGGCCTCCGGCGCGGTCGCGGTGGGGGTGATCATCGGTCACCCCTGACGCTACGGCTGAGTAACCACGGGGGGCAAGCCCCCGATCCCGGGCCCGGCGGTGCCGAACCTAGTCCGGGGCCGACCCGCAGTCCAGCCCGCGCGGCAACCGCAGCGCGGCCAGCGCTCCCAGCAGCAGCAAGCCGGCGCTCACCGCCAGGGTGACGTGCAGGCCGTGCACGAACGCGTCGCGGGCCGCGGCCCGCAGGGCCGCCCCGGCGGGGCCGCCGAGCCGGTCGGCCACGGCGTAGGCCTCGCCCAGCGAGTGCCCGGCCGACGCCCCGGCCGCCGACGGAACCCCCGGTACCGCGCCCACCCCGGGCGCGTACGCGGCGTTCATGACACTGCCCAGCAGCGCGATGCCGATGCCCGCGCCCAGCTGGTAGGAGGTCTCGCCGATCGCGGCCGCGCCGCCGGCCGCCTCCGCGGGGGCCTCGTTGAGCATCGACTCGTACGCCCCGAAGAGCGTGGTCTCCAGGCCGAAGCCGAGCAGGACGAAGCCGGCGATCAGCACGCCCGGCTGGTCGTGACGGCCCATCACGGTCAGCGAGAGCACCGCCATCGCCGTCAGCACGAAGCCCGTCGAGACCATCGCGCGCGGCCCGAACCGGTGCAGCACCCGCGAGCCGGCCAGCCCCGCCGCCATCGCGGCGAGCGTGAGCGGCAGCAGCCGCAGGCCGGTCTCGAGCGGGGTGAGGCCGAGGACGAGCTGCAGGTACTGGGCGGCGACGAGCTCGAGCCCCACCAGGGCCAGCATGGCCAGCACGATGCAGCCCACCGACGTGCCGAAGGCGGGCCGCGCGAACAGCTTCAGGTCCACCAGCGGATGGCGGCGGCGCCGCTGCCGGCGGACGAAGAGGACGAGCAGGGCGATGCCCAGCGCCGCCGGGACGACCGCGCCCAGCGAGAGCGGGTCCGCGCTGCCGGCCTGCTTGACCCCGTAGACGGCGCCGAACAGGCCGAACGCCGCCATCAGGGCGCCGAGCACGTCCCACGGCCCGTCGCGGTCACCCGTCGACTCCGGCAGCAGCCACCGCCCGACCGGGAGGCTGACCGCCATCAGCGGAATGTTGATGAGGAAGACCGAGCCCCACCAAAAATGCTCCAGCAGGAAGCCGCCCAGCAGCGGGCCCGCGGCCGCGCCGACCGCGGCCACCGCGCTCCACACGCCGATGGCCAGGGCGCGCTCGCGCCGGTCGGGGAAGACCTGCCGCAGGATGGACAACGTCGCCGGCATGATCATCGCGCCGCCGGCGCCGAGCAGCGCCCGCGCGGCGATGAGCACTTCCGGGGCGGTCGCCAGCGCCGCGAGCGCGGAGGCCACGCCGAACAGCCCGTAGCCCAGCAGCAGCACCCGGCGGCGGCCGACGCGGTCGCCGAGGGTGCCGAAAAGGATGAGGAGCGCGGCGCAGACCAGGGGGTAGACGTCCACGATCCACAGCAGCTGGACGGCGCCGGGCCGCAGGTCCTCGGTGACGGCGGGCACGGCCACGTGCAGCACGGTGGCGTCGACGGCGACGAGCAGCAGGCTGACGCACAGGACGACCAGCACGGTCCACCGGTTCGCCCCGGGGGCGGTCGGGCCCTCCGCGCGGCGCGGCAGGAGCCGCTGCCGGGGAACGCCGACCGGCCGTCGGGGCCCGGCCGTGGTCGTCCCGGACATCCACACACCTCCGTGTCGTGCGCTCGCGGCCACGCGCGGGCCTGGGGATCTGGGGCCCCGGCGGTGTCGAGGGGCGAGTGAGTCGACAGAGTACGCGAGTCCCGCCGGAACATACGTGGCCCCTCTCACGTCGCCGGTACTGGGACAATCGACCGATGACCTCTCTCGCCACCCCCACCGGCATAGCCTCCGGCGCTGCCGCGCCGCCCCGCGGCGGCGCGCTGCGCCGGGCCGCTCCCGCCCTGCTGCTGTACGCGGCGGTGCGGGCGCTGGGCGTCCTGGTGCTGGCCCTGTGGGGCCTGGCGGACGGCAAGGGGGCGCACCGGCTGCTGTCGGCGCGCTGGGATTCCCTCTGGTACGCCCGGATCGCCGAGCAGGGCTACGGCCACACCCTTTATCTGCCGGGCGGCAAGGTCCACTCCGACCTGGCGTTCTTCCCGCTGCTGCCATGGCTGGAGCGGGCGCTGTCGGCGGTCCTGCCGCTCTCGGTGAACGACGCGGGTCTGGTGGTCTCCGGCGTGGCCTCGCTGTTCGCGGCCTGGGGCATCTTCGCCGTCGGCGACCGGCTGTACGGCCGGCGGGCGGGTGTCCTGCTCGTCGTGCTGTGGGCGGCGCTGCCGGTGGGTGTCGTGCAGTCGATGGCCTACTCGGAGTCGCTGTTCACGGCGCTGGCCGCGTGGAGCGTGTACGCCGTGCTGAGCGGCCGCTGGGTGGGGGCGGGCGTGCTGGCGGCGCTGGCCGGGCTGACCCGGCCGGTGGGCGCGGCGGTGGTCGCCGCCGTCTGGATCACCGCGCTGGTCACGCTGGTGCGGGCACGCCGGGCCGGCGGGCCGCGGCCCCCGCTGCCCCGGCTGTTGCTCGGGGTGGCGCTGGCGCCGCTGGGCTGGCTGGCCTATTTCGCCTGGGTGGGGGTGCGCACCGGCAGTGCGACGGGCTACCTGGACGTGCAGGGCGGCTGGGGCAACGGCTTCGACGGCGGGCTGGCCTTCGCCTCGTTCATCGGGGAGCGGCTGACGGGCCCGGCGTTCGCGGCCGGGCTGGGCCTGCTGGTGGGCGTCGCGCTGGTGCTGTGGCTGTACTGGTCCGGGGTCCGGCAGGGCCAGCCGCTGCCGCTGCTGGTCTGCACGGGCACGGTGCTGCTGCTGGCGCTCACCGCGAAGGGCTACTTCGGCTCCAAGCCGCGCCTGATGATGCCCGCGTTCGGACTGCTGCTGCCGCCGGCCGTGGCCCTGGCCCGGCTACGCACGGTACGCGCGGTGGCGGTGGTGTCCGTCCTGGCGCTGGCGTCCTCCGCCTACGGGGCGTTCTGGCTGCACGGCTCCGGCCCGCCATGATCGAAATTCGGCGAGCGGCGATGCCCGGCGGGAAACGCCGCGGAACCGTGCGGCCAATCGCCGATAAACTCCGCCCTACATAAAAGAATTAAGCACCCGGCACAAAGTCCCGGACTCCACCGACGGCTCTTTAGCTGTTTCTTATTCGCCGGTTTCAAACCTGGGGCCGGGCACGATTGAGACGCATTCCACATCACATCGTCATCACAAAGCGCCTCGATCGGCCGAACCTTCCCGTCACGCAATGTAACGTCGATTGGGTGCGAACCAACGACGAGCTCGTCCAACCGGAGGAGCGCCCGACCGATCCCGTGCGACCACGGATGACCAGGACCCGCCTGGGGATCTTCGTGGCGACCTCCGTGGTGTACGCGGCGATCGTGGTCGGCGTGCTCACCACGTCCTGGCCGGTGCGGTTCGACTGGCAGGTGATGCTCTTCCGCCCGTACAAGCAGTGGCCGGAGATCCACACCTTCCTCGACTACTTCGTGGTCCTGGGCCAGCGCGGCCCGACCGCCGTGGCGGTCGCGGCCTGGCTGGGCTGGTGCACGTACAAGCAGAAGACCCTGCGCCCGCTGCTGGTGCTGGGCACGTCGTTGCTGCTGCTCAACGCGACCGTGGGCGCCGCGAAGATCGGCATGGGCCGGCTGGGTCCGCACTACGCCACGTCCATCGGCTCCAACGAGATGTTCGCGGGCGGCGACATATTCCCCTCGGGCCACACCGCGAACGCGGTGGTGACCTGGGGCGTCCTCGCCTACCTCGCCACCACCCCGCACACCCGCAGGATCGCCTCGGTGATCGCCGCGCTGCTGGCGCTGGGCGTGGGGATGACGACCGTCTACCTGGGCACGCACTGGATGAGCGATGTGACTCTCGGCTGGACCGCGGGCCTGATGGTGCTGCTGGTCCTGCCCTGGTTCGAGCCGCTCATGGCCCGTGCCGAGACCTGGCTGCTGGCCCTGTGGCGGCGGCTGCGCGAGCGCGGCGTCGGCCTCGCTCCGGCCCCGGTCGCCCCGGCCGTCGTGCTGGGCGCGCCGCGCGCCCCGGTCGACGACGAGCTGCCCGTCCGCGAGCCCGTGGGCGCCGGCAGCCGGCCGGGCGGCGGGACGCCGTCCCGCACCGCCGACGGCAGGGGCCACCTCTCGCCCCGGTCGCACACGATCCGCTCGGAGCGGACCCCGGTCACCCCGACCGGCAGCCGCCGTCCGCCGCACGCCGACCGCGTGCCGCGCACCACGCCGCTGGGTCCGGGCGCGGGCCGCGGCCGGACGGCCGGCACCGCGGGCGGCTGACCCCACGCACACGCGAAGGCGGCCCCGGACGAGCTCCGGGGCCGCCTTCGTCGCATTCTCCAGGGACAGGCGCGGCCTCAGCCCTTCCAGCAGCGCCGGACGATCCCGTCCTCGACCTCGAGGTTCAGCCGTCCGAAGACGTACTCCAGGGTGATGATCGTGCCGGGCGCCAGCGTGCGCACGTCACTCCAGCCGCGCTCGCGGGCGAGCGCGGTGGCGGTCGTGGCGTCGAGGCCGACGTAGCCCTCGGGGTCGTCGTCGGGCTCGGTGGGGATGCCGGGGAGGGGTGCCATGGCAGCCACCGTAGGCGGCGCCGCGCGGTGACGGAAGCCGGGCCCCCGCAGGGCTCCGGCATGCTCCCGTCCGCGCCCGGTCCGTCACTGGTCACACTTCTGTCACAGTGAACTCATCGGGGTTTACCGGAACACGCATCACTCATACGAGCCTTTCCGCACCACTCCCCCGTCCTCCCGAAATCCTCTCCGGTAAATTCACCGTGCTTTTCCCGGGCTTCACCGGCATCTCCCGGAACACCCGGGCAATTCACCGGCTCCGGGCCGCGCACCCAGTGATCCGGGCGAATTCCCCCGGCTTCCGCTTAGCTCCCCCGAAGCCGCCGGAATATAAAATTCCGGGAACGCTCGCCCGGCTGTCGAGGCCCCCGGTTCGGCAGTCCCCGCCCGAGGCACTCTCGCGCGCGGCGCCTCCCGGCGAGCATCATGGCCCCCTGACCGAGAACCCACGCGGACCACAGCACGAGAGCCCGTGTGAGCCGACAGCGAGGGGGCACGGATGGGGACCGACACCGCGCAGGCGGCCGCGGAGGGCACGGCGAGGGAACGGCAACCCGGCCGCATCATCGTGGACTGGCTGACCACCACCGACCACAAGAAGATCGGCCACCTCTACCTGATCACCTCGTTCGGTTTCTTCCTCCTCGCCGGCCTGCTCGCCATGCTGATGCGCGCCGAACTGGCCCGGCCCGGCCTGCAGCTGATGACCAACGAGCGGTTCAACGAGGCGTTCACCGCGCACGGCACGATCATGCTGCTGCTGTTCGCCACCCCGGCCTTCGCGGGCTTCGCCAACGCGATCATGCCGCTGCAGATCGGCTCGCCGGACGTGGCCTTCCCCCGGCTGAACATGCTCTCGTACTGGCTCTACCTCTTCGGCGGCCTGATGGTCGTCGCGAGCCTGGTGATGCCGCAGGGCGGGGCGACCTTCGGCTGGACCGGCTACGCCCCGCTCAACAGCATGGTCCGCTCGCCGGGCATCGGCACCGACATGTGGATCATGGGGCTGGCGCTGTCCGGATTCGGCACGATCCTCGGCGCGGTCAACTTCCTCACCACCGTCATCGGCATGCGCGCGCCCGGGATGACGATGTTCCGGATGCCGGTGTTCACCTGGAACGTCCTCTTCACCTCGATCCTGATCCTGCTGGCCTTCCCGGTGCTGGCGGCCGCCCTGCTCACCCTGGAGGCCGACCGGCGGTTCGGGGCGGTGGTCTTCGAGGCCCAGTGGGGCGGGGCGCTGCTGTGGCAGCACCTGTTCTGGTTCTTCGGCCACCCCGAGGTCTACATCATCGCGCTGCCGTTCTTCGGCATCATCACCGAGATCATCCCGGTGTTCTCCCGGAAGCCGGTCTTCGGCTATCTGACGCTGGTCGCCGCGACCATGAGCATCACCGCCCTGTCGCTGGTGGTCTGGGCGCACCACATGTTCTCCACGGGCGCGGTGCTGCTGCCGTTCTTCTCGTTCCTGTCGTTCCTCATCGCGGTGCCGACAGGGGTGAAGTTCTTCAACTGGATCGGCACCATGTGGAAGGGCTCGCTGTCCTTCGAGACGCCCATGCTGTGGGCGGCCGGCTTCCTGGTGAGCTTCCTCTTCGGCGGGCTGACCGGGGTGATCCTGGCCTCCCCGCCGCTGGACTTCCACGTCACCGACACCTACTTCGTCGTCGCGCACTTCCACTACGTGGTGTTCGGGACGGTGGTCTTCGCGACGTTCGCCGGCTTCTACTTCTGGTGGCCGAAGTTCACCGGGAAGCTGCTGGAGGAGCGGCTGGGCAAGCTGCACTTCTGGACGCTGTTCACGGGCTTCCACCTCACGTTCCTCGTCCAGCACTGGCTGGGCGCCGAGGGCATGCCCCGCCGCTACTCCGACTACCTGGCCGCCGACGGCTTCACCGCGCTCAACACGCTCTCCACGATCGGGGCGTTCCTGCTGGGCCTGTCCAACCTGCCGTTCTTCTACAACATCTGGAAGACCGCCAGGTACGGCAGGCGGGTCGAGGTGGAGGACCCCTGGGGCTACGGGCGCTCCCTGGAGTGGGCGACCTCCTGCCCGCCGCCCCGGCACAACTTCGTCAGCATCCCCCGCATCCGCTCGGAGTCGCCGGCCTTCGACCTGCACCACCCGGAGACGGCGCGGCGGGCCGAGCCGCCCAGGGCGGCCGAGCCCGCCGGCTGAAGGGGCGCCGGCTACCGGCCGCCCACGGGCGGACGCTCGTCGATGCGGACGGAGAGATCGTTGTCGGCGGTGTAGTACGGACCCACCTGGGCGGGGGCGTACGGGGCGGCGACGTCCTGCGCCGGGTAGGTGAAGATCTGCTTCTTGTCGGCGACGTCGTCCAGGATCCGGGCAATGCGCACCTGCGCGGCCCCCTCGGGCCCGCGCAGCCACAGGTCCCACACCTCCGGGCCGCCCCGCCACTCCTCGCACAGTTCCGCGAAGGCGAGGGTGAAGGAGAAGTCCTGGCCCTCGGCGGTGACCGGCGCGGTGCGCACCAGGTCGGGGGCGCGCCGGCAGCGGGCCTCCACGACGGCGCCGGCCAGCCACTCGGCGGGGCTCTCGACGCGGTAGAGGGTGCCCCGGCCGGTTATCCCGGTGGCCGCCACGCGCAGGTCGCCGGCCTCGGCGTGCGGGGCGCGCAGCCAGCTGCGCAGCGAGAGGTTGCCGTGCTTGGTGGCGTAGGGGATGCGCACCGCGAGCGGCGAGGTGCTGGGGCCGGGTCTGCGGTCGACCAGGGAGCGCAGGTCCGCCAGGCCCGGCACCAGGCGCTGGGCGGCGGCCTCGCCGCAGGCCACATGGACGTCCCAGCGGCCCTCGGGCAGGGCGACGGTGCTGGGCAGCACGGCCCGCAGCCGGCCGTCGCCGTTGGGCGTCAGCGGCAGGCGGACCTCCTCGTCGTGGTCCTCGGCGGCACCGGCGCCGCGGCGGCGCAGCACCAGCGCGGCGGACCAGTGCGCGGCGTCGGCGGGATGGCCGGGGACGTCGAGGTCGAAGGTGAGTCCGCCCGCGGAGTCGGCGATGCAGTCGGCGCTGGGGTTCCCCGCGCCGAAGGCCGGGAGAGGGGCAGACACGTCGGTGCACTCCTCGGAGGTCGGGATCGGACGGCCCGTCGAGGGGGCCGCTGCGGACAGGCCGTCGCCGGCGTTGCCGGGCACGGTGGACGGGGTCATGCGGCACGCACCCTTCGCAGGGCGGAGCGGCTTCGGTCCTTGGCCTGGAAGGCGCTGCTGAGGAGGGCGCCGCGGGTGCGGTGCAGCGAGCCGCGCAGGCCGCCGCGGCCGGCCAGGTCGGCGAAGAGGCTCTCGTAGCGGCCGGCGACCTCGCCGGGGTCGAAGCGCGCCGAGCTCTCCAGGGCCCTGCGGCCCATGCCCTTGCGCAGTTCGTCGTCGTTGATGAGCCTGAGCAGGCCGGCGGCGATGGCGTCCACCTTGCCGACGGGCACCAGCAGGCCGTCGACGCCGTCGTCGATGATCTCGCCGGGGCCGTGCGGGCAGTCGGTGGAGACCACCGGCAGGCCGCAGCGCATGGCCTCGACGATCGTCATGCCGAAGGACTCCAGGCTGGAGGTGACGGCGCCGATGGA
The DNA here is from genome assembly GCF_044547045.1 of Streptomyces sp. NPDC053048. Classification (NCBI taxonomy): domain Bacteria; kingdom Bacillati; phylum Actinomycetota; class Actinomycetes; order Kitasatosporales; family Streptomycetaceae; genus Streptomyces; species Streptomyces sp. NPDC053048. The sequence continues at coordinate 417,093 of NZ_JBITZS010000008.1, forward strand.
GCCCTTGACCCACTCGGGCTCCAGCGGAGTGGCGGGGCCCATGAGGTAGATGTGGTTGTAGAGGCCGCGCTTGTCGATGAGGGCCCGTAGCTTGGCGCGTTCGGCACCGGCACCGTAGATCCGCAGCCGCCAGTCGGGACGCTCCGCGACGACCTTCTCGAACGCGCGGATGAGGACGTCGTAGCGCTTGGCGGGGGCGAGCCGGCCGGCGGCGATCACCCACTTGCCGCTGCCGTCGGCGGGGGCGAGCGCCGGGGCGGGCACGCTGTTGGGCACCGCCTCGACCCGTACGCCGGGCAGCCGCATCAGCTTGCGGTAGGTACGGGCGTCGGCCTCGGTGACGGTGGTGACGGCGTCCAGACGCGGGTAGTGGGTGCGCAGCGTCAGCTTCAGCTGGGGCGAGTGGGTGCTCAGCGTCAGGTGCTCCTGCCCCACCCGGGCCGGGCCGCGGCGGGCCTGCTGGGCGATGTGCACGTTGAGGCCGGGCCGGGTGCCGACGACCACGTCGCAGTCCAGGCCGCGCAGGTGCTCGGCGATCCGCTGGTCGGTGAGCGCGCTGTACTGCTTGTAGCGGCCCTCGGTGGCGGGGAAGACCGAGGCCGGCGTGTGGTACGCGGGATCGTCGCCCTCGTAGCCGGGGTTGTTCTTGCGCAGATCCACCAGATGGCGCAGCCGCACCTTCCCGCCGGGGGCGAGGACGGGCTCGTCGCGGTGACGGAAGACGGAGACGATCTCCACGTCGTGGTGCTCGGCGAGGGTGCCCGCGAGGTTGAAGGTGGTGCGGATCGTGCCGCCGATGCCGTACGCGTTGTGAATCAGGAATGAGATGTGCATTCGTCCCCATGCAGCCGGTGTGCCCGCGGACATTCCCTGTAGCCCGCCTCCACTGAGAGGTTAGACCGTGGCACGGCCCCCGCGGTTGGCCTTGATCACCAAGTCGTTCCCCAAGCGATGAGGAATCGGTAGACGATCCGGGAACTTTTCCGGGGCGTGACCCCGGCCATGCATCCTCCGTTGTCTTCTGAGGAGCCGGGAACACGTCCCGGCCCGCCGCTCAACCAAGCGCCACTCAAAAGTTCGAGGAGCCCCCGTGCCGCGCATGCTCGATGTCAGCGACGAAGTACGCGCCGAGATCGGCGACGAAGAGGCGGAGCGCCTGCTGGGCGGCGACAGCGCCCCGGGTCCTTACGACTGCACGTCCTGCCGCACTCCCGGGCACACCGAACAGCAGCGCACCAGCACGGTGCTGTTCGTCGGTGACGAGACGGCCGTGCTCGCCTTCGCCCACGCCGCCTGCATCCCCTCCCAGGTCGTGCCCGTCTCCGAGGAGCAGCTGCAGGGCGCCGTGCGGTCCATCACCGGCGAGGGCGGCCCCGTGGCCGTGGAGGCCGAGGTGCCGCTGCAGGCCGAGCTGGGCGTGACCAGCGGCCTGGTCCTGGTCGGCGGGGACGTCCAGCCCGCGCTGGTCGTCGAACCGCTCGGGCCGATCGCCCGCCCCGGCACCACCGGGCCCGTCGACGTCTTCCTCGAGCTGCTGACCGAGCAGGGCTTCGCGCCCGTCGCGGACGTCAACGAGGTGCCCGGACCGCTGCAGGGCTGGTCGGTGCTGGTGGCCGTCGGCAAGCTGCACGCCGTGCTCCAGCCGCCCGCCAACGGCGGCGCGCCGCAGGCCTGGTGGCAGGCGCACCGGCCGATGCAGGTGGCCGACGAGTGGCGGGCCGCCGTCAACAAGACCGGGCGGGTGCTGGTGTTCGCCGCCCCGGCCGGCACGATCGGCGCCCAGCCGCGCGAGGACCTGCTGCGCGAGGCCCTGGACCGGGCCGCGGCGGCCGGCCGGCTGGTCGGTGCCACGATGCCGCTGGCGGGCACATGAGCCAGGACGACCGTCCCGGAATGCCCTGCACGGACATCGTCCTGGCGGGCCATTCGCTGCCGGAACCGCATCCGACGGGCCTCGAGGTCGTTGGCAGGGATGTGTACTCATACGAACCCGCCCGGACCTCGTACCAGAACTACATCCCCGGCATGCGGCCACCCCGCGACGCCTCCCCGGAGAGTCACCCCGGTTCGGTAACCCCGATCTACGACGCTCTGTGCTCCGAGTACCGCCGGTCGTTCCGGGCCCTGCCCGGCGACCGTTCGGGCGAGGAGGACCTGCGGTTCAAGGCGTTCGGCCCCCGCCCGGTCGGCTACGGCCAGGCCAACCAGCTGGGTCCGGGCCAGTCGGCCTACCAGGGCCCTTCCGGGTACAACGCGGCCTGGGACTCGTACTACGGCGGCCGGCGTGGCGGGGCGCTGCCCGCCCTGCCGCCCGGCCAGCGCGACGGCCGCACGCGCGGCTTCTAGGACGCGCCCCGGCGGCGGCCACCGCTCCTGCTCACGTCCTCATGACGAAGCCCCGGACCCTGAAGGGCCCGGGGCTGTCCGGAGTCGACGGCGTCGACTCCCTTACTTCTTGCGGCCCCGCTTCTCCCGCACCCGCACGGAGATGTGGATCGGCGTCCCCTCGAAGCCGAACTCCTCGCGCAGGCGGCGCTCGATGAAGCGGCGGTAGCCCGCCTCGATGAAGCCCGAGGCGAAGAGCACGAAGCGCGGGGGCTTGGTGCCCGCCTGGGTGCCGAAGAGGATGCGGGGCTGCTTGCCGCCGCGGATCGGGTGCGGGTGGGCGGCCACGAGCTCGCCGAGGAAGGCGTTCAGCCGCCCGGTCGGCACGCGCGTCTCCCAGCCCGCCAGGGCCGTCTCGATCGCCGGGACCAGCTTCTCCATGTGCCGGCCCGTGCGCGCCGAGACGTTCACCCGCGGCGCCCAGGAGATCTGCTGCAGCTCCGTCTCGATCTCGCGCTCGAGGTAGTAGCGGCGCTCCTCGTCGAGGGTGTCCCACTTGTTGTACGCGATGACCATCGCCCGGCCGGCCTCGACGGCCATCGTGATGATGCGCTGGTCCTGCACGGAGATGGACTCGCTCGAGTCGATCAGGATGACCGCGACCTCGGCCTTCTCCACCGCGGCGGCGGTGCGCAGGGAGGCGTAGTAGTCCGCGCCCTCCTGCAGGTGGACCCGCTTGCGGATGCCCGCGGTGTCCACGAACTTCCAGGTGGTGCCGCCCAGGTCGATCAGCTCGTCGACCGGGTCACGGGTGGTGCCGGCCAGCTCGTTGACGACGACCCGCTCCTCCCCCGCGACCTTGTTCAGCAGGGAGGACTTGCCGACGTTCGGCCGGCCGATCAGGGCGATGCGGCGCGGGCCGCCGATGGCACCGCCGAAGGTCTGGGCCGGCGCCTCGGGCAGCGCCTTGAGGACCTCGTCCAGCATGTCGCCCGTGCCGCGGCCGTGCAGCGCGGAGACCGGCATCGGCTCGCCCAGGCCCAGCGACCACAGCATGGCGGCGTCGGCCTCGCCGGAGGGGCCGTCGACCTTGTTGGCGCACAGCACGACGGGCTTGCCCGCCCGGCGCAGCAGCTTGACGACGGCCTCGTCGGTGTCGGTGGCGCCGACCGTGGCGTCCACGACGAAGACCACCGCGTCGGCGGCCTCGATCGCGTACTCGGCCTGCGCGGCGACGGACGCGTCGATGCCGAGCACGTCCTGCTCCCAGCCGCCGGTGTCGACGACCTTGAAGCGGCGGCCCGCCCACTCGGCCTCGTAGGTGACGCGGTCGCGGGTGACGCCGGGGCGGTCCTCGACGACGGCCTCACGGCGGCCGATGATGCGGTTCACCAGCGTCGACTTGCCGACGTTGGGGCGGCCGACGACGGCGAGCACCGGCAGCGGGCCATGGCCGGCCGCGGCGAGCTCGCTGTCGACCTCCTCGGCGTCGAAGCCCTCCTGCGCCGCGAGCTCCATGAACTCCGCGTACTCGGCGTCGCCCAGCGCACCGTGCTCGTCGCCGGAGTGGATCTGGTCGTTCATGTTCCTCGTTCTTCTTCGTCGTCGGCGGACCCGTACGGCCCGCTGCTCAAGTCTCGTTCAGCGGCCTGTCAGCCGCTTGGCGTCCGCCAGGTGCGCCGCCAGGTGTTCCTGGATGCGCACGGTCGCCTCGTCCAGCGCCTTGCGGGTCCGGCGGCCGCTTCCGTCACCGGCGTCGAAGGGGTCGCCGAAGACCACGTCGACACCGCTGCGCAGCGGCGGCAGCCCCCGGACCAGGCGGCCTCGCCGGTCGGCGCTGCCCAGCACCGCGACCGGCACGATCGGCGCGCCGGACCGTACGGCGAAATACGCCAGGCCCGCGCGCAGCGAGGCGAAATCGCCCTCGCCCCGGGTGCCCTCGGGGAAGATGCCCAGCACCTCGCCCCGGTCCAGGACGTCCAGGGCGTTGGTGACGGCCGCGCGGTCGGTGCCCGTGCGGTCGACCTCGAGCTGGCCGATGCCGCGCAGGAACGGGCCGAGCGGGCCGGTGAACGCCTCCTTCTTGATCAGGAAGTGCACCGGCCGGGGCGCCGTGCCCATCAGCATCGGTCCGTCGATGTTGTGGGTGTGGTTGACGGCCAGGATGCAGGGCCCCGCGGCGGGCACCCGCCAGGCGCCCAGCACACGCGGCCTCCACAGCCCGTACATCAGGCCGATGCCGATCCGCCGCCCGACGGCGGCACCGGAGGCGGTCACGCCGACCGCTTCTCCTCCACCAGGGTGACCACGCACTCGATGACCTGCTCCAGGGTCAGGTCGGTGGTGTCCACCTCGACGGCGTCGGCGGCCTTGGCGAGCGGGGAGGTCTTGCGGCCGGAGTCGGCGGCGTCCCGCTTGGCCAGGGCGGCCTGGGTGGCGGCCAGGTCACTGGCCTCCTTGCCCTTGAGCTCACCGCTGCGGCGGGCGGCCCGCGCCTCCGGGGAGGCGGTGAGGTAGATCTTGACGTCGGCGTCCGGCAGGACGGTGGTGCCGATGTCGCGGCCCTCGACGACGATGCCCTCGGGGGCCTCGGCGGCGATGGCCCGCTGCAGCTCGGTCATCCGGGTGCGGACCTCCGGCACGGCGCTGACGGCGCTGACGGCGGAGGTGACCTGCTGGGTGCGGATGGGCGCGGCGGCGTCCGCCCCGTCGACCGTGATGGTCGGCGCGGACGGGTCGGTGCCGGAGACGATCTCGGGCTTGCCCGCGGCGTCGGCTACGGCGGCGGCGTCGTTGACGTCGATGCCATTGCTCAGCATCCACCAGGTGATCGCCCGGTACTGGGCGCCGGTGTCCAGGTAGCGCATGCCGAGCTTGGCTGCCACGGCCTTGGAGGTGCTGGACTTGCCCGTGCCGGAGGGGCCGTCGATGCCGACGATGACAGCTGCCGGGGCGGTCCGGGCGGCGGTTTCCACGGTGTCAGACACCTTCCTTGTGCACAGGGCGGAGGGATAACGATCCATATCAGGCTCACACAAGGTTACTGGCTCGCCGGACCACCCCGTGCGGGCCGGCCGCCGGGCCGGCCCGCGGACCCTACTGGCGGACCGCCCAGCCCCGCTCGCGCAGGGTCGCTGTGAGGGCGGCCACGGCGGCCGGTTCGACCATCAGCTGGATCAGGCCCGCCTGCTGCCCGGTGGCGTGCTCGATGCGCACGTCCTCGATGTTCACGCCCGCCCGGCCGGCGTCCGCGAAGATCCGGGCCAGCTCGCCCGGCTGGTCGCCGATGAGGACGGTGATCGTCTCGTAGGCGGCCGGGGCGGCGCCGTGCTTGCCGGGCACCCGGGAGCGGCCGGCGTTGCCCCGGCGCAGCACGTCCTCGATGCCGGCGGCGCCGCCCAGGCGCTTGTCCTCGTCGGTGGACTCCAGGGAGCGCAGGGCGGTGACGGTCTCCTCGAGGTCGGCGGCGATCCCGGCGAGGACGTCGGCGACGGGGCCGGGGTTGGCGGAGAGGATGTCGATCCACATGCGCGGGTCGGAGGCGGCGATCCGGGTGACGTCGCGGATGCCCTGGCCGCACAGGCGCACGGCCGTCTCGTCGGCGCCCTGGAGGCGGGCGGCGACCAGGCTGGAGACCAGCTGGGGGGTGTGCGAGACGAGCGCGACGGCCCGGTCGTGGGCGTCGGCGTCCATCACCACGGGCACCGCCCGGCACAGGGCGACCAGCTCGAGGGCGAGGTTGAGGACCTCGGTGTCGGTCTCGTGGGTCGGGGTGAGCACCCAGGGCCGGCCCTCGAAGAGGTCGGCTGTGGCCGCCATCGGGCCGGAGCGCTCGCGCCCCGCCATGGGGTGCGTGCCGAGGTAGCCGCTGAGGTCGCAGCCCAGCGCCTCGAGCTCGCGGCGCGGGCCGCCCTTGACGCTGGCGACGTCCAGATAGCCGCGGGCGAGGCCGCCCCGGATGGCCTCGGCGAGGGTCTCGGCGACATGCGCGGGCGGCACGGCGACGATGGCGAGGTCCACGGGCCCCTCGGGCGCCTGGTCCGTGCCGGCGCCGCGGGCGGCGGCCGTGCGGGCCTGGGCCGGGTCGTGGTCCATCAGGTGCACGCTGACGCCGCGGCCGGCGAGGGCGAGGGCGGCGGACGTGCCGATCAGTCCGGTTCCGATCACAAGAGCGGTTCTCACGGCGACCAGCCTAGTCGGGTAGAACCTTTGCCATGATCTTTCACGTGGTCCCCCTGGACGACTGGCTGGCCGTGCCCGACCGCCCCTACTCCCCCGCGTCCCTCTCCGACGAGGGCTTCGTCCACTGCTCGCCCGACGAGGCGACCACGCTGGCGGTGGCGACGGCGTTCTACCGCGATGTGCGGGGCCCGCTGATGGCCCTGCTGATCGACGAGCACAAGCTGGACGTGATGGTCCGCTGGGAGCCGGCGGACCCCGCCCCGCCGGCGGGGGTTCCTGCCGGAACCCTTTTCCCGCATGTGTTCGGCCGCATCACGCGGGACGCGGTGGAAGGGATGATGGAGATCCAGCGGGACGAGGAGGGCCGGGCGACGGAGCTGACCGTGTGGTCATAGCCGCAGGGTTCGGCGCCGCCGGTCTCCGCCGCGGTGGTGCCCCGCCGTCGCGGCGGAAAGTTCCCCGCCGCGACGGCGGGGCACCACGACGGCGTGGTCCGGCGGTGCCGAACCGGCCGACGTGGTGGGCTCCCGGTCCCGCCGCAGCCTAGAGGTCGACCTCGCGCATCAGCATGCCGACCTCGGTGTTGGTCAGGCGGCGCAGCCAGCCCGACTTCTGGTCGCCCAGCGAGATGGGGCCGAAGGCCGTGCGGACCAGCTTCTCCACCGGGAAGCCGGCCTCGGCCAGCATGCGCCGCACGATGTGCTTGCGGCCCTCGTGCAGCACGACCTCGACCAGGTAGTTCTTACCGGTCTGCTGCACGACGCGGAAGTTGTCGGCGCGGGCGTAGCCGTCCTCCAGCTCGATGCCGCTCTTGAGCTGCTTGCCGATGTCGCGCGGCAGCGGGCCGGTGATGGCGGCCAGGTACGTCTTCTGCACGCCGTACCGCGGGTGGGTGAGCCGGTGGGCCAGCTCGCCGTGGTTGGTGAGCAGGATGATGCCCTCGGTCTCCGTGTCGAGCCGGCCGACGTGGAAGAGGCGGGTCTCGCGGTTGGTGACGTAGTCGCCCAGGCACTGGCGGCCGTCGGGGTCCTCCATGGTGGAGACGACGCCGGCGGGCTTGTTCAGCGCGAAGAAGAGGTAGGACTGGGTGGCGACGGTCAGGCCGTCGACCTTGATCTCGTCCTTCTCCGGGTCGACGCGCACGCCGTGCTCGGTGACGATCTGCCCGTTGACCTCGACGCGGGCCTGCTCGATGAGCTCCTCGCAGGCGCGGCGGGAGCCCATGCCGGCGCGGGCCAGCACCTTCTGCAGGCGCTCGCCCTCCTGCTCGCCGAAGGTCTTGGGCGTGCTGATGCGCGGCTTGTTGTGCCGCTCCCGGTTGCGCTCCTCGATCTTGGCGTCGAGCTCGCGCGGACGGGCCGGGGCCGTGCGCCGGCCGCGGGCGGGCTCACTGGCGCGGCGCGGGCCGCCCTTGGCGCCGCCGCGGGCCGCCGCACCGCGGCCGCTGGTGCCACCGCTCGCGCCGCCGCGCCGCTCGGCGTCCGGGCCCACGTCGTAGCGGCGCTCCTCCGGGCGCGGCCGGCGCGGGCGCTCCTGCTGCCACTCCTCGCGCGGGCCCCCGGAGCGGCCACCCCCGGAGCGGCCGCCCTCGGGGCGTCCGCCACCCGCGCGCCCGGCGCCGGAACGGCCGCCGCCCGCGCGCCCGCCCCCGGAGACCGGACGTCCTCGACCGCCCCGGTCGTCCCGGTTGCCGCTTCCGCTGTTCCTGCCGCTGCTTCGCATCAAAGTTCCGTCTTGTCGTCTGCGTCGGTGTCCGGTGCGTCCGGATCGAACGACGGCACACCTTCCTGAGTGTCGCCCTCGATCGCTTCCGCCTCGGGGAGGAAGGGGGCGAGCTCCGGGAGCTCGTCCAGGCCGCGCAGGCCCATGCGCTCCAGAAAGTAATTCGTCGTCCTGTACAGGATCGCACCTGTTTCGGGTTCCGTCCCCGCCTCCTCCACCAGAGCGCGCTGGAGGAGGGTCCGCATGACGCCGTCGCAGTTCACTCCGCGGACGGCCGAGACCCGCGAACGGCTGACCGGCTGACGGTACGCGACCACGGCCAGGGTCTCCAGCGCGGCCTGGGTGAGCCGGGCCTGCTGCCCGTCCAGGACGAAGGCCTCGACGGCGTCGGCGTACTCGGTGCGGGTGAAGAACCGCCAGCCGCCGGCGACCTGCCGCAGGTCGAAGCCGCGGCCCTGGGCGGTGTACTCGTCGGACAGCTCGCGCAGCGCCTGCGCGAGCTCGCGGCGGGGCCGGTCGAGGACCTTGGCGAGGTGGTCCTCGGTGGCGGGCTCGTCGACGACCATCAGCACGGCCTCCAGGGCGGGCTTGAGGTCGAGCCGGGCCACCGCCGGCGCCTCGCCGGGCTCGTACGCCGGCCCGGTCGTCGGTTCTGTCGTCTCCCCGGTCACGATGTGCTCTCCTCCGGCTCGGTCTGCGGCTCGCGGTCGAACTCGTCGGTCACCACCGGAGCCGCGTCCTCCGCGCCCGTCCAGCGGACCGTCAGGGCCCCCAGCGCCTCTCCTTGGTCCAGGACCACCACCCGCTCGCGGTAGAGCTCCAGCAGGGCCAGGAAACGCGCCACGACGGTCAGGGTGTCCGGGGCGTCGGCGGTGAGCTCGCCGAAGGTCGCCTCGCCGGCCGTCCGCAGCCGCCCGACGACGACCTCGGCCTGCTCGCGGACGCTGACCAGCGGGGCGTGGATGTGGTCGACGTACACCTGCGGGGCCGGCTTGGGCCGCATGGCCTTGACGGCCAGCTCGGCCAGCCGCCTCGGGCCGATGCCGAGGACGACCTCGGGCAGCAGCTCGGCGTGGTGGGGCTCCAGGCCGACGGTGCGGGGGTGCCGGCGGCCCTCGGTGGCCAGCCGGTCGCTGAAGATCTCCGCGATCCGCTTGTACGCGCGGTACTGCAGCAGCCGGGCGAAGAGCAGGTCGCGGGCCTCGAGCAGGGCGAGGTCCGCCTCGTCCTCGACCTCGGCGGCGGGCAGCAGCCGGGCCGCCTTCAGGTCGAGCAGCGTCGCCGCGACGACGAGGAATTCCGTCGTCTGGTCGAGGTCGAAGTCCGGGCCCATGGCCCGGATGTGCGCCATGAACTCGTCGGTGACCTTGGAGAGGGCGACCTCGGTGACGTCCAGCTTGTGCTTGGCGATCAGCTGCAGCAGGAGGTCGAACGGTCCTTCGAAGTTGTCCAGCCGGACGGTGAACCGCCCGTCCCCGGCCTCGGCTCCGGGCTCGCCCGCCGGCTCCGTGGGCGCGGTCCCCTCCGGCTCCGGGGCGGGCGGCGCGGCTGCCGGGCCGTGGCCCAGGGTGCGGCGGGCCGGTGGAGAGGCGGCTGCGGGCATCGGTCGTCCAGGGTGCGGGGGCGGTACGGGGCGTACGGGCCCTTCGGGCTCGGTACGGCAGGAGGCTAGCGCGGCGGACCGGCTCAGCGGCCGCGCAGGCGGCGCACCAGGATGCTCGCGTCGCCGCGCTGCTCCAGGTCGGCCAGGACGACGGCGACGGCCTCCCGGACGATCCGGCCCCGGTCCACCGCGAGCCCGTGCTCGCCGCGCAGCACCAGCCGGGCGTGTTCGAGGTCCATGAGCTCCTCGGCGGAGACATAGACGGTGATCTTCTCGTCGTGGCGCTCGCGGCCGCTGGGCCGGCGGTTGGCGCTGCGGCCGCGCCGCTTGCCCGCGGGGGCCGCGTCGGTCGTACGGGCGGCGCCGGCGCGCTCGCGCTCGGGGGCGGCGGGGCGCCGCTCGGCGGGCTCCTGTTCCGGCCCGGCGGCGGCCGGGGCGGCCGCGGGGCGCCCGTCCCGCTCGGCGGGCTTGGCCGGGCGCTCCCCGTCGGGCGCGTCACCCGGTCCCGGCACCCTCGGCGGCACCTCGCCGTTCGCCTTCCGGCGGGGGGAGGAGGACTGCAGCCCCATCCCACCGGTGGTGCGGAACAGTTCGTCGGCGCCGGGCAGACTCACTCGGCGTGACACCGGGCGAGCACCTCCCTGGCGAGCTGACGGTAGGCGGCGGCGCCGACGGAGTTGGACGCGTACGTGGTGATCGGCTCGCCCGCGACGGTGGTCTCGGGGAAGCGGACCGTACGGCCGATGACCGTGTGGTACACGTGATCGTCGAACGCCTCGACGACGCGCGCGAGGACCTCGCGGCTGTGCACGGTGCGCGAGTCGTACATGGTGGCGAGGATGCCGTCGAGCTCGAGCTCGGGGTTGAGCCGCTCCTGGACCTTCTCGATTGTCTCGGTGAGCAGGGCCACGCCGCGCAGCGCGAAGAACTCGCACTCCAGCGGGACGATCACCTTGTGAGCCGCCGTCAGGGCGTTGACGGTGAGCAGGCCGAGCGAGGGCTGACAGTCGATCACGATGTAGTCGTAGTCGGCCATCAGGGGCTTCAGGGCCCGCTGGAGGGTCGACTCGCGGGCGACCTCGCTGACGAGCTGGACCTCGGCCGCTGACAAATCGATATTGCTGGGCAGCAGGTCCATATTGGGGACGGCCGTCTTCAGCAGCACCTCGTCGGCCGACATGCCCCGCTCCATGAGCAGGTTGTAGACCGTCAGGTCCAGCTCCATCGGGTTGACCCCGAGGCCGACGGAGAGCGCGCCCTGCGGGTCGAAGTCGACGAGCAGCACCCGGCGGCCGTACTCCGCGAGCGCGGCGCCCAGGTTGATGGTCGAGGTGGTCTTGCCGACCCCGCCCTTCTGGTTGCACATCGCGATGATTTTGGCCGGGCCGTGCTCGGCCAGCGGTCCGGGGATCGGGAAGTAGGGCAGAGGCCGCCCGGTGGGGCCGATGCGCTCGCGGCGCTGACGCGCGGCGTCGGGCGCGAGCGTGGCCGCGTACTCGGGGTCGGGCTCGTACTCCGCGTCGGGGTCGTAGAAGTGACCGTCCGCCACTTCCTCGTAATCGGCGAGACGGGTGGATTCCGCCTTGCCCCGGTCGCCGGCCATGGCGTTCACGTGTTGACCGTCCATGCTCTGGTGGGCTGTCGTCATGCTCTGGATGTTCTGGTGGGCTGCGAAGGTGTGGACAGCGACGGAGCCGACAGCTTGGAGTCCCACGGGACTCTGGCCCAGCGCAGACATTCCTGGGTGACCACCCCCGGGAGCAAATGTCGACTCATTCACAAGTCGTCCTACCTCCTTGGTGACCAGGAAACATCTAGATAGGTCAGCGTGGCACCATGCCGACGGTTGGCGACTCTATGGCGTGTCGGCGGTTCGCAGCAACACAATCCGCCGGAGACGGCACGATGTGTCGGCAATCGAACAGGCTTCTGTCAAGGGTGTACGGGCGATAACCCGGAAGAATCACGGTCGGGCGAAACCGTGGCGAAACACCCCGGCCGGGCCTTGCTCAACAAGGCCCGGCCGGGTATGTGCTGTTCTTTCGCCGTCCTGCGACGGCTTGCCCGGGGCTCAGCCCAGGAGGGTGCTCAGCTCGACGTGCGGCAGGCCGTGCGCCTCGGCGACGGGGCCGTAAACGACCTGACCCTCATGGGTGTTGAGACCCTTGGCCAGCGCGGCGTCGCGGCGCAGCGCCTCCTGCCAGCCGCGGTTGGCCAGCTCCACGATGTAGGGCAGCGTGGCGTTGGTCAGCGCGTAGGTGGAGGTGTTCGGCACCGCGCCCGGCATGTTGGCGACGCAGTAGAAGACGGAGTCGTGGACCTGGAAGGTCGGCTCCGCGTGGGTGGTCGGACGGGAGTCCTCGAAGCAGCCGCCCTGGTCGATCGCAATGTCGACAAGGACACTTCCGGGCTTCATCTTGGCGACGAGCTCGTTGGTGACCAGCTTGGGGGCCTTGGCGCCCGGGATCAGGACGGCGCCGATGACCAGGTCGGCCTCGACGACGGCCTTCTCCAGCTCGTAGGCGTTGGAGACGATCGTCTGCACCTTGGTGCCGAAGATCTTGTCGGCCTCGCGGAGCTTGTTGATGTCACGGTCGAGCAGGGTGACGTGGAAGCCCATGCCGACGGCGATCTGCGCGGCGTTCCAGCCGGAGACGCCACCGCCGATGACGACGGCCTTGCCCGCGTGGGTGCCCGGGACGCCGCCCGGCAGCACGCCGCGGCCGCCGGCCGAGCGCATCAGGTGGTAGGCGCCGACCTGCGGGGCCAGCCGGCCCGCGACCTCGGACATCGGGGCGAGCAGCGGCAGCGCGCGGTTGGCGAGCTCCACGGTCTCGTACGCGATGGCGGTGGTGCCGGACTGCAGCAGGGCGTCGGTGCACTCGCGGGAGGCGGCCAGGTGCAGGTAGGTGAAGAGGGTCTGGCCCTTGCGGAGGCGGTGGTACTCCTCCGCGATCGGCTCCTTGACCTTCAGCAGCAGGTCGGCCGTCGCCCAGACGTCGTCGGCGGTGTCCAGGATGGCGGCACCGGCACCGACGTACTCGGCGTCGGTGATGGAGGAGCCGAGGCCGGCCCCCTTCTCCACGAAGACCTGGTGGCCGTTGCGCACCAGCTCCAGCACCCCGGCGGGGGTGATGGCCACGCGGAATTCGTTGTTCTTGACCTCGCGGGGGATACCGACCTTCACGTCGATCACGGTCCTTGTTCAGAGAATGACAGGCTAATCCTGATATGCCGGGCACACCAGAGCAGACCGCGTCGATCGCGGCCTTGCCAGTCTAATGAAGGATCCCGCGCTGTCTAGCCTTGCAATGCACCAATCTTTAGCCGAACTGCCACTGATTTCTTAGGTCGAAGATCGGTTACCCTGCGTTGCTCCGCACGGGCGACCCCCCGCCCGGACCGGCCGGGCGCAGCGCCTGGTCCAGCAGCCGTTCCGCCGCCTGCCGGTGCGGGCCCGCGGCCCGCTCGTCGCCCAGCCGCTCGAGGATGTCCGCCAGCCGCAGCCGCACCGCGGCCTCCAGCCGGGCGTCCCCCGCCTGCCCCGCGCACTCCACCGCCTCCTGGCAGGTGCGCAGCGCCTCCCGCGGCCGGCCCGCGTGCTCCAGCACCCGCGCCACCTCGCTCAGCGCACGGGCGTGCCCCGGCAGGTCCCGCAGCCGACGGCAGGCGGCGGCCGCGGCCCGCCAGTCGCGCAGCGCCTCGGCCCACTGCCCCGCGTAGCCGTGCACCGCGCCCAGCCGCCCGTACAGCCGCGCCTCGTCCGCCAGCTCGCCGCGGGTCAGCCGCAGCTCCAGGCCCCGCCGGTACCAGTCGGCGGCCCGCTGCCAGTCCCCCAGCTCCTGATGGGCCGCGCCGATCGACTCCAGCGCCCGGCTCGTCGCGTACGGATCGCCCGCCTCGCGCGCCGACTGCAGCGCCTGCCGGTAGCGCTCCAGCGCCTCCGGTGTCCGCCCGGCCCGCGCGTCGAGGTCGCCCAGGTTCAGCAGCGCCGCGGCCTTCTCCAGCGGCATCTCGCAGCGCCGGGCCACGTCGAGGACGAGCTGGTGCAGCCCGTAGAGCTCGGGCGCCGCGGCCTCCGGGCCCAGGTGGGCGGTCAGCGCCCGGGTCAGCGCCGAGACCAGCCTGCGGGCCAGGGTGTCGAGCCGGCCGTCCTCCACGGCCAGCCGCGCCGCGGCCAGCAGCGCCGGCAGCCGGGCCAGCAGCCACTCCTCGGCGGCGCGCGCCGAGGGGAACCGCAGCGGCCGGGGCAGCTGCTCGATCCGGCGGCGGACCGCCGGATCGTTCCGCTCGGTGGCCGCGCGGCAGGAGTACAGCTGGCGCACCGTCCGCTCCAGCATCCGCGCCCGCGCCAGCTCCGTCTCGGCCGGCCGCTCCTGCGCCTCCAGCAGCGCGGCCAGCATCGGCGCCAGGCAGCCCGGCACCCGGTACTGGGCGGGCAGCACGCCGCCCTCGCTCTCCGGGGACTCCACCCGCAGCAGGCCCCGGGCCGTCAGGTCCTCCAGCACCGCCTGGGCGGTGGACAGCGAGCAGCCCGCCAGCGCCGAGGCGACGTGCGCGTCCGCCAGCCCCGCCGGGGCCAGCGCCAGCAGGTGCAGGGTGCGGGCGGCGGTGGGCGGCAGGGCCTCGTAGGCGAGCGAGAACGCCCGCGCCAGCGGCCGGGCGGCGCTCTCCGGCCGCTCGGCGGACGGCAGCTCCCGCAGGCGCTTGGCCGCGTCCACGACCGACATCTTCGGGTGCGCCGCCAGCCACCCGCCGACCAGCACCAGGGCGGCCGGCTGGCCGCCGCACTCCTCGACGACGGCACTGGCGGCCACCGGGTCGCAGGTGATCCGGGTCGGTCCCGCGTACCACTCGAGCAGGCCGACGGCCGCCGCCTTGTCCAGGCCGCCCAGCGCGCACGGCCGCACGTCCGGCACGCCCGTCAGCGGGCCCCGGGAGACCGCGACGACCAGGCACTGCGGTTCGTCCGGCAGCAGCGGGTCCACCTGCTCGGCGCCCGAGGCGTCGTCCAGCAGCAGCAGCGCCCGCTTGCCGTCGAGGGCCGCCCGCAGCGCCGCCGTCAGCTCGTCCTCCTCGGCCCCAGCCGGTACGGGCGCGCCGAGGTCGGCCAGCAGGGCGCGGGCGGTCCGCTCGGTGGGTACGGGTGAACCGTCGGCGCCGGTGAGGCGGGCGCGCAGTACTCCGTCCGGGTACTCCCCGGCGAGCTGCCGGGCCAGCTGCTCGGCGAGGGCGGTGCGGCCGGAGCCGGGCCGCCCGGCGATGAGCAGGACCCTGCCGCGCGGCTGCTTGCGGCCGGAGAGGGTGTCGAGGCCGGCGCGGATGATGTCGGCGCGCAGCTCCTTGAGCTCGCGCAGCCGGCCGGCGAAGGGCTGGGCGGCGAAGTCCTGAGGCGGGCCGGGCACCTGACGGGGGCTCACTCCGGGGCCGGGTGCGGGCAGCCGCCGCTCGGGCGGGGCCGCCGCCGGTCCGCCGGTCTCCACCGTCCGCTCCGCCACGGGTCCACTCCCGTTCCACCTGCACGCGCGAGCCCGCCGCGGCCGCGGCGGGAACATATCGAGCCTAGTTCACCGCCCGGCGCACTCCGGGTAACGCCGACCCGCCATGCTGAAGATCACCTATTCGGGTTGCATGACGGTAGGACCGCGAGGGCCCGTCCGGGGCACCCCGCGGCATACCGGTTCGCGCCGCGAGGTGCCCGGAGCGCTCAGGCCTCGAACGGGCGGGCCGGCCAGGGGGCATCGGCCGGGCGCAGCGCGTCCGGTCCGTCGCCCGCCAGCGCCGCCGTGAGCGAGAGCACGCCCACGACCAGGCAGTTGTTGTGCAGCTCGCCGGCCAGCACGCCGCGCACCAGCTCGGGCAGCGGGACGCGGGCCAGCTCCATGTCGAGCTCCTCGTGCTCGACCTCGAAGCGCTCCCCCTCGACGTCGGCGATGCCGCGCGCCAGGAAGATCCGTACGGCCTCGTCGCAGCCGCCGGGGGTGGTGTAGACGTCGGTCAGCACCCGCCAGTCCTCGGCCTTGACGTGCGCCTCCTCGTAGAGCTCGCGCTGGGCCGCGTGCAGCGGGTTCTCGCCGGGGACGTCCAGCAGGCCTGCCGGGATCTCCCACAGCCGCTGCCGCACGGGGTGGCGGTACTGCTTGAGCACCAGCACCCGGTCCTGGTCGTCGAGGGCGAGGACGGCCACCGAACCGGGGTGGGTCTGGTAGTCGCGGGTGACCGTCGTGCCGTCCGGCATGACCACGGTGTCCGTGCGGACGCCGGTCTTGTTGCCGGTGAACGGCGTGGCGGTGGCGGTGACGCGCCACTCCTCGGGGGTGTCCTTGATGACGGCGTTGCCCATGAATGTCCTCCAGCGAATACGAAACCGGGGTGAGCGCCCCCGCGAAGGAGGCCCTCACCCCGGTCAACCGTAGATCAGCCCTGCTTGCGCTCGACGGCCGCCTTCACCAGGCCAGCGAAGAGCGGGTGCGGACGGGTCGGGCGGGAGCGCAGCTCCGGGTGGGCCTGGGTGGCCACCAGGTAGGGGTGCGTCTCGCGCGGGTACTCCACGTACTCCACCAGCTTGTTGTCCGGGGAGGTGCCGGAGAAGACGATGCCCGCCTTCTTCTCCAGCTCGGCGCGGTAGGCGTTGTTGACCTCGTAGCGGTGGCGGTGGCGCTCCTCGACGTAGGGCTGGTCGGCGTAGACCTCGCGGACGATGGAGCCCTCGGCGAGCTTGGCCGGGTACATGCCCAGCCGCATGGTGCCGCCCATGTCGCCCTCACCAGCGACGATGTCCATCTGCTCGGCCATCGTGGAGATCACCGGGTGGGCGGTGGCCGGGTCGAACTCGGTGGAGTTGGCGCCCTCGATGCCGGCCAGGTTGCGGGCCGCCTCGATGACGACGCACTGCAGGCCCAGGCACAGGCCCAGCAGCGGCACCTTGTTCTCACGGGCGTAGGTGATCGCGCCGACCTTGCCGTTGACGCCGCGGTCGCCGAAGCCGCCGGGGATGCAGATCGCGTCGACGTCCGCCAGCTGCTTGCGGGCGCCGGCCGGGGTCTTGCAGTCGTCCGAGGCGACCCACTTGACCTTGACCTTGGCGCGGTTGGCGAAGCCGCCCGCGCGGATGGCCTCGGTCACCGACAGGTAGGCGTCGGGCAGGTCGATGTACTTGCCGACCAGGGCGACGGTGACCTCGTGGTCGGGGTTGTGGACGCGGTCCAGCAGGTCCTCCCACTGGGTCCAGTTCACGTCGCGGAACGGCAGGTCGAGCTTGCGCACGACGTAGGCGTCCAGGCCCTCGGTGTGCAGCACCTTGGGAATGTCGTAGATCGAGGGGGCGTCGATGGCGGCGACCACGGCGGCCTCGTCCACGTCGCACATCAGCGAGATCTTGCGCTTGATGGCGGTGGGCACGTCACGGTCGGCGCGCAGCACGATCGCGTCGGGCTGGATGCCGATGTTGCGCAGCGCGGCCACCGAGTGCTGGGTGGGCTTGGTCTTCAGCTCGCCGGAGGGGCCGATGTAGGGCAGCAGCGAGATGTGCACGACGAAGACGTTGTCCCGGCCGACCTCGTGGCGGACCTGGCGGACGGTCTCCAGGAACGGCAGCGACTCGATGTCGCCGACCGTGCCGCCGACCTCGGTGATCACGACGTCGACGTCGTCGGTCGCCATGCGGCGGATGCGGTGCTTGATCTCGTTGGTGATGTGCGGGATGACCTGCACGGTGTCGCCCAGGTACTCACCGCGGCGCTCCTTGGCGATCACCGTGGAGTACACCTGGCCGGTGGTGACGTTCGCCGAGCCGTCCAGGTCGACGTCGAGGAAGCGCTCGTAGTGGCCGATGTCCAGGTCGGTCTCGGCGCCGTCGTTGGTGACGAACACCTCGCCGTGCTGGAACGGGTTCATCGTGCCCGGGTCGACGTTCAGGTACGGGTCGAGCTTCTGCATCGTCACCCGCAGGCCCCGGGCCTTGAGCAGCGCGCCCAGGCTGGAGGCGGTCAGCCCCTTGCCGAGCGAGGAGGCGACACCCCCGGTGACGAAGATGTGCTTGGTCGTCGTGGGCTTTGCGGCAATGGCCAAAGGGGGGCTCCCGTGGTCGCGAGTGAGGTTGCGTTCCGGCGATCACCCGGTTGTTTTCGGGGGTGCCGTCGCTGCGGTTGGGGGGTCTTGCGCCCACCGGTCCACGGGGTACCAGGGTATCAGCGCCCGGGGCCGGACGCGTCCGGTGACGCGGCGCGACGCCCTCGCGAACCCTGCGTCACGGGCGGTCGTCACAGGCCACCCATTCGGCACAAGTTCCCCGGGCAACCGTCGCGCGTGTCCCAACTCCGCGTCGTATCCTGCTCGGACACACGCAGCGAGCCGGCCGGCACAGCACCATCCCGCTCTCGCCCAGCTACCGCTGGGAGGCGCCCCCATTCCGGAACAAGAGCTCGTCGAAGTTCGCTTCACCGACATAGGGCCCCCAGGGTCCTGGATGCCGTTCGACCCCGCGAAGGGGTCCTGGATGCCGTTCGACTGGAGATGACGTGGCCGGGCGTATCGAGGATTACGCACTCATCGGCGATATGCAGACCGCCGCCCTGGTCTGCCGGGACGGCACGGCCGACTGGCTGTGCCTGCCCCGATTCGATTCCCACGCGGCGTTCGCCGGGCTCCTCGGCACGGAGGAACACGGCTTCTGGCGGGTCGGCCCGGCGCACCCCTCGGGGGCGGCCCCGCCGGTCGCCGACCGCCGCCGGTACCGGGGGGACTCCCTCGTGCTCGAATCCGAATGGGACACCTCGCGCGGCACCGTGCGGGTCATCGACTTCATGCCCCCGCGCGACGGGGCACCCCAGCTGATCCGCATCGTCGAGGGCGTCAGCGGCCGGGTGCCGATGCGCTCCGCCCTGCGGATGCGCTTCTCCTACGGCCGGGTCGTGCCCTGGGTGCACAAGGTGGGCGAGCGCACGGTCGCCGTCGCCGGCCCCGACTCCGTCTGGCTCGACACCACCGCCGACACCTTCGGCAAGGACCTGACCACGTACTCCAACTTCACCGTCTCCGCCGGTGAACGCGTCGCCTTCACCATCAGCTGGCAGCCCTCGCACCGCGAGCCCCCCGCGCTGCCCGACCCCGAGGGGTCCCTGGAGGCCACCGAGGAGTTCTGGCGCGAGTGGGTCGGCCACTGTACGTACCACGGCCCCTACCGGGACGCCGTGGTCCGCTCACTGATCACCCTCAAGGCCCTCACCTACGCCCCCACCGGCGGCATCGTCGCCGCCCCCACCACCTCGCTCCCCGAGGAGATCGGCGGCGTCCGCAACTGGGACTACCGCTACACCTGGCTGCGCGACGCCGCCATCACCCTCTCCTCGCTGCTGCGCACCGGCTACCGCGAGGAGGCCCGCGCCTGGCGCGAGTGGCTCCTGCGCGCCGTCGCCGGCGACCCCGAGAACCTGCAGATCATGTACGGCATCGCCGGCGAACGCGAACTCGGCGAGGCCGAGCTGCCCTGGCTGCCCGGCTACGAGAACTCCTCCCCCGTCCGCGTCGGCAACGGCGCCGCCGGCCAGCTCCAGCTCGACGTCTACGGCGAGATGATCGAGGCCCTGCACCTGGCCCACATGACCGGGCTCGCCCGCAACGACTACGCCTCCGTGCTGCAGCTGCGCCTGATCGGCTACCTCGAGGACCACTGGAACGAGCCCGACGAGGGCATCTGGGAGGTCCGCGGCCCCCGCCGCCACTTCGTGCACTCCAAGGTCATGGCCTGGGTCGCCGTCGACCGCACCATCAAGCTCATCGAGTCCGGCGACGTCGACGGCCCCCTCGAGCGCTGGCGCGAGCTGCGCGACGACATCCACCGGGACGTCTGCGAAAAGGGCTACGACAAGGAACGCAACACCTTCACCCAGTCCTACGGCTCCAAGGAACTCGACGCCTCCCTGCTGCTCATCCCGCAGATGGGCTTCCTGCCGCCCGACGACAAGCGCGTCATCGGCACCATCGAGGCCATCCAGCGGGAGCTGTCCACCCCCGACGGCTTCGTCCTGCGCTACCCCACCGCCGGGGCCGAGGCCGGCGTCGACGGGCTCGAGGGCGACGAGGGCGCCTTCCTGGCCTGCTCCTTCTGGCTCGCCGACGACCTGGCGATGATCGGCCGCGTCGACGAGGCCCGCCAGCTCTTCGAGAAGCTGCTGGCACTGCGCAACGACCTGGGGCTGCTCGCGGAGGAATGGGACCCACACCTCAAACGACAGGTGGGCAACTTCCCCCAGGCCTTCAGCCACGTCCCCCTCATCGACACGGCCCTGCGCCTGACGGCCTCCAGCGCGTTCGGCGGCTGACGCCGCCGGTTCCGCCGGGCCGCACCCCGAGCCGGTAACCACAGCGCCGAGTACGGGTAGGTTCCGCCCATGGAACCAGGCACGATCACCGTGGCGGAAGCCCTCGCCGTGCCCGCTCTCCGCCGCGGCCTCCCCGAGGTGGTCGCCGGCGGCGACGGGCTGGACCGCCCGGTCCGCTGGGTGCACGCCGGGGAGGCCCCCAACATCGCCGCCCTCCTCAAGGGCGGCGAGCTGCTGCTGACCACCGGCCTGGGCCTGGGCAGCCGCCCCGCCGAACAGCGGGCGTTCGTCCGCGCCCTGGCCGAGCGCGGCATCGCGGCGCTGGTGGTCGAGCTGGGCTCCCGCTTCCCCACGCTGCCCGCCGCCGTGGCGGACGCGGCACGGGGCTGCGGGCTGCCGCTCGTGCAGCTGCACCGCGAGGTGCCGTTCGTCGCCGTGACCGAGGAGATCCACACCGAGCTCGTCAACGCCCACTACGCCCTGCTGCGCCGCGCCGAGGACGTGCACCGGCGCTGCACGGAGGTACTGCTGGGCGGCGGCGGGGTACCGGAGGTGCTGCGGCTGTTCGCCGACTTCGCGGGCAACCCGGTCTTCCTCGAGACCCCCGACGGCCGGCTGCTGTACGCGGCCGGACCGCTCACCCCTCCTCCCGCGCCGGGAGCCGCCGATCCGCTGCGCGTCTGGGACGGGCTGCGCGCCTCCGCCGCCGGGCTGCCCGGGAGCGTCATCGCCGACATCCCGGGCAACGGTCCGGGGCCGGGCGCGGGGGCGGTGCGGGCCCGCATGACCGTCCTGCCGGTGCACGGGCCGCTCGCGCCCGTGCACCGGATCGCCGCCGAACGGGCGGCCGGGCTGCTGGCCGTCGTGCTGCTGCGCGCCCGGCAGGAGGAGGAACTGGCCGCACGGGGACGCGGCGACTTCCTCACCGACCTCGCCGAGGGCCGGCTGGACGTGGCCGACGCGCCCGCGCAGGCACGCGTCCTGGGCTTCCGGCCGGGGGCCGGGCCGCTGCTGCCGGTGGTCATGCGGGCAGCCAATGGCCTGGTGCCGTTGGACAGTTGGGCCCTGCTGGCGAGTGCGCTGCAGGAGGAGCTGGCGGGAGCGGGGGTGCCCGTACTGGTGGGCGTGCGGCTGCCGGAGGGGCGGGTGCCGCTGCTGGTGGGGCTGCGCGAGGAGTCCGAGCGGACGGCCGCCGCGGACCGGGTGGCGGCCGCGCTGCGAGCCGCGGCGGAGCGCGCCGCGTTCCGGGCGCCGGTGGTGGTCGTGGGCGCGACGGCCACGTGGGAGACGGCGGGAGCGGGGCTGCGGCACGCGGCGGAGGCGGCGGTGGCAGCGCAGGGCCCGCCGGAGCGCGCTTGGCACGATGTGCGGCGGCTGGATGTGGACGTGCTGCTGTGGCGGCTGCGGTCGCACGGGGATCTGGCGGCGTTCGTGGAACGGGTGCTCGGGCCGCTGCTGGCCCACGACGCGACCTCACGGCCGGCGCTGCTGCCGACGCTGGAGGCGTACCTGGCGCATGCGGGGCGCAAGGCGGAGACGGCACGCGAGCTGCATCTGAACCGGCAGACGCTGTACGACAGGCTGGGCCGGATCGGCCGCCTGCTGGGCACGGACCTGGAGGATCCGGAGGCGGTACTGGCACTGGGGCTTGCGTTGCGGGCCCGGCGGCACGTGGGGTAGGTGGGTGCGGGTGCGTTGTGGGGCGGGGCCGGGTCGGTCTGGGCCGGGCCCTTCTGGGGCTGGATTATTTACGGCCCCCCTCCTGCGTAACGGTTGCCCGGACCGTTGCCGCAAATAACCCTTACGCCCCTGCCAGGGCCCGTCCCAGCCCGCCCCGGCCCCTCCCGCCGGTTCGCCGACTGCGGGCCGCCGGTTTGTGGGCAGTCGTTCCGCAGGGCGGAACGGGTGGGCACAAACCGGCCCACCGGGCCGCACACAAACCGCCCACCCCATCACCGGGCAACCGCACCGCACCCGGAAACGCAATGGTCAAGGGCGGCGCCGACTCAGCTCGTCGTACACGCTGAGAACGTGGGCGACGGTGTCGTCCTCAGACGGCCAGGTGTCCGCCTGAGCCAACCCCGCCTCCACCAACTCCGCACACCGCAACGGATCCTCCAACAACCGCGCCACCGCCCCGGCAAGGGCCCCCGCATCCCCGTACGGCACCAGCTCAGCCGCGTCGCCCACCAGCTCCGGCACGCCCCCGACCGCCGTGGCAACCAGCGGAACGCCGGCGTGCAGAGCCTCCTGCGCCAGGAGGGACCGGGCCTCCCAGCGGCTCGGCAGGATCGCCACGTCCGCCGCCGCCAGCAGCTCCGGCACATCGTCGCGGCGCCCCACCAGCAGGACCGGCAGTTGTTCGTCCTCGATCCGGCGCTGCAGCGCCGCCCGCTCGCTGCCCTCACCCGCCATGATCAGCAGGGGCTCGGGGTCCAGCTCCCGCCAGATGCGGGCCGCATCGAGCAGCGGGCCGTGGCCCTGGCCGGGCTCGAGCCGGCCCACGGTGACGAGCAACGGCCTGGCCATGGCGCCGAGTTCGGCACGGGCCTTGAGCCGCACGCATTCGTCCTCGTCGGGCCGCACACAGGGCGCCGGCAGCGCCACCGGTGCCAGCCGGGCATCCCGGGCACCACGCCGCCGTGCCCGGTCGACAAGGTCGGAGGAGGCTCCGAGCAGTACGGCGGCCGCCCGCGCGGTCTGCCGCTCCATCAGCCGTACGAGGTGGGAGCGGGCGCCCTCGGCCCGTACGCGCGCGTGCCAGGTGA
The DNA here is from genome assembly GCF_044547045.1 of Streptomyces sp. NPDC053048. NCBI lineage: Bacteria > Bacillati > Actinomycetota > Actinomycetes > Kitasatosporales > Streptomycetaceae > Streptomyces > Streptomyces sp. NPDC053048. The sequence goes on from NZ_JBITZS010000008.1 coordinate 440,015, forward strand.
CCACCAGCGGGGTGGCCCGGCCCCGCAGCGCCAGCGCGGCCAGGGCTCCGGAACGCAGGCCATGGGCGTGCACCACGTCGGCGCCGGCGCTCGCGGCCCGGATCTCGGCGACGGTCAGGGCGTTGGCTCCCGCGCACAGCGGCATGAAGGCGGCCCCGGACCCCGTGAACTCGTACCGCTCCCCCGTCCCCCACGGCCCGCACACCGTCACCCGCAGCCCTCGCGCCACCAGCCCGTCCGCCAGCGAACGCACATGGGCCCCGCTCCCCGCGCTCCCGCTGCCCAGAATCTGAACAGCGTGCAGGGGCGGCCGCCCGTGCGAGGGGCCGGGTGTGCTGCTCACGCGGGGGAAGCTCCTGAGTCGACGTCGGGCGGGGCGTACGGCGAGGTGCTGAGCCCAGGATGCCAGCCTCCGCCGACATCACGGCACCACCGTTCCGAGGTCGGCCCGTCCCACCTCGCTAACAGATCTCCGGATTCACCCACTTTGGGGATGTGACGGTTCGGGTGCGGCCCGGTGGGTGGGTTTGTGCCCACCCGTTCCGCCCAGCGGAACGATTGCCCACAAACCGGGGCGGCGGCCCACTCTGCCCAGCACCGCTGGGGCGCCACCGGCCCGCAGCCGGCGAACCGGCGGGAGGGGCCGGGGCGGGCTGGGACGGGCCCTGGCAGGGGCGTAAGGGTTATTTGCGGCGTCGTTCCGGGCAACCGTTACGCAGGAGGGGGGCCGTAAATAATCCAGCCCCAGAAGGGCCCGGCCCAGACCGCCCCGGCCCCGCCCCACAACGAATCCGCACCCGCACCACACAAGCCCGCACCGCACTCACAGCGTCAGGCCCCACCCCGCGCAGCCTCCAGCAGTTCCTCCGCATGCGCCCGCGCCAGCTCCGAGTCCTCCTGCCCCGCCAGCATCCGCGACAGCTCGCGCACCCGCGCCTCGCCCTCCATCGCCCGCACCCCGCTCCGCGTCACCGCGCCGTCGTGCGTCTTCTCCACCACCAGGTGCCGGTCCGCGAACGCCGCCACCTGCGGCAGGTGCGTCACCACGACGACCTGCGCCGTCTGCGCGAGCCGCGCCAGCCGCCGCCCGACCTCGACGGCCGCCTTGCCGCCGACACCGGCGTCGACCTCGTCGAAGAGATACGTCGGCACGGGCGCGGACCCGGCGAAGACGACCTCCACGGCCAGCATGACCCGCGAGAGCTCACCGCCCGAGGCGCCCTTGGCCACGGGCCGCGGCTGGGCCCCGGGGTGCGGTGCCAGCAGCAGCTCGACGTCGTCCGCGCCGTGCGGACCGTACGCGACGGCGCGCCCGCCCACCTCGATGCCGGCGTCGGCGTCGCCGGCTTCGTTCTGCCGGATCGCGAAGGAGACCCGCGCGTGCGGCATGGCGAGCGACGCCAGCTCGGCCGTCACCGCGTCAGCGAAACGCTTCGCCGCCTCGGTCCGCGCATCGGTCAGCGCCTGTGCCAGCTCCCCGAGTTCGGCGCGCAGCGCGTCCCGCTCGGCCGTCAGCTCGGCGATGCGCTCGTCGTCGCCGTCCAGCTCGCCCAGCCGCGCGGCACCGCTCTCGGCCCAGGCGAGGACCTCGCCGATGTCCGCGCCGTACTTGCGCGTCAGCTGGCCGAGGGCCGCCCGCCGCTCCTCGACGGCGGCGAGCCGGCGCGGGTCGGCGTCCAGGTCGGAGGCGTACCCGGCCAGTTCCCCGGCCACGTCGGCCAGCAGGATCCCGATCTCGCCGATCCGGTCGGCGAGGGCGGCCAGGGCGGGGTCGTGAGCGCGTACGGACTCGAGCGCCCGGTGCGCCCCCGCGACGAGCGTGGCGGCGTCGATGCCCTCGGGGTCCTCGGGGTTGCCGGCGAGTGCGGCGTGCGCGGCGGTGGCGGAGGAGGCGAGTGCCTCGGCGTGCCCGAGCCGGGAGGCCTCGGCGGCGAGTTCGACGTCCTCGCCGGCCACGGGTTCGACGGCGGCGACCTCGTCGAGCCCGAAGCGCAGCAGATCCGCTTCCTGGGCGCGCTCGCGGGCGCGTGTGGTCAGCTCGTCCAGGGTGGCGGCGACGGCGCGCAGCCGGCGGTAGGCGCCGGCGTACTCGGCCAGCGGCACGGACACCGCGTCGCCCGCGTACCGGTCGAGGGCCTGCCGCTGGCGTGCGGGCCGCAGCAGCCCCTGCTGGTCGGTCTGGCCGTGCACGGCCACGAGGTCGTCCGCGAGCTCGCCGAGCAGCCCCACGGGCACGCTGCGCCCGCCCACGTGGGCGCGCGAGCGCCCCTCCGCGGACAGGGTGCGGCTGATGAGCAGGGTGCCCTCGTCGAGTTCGGCGCCCGCCTCCTCGGCCCGTACGGCCACGGCCGAGCGGCCGTCGACGGCGAGCCGTCCCTCGACCACGGCGGCCTTGGCCCCCACCCGTACGAGGGCGGGGTCGGCACGCCCGCCGAGCAGCAGCCCGAGGCTGGTGACGACCATGGTCTTGCCGGCGCCGGTCTCGCCGGTCACCGCCGTGAAACCGGGCGACAGCTCGACCACCGCGTCATCAATGACGCCCAAGGACCGGATCCGCATCTCCTCCAACACGGATACGACCATACGAGGTTCCGGGGCCCGCTCGCGACGGCCTCCCCCATCGATCGCCCGGGGGAGAGCCCCACCACCGTTCCGGGTGATGGCTCCATGTTCCCGGGAACCCTTGCGGCGTCAGGCTTGAATCATGATCACCAAGATCTCCGCCGCCCTCCTCACCTCGGCCGTCGTCCTCACCACCGCGCCCACGGCGACCGCCCGCCCCACCGCCTCCCTCGACGGCGTGTGGCAGATGGACGGCTACGGCACGGTCGTCTCCCTCGAGAACGGGGGCCGGCTCCTGCGCGAGTACCAGACGACGTCCCTGGGCTGCCTGCCCGGCGACGTCACCGAGCTCGGGAAGACCACCGCCACGGTCACCCCCGACGGCCGGGGCCGGGCCCGGCTCGGGTACGCGGGCGCCGTCGGCCACCGCACCCTGCGGCGCGTCGCCGCCCTGCCCGCCGCCTGCCTCGACCCCCACCCCGCGACGGGCCCCCGGGCCGTCTTCGACACCTTCTGGCAGACATACGCGGAGAACTACCCCTTCTTCGCCATGAAGGGCGTCGACTGGCAGTCCGTCCGCGACCGCTACCGGCCGCGGGTCACGGACCGGACCACGGACGACGAGCTGTTCGCGATCCTGACGAAGATGGTGGAGCCGCTGCACGACGGCCATACGTACGTGGCGCGGGGCGACTGCGGCGCGAAGCCGGACAACTGCTTCGGCGGCCATCGCGAGGACACGCCGTTCCCCACGGAGGAGCTGGTCAAGAAGATCGACGCGTCGGTCACCGGACAGGTCGGCGCCGGCCGGCTCCAGGAGTGGGGCAAGGGCAAGATCTCCTTCGCCGAGCTCCCGGACGGGATCGGCTACCTCCGCCTGACCGGCTTCGTGAACTACACCGACGCCAGGACCTACGAGGCGGACAGCGCCGAGCTGGACCGCGCACTGGACGCCGTCCTCACGCCCCAGCGGGTGCGGGCCATGCGCGGGCTGGTCCTCGACCTGCGCCTCAACGGCGGCGGCTCGGACCGGCTGGGCCTGCGCGTGGCCGAACGGCTGACGGACCGCCCGTACACGGCCTACCTCAAGCAGGCGCGCAACGATCCGAAGGACCCGCGGAAGTTCACGCCGGCCGAGCCGGTACGGGTGCTGCCGCACCGGGACGGCCCGGTCTACACCGGTCCGCTGGCGGTCCTCACCGGGCGGCTGACGATCAGCGCGGGGGAAACGACGACGCAGGCCCTCATGGGGCGGCCTTCGCGGCCGACGCGCATCGGGGCGAACACGAACGGGTCGTTCTCGGACGTCCTGGAACGGCGGCTGCCGAACGGCTGGATGTTCGGGCTGCCGAACGAGGTGTTTGTCGAGGCGGGGACGGGGCGGTCGTACGACGGGGAGGGGATCGCACCGGATGTCCGTACCCCGGTCTTCACCGAGGAGGAGCTGACGTCGGGCCGCGACTCGGCACTGGCGGAAGCGCGCAAGCGGCTGGCGGGGCGGCGCTAGGGGGTTGCCCGGCACCGGGGGCACCGCGTTGGGTGCGGCCCGGTGGTCCGGTTGTGCCCACCCTCCCCCATAGCCTGAACGGCATGGGGGGACCCCCATCGCCCAGCGGGACGATTGCCCACAACCGGGTGCGGCCCACAAACGGCGTGAGGGGGCGGGGTGGGGTGGACGGGCCCTGGTAGGGGCGTAAAGAGCTCTTCGCCGCTACAGCTCATGCCGGGCAACCTCAGCGTGATGGCAGGCACCGCGAAGAGCTCAGCCCCGGAAGGGCCCGTCCACCCCACTCCGCCCCCGACCCGGACCCGGACCCGGACCCGGACCCGCACCGACGGCCTAGTGCGGCGCCCCCCGCCACCCCGCCACCGGCAGCGCGAACTTCGCCACCAGCCGGTCCGTGAACGACGCATGGTGCAACCTCGCCAACCGCACCGGAACGGCACCACGCCGTACCTCGACACGAGCACCGGCGGGCAGCTCCACACTCCGCCGCCCGTCGCACCACAGCACCCCGTTCGGCGTCTGCGGCTGCACCTCCACCGCCAGCACCGAGTCCGGGGCGGTCACCAGCGGCTTGGCGAACAGCGCGTGCGCGCTGATGGGGACCATCAGCAGCGCCTCGACCTCGGGCCAGACCACGGGCCCGCCGGCCGAGAAGGCATAAGCCGTCGACCCGGTGGGCGTAGCGCACACGACGCCGTCCCCGCCGAACCGCGAGACGGGCCGCCCGTCGACCTCGGTCACCACCTCGAGCAGCCGCTCGCGCGCCGCCTTCTCCACGGACGCCTCGTTCAGCGCCCAGTCGGTGTGCACGATGTGCCCGTCGTTGCGGACGAGCACATCGAGGGTCATCCGCTCCTCGACCTCGTAGGCGCGCGTCACCACGCGGTCGACGACCTTGTCGAGGTCGTCGCGCTCGGCCTCGGCGAGGAAGCCGACCCGGCCGAGGTTGACGCCGAGCATCGGCACCCCGGACTGGCGCGCGAACTCCGCGCCGCGCAGCAGCGTGCCGTCACCGCCGAGGACGATCAGCAGCTCGCAGCCCTCGAGGACGTCCGGTTTGCCGGGCCCGGCCTCGACCCGCTCCGTCGAGGCCGGCAGCGGCAGGTCGGCGGCCTCCTCGGCCAGGACCCGCACGCCGATGCCGCAGCGCAGCAGCCCCTGGACGACCAGTTCGGCGCTGCGGATGGCCGCCGGGCGGCCGGTGTGGGCGAGCAGGAAGACGGTGCGTCCAGCCGGTGCTGCCGGTACTGCTGATGGTGCTTCTGAAGTGGTCAACGGGGCCCCTCCGCCACTGCACGGTCAACATCCGCCGGGTCCAGTTCAGGCGCACCGGCGCGCAGCCACAGAAAGTACTCGACGTTGCCGGAGGGTCCGGGCAGCGGGCTCGCGGTAACCCCGAGTACGCCCAGTCCCAGCTCGGCGGCGCGCGCGGCCACGGCCCGCACGGCCTCGGCGCGCAGCTCGGCGCTGCGTACGACGCCGCCGGTGCCGAGCCGTTCCTTGCCGACCTCGAACTGCGGCTTGACCATGAGCACCAGGTCCGCGTCGGGCGCGGAACAGGCGACCAGGGCAGGCAGGACGAGCCCGAGCGGGATGAAGGAGAGGTCGCCGACGACGAGATCGACGGGCTGCCCGTCGATCTGCTCGAGCGTCAGTTCACGGACGTTGGTGCGGTCCTTGACGGTGACCCGTTCGTCGCTCTGCAGCGACCAGGCGAGCTGTCCGTAGCCGACGTCGACGGCGACGACGTGGGCGGCGCCGGCGCGCAGCAGGACGTCGGTGAAGCCGCCCGTCGAGGCGCCGGCGTCGAGGGCGCGGCGGCCCTCGACCTTCAGGCCGAGGGGCGTGAAGGCGGCGAGCGCGCCGGCGAGCTTGTGTCCGCCGCGGGAGACGTAGTCGGGGTCGCTGTCGTCCTGGGTGACGACGAGGGCGGCGCTGGTCTCGACCTGGGTGGCGGCCTTGGTCGCGGTCGTTCCGCCGACGGTCACGCGGCCTGCGGCGATCAGCTGGCTCGCGTGCTCGCGCGAGCGGGCCAGCTTGCGGCGCACCAGCTCCGCGTCGAGTCGGCGGCGGGTCACTGCCACGTGCGGTTCAGCTCCTGTTGTCGTACGGACGCGTCACGGACGCGTGGGGCCGGCGGGCCCCGGGCGCTGGTCGAGCGCGCCGAGCGCGTCCCGCAGCCCCTGGTGTACATCCTCGTACACCTCGAGGTGACCGCTCGCCTCGAGGTGGTCGGCGTCGGCCAGCCGGGCCAGCCGGGCGTCGACGCCGGCGTTGCCGGTGGGGGTGCGCTCGACGCCCAGGGGCCGGGGCGGCTGGGGCTGCTGCGGCTCGGTCATGGTTCCGACGCTACCCCGTGCCGGGCGCTTCTCCGGTGTTCCGGGCTCCGCGGTGTACCGTCCATTGCGATGGCGACCATCGAGGAGTGCCGTGCGGCACTCGAGCGGCTGGCGGAGAATCTCGCGGGCGCGGGCGGCGAGCTCCGTGCCGTCGCCGCGCCCGACCGCTCGCTGAGCTGCCACGTCACCGATCTCGACGTCACCTTTGTGGGGCACCTCAGGGAGGGCCGCATCAGGGAGGTGCGCACCCTGCCGGGGGCGCCGGAGGCGCGGGCCGAGATCGGGCTGGAGATGACGGGGGACGACCTGGTGGCCCTGGTCGACGGCAAGCTGGACTTCGCGCGTGCCTGGGCCGGTGGCCGGGTCAGGCTGAAGGCGGGCCTGCGGGACGTGCTGCGCCTGCGGTCGATCCTGTAGCGGAGGCCGCAGCCGCGGCCGCGGCCTCCGTGCGCGGCCGTCGCGCCGCCGGCACGACGAGGGGGGTGCCGGTCTGGGGGTCGTCGATGACCTGGCAGCGCAGTCCGAAGACCTCTTCGACGAGCTCGGCGGTGACGATGTCGCCGGGGGCGCCCTGGGCGACGACCCGGCCGTCGCGCAGGGCGACGAGGTGGGTGGCGTAGCGGGCGGCGTGGTTGAGGTCGTGCAGGACGGCGACGAGGGTGCGTCCCTGTTCCTCGTGCAGTTCGGCACACAGGTCGAGGACCTCGATCTGGTGCTGGATGTCGAGGTAGGTGGTGGGCTCGTCGAGGAGGAGCAGCGGGGTGCGCTGGGCGAGGGCCATGGCGATCCATACGCGCTGGCGCTGGCCGCCGGAGAGTTCGTCGACGTACCGGTCGGCGAGGGCGGCGACGCCGGTGGCGGCCATCGATTCCTCGACGATGCGTTCGTCCTCGGGGGACCACTGGCGCAGCAGGCCCTGGTGGGGGTAGCGGCCGCGGGCGACGAGGTCGGCGACGGTGATGCCGTCGGGGGCGACGGAGGTCTGGGGCAGCAGTCCGAGGGTGCGGGCGACCTTCTTGGCGGGGTAGGAGCCGATGGCCGCGCCGTCGAGGAGGACGGAGCCGGCGGCGGGCTTGAGCATGCGGGACAGGGCGCGCAGCAGGGTGGATTTGCCGCAGGCGTTGGGGCCGACGATGACGGTGAAGGAGTTGTCGGGGACGGCGACGGTGAGGTTCTCGGCGATGACGCGGCCGTCGTAGGCGAGGGTGACGGATTCGGCCGTCAGTCGGCTCATGGGGGTGTTCCTGTCCTTGTGCGTGCTCATATCCGTCCTGCCTTACGCTCGGTGAACAGCAGCCACAGCAGGTAGCAGCCGCCGAGCATGCCGGTGAGCGCTCCGACGGGCAGCCGGTCGGCGCCGAAGAGGTGCTGGGAGGCCCAGTCGGCGGTGACGAGCAGGGTGGCGCCGGTGCAGGCGGCGGCGGTGAGGTTGGGGCCCGGGGAGCGGGTGAGGCGGCGGGCGAGCTGGGGGGCGGCGAGTGCGATGAAGGCGATGGGCCCGGCGGCGGCCGTGGCGGCGGCGGTCAGCAGGACGGCGGCGGCCATGGTGATCAGCCGGGTCCGTTCGACGGGCACGCCGAGCGCGTACGCCGAGTCGTCGCCCATCTCCAGCATCCGCAGGGCGCGGCCGTGGCCGAGGACGAGGGGGACGAGCACGGCGCAGGCGGCCAGCAGGGGCCGGACCTGGTCCCAGTCGCGGCCGTTGAGGGAGCCGACCATCCATGTGGTGGCGCGGGCGGCGTCGGTGAGGTTGGCCTTGGTGAGCAGGTAGCCGATGACGGCGACGAGGATCGCGGCCATGGCGATGCCGACGAGCACGAACCGGTATCCGTGCACGCCCTTCTTCCACGCCAGCGCGTAGATCAGGGCTCCGGAGAGGATGCCGCCGACGACGGAGCCGCCGGCCACGGCGGTGGTGCCGCCCTGGAAGAGGACGATGACCAGCAGCGCTCCGACGGTGGAGCCCTGGCCGAGGCCGATCACGTCGGGGCTGCCGAGGGGGTTGCGGGAGACGGACTGGAAGACCGCGCCTGCCAGCCCGAGGGCGGTGCCGACGAGCAGGGCGACCAGGACGCGCGGCAGCCGCAGGTCGTGGACGATGAACTCCTGGGCCCCGGTCCCTCCGCCGGTGAGGGTGCGGATGACGTCGGCGAACGACATGGGGTAGTCGCCGGTGCCGATGAGGGCGACGGACGCGGCGAGTGCCGCGGCCATGAGGAGCACCACGACGAGCGCGGCCCTCGGGTCGAGGCGGACGGAGAGCCCGCCGCGGGTGCGCAGGGCTTGTGCGGCCTTCACAGTTGAGCCATCCTCCGGCGCCGTACGAGGTGGATGAACAGGGGTCCGCCGATGAGGGCGGTGACGATGCCGACCTGCAGTTCGGAGGGGCGGACGGCGACGCGCCCGGCGATGTCGGAGCCGAGCAGCAGCACGGGCGAGAGGATCGTGGCGTAGGGCAGGACCCAGCGCATGTCGGGGCCGGTGAAGGTGCGTACGACGTGCGGCACCATCAGTCCGAGGAAGACGATGGGCCCGCAGGCGGCGGTCGCGGCTCCGCACAGCAGGGTGACGGAGGCCAGTGCGAGGACGCGGGTGGTGGTCAGCCGGGTGCCGAGCGCGCGGGCCTGGTCGTCGCCGAGCGCCATGGCGTTCAGCGGCCGTGCCAGCGCCAGGGCCGCCACGATGCCGACCGCGATGAAGGGCGCGACCTGACCGAGGACGGCGGAGTCGGCGGACGCCAGCGAGCCGACGGTCCAGAAGCGCATCCGGTCCAGGGCGGCGGTGTCCATCAGCTGGACGGAGAAGACGTAGCCGTTGAGGGCGGCGGTCACGGCGGTGCCGGCGAGGGCGAGGCGCACGGGGGTGGCGCCCCGGCTGCCGCCCAGCGCGTAGACGACCACGGAGACGGCGGCGGCGCCGAGGAAGGCGAACCACACGTATCCCGTGAGCGAGGTGACGCCGAGAAAGCTGATGCCGGAGACGACGGCGGCCGCGGCGCCCGCGTTGATGCCGAACAGGCCGGGGTCGGCGAGCGGGTTGCGGGTGAGGGCCTGCATCACGGTGCCGGCGAGTCCGAGGGCCGCGCCGACGAGCAGGCCGAGGAGGGTGCGGGGGACGCGTACGTCCCGTACGACCACGTCCGTCTCGTTGCCGGTGTAGTGGAACAGGCCGTGCCAGACCTGGTCGACGGGAATCTGCTTGGCGCCGATGGCGATGGACGCGACGACGACCAGGAGGAGCGCGCCCGTGGCGGCGAGCAACCCTGCGGCGTGCAGGGCGCCTCGGCGGCGGGGTGCGGCCTCCGGGGCGGTGACGCCGGGGGGAGGGGGACTGTCGACCAACACCTGGTTAGGTTAGCCTACCCTCACATTCACCCCCTCCATCGAGAGAAGCACCACCCATGAGCACCCCCCGCACCATAGCTCCCTCCCGCCGCGGCTTCCTGGCCGCCGGCGGCGCCCTGGGCCTCGGCGCCCTCCTCACCGCCTGCGGGGGCGGCTCATCCGACGCCTCGTCCGGCTCCGACGGATCCGGCGACAAGGGCGGCGCCTGGACGTTCAAGGACGACCGCGGCCAGACCGTCAAGGCCGGCAAGACCCCCAAGCGGATCGTCGCGTTCACCGGCACCGCGGCCGCCCTGCACGACTTCGGCGTCGAGTGCGTCGGCGTCTTCGGCCCCACCAAGCTGGGCGACGGCAAGCCCGACCCGCAGGCCGGCGACCTCGACATCGCCAAGCTGACGATCCTCGGCAACGCCTGGGGCGAGTTCAACATCGAGAAGTACGCGGGCCTCGACCCCGACCTGCTCGTCAGCAACATGTTCGAGCCCGAGGCCCTCTGGTACGTGCCCGAGGAGAGCAAGAAGAAGATCCTCGGCCTCGCCCCCAGCGTCGGCCTGACCTCCGCCCGCGTCTCCATGCTGGAGCCCATCAAGCGCTACGCCGCGCTGGCCGAGTCCCTCGGCGCCGACCTCGAGGCCAAGAAGGTCCTCGACGCCAAGGCCCGCTTCGAGAAGGCCGCCGAGACCCTGCGCAAGGCCGCCAAGTCCCACCGCATCAAGGTCATGGCCGCCTCCGGCAGCGCCGACCTGTTCTACGTCTCCAACCCCGGCATCAACGCCGACCTGATGTACTTCCGCGAGCTCGGCGTCGACTTCGTCGTCCCCGAAAAGCTCGACAAGGGCGGCTACTTCGAGAGCCTGAGCTGGGAGAACGCCGACAAGTACCAGGCCGACCTGATCATCCTGGACAGCCGCACCTCCGCCCTGCAGCCCAAGGACCTGGCCTCCAAGCCCACCTGGGAGCAGCTCCCCGCCGTCAAGGCCGGCCAGGTCTCTCCCTGGCTCAGCGAGCCCCGCTTCTCCTACGCGGGCTGCGCGCCGCTCCTCGAGAACCTGGCCGCGGCCATCGAGAAGGCCAAGAAGACGTCCTGACCCGGGGCCCCGACCGACCGAAACCGAAAGGACCGCCTCCCGCGATGACCGACGCCCCGCCCCCGCCCTACCGCTGGTTCGACCTGCACGTCGTACGGACCGAGCGCGTCAGCCCCTCCCTCGTCCGCGTCACCTTCGGCGGCGACCGCCTCGGCGACATGGTCGTCGGCGGCCGCGACCAGCGCTTCAAGCTGTTCCTGCCCCAGCCGGGCCAGGACGCCCCGGTGCTCCCGGACGACCTGGGCATGGGCTGGTACGCGGAATGGCGGACCCAGGACCCTGCGGTACGGGCCGTCATGCGCTCGTACACCGTGCGCGAACTGCGCTACGCACCGGACGAGCTGGACGTCGACTTCGTCCAGCACGGCCAGGACGGGGACGGGCCCGGCCACAGCGGCCCGGCCTCGCACTGGTCGCGCACGGCCCGTCCCGGCGACCGGGTCGCCATTCTCGGCCCGGTCGCCGAGGAGAACGGCGGCGTCGACTTCCAGCCGCCCGCCGGCACGGACTGGGTGCTCGTCACCGCCGACGAGTCGGCACTGCCCGCGGCCGCCGGCATCCTCGCCTGGCTGCCCGCGGGCACCCCGGCCAAGGTGTGGATCGAGGTCGCGCACCCCGACGACGTCCAGGACCTGCCGACGGCCGCCGACGCGGACATCACCTGGCTGATCCGGGGCAACACCGGCCGCCCCACCCTCGACGCGATCCGCGCGGCCGAACTGCCCGAGGGCACCCCCTACGCCTGGACAGCCGGCGAATCGGGCACCGTCCGCGCCCTCCGCCGCCACCTGGTGAACGACCGCGGCTTCGACCGCCGAACGATCACCTTCACCGGCTACTGGCGCCAGGGCGCGACGGAGGAGGACCTGCTGGCGGAGCTGGGCTGAAACGCTTTCACCTCAAGCGCCGGACGAGCTACCAGCCCGTCCGGCGCTTGAGGACCGGGGGTCCGGGGGTGGAGCCCCCGGTTACGGGCAAGCACACCAGCCCGTCCGGCGCTTGAGGACCGGGGTCCGGGGGCAGAGCCCCCGGTTACGGACAAGCACACCAGCCCGTCCGGCGCTTGAGGACCGGGGTCCGGGGCGGAGCCCCGGTTACGGGAAGGGGCGGGGTGGGGGAAAGAAAACCCCTACCATCCCAACCGCGCCAACGCCTTCCCGGCATCCAGCTCACACGAACCGGCCCCCGCCACCGTCCACCCGGCCGCACACAACGCCCGCAACGCGTCAACCCGCTCCCCGTCCCCCTCCAGGGCAAACGCACCACCGTCCACCGACACCGTCCACCCCCCGCACCGGAACCCCCCGTCACCGGCCCCACCGGAAACCACCGGATGCGGCACAAGCATCCCCCGCAGATCCTCCGCCACATACGTCGCCCGATGCTCCGGCCGCGCCGCGATCAGCTGCGCGGCCGTCGTCACACCGGTCAGCACCAGCAGCGAGTCCACACCCCCGGCGTGCGCCCCCTCGATGTCCGTGTCGAGCCTGTCACCGACGACCAGCGGCCGCTCGGCCCCGGTCCGCAGAATCGTCTCGCGGTGCATCGGCGGCAGCGGCTTCCCCGCCACCTGCGGCTCCGCGCCCGTGGCTATCCGCACCACCTGCACCGCCGACCCGTTGCCGGGCGCGATGCCCCGCGCACTCGGAATGGTCAGGTCCGTGTTCGAGGCGAACCACGGCAGCCCGCGCGCCACCGCGTACGACGCCTCCATCAGCCGCGACCACGGCATGTCGGGACCGCCGTACCCCTGCACGACCGCGGCCGGATCGTCGTCCAGCCACTCCACCGGCACCAGCCCGCGCTCCCGCAGCGCGACCCGCAGACCCTCCGCGCCGATCACCAACACCCGTGAGCCGGACGGCAGCTGATCGGAGATCAGCCGGGAGACGGCCTGCGCCGAAGTGATCACGTCGGCCGACTCGGCCGGAACCCCCAGCTCGGTCAGGTGCGCGGCGACGGTCTCCGGCGTCCGGGCGGCGTTGTTCGTGACGTACGCCAGGTGCATCCCGCCGTCCCGGGCCGTCCCCAGGGACTCCACGGCGTGCGCGATCGCCTCGCCGCCCGCGTACACCACTCCGTCGAGGTCCAGCAGCGCCGTGTCATAGGCCTCGCTCAGCCGCCGCTCGCTGCCGTCGGGCCGGGTCCGGACGGTCTGATTCATGCTGTGCTCGCTCCTTGTGCTGTACGTCTCTTCCACGATCATTGCTCATCCGGCCTCGAGACATAACATTTCACAATGAGCACTCCAGGCCACGGCAACGGCGCCAACGGCAGCCCCCCAGAGCAGGGACTGCGCCTCGCTCCCTTCCGAGGGCTGCGCTACGACCCCGAACGGGTCGGCAGCCTCGCGTCGGTCACCTCGCCACCGTACGACGTCGTCGTGCGGCCCGACGGCCTGCGTCACCTGGAGACCGCCGATCCCCACAACATCGTCCGGCTCATCCTCCCCCAGGCCGCCACCCCCGCCGACCGGCACCGCCAGGCCGCCGAGACGCTGCGCCGCTGGCAGCAGGAGCGCGTCCTGGCCGCGGACCCCGTACCCGCGCTCTACGTCTACGAGCAGCGCGGCGACGGCATCCTGCAGCGCGGCCTCATCGGCGCCCTGCGCCTCACCCCCCGCGAGGAAGGCGTCGTCCTCCCCCACGAGGACGTCATGCCGCACATCATCGAGGACCGCGCGGCCCTGATGCGCGACACGGGCGCCAACCTCGAGCCCCTGCTCTTCTCCTACCGGGGCGGCGACGACGAGGAGGGGGCGGCAGGCGTCATCGAGCGCGTCATCCGCACCGAGCCCCTGCTGTCCACCGCGACCGACGACGGCTACGCCCACCGCCTGTGGTCGATCACCGACCCCGAGGACCTCGACCGCATCGACCGCGACCTCGGCCACCGGCACGCCCTGATCGCCGACGGCCACCACCGCTGGGCCACCTACCTGCGCCTGCGCGCCGAGCAGCCGGCCCCCGGCCCCTGGGACTTCGGCCTGGTCCTGCTCGTGGACACGGCCCGCTACCCGCTGCGTGTACGGGCCATCCACCGCCTGCTGCACAAGCTGCCGGTGGCGGACGCGCTGGCCGCGCTGGGCGGCGCCTTCCGCGTCCGGACGATCGAGAAGACGCTCCCCTACGCGCTCGAGGCGCTGGAGGAGGCCGCGTCCCGGCCCGGCAACGCCTTCCTGCTCGCCGGTGACGGGCGCTTCCACCTCCTGGACCGGCCGGATCCGCAGCTGCTGGCCCGTACGGTCCCCACCGACCGTCCGCAGGCCTGGCGCGAGCTGGACGCGACGGTGCTGCACTCGGTCCTCCTGGAGCACATCTGGCAGGTCCCGGACGACCCGGAGCACATCGGGTACATCCACGAGACGGCGGCCGCCGTGAAGCAGGCCGAGCGGCACGGCGGCACGGCGGTGCTGATGCACCCCGTCCACGAGGACGTCGTACGGGAACTGGCCGAGCAGGGCGTCACGATGCCCCGCAAGTCGACGTCGTTCGGCCCCAAGCCGGCGACGGGGCTGGTGCTGCGGAGCCTGGCGCTGAACTGAGAGCCGGACCGAAAAACGTCGAGGGCGGGACTCCGGAAGGAGTCCCGCCCTCGACGTCTGGATCAGACCTCGATCAGATCTTGATCACTCCGCGGCGGTGCCGTCGGCGTCCTTGCGCTCGACGTCCTCGGCCTCCGGGGCCGGGGCCGGGGCCGGGGTGGACTCGGCCGCGGTCGGCTCGGCCGGCTCGGCGGCCTCCGCCGGGGCGTCCTCGGCCTCGTCCATGGCGTCCACGAACTCCACGCCGTCCAGCTCGGCGAGCCGGTCGGAGGCGTTGGTGGTACCGCCCTGGTCGGCCTCGAGGGCCTTGGCGAACCACTCGCGGGCCTCGGCCTCACGGCCGACGTCCAGGAGTGCGTCGGCGTAGGCGTAGCGCAGGCGCGCGGTCCACGGCTGGACGGAGTTCGACGCCAGCTCGGGGCTCTGCAGCGTGACGACGGCGGCGTCCGCCTGGCCCATGTCCTTGCGGGCACCGGCGGCGACCAGGCGCATCTCGACCTGACCCGCCTTGTCGAGCTTCTGCACCTCGGGCTCACCGGCCATGGCCAGCGCACGCTCCGGGCGGCCCATGCCGCGCTCGCAGTCGGCCATGACGGGCCACAGCTCGACCGAACCGGTCATCCGGCGAGCGGCACGGAACTCGGCGAGCGCCTCGGAGTACTTGCCGGTCGCGTACGCGGCGAAGCCGGCGGCCTCGCGCACGGCGGCGACGCGGGAGGCGAGCCGCAGGGCGACGCGGGAGTACTCGTAGGCCTGCTCGGGCTCCTCGTCCAGCAGCCTGGCCACCATGACCAGGTTGCGGGCGACGTCCTCGGCGAGCGTCTTCGGCAGGCTCATCAGCTCCTGGCGGACGTCCTTGTCGATCTCCTCACCGGTGACCTCCTCGGGGATCGGCAGCCGCTTCACCGGCTCCCGGTCACCGCGGTCACGGTCCCGGTCGTCACGGCGCCCGTAACCGCCGGAACGGTCGTCGCGGCCGCCACGGTAGCCACCGCCGCCCTGGCGGTCGTCGCGGAACGAACGACGGGGACCACGGTCGCCGCCACGGTCGTCGCGACCGCCACGGAAGCCACCACGGTCGTCACGGCGGCCGTAGCCACCGCGGTCGTCGTCGCGGCGGGGAGCACGGTCGTCGCGGCGGAAACCACCGGGACGCTCGTCACGGCGCTCGTCGCGACCGCCGCGGAAACCACCGCGGTCGTCATCACGGCGAGGGCCACGGTCATCGCGGCGGTCGTCACGACGGTCGTCGCGACGGAAGCCGCCGGCGCGGTCGTCACGGCGCTCGTCGCGGCGGAAGCCACCGCGGTCGTCACCGCGACGGGGGGCGCGGTCGTCACGGGGGAAGGAGGGACGGTCGCCACGGTCGTCGCGACGGCCGTAGCCACCGCGGTCGTCGTCGCGGCGGGGAGCACGGTCGTCGCGGCGGAAACCACCGGGACGCTCGTCACGGCGCTCGTCACGGCCGCCGCGGAAACCACCGCGGTCGTCATCACGGCGAGGACCGCGGTCATCGCGACGGTCGTCACGGCGGAAGCCGCCGGCACGGTCGTCACGGCGGCCGTAACCGCCACGGTCGTCATCGCGACGGCCGAAGCCGCCACCGGCCGGACGCTGGCCGCGGTCGTCGCGACGGAAGCCGCCGGCGCGGTCGTCACGGCGCTCGTCACGGCGGAAGCCGCCACGGTCCTCGCGACGCTCGTCGCGGCCGCCGCGGAAGCCGCCACGGTCGTCGTCACGGCGGGGGCCGCGGTCATCGCGGCGGTCGTCACGGCGGAAGGAGGGACGGTCGCCACGGTCGTCGCGACGGCCGAAGCCACCGCCGGCCGGACGGCCGCCGCGGTCGTCGCGACCGCCGCGGAAACCACCGCGGTCGTCGTCACGGCGGAACGAGGGGCGCTCGTCGCGACGCTCGTCGCGGCGGAAACCGCCACGGTCGTCGTCGCGGCGCGGACCACGGTCGTCACGACGGAAACCACCGGCGCGGTCGTCACGACCGCCACGGAAGCCGCCGCCGCGCGGGCCGCGCGGGCCTCCGTGACGCGACTCGCCGCCCGAGCGACCGTCGGGAGAGTTGGTGGACATCGAGGTGACTCCTGTCTTCGGGTACCGCAGTCATTCTCGCGCACCCTGATGGCAGGCGCGCTTCGGCAAAAAACAAGCAGAAATACAAAAAGGACCCTTGGTCCCAGCGTGAACGCTGGGACCAAGGGTCCTTGAAAGATTGTTCGGCGGCGTCCTACTCTCCCACAGGGTCCCCCCTGCAGTACCATCGGCGCTGAAAGGCTTAGCTTCCGGGTTCGGAATGTAACCGGGCG
>NZ_JBITZS010000009.1:0-438425 GCF_044547045.1 Streptomyces sp. NPDC053048
GGCGGCGGCCGCGGCCTGAAGGTCGCCCGCACCCTGGAAGAGGTCCCCGAGCTCTACGACTCCGCCGTCCGCGAAGCCGTGGCCGCCTTCGGCCGGGGTGAGTGCTTCGTCGAGCGCTACCTCGACAAGCCCCGCCACGTCGAGACCCAGTGCCTGGCCGACACCCACGGCAACGTCGTGGTCGTCTCCACCCGGGACTGCTCTCTGCAGCGCCGGCACCAGAAGCTGGTGGAGGAGGCCCCGGCGCCGTTCCTGTCGGATGAGCAGAACGCGCAGCTGTATGCGGCGTCGAAGGCCATCCTGAAGGAGGCCGGCTACGTCGGCGCCGGAACGGTCGAGTTCCTGGTGGGTGCGGACGGCACGATCTCCTTCCTCGAGGTCAACACCCGCCTGCAGGTCGAGCACCCGGTCACCGAGGAAGTCACCGGCATCGACCTGGTCCGGGAGATGTTCCGCATCGCCGACGGCGAGGAACTCGGCTACGACGATCCGGCGGTGCGGGGGCACTCGTTCGAGTTCCGGATCAATGGTGAGGACCCGGGCCGGGGCTTCCTGCCCGCCCCCGGCACCGTCACCCGCTTCACACCCCCCACCGGCCCCGGCGTCCGCCTCGACGCCGGCGTGGAGTCCGGCAGCGTCATCGGCCCCGCCTGGGACTCGCTGCTGGCGAAGCTGATCGTCACGGGTGCCACCCGCGAGCAGGCACTGCAGCGCGCGGCCCGTGCGCTGGCGGAGTTCCAGATCGAGGGCATGGCCACCGCCATTCCCTTCCACCAGGCGGTCGTCACCGACCCGGCCTTCACCGCCGACCCCTTCACCGTCCACACCCGCTGGATCGAAACCGAGTTCAACAACACCATCACGCCCTTCGCGGGCGCGACGGCGGACGAGGACGAGGAGACCCCGGGCCGCGAGACGGTCGTCGTCGAGGTCGGCGGCAAGCGCCTCGAGGTGTCCCTGCCGTCCTCGCTCGGCATGACCATCGCCCGCACGGCCGCGGCCGGCGGCGCCAAGCCCAAGCGCCGTGCCGCCAAGAAGTCCGGCTCCGCGGCCTCCGGCGACGCGCTCGCCTCGCCCATGCAGGGCACGATCGTCAAGGTCGCGGTCGAGGAGGGACAGCAGGTCAACGAGGGCGACCTGATCGTCGTCCTCGAGGCCATGAAGATGGAACAGCCGCTCAACGCCCACCGCACGGGCACCGTCAAGGGCATCACCGCCGAGGTCGGCGCGTCGATCTCCTCGGGCGCCGTCATCTGCGAGATCAAGGACTGAGCCGAGGCCGTCCGACGAGCACGTCCGCCCCATGGGCCCCTGCCGCACCGGCAGGGGCCCATGGGCGTTCGTAACCCGGCGGCTCCGGCAGCCTGGCATCCTTGACTGGCGGGGACTGTGGCCCCAGAGCCACCGAAGCCACCGATCGGGAGGACGGACGCAATGGCGACCGACACGGCGCAGACGTCACCACGCCCCATGCGCGCGGACGCGCGGCGCAACTACGAGCGCCTGCTCGTGGAGGCCCGTACGGCGTTCACCGAGCACGGCACGGACGCCTCGCTGGAGGACATCGCCAAGCGGGCGGGGGTGGGCATCGGAACGCTCTACCGGCACTTCCCCAACCGCACCGCGCTGATGAGCGCGGTCTTCCAGGGCGAGGTCGACGGGCTGCTCGCCCGCTCGCGCGAGCTGCTGGCCTCCCCCGAGCCCTGCCACGCCCTGGTGGCATGGCTGCGCGCCATCGTGACCCACGCCAGCACCTATCGCGGCCTGTCGCGGGCCCTGATGGCGGCACAGAGCGACGAGGCCTCGGCGATGTCCCGGTGCAGCCTGCCGATGCGCGAGGCGGGCGACACCCTGCTCGCGCGTGCCAAGGCGGCCGGCGTCATCCGTGAGGACGTGGAGATCGCCGACCTGATGCAGCTGACCAACGCCATTTCGCTGGCGGTCGAACAGTCCCCGGACGACCCGGAGTTGGCCGACCGCCTGCTCACCCTCACCCTGACGGGCCTGAAGACGGCGCGGTAGGCGGCGCGTGGACGGTGCGTGAGCCCGCTCAGCGCCGCCGCGGGGCCAGGTCCGCCACCCGGGCCGTGGGCTGGTCCCCCAGGGACACGGCGCTGCGCAGCTGCGCCCCCGGCGGGCCGCCCTGCACCGGGCCGGGCGGCTGCCCATGCCCCAGGGGGAGATTTCTGCGCTGACCGGGCAGCGGCGGCACGTCCCGGCGGCGGGCCGGCGCGGCCGCGTCGCCGTGCACCCCTCCGGGCCCCGAGCCCGCCCCCGCGCCGTGCCCGGCGACGGAGATGTGCACGCCCTGGTCGGCCAGCGCCTGGAGCTCGGTGGCCGCCCGTTCGTCATGGGCGGGCGGCTCGTCGGTCACCAGTCTGGTGATGACGTCCGTGGGCACCGTCTGGAACATCGTGTCGGTGCCCAGCTTGGTGTGGTCGGCCAGGACCACGACCTCCGCCGCCGCCTGCACCAGCGCCCGGTCCACGCTCGCGGAGAGCATGTTGGACGTGGACAGCCCGCGCTCGGCGGTCAGCCCGCTCCCGGACAGGAACGCCCGGGAGACGCGCAACCCCTGCAGGGACTGCTCGGCACCGCTGCCGACCAGGGCGTAGTTGGAGCCTCTCAGGGTGCCCCCGGTCATGACGACCTCGACCCGGTTGGCATGGGCCAGCGCCTGGGCGACGAGCAGGGAGTTGGTGACCACCGTCAGCCCCGGCACGCGCGCGAGCCGGCGGGCCAGCTCCTGCGTGGTGGTACCGGCGCCGACGACGACGGCCTCGCCCTCTTCGACGAAGCTCGCCGCGAGATCGGCGATGGCCGTCTTCTCGGCGGTCGCTAGATGGGATTTCTGCGGGAAGCCGGACTCCCTGGTGAAACCACCCGGCAGCACCGCACCGCCGTGCCGGCGGTCGAGCAGTCCTTCGGCCTCCAGTGCCCGCACGTCACGCCGTACGGTCACTTCTGAGGTCTGGACGACGCGGGCGAGCTCGCGGAGCGAAACCGCTCCGTTGGCCCGCACCATTTCGAGGATCAATTGACGACGTTCTGCAGCGAACACGAAACCGACAGTAACGCCAACGACCATCTCTTTTCAGCAGGTTGCAGCAATTAACGTAAGTTGTCCGCTGCGCCCCTCAAGAAGTGGTATAGGGGACCCGGAACCAGGTCCCCCACATCCGCCGGGCCTCGCGCTACGCCTCGCGCTGCGTCTTCCGCGTATGCAACTGCCGCGCCACCTCGGCGATCGAGCCGGACAGCGAAGGGTAGACGGTGAACGCGTTCGCGATCTGTTCGACAGTCAGATTGTTGTCGACGGCGATCGAGATCGGATGAATGAGCTCACTGGCGCGCGGCGAGACCACCACACCACCGACCACGATGCCCGTACCCGGACGGCAGAACATCTTCACGAAACCGTCCCGGATGCCTTGCATCTTCGCCCGCGGATTCCGCAGCAGGGGAAGCTTGACGACCCGGGCGTCAATCAGACCGTTGTCGACATCGGCCTGGGTATACCCGACCGTCGCAATCTCCGGATCCGTAAAGACGTTCGCGGATACAGCCTTGAGATTGAGCGGCGCGACCGCGTCGCCCAGGAAGTGGTACATGGCGATGCGGCCCTGCATCGCGGCGACCGACGCCAGCGCGAAGACACCGGTGCAGTCGCCGGCCGCGTAGACGCCGGGAGCGCTCGTGCGCGAGACCTTGTCCGTCCAGATGTGCCCGGACTCCTTGAGCCGGACCCCGGCCTCCTCCAGCCCGATCCCCGCCGTGTTGGGGATGGAGCCCACGGCCATCAGGCAGTGCGTACCGGTGATCACCCGGCCGTCGGCCAGCGTCACCTCCACCCGGTCCCCCACCCGCTTGGCGGACTGGGCGCGCGAGCGCGCCATCACATTCATGCCGCGGCGCCGGAAGACGTCCTCGAGCACGGCGGCGGCGTCGGGGTCCTCGCCGGGCAGCACCCGGTCCCGCGAGGAGACCAGCGTCACCTTCGAGCCCAGCGCCTGGTAGGCGCCCGCGAACTCGGCACCGGTGACACCGGAGCCGACCACGATGAGCTCCTCGGGCAGCTCGTCCAGGTCGTAGACCTGCGTCCAGTTCAGGATCCGCTCGCCGTCCGGCAGCGCGTCCGGGATCTCGCGCGGGTGCGCGCCGGTGGCCACCAGGACCGCGTCGGCGACCAGGGTCTCCTCCGACCCGTCGGCCGCCCGCACCACGACCCGGCGCGAGCCGTCCGGCGCCTGCTGCGGCTCCAGCCGCCCGCAGCCCCGCATGACCCGGCCGCCCGCGCGCGTCACCGACGCGGTGATGTCGTGCGACTGCGCCAGCGCGAGCCGCTTCACACGGCGGTTGACCTTGCCCAGGTCCACGCCGACCACGCCGGCCGCCTGCTCGAGGGGCGGCGTGTCGTCGGCGACCATGATCCCCAGCTCCTCGTAGGAGGAGTCGAAGTTCGTCATCACCTCAGCCGTCGCAATGAGCGTCTTCGAGGGAACGCAGTCGGTCAGCACCGACGCCCCACCCAGACCGTCGCAGTCGACGACGGTCACCTCCGCGCCGAGCTGGGCAGCGACCAGCGCTGCCTCGTAGCCGCCGGGTCCGCCACCGATGATCACGATCCGAGTCACGTATTCCATTGTCCCGCACCCATCAAAGCGGCTCCTTCCGGGGCCTCCCTACGCGATCCTTACGCTGATCTGTACGGCCTCTGAGCGAAATCCGCCGGAAAGTTCCGAACGAACCTCCCTTCGAGATTGCCACCCCAAATGCCGTCCCGCCTCACTCCCGTACCCTCGGAACCATGTCGCTCTACGCCGCGTACGCCGGCAACCTCGACGCGCGGCTGATGACCCGCCGCGCACCGCACTCACCGCTGCGCGGCACCGGCTGGCTCAACGGCTGGCGGCTGACCTTCGGCGGGGAACAGATGGGCTGGGAGGGCGCGCTCGCCACCATCGTCGAGGCACCCCGCTCCCAGGTCTTCGTCGCCCTCTACGACATCGCTCCGATGGACGAGGACTCGATGGACCGTTGGGAGGGTGTCGGCCTCGACATCTACCGGCGCATGCGTGTCCGGGTCCACACCCTCGACGGTGAGGAGCCAGCCTGGGTCTATGTCCTCAACGGCTACGAGGGCGGACTGCCCTCCGCCCGCTACCTCGGCGAGATCGCGGACGCCGCGGAATCGGCCGGCGCGCCCCACGACTACGTCATGGAGCTGCGCAAGCGCCCGTGCTGAAAGTGACGATTCCATCTCGTCGCAAAGCACAAAGCAACAATCGGAACACCGTAACCAGCGACATCTACGCGCGTAGGCCATTAGCGGTTACCCTCGTCCGCGTGAACGCATCTGTTACCCCCGACATCCAGGCCGACCCGTACGCCGCGGCCGACGCCGCCGCCGCCCGCCTGCGCGAGCTCACGGGCGCCGAGACCCACGACGTCGCCCTGGTCATGGGCTCCGGCTGGGTTCCCGCCACCGACGCCCTCGGCACCCCCGAGGCCGAGTTCCCGGTCACCGAGCTCCCGGGCTTCTCCGCCGCCGCCGTCGCGGGCCACGCGGGCACGGTTCGCTCGTACAAGATCAACGACAAGCGCGCGCTCGTCTTCCTCGGCCGCACGCACTACTACGAGGGCCGCGGCGTCGCCGCCGTCGTCCACGGCGTGCGCACCTCCGTCGCCGCCGGCTGCAAGACGATCGTCCTCACCAACGGCTGCGGTGGCCTCCGCGACGGCATGCGCCCCGGCCAGCCGGTGCTCATCAGCGACCACATCAACATGACGGCCACCTCGCCGATCGTGGGCGCGAACTTCGTCGACCTCACCGACCTGTACTCCCCCCGCCTGCGCGCCCTGTGCAAGGAGGTGGACGCCACCCTCGAGGAGGGCGTCTACGTCCAGCTGCCCGGCCCGCACTACGAGACCCCGGCCGAGATCAAGATGGTCCGCACCCTCGGCGGCGACCTCGTCGGCATGTCCACCACCCTCGAGGCCATCGCGGCCCGCGAGGCCGGTGCCGAGGTCCTCGGCATCTCCCTGGTGACCAACCTCGCCGCCGGCATGACGGGCGAGCCCCTGAACCACGAGGAGGTCCTCGAGGCCGGCCGCGATGCCGCTTCGCGGATGGGCTCGCTCCTGGCTCAGGTTCTGCCGAAGCTCTGACCTTCCCGGTCACCCTTTCCCGTGCCGGGGGCCTTGTGCCTCCGGCACGGGTCTTTTCGACTGCGACGCCGGGTGCGCCTTCGGCGCATCGTGGGTGCGGCCCGGTGGGCCGGTTGTGCCCACCCGTTCCGCCCTGCGGAACGATTGCCCACAACCGGCGGTCGTCGTCCGGCCGAAGGGGGCGGGGCGGGACGACGGGCCCTGGCAGGGGGCGTAAGGGTTATTTGCGGCGGCGTTCCGGGCACCCTCAACGACTGGCCGTTGCCGTAAATAATCCAGCCCCCGGAAGGGCCCGTCGTCCCGCCCCGGCCCCGACCCACCCCGCACCGCACCGCACGCGCACCCCAAAGACCTCCGGAGGAAACCCGTGGAGCGAGACCTCATCGCACAGGCCCGGACCTGGCTCGCCGAGGACCCCGACCCCGACACCCGCGAAGAGCTCTCCCGGCTCATCGACGCCGGTGACGTCACCGAGCTCGGCGCCCGCTTCGCCGGCACCCTGCAGTTCGGCACCGCCGGCCTCCGCGGCGAGCTCGGCGCCGGACCCATGCGCATGAACCGCGCCGTCGTCATCCGCGCCGCCGCCGGTCTCGCCGCGTACCTCAAGAAGCAGGGCCACACCGGGGGCACCGTCGTCATCGGCTACGACGCCCGCTACAAGTCCGCCGACTTCGCCCTCGACACCGCCGCGGTCATGGTCGGCGCCGGCCTCAAGGCAGCCCTTCTGCCCAAGCCGCTGCCCACCCCGGTCCTCGCCTTCGCCATCCGCCACCTGGGCGCGGTCGCCGGCATCGAGGTCACCGCCAGCCACAACCCGCCGCGCGACAACGGCTACAAGGTCTACCTCGGCGACGGCTCCCAGATCGTGCCGCCCGCCGACGCGGAGATCGCCGCCGAGATCGCCGCGATCACGAGCCTGAACGACGTGCCGCGCCCGACCGCCGGCTGGGAGACCCTCCGCGAGGACGCCGTCGTCGGCGCCTACCTCGAGCGCACCGACGCCGTCCTGACCGCCGGCTCCGCCCGCGACGTCCGCGTCGTCTACACGCCCATGCACGGCGTCGGCCGCGACGTCCTGACCGCCGCCTTCGCCCGCGCCGGCTTCCCCGCCCCGACCGTCGTCGCCGAGCAGGCCGAGCCGGACCCGGACTTCCCCACGGTCGCGTTCCCCAACCCCGAGGAGCCGGGCGCGATGGACCTGGCCTTCGCGACGGCCCGCGCGGCCGGCGAGAACGCCCCGGACATCATCATCGCCAACGACCCCGACGCGGACCGCTGCGCCGTGGCCGTCCCGGCCCCCGACACCATCGAGGGCTGGCGCATGCTGCGCGGCGACGAGGTGGGCGCCCTGCTGGCGACCCACCTGGTGCACAAGAGCGCCCGCGGCACGTTCGCGACGACGATCGTCTCCTCCTCCCTGCTGTCCCGCATCGCGGCGGCCGCGCCCGACGCGTCGTACGAGGAGACGCTGACCGGCTTCAAGTGGCTCGCCCGCGTCGACGGCCTGCGCTACGCCTACGAGGAGGCGCTGGGCTACTGCGTCGACCCGGAGGGCGTACGCGACAAGGACGGCATCACCGCCGCGCTGCTCGTGGCCGAGCTGACGGCCGAGCTCAAGGAGAAGGGCCGCACGCTCAGCGACCTGCTGGACGACCTGGCGGTCGAGCACGGGCTGCACGCGACGGACCAGCTGTCGGTGCGCGTGGAGGACCTCTCCCTCATCGCCGCGGCGATGCGCCGCCTGCGCGAGCAGCCGCCGACGGCTCTGGCGGGCCTGCACGTGGTGTCGGCCGAGGACCTGACGAAGGGAACGGAGTCGCTGCCGCCGACCGACGGCCTGCGGTACGCCCTGGCGGGCGATGAGGCGGGCGAGGTGTCGGGGGCACGGGTCATCGTGCGGCCGAGCGGCACGGAGCCGAAGCTGAAGTGCTACCTGGAGGTCGTGGTGCCGGTGCCTGCGGCGGCGGCGCTGGGTGATGCGCGACGGCGCGCGGATGCGGTGCTGGCGGGCATCAAGGCGGACGTGGCACGGGCTGCGGGCATCTGACGCCGCCGCTGCGCTGAGCGGGTGCGGGCCCGTGTGCTGGGTGCGGGTGCGCGGGGTGCGGGGTGCGGGCTTGTGCGGGTGCGGGTGCGGGTGCGTTGTGGGGCGGGGCCGGGTCGGTCTGGGACGGGCCCTTCTGGGGCTGGATTATTTACGGCCTCGGGTGACTGTCAGGGTCACCCGGCAGGTCGCCGCAAATAACCCTTACGCCCCTGCCAGGGCCCGTCCCAGCCCGCCCCGGCCCCTCCCGTCGCCTACTACCTGCCGGCCGGTGGGTGGGGGCCGGCCGGGGCTGGGCTCCCCTCCCGCCGGTTCGCCGACTGCGGGCAGCCGGTTTGTGGGCAGTCGTTCCGCAGGGCTGGGGGCACCTCCCAGCGGTAGCTGGGGGAGGGTGGGCACAAACCCACCCACCGGGCCGCACCCGGAACTGGGCCGCTACCCCGGGGGGCCGGGGCGCAGCCCCGGGAAACGGTGAAAGGGCGGGACCGGGGCAACTCCCCCCCACCCCGCGCACCACACCCACCCACCCACCCACCACGCGCGGGCTGGGGGCCGACGACGGGAGGGGGCCGGGGGCGGAGGAGGGTGTTCCGGAATGCTGCCGGATATTTGTGGGCCCAAGTTCCGGGCACTCAACACGCGAGACGGCAACGGGCCCGTAAATATCCGATTCCGGAATACCCTCCGGAGCCCCCGGCCCCCGGCACCCACCACAACCGGCCCCCAAAGAACCGGCACCCAAAGAACCGGCCTCAGCCAACAGCCGCCAGGCACACGAACAGCACCAACCCCACCAACGCCGGCACGATCAGCTCATACGCCCACCGAACCACCGGCACCCCCTGCGCCCCCTCCCGCGAAGCGCCCCGCTCCGCCAGCTCCCGCAGATCCTCGATCACCTGATCCGACGGCGCCCGCACAGGGCCCTCGTGCGCAACCGCACGCACGTCCTGCGCAGCATCCCGCGCCGCCCGCCGCGCCGCCGTCTTGCGCTGGCGCAGGGACACCGGAATGGCCCAGAGCTGGTACTTGGATCCCCCGGCGAGCACCTCGCTGGAGTACCCGGCACGAACGGCCTCGACAGAGGCCCACGGCAGGGTGATCGTCCGGAAGGGGTTGCGTACCAGGAGCCGGTCCTCGCCCGCCCACACCGCGGGGCGTACCGTGAAGGCGATGGTCAGCGGTACCGCGAAGAGCAGCCCCGCCAGCGCGAGCCACGGGGCGTCCCCCTCGCCCCGCACGATCGCGTCGCCGCCCAGCCAGCCGATCAGGGCCAGCAGCAGAACGCCGCTGCCGATGCCGGCGGCGGAGCGGTAGCACCGATCGGCGTATTCCGGGCCCGGTTCAGAAGCCGGTTCCTGCGGGGATCTGCTCGTCATGCCGCCGATTGTGCCCCACGGCGGCGGCCGCCCCGGGCACGGAAGCGGCACGGCAGCCGCAGGTAACGCTTCGACCAGAGGGGGTGACACACGCTACGCGCGTAGATATGCTCACGTGGTGACCATGCATCCCCCTTCGAGGTTCCCCTCACCCGGCAACGAGGCCGCGGAGCGACTGGCGTCGATGGCGGACGTGACCGCCTCCGACGGCGCGCTGCGCCGCTTCCTGCACGGCCTCCCGGGCGTCGACCCGGTCGGGCTGGAAGCCCGCGCCGCGGCGCTCGGCACCCGCTCGATCAAGACGACGGCGAAGGCGTACGCCATCGACCTGGCGATCTCGATGATCGACCTCACGACCCTGGAGGGCGCGGACACCCCGGGCAAGGTCCGGGCGCTGTGCGCCAAGGCCGTCAACCCGGACCCGACGGACCGCGACACCCCCCGCACCGCCGCGATCTGCGTCTACCCCGACATGGTGGCGACCGCCGCCGCGTCCCTGGCCGGCTCCGGCGTGAAGGTGGCGTCCGTCGCCACCGCGTTCCCGGCCGGCCGCGCCGCGCTGCCGGTGAAGCTGGCGGACACGGCGGACGCCGTCGCCGCGGGCGCGGACGAGATCGACATGGTGATCGACCGCGGGGCGTTCCTCGCCGGCCGCTACCTCTCCGTGTTCGAGGAGATCAAGGCCGTCAAGGAAGCGTGCCGCAGGCAGGACGGCTCCGCCGCCCGGCTGAAGGTCATCTTCGAGACCGGCGAGCTGTCGACGTACGACAACATCCGCCGCGCCTCCTGGCTCGGCATGCTGGCGGGCGCCGACTTCATCAAGACCTCGACCGGCAAGGTGGCGGTGAACGCCACCCCGGCGAACACCCTGCTGATGCTGGAGGCCGTTCGCGACTTCCGGGCCACCACCGGGGTACAGGTCGGGGTGAAGCCCGCGGGCGGCATCCGTACGACCAAGGACGCGCTGAAGTTCCTGGTGCTGGTCAACGAGACCGTGGGCGAGGAGTGGCTGACCAACGAGTGGTTCCGCTTCGGTGCCTCGAGCCTCCTCAACGACCTGCTGATGCAGCGGCAGAAGCTGAGCACCGGGCGCTACTCCGGTCCCGACTACGTGACGGTGGACTGATCATGGCTTTTGAATACGCACCGGCGCCGGAGTCGCGCGCGGTCGTCGACATCGCCCCGTCCTACGGGCTGTTCATCGACGGCGAGTTCCGCGAGGCGTCCGACGGCAAGGTCTTCAAGACCCTCTCGCCGTCGAGCGAGGAGGTCCTGTCCGAGGTCGCGCAGGCCTCGGCGGAGGACGTGGACGCGGCCGTGAAGGCCGCCCGCAAGGCGTTCGAGAAGTGGTCGGCGCTGCCGGGCGCCGAGCGCGCCAAGTACCTGTTCCGCATCGCCCGGATCATCCAGGAGCGCTCGCGCGAGCTGGCCGTCCTCGAGACGCTGGACAACGGCAAGCCGATCAAGGAGACGCGCGACGCCGACCTCCCGCTGGTCGCCGCGCACTTCTTCTACTACGCCGGGTGGGCCGACAAGCTCGACCACGCCGGTTTCGGCCCGAACCCGCGTCCGCTGGGCGTCGCCGGCCAGGTCATCCCGTGGAACTTCCCGCTGCTGATGCTGGCCTGGAAGATCGCCCCGGCGCTGGCCGCCGGCAACACGGTGGTGCTCAAGCCGGCCGAGACCACGCCGCTGTCGGCGCTGTTCTTCGCCGACATCTGCCGTCAGGCGGGCCTGCCGAAGGGTGTCGTGAACATCCTGACCGGTGACGGTTCCACCGGTGCCGCGCTCGTCGCGCACGACGGCATCGACAAGGTCGCGTTCACCGGCTCGACGGGTGTCGGCAAGCAGATCGCCCGGACGGTCGCCGGTACGGACAAGAAGCTCACCCTCGAGCTGGGCGGCAAGGGCGCCAACATCGTCTTCGACGACGCGCCGATCGACCAGGCCGTCGAGGGCATCGTCAACGGCATCTTCTTCAACCAGGGGCAGGTCTGCTGCGCCGGTTCGCGCCTGCTGGTGCAGGAGTCGATCCAGGACGAGCTGCTGGACGCCCTGAAGCGCCGGATGTCGACGCTGCGCGTCGGCGACCCGCTGGACAAGAACACCGACGTCGGTGCCATCAACTCGGCCGAGCAGCTGGCCCGCATCACCGCGCTGGCCGACAGCGGCGAGGCCGAGGGCGCCGAGCGCTGGGCCCCGGCCTGCGAGCTGCCGACCTCCGGTTACTGGTTCGCCCCGACGCTGTTCACGAACGTCACCCAGGCCCACCGGATCGCCCGCGAGGAGATCTTCGGCCCGGTGCTGTCCGTGCTGACGTTCCGCACGCCGGGCGAGGCCGTCGCCAAGGCCAACAACTCGCAGTACGGCCTGTCGGCCGGCATCTGGACCGAGAAGGGTTCGCGGATGCTCGCCGTGGCGGACAAGCTGCGCGCGGGTGTGGTGTGGGGCAACACGTTCAACAAGTTCGATCCGACTTCCCCGTTCGGCGGGTACAAGGAGTCGGGCTTCGGTCGCGAGGGTGGCCGTCACGGTCTGGAGGCCTACCTCGATGTCTGAGCGGTTGAACGTCTTCAAGACCTACAAGCTGTTCGTCGGGGGCAAGTTC
The DNA here is from genome assembly GCF_044547045.1 of Streptomyces sp. NPDC053048. Classification (NCBI taxonomy): domain Bacteria; kingdom Bacillati; phylum Actinomycetota; class Actinomycetes; order Kitasatosporales; family Streptomycetaceae; genus Streptomyces; species Streptomyces sp. NPDC053048. The sequence goes on from NZ_JBITZS010000009.1 coordinate 12,200, forward strand.
CCCCGGTCCGAGAGCGGGCGGGTGTACGAGGTGACCGACTCCAAGGGCAACTGGCTCGCCAACGCCCCCCTGTCCTCCCGCAAGGACGCCCGTGACGCCGTCGTGGCGGCGCGCAAGGCGTTCGGCGGCTGGTCGGGTGCCACGGCCTACAACCGCGGCCAGGTGCTCTACCGCGTCGCCGAGATGCTCGAGGGCCGCCGCGACCAGTTCGTCGCCGAGGTGGCGGACGCGGAGGGGCTGTCGAAGTCCAAGGCCGCCGCCCAGGTGGACGCCGCCATCGACCGCTGGGTCTGGTACGCGGGCTGGACGGACAAGATCGCCCAGGTCGTCGGGGGCGCCAACCCCGTCGCGGGGCCGTTCTTCAACGTCTCCTCCCCCGAGCCGACCGGTGTGGTGGCCGTGGTGGCCCCGCAGGAGTCCTCGCTCCTGGGCCTGGTCTCCGTGATCGCCCCGGTGATCGCCGCCGGCAACACGGTGATCGTCATCGCGTCCGGGAAGGCCCCGCTGCCCGCCCTGTCGCTGGGCGAGGTGCTCGCCACCTCCGACGTGCCCGGTGGTGTGGTCAACATCCTGTCCGGCAAGGCCGCGGAGATCGCTCCGTCGCTCGCCGCGCACCAGGACGTCAACGCGATCGACCTGGCGGGTGCCGACGCCGAGCTGGCAAAGGCCCTGGAGATCGCCGCGGCCGACAACCTCAAGCGCGTCGTCCGTCCACAGGCTGTGGACTGGGCCGCCGACCCGGGCACGGGCCGGCTGACCGCCTTCCTGGAGACCAAGACCGTCTGGCACCCCACGGGGTCGCTGGGCGCGGGCGGCTCGTCCTACTAGTCCTCTCCGTAACGTGTGACGGCGGGCTCCCCGGAGGGAGCCCGCCGTCGGCGTTCGGTGCGGTGCCGACGCCGTTCAGCCCGGCAGCAGGCCGCCCAGGACCTGGCCGGCCACCGGCAGGTCGCCCACCTTGCCGGTGGTGGTGACCGCGGCCGGCTTGGTGGTGACCGGCTTGAAGTCCGAGACCTGGGTGCTGGCGCCGTTGTTCAGCGGGTCCACGACGGTGCCCGCGAGCGGGTGGTACTTGAAGGTCTTCACCACCGGCGACAGGCCCGCGACCGACTTCTGCACGGCGATCGCGGTGCCCTGGAAGGCCGCCCCGATGTCCTGCCGGCCGATCTGGGCGCGCGGTGCCTGCGGATCGGCCTGGGCCTCCGCCGCCCCGGCCGCGAAGAGCGCCGCGCCGGCGGACACGGTCACCCCCACGCGCGTCAGCCCGCGCCGGCGGCGCGGGGGAGGTACGGGCGCGGAGCGTGCGTGCCGTGCGTGGGAAGCCATGACCACCTGCCGTGAGAGCCGTGTGAGGGTGAAGCTGAATCGCGTACTGGATCGACAACGCAACGTAGTGGACGAACCACTCTCCGCGCACGGCGCGACCCAGGGGGATCCCCCATGCGGCGCAATGCCTCACACTGGTGTCCCGTGACCTCCCTCCTGCCCTCCGCGCGCGTCATCCTGCTCACCGGCCCGTCCGGTTCCGGAAAGTCGTCCCTGGCCTCCCGTACGGGACTGCCCGTGCTGAACCTCGACGACTTCTACAAGGAGGGTCACGACCCGACGCTGCCACGGCTCGCGGACGGGTCCGGCACCGACTGGGACTCCCCGCTGTCGTGGGACGCGGAGGCGGCTGTCGCCGCGATCGACGAGCTGTGCCGCACGGCCCGCACCGAGGTGCCGGTGTACGACATCTCCACCAGCTCGCGCACCGGCCACACCACGCTGGACATCGGGCGCACCCCCCTGTTCATCGCGGAGGGCATCTTCGCGGCGGACGTCATCGACCGCTGCCGTGATCTGGGTCATCTGGCGGACGCGCTGTGCCTGCGCGGCCGGCCGTCGACGACGTTCCGCCGGCGGCTGCTGCGCGATCTGCGCGAGGCCCGCAAGCCGGTGCCGACGCTGGTGCGGCGCGGGCTGCGGCTGATGCGGTCGGAGCGGGCCATCGTGGCCCGCCAGACGGCTCTGGGCGCGTTCGCCTGCGGCCGGGACGCGGCCATGGGCCGGATCGCGGCCGCGGCGGCGGGGCGCCGGGAGAGCGTCCACAGCTGACGTTCCCAGGACACCAGGACATGCGAGAGCGGGCGAGGCAGTCCCCCCGGCTGCCCGCCCGCTCTCTTTCCCCCGTGTCCCCCCCGTCGGTCCCCCGTGTTTCCCCCGTTCCTTCTAGGCCACCAGCTCGCCGAAGGACTCCCGTACGCCCCGGCCGGAGCCGATGACCTCGTCGTCGCGCAGGCGGCGCAGCGAGCGCCAGATGCTGCTCTTGACGGTGCCGACGCTGATGTCGAGGATCTCGGCGATCTCAGGGTCGGTGCGGCCCTCGTAGTAGCGCAGGACGAGCATCGTGCGCTGCAGTTCGGGCAGCCGGGCGAGCGCCTGCCAGAGCACGGCGCGCAGTTCGGTGCCGCGCATCGCGTCGGTCTCGCCGGGCGTCTCGGGGAGTTCCTCGGTGGGGTACTCGTTGAGCTTGCGGCGGCGCCAGGCGCTGATGTGCAGGTTGGTCATGGTGCGGCGGAGGTAGCCGCCGACCGCGGCCTTGTCGCTGATCCGGTCCCAGGCGCGGTAGGTGGAGAACAGTGCGCTCTGCAGCAGGTCCTCGGCCTCGTGCCGGTCGCCGGTGAGGTGGTACGCGGTCGCGTACAGGGAGGCCCGGCGCTCCTGGACGTAGGCGGTGAACTCCGCCTCCGTCCGCGACACGCCCTCGGCCTTCGCCCCCGTGCCCCCCGAGGCGCCCCCCGCGCCTGTGGTGGGCTCCCCGTACGCGATCGCGTCGATGGCCACCATGTACGGCGGCCGTGCCGTACGTCCGGTACCGCGAGCGCACCCCCGCCCGCCCACGGCACCGGACTTCCCTTCGCTCCGACCGGCGTCGTGCAGGCGCGTGCGAACTGCGCTGTTCGTGGTGCTGTGCAGTGTGTTCATCTCGCGCCCCCCGTCGGTGGAGCCAGCTCGGTCCGTCAGTGATCCGGACCTGGAACCGCCCGGTGAACAGAACTCTGCCGGGCCAGTTTCATGGCGCTGTCCGCCGACTGTCACAGCACTGCAACAGGCCGCGCCGTCGCTGTTGCGGGGGCGTGCGGAGTCGCTGCGGCGTCCTTCTGTCGAACTACCGGCCACTCTTAGGCCAGAATGACCACCGTGCCTTTCCTGTTGCTGATCGAGGACGACGACGCCATTCGCACGGCTCTGGAGTTCTCCCTGTCCCGCCAGGGTCACCGTGTGGTGACCGCGGCGACGGGTGAGGACGGCCTGAAGATGCTGCGGGAGCAGCGGCCGGACCTGATCGTGCTGGACGTGATGCTGCCGGGCATCGACGGCTTCGAGGTCTGCCGGCGGATCCGGCGTACGGACCAGCTGCCGATCATTCTGCTGACGGCGCGCAACGACGACATCGACGTGGTGGTCGGGCTGGAGTCCGGGGCCGACGACTATGTGGTCAAGCCGGTGCAGGGGCGGGTGCTGGACGCCCGGATCCGGGCGGTGCTGCGTCGCGGGGAGCGGGAGTCGAGCGATTCGGCGTCCTTCGGTTCGCTGGTCATCGACCGGTCGGCGATGACGGTCACCAAGAACGGCCAGGACCTTCAGCTGACGCCGACGGAGCTGCGGCTGCTGCTGGAGCTGAGCCGTCGGCCGGGGCAGGCGCTGTCGCGGCAGCAGTTGCTGCGGCTGGTGTGGGAGCACGACTATCTCGGCGATTCCCGGCTGGTGGACGCCTGTGTGCAGCGGTTGCGGGCGAAGGTGGAGGACGTGCCGTCCTCGCCGACGCTGATCCGTACTGTCCGGGGTGTCGGGTACCGGCTGGACGCCCCGCAGTAACGATCCGAGGACAGAGAGCCCATAGTGACTGAAGAGCCCGGTCGGGTGCGGGGCTGGGCGGCGGCCAGGAACGGCATGAAGCTGAGCATGCGGCGGATCAGCCTGCGGCTGCGGCTGATGCTGGTGTTCGCGCTGGTGGCGCTGGCGGCCGCGGTGTCGGCGTCGGCCATCGCGTACTGGCTCAACCGCGACGCGGTCCTCACCCGGACCCAGAACGCCGCCCTGGACGACTTCCGCAAGACGCTGCAGGACAGTACGGGTTCGCTGCCGCTGACGCCGACGTGTCCTGAGCTGCAGGAGGCCGCGGACCGGATGGCGGCGACCTCGCAGAAGTACGAGGTGCTGCTGATCGGCAAGGTCAAGGGCGGCGGCGACTGCGCGGCGCTGTCGGACCGGGATCTGTTCACGCTGTCGGTGGTGCCCCGGACGCTGGTGACGGCCGTCAACCGGGAGCGCAAGGTCGACGAGTCGAACCCTTACCCGTATCACCTGTACTGGCAGCGGATCACCCTGGAGGGCAAGCCGTATCTGGTGGCCGGGGCGAAGGTGATCGGCGGTGGGCCGACGGGCTACCTGCTGAAGTCGCTGGAGAACGAGCGGGCGGACCTGAACTCGCTGGGCTGGTCGCTGGGCATCGCCACGGGCCTGGCGCTGATCGGCTCGGCGCTGCTGGCCCAGGCGGCCGCCTCCACGGTGCTGCGGCCCGTGCAGCGGCTCGGTGACGCGGCGCGCCGGCTCGGCGAGGGGAAGCTGGACACCCGGCTGCAGGTGTCGGGCACCGACGAGCTGGCGGATCTGTCGCGGACGTTCAACAGGACGGCGGAGTCGCTGCAGAAGCGGGTGGAGGACCTGAGCGCGCGGGAGGCGGCGAGCCGGCGCTTCGTGGCCGACATGTCGCACGAGCTGCGGACCCCGCTCACGGCGATCACCGCCGTGACGGAGGTGCTGGAGGACGAGGCGGATTCCCTCGATCCGATGATCGCGCCCGCGGTGCAGCTCGTGGTGAGCGAGACCCGCCGGCTGAACGACCTGGTGGAGAACCTGATGGAGGTCACCCGCTTCGACGCGGGCACGGCCCGGCTGGTGCTGGACGATGTGGACATCGCCGACCAGATCACGGCGTGCATCGACGCCCGCGCCTGGCTGGACGCCGTCGAACTGGACGCCGAGCGGGGCATCATGGCCCGGCTCGACCCGCGCCGCCTGGACGTCATACTGGCCAACCTCATCGGCAACGCCCTCAAGCACGGCGGTTCGCCGGTGCGGGTCTCGGTGCGGGAGACCGAGGACCGGTTGGTGATCGCGGTGCGCGACCACGGGCCGGGCATTCCGGAGGACGTGCTGCCGCACGTCTTCGACCGCTTCTACAAGGCGAGCGCCTCGCGGCCGCGTTCGGAGGGCAGCGGTCTGGGCCTGTCGATCGCGCTGGAGAACGCCCACATCCACCGGGGCGAGATCACCGCCGCGAACTCGCCGGAGGGCGGCGCCGTGTTCACGCTGACCCTGCCGCGCGACGCGTCGGCGCTGGAGGAGGGCGGCCCCGGGGCGTCCTCCGGCCAGGACGCGGAAGGCGGTGCGTCATGAGGTTCGCCGCCGTCACCCGGGCCGTCGCCGTGGCGGCCGGGCTGAGCGTGCTCACCGCGTGCGGCATCCGGGGCACGGCGGTGCCCGTGGACGCCGGCAGCGCTCCCTCGCGGGCGACGTGCGTGGTACGCCCCGGCGCGCAGAGCGCGCAGCCCGAGAGCCGTGCGCGGATGTCCGTACAGCTGCTGTGCACCTCGCAGCTACTCCCCGTGACCCGGCTGGTCGAGCACGCCTCTCCGGAGGACCCGGTGGCGCTGGCCCGGCTCCTGCTGGACGAGTTGAAGCGGCAGCCGGCGCCCGTCGAGGACGAGGCCGGGTTCTCCACCGAGGTGCCGCAGCGGCTGACCGTCAGCGGGCCGCGGCAGGGCGATCCGGCGGGCACGCTGCGGCTGAACTCCGCGCCGGACGATCTGCCTCCGCCCGCGCTCGCGCAGGTCGTGTGCACGTTCGCCGGTACGGCGGCGGCCGACGGCCGGAGTGCGGTGGTGCTGGGCGGTCCGGGCGAGGAGAAGCCGAAGAGCTATCCGTGCACCGATGCGACGCGTACACATCCGGAGTCGGTGCACGGCGGGGCCGCGTCCGTCTCCTGACGTGCGGGGCCCGGCCGGCCCGGCGCTGCCCGGAAAGCGGCGCTGACTCTCTGTACCCGGCGGCGGAACCGCGCGCCCCGCGCGCGGCGTCCTGGGGGGCGTGCAGCGTCATGGCTACGGCGGTACGCCCGCCCTCCGATACCGCTACCGCGTGGCGGGCTGTGTCCTCCTGGCAGTGCATCTCCTGGTGCTCGGCTGGCTCGCCCTGCGGCCGCTGACCGCGCCGTGGGTGACGCCCGCCCGGCTGGAGCCGCTGGCCACGATCCGGGCCGATCTGGCGCTGAGCCCCTGGGACGCGGCGCGCTCGATAGGCGCGGGGGTTCTGCCGTTCGCCCCGCTGGGGGTGCTGCTGCCGTGGGCGGGGGGCCGGATCGCGGCGTCGACGCCGGTGTCGCTGGCGCGGACGGTCTTCACCAGCGCGATGATCTCGCTGGCGCTGCAGGTGGTGCAGAGCGGTGTGGTGGGGCAGGTCCTGGACGTGGACGCGCTGCTGATGAACGTCACGGGGGTGACGGTGGCCCATCTCGCGGTGGTACCGGCGGTGCGGGCCCGGCTACGCCGCAGGGGTGAGGCGGGCCCTACCTTGCCCCTCCGGCGGGAGGAGGCGGACCGGGGTCTGACCCCGACGATCCCAAGGGTCGGGATCGCACCGTAGAGTGACGCTTTGCCCGGTCGGCGGCCGTAGCGTTGAGGGCATGAGGAATCGGGAAAACGTTCCCGCACTGTTCCCGCACTCCTGTGCAGCTATCGCTGGACAACGCTGGATATCACTGATGACGCCGCACCGGTGTCCGACGAACGAGGAGTCGCCGCCATGTCCGCTCCGCTGGTCCGCCCCCGCAACCACAGGATGATCGCCGGCGTCTGCGCGGGCCTGGCCGAGCGCTTCGGGATGTCCCGCACGACGATGCGCCTGATCTTCCTGGCCTCGTGCCTGCTGCCCGGCCCGCAGTTCGTGCTCTACATCGTGCTGTGGATCCTGATGCCGTCCGAGGGCAGCGCCCGCGCCGCCGCGAAGACCTCCACCTGGTAGGCCGCCCGGCGCTCTTCGGGCGGCGGTACGCGCGACGGGCCGCGCACCCTCCGTTCGAGGGTGCGCGGCCCGTCGCGCTCTTCGTCCCGTACTCCGTGCGTGGGTGCGCCGCCGCGTCAGCGGATGTTGGGGGTGCCCAGGCCCGGCATGGACAGCCCGTTGGGCGCGATGACATTGGTGGGCAGCGCGCCGAGCAGGCCCGCGTTGCCCTTGTTGTCGGCGGGGTGGCCCGCCTGCTTCCCGGCGGGGTGCCCGGCCTGCTTCCCGGCGGGTTGGCCCGCCTGCTTGCCGGTGAGGGGGCCGGTCAGCTTGTCGGTCGGGAGGTGGGGTGCGAGCGCGATGTCGCCCGCCTTGGCCGTCTGCTCCAGGACGCCGGAGCGGACGAGGTGGTCGGTGGCGAGGAGCGCCGGCCCGCCCGTGGGCACCGCCGGGGCCAGCTGGGCCACCGGAACCCCCTTGGCGGCGCCGGTGGCGGTGGTGGTGACGGACTCGAGCGTGCCGGCGGAGGCGGTGCCCGCCGCGGCGACGGCGAAGGCGGCACCGAGAACGGCGGCGCCGAGAGCCTTGAGAGATGCCTGCTTCATCAGAGACCTGTCCTCATGACGGGAATGACGATGACGGGAATGACGCGGAAATGCCGAGCGGCACTGCAACGTAGCGACGACCGCGGTGAGCCCGCAATGAAGGACACGGCAGCAAAACGGCCGGGGCTTGAAGCCCCGGCCGAATTCACTGTATTCATGCGCGCCGGCCCGCGCGCCGGGCCGGACGGGAATTGCTGGTCAGACGGATTCCGTCGCCGGGCGGCGGAACAGCCACTCGGACTTCAGCTCGGCGTAGCCCGGCTTGATCACGTCGTTGATCATGGCGAGACGTTCGTCGAATGGGATGAAGGCCGACTTCATGGCGTTGACCGTGAACCACTGCATGTCGTCCAGCGAGTAGCCGAAGGCCTTGACCAGGTGCTCGAATTCCAGGCTCATGCTGGTGCCGCTCATCAGACGATTATCGGTGTTCACCGTCAGCCGGAAATGCAGATTACGGAGAAGTCCGATGGGGTGCTCTTCGTACGAAGCGGCCGCCGCGGTCTGGAGGTTCGAGGTCGGGCACATTTCCAGCGGAATGCGCTTGTCCCGCACGTAGGAGGCCAGCCGGCCGAGCTTCACCGAGCCGTCCTCGGCGATCTCGATGTCGTCGATGATGCGCACGCCGTGGCCCAGCCGGTCGGCGCCGCACCACTGCAGGGCCTGCCAGATGGACGGCAGGCCGAAGGCCTCGCCCGCGTGGATGGTGAAGTGGTTGTTCTCGCGCTTGAGGTACTCGAACGCGTCCAGGTGACGGGTGGGAGGGAAGCCCGCCTCGGCACCCGCGATGTCGAAGCCGACGACGCCGGAGTCGCGGTAGCGGTTGGCCAGTTCGGCGATCTCCAGCGCGCGGGCCGCGTGCCGCATGGCGGTCAGCAGCGCGCCGACGCGGATGCGGTGGCCGTTGGCGCGCGCCCGCGCCTCGCCCTGACGGAAGCCCTCGTTCACGGCCTCGACGACCTGCTCGAGGGTGAGACCGGCCTCCAGGTGCTGCTCGGGGGCGTAGCGCACCTCGGCGTAGACGACGCCGTCCTCGGCCAGGTCCTCGGCGCACTCGGCGGCCACGCGGATCAGCGCCTCGCGGGTCTGCATCACGGCGCAGGTGTGCGCGAAGGTCTCCAGGTAGCGCTCCAGCGAGCCGGAGTCGGCCGCCTCGCGGAACCAGACGCCCAGCTTGTCGGGGTCGGTCTCGGGGAGCTTGTCGTAGCCGATCGCGTCCGCGAGGTCGACGACCGTGCCGGGGCGCAGACCGCCGTCGAGGTGGTCGTGGAGCAGCACCTTGGGCGCACGGCGGATCTGCTCGGGGTTCGGGCGGGGGCCCGTCGGAGAAGTCACTTGGGAGGTGGTCTCGCTCGTCATTTCGGCACTCTAGCCCCTACGCGCGTAGATGTCGGCGAACGATACGGAACGGTGACCCATCGGCGGGGTGGACACCGCCCGTCCTTCTGCCATCGTTGTCTGCCATGGTGCAACAAGCGTTGCCGCAGCGAGAACCGGAAGGACCGACGGGCCGCGAGGGGCAGGCGGGACGGACGGGACCGGAAGGCCTGCCGGACACGGCCCGCCTCGGCAGGCCGCTCGGTGCGGTGGCCGCCGGGAACGCCGTGCACGGCGTGGCCCTGCTGCTCCCCGGCGGCGCCCCGGCCGGGCTGCGCCGCCCCTCGTTCCTGGCCGCGGCCGCCCAGCGACAGCTGGCACGCCGACTGGCCCGAGCGGGTGAACGGGACGGGCTGGTGGTCCATGTCGTCCGCTACCGCCACCGCGGCTGGAACGGTCCCGCCGCGCACCCCGTGCGGGACGCCGAATGGGCGGCGGACGAGGTGGTGCGGCGCTACGGCGACGTACCGGTCTGCCTGATCGGTACGGGCATGGGCGCCCGCGCCGCGCTGCGGGCCGCCGGGCACCCGGCCGTCACGGCGGTGCTGGCGATCGCCCCCTGGCTGCCCGAGCCGGAGGCCGTGCTCGACCCCGACCCGGTGCGCCAGCTCACGGGCAGACGGGTGCTGCTGGTGCACGGCACCAACGACGAGCGCACCGACCCCGATCTGTCGTACCGCCTCGCCGAGCGCGCCAAGAAGGTCAACCGCGACGTGTGCCGCTTCGAGGTCCACTCCGACGGTCACACGCTGCGCCAGCACCGGCTCGAAGTGCTGGCATTGGCGGCGGACTTCGTCCGGGGCTCGCTGTTCGGCCACCACTACGCGCGTCCGGTGGCGGACGCGCTGGCGGCGCCGCCGCCGCTGGGGCTGCGGATGCCGCTGGCGTCGGGGTTCGGGGCGTCGCTGCGGTACTAGCGGGTGCTAGCGGGTGCTAGCGGTGCAGCAGGAGTTGCCCCCTGCGAGAGAGCAGGAACTTCTTGAACGCCGCCACCGGCGGGGTGTCCGGGTGCCCGTCCAGCCAGGCAACGCCGATCTCGCGGACGGCGCGCGGGGCGGTGACGGTGAGTTCGACGACGTCCGGGCGCGGGACGGCGGGCGGTGGCAGCAGGCCGACCCCGAGCCCGGCGGCCACCAGGCCGCGCAGCGTCTCCGGGTCCTCGCCCTCGAACGCGACCTTGGGCGTGAACCCCGCCTCCGCGCACAGCGCGTCGGTGATGCGCCGGAGCCCGTAGCCCGGTTCGAGGGTGACGAACAGTTCCCCGGCCGCCTCCGCGAGGCGGATGCGCTTGCGGACGGCCAGCGGGTGGTCGTCCGGCACGACGAGCCGCAGCTTCTGCTCGTCCAGCCGCCGGGCGACGAGGTCGGGCTCGTCCGGCACGGGCGAGGTCAGGCACAGGTCGAGCTCGCCGTCGCGCAGCCGCTCGATCATGGCCTCGCCGTAGCTCTGGACGAGCTGGAAGCGCACGCGCGGGTGATCGGTTCGGAAGGCGCGGATGAGCTCGGGTACGGTCTCGGAGCCCATCGTGTGCAGGAACCCGAACGCGACCTTGCCGGCCGCGGGGTCGGCGTCGGCCCGTACGGACTCGGCGGCGCGGTCCACCTCGGACAGGGCGCGGTCGACGGTGGCGAGGAAGGTGCGGCCGGCGGCGGTGAGGGACACCGTGCGGCCGTGGCGGGCGAAGAGCGCGACGCCGAGGTCGTGTTCGAGGCGGGCCATCGAACGGCTGAGCGTGGACTGCGGCATTCCGAGCTGCTGCGCGGCGCGCGTGACGTGCTCGTGGCGGGCCACGGCGACGAACTGGGCGAGGCGCGGGGTGAGCGTCACGGCCCAGGAGTCGGCTTCCACATCGGCTGTAACAGAAGTGTCTTTTTCGTTGCCGGCCGATGACAAGGGCCGCCGTGACCTGCGTTCATGCAACACAGGATCGATTATCGCCATTCTGTGCATTGGACGCATCAGATGCAGGCTGCATACGGTTTCCGCATGCCTCCTGCCGATACCGGGGCATCCGTCGTCATCATGCGTTCGGGTGCCTCCACCTCGTCGTCCCTCCGTCCCGAGTCCCGTCCGTCCGGCTCCGCTGCGTCAGGTTCGGCGTGCGACTCCGATGACACCCGGCTGATGCCCGGTGGGCCCGGCTACCGCCGGATGAGCTTCGCGCTCTTCGCCGCCGGTGTGGCCACCTTCGCCCTCCTCTACTCCACCCAGGCGCTGCTCCCCGCGATCTCCGACGACCTCGGCGTGACGCCCGGTCAGGCCAGCTGGACCGTCTCCGCCGCGACCGGAGGCCTCGCCGTCGCGGTCGTCCCGCTCAGCGCCCTGTCCGAGCGCTACGGACGGCGTACGACGATGACCGCCGCGCTGTGTGTCGCCGCGCTGCTGGCCCTGCTCGTGCCGTTCGCCCCGAGCCTGGGCTGGCTGACGGCGCTGCGCGCGGTGCAGGGCGCCGCGCTGGCGGGCGTCCCGGCGTCGGCGATGGCGTACCTGGCGGAGGAGGTGCGCCCCAAGGCACTGATCGGCGCGATCGGCCTGTTCGTGGCGGGCAACAGCATCGGCGGCATGGTCGGCCGGATCCTGGCCGGCTGGGTGGCGCAGGCCTGGGGCTGGCGCGCGGGCCTGGCGGCGGTGGGCGTCCTTGCGGTGCTGTGCGCGCTGACGTTCCGGCTGATGGTCCCGAGGGCCCGCCACTTCAGCGCTGCACCGGTGTCGGTGCGCGCGCTGGGCCGCACGGTGGGGGCCCACCTGTCGAACCCGCTGCTGCGCCGCCTCTACCTGATCGGCGGCCTGTTCATGACCGTCTTCGGCGCGGTGTACACGGTCGTCGGCTACCGGCTGGCGGAGCATCCGTTCTCGCTGCCGCCGGGTGTGGTCGGCTCGATCTTCCTGATCTACCTGGTGGGTACGGTCTCGTCGGCGGCGGCGGGCAAGCTGGTCGGCCGCATGGGCCGGCGGGGCGCCCTGTACCTGGCGGTGGGCACGACGACGATCGGCCTGCTGCTGACGCTGACGTCGTCGCTTACGGCGGTCCTGGCGGGCCTCGTCCTGATCACGGCGGGCTTCTTCGCGGGCCACGCGGTCGCCTCGTCGGCGGTGAGCCGCGCGGCGAAGACGGGCCGCGCCCAGGCCTCGGCCCTCTACCAGACCGCCTACTACCTGGGCAGCTCGATCGGCGGCACGCTGGGCGCCCTGGCCTTCCACGCCGCCGGCTGGGACGGCACGGTGCTGCTGGGCTTCCTGGCGATGGTGGGCGCGGTGTCGGTGACCCTGATGGGCACGCGCCAGGCACTGGCGGCACGACGCAGCGCGGCGGTGGCCGCGGTGGCGGCCGGGGGTCGGGGGTCGGCGATGGCGGGCCGCGTCTGACCGGCGCGGCCGTGACCGCCTTTCCCTGATCGTCGTTCCTCGGCTCGAAGGCCCTCTTCCATCACCTGTCCTGGTGGGAGGGGGCCTTCGGGTTGTCCGTCAGTAGAGGGTCCACGCCGGCGAGTAGTGGTGGTAGTAGTAGTCGTACGTGGTGTTGGCGGGGGTCGGCTCCCTGCGTTCCTCTTCCTCGGTGAGCCAATACACGCGGGCCGTTGGTGTATTGACGCCGTCCTCCCTGCCGTTCGGCCTGGTGACGGAGAAGTTCGAGAACCCACCGCGGAAGCACCAGTCGTCGTTTCCTCCCTTCCAGAGCTGGATTTTCTTCGCGTTGAAGCCTCTGGGCACGTTGATCGTGTACGTGTCGACGTCGTTCGTTTCGAAGTCGTCGTACCAGGACTTGTCGAATTTGACCCATGCGGATTCATGCCCTGAGGCGTCGATCAACTGCCCCATGACGGTGTTGTCGGTCCCGCACCCGCCGTGCGGCCCGGTCGTCAGCTTGATCCGGTACGAGACGGAGTCCGCCTGCGCGGAAGGCGCGGTCGCCGCGGCGCTGACGAGAGCCAGCGCCGCACTGACCGCGAGGCACAGCGCCCGGCGCTTGGAGATGCCGATCGCCACGATCAACCCTCTGACCCGTTGGGGCCGCTCAAGGCCGCGTTGACGTCGGCGACACGGCAGTTCACGAGATCTGCGCCGTTCCCGACGGTGGCATTGCCCTGCTGGACCGTGTCGTTGACGAGGCTCCCGTTGGTCTGCGCCGGGGCGCTGTTGCCGCAACCACCCCCGGCCGCGGCCGCAGCCGTGCCGCCTCCCAGGCCGCCGGCGAACGTGGCAGACATGACGACGGCCACGGCGAGCGGCGCTGCTTTCCTGATCCTGTGGAGCATGACGAGACCAGTCCTTCTCTCGAATCCGCTGCGTGCATACGGACTACCGCTGCCCAGCGGCTCGCCGTGCCAGCTCCCAGGGATCGAATGACCATCCCAACGAAGGATTATGTGCGTGGCGTTGACGCACGTGCGGCTCTGCCGCCACGACTCAGGCGGCAGGCGGAGCCACGGTGGCGGCCGGGCGGGCCTGATCGGCCGCCTCCCTCTTCGCGTTCATGTCAGGCGCCGGGAAAGACGCCGGTGTCGATGGCGATGTCGAACGGCGCGGGCAGATGAATCGCGTCCCCGAACTTCCCCGCCTGCAGGACGCGGTAGACGTCGTCCTTGGGCTCACCGTAGAGAGTGATCGTCGGGCCGCCTTGGGCCCATCTGTCGACGAGCAGATACAGCGGCACCCCGGCGTGTGCGAAGGCAGCGGGCTTGCTCACCCGGTCGTGCCTGAGGCTGGACTTCGACGTGATTTCCGCGATGAACGGGCAGGAACCCGCGGGGATGAAGTGCTCGGACTCGGACAGCTCGATCAGCGACGCCTCTGGCGCCACGACCAGGTCCGGGATGAAGAGTCCGCTGCGCGACGGCACGGAGACGGCAAGCGTCTGATAGATCCCCCAGTCCTCCGGAATCACCGTGTACAAGGAGCGCTGAAGCTTGCCTGCGATGACGTTGTGCTTGTTGGCGGGCGCGGGTGACAAGGTGATGAGCCCCTCAATGATCTCCGCCTTCCAGCCCTCGGGAGGATCGATGTCCTCCCAGGCACGGACGAGCTCATCCCAGCCGCAGCCGTAGTCCGGCCCGTGGTCGACAGTGAGTGCGCTCACGGCGATCCCCTCGATCGGTGTGTCACCACAGCCCAGCATGCCGAACGGCCCTTGGGGCGGTCCACCGCTCTCGTTCACCCGTACGAGGCGTGCAGGCGGTGGGGCCTATGGGCGGCCCCGTTCCCGTCACGCCGTTCCGCCGGGGAGCCTGCCGGCCTTGACGGTGTTGAGGAGGGTCGCCCAAGTGGTGGGGGAGGTGGTGATGACGGCGGTGGGGCGGTCGCTTTCACGGAGGCGTATCAGGCCGCCGGGGGCAGGAGAGATTTCGACGCAGTCGTTGTTCGCTCCTGTACTGAACGAGGACTTGCGCCATTCCAGCTGACACATGCAGTTACCTATCGCAGTTCATACAAGACATGCTGGAGCAAGCTCAGCGAGTCCTGAGGCTTCTGGTCCTCAGGAGCTGCCGCTGGGTCGATGGGGGCAAGCGCCAGAGACGCCAATCGCTCAAACATTCTGGCGTACTCGGCGATGCGGTGGCCATCCCCGGTGAACTCCGCGCTGGTCGAGTACTCCCTGTAGAGGGTGTTCAGCTCAGGTGTCGGCCCACCGAAGAGAATGAAGGACCGACTGTGCGGTGAGTACGGCCCCATCTCGAACGGGAAGATCTGCAACTTCACATGAGGCAGGCGGGCAATCTCGATCAGCTTCAAGAGCTGCTTCCTCATGACCCTCGAGTCGCCGACGCGCATGCGCAGTGCCGACTCGTGGATGACAACGTGGTACTCCTCGAAACCTGCCAGCGCACGCTGCCGCTCAAGCCTGAACCGTACCCAACGTTCCAAGTGTTGCCGATCGCACTCGATGCTCGAAATCACTGCGCGCGCATAGTCTTCCGTCTGCAACAGGCCGGGAATGATCGACGGTTCGTGAAGGTGAACGCTGATCGCCCGCGACTCGAGCTCTGCCAAATCGAGGGCCCTGCGGGCCATCACATCGCCGAACTCGTCCCACCAGCCCTTCCCCCGGTCATGGGCCATGGCCATGAGCGCCTCGAACAGTGGGCCTTCCTCGCAGCCGTAGGCTTGTAGCAACTTGTACAGGCCGTTTCGCGGCACGTCCACGCGCCCAGCCTCGATGTGACTCACTCGAGGGCGGTCGGCGTCGAGCAGTGCGGCGACTTCGTCGCCGGACATACGGGCGCGAGTACGCAGTTTCCGCAGTTCCGCGCCGAGTCGGCGCTGCCGTTCACTGGGGGCGGTTCTCGGTGGCATGCGGTCCCTCCTTGTAGCCGTGCGCAGTGTGTCGCGCAAGCCGGAGACCGGTCCACCCAATCGTTCGAACATCACCCTTGCGTGGGGAATCGCGCGGACAACCTTGGAACAGTTTCAAGTCTGCCCGTACGGTTTCACCACCGGCCCGGCATGCGGCGTTGCGGAAGTGCACCCGTTTCAACGGGAGTTGAAGCGGACAAGACACCGGATCAGCCGACCACGGGCACCAGTGCCTGCCCAAGGAGGGCTCCTCATGGAAACCCACCCAGCCCCCGACTGCTCTCTCGTCTTCCCACCCCACCCCGCATGGGTGCGCGCCGCGCGCGAGGCGGTACGAACGCTGCTGACAGCCGCACGTCGGACCGACCTCGCCGACACCGCCGTGACGCTCACCTCCGAAGCCGTCACGAACGCGGTCAACGCCTGTCGGGCAAGGGGCTGCACGACCCCCGTCACGCTCGTGGCCGAGTGGACCGGACCGGGGCGCCTGCGCGTCCTCGTGCACGACAGCGCGGCCGGCCTGCCCGTACGCGGGCGCACGGCGTCGGCCGATGACGAATCGGGCCGTGGTCTGATGCTGATCGAGCAGGGATCGGACGCGTGGGGGGTGTGCGCCCATGGCCCCGGGCCGGGGAAGGCGACCTGGTTCGTGCTCGGCGCGCCGGCCGGCCGGAGCCGCTCCTGCTGGAGCAGTGGCGAATGTGACGAGTGCGTCGAGCTGTGGGCGGCGCAGCGGGAGGCCGTGGACCGGGGCGGCATGCACCAGGCGGTCGAGGCGACGATCGCGGTGCGGCGGCATGTGCGGGAGGTGCACGCGTCATGAGCGCCGTTCTCAACTGCCCGCATCACGCGGGGTGGTCGCAGGACACGGACGGTTCATGGTGCTGCGGGCGGTGCGGGACGCGCCGGTTCGACGATTACGGGGCCCTGCGGCCCCCGGCGTTGCCGGAAACCGTCAGGCCCAGCCCTGGCGCGCTGATCGCGGCGGAGCGGTTGCGGCGCATGCCGGGCCCACTCGGCTCAGTCGGTGCGGCGTGCGCGCTCGGCGCCCAGGGCGACCGCCAGGCCGTCGAGGATGTGGTCGAGGCCGCGGGCGAAGTCCTCGTCGCGGGTCTGCTGGGGGTCCTTGTCGCCGTACTCCAAGTACAGCGCGCTGAGGCGCGGGTAGGACGCCACGGCCTGCTGGGCGGCGGGAAGCACCTGCTGGGCCCAATCGGCCTCGGTGCGGCCGTTGCGGGCGAGCATCGCCAGCATCGCGGCCTCGGCACTCGTCATGCCGATGACGTAGGAGAAGACGGTGCTCGCGGCGCTTTCGGCCTCTTTGAGACTGAAGCCCGCGGACTCCAGCAGGGCGAGCATGTTCTCCGATTGCCGCATGAGGTTCGGGCCGAGGTAGGCCGTGCCGATCTGGCCGAGCACGGAGGCGAGCCAGGGGTGACGGAGGATCATCGCGCGCACGTTGTGGGCGCCTTCGGCGACGATCTCGCGCCAGTCGGCCTCGTCGGTGGCGACAGGGGGGCGCAGTTCGCCGAAGACCTCGTCCAGGACCAGCTCCATCAGCTCGTCCTTGTTCGTCACGTGCCGGTAGAGGGAGGTGGCGCCGGCCCCCAGGCTGGTGCCGAGCTTCCGCATGCTCAGCGCTTCGACGCCCTCGGCGTCGAGCAGCCGGATGGCCTCGGCCACGATCTGCTCCCGGCTCAGCGCGGGCCGCTCGCGGCGGCCGCGCGGCGGGCGGGTCCAGGCCGAGGGAATCGGCTGGTCATCGGCCGTCATGGCGGCTCCTCTCCGTCCGGGTCAGATTAGCCCACACCGGAAGGGGGTTGCGAACACCGTTCCGCGATGCGTACAGTGTTCGCAAGTAAGCGTACAGCGTGCGCACATGCTGCTCCTTGGGGGGATCTCATGAATACCGAACACCTCGACGTCTCCGCCTACCGGACCGCCGAGAAGCTGCTGCGGCACAACCGTTCGCAGCTCGTGCACGGAGGCCAGGTCAGGCCGCGTTGGATCGGGGACGGCGGCCGTTTCTGGTACACCGTCGACACCTCGGCGGGCCGGCGGTTCGTCCTCGTCGATCCGGTGGCGGGCACGCGCGCCGCGGCGTTCGACCACGATCGGCTGGCCGCCGCCCTGGCCGCGGCCTCGGGGCAGGACGTGGACGTCGCCGCGCTGCCCTTCGCCGCCATCGAACCCTCCGACGGCGCCGTCGAGTTCGACGCCTTCGACGCCCACTGGCGCTGCACGCTCGACACCTACGTGTGCGAGAAGACCGAGCCGAAGGCGTCCGGTGGCTTCCTGGACGTGGTGTCCCCCGACGGGAAGCAGGCCGTCTTCCTGCGCGATCACGACCTGTGGGTGCGCACGGACGGGCAGGAGAAGCCCCTCACGACCGACGGCGAGGCGGACCACGCCTACGGGACGAGCCCCTTCTCCCCCACCGTCCTGCTGAACAAGATCGGGATACCGCATCTGCCGCCCGCGCTGACCTGGTCGCCCGACTCGACCCGCGTCCTCACCCACCGCACCGACCTGCGCGAGGTGCGCACCACGCACCTGGTGGAGGCCATGCCGGACGACGGCGACGCGCCGCGGCTGCTGACGCAGCGGTTCGCGTTCCCCGGCGACGAGCGGCTTCCGCTCGGCCGGTTCGTCATCCTCGACGTCGCCACGGGCGAGGCGGTGCCGGCGCGCACCGAGCCGCAGCCGATACCGCTGATGTCGCCGATCACGACCAAGTGGGCCTGGTGGGCCGAGGACGGCTCGGCGGTGTACTACCTGAGCCAGTCGCGTGACGTCCGCACCCTGAGCCTGCACCGGTTGGACGCCGTCACCGGCGAGGTGAGCACGGTACTGACGGAGACCGGCGAGACCCGGGTGGAGCCCAACCAGCTGATGGCGCAGCACCCCATGGTCAGGGTGCTGGCCGGCGGTGACGAGGTGCTCTGGTACTCGCAGCGCGACGGCTGGGGGCACCTGTACCTGTACGACGCCCGCACCGGAGAGGTGCGCGGGCAGGTGACCTCGGGTCGGTGGGCGGTGCAGGAGATCCTGCACGTCGACGAGGAGCGGCGGGTGGTGTACTTCGTCGCCTCCGGGCTGGTGGCGGCCGACCCGTACCGCCGGTCCGTGTGCCGCGTCGGGCTGGACGGCTCCGGGTTCGCGCGGATCACCGACGACGATCTGGACCACGTCGTCACCGTGCCGGGGAACGGGCGGTACTTCCTCGACTCGGCGTCCACGACGGACACACCGCCCTCGATCACCGTGCGCGGCTGGGACGGGCGGGTGCTCGTCGAGCTGGAGCGCGCCGACATCAGCCGGCTGAGCGCCACAGGCTGGACGCCCCCGGAGCGGTTCCAGGTCAAGGCGGCCGACGGCGTGACCGACATCTACGGGGTGCTCTACCGGCCGCACGGCTTCGACCCCGACAAGAGCTACCCGGTCATCGACCACCCCTACCCCGGACCGCACATGCGGCGGGTTCACCCCTCCTTCGACCCGGGGGTGTTCGGGCCCGACGCCGAGGCGGTGGCCGCGCTCGGGTTCGTGGTGGTCGCGCTCGAAGGGCGGGGCACTCCCGGGCGTGACAAGGCCTTCCACGATGCCTCGTTCGGTCATCTGAGCGACGCGGGCGGCATGGTGGACCACGTGGCGGCGCTGCGGCAGCTCGCCGCGGACCGGCCGTGGATGGACCTCGACCGGGTGGGGATCTTCGGCCACTCGGGCGGCGGCTACGCGACTGTACGGGCCATGTGCGCCTTCCCCGAGGTCTACAAGGTCGGCGTCTCCGAGGCCGGCAATCACGAGAACCGCAACTATCTCTTGGCGTGGGCCGAGAGCTACGACGGGCAGAGCGAGGAGGCCTGGGCGCGTTCGTCCAACGTGGAGATCGCCGACCGGCTCGAGGGGAAGCTGCTGCTGGTCCACGGCGGCATGGACGACAACGTCCACCCCCATCTGACGATGCGGCTGGTCGACCGCCTCATAGCCGCCGACAAGGACTTCGAGCTGCTGATCCTGCCGGGCGCGGAGCACCTCTTCATGGGCTACGAGCACTACGTGACCCGGCGCCGGTGGGACTTCCTGGTCCGCCACCTGCTGGGCGTCGAGCCGCCGGAGGGCTACCGGCTCACCCCGGTCCCGTTCGACCCGCAGCTGATAGCCGACGCCTTCAGCTGACCGGCCCGGCGAAAAGGGGAAAGCCCCCGCGCGGGGGGCGGGGGCTTTCCACACCGGCTCGGCCGATGCCGCTGACGGGCCTCGTCGGTGACGGGCTTCGCTTACGCGATGCGGTCCAGCACGATCGGGTTCGGGGTGAACGCCGTGCCGGCCGCCGAGATCTCGACGCCGCCCTCGAGGGCCTTCAGGGCGTAGTCGAACTTCTCGGGGGTGTCGGTGTGCAGGGTCATCAGCGGCTGGCCCGCGGTGACCGTGTCGCCCGGCTTGGCGTGCATCTCGATGCCCGCGCCGGCCTGCACCGGGTCCTCCTTGCGGGCGCGGCCCGCGCCCAGGCGCCAGGCGGAGACGCCGACGGCGTAGGCGTCGAGCTTGGTCAGGACGCCGGAGGAGGTGGCCGTGACCACGTGCTGCTCGCGGGCGACCGGCAGGGTCGCGTCCGGGTCACCGCCCTGGGCGATGATCATGCGGCGCCAGTGGTCCATGGCGGAGCCGTCGGCCAGGGCCTTGGCCGGGTCGGCGTCCTTGATGCCGGCCGCGTCGAGCATCTCGCGGGCCAGGGCCAGGGTGAGCTCGACGACGTCCGCCGGGCCGCCGCCGGCCAGGACCTCGACGGACTCGCGGACCTCGAGGGCGTTGCCCGCGGTGAGGCCGAGCGGGGTGGACATGTCGGTGAGCAGGGCGACGGTCCTGACGCCGTGGTCGGTGCCGAGGCCGACCATGGTGGAGGCGAGCTCGCGAGCGTCCTCGATGTTCTTCATGAACGCGCCGGAGCCGACCTTGACGTCGAGGACGAGCGAGCCCGTACCCTCGGCGATCTTCTTCGACATGATGGAGGAGGCGATCAGCGGGATGGCCTCGACGGTGCCGGTCACGTCGCGCAGCGCGTAGAGCTTCTTGTCGGCCGGGGCCAGGCCGTCGCCGGCGGCGCAGATGACGGAGCCGACGTTGCGCAGGACGTCCATCATCTCGTCGTTGGAGAGCAGCGCGCGCCAGCCGGGGATGGACTCCAGCTTGTCGAGCGTGCCGCCCGTGTGGCCCAGGCCGCGGCCCGAGAGCTGCGGGACGGCCGCGCCGCACGCGGCGACGAGCGGGGCCAGCGGCAGCGTGATCTTGTCGCCGACGCCGCCGGTGGAGTGCTTGTCCGCGGTGGGCACGGGCAGGGACGAGAAGTCCATGCGCTCACCGGACTTGATCATCGCGGCGGTCCAGCGGGCGATCTCCGCGCGGTCCATGCCGTTGAGCAGGATGGCCATGGCGAGCGAGGACATCTGCTCGTCGGCGACCTCACCGCGGGTGTACG
This sequence comes from Streptomyces sp. NPDC053048, assembly GCF_044547045.1. Classification (NCBI taxonomy): domain Bacteria; kingdom Bacillati; phylum Actinomycetota; class Actinomycetes; order Kitasatosporales; family Streptomycetaceae; genus Streptomyces; species Streptomyces sp. NPDC053048. The sequence continues at coordinate 32,999 of NZ_JBITZS010000009.1, forward strand.
CGTCGATCATCCAGTCGATCTGCTCGTCGCTCAGACGGCCGCGGTCGCGCTTGGTGCGGATAACGGAAATGGCGTCCATCAGCACATTTTCCTTAGGTTCGTAGTCCTCAGGTCTTCCCGGGGCCGGAAAGTGACCCGGACGGGCTGAAACCTCAGCCCGTCCGGCGCTTAGGGGACATCTTTAACGATTCAGGTCGGCGGGCCCAAACGCGTCCGGCAGCAGCTCCGCCAGCGGGCGGATGCCGGTGGTGGTGTCGACGGCCAGTTCAGGGCCGCCGTGCTCCCACAGCAGCTGCCGGCAGCGGCCGCACGGCATCAGGATGTTGCCGTGCAGGTCGCAGCAGGTGAAGGCCGTCAGGCGGCCGCCGCCGGAGGCGACGAGGCTGGAGACCAGGCCGCATTCGGCGCACAGGGCGACTCCGTAGGCGGCGTTCTCGACGTTGCAGCCGGTGACGGTGCGGCCGTCGTCGACGAGGGCCGCGGCACCGACGGGGAAGCGGGAGTAAGGGGCGTAGGCCCGGGACATGGCGTCCCGGGCCTGCGCGCGCAAGTTCTCCCAGTCGACGGAAGAGCTCACTACTTACCCTGTCCCTTCCGGTACGGCTGGCCGTCGGCCTTCGGTGGCCTCAGGCGCTGTGCGGAGAGCGAGAGGACCAGCAGCGTCGCCACGTAGGGGGTGGCGTCGACGAGCTCCAGCGGCACGGTCGTGGTGAGCGCGTACCAGACGATCAGCGCCACGGCCACGGCACCACTGATGATCGCGGGCCGCTTCTTGCCGGCCTTCAGGCGCCACAGCGCCAGGCCGACCAGCAGCACCGCGACGAGCAGCAGCAGCGCGTGGACGGTCGGGCCGCCGGCGCGCAGCTGAAGGCTGTCCATGAAGCCGAACAGGCCCGCGCCCATCGCGACGCCGCCCGGACGCCAGTTACCGAAGATCATCGTGGCGAGGCCGATGTAGCCGCGGCCACCGGTCTGGCCGTCGGAGTACATGTGCGTGCCGATGGCCAGGAACGCGCCGCCCAGGCCCGCGAGGGCGCCGGAGACGACCACGGCCGCGTACTTGTAGGTGTAGACGTTGACGCCGAGGGACTCGGCCGCCACCGGGCTCTCACCGCAGGACCGCAGGCGCAGGCCGAAGGCCGAGCGCCACAGCACGAAGAACGTGCCGACGAACAGCAGCACCGCGACGATCGTCAGCCAGGACACGTCGGTGACCAGGCCGTCGAGGATCCCGGCGACGTCGGAGACGAGGAACCAGTGGTGCTTCTCGATCGAGTTCAGCCAGTCGGACAGGCCGGGGACCGAGAAGTGGCCCATGTTCTCCATGACGGGCGACTGCTTGTCGTTGCCACCCGCCTGCTGCGCCTCGCTGCCCTCGGCGCCGAACCACATCTTGGCCAGGTACTGGGTGAAGCCCAGCGCCAGGATGTTGATGGCCACACCGGAGATGATGTGGTCCACGTTGAAGGTGACGGTGGCGACGGCGTGCACGAGACCGCCGATGGCGCCGCCGACGACGCCGGCCAGGGCTGCCGCCCACGGGCCGTGCTGCCAGCCGATCCAGCCGGCACAGAAGGTGCCGAGCATCATCATGCCCTCGAGGCCGATGTTGACGATGCCCGCGCGCTCGGCCCACAGGCCGCCGAGGCCGGCCAGACCGATCGGCACGGCGGCGCCGAGAGCGCCGCTCCACTGGCCCGAGGAGGTCAGGTCCTCGGCGCTGGTGATGATCCGCAGGGCGGACAGCAGCAGCACCGCGCCCGCGATGATCAGGAGGACGACGGGGTAGGAGAGCCGGCGGGCTCCCTTGTTGTCCTTGTTCTTGCCGCTCAGCCGGTCGGCGAGCGCAGAGGTGAAGGTCGTACTCATGCGGAGGCCTCCGCCTTGTCGCTCTTACGGGCCTGGGCGGCGAGCTCCTCGCCGACCTTGCGCTGCTGGACCTTGAGTCCGTACCGGCGCACGATCTCGTAGGCGATGACGACGCACAGGACGATGACGCCCTGGATCACGCCGACGATCTCCTGGGCGTAGCCCTCGAACTCGAGCTGGGTGCCGGTGCGCTCCAGGAAGCCCCAGAGCAGGGCCGCGAGGGCCATGCCGATGGGGTTGTTGCGGCCGAGCAGCGCGATGGCGATACCGGTGAAGCCGATGCCGACGGGGAAGTCGGTGCCGTAGTTGTAGGACACGCCGAGCAGGGTCGGCATGCCGACGAGGCCGGCCATGGCGCCGGAGAGCACCATGGCGGTGATCACCATGCGCTTGACGCTGACGCCGCTGGCCTGGGCCGCGGACTCGGAGCGGCCGACGGTGCGCAGGTCGAAGCCGAAGCGCGTGCGGTTCAGGACGAACCAGTAGGCGACGCCCGCGAGGGCCGCGATCACGACGAAGCCGTAGATGGGCTTGGGCGTGGTCGGGATCTCGAAGAAGTGGGCGGAGTCGGGCAGGTAGGGCGTGTGGATCAGGTTGCCCTCCTTCTCCGCGAGCCGCCCGTCCTGCAGGAAGTAGCCGATGAGCGAGGCGCCGATGGCGTTCAGCATGATGGTGCTGATGACCTCGTTGACGCCGCGCGTGGTCTTCAGCAGACCGGCGATGCCCGCCCAGACGGCACCGACGATCATCGCGACGAGGATGATCAGCGGGATCTGGATGATGCCGGGCAGGGTCAGCGCGCCACCGACGACGGCGGCGAAGAAGGCCGCGATGCGGTACTGGCCGTCGACGCCGATGTTGAACAGGTTCATGCGGAAGCCGATGGCCACCGCCAGCGCGGACAGGTAGTACGGCGTCGCCTTGTTGATGATCCAGACCTGGCTGTCGGCCTTGGATCCGAAGTCGACCATGACCTCGTAGGCGTGGAACGGGTCCTGGCCGGTGGAGGCGATGATGATCGAGGTGATGGCCAGCGCGGCCACGATCGCCAGAACCGGGGCGGCCAGGCCCAGGATCAGCTTGTCCTTGTCGAACTTCTTCACTTCGCGTCACCGCCTTCCTTCTTCTTGGACTTCGCGTCCTTGGACTTCGCGTCGGACTGCGTGTCCTTCTCGGACTTCGCGTCGTCGGACTTCTTCACGGACTTCTTCTCGAGCTTCGTCGCGGGCTTCTCGTCCGCCTTCTTCTCGGACTTCTCGTCCACCGACTCCACCGACTCCACCGGGTCAGCCGGGTCGGCCGGGTCGGCCGGGTCGGCCGGGTCCGCCGGCTCGCCGCCCTCCTCGCCGTCCTCGTGGTGCTCGAGGTGGCCGGAGGCGGCGCCGGTCATGGCCGAGCCCAGCTCCTCCGGGGTGATCGTGGCGGGGTCGGCGTCGGCGACCAGGCGGCCGCGGAACATCACCCGCAGGGTGTCGGAGAGCCCGATCAGCTCGTCCAGGTCGGCGGAGATCAGCAGGACCGCCAGGCCCTCGCGGCGCGCCTCGCGGATCTGGTCCCAGATCTGCGCCTGCGCGCCGACGTCCACACCGCGGGTGGGGTGCGCGGCGATGAGCAGCTTGGGCAGGTGGCTCATCTCGCGGCCGACGATCAGCTTCTGCTGGTTGCCGCCGGACAGCGAGGCCGCGGTGACGTCGATGCCGGGGGTGCGCACGTCGTACTCGCGCACGATCCGCTCGGTGTCGGCGCGGGCGGCCTTGATGTCGATGAGACCGCCCTTGCTGTTGGGCTTCTCGGTGACGTGGCCGAGGATGCGGTTCTCCCACAGCGGGGCCTCGAGCAGCAGGCCGTGGCGGTGCCGGTCCTCGGGGATGTACCCGATGCCGTCCTCGCGGCGCTTGCGCGTGGGGGCGGTGGTGATGTCGGCGCCGTCGAGGGTGACGGTGCCGCCGTCCGGCGTGCGCATGCCCATGATGGCCTCGACGAGCTCGGCCTGGCCGTTGCCCTCCACGCCCGCGAGGCCGAGGACCTCGCCCTTGTGGATGGTGAAGGCGATGCCGTCGAGCACCGCGCGGACGACGCCGTCGGAGTCGGTGGCCGACAGGTGCAGGCCGTCGACGGTGAGCATCGGGACGTCGGTGACCGTGGACTCGCGGGTCTCCGGCGAGGGCAGCTCCTCGCCGACCATCAGCTCGGCGAGCTGCTTGGGCGTGGTCTCGCTGGGCACCGCGGTGCCGACGGTGGTGCCGCGGCGGATGACGGTGATGTCGTCGGCGACGGAGAGCACCTCGCCGAGCTTGTGCGAGATGAAGATGACCGTCAGGCCCTCGGCCTTGAGCTCGCGCAGGTTGTCGAAGAGCGCGTCGACCTCCTGCGGGACCAGGACAGCCGTCGGCTCGTCGAGGATCAGCGTGCGGGCGCCGCGGTAGAGGACCTTGAGGATCTCCACGCGCTGGCGGTCGGCGACGCCGAGGTCCTCGACGAGGACGTCGGGGCGCACGCCCAGGCCGTACGCGTCGGAGATCTCCTTGATCTTCGCGCGGGCCTTGTTGCCGATGCCGTGGAGCTTCTCGGCGCCGAGGACGACGTTCTCGAGCACGGTGAGGTTGTCGGCGAGCATGAAGTGCTGGTGCACCATGCCGATGCCGCGCGCGATGGCGTCGGCGGGGGTGTGCAGGGTGACCTGCTCGCCGTCGAGGGTGATGGTGCCCTCGTCCGGCTTCTGCATGCCGTAGAGGATCTTCATCAGGGTCGACTTGCCGGCGCCGTTCTCGCCGCACAGGGCGTGGACGGAACCGCGGCGGACCGTCAGGTGGATGTCGTGGTTGGCCACGACGCCGGGGAATCGCTTGGTGATTCCCGCGAGTTCCACCGCGGGGGCGGTACTGCTGGGCTCTTTGGTGGACGCTTTGATGGCGCACTCTCCTCGGAGAAGAAGGGAGCGGGAGCCGGACTGGGCCGTGCGGGGTAACGGGGGATCCGGCTGGGCAGGAGGCGACGCTACACGCGTCAATGTGGTGCTACGCGCGTAGCGTTCTTGGCGGGGGACGCCCCCGGCGGTGGCCGGGGGCGTATGTGCGGGCCCGGCGGTGAGGAGTGATCCTCAACCGCCGGGCCGGCAGTCCCTACGGGCCGGTCGGTACCGGCCTGCGATCACGGGGAGGTGCGGACCTTGACCTGGCCGTCCACGATCTTCTTCTTCGCGGCCTCGAGCTTGTCCTTGATGTCGTCGATCTTGCCGCCGGAGGTGGCCAGCGACACGCCGCCGTCCTTCAGCAGGTAGGCGTGCGGACCGGACAGCGGCTTGCCGTCCTGGACGCTCTTGATGAGGTCGAAGACCGCCACGTCCACGTTCTTCACCACGGAGGTGAGGATCGACTCCTTGTACTTGGCCAGACCCGGCTGCTGGTACGCGTCGGAGTCGACGCCGATCGCCCAGGCGCCCTTCTGGCCCGAGATGGCCTCGATCGAGCCGTTGCCCGAGAGACCGGCCGCGGTGTAGACCACGTCGGCGCCGCGGTCGAGCATGCCCTTGGCCTTCTCCTTGGCGGCCGCCGGGTCGTTGAAGCCCTTGTCGTTGTTGGCGTACAGGTACTCCGAGAACACCTCGATCTTGGAGTCGGTGTCCTTCGCGCCCTGCTCGAAGCCGGCCTGGAACTTCTGGATCAGGGCGTTGTTCACGCCACCGATGAAGCCGACCTTGTGGCTCTTGGACTTCAGCGCGGCGGCGACACCGGCGAGGTAGGAGCCCTCGTGCTCACCGAAGGTGATGCTGTCGATGTTCTTGCCCGGGGCAACCGAGTCGACCACGGCGAAGCTGGTCTTGGGGAACTCCTTGGCGACCTTCTCGATCGACTTGGAGTAGTTGAAGCCGACGCCGATGACGGGGTTGTAACCGGCCTCGGCGAGGGAGGTGAGCCGCTGCTCGCGGTCCGCCTCGGTCTCGTTGTTCTTGGCCGTCATCATCTTGGACTTGACGCCCAGCTCCTTCTCCGCCTTGTCCACGCCGCGGGCGGCGGACTCGTTGAAGGAGTGGTCGTCACGGCCGCCGACGTCGAAGGCAAGGCCGACGCCCTTGCCCTTGGCGTCACCGGACTCGGTGGAGGACTCACCACAGGCGGTGAGAGTGAATGCGAGAGCCGCGGTGCTGATGCCCGCGACAGCGATGGTGGATACCCGGCGCACGAGGGGCCCCTTCACTCGAAGCGCCTCCATTGGCGCTGGTTCGCGGGAATCGTAACGCGCGTAGATGCAGATAAAAGGGGTGCCCGCAAGCCGTTATCGATTCGTCGTTAACCGGACTTGACCATATTGCCTACATTCGGTTGCCATCCAGCAGCGCGGCTGCGGTAAAGAGCTCCACGCCGACCTCGATCGCGTCCTCATCCACGTCGAAATCACCGCAATGCAGGTCACGCGGGGTCGTATCCCCCACGGGCCGCACGCCGAGCCGGGCCATCGCGCCGGGGACGTGCTCCAGGTACCAGGAAAAGTCCTCGCCACCCAGGCTCTGCTCGGTGTCCTCGACGGCGTAGCGGCCCCGGCGGGTGGTCATGGCGCGCCGCAGCAGGGCGGTGACCTCGGCGTCGTTGACCACGGGCGGCACGCCGCGGACGTAGCTGATCTCGGACTTGGCGCGGTGCAGGGCGGCGATCTCGTCGACGGCGGCGTGCACCAGGTCGGGTGCCTCCCGCCAGGTGTGCACGTCCAGGCAGCGGACGGTGCCGGAGAGCTCGGCGTGCTGCGGGATGACGTTGGCGGCGTGCCCGGTCTCGAGCCGGCCCCAGGTGACGGACAGTCCCGAACGGGCGTCGGCCCGGCGGGCGAGTACGGCGGGCACGTCGATGGCGATCCGGGCGGCGGCGGTCACCAGGTCGGTGGTCAGGTGCGGGCGGGCGGTGTGGCCGCCGGGGCCCGCCAGGGCGACCTCCAGGCGGTCGCAGGCGGAGGTGATGGCGCCGGTCCGCAGCCCGATGCGGCCCACCTCGACCTTGGGGTCGCAGTGCACGGCCAGGATGCGGCCCACGCCGTCCAGCGCCCCGCACTCGATGGCGTCGAGCGCGCCGCCGGGCAGCACCTCCTCGGCGGGCTGGAAGATCAGCCGGACCGGGTTGGGCAGCAGCCCCTTCTTCGCCAGGTCCGCGAGGACCAGGCCGGCGCCCAGTACGACGGTGGTGTGCACGTCGTGGCCGCAGGCGTGGGCCATCCTGGGGACCGTGGAGCGGTAGGGGACGGTCTTGGTGTCCGGGATGGGCAGCGCGTCGAGATCCGCGCGCAGGGCGAGCACGGGGCGGCCGGCGGCGGCGTACGAGGCGCCGTCCCGTCCGATGTCGCAGATGAGGCCCGTGCCGCCGGTGAGCGTACGCGGTCTGAGTCCTGCCTTCTCGAGCCGGGCCCGGACCGCCGCGGTGGTGCGGAACTCGCGGTTTCCGAGCTCGGGGTGCATGTGCAAGTCCCGGCGGAACGCGATGAGTTCTGCGCGCAGCCCGGAGGGGAGCACGCCGGGCAGTTCGCCGCTGACGGTTTCGGGATCGGCTTCGCAGGGCATCAGATGATTCACCCTGCGAAGAGTAGAGCCCCGAATGGGGCAACTGTCCCTCGATCAAGAAAAGTTCAGCCGCATGGATGGGTCCGTCGAGGGGTATGACCCGTAATTACGGCCTACGTCGTAGAGGCGGATGCGTACGGCAGACGACGCACATCGCGCGCCGTACCGGTCACTCCGGAGAGAAAGTCCCCAGCGCGGGGCGAGGCGTGCTCGGTGAGCCAGGCGGGGTCGATGTCGCAGACGGCGACGCTCACGCCCGTGCCCGCCAGCGCCCGCGGCAGGGTGTGCACCACGGTGGAGGGGAAGCTCACGACGGTGCGCCCGATGGGGCCGCGGCGGGCGATCAGCTCCAGCGGCAGTTCGGGGCGGACGATCTCCAGTCCGATGCCGGTGGCTATGCGGCGGAGCTTGTCGGGGTGCTCGCGGCGGTGGGCGAAGTAGCGGGTGGCGCCGTGGGCGCGGGCCAGGGCGGCGACGGCGTCCAGGTAGCGCCCGGGGTCCACGACGCCGGTCTCCACGAGCGAGGTGCCCACCAGGTCGGTACCGCCGGTGAGCCGGGGCGGGCCGTGGGTGGCCCGGGTCCAGGCGAAGTCGTTGGCCGTGACGGTCGCTCCGGGTGGCGGCTCGACCGGCATGGCGGTGAAGATCTCCACCGTACGGCGGGCGTTCGGAGTGAGCTTCCGGCGCGCTGATGCGGTGACCGGCGCGAGGATCAGCTCACGCGCCCCCAGTCCGCCGGCGCCGCGGGCCCGGTGCCAGCGTACGAGGCGTTCGCCCCGGGCGAGTTGGGAGACGAACTCCATGGTCGCCGTGCCGTCGTCCACCACGATCAGCTCGCGGGCCCGGGTGATGGTCAGCAGCAGCTGCACATAGCGCGAGAACGGGTCGCCGATGACGACCCGGCGCGCCGCGCGCAGCGGCCCGGCCAGCGCGCGGACGGTGCTCAGCGGCGCCGTCGGGCCGCCGCGGGCCTCCTCCCAGCGGACCCGGTGGCCCTGGTCGCGGGCCAGTTCGGTCATCCGCCGCAGCTGGCCGCGGGTCATGGGGTCGTGCGGGGCCAGGACCACGACGAGGAGGTCGCCGGCGAGGGGGGTGATGTCCCGCCGCTCGGGCTGGCGGGGCACCCCGTCGCGCAGCGGGCGCGCGGCGTCGCCGGGTGGGGCGGGGGCCGGCCGGCGAGCGGCGCGGTACGCCCATTCGAGGACGTTCAGCAGCTGCACCGGGCTCTCGACGAAGGCCAGCGTGGGGGCGGCCGGGAGCCCGGCGCGCCGGGGCCCCCGGAGGCGGCGGCCGGGAGTCGCCGCCGCCTCCGGGGGCGGGCCGGTCTCCGGCCCCTCGGGCGTGGTCACCGCGGTGCCCGTCAGACCGCTACGGGTTCGCGGTCGCCCGCCTCGGCGACCACGCCCGCCACGCGGCGCAGCTTGCGCATGGGGCCCAGCTCGCTGTCGTAGACGCGCTTGACGCCGTCGCCCAGCGACTCCTCGACCACGCGGATGTCGCGCACGAGGCGCTGCAGTCCGCCGGGTTCGACGGAGGCGGCCTGGTCGGAGCCCCACATGGCGCGGTCGAGGGTGATGTGCCGCTCGACGAACGCGGCGCCGAGGGCGACGGCGGCGAGGGTGGTCTGCAGGCCGGTCTCGTGGCCGGAGTAGCCGATGGGGACGTTGGGGTACTCGGCCTGCAGGGTGTTGATCACCCGGAGGTTGAGCTCGGCGGCCTTGGCGGGGTAGGTGGAGGTGGCGTGGCAGAGGACGATGTTCTCGCTGCCGAGCACCTCGACGGCGTGCCGGATCTGCTTCGGGGTGGACATGCCGGTGGAGAGGATCACCGTGCGGCCGGTGGCGCGCAGGGCGCGCAGCAGGTCGTCGTCGGTGAGGGAGGCGGAGGCGACCTTGTGGGCGGGGACGTCGAACTTCTCGAGGAAGGCGACGGACTCGGTGTCCCAGGGCGAGGCGAACCAGGCGATGCCGCGGGCGCGGCAGTGCTCGTCGATGCGGCGGTAGTCGTCCTCGCCGAATTCCACCCGGTGGCGGTAGTCGATGTAGGTCATCCGGCCCCACGGCGTGTCGCGCTCGAGGTCCCACTGGTCGCGCGGGGTGCAGATCTCGGGGGTGCGCTTCTGGAACTTCACGGCGTCGCAGCCGGCGTCGGCGGCGGCGTCGATGAGGGCGAAGGCGTTGGTGAGGTCGCCGTTGTGGTTGATGCCGATCTCGCCGGTGATGTAGACGGGGTGGCCAGGGCCTACGGGGCGGTTGCCGAGGATGCGCGTGCGGAGGGGGCTCATGTGAGGCGGGTTCCTTCGGTGGTGGGGATCGGCGAGGGTCAGAGGGAGGGGCCGAGCAGCCAGGAGGCGATCTCGCGGACGGCTCCGGCGCCGCCGGGGGCGGCGGTCACGGCGCGGGCGGCGGCGCGTACGGGGCCGTGGGCGTCGGCGACGGCCACGGGCCAGCCGACGAGGCCGAAGCAGGGCAGGTCGTTGACGTCGTTGCCGGCGTAGAGCACCCGCTGGGGGTCGATGCCGCGCTCCTCGCACCACTGCTTGAGCGCGACGTCCTTGCGCTGGCTGCCGTGGATCACGGGCACGCCGAGCTTGCGGCCGCGGGCGGCGACGACGGGGTTGGTCTCGGTGGACAGGATCAGCAGTTCCAGCCCGGCCCGGCGCAGCGCGGCGGCGCCCAGCCCGTCGCCGCGGTGGACGGCGACCAGTTCGCGTCCGTCGGCGTCGATGAGGACGCGGTCGTCGGTCTGGGTGCCGTCGAAGTCGAGGACGACGGCGTCGACGTCGTCACGGGTGGGCAGGGGCGCGGGCCCGTCGGCGTCGAGGAGGGGGGCGAGCGCGCGGGCACGGGCGAGGTCGTGCGGGTCGTCGATCTCCAGGACGCGGGCGGCGTCGGTGCGCACGAGCTCGGTCCGCCCGAAGAACCGGTGCCCGGCGGCCCGGAACCCGTCGGCCCGCATGGCGTAGGCGGCACCGGTCTCGAGCAGGTCCTGGGGCCGGTCCTGACGACGGGGCCGGTGGGCTTTGTCGTGATTGACGCCGACGGCTCCAGCAGGTTGTGGGCAATCGTTCCGCAGGGCTGGGGGCACCCCCAGCGGTAGCTGGGGGAGGGTGGGCACAACCGACCCACCGGCAGCACCCGCCCCACCGTCACCACCGTCCCGCCAAACGAACCCATGAAACGGCGCCACGGTCAACGCACTGTCCGCACCGCCTTCAACAACGGCAGCAGCCACCCCATCAACGTCCCCCGGAGTCAGGAACGGACTCGTGCACTGCACCAGCAACACGGTGCCGACAGCCCGCTCCTGCAACGCCTCGTACGCGTCCATCGCATGCAGCACGGCGGCCTCACTGCTCGCGGTGTCCCCGGCAATGGCCGGCGGCCGGTGGACGACCACCGCCCCCGCCTGGCGCGCGGCGTCCGCGATGGCGGAGTCGTCCGTCGACACGACGACGTCGGTGACCAGCCGCGAGGCCCGGCACTGGCGCACCGCGCGGGCGACGAGCGGCACTCCGCCGACGGCGGCGAGGTTCTTGGAGGGCACGCCCTTGGATCCGCCGCGTGCGGGGATGACGGCAAGGACGGCCGGTGGGGCGGACATCGTCTGCTCCTTGGGGTCTCGGGTGGCCGGTGGCGTCGTCACAGCTCGCCCATCCGGCGGATGGCGGGGGCCACGCGCTGCACGCCGTGCCGGTAGGCGCCGCGCGCGGCGTTCCGCAGGGCTTCGCGCGTGGCGCGGCGCAGCGCGCTCTCGGTGCGCTCGGGGGCGGCCCGGCCCGGCAGGGGGCGGCCCCGGGGGTCGAAGCCGTAGCGGGCGAGGACGGCGGGGAGGTAGCCGGGTGCGGTCCGCGCGGTGTAGTAGGGCGCGAGGGGCGGCAGCGCGGGGCGGGCGGCGAGGTCGGCGACGCGCTCGCGGGCGGCGTCGAAGGCGCTGTCGTACGTACCGTCCGCGGCGACGCCCTGCCGGTCCGTCCAGTGGGGGTCGGGCTCGGGCAGGTGGCCGGCGTCCAGTTCGTCCCAGGAGGCGAGGCAGCCGGAGCCGAGGAAGTGGTGGTTGCCCAGCGGTTCGCGGATGCCGAGGTCGGTGAGGACGGCGGTGGGCACGCCCCGGTGGAGGGCTTCCAGGGCTGCCGTGGAGCTGACGGTCACCAGGAGGTCGGTGCGGTCGAGGACGTCGCCCATGTGGCCGTAGGCCAGGCGGCAGTTGGCGGGCAGGCCGCCGGGGACGCGGGCGGCGAGCTTTTGGTAGGGGTGTTCCTCGAGGTGGGTGGTGTGTTCGCCGGGCTTGCTGCGGAGCTTGATCAGTACCTCTCGCCCCGGGTGCAGGCGGGCGTGGCGGGCGGCGCGTTCGAGCAGGTAGGCGCGGTCGGCGCGGCCTTCGGGTACGGAGGGCTGGGCGGCGAACACGACGGTGTACGGGCGGCCTTGGCGTGCGCCGGGGTAGGGTGCGCCGCCCAGGAACGGCAGCGCGCACGGGGTGACGCTGTGCGCCGGGGCGCCCGCTCCCGCGTACACGGCGCGGAAACGCTCCGCGTCGTGGCGGGAGTTGGCGAGGACGACGTCCGCGCCGTGGCGCAGCAGCAGTCCGTCGGCGAGTTTTTCGTAGACGACGCCGACGTAGCCGGTGACGACGACGGGCCGGGCGGGGGCCGCGCCCCAGGCGTGGGCCAGGCCGTGCAGCATGGCCTGGACGGCGCCGCCGACGCAGGCGAGGACGATCACGTCGTGGCGGGCCCGGTCGGTGGCGGCGGTGAACTCCGCCGGGGTGACCTCGCGCAGCGCGTCCGCGCGGACGCCGACCTCGGCGAGCTGGCGGACGGTGGGGGTCGCGCGGCCTCTCAGCAGGAAGCCGTCGAGGTGGCCGCCGGGCGCGAGCCGGTGCGCGGTGAGCGCCCCCCATTTCCACCGGGTGTCGGAGTCGGCGAGCACCGCGACGCGCGATGGGGATTCGTTGCGTGATGGCACGTCGCCGACGATAGAAATCCATTCCGTTTCGCTGCCCAACGGGGCTTCAACAACTGGTAAACAGCACGTCGACGGACGGCGAATCGGTTGACGGGCAAGGGTGGTTCATCGATCCGCCGCACTTCGTTCACCTTCGCTTACGCCGTGCGTCGGATTGAGTGCCGGGGCGCCACATAGCGTCATGCGAGTGGTCAAGCTCTCGGTCATCGTGCCGTTCTTCAACGTGCAGACATATGCCCCCGACACACTGCGAAGCCTGAATGCGAACACGCGTGAGGACTTCGAATTCATTCTCGTCGACGATTGTTCGACGGACGGCACGCCGGGGGTGCTGGAGCGCGCCGGGCGGGAGCTGCCGGGGGCGGTGCTGATGCGCCACGAGCGCAACGGGGGCCTGGCCACCGCCCGCAACACCGGGCTGGACGCGGCGCGCGGGCGCTACATCACCTTCCTCGACGGCGACGACTGGCTGGCGCCGGGCCACTACGAGCGGCTGGTGGGGGTCATCGAGGACCTGGACGTCGACTTCGTGCGCACCGACCACGTGCAGTGCACGGGCCGGAACCGGACCGTGCACCGAGTGCCCGTCGGCCGGCGCGGGGTGCCGCTGCGGCCACGTGACGCGATACTGCCGGCCGGCCGCTCCACGTCCGTCGACTACCCCTACGCCTGGGCGGGCATCTACCACCGGCGGCTGCTGGACGCGGGTCTGCTGCACTTCGTGCACGGGCTGCGCACCGCGGAGGACCGGCCGTGGATCTGGCGGCTGCACCGCGAGGCGGAATCCTTCGCGGTCGCCGGGCTGCTCGGCGTGTTCTACCGGCGCGGGGTCGCCACGTCGCTCACGCAGATCGGCGATGTGCGGCAGCTGGATTTCATTCGCGCGTTCGACGCGGTATTGGCGGAAACGGCCCGCGACGCGGAAGCGGAGAAACTCCTCCCGAAGGCCGTGCGCACGTACTGCGCGATCATTTCCCACCATCTGGGATCGATCGAGCGATTCGAGCCGGCGGTCGCCAGGAAACTCCGTTCGATGAGCGCGGCCGCGATGAAACGCATGCCGCGGGAACTCCTCGAGGACGCCCTGAATTCCATGGACGCCGACCGCGCCGCCCGCCTGCGCAGGCTGCGCCGCCGGGCCGCCGCGAACCCCGTGCGGACGGAGGTGGCCGCCTGATGCCGGCGCCCGCCACCACCCGCGTCTTCATGGCCTCCACCCTCTACGGGGCCGCCACGCTCGCCGCCGCCCTGGACGCCGGGCTGTACCCCGCCTCCGGCCGCCGGCTGCTGCTCGTCGCCAACACCGCCGCCGTCCCCGAGACCACGCCCGCGTTCGACGAGGCGCCCGGGTTCGAGCGACTGCGTGCCCGCTTCGACGGGGTGCTGTCCTGGAACGGGACGATCAGCCCCTTCCACCCCTCCGGCTGGTCCCCCCGCCCCGACGACGCGCCCCTGTGGGAGCGCCACCTGCGGCTGCTGTGGGGGCTGGGCACCGACGACGTGGAACTCGTCCTCGAATCCCTCCAGGTCAACCCCGCCCACGCCGTCGCCCAGCTGTTCGCGGACGCGCCCATCGACGTCTACGCGGACGGGCTGATGAGCTACGGGCCCACCCGCAGCAAGCTCGACCCGCTGATCGGCACCCGGGTGCGCCGCCTGCTCCACCTGGACCTGGTGCCGGGCCTGGTGCCGCTGCTGCTGACGGAGTTCGGGGTCGAGCCGGAGGTCGTGCCGGGCGAGGTCTTCACCAAGGTGCTGGCCGAGCTCTCCGACGCCGCCGCCCCCGGCCTGCCCCGGGCGCCCGAGGACGCCGCCCTGCTGCTCGGCCAGTACCTGTCGGCGCTGGACATCCTCACCCCCGAGGAGGAGGAGCGGCTGCACGTGACGATGCTGCGCGGCGCGGTGGCGCGCGGACACCGGGCCGTGGTGTTCAAGCCGCACCCCTCCGCCCCGGCCCGCTGGTCGCGGCTGCTGGAGGAGGAGGCGGGCCGGCTCGGCGCGGAGCTGACCGTCCTGGACGCGCCCGTCCTGGCCGAGGCGGTCTACCAGCGGCTGCGTCCCGCGCTGGTCGTCGCCTGCTTCTCCACCGCGCTGCTGACCGCGCGCACCTTCTACGGCCTGCCCGTCGCCCGCGCGGGCACCGACCTGCTGCTGGAACGGCTGACGCCGTACCAGAACAGCAATCGCGTGCCGGTGACGATCGTCGACGCGCTGCTGCCCGCCCTCGAGGACCCCGACGGCCGGGAGACGGACCCCCCGGAGCGGATCGGCGCCCTGCTGGCCGCCGTCGGCTACGCCATGCAGCCGCAGATCCTGCCCGGCCTGCGCCCCGCGGCCGAGCGCTATCTGTCCGCGCACCTGGACGCCCGTACCTGGCGCTACTTCAAGCGCCGCCGCCTGACCGCGCTGGCACTGCCCGGCGCCGTCCCCGCCCAACTCGCCTTCCTGTCCCGCAATCCGGCCGTACGCAAGGCTGTGCGCCGGGCGCGGGCGGTACGCAGGCGGCTGCTGAAGGGGAAGAAAACGGTGAGCTCCGCATGACGACGGTCCGGGCCCCGGAGTCCGTACGGCCCGCCGAGCGTGCTGGGACGAGCGCGGCACCGCCGGCGCGCGAGCGCTCCGGCGGCCGGCTGTACGCCCTGGACGGGCTGCGGCTGCTGGCCGCGCTGATGGTGGCGCTCTACCACTACGGCGGCCGGGACGGCGACGTCAGCCGGGCGTGGGGGGCCTCGCCGCGCCATGAGTTCCCGCACCTGTCGGCGGCCTTCGCCTACGGCTGCCTGGGCGTGCAGATCTTCTTCGTCATCAGCGGCTTCGTGAT
The DNA here is from genome assembly GCF_044547045.1 of Streptomyces sp. NPDC053048. Lineage (NCBI taxonomy): Bacteria > Bacillati > Actinomycetota > Actinomycetes > Kitasatosporales > Streptomycetaceae > Streptomyces > Streptomyces sp. NPDC053048. The sequence goes on from NZ_JBITZS010000009.1 coordinate 48,201, forward strand.
CTGCATGAGCGGCTGGGGCCGTCCACTGCGCTCGTTCGTCGCCTCCCGGGCCGCCCGCCTCTACCCCGCGTACTGGGCGGCGATCGCGCTCGTCATGCTGGTCTTCGCGCTGCCCTGGGTGCCGTACCGGCCCGTGTCGTTCAGCGACGCGCTGGTGAACCTGACGATGCTGCAGCAGCCCGCGGGGGCCGAGCGGGTGCTGGGGGTGTGCTGGACGCTGTGGGCGGAGGTGCGCTTCTACGCGCTGTTCGCGCTGTTCGTGGTGGTGCCGGGGGCGACGCGGCGGCGGGTGGTGCTGTTCTGCGCGGTGTGGACGCTGATGTCGGTCGTGACGACGGCGTCCCATGTGGAGTTCCTGCGCGTGGTGTTCATGCCGGAGTACTCCGCGTTCTTCATCGGCGGCATCGGCCTGTACCTGGTCCACCGCTTCGGCCACGACGCGCTGTCCTGGGGCATCGTGGCGGTCAGCTTCCTGCTGGGCCAGCACTACGCGGTCGCGGGCCTGTGGCACCCGCCGAACCCGCACTACTTCTCCTACCGCTCCCCCTACGTCATCGTCGCCGTCCTCGCCCTGGGCTACGCGGCCGTGGCGGCGGTGGCGGTGGGCCGGCTGCGCTGGGCGCGGTGGCGGTGGCTGCCGTTCGCCGGGGCGCTGACGTACCCGTTCTACCTGGTGCACGAGCACCTGGGGTGGGCGGTGATCGGCGGGCTGCACCGGGGGCTGGGGGTGCCGTCGTGGGCGACGTTCGCCCTCACGCTCACGGCCATGCTGGTTCTGGCGTGGGTGCTGCACCGCTGCGTGGAGCGGCGGCTGACGCCCGTACTGCGCCGGTGGCTGGAGGCGGTGCGGCTACCTGCCGTCGCCGACGGTGGCGGTGGGCGGTAGCAGCGTTGCTACCGGCCGTCGCCGCCGTCGGTGGGCGGTAGCAGCGTCGCCCCGATGCCGGTGATGACGGCGCGCAGGCCGTCCTCGAAGCCCGCGTCGAGGTCTCCGAAGAACCCCCGTCCCGCCTCGACGGCCAGTGGGTATCCCGTCAGCCGGAGTTCGCGTTCGGCCAGGTCGTAGGCGGGGTCGCGCTCGCCGCCGGGAATGGGGTGGATGGACTGCTCCTCCATCACGTACCCCATCGTGTAGGCGTTGACAGTGAACCAGGCGCGGGCCGCGGCGCCCGGGGTGAAGCCCGCGTCGACCAGCACGCGCATCATGCTCTCCAGCGGGGCCGCGTAGTCGAGGCCGGTGAAGCGCGTGCCGCCGAAGACCTTGGCGCCGTCGCGGTAGCCGAGCAGGAAGCCGCGCAGCACGCGGGCCGCACCGGTCAGGAACTCCTGCCAGGTGGCGGTGTCGACGGCGGTCAGCGATCCGGTCATGCGCCGGAACATCTCCGTGGCCACTTCGTCGAGCAGTTCCTGCTTGTTCTTGAAGTGCCAGTACAGCGCCGGGGCCTGGACATCGAGCTCCTTGGCGATCCTGCGCAGGGTCAGGCCTTCGAGGCCCACCTCGTTGAGCAGGCGGAGCGCGGTGCCGGCCACTTGGGCGCGATCGATGCGAGGTGCCACCTTGACAGCTTAACAACGTTCAGTTCAGTCTGGGAGGGCGATGAACTTAACGGCGTTAAGCAAGGGGGAATCCACCATGTCCGACGTGGACGTACTGATCACCGGCGCCGGCCCCACCGGCCTCGTCCTCGCCATCGACCTCGCCCGGCGCGGCATATCCCACCGCATCGTCGAGCGCTCCGACCGCGGCTTCCCCGGCTCGCGCGGCACCGGCATCCAGCCGCGCACCCTGGAGGTCCTCGACGACCTGGGCGTCGTCGACGCCCTGCTGGCCGGCAGCGGCCCGGTGCCGCCCATTCAGTCCTGGCAGGGCACCGAGCGCGGCGAAGAGTATGACCTGACCGAATCGGCCGGGGACTCCCCCGCCATCCCCTACCCCGAGCCCCGGATGCTCCCCCAGTGGCGCACCGTGGAGATCCTCGTCGCCCGTCTCGAGGAACTGGGCGGCCACGTCGGCTTCCGCACCGAGCTGACCGGCTTCGACCAGGACCCCGACGGCGTCACCGCCACCCTCCGGCACGCCGACGGCAGCGCGGAGACCGTACGGGCGAAGTGGCTCGTCGCGGCCGACGGCGGCCGCAGCACGGTCCGCAAGGCACTGGGCGTGCCCTTCACCGGCGAACAGCTCGACCCGTACCCGGTGCTGATCGCCGACGTGCTGATGGACGGCCCCGACCGGCCCGAGATCGACCCCGGCCACTGGCACATGTGGCAGCAGGCGGAGGGCGGGCTGGTGGCCCTGCGCCCCCTGGAGCAGGTGGAGACCGTCCAGCTCATCGCCGGCTTCGCGGCCGACCGCGAGCTCGACGTCGCCCGCGACGCCACCCCGGAGGCGCTGACCGCCCTGCTCGCCGAACGCACGGGCCTGCGCCTGACGGTGGACGAGGTGAGCTGGGCGTCGGCGTACCGGCCCCGGATGGCGATGGCCGAACGTTTCCGCTCGGGCCGGGTGCTGCTGGCCGGCGACGCCGCGCACGTCCACTCCCCCGCCGGCGGCCAGGGCCTGAACACCAGCCTCCAGGACGCGTACAACCTGGGCTGGAAGCTGGGCGCCGTACTGCGACTGGGCGCGCCCGAGGCGCTGCTGGACTCCTACGACGCCGAGCGCTCCCGCGTCGCGGCCGACGTGCTGGGCCTGAGCAGCCGCGTCCACCGGGCCGACCGCTACGGCACCGACACCCGCTGGCGGCGCGGCCGGGAGACCCACCAGCTGACCCTCGGCTACCGCGAGAGCACCCTCAGCCGTGAACTGCGCCGCGACGTGCCGGACGACGCGCTGCGCGCCGGCGACCGCGCGCCGGACGCGCCCTGCCTGGACGAGGCGGGGCTGCCGGTGCGGCTCTTCGACGTGTTCCGGGGGCCGCACTTCACGCTGCTGGCGGTGACGGACGGGGAGGCGGAAGGGTTCGTGGCGCCGGGGGCGGAGTGGGTGCGCACGTTCCGTCCGGTCGATGCCGAGGGGCATGTGAAGCGGGCGTACGGGGCGGGGCTGTTCCTGATCCGGCCGGACGGGTACGTGGGGCTGGCGACGGACGACCCGGCGGATGTGGAGCGGTACTTGGCGGAGGTGTCGGGGTAGTCGGGGGCGGTGATCGGGGGATGGATGGAGGGTGGGGCGGAGGAAATCCTCCGCCCCACCCTCCAATTCGCACGCACCGCTTGTTCCGCTACAACACCACTGAGTGTTCCGGCTACAACACCACCGACAACAGCAGCACGAACACGATCCCGGCGACCGAGATCACCGTCTCCATCAGCGACCACGTCTTGATCGTCTGCCCGACGCTCATCCCGAAGTACTCCTTCACCATCCAGAACCCGGCGTCGTTGACGTGCGAGAAGAACAGCGAACCGGCGCCGACCGCCAGCACCAGCAGCGCCGCGTGCGTCGAGCTCATGTCGGCGGCGAGCGGGGCGACCAGACCGGCGGCCGAGATCGTCGCGACCGTCGCCGACCCGGTGGCCAGCCGGATGCCGACGGCGATCAGCCAGGCCAGCAGCAGGGCGGAGACGGACCAGTCCTTGGAGATGTCCAGGATCATGCGCCCGACGCCGACGTCGATCAGCGTCTGCTTGAAGCCGCCGCCGGCGCCCACGATCAGCAGGATGCCGGCGATCGGGACGAGCGACTTCTCCACCGTCCCGGCCAGCCGGTCCCGTCCGAAGCCGGCGGCGCGTCCGAGCGTGAACAGCCCGACGAGGACGGCCGCGAGCAGCGCGACGAGCGGGGAGCCGACGACGTCCGTCACCCGCTGGACGTGGTTCCGCGGGTCGTCCACGACGATGTCGACGAGGGCCTTGGCCAGCATCAGCACCACGGGCAGCATGACGGTCGCCACGGTGATGCCGAATCCCGGACGGCGCTCGAGCTCCTCCGAGGGGCGCTGCGGGATCAGCTTCTCGGGCGGCGCGACGTCCACCCAGCGGGACGCGACGCGCGAGAAGACGGGTCCGGCGATGACGGCCGTGGGCACCGCGACGAGCACGCCCAGCGCCAGCGTCACACCGAGGTTGGCGCCGATGGCGTCGATCGCGGCCAGCGGGCCGGGGTGCGGCGGCACCAGGCCGTGCATGACGGACAGTCCGGCCAGCGCGGGTATGCCGATGCGCATCAGCGAGTGGCCGCCCCGCTTGGCGACCAGCAGCACCACCGGGATCAGCAGCACGATGCCGACCTCGAAGAACAGCGGCAGGCCGATGACGCTCGCGATCAGCACGACCGCCCAGGGCATCGAGCGCTCGCCCGCCCTGGCCAGGATCGTGTCGACGATCTGGTCGGCGCCGCCGGAGTCGGCCAGCAGCTTGCCGAGGATGGAACCGAGGGCGATCAGCACGCCGACGCCCGCGACGGTCGAGCCGAGGCCCGCGGTGAAGCTCGCGATGACCTTGTCGATGGGGGCGCCGGCCACGGCGCCCAGGACGAGGGAGCCGATGGTCAGGGAGAGGAACGCGTGCAGCTTGAGGCGGGTGATGAGGAGGACGATGACGGCGATGCCGACGAGGACGGCGATGCCCAGCTGTGCGTGACCCGCCGAAGTGATCGGTGCGGTGGGTGCTGCCGCGGCCAGCATCTCGACGCTGAGAGTGCTCACGGGCTTCCTTGGAGGGGGGAGGGGCTTCGGGGTGGGGAATTAAAGCTGCCGGAGGGCGGCGACGGCCCGTTCGGCGATGACGGCGGCGTCGGGAGTGACGTCGACGGTGACGCCCGCCTCGTCGGCCTCGAGCGGTTCGAGGGTGGCGAACTGGGAGTCCAGCAGCCGGGCGGTCATGAAGTGGCCCTTGCGGCCGGCCATGCGGGCGGCGATCAGCTCGCGGTCGCCGGTGAGGTGGAGGAAGACCAGCCCGGGTACGGCCTCGCGCAGCCGGTCGCGGTAGGCGCGCTTGAGCGCGGAGCAGCTGACGACGCCGCCGAGCCCGGCGGATTCCTGTCCCCGTGCCCAGTCGCCGATGGCGTCGAGCCAGGGGGCGCGGTCGGCGTCGTCCAGCGGGATGCCGGCGGACATCTTGGCGATGTTGGCGGCCGGGTGGAAGTCGTCGCCCTCGGCGTAGGGGACGCCGAGGGCGTCCGCGACCAGCGGGCCGACGGTGGTCTTGCCCGTTCCGGCCACGCCCATGACCACGACGATGTGGTTGTTCATGGCGGTAACTGAAACGGATGGGTACGACGTATTCAAGCCCCGTGACTAAAACGTCATACTTAATGGGCGGGCGTCGCCCATGATCCGCCCGTCGGACAGCTGCCGGGACGCCCCTTAGGCTGATGCGCATGGACAACCAGGGGCAGGGACTGCACGCGCGCGTGCTGGATTCCCTCGGGCCCGCGATCACGGCGGGCGACTACCCGCCGGGCAGCGTGCTGCGCACGGACGAGCTGGAGGAGCGCTTCGCCGTCTCCCGGACGGTCATCCGCGAGGCGATCCGCGTCCTGGAGTCCATGCACCTGGTCGCGTCGCGGCGCCGGGTGGGCGTGACCGTTCTTCCGACCGAGGAGTGGAACGTCTACGACCCGCGCGTCATCCGCTGGCGTCTGGCCGGTCCCGACCGCCCGCGCCAGCTGCGGTCGCTGACGGTGCTGCGCTCGGCGGTCGAACCGGTTGCCGCGGGTCTCGCGGCCCGGCTGGCCACTCCCGAGCAGTGCGCCGAGCTGACCGAGCACGCCCTGGGCATGGTCGCCACCTCGCGCGGGCAGCAGCTGGACCGCTATCTGGTGCACGACATCGCGTTCCACCGCGCGATACTGCGCGCCTCGGGCAATGAGATGTTCGCGCGCCTGGGCGACGTCGTGGCCGAGGTCCTGACCGGCCGCACGCAGCACCAGGTGATGTTCACGGACCCGGATCCGGCCGCGGTGACGCTGCACGTCCGGGTGGCCGAGGCGGTCCGCGAACGGGACGCGGAGCGGGCGGAGGCGCTGACGCGGGAGATCGCGACGGGCGCGATGGCGGAACTGGACATCCTGGCGCCGTGAGGGGGGGATACCTGCGCGTGGGGGCTCAGAAGCTGTGTCGGGACCTGGGATTCGCAGGTGCGCCGTCGTCTGTGGTCGATTCCGTAGTTGGAAGCCGTGCCGGAGTGTCCTGTGACAGCGAACCCTGAGTGTGTGCCACCGAGTCTTGATCGGCATTACTGTGTCCGCCCGCGAAGGCGCTGACGCACTCAGCACCTGTTTCCGACCGTCGTGATCTTTCCTTGCGCAGCTCGTTGAGTCCGGTGACCGTCGATACATCAACAGGTCCGCATATCCTCCCTCGCGCAAAGGAGCCAGCCGTGAACAAGCAGGAACTCATCGACCACGTTGCAGAGACCACCGACGCTTCCAAGGCTGACGTGACCAGGATCCTCGACACGGCGCTCCATGGCATCAAGGACGCCGTCGCAAAAGGCGACATTGTGCAGCTGATCGGCTTCGGCTCATTTGCCGCAGGCGAGCGCGCCGCGCGCGAGGGGCGCAACCCGAAGACCGGGGAAAAGATTCAGCTCGCTGCGGCCAGGACGGTCAAGTTCAGCGCCGGCAAAGCGTTCAAGGACGCGATCAACCGACACTAGGGGCGCACTCCGCGGCCCGGTTTCGGAATCGAGCGGGGGGATTCCGGGCCGCCGAGGTCGCCGTGCCGAACGAGCGGAGCGTGTTCGCCGCTGGTGATCGTAGGGGTGAACCGGCGGCCAGCGCGGCATGCCCCTCGCCGTCATGGTCACCCCCGCGTTCCCGCACGACAGCGTCCCCGCCCGCGACCAGCTGTTCCGCCTGCGCCTGACCCATCCCGAGCTCACCGTCGCCTGGGCCGACTCCGCCTACGGCGGAACCCTCGTCGACTGGTCTCGCTCCTTCCTCGGCATCACCCTCAAGACGGTGCCCCGCCGCAAGGGCCAGGACGGATTCGCCGTCCTGGCCAAGCGGTGGCGAGTCGAGCGGGCAATCTCGTGGACATGCGAGCCAGGAGAAACGTGCGCGACTACGAGCGGCTCATCTCCCACAGCGAGGCCCACACCACCTGGACCTTCATCACCCTCATGGTCCGCCGCCTCACCCGCCCTCCCAGGCCACCTCGCACCACGCCACACCCCGTCGAACCGGTGAAAGCTGCCGGCAAGCCCAAGCCCATCCGCATCCGGACGCAGCCACCGACGATCCGCCTGGCCCCCACCGCCTTGCGCTGACCGGCGAGTGAGCGGGTCACACGTCCGGCATCGGGCTCAGAGGAACGTGGTGTCGGAGTCCAGGTAGCGCAGTTCGAGCGTCTCTTCCCCCACACCGGACTCACCAGCCGTGACGCCCGGACCGCTCCAGCTCACGGGGTGCACCCGGGCAAAGGAGATCTTCTTGACGGGCTCGTTCTTCGCGTTGACGAACGCCAGGATCAGGTCCCGCTCCACGCCGGTCGCGGCCGGATCCCTGGCCTCCTGGATCCATTTGGTGAACTCCTCGCTCTTGTCCCCAGAGCGCGTCAGCGTCACGGTCTTCCACTCCGGAAGCCCGTGCACGTAGTCCCGCTCGATCTTTCCGGACGGGGTCATCGACACCACGTCGATGTACTCCTGGTCCACGGTGATGGCGGAGACGCTCTTGAGCGTCTCCACTCGGAGTCCGCCGAGTTCGATCTGGCACTGATATACCTGGTCATCTGGCATATGGCCACCCTCAGGTCTGGCGTCGCAGGACGATCCGCCCGGCCCGCGATCATGGACATCGTTTCCGGCTGAACCCACAGCGAACACAAAATTCACCCGCTTGAGTGAGCTGCCTGGGCGAAACGGCCTTCGACTCGCCCGCCGCTGTACTGCAGCGCCGACAGGTGGTCCAGCCGCCCGCGGTCCTCACAGTGTGGCCGGGCTCGCGCCTGAGGCGGCGTCCTTGCTTTCGAAGGCGCCTACGCCGCACCGGTCCACGTCACGAGGTTCTGACACGGATTCTCACCGTGCAGGCGGGCCGGGCCATTTCTCGTACCACTGCTGATCGGCCTCGAGTTGGGCGGCGAGTGAGATGAGCAGTGGCTCGCTGCCGTCGGGCCCGAGGAGCTGGGCGCCCATGGGCAGGCCGGTGGCGGTGAGGCCGGAGGGCACACTGAGGGCGGGCCAGCCCAGGACGTTCCACGGCCAGGCGTACGGGCAGGCGGCGATCATGCGGGCGTTGGTGTCGCGGCTGCCGATGCCGGTCAGGTCCCCGGTGCGCAGGGGCGGTACGGCGGTGGTGGGGGTGAGCACGGCGTCGAAGCGCCAGAACATCTCGCCGATCCGGCGGCGCAGCGGCGCCTCCGCCGCCCGAGCGGCGCGCAGCGCGCCGCCGCCGAGCAGCCTTCCACCGCGTACGTTGACGCGCGTACGGGCGTCCAGCAGCGCCTGGTCGGGGACGCGCTCGGCCCAGTCGCGGACGCCGGCCATGGAGCGCGGCACGAAGGTGAAGCCGATCGGCCCGTAGCGGGGGTCCTCCTCGACCACGTCGTGGCCCAGGACCTCGAGGCGTTCGGCGACGCGGAGGGTGGCGTCGCGGACGACGGGGTCGAGCCAGTGCCGGACGGCGGCGAAGGCGGGGCGCAGCGACAGCGCGATCCGCAGCCGCCGCCGTGGTTCGTGTCCGGCGGCGGCGAGGATGTCGACGGGGGGCGGCCGGTGCAGGTCGCCGGAGTGCGAACCGCTGGCGGCCTGGAGGAGGAGCGCGGCGTCGGCGACGGTGCGGGCCAGGGGTCCGTCGCAGGTGATGCCGCGGAAGGCTTCTCGGTAGGGCCAGGTGGAGATGCGTCCGCGCTGGGGTTTGATGCCGACGAGGTGCGTCCAGGCGGCGGGTATGCGGATGGATCCGGCCCCGTCCGAGCCGAGGGCGGCGGGCACGAGCCCGGCGGCGACGGCCGCGGCGGAGCCGCCGGACGAGCCGCCGGGACTGTGCTCGAGGCTCCAGGGGTTGCGGGTGACGCCGAAGGCGGGGCCGTCGGTGACGGGCCATTGCCCGAGTTCGGGGGTGTTCGTCTTGCCGACGACGATGGCGCCGGCGGCACGTAATCGCCGTACGGCCTCGCTGTCGGCCCGCTTGGGGGCGAAGTCGCCGGGGCACCCGAAGGCGGTGGGCTCGCCGGCCACGTCCATGTCGTCCTTGACGGCGAGGGGTACGCCGAGGAGGGCGGCCCGTTCCCCGGCGGCGAGCCGCTTGTCGGCCTCGTCGGCCTCCCGGAGCGCGGCCTCGGCCCGTACCCGCCGGAAGGCGTTGAGGGTGGGCTGCGTATCGGCGATGCGGCGCAGGGACCGCTCGACGAGCTCCCGCGAGGAAACCCGCCGTTCGGCCAGCGCCCGCACCTGCGCCCCGAGCCCTTCGAAGTCTCCCCGCTCCCCGCTCATGAAACCGGTCACCCGAGCCCCTTCCGCTGCGCTCGAACACACGTTAACGGGACGTGAGTTGCAGGGACACAGGGCAGGGGGTCGGTGGGATGTGAGGTGTGTGTCACGAGGTGTGTGTCATAGGGCGTCAGTAGGCTGTGACGGGGAGTGAAGAGGGGGGAGCGTTCGATGACCACTATGCCGACTACTACGCCGACCACTACGCCGTGGGGGCAGGGGCAGGGGGGCGGGACATCACCGGGTCGGGCGATACAGGGCCCGGGGATACAGGGTCCGGCGCTGCCGAGGCCGTCGTCGAACGGGCTGATCATCGCGTCGGACTTCGAGTCGAAGTCGCTCGAGGAACTGCGGGCGATGGTGGAGCACGCGGACGTGGCGCGCACGAGCCGGATGTCGGCACGACTGACGGCCGCGGCGACGCTGATCACGCAGGTGGGTGACGAGCTCAAGCGGCACATGTCGGAGGTGACGTGGGAGGGCGAGGCCGGTGATGCCTTCCGCGCCTGGGGCGCGGACATGGCGAACGCGACGCTGCGCCTGGGCGAGCTGAGCGGCAGCGCGGGGGCGTGGATGCTGCGTGCGGCGTCGACGCTGTCGGAGGTGAAGTCGGCAATGCCGGCACCGGGCCCGTCGGCGGAGGCACGGGCGACGCTGGACGCATACGCGTACGCGCGGGCGCACTCGGGGCAAGTGGGGCAGGTGGGGACGGTTGCTTCGCCGCTGACGCCGGACGGGGGCGGGAACGGGGGCTTGCAGCAACCGTCCGGCCCGACGCAACGCGAGGCGTACGAGGCCCAGCAGCGCCTGGAGGGCGACAGGGCGGAGGCGGCCCGGCTGATGCGGAAGCTTGCGGGGTCGTACGCGTGGTCGGCACATCAGATGGGGGTGGCTCCGCGGCCTACGTTTCGGCCTATGCCGGATCATTTGGTGCCGCCGCCCGCAGGGGAGCGTGACGGCGTCACCGTCGAGCCCGGCTCGGTAGGCGCTGGCTCGCCCACACGGGCAGGCAGTGCGCAGCAGCCTGATGCGCGCTCAGCCACCTACAGCGAAGGCCCGGCTCAAGCCAGGCCTGATTGGGATCTACCCGCTCCATCGGTCAGCATGCCGGAACAGCGGCCAAGTCGGACGAACACCATGATCGATGGCGGTGCAGCACTGCCTCAGATGCCGCCTCCGGGCGGGGCACCAAGCCTCCCGGGAGGTGGCGGAGGTGCTGACACCGGACCAGCCCCCTTCCCGGGATCCGCTGTACCGCCGATGCCCACGGGCAGCACGGATGTGTCACGCGGCCGAGGAGGTCCTCATGGCCTCCCCGGCGCAGGCCGATCCGTAGTTCCGGTTCCCGGCCATGCGTCCACTGGTCCGGGCGCCGGGACGACCGGCAGGTACCCCAGTGCTGGTGGACGGAGCCCGGGGCTGCCGCATGACGGCATCGTCGGTGGACGTCCTGTGCCACGCCCCACGGGGCAGGTCGGCGGCGGCGTTCCCCGGGGCACGGTAATCGGGACTGAGCCGACGCAGGGGCAAGCGCGTCCCGCCATGGGCCCCCTTCCCGGCGTCGCAGGACCTCCGGGAACCGCCGGCGGCGGGGCCGGTCCTCGAGTCACGCGGCGTGTGGCTTCCGAACCCGGGGGAATCGTCGGGGGCCGTCCCCAGCAACGTACCGGGGAGGCCGGCGACCGGCCGTTCACTCCGGGTGGGGCAGGACTTGTACGCGACACACCGCAAGTCGACGGTGCCCGTGGGAGCCACTCCGCGCACAGCAACACCGTGCCCCCGCAAGCAGCGCACGGCACAGCCCCACAGCACGCGCGACGCAGTCAGCGTCCCGGCTATCTCGTCGAGGACGAGGAGGCCTGGTCGTACGGTAACCGTCGCGTGGTACCTCCGGTGATCGACTGAGCTCATGCCGAAGCGAGGAACAAGAGGACAACGCATGCGTGACAGCGGTAGCGCGGGAGTCGGCAGAAAGGCAACCGTTCTCACGACCCTGACGGTTTTGCTGACCTTGGGGACCGCGGCGCAAGCCGACATTCGATCACGCCAGTGGCATCTCGATGCGATGAAGGCGGAAGAGATGTGGCAGACCAGCAAGGGAGAAGGAGTTACGGTTGCCGTCATCGACACCGGGGTAGAGGCCACACTGCCCAACCTCCGTGGCAGGGTCCTCGAAGGACGGAACTTCTCCGCTCGGCCGGGTGGCGCGCAAGTCGACCCGCACAACCATGGGACACGTATCGCCGAGTTGATTGCCGGCACTGGTGCCGGTGAGCACAAGGCGTTCGGCTTGGCGCCGGGAGCCGTGATCCTTCCGCTACGCGTCGCAAGCGGCACCGACTCCGCCAATGCGGCAGCCGCCGCGCAGGCCTTCACCGAGGACGTCAGCGCTGCGGTCCGCTACGCGGCCGACTCTCAGGCACGCGTCATCAACATCTCAATGGGCACACGCACGTCGAGCGAACAGCTCGCGGAAGCCATTCGTTATGCAAATGCGAGAGGCAAGCTCATATTTGCCAGCGTCGGAAACAGTGGCGACAAAGCAAACGAAGTCGAATACCCGGCAGCGCTGCCAGGCGTAGTCGGTGTCGCAGCCGTAAACCGTGCGATCAGCGCAACGGAGGAGTCCCAGCGCGGACAGCAGGTGGACCTTGCCGCACCCGGCGAGGACATGGTGGCTGTCTGCGCAAACGGAACCGACATCTGCGTAAGCCACGGCACCAGCGACGCCACCGCCCTGGCCTCCGCCTCCGCCGCGCTCGTCTGGTCGGCACACCCCGACTGGACGGCCAACCAAGTGCTCCGCGTCCTCATCAACACCGCCGGCGGGCCCAAGAGCGGTGAGAAGCGCAGTGACACGATCGGCTACGGCGTGGTCCGCCCCCGCATCGCCCTGCAGAACCCCGGCGACCCCGGCCCCGCCGACGTCAGCCCACTCCCCGAGCTCGCGGCAAAGCCGCGCCCCACCCCGTCCCGCGCCACAGGCGGCATGACGCGAGCCGACACTGACAAGGACTCAGAGTCCGCCAACGGCGGCACCGTACTCGTGGCGGCCGGCGTCGCCACCGCCATCGCACTGGCCGCCGGAGCAACGGTGCTCGCCGTGCGACGGCGCAAGGCAGCGGCGGTCCCACCCAGGTAGGTGTTACAGGCGTTACCCTCCAACGCACCCATTTCCTCCGAAGGTCGACAACACGATGACGCCTGCCCTCTTGAACGAGATCGACGCGCTGTACGCGGAGGCGGCCCGCCCGGCCGCGCTCATCGGTGAGTTCCGCCGTACCCCGGTGCTGGTCCCCCTGGACGAGGCAGGCGGCCTGTGGTCGGTGGAGTGGGACGGCATCCGCTGGCTGTGCGCGTTCTCGGACGAGACCGCGCTGGCGCGGTTCGCGGTGGCGCGAGGGCTGACGGCCGAGGGGGCGTGGGAGTACCGGTCGGTGCTGGGTGCCCGACTGCTGGACGTGGTGGTCCCGGCCGTGGACGGCCCCACGGGCGTGGCACTCGACGTCGGCGGCGAGCGGCCGGCGCTGTTCCCGCCGGTGCGCGGCATCGTGCCGGACGAGGTGGCGCTGGACGCCGAGATGAATCGTTTCTCCACCCAGAACCAGAACAACGAGGCCACGACCGACGAGAAGGAAGGGCACCGGTGAGCGGAGGCAAAGGCGGCATACACGCCGGCAAGGACGCCCTGGACGGCGTAGCCAAAGGCATCAACGGAGCGATCGGCGAGCTCAAGGAGATCGGCACCGCCGGCTCCGCGGCAGTCGGCCGCGGCTTCGCCGACCTCGCACTCTCCGGCGTGGAGACGGGCCACGACGGCCTGACGGCCGCCTTCAAGACGTTCTGCGAGCGCTGGGAGTGGGGGGTCCGGGCGCTCGTCCAGGACGGAAGCCAGTTCGCGGAGCGCGTGGGTCTGGCCGCCGGTTACTACCAGGAGGCCGACCGGTACGTGAAGGACACGGTCAAGGTCGTCGCCAACGCATCCTTCGGCAACCCGCACCTGACGGAGGAGCAGGTCGAGGGCATGCGCATGAAGGACGTACTGGCCGACAACCCGGTCACGCAGATACGCGACGCCGACTACAGCGGCGACTCGTTCGCGAAGACGGCCAAGGACGCCAAGGAAACCTGGTCGAGGACGGCGAAGGACATCGACGGCACCCCGAACACGGCGGGGCTGGCAGTCCACCTGGGCAGCAAGATCGAGGACTACGACTAAATGGGCAACGAGTAAATGGGCAACGACGTCTGGGACATCGCCGCCAAGGCCGTCAACAAGGTGGGCGCGGCGGCCGAGGAGACCTTCGACAAGGGGAAGAAGGCTCTCGGCGAGGCCGTCGACAAGGGCACGGACGTCGCCGCGGCCGGACTGCACAAGGTCGGCGCGGACGACGCCGCCGACGCGGTCGAGCACTGGGGCGACCGCACCGCCTCCGATCTCGGCGCACATGTGCGCGAGCATCAGCTCGGCGAGACCGACAACCCCAAGGAGCTCGTCCGCGGCGACGCCAAGCAGATCGACGCCGCCGCCAAGCACCTGCGCAATTTCCAGAAGGCCTTCGACACCACACACACCGCCCTGCTCAAGGTGCGGGCGACAGACGGCTGGAAGGGCGAGGGGGCGGACGCGTTCACGGCGAAGTTCGTGGAGCAGCCGAAGAAGTGGGCCGAGGCGGCCGACGCGTGCGAGGCCGCGGCCGGTGCGCTGGAGGCGTACGCCCACACCGTCACCTGGGCGCAGGGCCAGGCGAAGGAGGCCATCCGCCTCCACAAGCGTGGCAGGGACACCGAGAGGAAGGCCGTCGAGGCGTACAACCGCCAGGTCGACGCCTACAACGCCTCCCTCGCCGAGGCCGCCCGCAACTGTCAGGCCCCCGGCCCCGCCCCCACCAAGCCGAACAATCCCGGCAAGTCGGACTTCGACGAAGCCGAGCGAATCCTGGCCGAGGCCCGCAAGCAGCGCAACACCGCGGCGGGCGAGGCGAAATCAAAGGTCGACGCGGCCGTCACGAACGCCCCGCAGAAGCCGTCCTTCACCAACCGCATGAAGGCGACCACCGCCGACCTGCGCGACGGCGGCGCGGTGGAGGTCCTGCACGTGGGCGGTGGCGCACTGCGCGCGGTGACGGACATGACGAAGGCGGCCCGCAGCCTCAACCCCTCCGACCCCTACAACCTCTCCCACCCCGCCCAGTACCTGAGCGCCGTCTCGAACGCCACCGCCGGGATGCTCTCCCTCGCCTCGCACCCCGAGCGCGTCCCCGCCACCCTGGTCGGCGAGGGCTGGGGCAAGGACCCGTCCGAGGCCGGCGGCCGCCTGGCCGGCAACGTCGCCCTGGCCCTCCTGACGGGCGGCGGCAGCGCCGGCGCCGCGGCCGGCGAACGCGCGGCGATCGCCGGGGCCCGGCGGGGCGCGATCGAAGGGGCCGAGGGAGCGGCGGCCAGGACCGGGGCCGCGGCCAGATCCGAAGCCAGATCCGGAAGCAGATCCGGAGGCAGCCCCGGAGGCAAGGAAGCCGCCTCCAAGGAAGCCGCCTCGGCGGAGAAGCCGCCGACCCCCGCACGCCAGTCGGCCAACGAGAACCCGAAGGGGAACACGCGCGACGAACAGTCCGTGTGCGCGGACGGCACGGACCCGGTCGACCTGGCCACGGGCCACATGTACCTCCCGCAGACGGACGTACATCTTCCCGGTTCGCTGCCGCTCCGCTTCTTCCGTCAGGTGCGGTCGAACTACCGGGCGGGCCGCTGGCTGGGCCCGTCGTGGGCCGGCACCGCGGACCAGCGCCTGGAGATCGACGCGGAGGGTGTCGTCTTCGTCTGCGAGGACGGCATGCTCCTCGCCTACCCGCACCCCGCGCCCGGCGTCCCCACCCTCCCGGCGGACGGCCCGCGCTGGCCGCTGGAGCGCACGGTGGACGGCGAGTACGTCGTCACCGACCCGCTGCGCGGCCTGACCTGGCACTTCGCCCCGTACGACGACGAACTGGCCCTGCTGGAGCAGATCACCGACCGCAACAGCCACTGGATCACCTTCGAGTACGCGGCGGACGGCACCCCCACCGGAATCACCCACGACTCCGGCTACCACATCCGCATCACCACCGACATCGACACCGGCCGCATCACCGCCCTCCACCTGGCGGACACGGAGCTGGTCCGCTACGGCTACACCGACGGCCATCTCACCGAGGTCTTCAACTCCTCCGGCGCCGCGCTGCGATTCGCGTACGACGAGCACGGCCGCGTCACCTCCTGGACCGACCGCAACGGCAGCAGCTACCGCTACGCCTACGACGACCGCGACCGCTGCGTGTTCGAGTCCGGCGTCGACGGCCATATGCGGGCCGTCATCGAGTACGGCGATCCGGACCCGGAGTCGGGACAGCGCGTCACCAGCGTCACGGACGCCCTCGGCCACACCACGCGTCACGTCTTCAACGACGCCCTTCAGCACATCGCCCGGACCGACCCGGCCGGCGCGGTCACCCGCATGCGCTGGGACCGCTACAACCGCCTCCTCTCCCACACCGATCCGCTCGAGCGGACCACGGAGTACCGCTACGACGACACCGGTCGGCTGACGGCCGTCGTACGCCCCGACGGGCGCGCGGCCACGGCCTCGTACAACGACCTCGGCCTGCCCGAGACGGTGACGATGCCGGACGGATCGGTCTGGCGGCACACGTACGACTCCACGGGCAACCGCATCTCGACCACGGACCCCACGGGTGCACTCACCCGCTTCACGTACGACAGCCACGGCCACCCGACCTCGGTGACCGACGCCCTCGGCAACACCTCGCGCCTGCGGTGCAACGCGGCCGGGCTGGTGACCGAGGTGACCGACCCGCTGGGCGGGCTGACCACCTACCGCCGCGACGCCCTCGGCCGGGTGACGGCCGTGGTCGACGCGCTGGGCGCGACGACGCGCATGCGGTGGTCGGTGGAAGGAAAGCTTCTGCGCCGGGTCGAGCCGGACGGTGCGGAGGAGACGTGGACGTACGACGGCGAGGGCAACTGCACGACGCACACCGATGCGCTGGGCGCGACGACGTCGTACGAGTACACCCACTTCGACCTGCTCGCCGCGCAGACGGGCCCGGACGGGGTGCGTCATGAGTTCACGCACGACGCGCTGCTGCGGCTGACGCGGGTCACCAACCCGCAGGGACTGACGTGGGAGTACGCCTACGACGCGGCCGGCCGCCTGGTCGGGGAGACGGACTTCGACGGCCGCGGCCTGCGGTACACGCACGACGCGGCGGGCCGGCTGACGGCCCGGACGAACGCCGTGGGCCAGACGATCACCTATGAGCACGATGTGCTCGGCCGGGTGGTGGCGAAGGACGTGGCGGGCGAGGTCACGACGTACGCGCACGACGCGGCGGGCCGTCTGCTGGAGGCGGTGGGTCCGGACGCGACGCTGGTCTACAGCCGGGACCGGCTCGGCCGGGTCAAGTCGGAGACAACGAACGGCCACACGCTGGCGCTGACGTACGACGGCGTGGGACGCAGGGTGCGCCGGGTGACGCCGATGGGCGCGACGAGTGAGTGGACGTACGACGCGGCGGGCCGCCGCACGAGCCTGTCGGCGTCGGGGCACATGTTCGACGTGGAACACGACGCGGTGGGGAGGGAGATCGCACGCCACTTCGGGAACGACGTCACGCTGCACCACGGGTGGGACGAGGCAGGCCGCCTGACGAGTCAGCGACTGACGTCCGGAACGACGCCTCTGCAGACCCGCTCCTTCACGTACCGCCGTGACGGCTACCTGACGGCCGTCAACGACCGCACGTTCGACGTGGACGCGGCGGGGCGGGTCACGGCGGTGAACGCCCCTGGCTGGCAGGAACGGTACGCCTACGACGAGGCGGGCAACCAGACGCACGCCACCTGGCCCACGACCCACCCGGGCAAGGAGGCCCAGGGCTCCCGCGACTACACGGGCACCCGCATCACGCGCGCGGGCGGCATCCGCTATGAACACGACGCGCAGGGCCGCGTGGTCCTGCGCCAGAAGACGCGTCTCTCCCGCAAACCGGACACGTGGCGCTACGAATGGGACGCGGAGGACCGCCTGCGGGGTGTGACCACCCCGGACGGCACGAGATGGCGCTACCTGTACGACCCGCTGGGCCGCCGCACAGCCAAGCAGCGCCTGGCGCCGGACGGCACGGTGGCGGAACGAACGGACTTCACGTGGGACGGCCCGACTCTCACCGAACAGACGACGGTCTCGGCCACCCTCCCGAACCCGGTCACCCTCACCTGGGACCACGACGGCCTGCGCCCGGTCGCCCAGACGGAACGAATATCGTCGGCGGACGCCGCGCAACGCGAGATAGACAGCCGCTTCTTCGCCATCGTCACCGACCTGGTGGGCAGCCCGACGGAACTGGTCGACGAGCAGGGCGACATAGCCTGGCGCACCCGCTCAACCCTGTGGGGCGCCACAACCTGGCCGAAGTCCAGCAAGGCCTACACCCCTCTCCGCTTCCCAGGCCAGTACTTCGACCCGGAAACGGGCCTCCACTACAACTTCCACCGCCACTACGACCCGGAGACGGCCAGATACACGTCCCCGGACCCACTGGGGCTGGCACCGGCGCCGAACCCGGCGGCTTATGTCGACAACCCACATACGTGGTCGGACCCGTTCGGGCTGGCGCCTTACCACGAACGGGATGGGTCAGATGGGCCGGCCAATGCGGCTAACGGCGAGCGATTGCGGCAACAACTGCGCGAGGAGGCAGGACCCGTAGGGTCGATACAAGGCATCGAAGACATCATGGACAATCCGCAAGTGCTCAGCGGCGGGGTGACTCCCGATGAGGTGCGCGGCGCTCTGGTGAATAGGCCGGGTTGGCGTGAGGAAACCCTAGGAAAGGGCGATCACGCAGGCCAGGGATGGGTGCTTCGCGAGTACACAGAACGCGGCCATGAAACCGGCCGAATGCTCCGATGGCATCCCGGCGGAGGGCATCACGGAGATGGAGCATACTGGCGAGTGAAGGGATGGGAAGGCGATTTGGGAGGCATTATCCGATGACCGAAGAGCACCGGGCGGAAATCGCAGTAAGGCTGCTAAAAAAGGCACTCGAGCTGCTGGCTTCGGACGCAGAGGCGCAGACTCGATATGTGCATCACCTGCGCATCGATCCAGATGAAATGGCGTTGGAGTTCGACGACGCTTTCCGGCGCGTCGTCGGCCTCTCAGACATGGGCCTTCTCCCGGACAGCGTACTGACGACAGTCCTCCCAATTGACGAACATTTGCAGCGAATGACCGGTTCGCGGCCGGAGGTCTGGACCGTAGCCGGCCTGCAGAATTCTCCGGACTGGCAAGAGCTGCGCTCACTCGCCAAGGAAGCAATGGAGGACATCTCGGCTATGGAGGTGTAGCAAGCACGAAACCTCCAGCCTCACAGCGGGGAGATGCGGACCGCTGCTGGCTGACCACCTGCCACTTGTGAGCAGATCGACACGGCCAGGCAATGGCAGCGCTACGCCCCGCCCCGCACACTCACTGGATGCGTGAAGTGATCGAAGCCTTCGGGCTGACCCTGCGGCCCTGGGGCGGCGACGACGCCGCCTCCGTCGCCGACGCCTACACCGAGCCCCTAATGCGGTGGCAGGCGCCGCAGCCCGTCGAATCCGTCGACGATGCGCGGGAGTGGATACGGACGCGGTCCCGGCAGTGGAAGAGCGGGGAAGCCTACGCCTTCGCCATCGTCGACAGCAGCGGCATCACGCTCGGCAACGTCACCATCGGCGCCGTCGATCGGCGGCATTCCACCGGGTGGGTCTCCTACTGGACCACCGCCGCCGCCCGCGGGCGTGGCATCGCCACCCGGGCCTGCCGGGCCGCCTCCCGCTGGGCCTTCGACGACCTCGGGTTGTTCCGGCTCGAGCTCGGGCATCGGGTCAACAACCCCGCCTCCTGCCGCGTCGCCACCGCTGCCGGCTTCGCCGCCGAAGGCATGCAGCGGCAGAAGCTCCTCTACGACGGGGTCCGGTACGACGTCGAAACGCATGCCCGGCTGGCCACGGACCCGGAGCCGGGCGACCCCTCGGTGGCCCGCCCCACCCCTTAAGGTTGCCGATCATGGGGATACCGGAGCCGGCGACGGCGCCATCGTGGGCGGCGCCCAGTGAGGTCGAGCAGCGGCTGTACGAGGCCAAGGGGCGGGGCGACTGGGGGGCGTACTTTGATGTGCTCGCCGGCGCCAACCTCTACCACGCCATGTCCCGCGCCTTCGCCGACGCCAACCCCGGAAAAGTCCGGGCCGGCGTCTACTGGGAGCCCCGCATGGGGGTCGAGTGCTACGCCTACTTCACCCAGGGCATGCTTCCCGCCCCCGTCGAGGATCCCGTCTTCTATTCCGACACCCTCGACGAGCTCGTCGACTACTGGCCCCGCCCCGACGCCTGGCTCGCCGTCAACCCCGGCACGCCCTGCGAGGCGTTCTTCCCCGCCACTCCCGCGCACCGCGCCGTGTGGAAGGAGCACGCCGACCGTGCGCCGCAGACGCCGCCGAAGGCGGTGCGCACGCTGTGGGTCGGCGGGCCGTTGCACGGGCCCGTCGCCCATGGGCTGGCCTGCGGCGCGTTCCTGATGGTGAACAACAACGAGCCGTGGAACGCGATGGCCTACCACGGACACGGCTACACCACCGAGCTGCGGACCCTCGAACGCTGGTGGGGCGTCACCGATCGCGCCAAGTGGCAGGAGTATCTCGAGGAACTGCTCCGCGGCGAGATGGTCAGCTCGGTCTGGGAGTTCGTTCTCGAAGTTCGGCGCTCCATCGGGCGACAGTACGGCGGTCCCGTCGAGGTCGCGCACTGGCGCGAGGTCACCGAGCGCGTCATGCGGCGCAACGCCGCCGAGTCCCCCTCGCCCACCAACCCGGACGCCGAGATCGCGCGCGTCCAGCAGCTCATCGGGCGCATCACCCGCTACGAGGCCCGCTTCCGCGCCGACGGGCTCCTCGCCGACGGCAAGTACGTCCGCTCCGTGCTCGCCTGGGACTACGGGCGCGCCTCCGGAATGGCCCGCTGGGGCGTGGGGGCGCGGTTCGGCAGCGTGGCCGAGGCCGAGGCCGCCGTCATCCGCGCCGGACGCGTCAGTCAGGCCACCTACAACTCCTGGGCGGACTTCTCCGCCGGCTACGTCCTCGGCCGCTGCCTCCACTTCGACGACGAGGAGTTCGGCAACTGGTACCAGGGCGTCCTCGAGGCCCACCGCCTGCTGTTCTCCGACCCGCAGAGTCCCTGGTTGAACATTCCCTGGAAGTAGCCCGTCCGACGGTCACACCCCGAACAACCCCAGGCACCCCTCCAACCCCTCCACCCGCACCGGAACCCTCCGGTGCTCCTCCCACGACGCCCGGTCCAGCCGCAGTCGCCGGAACGTGCGTGCCTCACCCCGCACCGCCGCCCTCAGCAACCCGTCCGGGCGGTAGCCGAGCTTGCGTGAGACGGCCAGCGAGCGCGTGTTCTCCGCCGTCGCGGCCGAGGTCACGCACACGGCCCCCAGGCCCTCGAAGGCCAGGTGGGCCACTGCCGCACGCATCTCCGTGCCGATGCCGCGGCCCTGGTGGGGCAGGCCGAGCCAGGAGCCTGTCTCGGCCTCGCGCGTGATCGCGAAGTCGGACGCGGTCAGGTCCTGCCGGCCGACGACCTCGCCGTCGCACAGCACCGCCAGGCTCAGCGTCCACCGCTCCGGGCTCCACTCCGCGACGGTGCCGAGTACATGCTGGAACGTGGCGCGGGCTCGCCCCTCGGGCGTGGTGTCCGTCCACGGGACGATGAACGGCATCTCGGCCGCGTCGTGAACACCGCCGGCGGCCACCGCCGCCAGTGCGTCGAGCGTCGCCACATCCGGAAGGCGCAGCTCAAGGCGCGGCGTCGTGATGCGCAGCCCGTACAGGGGCCAGAAGCGCGTGTCCATGAAGAGAGGGTGCCGAACGGACCGCGACCGGGTCGAACGGATTACGCGGAACGGTGGGGTGGCCTTGGCCCAGGCGCCGTGGCCACCCCGACCGCATGGGCATCGCCGGGTACCGCGACAGTCCACGTCGATGCCGGCTACATCAGCACTCGTATAGCGGCTCCCTCCGGTAGAGCCCCCCGCACGTGATGTCAAGAGGACTTGCCGGAGAACGACGTGGATAGGCCTCTATGTCGACATATTCATACCTTTGGATCAGAGATCGCCCGCCGGGCGCCCCACCGGCCCGCCACCGACCCCATACCTTGCGCCGCAAGTATCTTGCGTCGCATAACAACGACCCACTACCTTGTACCGCATGACAAAGGAGCCGCCCGCCACCGGCGACCAGCGACGCACTCAGCTCCTGCGCGGCGTGCTCGACCTGTGCCTGCTGTCGCTTATCGCCGAACGCCCCCGGTACGGGTACGAGTTCGTGGAAGCGCTGGCCGGTAACGGGCTCGAGCTCGTCAGCGAAGGCAGCATCTACCCGCTGCTCGCCCGCATGGAACGAGCGGGAATCATCTCCTCCTACCGCGCCCCGTCCGCCAGCGGCGGCGCCCCGCGCAAGTACTACCGCCTGACCGCGGCCGGACAAGCCGAACTCGCCACCGGCCGCGCCGTCTGGCACGCCTTCACCGGGCACGTGACCCGGATCCTGAACGACGACACCGAATCCATCACGGGGGACAGCACGCCATGACGAACGCCGCCATGACGAACGAGCGGATACTCGCCGTCTGCCGCAGCAATTGGGAGTACCGAGGCATCGACGAGGCCTCCGTCCGCGAAATGATGGACGAGCTCTCCGCGCACCTGGAGGACGCGGCCGCCGCCGGCCGGACGCCGCAGGACGTCGTCGGCAACGACGTCAAGGCATTCGCCGCGTCCTGGGCGCGCGCCCGCGCCTCGTTCCCCCGCCGCGCGCTGCGCACGCTGTCGCTCGCCTGCTGCATGATCGGCTGCGTACTGCTGATCTCGTGCCTGGTCCACTGGACGGCTCACCTCCCGGTGACCGCCGACCGCCTGGTCTTCTACGCCGTCCTCACGGCCGTCACGGTCACGTGGGAGATACGACGCGGCACCCTGGGCCTGGCCGGAAGCTGGGGAATCGCCCTCGTCGCCGGTCTGCCCGCCGTACTGCTCACCAACTGGCTGGCCGGCGACGAGGCACTGTTCACGCTCCCCCTCTGGTTCCTCCCGGTGCTCCTGCTCCCCGGTATCCCCTACCTGATCGCCGACGAACGCGCCAAGAAGGCCACCGAGCCCGCCACCGACTGACGGCTCAAAGGGCACCTGTGGCGGCTTCGAGCAGTGGAGTCAGCGCGGTGCCGACGAGGCGCATGACGGCACCGAGGGGCTGGGTGACCAAGAGCAGCATGATGTCTCCTTGCACGGTGGTGAGTTGGTTCCGGCAAGGGCTTCCCCGGGCTTGATCACTCCAGACGTGTCCTCCCCCGTACGGGGTGCGCTGTATCGATACTCCGCCCCTTAGTTCGGCATCACCTCGGGCCTGGGGTCAAAAGACACGTCAGGTGGTGTGCCACTGCTGGTGAGAGCCCAGGTTGCAGTCCCACATGATGACGGAAGCCCCATTCCACCAGTTGGCGTTGCCGATGGTCAGGCACCGGTTGTACACCGGGTTGCGCAGCCGGGCGCCGTCCCAGACCCACTGCTGCGGGGCTCCGCCGTAGCAGTCCCACATGTTGAGAGCGGCGCCGTTCTCGGCATTGCCCGCGACGACGTCGAGACACTTGCCGTTGAGGTCGCTGCGGATCGTCAAGCCGTCCCAGTACCAGCGCTCGTTCGAGCCTCCGTGGCAGTCCCACATGCCGACCAGCGCGCCGATGCCGGCGTTGCCCGCTCTTATCTCCAGGCATCTGTTGTTCATGTTCGAGGCGATCATGAATCCGACCTTGACCCGCGGCTTGGCGGGCTGATCCGAGGCCGCAGACGAGGCTGAGGCCGGGGTCGAGGTCGCGAAGAGGGCGACCAGCCCCAGCCCCGCGGCCGCCAGCAGCGATCCCAACCGTCGTGACGTACTCACAGGTACCTCCAAGGCGGGTGCACGTGCTTTCGTCGTCGTCGACGCTACGAGCCGGAGCCCGCCGCCGGTGAGACGAAATCGCGCCTCCCGCCTCACCGGTTACGCGCTTCAGGTCGCGAAGCAGGCCCCGTGCGCAGCCCGGCACGTGCGCCGCCGCAACGGCGACCACGACGGCCTGGGCAGATCCGCCTCCTTCCGCCCCCACCGGATACCGCGCGGCAACCGCTCCGCCACGAACCGGGCTGCCGCCCGGTCCCTCGCCAGCAGCGCGGCAGGGCTCGGCTTGATCGTTTCCGGCAGTCCTGGGGGCCGGAGAGCCCCGTAATCCTCGAACCGGCGCGTCCCACACCTGTCGCAGCGCCAAACGCCGTCCGCGCCCTGCGACCACCCCGCATGATGCGGGCAGTTACGAACCGCGCTCACCACCCGTGCACCTCCCGCACATGCCGTCGCACCGCGACCGTCGCCTCCACGGCCGCCCACTTCTCCCCACCATCCACAGCCCGCCGCTGAGCAGTCCGCAGCACCACACACTCCGCGCACCCCACGGCCGCCTCCCGCTCCGCACGCGTCGCCAGCCGCAGCCACTTCGGCGGCACCTCCCACTCCCGCCCACCACCCGGGTGCCTCAACTGCACCCGAGGCCCCACGATCCCCATCACCTGGGCCAGCGTCCCGCTACGCGTGTCGATGACGTACGAGCCTTCCCGGTACGTCATCGCCTCCTGCGGGGTGGTGTTGTCGTGCACGTCCGTTCCCTTCGGGCTTCGTTCTTTACAGACTGTGCCCAGATGGTTGCCGTGCGGGGTTAGTCTCCGGAAGGGGGTTCAGCCCTCCAACGCCGCCGTCAAGACCGGGAGTTAGCCACTATGGCCAAAGACGCCAGTGCACAAGGACCGTCCATCGCCCGGAAGGCCTACGGAGAAGAGCTGCGGATCCGTCGCGAGGCCGCGAACCACACCCAGCAGTCGCTCGCCGACGCCGTCGTCTGCTCGCCGTCGATGATCGCCCACATCGAGGCCGGGCGGCGCAAGCCGCGCGTGGAGGACGCCCGGCGGCTGGACAAGGAGCTGGGGACGGACGGTTTCTTCGAACGCTTCCTGCCGACGCTGAGCCCATCGCGATTCGCCGCGCACTTCGCGCCGCTGGTGGAGCTGGAGAAGCAGGCCACCTGCATTCGGGAACACGGGGCCGCCCTCGTCCCCGGTCTCTTGCAGATCGCACCCTACGCTCGCTCGGTCTTCCGCATGGGGCTGCTGAATGTGACAGCAGCAGAGGTTGACAAGCGAGTTGGAGAGCGGCTGGAGCGAGCGCACATTCTCGCCGATCCGGGAGGACCGGCCATGTGGGTACTTCTTGACGAACATGTGCTGCGCAGGGTGGTCGGCGGACGGGCCGTCATGGCCCAGCAACTGCGCCACGTTGCGCAGCTCGCCGAGAGCGGTCGCATCCGGCTGCATGTGCTCCCCTTCAGCATCGGCAGCCATGCGCTCACCTCAAGCCCGTTGTCCCTGTACACGTTCGACGACGCCCCTCCCTTGGCGTACGTTGAGGGTGTCAGGACGGGACAGGTGTACGACGACCCGGCGAGGGTCGCTCAGTGCCGAGCCGCCTACGACCTCGCACTGGGTGATGCGCTCTCCTCCCAGGCGTCACTGGCCCTTATCACTTCAGTCGCGGAGGAATATGAGCATGCACTCTGAGAGGCCCATACCGGAGTGGCGCAAGTCGAGCTACAGCGGTGCGGGGGACGACGACGGCGGCGACAACTGCCTCGAAGCCCTGGCAGCGTGGCACAAGTCCAGCTACAGCGACGTCGGTGACGACCAGGGCGGCGACAACTGCCTCGAGATCAACGACCTCTCCCTCACTCACATCCGCATCCGCGACTCCAAGCACCCCCAAGGCCCCATCCTGACGCTCCCCTCGTCAAGCTGGGCCACCCTGCTCACCGCCCTACGGTAGGTGGCCCTGCGGTAGGTGGCCCCGCGGTGAACCGCTCGACCATCTCGTTCAGCCGGTTCAGCTCCCGCCGTGCCGCCTCCACGTGGCCCAGGTCCAAGGCCATCGTGGCCCGCCCCTGTACGTACCAGAGGTCCTCGCGCTCCTGCGCCGCGAGCCCGGGGAGGCGCGTCAAGGTCGTCGCCCTGAGGCCGAGGGACATCCGGAGCAGGCCCAGGTCGTCGTCCCGTACCTTCACGCTCAGCTGGTCGCGCACCTCGTCCTTGACGTAGTCGCGGACCTGCGAGTCGGCATCGCTCGGGCGCGGTGCGCGCGGGTAGTGGGGGTGGTCGGCCCATTCCGCCGCCTCGGACTCCAGGTCGGCCAGGCAGCGGCGCGCCACGTCGAAGCTGTCGTCCTCGAGCGACTCCCGCACGATCTCCACCGTGTCGGCCAGCGCCTCCCGCGCCTCCGCGTCCGTGCGGTACCGCGGTCGCGACGCCAGGAAGCTCGCCAGCACGTCGACGCGCTTGCTCACCTCGTTGCGCTGCCACGTCTTCTCCATCAGGCGGCAGATCCGTGCCAAGTCGTCACCCTTCCATCCCGTACCCGGCCCGCCGTCCGGCGGCGGCCCCGCACCCTACCCCAGCCATCCGCCCCTGACCTGCGAATTTCCGCCCCACCCTGACGTCACCCCGGGGTGCTGCCCCCACCGCCCCTAGGTGGCTCACCGGATAGCCACACGCACCCCGCCCCAACCACCATTGCTCCCATGGCACTTACCGCACTTACCGCATCTCTCACCAAGCGCAAAGCCCTTCTGCTCACCCTCTCCACCGCCGCCGTGGCCGCCGGCCTCGCCGCCCCGGCACAGGCCGCAGGACCTGCCGCACCCGCCCTCACCTGGAAGCCCTGCCAACCCGGCTCGGCCATCGAGTGCGCCTCCCTCCCCGTCCCCCTCGACTACCGCAAGCCCGGCGGCCCCCACCTCGACCTCGCCGTCTCCCGCCTCCGTACCGACCGGCCCGACGCCCGGCGCGGCACGCTGCTCGTCATAGCCGGCGGGCCCGGCAGCTCCGGCAACGAGAAGCTGGCCAGGAAGGGGGAGGAACTGCGCAAGGAGACGCGCGGCGCCTACGACATCGTCTCCCTCGACCCGCGTGGCGTCGGCGGCAGCACGAAGGCCGACTGCAAGCTCGGCGAGGACGACCTCGAGATCACGCACCTGCGCGCCTGGCCGGAGCCCGACGGTGGCATCGGTGAGAACGTCACCCGGTCGCGCCGCATCGCCGAGGCCTGTGCCCGCAACGGCGGTGAGACCATCCGCTCGTTCTCCACCGCCAACGAGGTCCGCGACATCGACCGCTTCCGTCAGGCGCTCGGCGAGGACAAGCTGTCCGCCTGGGGCTCCTCGTACGGTACGTACGTCGGGGCCGTGTACGCGCAGAAGTACCCCACCCGCACCGACCGTTGGGTTCTCGACAGCAACGGTGACCCCGACCCGCGCCGCGTCGAGCGCGGCTGGCTGGCGAACATGTCGGGCGCGGCCGACGACCGGTTCCCGGACTTCGCCAAGTGGGCCGCCGACCCCGCCCGCGACGCAAAGCACCGCGTCGCGGAGCGGCCCGAGGACGTACGGCCGCTGTTCCTCTCCCTCGCCGCGAAGCTCGACCGCGTCCCCGAGCGCGCTGCCGACGGTACGGACCAGCTGACCGGCAACCGGCTCCGCCAGGCGCTTCAGATGGCGCTGTACAACGACAACGCCTTCCCGCGTCTCGCCGAGCAGATCGTCGCCGCCCGCGCGGCCGGTGACCGGCCCCTCCCCTTCCAGCCCCTGCGCGTCTCGTCGACCGAGGCCGCCGTCCAGTTCGGTGTGCTCTGCAACGACGTGCGCTGGCCGCGCTCGCTCCCCGACTACGCCCGTGACGTGGCCGTCGACCGTGCCCGGCACCCGCTCACGGCCGGCATGCCGGTGAACGTGACGCCCTGCACCTTCTGGCCGTACGACCCCACCGACAAGCCCACCCGCATCACGTCCGAGGGCCCGTCCAACGTCCTCATGGTGCAGAACCTGCGCGACCCCGCCACCCCGCACCGCGGCGCGCTGAAGATGCGCGAGGCGTTCGGCGACCGGGCGCGGATGGTCTCGGTCGACGCCGGGGGCCACGGCGCCTACCTCGGCGGCGGCAACGCGTGCGGCGACGGCGCCGTCACCGAGTTCCTCACCACCGGTCGGCGTCCCGCCCGCGACGTCCTCTGCACCGCAGCCGGAATGGACACGAAGTGATCGCAGTTGTACGCGGTCATGACCGACGCGAACGAAACGAACAACACGAACGACACGTACGATCCTGAACAGCCCGGCACCAACCGGAAGTTCCTCTTCCTCCTCGGCAGCGCCCGCCACGACGGCAACACCGAGACCCTCGCCCGCCAGGCCGCCGCCCAGCTCCCCCCGAACGTGGAGCAGCGGTGGCTGCGGCTGCGCGACGTCCCGCTGCCCGCCTTCGACGACGTCCGGCACACCGGCGACCGTCCTCTCCCCACCGGCAACGAACGGCTGCTCCTCGACGCCACCCTCGAGGCCACCGACCTCGTCATCGCCTCACCGCTCTACTGGTACTCGGTCTCGGCCGACACCAAGCTCTACCTCGACTACTGGGCCGGGTGGCTGCAGCTGCGCGAGGAGCTGCGGTTCAAGGCCGGGATGCGCGGCAAGACCATGTGGGCGGTCACCGCGATCAGCCACGACGACTCGTCGAAGGCCGACCCCCTGCTCGGAACGCTCCGCCTCTCCGCCGAGTTCATGGGCATGCGCTGGGGCGGCGGCTTGATCGGCCACGGCAACCGGCCCGGCGACATACACGCCGACACCACCGCCCTCACCGCCGCCAAGACCTTCTTCGCCGGGTAGCGGTAGCGGCAGCGGTCAGAACAGCTGCTGCTGCCCGTCCATCGGCGGCTCCTCCGGGTCGAACAGCCGCGGCTCCGTCGCCAGCAGCGGCGCCGAGCGGCGCGAGCCGGGGCAGGAGACCAGCTCGTACGAGAACGCGGGGCGGCGGCCCGGCGGGTCGTGGCGGGCGAAGCGGCCGCCGACGACCGCGATCTCTCGGGTGCATACGGGGCAGGCGCGGCGGGGTGAGGACATACCTCCCAGTGTCCCCCACCCCACCGACAGCCCAGCACGCTCCCATCGGAATGCCTGCGCCAGGAGGCTTCCGTCAGAACGCCTCCGTCGGCTCGTACGAGCCCCACACCTCCCGCAGCGCCCCGCACACCTCTCCCACCGTGGCCCGCGCCCGTAGCGCGTCCTTCATCGGATGGAGAACATTCCCCTCCCCCGTCCCCTCCGCCGTCTTCCTCAGCTCGCCCAGCGCCGCCGCCACCGCGCGCCCGTCCCGTTCCTCCCGCAGCCGGGCCAGCCGTTCCCGCTGCCGGACCTCGATGAGCGGGTCCACGCGCAGCGGCTCGTACGGCTCCTCCTCCGCCAGCTGGAAGCGGTTGACGCCCACGACCACGCGTTCGCCGGTCTCCGTCTCCTGCGCGATCCGGTACGCGTTGCGCTCGATCTCGGCCTTCTGGAAGCCCTGCTCGATGGCCGCCACGGCACCACCGCGGTCCTCGACCCGCCGCATCAGGTCGAGGGCCGCCTCCTCGACCGCGTCCGTCAGCGACTCGACCACATAGGAGCCGGCGAACGGGTCGACCGTCGCCGTCACGTCCGTCTCGTAGGCCAGCACCTGCTGTGTGCGCAGTGCCAGGCGGGCGGCCTTGTCCGTCGGCAGGGCGATCGCCTCGTCGAAGGAATTGGTGTGCAGCGACTGCGTGCCGCCCAGTACCGCCGCCAGGCCCTGCACGGCGACGCGCACCAGGTTCACCTCCGGCTGCTGGGCCGTGAGCTGCACGCCCGCCGTCTGCGTGTGGAAGCGCAGCATCAGCGACTTGGGGTTGCGCGCACCGAACTCCTCGCGCATCACCCGTGCCCAGATGCGCCGGGCCGCCCGGAACTTGGCGACCTCCTCCAGCAGCGTGGTGCGCGAGACGAAGAAGAACGACAGCCGCGGCGCGAAGTCGTCGACCTCCATGCCCGCCGCCACGGCCGTGCGGACGTACTCGATGCCGTCCGCCAGCGTGAAGGCGATCTCCTGCGCGGGCGAGGCGCCGGCCTCGGCCATGTGGTAGCCGGAGATGGAGATGGTGTTCCAGCGGGGGACCTCGGCCCGGCAGTACCGGAAGATGTCGGCGGTCAGCCGCAGCGAGGGCTTCGGCGGGAAGATGTATGTGCCGCGGGCGATGTACTCCTTGAGCACGTCGTTCTGGATGGTGCCCGTCAGCCGCTCGCCGGGCACCCCCTGTTCCTCCCCCACCAGCTGGTACAGCAACAGCAGCAGTGCCGCCGGAGCGTTGATGGTCATGGAGGTGGAGACCTCGTCGAGCGGGATGCCGTCGAAGAGGACCCGCATGTCGTCGACGGAGTCGACGGCCACGCCGACCTTGCCGACCTCACCGCTCGCGATCGGCGCGTCAGAGTCGTGGCCCATCTGGGTGGGCAGGTCGAAGGCGACGGACAGGCCGTGCGAGCCGTGCTCGATGAGCTGCCGGTAGCGGGCGTTGGACTCGGCGGCGGTGCCGAAGCCCGCGTACTGGCGCATGGTCCAGGGGCGGCCGGTGTACATCGTGGGGTACACGCCCCGCGTGTACGGATACGCGCCCGGCTCGCCGAGCTTCTCGGCGGGATCCCAGCCGGCGAGGGCTTCGGGGCGGTAGACGGGCTCGATGGGCGGTCCGGATTCGGTCGACCGGGGCTCGGTCATGGGGTGCCTCCCGCGCGCTCCTTGGCGGAACCTCCGCTTCGGACTGTAGCGCCGCGGAGGGGCGAGGAGTGGGGGGCGCGGGCAGAGCCGGGGGAAGAGCCCCGCCCGCGCCGATGCGCAGAGCCGACGGTATGGGGGGAACTCCGGCTCGTGCGCAGCCGATGACCAGTCGGCTCACTCCCTACAGCGCCGGTGTCCCCGAAAACGTCACACCAGTGGCCGACAGGGGGTCCGGGGTGCTCGTGTGCAGGCGGCTGCGGGAGCGCGGGAGGCGTGGAATGTCCCGCTTGTCGCCGTCGGCGCCGCCCAGGGAGTCGTCCTGTTCGTCGCCGTCGAGGGCGCCCAGCAGCCGCTCGCAGTACGTGCGGACGGCCGCCGCGCCCTCGCCGGCGCTGCGCTCGAGGGTGCGCAGCCCCTCCTCGTCGAGGCCCTTGCCGCCGGGCAGCCGCTTTCCGTTCGTCAGGAACTCGCGGCACAGGCGGGCGGCCCAGGTCTGGCCGGTGCTGCCGGTGCTCTCCTCGCCCTTGCCGGTGCCGCTGGTCCTGCCGCCGTCGGTGCCGGTGCCCGGGGTCGCCGAGGAGCGGCCGGGGCCGGTCTCCTTGCCGCCGGGCGCGGAGGGGGCGCCCTTGCCGGGCTTGCCGGAGCCGTGCGGCTGCGGGCTCTCGCCGGGGCGCCTGCCCTCGGTCGCGCCGGGGGCGGGGGTGGCGCCGGAGTACGGGCTGTCGGGGCCGAGCGTCCGGGTGCCCGACCCGTCGGCGGCGACCACGCTCTTGGAAGGGTTCGGTGCCTTGGCGGCGCGGCCGAAGGGGCTGGGCAGGACGCCCGCACCGGCGGCGACCGCGACGCCGCCCACCGCACAGCCGGCCAGGGTGAGCGCCAGCACGGTTCTCATGGGGCGGTTCAGGAACGAGCGGATGGCACCGACGGTCCTGCCGGCAGCCGGCGAAGCCGCCGATGCCGGCGTAGGCGCCGACGATGCGCGCGCTGCGCGGAATGCCGCTACCGCGGCCTCCTCGCCGGGCAGCGGGACATCATCGGAAACGGGCCCGGAAACGGGCGCGGGGACGGCGAGGGAACGGAGCGCCGCCTCGAGCCGTTCGGCCACGATCCCGGCGTCCGCCGCGTCCTTATCGGCGTTGTCGCCGCCCATGTCGTTCTCGCTGCCGTGACCGGCGACGGAACCGCCGCGCAGCAGCCGCTCCACGGCGTCGTCATCCAGCCAGTCGTACCGGTGGTCGTCCGCCATCACATGTCCTTCTGCGTCCGCGCGCGCAATTGCGTCACACCGGCAGAAGCGTTCGATCCGCTCGTGCCGGTACGTGGCTGCCGCTGTCCGGGAGTCGTGTCGCCGCCGACCAGTTCGGCCAGTCGGCGCAGGCCGCGGTGCGCGGCGGTGCGCACCGCGCCGGGGCGCTTGCCCAGCACTCCGGCCGCGCTCTTGGCGTCGAGGCCGACGACCACGCGCAGCACGACGGCCTCCGCCTGGTCCTGCGGGAGCTGGGCGATGAGGGCAAAGGTCTGCCCGGTGCCGAGGGCCTCCAAGGCCTCTCCGGCGGTGTCCGCGTCGGCGGCCCGGCTCGCGAGTTCGCTCTCGTCGCCGCCGATGGCCGGTCGCCTGCCGCGCATGCGTATGTGGTCGAGCGCGCGGTTGCGGGCGATACGGGCCGCCCAGCCGCGGAACCGGTCGGCGTCACCGGTGAACCGCTCGATGTCGCGGGCTATCTGCAGCCACGTCTCCGAGGCCACGTCCTCCGCTTCGGCGTCGCCGACCAGCGTGCGCACGTACCCGAGGAGGCGGGGATGCACGGCCCGGTAGACCATGCGGAATGCCGTCTCGTCCCCACCCTGTGCCGCGCGCACCGCGACGGTCAGCTCAGCGTCGTCCCCCTGCACGCTCTCATCCTGCACCACGCACCGTGCCCATGGTTCAGGAGCCTGCCGGCCCGCTGCCGAAAGGATTCTGCGGGGGCTGCGCGCCCGGCGGACCGTACGGCGCCGACCAGCCCTGAGCCGGGGCACCGCCCGGCATGCCCGGGGCACCCGGCACACCCGGAGCAGCCCCGTACGGCATCCCACCGTAGGGCGCAGCCCCGTACGGCATCCCGCCGTACGGCGTCCCACCACCCATGGGCGGGGCGGCGGCCGGCGGACCGGCCACCGCGCGCTGCTCCTGCATCTGCGTCAGCTGCCGCACGACGAGGATGGCGAGGACTCCGGCGGCCGCACCCAGCAGCATCGCCAGCCCGCTGATGGTGAGGGCGTTCTTCAGCCCGTCCGCCGCGTCCTCCCAGCCGGTGCGGTCGAGCGTGCCGGACCGGAACTTCTGCTTGGCGTCCGCCTTCGTCGTCGCCTCCATGCCCATGCCGACGAAGCTGACGACGGTCGACGCGATCCACAGCGTCCACCACGCGTTGAGCAGCCCCTTGGGCGCGCTCTGCGGTCCGGCCGGGGCACTGGCCCGGTAGATGTCGTTCGCCATCTGCTTGGGGAACCAGAGGCTGACGACCGGCGTGAACCACGAGCCCACCGCCCAGCCGCTGCCGAAACGGTGCGTGCCGGGCGCGAAGACCTCGGCGTTGAGCCGGGTCCGGCGGAACCAGATGACCCACAGCACCGCCGTGACGATGCCGATGAGGGCGCCGACGACGGTCATCGCCAGGTCGAAGTCGTCCGCCGCGTCGGCCTTGTCCATCGTGGCCTGCGAGATGCCCTCGTCGAGCATCGCCTGGATCGCGCTGCGCTGCTGCCCGATCGCCGCGAGCGACAGCAGGGACACCAGGACCGACGCGCCGAGCAGCACGATCACGGCGATCCGGACACCACGCCGCAGGTCGACCCCGCCGACCGGCATCGGCACGGGCATCCCCATCGGTGGGGCCATCGGCATCCCCGTCGGCGCGGCCATCGGTGCCGCCGTCGGCGCCCCGGCGGCCGGGTACGGGTACGCCGGTGCCGCCGGCTGCTGCTGGGCCGGCTGCTGGTACGCGCCGCACGCGGCGCACCGGCCGTCCGGTCCCACAGCGGTGGCGCGGCACTGACCGCACGGATACATCTGTCTGACCCCCAGGGTGACGGCCCGGATCCCGGCCGCAGGGAAAACGTCTACGAGCGGGTGATACTACGCGGCCCCGCCGACACCGCCGCCGGCCTGCGCCTACCCATCGGTATCACTCGTGGGTGAACCGGTCTTCGCCCCGGCGTTTGCCTCGGTGTGACGAATTTTCGATTCCCGGCGCTGTAGGAAGTGCGTGCCTCACCAGGGTTCGCAGCGGACGGGCGGCCGGGGCCTCTCCTGTGGGGGGTGGCGGCCCCGGCCGGCCTCCGTCCGTACCGCATCACGGTCAGCCTCACCGACCGGCTACCGATCGGCCGGCTGCTCCACCGTCTCCACCATCCCCAGCCGCGCGAGCAGTTCGTGGAAGAGGTTCTCGACCAGCGGCTCGGGGTCGGCGGCCAGTACTCCCGCCAGTTCGTCCGCATCCGCCGCGTGTCCGGCCGCCGCCGCCCAGGCGGCGCAGTGGGCGGCCGCCGCCTCGGGGGTGGGGAAGAGTTCGTCCAGGCCGAGTTCGGTGTCGGCCATGTAGCGGGCGAGCGGGGTGCGGCCCAGGCAGGCCGACCAGCCGGCGTCGTCGGCATCATCGCCCGGCCGGTGTGTGCCGCCGATGACCGCGCAGTCGCTCTCCATGACGTAGGCGGCCAGTGCCGGTGCGCCGGTCTCGTCGGCGAGCGCGCGCACCAGCGCGTCCACTCCGGCGGGCTCGGGCGGGCCGGGGTGCGTCCACAGCCGCCAGCCACCGGCGAAGGTGCGGACCGTGCGGACCGTGCGATCCGGTCCCGGACACCCGCGGTCCGAGGCGAGGACCGGACACTCGGCGAGTGCCCGGTCGCCGCCCCGGCCGACTAATAAGTAGCCCCAGAAGCCCATGAGCGCTCTCCCTCTGTCTGTTTCTGACTTTTTCTGTCCGCGAAACAAACGGCTCTGGGTCTTACAGCGCGCCAGGCTTCTCTTGCGTCACACCAGCCACGGTCGGCCGGCGGACCTCGTCACGCGTCGTCGCTCTCCACGTCCTTCACCGTCACCGTCAGATCGTTCGTCACCGTGAAGTACGGACGCAGGCGCACCGCCCCGCGCGTCACCGCCGGGAAGGTGTCGATGCCCTTGCGGTCGGCGAAGTCGCCCGCCAGACGGCCGAGGCGCACCAGCGCGGCACCGGCCGCCGGGCGGACGTACAGGTCCCACAGGTCCTGCTCCTCCTCGGTGCGGACCCGGCGGCTCATCGGCTCGTGCGGCAGGAAGCCGGTGCCGTTCTCGACGGGCGCCCGGACGTCGCCGGTCTCGCCGTCGCCGCCGCGCAGACGGGCGATCAGTTCGGCGCCCTCGGCCAGCGTCGTGTGCCCGGCGGCCGCGAGGGTGACCATCGTCCCGTCCTCGCTCACCCGCACCTCCACCGCCTCGACGTGGTGGGGGCGCAGCCAGGTGCGGACGGCCAGGAAGCCGTCGCTGGTCCCGTAGGGCACCCAGGCGGACACACCCTTGTCCGTCTGCTGGAGGGGCAGGCCGAGCAGGGCCTTCTGCTCGACGAGCACGGCCGCCAGCCGGCGCCGCGACTTGTCGCCGGAGCGTTCGACGTAGGTGTCCCAGCGGCCCTCGGACATGACGTGCGCGCCGCGCTCGATGCGGGCCTCGACCCACTGGCCCGGCTGGGGCCGCTGCGGCGGCAGCGGCACCCGCACCGCCTCCTTGCCCTTGCTGCCCCGGTGGCGCAGCAGGACGTGGGTGTCGGCGGCGGTCAGCTGCTCGGCGCGCAGGCGGACGAGCAGGGAGCCGTCGGCGTCGACCGCGCAGCGGGCGTCCGGGTGGGTGACGTCGCCCTGCGGGGCGGGGGCTGCGGGCCGGCGCTCCTTGCGGCCGACCCCGAGCAGGCCGCGCAGGAGACCGCCCTTCAGCCCGCCCTTCTTCGCCGCTCCGGCGGTTTCGGCGATGATGCCGGGCCGCAGTTCCTCGAACAGCTCCTCGTAGCGCTGGGCGATGGCGGACGGTTCGTACCGGTGTGCGGAGTTACGGGCGGCCGCGCCCAGCCTCGCGCGCAGCTCGGCGTCGCCGGTGAGCCTGAGCAGGGCGTCGGCGTAGGCGTCGACGGCGTCGGAGTCGTCGAGCGGCACCAGCAGGCCGTCCGTGCCGTCGGTCAGGATCTCGCGAGGACCGTAGGGGCAGTCGGTGGCGATGACGGGCAGCCCGGCGTGCATGGCCTCGACGATCGTCATGCCGAAGGACTCGGCGTCGGAGGCGACGGCGGCGACGGCGCCCTTGGACCATTCGGTCTCGATGGGCGAGCGGGCGCCCATGAGCGTGATGCGCTCGTAGAGGCCCAGCTGCTCGATCTGCTTGCGCAGCTTGGGCTTGGCGGGGCCGCGGCCGTAGATGCGCAGGTTCCAGTCGGGGCGTTCGCCGGCGACCTTGGCGAAGGCGGCGATGAGGCGGTCGTAGCGCTTGACGCCGACCAGGCGGCCGGCGGAGACGATCGTCCTCGACGTGCCGTCGGAGGGGGCGGCGGCCGGGGCGGGGACGGCGTTGGGGATGGAGAGGATGCGGGCGTGGGCGCCGGGCAGGGCGTCGCGGTAGTGGCCGGCGTCGGCCTCGGAGACGGTGGCGAAGGCGTCGAGGGCGGCGATCGCCGGGTCCATCACGGCGTGCAGCTCGGGTACGTGGGCCTCGTGGGTGAGGTGTTCCTGGCCCAGGCGCAGGTAGGGGCGGTCGGCGCCGTAGCGGGCGAGGTAGCCGATGAGCTTGGGGCGGGTGGCGATGACGACGTCGGCGTCGGTGACGGCGAGGTGGGCGGCGACGCGGTGGTCGGTCAGGGCCGTGGCGGCCATGCGGCCGTTGTCGATGCGCTCGTCCCGGAAGAGCTCGCTGGGCTGCTGGTTGAGGGGGTCCTCGTGCTCGTCGTGCTCGGTGCCCTCGCGCAGGTCGACGAGGGGGGTCAGGCGCACCCGGGGGTCGATGGCCAGCTCGGGCTCGTCCACGGGCCGGTTGACGCTGATGATCCGTACGTCGTGCCGGTCGGCGAGGGCGGCGGCGAGGTTGACGGTCGAGCGGATGGTGCCGCCGATGCCATACGCGTTGTGCAGCAGGAATTCGATCTTCATCGGGCCCTCGTTCAAGTGCGCGTTCCA
The DNA here is from genome assembly GCF_044547045.1 of Streptomyces sp. NPDC053048. Taxonomy (NCBI): domain Bacteria; kingdom Bacillati; phylum Actinomycetota; class Actinomycetes; order Kitasatosporales; family Streptomycetaceae; genus Streptomyces; species Streptomyces sp. NPDC053048. Next base: position 84,553 of record NZ_JBITZS010000009.1, read on the forward strand.
GGCGCGGCGCGCGGGCGCGCACACCGCCGTACAGCCGCGAGTGCGCCGCGTTGCGCTCCGCAAGCTTCACATCCGGAGGTTAGGGCATCTCCTGGGACGCGTCCGATGCGTCGGGCCGGGCCCTTCGGCTCAGCGGCGCACGCGACCGGCCAAAGCGGAGAAATCGGCCCATGTCCGCTGCGGTACGGCCGGGTCCCACAGCCGCTGGGCCACGGCGGCCAGCGGCAGCCGGATGCCCGCGGCGACCTGCTCGGCGCTCTGGGCGGCGGGCCGGTCGCACCACACGGCGAGCCGGCCGCCGGGCACCCGGTCGGCGCCGGTGGGCCCGGTGGGGACGGGCTCGGTGCCGCGCAGCACGGCCGGGGACCACTGCCGGTAGATGCGCTCGCCGGTGGGGTAGCGGAACTGGTTGGGCTCGCCGAGTACGTAATAGAGGTACTCGTCGTTGAGGTTGACGACCGTGCGTCCCTCGTTCAGGTACTCCTGGGGAGGACGCGCCCCGAGTTCCTTGCCCGTCCAGTACTCGACTTGGATGGATTTGTCGGGCGCGATGACCCCGCCCCGGAAGAATCCGTCGTTCCAGGCCTTGGGCGTCTTGCCGAAGGAGCGCACGAGCGCCGCCCGCTCGTTGAGCCAGCCCGTCGCCAGGTCCTGCACGCGGCCGCGGGGGCCGTACTTCTGCAGGGCCAGCCGGGCCAGCGCCGGGTAGGAGGCCTCGGGGTTCCTCGCCATCAGCGCCTGGTACTCGTCGGAGCCCAGGTGGAACCAGGGGCCGGGGAAGAGGGGCGCGAACTCGCGGATCAGGTCGTCGACGATGCGGGCGGACTGCGGATTGGCGACGTCGACGGCACCCCGGGCGGCCCTGCCGGAGGCGTCGCGCAGCTGGAGGGCGGGGTGGGCGGCCATGACGGCCCCGAGGTGGCCGGGCGAGTCGATCTCGGGGACGACGGTGATGTGCAGGGCGCGGCCGAGGTCGACGATGCGGCGCAGCTCGGCCTTGGTCAGGTGCTGCGGGGAGACGACCTCGGGGTGCGAGGAGGACTCGATGCGGAAGCCCTGGTCGTCGGAGAAGTGCAGGCCGAGCTGGTTGAGCTTGAGGTCGGCCATCTCGCGCAGCCGGGCCTCGATCCAGCCCGCGCTGAAGTGCTTGCGGGCGATGTCGAGGTTGAGGCCGCGCTGCGGCCGGTCGGGGCCGTCGCGCAGGACCCCCTCGGGCAGGCCGCCCGCGGTGCGCACGGCCTGGACGAGGGTGCGGGTGCCGTAGAAGACGCCCGCGTCGTCCGGCGCGGTCACGGTGGCGCGGCCGCCCTGGACGGCCAGCTCGTAGGACTCGGGGCCGCCGGTCTGGCCCTCGCGCACGGCCAGCTCGACGTCGCCGGCGCGGGCGGGCCCGGCGGCGGTGGTCAGCCGGAGGTCGGCGGCGAGCCTGCGGGCCTCGTCGGCGGCGGGCCCCTGGGGGTCGGCGACGACGCGGGCGCCGGGCGCGGGCCGCCAGCCGGGGCCGGGGCGCTGGTTGTAGGTGCGTACGGAGGGGACGGTGGCGGGCTTGCCGGGCGGGACGGGCGCGCGCGGGGTGGCGGCGGGGGCGCCCGGGGAGACGGAGGAGGGGGCGTCGGACGCCTGGGCGGAGCGGGCGTCGTCGCGTCCGGGGCGGTCGCCGGAGCCGTCGCGGGGACAGCCCATGAGGGTCATGGTCGCCAGGAGGGCGCAGGCGGCCACGGTCCCCCGAATGGCCGAAGCGCGGGAGATCCTTGCGGGGCCTTGCGTCCGTCCCATGGAGCAAACCTCCTCTTTAGCGCCTTCAAGGTGCTTTAAGGGCGAAGATATTGCTTTTCCTCCCCAGTACCCCCATGTCGCAACCGGACACGCCGGTACTTTCCGGACAAGGTTCCCGGCGTGGACCAGGAGGCCTAGGCCGTACGTGCCTGTTTGATCACACCTGCCCACCCCGGGGGACCGAACCGACAAGGCGTCGCTACGATGGCCAGGGCCGGTGGACCGTACCCGGCCGGGCCCGACCGACAGTGCAGTCCTATTGGGTAGAAGACTGGCGGCCAGCCCCAATCCCCGCTCCCGGAGGGTTTTCCGTGCCGGCTGGAACGCTGTACCGCGGCCGGGAAGGCATGTGGTCGTGGGTGGCTCACCGAGTCACCGGCGTCCTCATTTTCTTCTTCCTGTTCGTGCACGTCCTCGACACCGCTCTCGTCCGCGTCTCGCCCGAGGCGTACGACGACGTCGTCGCGACGTACAAGACGCCCATCGTCAACGTGATGGAGTACGGCCTCGTGGCCGCCATCCTCTTCCACGCGCTCAACGGCCTGCGGGTCATCGCCGTGGACTTCTGGTCCAAGGGACCGCGCTACCAGAAGCAGATGCTCTGGTCCGTGGTCGGTGTCTGGGCCGTACTGATGGCAGGCGCCTTCTACCCCGTGCTCCAGCACACGCTGCGCACGCTGTTCGGGAGCTGAGACGCGAGATGTCCGCTGAAACCACCCCCGCCGTGAGCGACGCCGGCGACGTGTCGCTGTACGACGTCGACAACCCGGCTCCGGTCATCGAGGCGCCGCGCAAGCGCACCAAGAAGACCCCGAAGTCGACCCGCACGAACTTCGAGCTGTACGGCTGGCTGTTCATGCGCCTGTCCGGCATCGTGCTCGTCGTCCTGGTGCTCGGCCACCTGCTGATCCAGCTCGTCCTCGACGGCGGCGTCAGCAAGATCGGCTTCGCCTTCGTGGCCGGCCGCTGGGCCTCGCCGTTCTGGCAGGCCTGGGACCTGATCATGCTCTGGCTCGCCATGCTGCACGGCGCGAACGGCCTGCGTACGGTCATCAACGACTACGCGGAACGGGACAACACCCGCTTCTGGCTGAAGATGCTGCTGTACACCGCCACGGTGTTCACCGTCCTGCTGGGCACGCTGGTGATCTTCACCTTCGACCCGAACATCCGCTAGGCCACGGGCTGAGGGACTGAGGTAACCCACTCATGAAGATTCACAAGTACGACACGGTCATCGTCGGCGCCGGCGGTGCCGGCATGCGCGCGGCCATCGAGTCGACCAAGCGCAGCCGCACCGCGGTGCTCACCAAGCTCTACCCCACCCGCTCCCACACCGGCGCCGCCCAGGGCGGCATGGCCGCCGCCCTCGCGAACGTCGAGGAGGACAACTGGGAGTGGCACACCTTCGACACGATCAAGGGCGGCGACTACCTGGTCGACCAGGACGCCGCCGAGATCCTGGCGAAGGAGGCCATCGACGCGGTCCTCGACCTCGAGAAGATGGGCCTGCCGTTCAACCGCACCCCGGACGGCACCATCGACCAGCGCCGCTTCGGCGGTCACAGCCGTAACCACGGCGAGGCCCCGGTCCGCCGGTCCTGCTACGCCGCGGACCGCACCGGCCACATGATCCTCCAGACGCTGTACCAGAACTGCGTCAAGGAGGGCGTGGAGTTCTTCAACGAGTTCTACGTCCTCGACCAGCTGATCACCGAGGTCGACGGCGTCAAGAAGTCGGCCGGTGTGGTCGCCTACGAGCTGGCCACCGGCGAGATCCACGTCTTCCAGGCCAAGTCGGTCATCTACGCCTCCGGCGGCACCGGCAAGTTCTTCAAGGTGACGTCCAACGCCCACACCCTGACCGGTGACGGCCAGGCCGCCTGCTACCGCCGCGGCCTGCCCCTGGAGGACATGGAGTTCTTCCAGTTCCACCCGACGGGCATCTGGCGCATGGGCATCCTGCTGACGGAGGGCGCCCGCGGTGAGGGCGGCATCCTCCGCAACAAGGACGGCGAGCGCTTCATGGAGAAGTACGCGCCGGTCATGAAGGACCTCGCGTCCCGTGACGTCGTCTCGCGCTCCATCTACACGGAGATCCGCGAGGGCCGCGGCTGCGGTCCCGAGGGCGACCACGTCTACCTCGACCTCACCCACCTGCCGCCGGAGCAGCTGGACGCCAAGCTCCCGGACATCACCGAGTTCGCGCGGACGTACCTGGGCATCGAGCCCTACACGGACCCGATCCCGATCCAGCCCACCGCGCACTACGCCATGGGCGGCATCCCGACCAACGTCGAGGGCGAGGTGCTGGCCGACAACGACACCGTCGTCCCCGGCCTGTACGCCGCCGGCGAGGTCGCCTGCGTCTCGGTGCACGGCGCCAACCGCCTGGGCACCAACTCGCTGCTCGACATCAACGTCTTCGGCCGCCGCGCCGGCATCGCCGCCGCGGAGTACGCGCAGAAGGCCGACTTCGTCGAGCTGCCGGAGGACCCGGCGCAGCTCGTCGTCGACCAGGTCGAGAACCTGCGCGCCTCCACGGGCAAGGAGCGGGTCGCCCAGCTGCGCAAGGAGCTGCAGGAGACCATGGACGCCAACGTCATGGTCTTCCGCACCGAGCAGACCATCAAGACGGCCGTCGAGAAGATCGCCGAGCTGCGCGAGCGCTACAAGAACGTGTCCGTCCAGGACAAGGGCAAGCGCTTCAACACGGACCTTCTGGAGGCCATCGAGCTGGGCAACCTGCTCGACCTGGCCGAGGTGATGGCCGTGTCCGCGCTCGCGCGCAAGGAGTCCCGCGGTGGTCACTACCGCGAGGACTACCCCAACCGCGACGACGTCAACTTCATGCGCCACACCATGGCGTACCGCGAGGTCGACGAGGACGGCAAGGACTCGATCCGCCTCGACTACAAGCCGGTCGTCCAGACCCGCTACCAGCCGATGGAGCGTAAGTACTGATGGCTACCCCGACTCTCGAGAAGGCCGACGCCGGGGCCTCGGCCTCGGAGGTCTCGCCGTACATCACGGTCACCTTCCGCATCCGCCGGTTCAACCCGGAGGTCTCCGCCGAGGCCACCTGGCAGGACTTCGAGGTCGAGATCGACCCGAAGGAGCGCGTCCTCGACGGTCTCCACAAGATCAAGTGGGACCTGGACGGGTCGCTGACCTTCCGTCGCTCCTGCGCGCACGGCATCTGCGGCTCCGACGCGATGCGCATCAACGGCAAGAACCGCCTCGCGTGCAAGACGCTGATCAAGGACATCAACCCCGCCAAGCCGATCACGGTCGAGCCCATCAAGGGCCTGACGGTCCTGAAGGACCTCGTGGTCGACATGGAGCCGTTCTTCCAGGCGTACCGCGACGTCATGCCCTTCCTGATCACCAAGGGCAACGAGCCGACGCGCGAGCGCCTGCAGTCCGCCGAGGACCGCGAGCGCTTCGACGACACCACCAAGTGCATCCTGTGCGCCGCGTGCACGTCCTCGTGCCCGGTGTTCTGGAACGACGGCCAGTACTTCGGCCCGGCGGCGATCGTCAACGCGCACCGCTTCATCTTCGACTCGCGTGACGAGGCGGGCGAGCAGCGCCTGGAGATCCTGAACGACAAGGACGGCGTGTGGCGCTGCCGCACGACCTTCAACTGCACGGACGCCTGCCCGCGTGGCATCGAGGTCACCAAGGCGATCCAGGAGGTCAAGCGAGCGCTGATCACCCGGCGCTTCTGACCCTTCGGATCGTTCGGCCTTCGGGTCGTTCGGCCGTTCGGCATTCACGGCGAGGGCCCGCTTCCCACCTTCGGGTGGGAAGCGGGCCCTCGCCGTGTTCTACCGGGTACCGGGTACCGGGTACCGGTGGGACTTGACCTTGACATTGATGTCATGCGGCAACCTCGTGCCCATGACGCAGACGCAGATTCCCGCACTGTCCACCACGGTCACCGGCTCCGGCCCCGGCCTGCTCCTCGCGCACGGCGCGGGCGGCAGCATCGAGGGCAACTACGCGCCGATCCTTCCGGCCCTGGCCGCCCGCCACACCGTCGTCGCCCCCGACTACCCCGGCTCGGGCGGCACCCCGCGCGTGACGGGCGAGCTCACCGCGGACGCCCTCGCCGACGCGATCGTCGCGGAGGCGGACCGGGCCGGGCTCGAGACGTTCACGCTGATCGGGTACTCGCTGGGGACGCTGGTCTCGGTACGGGCCGCCGCCCGCCACCCCGAGCGGGTGCGGGGGCTGGTGCTCACGGCCGGACTGGCCCGTCCGGACAACCGGACCCTGGCCTCGCTCGACCTCTGGCAGAAGCTGCTGGCCGACGGCGACCTGCAGGCCTTCGCCCGCTTCGTCGCGCTGTCCGGCTTCAGCGAGACGTTCTACAACGCCGTGCCGCGCGAGCAGGTCGGCGCGTTCCTCGACCTGCTCGCCGCGGGCGTCCCGGCCGGCGCGTCCGAGCAGGCGGGCGCCGTCCGCACCGCCGACACCACCGGCGACCTCGCGGGCATCTCCGTCCCCACCCTGGTCATCGCCCCGCTCCAGGACACCCTCGTCTCCCCCGCCAACTCCCGTTACCTGGCGGACCACATCGCCGGCGCCGAGTACGCCGAGATCGACACGGGCCATGTACCGATGGCCGAGCGGCCGGAGGAGTGGGAGAAGCTGATCACGGACTTCCTGGGGCGGCACGGATTGTGAGGCGGTGTCAGGTGGTGCAGCGGTCGAGCGGCGCGCGGTCAGGGGCAGCGCGCCGCTCGGCAGCGGTCAGCTTCGGGAGTCGAAGCCCGGCTTCCCGTTCGCGAACCGCTTGAACGCGGCCTTGGTTCCCGATCCGGCATCACCGTCGATCTCGCCGGTGTAACCCCAGTGGGTCTTCAGCAGCCGCTGCAGCGCCTTCACCGTTCCGCTTCCGACTATTCCGTCGATTTCGCCGGTGTAACCCCAGTGCTTCTTGAGGCCGCGCTGAAACGCCTTCCAGCTCTCGGTGCCCAGTTTCCCGTCACGCTCGCCGGTGTACCCGTGGTGCTTCCTCAGCCAGTCCTGCACCTTCCTGGCTTCATCGGCATTCAGCCCGAGGTTGACCACCGCGAACGGGACGGCGGCCTCGGCGCTCACCGCCGGCTTCGCGGCCGGCTCCGCCGCGAAGGCGGCGCCCGCACCGGCCAGGGTTCCGGCGGCGATTCCGACGACGGTGGTGACACTGACGAGAGTCCTCGTCACAACATTCGGTCGCATTTCGTTCCTCTTCGGGGTCGTGGGCGGCACTCGACGCGACTCGCACGCGATCGTTCGTCCGTCGCGTCGATGTCACGAACAGAAGCTATCCGTGGGCCGTCCGGCCGTCGTCAACCGCTGAGTTGACCCTCGCGAAGCCGACAACCGGCATCCGTCTCCATCAGCCGTGGTAGCGGCAGTGGTTGTACAACTCTCGTGGTATTCCGGACCGTTTCGAGCTCAGCGCAGCATGAGAAACGTTGGGCCATGCGGGTGGTGTCGCGCCGAAACGCTACCCAATGGCATGAAAAAAGCGGAACTTTCCAATCAGTGGGCCTGAACGGCCCGTCGGTTGTGCTGGACAGCGCCTGGCGAACGGCCAGGGAGGTGCTCGATGAGCATGGTGGAGATGCTCAGATTCCGCCGGGATCCGCTGGGGTTCGTCGAGGAGTTCTCCCGCCGCAGTCCGTCAGGCGTGTTCCGGCTTCCGTGGGGCGCCTGGTGCGTCGGCGATTCGGAACTGGCACTCGCGGTGCTGCGCGATCCGGCCTTCAACAAGGGGATGGCCCCTTTCTTCGGCGACCTGTTGCCCTCACGTTCCGCCCAGGTCGACTTCGGTCACGCTGTACGCAACCTGGTGCGCGCGCGTATGCCCGAGTACCGGGACAACATGGCCAGGGCAGTGGCCGAAATGCCCGCCGTCAGTCGGTGGCCGGCAACCGGGACGGTGCTCGTGTACCGGTCCACGGCGGATCTGCTGCTGTATCCCCATGCCTCGCCGACGTTGCGTTCGTCGATGGAACAGGCCGTACGCGTCGGCACGTTGATCCGCGCGCCCCACATGTGGCAGCGCGCACGGGTGGAAATGCGGCGCCCGAAACTGAAGCCGGCCGTGATCGAGGAAGTGACGGCCCGCCGAAAGGAGGGCATTCCCGCCGGCGAGCCACGAGACCTGCTGGATCTTCTGATCCGCGCGTGCCCCGACGAGATCACCAGTGATGCGCTGGCAGACCTGTACTTGCTGATGTTCCTGTCGATCGTGGGAACTGTCGGCCACTCGGTGGCATGGTCGCTCCTGCTGGCCTGCCTCCACAGCACACCGGATTCCTCGTGGCCATGGCCCGCCGACTGGATCGTCCGCGAGGCCGCACGGCACCGTCCGGTGGTCTGGATGGTCGGCCGCTCGGTACCACGCCCCACCGAATTCGCCGGGGTGCCCTTCCAGCGCGGCGCGATCCTGTCCGTCAGCCCCTACCTCCTGCACCACGACGAGGACCGCTGGACGCTGCCCGGCCTGTTCCGGCCCGCCCGCTGGGCCGAACCGGGTGAACACGGCCCCTACCTTCCCTTCAGCACCGGCCCGTTCACCTGCGCCGGCGCGGCCGTCGCGCAGGCGATGATCACCGATGCCGTGGCCGCCCTCGCCAACCGTGCACGCCTGACCGTCACGGGCGGCGACCTGCGCCCGTTCGTGACCAACGCCGCCATCTGTCGGCCCTTCGCTCTCCACCGCACCACCACAACCCGGTGGAGACCCGCGCACAAGGGAAGGAGGTGAACGACCGTGATCGCTGTTATTCGCCGCGTCGTCAAGAACACGCCGGCGTACGACTGGTACTTCGTCGGAATGAACTGGTACATCGCTGGTTGATACAGCACCAATTGAGGTGACCTGCACGCCGCACGACAGGGCGTGCAGGTCACTTGCCAGAGCTCCTTCTTGGAGTGTCCGTCGCATATGGCGACGTCCGACCGCGGCCGGGCGCCGCGCGGCCTCAGGGCGCGGCGTTCCGCGCGGTGTTCCGTACGGCGTAGACGGCCGCCCCCGCCGCCAGCACCGCCGACCCGGCGACGACCGAACCGGCCGGCAGGGTGAAGGCCAGCAGCAGACAGCCCATCAGGCCCACGACCGGGACGGCACGCGGCGGGCGGCCCTCGGCCGGGCTGAGGGTCCAGGCGGCGGCGTTGGCGATGGCGTAATAGACGAGCACGCCGAACGACGAGAACCCGATCGCCCCGCGCAGATCGGCCGTCCCGGCGAGCACCGCGACGACCGCGCCGACGGCGATCTCGGCCCGCTGCGGAACGCCGAAGCGCGGATGGACGGCGGCCAGCGCGTGCGGCAGGTGCCGGTCCCGGGCCATGGCGAGCGTGGTCCGGGAGACGCCGAGGATCAGCGCCAGCAGCGAACCGAGCGCCGCGACCGCCGCCCCCGCCCGCACCACCGGCGCCGACCACGCGGCACCGGCGGCGGTGACGGCCTCCGCGAGCGGCGCGGCGGAACGGGCGAGCCGATCCGGGCCCAGTACGGACAGGACGGCGACGGCCACCGCCACGTACACCACCAGGGTGATGCCCAGCGCCAGCGGAATCGCCCGCGGAATGGTCCGCGCCGGGTCGCGGACCTCCTCCCCCAGCGTCGCCACGCGCGCGTACCCGGCGAAAGCGAAGAACAGCAATCCTGCCGCCTGCGGCACGCCGCCCCAGTCGGCGCCCTCGCCGCCGGTGATGCCGGTTCCGGTTCCGGTTCCGGTCAGGCACAGAACTACGACAGCGGTGAGGACGGCCAGCACCACCGCCACGATCAGGCGTGTGAGCCACGCGGACTTCTGGACGCCCGCACAGTTGAGCACCGTCAGCGCCACCACGGCCCCGACAGCCACCGCGTGCGCCTGCGCGGGCCAGACGTACGAACCGACCGTCAGCGCCATCGCCGCACACGACGCGGTCTTGCCGACCACGAAGCCCCACCCCGCCAGGTAGCCCCAGAACGGGCCCAGCCGCTCCCTACCGTAGACGTAGGTGCCGCCGGAAGCGGGGTAGCGGGCGGCGAGCCGGGCGGAGGACGTGGCGTTGCAGTACGCCACCAGGGCGGCGAGGGCGAGGGCCGCGAGGAGGGCCGATCCGGCAGCGGCGGCGGCCGGGGCGAGGGCGGCGAAGACACCGGCGCCGATCATCGCGCCAAGGCCGATGACCACCGCGTCCGTCGTCCCCAGACGCCGCCGCAGTCTCGTGCCGTCCTCGGCCGTTCCTCCGCTCACTCCCGGTCCGCCGAGGTGCCGTCCCCGTCGTAGCCGACAGTGTTGGCGGCCTGCTCTTCTTCGGTGATCTCCGTGGCCCATCCCTCGGGCGGCTCCTGGTACGGGCTGCAGGCCCCGCAGGCGGCACACGTCCACCGGCCGTGAATGCCGTGCACGACAGCCCCACAGCCCGCGCACGTGTCGGTCGTGTAGTACGGCGGCTCACCCGGCGAGGCGGGAGAAGGCCACGGATGTTGGTCCATGCCCTCAGACTGCCACGGGCGGGCGCACGACGGGCGGTCTCGTGCGCCGTCAGGCGCTGCTCGCGCCGAGACTCAACGCTTCGCGGACCATGGCCATGCCGCGCCGTGTCGCGGCGACGGCGCCGGAGGTGTCGTCGCCGGGCGGCGCCCCCGCGGCCTGCTCGCAGCGGCACTCACGGCACGCCGTCTCCTCCGCCAAGGGCCGGAACAGCCGGCCGCAGCCGCCGGAGCAGGCCTGAAGCGGCTGGGGTGGGGCGACGGGCGGCACGGAGGCCGGGGCCGCCGGATCCGGCATCTTGCGCAGCAGCCGATCGCGGAGGATCCCCTTGGCGGACCGGACCTGAGCGGGAAGCCCCGCGGTCAGGTCCTCGCGCATCTGCCCGAGGGACACCCCGCGCCGGAGCCATTCCGCTGCCAGCGGGGCGAGTTGGGCGACGTCACGGCTCGACAGCCGCAAGCGACGGTCCCCCCGCGTGACGGCGACGAGCGCCTGCGCGCCGCGTTCGGCGAGCGGATCGTCGCCGACGGGCTGGAGGGGAGGGTGGGTCGTATTCTCCCCCTGGTTGTCTTCAGGGGTTTGATGGCCGACGGCCGGGCCCTCCGGCTCACCGACAACCGGTTCCGGAGCAGTCGGCGGAGCAGGCGGCGACCCACCGGGGCGCACGGACGTCGCCTCCTCGGGGGTGAGAGGCGTGTTCGAGACGAGCTGAGTGGTACGCCACCGGCCACCGGGGCCTTGCTCGCGCCACTCGTGGAAGTAACCCTCGGCGATCAACTCCCGCTTGGCTCGCATGAAGGCGGCCTTCTTGATCCCGGCGCGGCGGGCGGCCTCTGAGAGGGAGATATCGACGTCCGAGGGGAGGGAGAGCGAGTAGAGGAGGAGGTGGATGGCGTTGGAGGAGAGCCGGGGGTGACGGATGATGTCGTACGGAACTTGCATGAAGTACCGCCTGGGGCCGTTAGCATGCTGGTGCATCTCGTAGAGGTCCGATCTCCGCGTGGGTGTAGACCCCCTTCACCGGTGGCAGCCGGGGTTGGGGGTCGCTTGTGCGTAAACGTAGTGGACGCGCAAGCCTGAACGAACGGCTCCGGACCTCCAACACCCGTACGATTGAAGTTCGTTCAGGAGTGCAACCTTCGCTGGTGCTGGCCCATGCTCCATGCGAGCGCGGCGGCCCCTTCCCGATCGCCCGCGCGCTGGGCGGTGGCCCAGTCCCGCTTGATCGTCCGGCACTCCTCGCAGGACTGCGGCCTGTTCCGTCGCGCCGGATAGGCCTTGAGCGCATCGGTGATCAGCCGCGCCTCGTCCTCCCGCAGCGCGCTCAGGAACGTCACGTACGCCTGCCCGTAGGTCGGCGGCTCGGGCACGACCTGTACGGAGTACCCGTGCGTGCGGAGTGCGTCGTGCAGCTCGACGGCCACGCGGGCGGCGGTCTGGCGAATCGTCTCTGAGTCCATGGGCTCGATACCTCGGTCGTGTTCTGTACGTTCCGGATTCGGTTCCCAGCCTCGAGGTAGGGAGCTACGCTCACCAGGGGTAACGGTTTTCGGCCTTACAAAGCGAAAACGGGTGACAACGGTGCCACCACCGAAGGAACTTGACCCGTCGGCGTCATTGGCAGCGCTGTACGGGACGAAGCTGCGCAAGCTGCGCGTACGGGCGGGCTGGACGCAGCGGGAGCTGGGGGCTCAGGTCCCCATCGCACACAACAGGATCGCCCAGTTCGAACTGGGCAAGGAGACGCCGCCCAAGGACATCTCCGACCGCCTGGACAAGCTGCTGGGGGCGGACGGCGATCTGACCGACCTGTGGTTTCACGTCGACCGCTTCCCACCGACCGACGCGTTCCTGAAGTACCGGGAGTACGAGGCCAAGGCGATTGCGGTGCACAAATACCTGGCGCACCATATTCCCGGCCTGCTCCAGACCGAGGCCTACGCTCGGGAGGTAATGAGCAAAGAGCTGCCTTGGTTCACTGCGGACGAGGTCGAGGAAAAGGTCGCTGCGCGACTCGCCCGACAGGCCATCCTCGAGAGGGCTTCCCCTCCCCTGTACTGGGTTGTACTCGATGAGACCGTGATCCGTCGTTCGGTCGGCGGACCTGCTGTCATGCGGCAGCAGTTGGCACACCTGCTGGAGGCATCAACCGCCCCTAACGTCGAGGTGCAGGTGCTGCCGTTCGCTGCCGGCTGCCACGCTGCGATGGGCGACTCCGTGACCTTGTTGTCGTTCGACAACGCTCCCGACGTGGCATACCTCGAAGGTGGCGCTTCCATGACGCGGCTGGTCAAGGAGCGCCGGGCAGTGGCGAGACAGTCGCATCGTTATGATCACGCGCATGCAGCGGCGCTCTCACCGGCCCTCTCCAGCAGATGGATCGAAAGAGCAATGGAGGAATTCGGCACATGCGAGCCAACCTGAGCAACGCCGTCATTTGGCAAAAGTCGAGCTACAGCAACCCCGACGGGGGCGCGTGCGTCGAGGTGGGCGAGGCCGCATGGCGTAAGTCCAGCTACAGCAACCCCGACGGGGGCGAATGCGTCGAGGTGGGCGAGGCCGCATGGCGTAAGTCGACGTACAGCGCAGGCCAGGAGGACTGCCTGGAGGTGGCCGACAACATACCCAGCGGCACCGCCCCTGCCCCGGTCCCGGTCCGCGACAGCAAGCGTCCGGCCGGCCCTGCCCTGCTCTTCCAGGCCGAGGCCTGGTCCGCGTTCGTGGCGACCGTGAAGAAGACGCGCTAGCAGCTGGCGGTCCACGTGTGGGCCTCGGCAGCCTCCGGTCGGCCTGAGAGGCGGCCGATGTCAAGAGGGGCGTTCACGCCCGGAATCACGCTCAGCTACCTGCTGGTCAGGCGGCGTTGCGGGCTGCTTCTTCGATGAGGTCGGTGACCGGGCCGGGCTGGGAGGCCAGCGAGGCGTGGCTGGCGTCGAGTTCGATGGTCTTGCGGGGGTTCATCCGCTGGGCCATGCGGCGTTCGTTGTCGGGGTGGATCATGCGGTCGGCGGTGGAAACCTGGTACCAGACCGGCTTGGCACGCCAGGCCGGGGCGGTGACGGTGTCGCCGAAGGTCGAGCCGAGCGGGGCCTTCTGGGTGACCGCCATGACCAGGGCCTCGTCCACGGACAGGTCCTGGGCGAAGCTCTCGTGGAACTTGTCCTGCTTGATCCACAGGTAGCCGTCGGAGTCCGGGGCGAGGTTCTCGAACGCGGCGGGCGGCCTTTCCTGGCTGATCTGCCCCGGGCTCTCGCCCGTGTCGGGGGCGAAGGCGGCGACGTAGACGAGCCCGGTGACGTTGGACAGGTCGCCCGCCTCGGTGATGACCGCGCCTCCGTAGGAGTGGCCGACCAGGAGCACCGGGCCATCGATCTGCCGGACCATCTTGCGGGTGCGTTCGGCGTCGTCGGCCAGCGAGGTCAGCGGGTTCTCCACGGCGTGCAGGTCTGTGAAGCCGCGCTTGTTCAGCTCGATGATGACCTGGCCCCAGTGGGCGGCACCGCCCCAGAAACCGTGCACCAGAACAACCGCCGGCTTGCCCGCCATCGCCATCACACCAATCCGCTCGCCCCCTGCTCCGGTCTGCCGTTCCACGCTAAGCACACCAGGGCCAGGGCGCGAGCGCAGACGACTGGCACCGCGCGTAGGCCGCGCAGATCAGCTCCGGCGAACGCCCAGATCCTCACGGCCGGCTCCTTCACCGCCGCCTCCAGCCGCCCCAACGACATCCTCATCCGCTGGAGCAATGGCAACTTGAGCTACTACCCCGGCGTGGATGCGAACGGCACGCACGGCGAGGTCCAGCTCGTCGGCTGACCGGCCGCTGAAGGACGGAAGGGCCCTGCTGGAACCGGACGGCAGGGCCCTTCGCTGTCGGGCGGCACTGCTCATCCTTCGGCGCGTCCTCACGGCATGCGCAACAGAGCTACGGAATCGCGCTCCTGCACCGTCTTCCACACTCGGCGAGGCCGACGGACGTCAGACCATCCATAGCTGACGGACCGACTTGCCGTCACGGGACTTGAGCAGAACCTCGCTGCCGTTCGCCGTCTCCCGTTCCACGAGATCCAGCAGGGCCACCGCGCGGCGGATGGTCTCCGTGATCGAGATGCCCTTTTGCTCCTTGTACCATCGGAGCTTCGTGGCTGTCTCCGCGTTGATGTTCACGCTCAGCCGAGTGATCTGCGTATCGGTCGTCGCCGCCGTGGTGGGCGTGTCGGTCGAGTTCTCGGGCATGCCAGGGCTCCCAATTCGAAGGTTCACGAGACCCGGGCACAACGATGTTCGGGCTCCACCCACCCCGTCCAACAGACTTGGGTCACCCCGAACAGATACGTGCGCACGAGTCGACATCCATTGCCGCACACATGAACGAGGCAACCCCATTGCCCCGTTCGGGCGTGGTCTCCCCCATGAACAACCACAGCCACCACGGCACCGGCGGTCACGCCAGCCGGCTCGGACTTCACAGGGCAGCTAAGTGACCCATCAGACCATTCCCTTCAGCCGGACTGGACCTAACGCGTTCCCTCACGCTCCCACCGAAGACACTCCATGTCAAGCGAATCTGCATGTAATGAGCCTTGGATGCAGTCAGGATGTGCTGAGGATACACATCCGATGTGGATTTTGTACTGAGCGCGGTCACACCAGATGCGGTAGACTGCCCCAGGCAACGCTTGGGGGTATCTGCGGCACCGTCATCCCTTCGCCCTCGGGCGAACCTCGGAGGGGGCACCACGCGTGAGGATCTGCGAGAACGCCACGGTGGGGGGCTACCTCACGCCCTTCCACGAGTGGCACAACGCCTGTCAACTGCTCCAGGTACACCAACCCGCCACCGACGTCGGGGCGTTCATCGGCCCGAACGACCCGGACCCCTCCCTGAACGGCGAAGTGCTGCTCCGGGAGGAGGAAATGCCGCTTCCCGACGTCGAGACGTGGAAGATCGGGCCCCCGATCCCCGTCTGCCACTGCGTCCCCGGCCAGCGAAAGGAATGCGGCCACGCATGACGGAACCGCCTCGACTGCCCCCGCACGACGACGAGTTATGGGAGGACGAGGCGCCTTCCGCCGACGTGCCCGTCTGGACGCTCGGACCCCCGACCCCCTGGCCGCCGCCCGATCAGCAAGCCCCCCTCCCCCGGCAAGCCCCTGCTCGACCCGCTCACGAAGCCCCCGAAGCTCCCCAAGCCCCCGAAGCAGAGAGATGATGCCCGTGCCGAACGCTGGACCGGACGATCTGATCGAGGACGAGATGCCCGACGGCCAGGGCCTCGACACCGGCTTCCTCCGGGAGCTCATACCGGCCTCACCGGCCTCACCGGCCGCACCGGCCCCTCCGGCCGGCCGCACGCTCGGGGAGTTCGAGGAGGACCTCCAGCCGAACACGACGGTCCGCGACGACCAGGTCGTGGGCTCGAGGGAACGTCGGATGCACGAGACCCGGCGCACCCTGGCCGTCGGGCTCCTATGGCTCGTCGGGCTCCTCTCCGGCATGCCCACCCTGGCCCTCGTCCTCGGCCACTGGACCCACTTCAAGAGTGACGACTACCGCGAGATCAGCCTCGTCATCACCCCGATCGTCGCGCTGGCCAGCGCCGCCTTCGGCTTCTTCTTCGCCAGCGACGAGCGCAACCGCTTCTGATCCACGCCACGCATCGCCCCCCTCACATCCGCTTCAGCCGCCACAGGCGCCACATCCCCGTCCCGTCCGACAGGTACTGCGTCCCCGAGATCGACTTCCGGCTCACCGCGTAGTCCTTCTTCTGCCACAGCGGCACCAGCGGTACGTCCTCGGCCACGATCTTCTGGATGCTGCGGAAGTCGGGCGAGACCCTGGCCCGCTGGTCCATCTGCTGGGTGGCGCGGATGAGGGATTCGATGCGGGGGCTCGTGTACCCCGTGTGGAGGGCGTTGCCGGCGCCCACCAGCGGGGTCGTGAACGTGTCCGGGTCGGGGAAGTCGGCCACCCAGCTGATGGTGTACGCGTCGTAGGCACCGCGCGCGTAGCCCTCCTGGAACTCCTTCCAGCCCACGTGGCGCGTCTCCACCCGGAACAGGCCCGTCGCCTCGAGCTGCTTCTTCAGCAGGGCCGCCTCCTGGTCCGTGGCCGCGCCCCTCGAGTAGGCGAGGCCGAAGCGGACCGGGACGCTCACACCCGCGCGGCGCAGCAGGCCCGCCGCCTGTTCCGGGTCGGGGTTGGGATAGGTGTCGTAGAAGGACGTCGTGTGGCCGGTGAGGCCCTGGGGGATGAGGGAGTACAGGGGTTCCACCGTGCGCAGGTGGACGTCCCGGGCGAGCGCGCTGCGGTCGACGATCGCGGCGATCGCCTGCCGCACCGCCGTCGTCCGCATCGGCGAGCCGTCGCGCAGGTTGAACACCAGCGCGCGCATGTTGGCCGCGGGTGTCTCGCTGACCCGGAAGGCCGTCTCCGTCGGCGAGAGCCCGGCCAGGTCGGCGGGCGGCAGCTGGCGGCCGACCACGTCGAGGGACTTGTCCTGCCAGGCCTGGCTCAGCCGGCCCGGGTCCGCGAAGTAGCGGACCGTCACCTCGCTGCCCGCCCGCTTCATCACGCCCTGGTAGCGCTTGTTGGGCTTCAGTTCGGCGGTCGCGCCCGTCGTATAGCCGCTCAGCACGAACGGACCCGAGCCGTCCACCTCGTCGCCTGCGCGCAGCCGGTTCGCCGGGTAGGTCTCGCTGTCGACGATCGAGCCGCCACCGGTGGCGATCTTGAACGGGAAGGTGGCGTCCGGCACCTTCAGCCGGAACGTCACCTTGTCGCCCGCCGCCGAGGCGTCCACCGACCGCAGGGTCTCCAGCAGGGACAGCGGACCCTGCTTGGACCTGATCCGCACGATGCGGTCGAAGGAGAACTTCACGTCCTCCGCCGTCAGCGCGTGCCCGTTGGCGAACGTCAGGCCCGGCCGCAGCTCGCAGACGTACGTGCGTAACCCCTCCCCCTCGAAGCCGCACCGCCGGGCCGCGTCCGGCACCGGGGCGCTGGACCCCGGCGAAAAGGTCAGCAGCGATTGGTAGATGTTGCTGTAGAGCGCCCAGGAGCCCGCGTCGTAGGCGCCCGCCGGGTCGAGGGCGCTGACCGTGTCGGTCGTGCCCACCGTGATCGGCCCTTGGCCGGATCCACCCCCCTCCAGGACCCCGCAACCCCCGACGGACCCCACCAGCAGCGCCGCCGCCAGGACTGTCGTTCCCACCCGAATCCGGACACCACGCATCGCCTGCGCCCCTCCCGCCCAGTGATGCGCATCACCGTAAACAAGCGAACGCGCGTACGTCCCGGGAATCGGCCAAGTGATCGCCAGCCGTGGTGCGGGAGGGCAGTGCGTACAGGCGGGGCGGGCCGCCCGGCCTGTCCGTTATGAGGTGCGCCGCAACGCCCGCACCCCACGCAACCCGATGATCCCGACAGCCGTCCCCAGAAGAAACGAGGTGATCGCGAGCAGCAGGTGCACCCAGAAGTAGCCGGTGGGCTCACCCGCGTCGTCGAAGGCGAGGCCGCTGCCGTCCTTCCAGAGGTTCTTGACGAAAGTGATCCAGATGAACCAGCTCCACACCCCGAAGGCGAGCAGGAACCAGGACACGGGACGCGAGAGGGTCGCGGGGGTTCGCGGGGCCGCTTCCCCGGAAGAATTCACCATGGGTTTCAGTATGCGTTTCCCCGCCCGCACTGGTCCTATCGGGTCCTCGACGCAGGCCGGCAGTGAGGCGCCGTCACAGGTCACGGGGCGTGGCGGTACGTTCACCAGCGTGCCGACGAAGACTTCGACTCCACCGCGTTCCGCCGCGCGGTACTCCGCGACGCGCCGCCGACGCCACCGCACGGTCACCACCGCCACGGCGCTGGCGGCCGGCGCCTCGCTGCTGCTCCCCCTGGCGACCGCCGCTCCCGTGCTCGCCGCCCCGTCCCCGAGTCCCAGCGCGAGCCCCAAGGCGAGCGCGAGCCCGGCGGACGGCAAGGGCAAGCCGCCCAAACGACCGCCCGCCAAGATGTCCACGGTGGGCGGCGAACTGCTCGGCAAACCCGGCACCCAGGTCCGCCTCGGCCCGGGGGCGCCCGCGCTCCCGGACGAGCTCAGCGGCGACTCGTGGCTGGTCGCCGACGCCGAATCCGGCGACATCCTGGCCGCCCACAACGCCCACTGGCGGCTGCCGCCGGCCTCCACCCTCAAGATGCTCTTCGCCGACACCCTGCTGCCGAGGCTGCCCAAGAACCAGCAGCACAAGGTGAAGCCCTACGAGCTCGAGGGCATGGGCGAGGGCAGCAGCGCGGTCGGGATCAAGGAGGACTCGACGTACTCCGTCCACGACATGTGGCTCGGGGTGTTCCTCCGTTCGGGCAATGACGCGGTGCACGTGCTGTCGTCGATGAACGGCGGCATCAAGCAGACCGTCAAGGACATGCAGGACCACGCGGAGAATCTGCAGGCCTTCGACACCAACGTCGTCACGCCCGACGGCTACGACGCCGACGGGCAGGTCTCCAGCGCCTACGACCTGACGCTGTTCGCCCGCTCCGGGCTGCAGAAGGCGGACTTCCGCGAGTACTGCTCGACGGCCGTCGCCCAGTTCCCGGGCGAGGAGAAGCCGGGCAAGAAGCGCGAGACGTATCCCATCACCAACACCAACCGCCTGCTCACCGGGCAGGGCGTGCCCGCCTACAAGGGCATGGCGGGCGTGAAGAACGGCTCCACCACCAACGCCGGCAACACCTTCACCGGCGTCGCCCAGCACGACGGCCGCAAGCTGCTGGTGACGGTCATGAACCCGGACATCAAGGAGCCCCACCAGATCTACAAGGAGACCGCGAAGCTGCTGGACTGGGGCTTCGAGGCCGCGGGCCATGTGAAGCCGGTCGGGGTGCTGGTGGCGCCCAAGAGCGGGGCCGACAAGTCCGGCGGCGGGAAGGGCGGCCAGGGCGGGCAGAGCGCCCAGGCGTCGGTGGCCGGTGGCGGCGGTGACGGCATGTGGACGGCCGTCGGCATCACGGGCGCGGCGCTGGCGCTGCTGGCGGCGGCCGGGTACGTCGTCAACCGCCGCCATCCGCTGCCCGCCCGCGTCGCCCGGCACCGCTCGCCGACGCCGGCCACCAAGCCCGACGGGGACAAGGGCAGCGACAAGGGCGGCGGGGAAAAGCCGAAGGACTGACCGCCCTGAGGGGCTACGACTCGCTGTGCCGCGTGTCCGCGTCGAGGAGGTCCGCCTCCTCACGGTCCGCGCCGGTGGCCGTCCACGCGGCACAGTAGAGCGTCAGCTTCGCCGTGAAGTTGATCCACAGCAGCAGCGCGACGGGCGTGCCGAACGCGCCGTACATGCTCTTGGCCGCGACCCCTTGCAGATAGCCGCTCAGCAGTAGCTTGAGCACCTCGAAGCCGACCGCGCCGAGCAGCGCGCCGACCACGAGCCGGCGGCGGGCGGGGAGCACACCGGGCAGGCGCGACAGGACGAAGCCCATCATCAGGAAGTCGGCGAGCACGGCGGCGCAGAACCCCGCGGCCGTCAGCAGCCCGCCGACGTCGCCCAGACCGGCCTTCTCGACCACCCAGCCGGCGGCGGCCGACGCGAACGCCGAGCAGGCGGCCGACAGCAGGAACACCCCGCCGAGGCCCACCAGCAGCGCCGCGTCCTTGAGCCGGAGCAGCACGGGGTTGCCGGGGTCCTCCTCGAGCTCCCACACCGCCCGCAGGCACTCGCGCAGCGAGCCCACCCAGCTGACGCCCGTGAACAGCAGCAGCGCGCCGGCCACGATCCCCACCGTGCCGGCGTTGTCGGTGAGGCTGCTGAGGTCGAGGCTGCCGGAGATGCCGGGCACCTGTTCGGTCAGCCGGCGCTCCAGGTCCCGCGTCTGCGCCTCGGTGAGTATCCCGGCGGCGACGGCCGCGCCCAGCGTCAGCAGAGGGAAGAGCGCGACGAAGCTCGTAAAGGTGATCGCCGCGGCCAGCCGGGTCCACTTCACCCGGTCGAGGGTCTCGTACGAGCGCCACGCGTGCGTGCGGGCCGCCTTCTCGATCAGCGGGCCGATCAGAGGGAGCCGGGTCAGCCAGTCCATGATCCACACCTACCATTCCGCGGGCAGGTGTACGCCTCACCCGGGCGGGTGGTCCCGAGCGCCGGGCCGGCGGCCCCGAGAGCCGGGGCCGTCCGTCAGAGGGACGGCGCCGGCGGGCGCGCCACGCCCGTCTGGCGGGGCACGGCCGGGGGTGAGCCGTCCACCTCAGTCCGTCCGAAAGGGAAATCCCGCTCCAGCCGCCAGACGCCGTCCGGGCCCTGCTCGTACAGCGCGAAGCCGTGGATCGTCCAGGCCGCCTCGTAGTCCGCGAGCTCCGCGTAGGCCCGATCCATGGCGTCCTCGGGGATGCCGTGGGCGATCGTGACGTGCGGGTGGTACGGGAACTGCAGCTCCCGGGCCACCGGCCCGGACGCGTCCCGCACCCGCTTCTGCAGCCAGGTGCAGGAGGCCGAGCCCTCGACCACGTTGACGAACACCACCGGCGACAGCGGCCGGAACGTACCCGTCCCCGACAGCCGCATCCGGAACGGCCGGCCCGCCGCCGCGACCTCGGCGAGGTGGGCCTCGATCGCGGGCAGCGACGAGGCGTCCACCTCCGTCGGCGGCAGCAGGGTGACGTGCGTGGGAATGCCGTGGGCGTGCGGGTCGCCGAAGCCCTCGCGGCGCTTCTGGAGGAAGCTTCCGTACGGCTCCGGGACCGCGATCGAAACGCCGAGCGTTACGGTCCCCACTGCGTTCTCCCTCCTGTGCGCCTGTCGTCCCCGTGGTCAGTGTGACGGCTGCGCCGCGTCCACTGCCAGATCACCTATCCGGATGGCTCAGTGCTTCGCGGGCAGGAAGCCCAGCTTGTCGTAGACCTGGGCCAGCGTCTCGGCGGCGACGGCACGGGCCTTCTCCGCGCCCTTGGCCAGGACGGCGTCCAGCGTCTCCGGGTCGTCCAGGTACTCCTGCGTCCGGGCCCGGAAGGGGGTGACCCACTCCACCATGACCTCGGCCAGGTCGGTCTTGAGCGCGCCGTAGCCCTTGCCCTCGTACTTCTGCTCGAGGTCGGCGACGGTGGTGCCGGTGAGCGTGGAGTAGATGGTGAGGAGGTTGCTGACGCCCGGCTTGTTCTCGGCGTCGAAGCGGATGACCGTGTCGGTGTCGGTGACCGCGCTCTTGATCTTCTTCGCCGAGACCTTGGGCTCGTCCAGCAGGTTGATCAGGCCCTTGGCCGTCGCCGCCGACTTGCTCATCTTGGCGGTCGGGTCCTGCAGGTCGTAGATCTTCGCCGTCTCGCGCACGATGTGCGCGGCGGGGATGCGGAAGGTCTTGCCGAAGCGGCCGTTGAAGCGCTCGGCGAGGTCGCGGGTCAGCTCGATGTGCTGGCGCTGGTCCTCGCCGACCGGGACGGAGTCCGCCTGGTAGAGGAGGATGTCGGCGACCTGCAGGATCGGGTAGGTGAACAGGCCGACGGTGGTGCCCTCGGCGCCCTGCTTGGCGGACTTGTCCTTGAACTGCGTCATCCGGGAGGCCTCGCCGAAGCCGGTGAGGCAGTTCATCACCCAGCCGAGCTGCGCGTGCTCGGGGACGTGGCTCTGGATGAAGAGGGTGCAGCGGTCCGGGTCCAGGCCGGCGGCCAGCAGCTGGGCGGCCGCGATGCGGGTGTTCGCCCGCAGCTCCTTCGGGTCCTGCGCCACGGTGATCGCGTGCAGGTCGACGACCATGTAGAAGGCGTCGTGGGTCTCCTGCAGGGCCACGTACTGACGGACGGCACCGAGGTAGTTCCCGAGGTGGAACGAGCCTGCGGTGGGCTGGATACCGGAGAGAGCGCGCGGACGATCAAGGGCCATGCCCTCATTCTCTCAGGTGCGGAACCGGACTCGGTTCAGCGGTGGGGATGCGGTGCGGAAAGCGGTGTAGAAAGACGGCAAGCAGCATGCCCGGACTCGCCCGACCGCAGGAACGGAGCACACGTTGACAGCCACGGAACGCAGCATCGCCGCAGCCGAGGAACACAGCGCGCACAACTACCACCCGCTCCCCGTCGTGATCGCGACCGCGCACGGCGCGTGGGTGACCGACATCGAGGGGCGCCGCTACCTCGACATGCTCGCCGGGTACTCGGCGCTGAATTTCGGCCACGGCAACCCCCGGCTGATCGACGCCGCCAAGCAGCAGCTCGACCGGGTGACGCTGACCTCGCGCGCCTTCCACCACGAGCGGTTCGCGGAGTTCTGCGCGGCGCTGGCGGAGCTGTGCGGCATGGAGATGGTGCTGCCGATGAACACCGGCGCCGAGGCGGTCGAGACGGCGGTGAAGACCGCGCGCAAGTGGGGCTACCGCGTCAAGGGCGTACCGGACGGCCGCGCGAAGATCGTGGTCGCCGACAACAACTTCCACGGCCGCACCACCACGATCATCAGCTTCTCGACGGACCAGGAGGCGCGGGCGGACTTCGGCCCGTACACCCCGGGCTTCGAGATCGTTCCTTACGGCGACCTGGCCGCGCTGGAGGCGGCGGTCGACGAGCACACGGTGGCCGTGCTGCTGGAGCCGATCCAGGGCGAGGCGGGCGTGCTGGTGCCGCCGGCGGGCTATCTGGCGGGCGTGCGGCGGCTGACGAGCGAGCGGAACGTCCTCTTCATCGCCGACGAGATCCAGTCCGGGCTCGGCCGCACCGGCCGGACCTTCGCCTGCGAGCACGAGGGCGTGGTCCCGGACATGTACGTGCTGGGCAAGGCCCTGGGCGGTGGTGTGGTGCCGGTGTCGGCGGTCGTCTCGTCCCGGGACGTCCTGGGCGTCTACCGCCCCGGCGAGCACGGCTCCACCTTCGGCGGCAACCCGCTGGCGTGCGCGGTGGCCCTGGAGGTCGTCGCGATCCTGCGCACCGGCGAGTACCAGCAGCGCGCGGCCGAGCTGGGCGAGCACCTGCACCACCAGCTGAACCTGATGGCGGGCGCCGGCTCGGTGACCGCCGTGCGCGGGCGCGGCCTGTGGGCGGGCGTCGACATCGACCCGCACAGCGGCACGGGGCGCGAGATCTCGGAGCGGCTGATGGAGCGCGGGGTGCTGGTCAAGGACACCCACGGCTCCACCATCCGCATCGCCCCGCCGCTGGTGATCTCCAAGGAGGACCTGGACTGGGGCCTGGACCAGCTGCGGGCGGTGCTGGCGGGCTGAACCGGCTGACGGGCCCTAGAGGATCACGTGCGGTACGAACCGCGCGTACTGGTCCGTGACCAGCCCCGACGACTCGCGGATGCCCAGGCCCGCCGACTCGTCCTCGACCACCCAGGCGCCGAGCACGACGTGGTTGCCGTCGAAGTCGGGCAGCGGGGCGAGCTCCTGGTAGCAGCAGGGCTCGTCCCGCACGACCGGGTCGGCGCCGGCGGCGTGGATCGTGACGCCCGCGCCCTCGCGGCCCAGCAGCGGCTTGGCCACGTAGCCGCTCGTACGGGCCAGTTCGCGCGGGCCGTCGAGGTAGGCGGGCAGCAGATTGGGGTGGCCCGGGTAGAGCTCCCAGAGGACGGCGAGCAGGGCCTTGTTGGAGAGCAGCATCTTCCAGGCGGGCTCGATCCACAGCGTCGAGCCGGTGCCGCCGCCGTTGTCGAGCGTCTCCAGGGCGCGCGGGCCGAACGCGTCGGTGGCCAGCCACTCCCAGGGGTAGAGCTTGAAGCAGGCCCTGATGAAGCGCAGCCTGGTGTCGACGAACCGGCCGGAGAGGTGGTCCCAGCCGATGTCCTCCATCGAGATGGCCTCGGTCGCGATCCCGGCCTGCTCGGCGGTCTCCTGGAGGTAGGCCACCGTCATCAGGTCCTCACCGAGTTCGTCCCCGGCGGAGTGGGCGAAGTGCAGGGGCGCGCCGGGCGGGAGCAGGGCGGCCTGACGCTTCCAGGCGTCGACCAGGCGCTCGTGCAGGGAGTTCCACTGGTCGGCGTGAGGAACACCGGCGAAACGTTCCTCCATCCAGAACCACTGCGGTCCCGCCGCCTCGACGAGGGAGGTGGGGGTGTCGGCGTTGTACTCCAGCATCTTGGCCGGGCCGCCGCCGGGACGTCCGTCGTAGCGCAGGTCGAAGCGCCCGTAGAGGGAGGGCAGTTCCGCGCGCCGCCGCCAGGACTCGGCGACCAGGGCCGCCAGGCGCGGGTCGGTGATGCCGAGGTCGGCGAAGCGGTCGTGCTCGACAATGTGCGCGGCGGCCGCCAGGCACATGGCGTGCAGCTCCTCGACGACCTCCTCCAGCGCCTCGATCTCGGGGAGGGTGAAGGAGTAGTACGCGCTCTCGTCCCAGTACGGGCGCAGCGAGCCGTCGGGCTGCCGGGAGAGGGGGTAGATCAGCCCCTGCTCCTCGACGGTGGCCTGCCAGCCGGGGCGGGGGGATATCCGGTGTCGCCGCATCGTCGTGCGCTCAGCCGCCGCTCGAGGACGAACAGCCGAAGCCGCCGCGGTCGACCGCCTGGCTCTTGCTGAAGGTGCCGCTGTCGGCGAATCCGCCCTTGGAGCCCGACTTGCCGGAGCCGTAGTACCAGCGGCCGGAGGAGCCGCCGCTCGATCCCGTCGACCCGGAGCCGGAACTGGAACTGGACGTGGTGCCGCCGCTCTTGCAGGCCTTGGAGTCCAGGACCTTGTAGCCGCGGTTGACGTCGTAGCTGTTCGGGTCCACGCACCGCTTGTCCGGCTCGGAGCCGCAGGCGGTGAGGGTGGCCGCGAGCACGCCCATGCCGCCGAGCACGACCGTGCTGGACCGCAGTCGCCTTTTTTCCTTTTGTGCCATGTGTGACGCCCCCGTCGCGAATGAAGTCCACACACCCTAAACCCCGGTTCGCCGCCGCCGGTTTCCGGCCGGTCCCGGGCTTGTCCCGGACCTGTCACGGTTTGGTGCTTCACCTCGCGCCGCGCCGCCGGTGGAGTGTGCGCCGCCGGTGGGCGCTGTCCGGGCGCCCGGGGACGGCTCCCGCGCGCGGGTTCGCGCCCTGACGGCGGCCCTCCGGTTGCCTCCACACTGAGCGCACCGGCCCGTAGCCGAGGGAGCGGAGCGCGATGTCTCCTCAGCCTGAGCACGCACAGGGTGCCCGTACGGGCAGGGATGTACGGATCGTCGTGATCGGCGCCGGACTCTCCGGCATAGGCGCGGCGGTGCGGCTGCGTCAGGAGGGCTTCCACGACCTCCTGGTGCTGGAGAAGGCCCAGGAGCTCGGCGGTACATGGCGGGACAACACCTATCCCGGATGCGCCTGCGACGTCCCGTCCGCGCTGTACTGCTACTCCTTCGCCCCCAACCCCGGCTGGAGCCGGACCTTCGCGCACCGGCGGGAGATCCACGACTATCTGCGGGCGACCGCCGGACGGTTCGGGGTCGCGGAGGCCCTGCGGTGCGGCGTCGAGGTGCTGCGGGCCCGGTGGGACGGGACCGGCGGCCGCTGGCGCCTGGAGACGACGGGCGGTCCGTACAGCGCCGCCGTGCTGGTCCTGGCCACCGGCCCCTGGCACCGCCCGCTGTGGCCCGACGTGCCGGGGCTCGAGAGCTTCGCGGGGCCGGTGGTGCACACGGCGCGGTGGGACCATTCCGTCGACCTCACCGGCCGGCGGGTCGCCGTCGTCGGGAGCGGTGCCTCGGCGGTCCAGGTCGTCCCCGCGATCCAGGAGCGGGCGGCGGCCGTCCACCTCTTCCAGCGCACCGCCCAGTGGCTGCTGCCCAAGCCCGACTTCCCGACCTCGCGCGCGTTCTCCTGGTGCCTGCGGCGGGCTCCCGCCGCCCAGCGCGCGCTGCGGGCGGTGCAGTACGGGGTGCAGGAGGGCTTCGGCTACGCCTTCCGGCACCCGGCGCTCGTACGGCCCCTGCAGGGCGCGGCCCGTGTCCACCTGCGCCTGGCGGTCCCCGACCGGCGGCTGCGCCGGGCGCTCACCCCGGACTACCGCCTGGGCTGCAAGCGGCTGCTGACCTCGAGCGACTACTACCCGGCGCTCGCCCGGCCGCACGTCCACCTGCACCCCACCGCTCTGGCCGCCGTGGAGAAGGACCGGCTGACCGGCGCCGACGGCACCAGGGCCGAGGCCGACGTCCTCGTCCTGGCCACCGGCTTCCGGATGGGCGAACTGCCGCTGGCCTCCGGCGTGCACGGCGCGGACGGCCGCACGCTCCACGAGACGTGGGGCGACGGTCCGCAGGCGTACCTCGGCACGTCCGTGGCCGGGTTTCCCAATCTCTTCCTGCTCCTGGGGCCCAATCTGCTGTCCGGTGCCAGCTCGGCCGTCACCGTCGTGGAGGCGCAACTGGCCTATCTGGCGGGGGCGCTGGCCCGCCTCCGCCGGGGCGGGCACGTCTCCTTCGACGTCCGCCCGGCCGTCCAGGCCTCGTACAACGCCGCCGTGCAGCGGGCCCTGCGCACCACCGTCTACAACTCCGGCGGCTGCTCGAGCTATTACCTCCGTTCCGGCGGACGCAACACCTTCTGCTGGCCCTGGTCCACGGGGCGGCTCACCCGCCGGCTGAGCCGCTTCGAGCCGGGCGACTACACCTGGTCCGGCGGACCGTGATCGTGCTGATGGTCCCGCTGATGCTGGTCCTGTTCATCGCGAACCTGGACCAGACGATCGTGGTGACCGCCGTCCCCAGCATCGGCAGGGACCTGCACGACCCGGCGTTCGCCCCGTGGATCGTGACCGGGTACATGCTGACCGGCGCGATCACCACGCTGGTCTTCGGCACGATCGGCGACCTCTACGGGCGCAAGAAGATCTTCCAGTTCTCCATCGTGGTCTTCCTGATCGGCTCGCTGCTGAGCGGCACGGCGCGCAGCGTCGCCGCGCTCAGCCTCTTCCGCGCGCTGCAGGGCATCGGGGGCGGCGGGCTGAACTCCCTGGTGATGGCGATCACGGCGGAGCTGGTGCCGCCGCGCCAACGGGCCAAGTACCTGGGGCTGCTGGGCGCGGTCGCGACCCTCGCGCTGGTCGCCGGACCGCTGCTGGGAGGCGCGTTCTCCGACGGCCTGTCCTGGCGCTGGATCTTCTACGTCAACCTGCCGATCGGCGTGGTGGCCCTCGTGGCGGTCCACACCAGGCTGCATCTGGCCCACCGCGTCTACAGCGGAAGGCTCGACGTCCTCGGTGCGGTGACGGTCACGGTGTTCACCACCTCCGTGATGCTGTTCACCACGTGGGGCGGCCACGAGTACGCCTGGACGTCGGGCGTCGTCCTCGGGCTGATCGCGCTCGGCCTGCTGTCGCTGGCCGCCTACCTCCGGGTGGAGCGGCGGGCGGCCGCACCGCTCACGCCGCCGAGCCTCTTCCGCTCCCCCGTCTTCGACCTGGCGGCGGCCCAGTTCCTGGTCTCCACGCTGGTGCTCGTCGTGGCGATGCTGTTCGTGCCGATGTTCCTGCAGAGCGTGCAGGGCAAGTCCGCGTTCACCGCGGGCCTGTACGAGATTCCGCTGCTGCTGGGCGTCGTGGCGGCCACGGCGGTGTCCGGCCCGCTGATCACGAGGACCGGCCGCTACAAGGCCTATCCCGTGGCCGGGTCGGTGCTGACGGGTGCCGCGATGTGGTCCGTCAGCCGCGCCGACGGCAGTACGGGCCCGGCCGCGCTGGCCGTGGCCCTGACCGTCGCGGGGGTGGGCATCGGCTGCTGTGTGCAGGTGGCCCTGCTGGCCGGGCAGAACGCGGTCGAGCAACGCCACCTGGGCGCCGCCACCGGCACCCTGAACTTCTTCAAGAGCCTCGGCGGGGCCTTCGGCGCGGCGCTGTTCGGCGCGATCCTCACCGCGGGCCTGGGGGCCGGGCAGCCGACCCCCGCCGAGCGCGTCGACGCCTTCCGGACGGTCTTCTTCTGGACGGTCCCCTTCATGGCGCTGGCCTTGGTCCTGGCCCTCGCGATGAAGGAGAAGCCGCTGCCCGTCACCACAGGACAGGAAGCGTCACCAGGCCGCCCCCGGTGAGCCGGTCCGTGTGCCAGGGCAGCGTGTCCGGCGGAGCCGCCGGCCGCAGGCCCGGCAGGCGGCACAGCAGCGCGCCGAGGACCACCTCGAGCTCGACCGTGGCCAGGGCCATGCCCAGGCAGGTGTGCGGGCCGTGGCCGAAGACGATGTGCGTGTTGTCGGTGCGCCGGATGTCGAAACGGTCGGGCTCCGCGCAGCACGCGGGATCACGGTGGGCGGCCCAGATGAGGGGCATCACGCCGTCCCCCCGGCGGATCGTCACCCCGCCGAGTTCGAGGTCGCGGCGCGCCACCAGGATGCGGAACATCGGTGCGCGCGGCTGGAAGCGGAACAGCTCCTGCACGGCGTCCGGGACAAGTTCGGGCGTCGCGCTCAGCGTCCGCCACTGATCGGGCCGGCGCGTCAGCTGCCAGACGGAGGCGGCGATCGCGGTGGCGGTGGTCTCGTACCCGGCGACGAGGACGGCGAGGGCGAGTTGGGTGAGCTCGGCGTCGGTGAACCGGTCCTCGCCCTCCCCCGGCGCCAGCCACTCGCTCAGCAGGTCGGGGCCCGGCCGCTCGCGCTTGGCCGCCAGGTGTTCGGACAGGTACGACAGCAGGGCAAACAGCGCGTCCATGGAGTCGTCCTGGCTCATGGCGCCGAACGTCGTCAGCCGGTCCGCCCACCGGCCGAACACGGCGGAATCGCTCTCGGGGATGCCGAGGATCTCGCAGATGACGGCAATGGGCACGGGGAACGCCACGCCCCGCACCAGGTCGCCCGGAGGCCCGGCCGCCACGAAGGCGTCGACGACCCTGCCGGTGATCTCCTCGATGCGGGGCCGCAGGGCGGCCACCCGGCGCGGCGTCAGCGGGCGGACCGCCAGCCGGCGCAACTGGGCGTGCGGGGGCCCGTCGAGCAGGAGCGTACGGTCGCGCAGGGCGCCGCCCGCCAAGGGGGCGCCCTGCGCCTCCGACTCCGGGTCGTAGGCGGTGATGTCGCGCGCCAGCAGCGGGTGGGCCAGCGCCGTGCGCACCTCGTCGTAGCCGGTGACGGCCCAGACCACCTCGCCGGTGGGCAGCCGCGTCCGGAAGACGGGCGCGCGGGGCAGCGGCAGCGGCCCGCCCGCGAAGTCCTGAGCCGGGAAGTCGCACACCTCTTCGCTCATCATTGCCCCCTGCTGCTCGCGTTTGCCCTGGTTTCGGCGGTCGGGGCAGCACTACCCAGCAGGAACGTTCAGGTACTCGGCCCCGAACGTTCGGCCGGCACGTTCCCGCCTCACTCCCCCGTCCCCGACAGCGTCCGCACCAGCGCGTCCAGGACACCCGTGAAGGCGTGGTCCGGCGGGGTGCCGTAGGCGGCGATCAGGCCGTCGCGGGCCGGCGGGGCCTCCGGGTGGCGGTAGCGGCTCAGGCCCTCGACGGCCAGGCCCTGCCAGGCCGCCGCCTTGAGCGTGCCGCGCTCGGTGCCGTCAGGCAGTTCGAGCACGGCGTGCAGGCCCGCGGCGATGCCCGTGACGCGGACGTGCGGGGCGTGCTCGGCGAGGACGGACACCAGCTGGTCGCGGCGGCGGCGGTAGCGCAGGCGCATGGCGCGCAGGTGACGGTCGTACGCGCCGGAGTCGATGAACTCCGCGAGGGTCAGCTGGTCGAGGGCGCCCGACTGGTACTCACCCATGCCCTTGACGGTCAGCACCTCGTCGACGAGGTCCTCGGGCAGCACCATCCACGCGAGCCGCAGGGCGGGGGCCAGGCTCTTGCTCGCCGTGCCGAAGTAGACCACCCGCTCGGGGTCCAGGCCCTGCAGGGCGCCGACCTGCTGCCGGTCGTAGCGGAACTCGCCGTCGTAGTCGTCCTCGAGGATCAGCCCGCCGGTGCGCGCGGCCCAGCCGACGACCGCCGCGCGCCGGTCCGGGTGCAGGGCCACGCCCATGGGGAACTGGTGGGCGGGGGTGAGCAGGACGGCCCGCGCGGCCTTGAGGGCGGCCAGGTCCTCGGTGCGCGTGCCGCGTTCGTCCAGGCCGAGCGGCGTCGTGCGCAGCCCGGCGCGGTCGATCACCTCGCGGTGGAACCACAGCCCGTACGACTCCACGCCCATCTCGCGCACCCCGCGCCCCCGCAGGACCCTGCTCAGGACCGCCAGCCCCTGCATGAACCCGGCGCACACCACGATCCGCTCCGGGGTGGCGCGCACGCCGCGGGCCCGTGCCAGGTAGTCGGCGAGGACGGCCCGCAGCTCGGGCCGCCCGGCCGGGTCGGCGTAGCCGAAGGCCGAGTTGGGCGCGGCGGTCAGCGCCCGGCGCGCGGCCGACAGCCAGGCGGCACGCGGGAAGGAGGCGACGTCGGCGGTGCCGGGCATCAGGTCGTACGCGGCCTTCGGCCGGGCGCGGGCGGGGCGCGGGCCACGGGCGGGAGCGCTCGCGCGCGGTGTCCCGGTGCGCTGTGCGACGCGGGTGCCGGAGCCCTGGCGGGCGGTGAGCCAGCCCTCGGCGACCAGGTCGCCGTAGGCCTCGGCGACGGTGTTGCGGGCGATGCCCAGGTCGGCGGCGAGGGTGCGGGAGGACGGCAGCCGGGTGCCCGGGGTGAGCCGGCCCGTCCGTACGGACTCCCGCAGCGCGCGGGTCAGGCAGGCGCGCACGCCACCGGGACCGGTGAGGTCGAGATGCAGGTCAGAGCCGGAAGTGGCCCACTTTTCCACCATGGAAATGGACCATACCGGTGGGCTACCGGATCCGTAGGGTCGTAGGCATGACGACGAACGAGAACACGAACACCACCGGCCAGTACGTGCCCGAGCACACCCCCCGCATGCAGCTGCCGAACCTGGCCCCCGACGTCTACAAGGCGATGATCAAGCTGGACTCGGCGGCCAACAAGGGTGTCGACCCCGTGCTGCTGGAGCTGGTGAAGATCCGCGCCTCGCAGATCAACCACTGTGCCTTCTGCCTGGACATGCACACCAAGGACGCCCTGGCGGCGGGCGAGAGCGTCGAGCGCATCATCCAGCTGAGCGCGTGGGAGGAGTCGAAGCACTTCTACACCGCGAAGGAGATCGCGGCGATCGAGCTGACCGAGGCGATCACCGTCCTGACGGACGGCTTCGTCCCGGACGAGGTCTATGCCAAGGCCGCCGAGCAGTTCGACGAGACCGAGCTCGCGCACCTCATCTCGGCGATCATCGTGATCAACGCCTGGAACCGCATCGCCGTGACCACGCGCGGCGTCCCGGGCCACTACAAGCCGGGTTCCCTGAAGCACTGATCGTCGAGCGGGAGGCGGCCGGAGGCAACAGGGGTGCCGCCGGCCGCCTGCCGTGCTACTTCAGCCAGGCCTTCCAGACGTCCGGGTGCTTCTCGACCCAGCGCTTGGCCGCCTCGTCCGCCGAGAGCCTGTCCTCGGCGATCATCTGCGCCACCTCGTTCTGGTCCGCCTTCGACCAGGTGAAGTTCTTCAGGAAGCGGGCCGCCTTGCCGCCCTTCTTCGTGAACTCGGTGTTCAGGAACTTCTTCAGCGGCGTCGTCGGATACGCGCAGTCGACCGTCGACGGGTCCTCCGCGCCCTTCTCGGCGCAGGCCTCGGTGTGCTCGGGGAGCTTCACCTCGACCATCGGAACCTCGTTGAACAGCCACTGGGGCTCGTACCAGTACGTCAGGAAGGGCTTCTTCTGCTTGGCGTACTGCTGGATCTGGGTGATCTGGGCGGCCTCGGAGCCGGCGAAGACGACCTGGTAGTCCAGGTTCAGGTTCTTCACCAGCGCCTTGTCGTTGGTGACGTAGGACGGCGAGCCGTCCAGCAGCTGCCCCTTGCCGCCGCTCTCCGGGCCGCGCAGCTGCGCGGCGTACTTGTTCAGGTTCTTCCAGTCCAGGACGTCCGGGTGGGCGTCGGCGAAGTACTTGGGCACCCACCAGCCGATGTGGCCGGTGACGCCGATACCGCCGCCGTCCGTGACGGTCTTCTTCTGCTTGACGTAACGCTTCTCCTGCTCCGGGTGGCCCCAGTCCTCCAGGATGGCGTCGACGCGGCCCTGGCTGAGGGCGTCCCAGGCGGGGACCTCGTCGACCTGGACGGTGTCCACCCGGTAGCCCAGCTCGTGCTCCAGCAGGTACTGGGCGACGGCCGCGTTCGCGCGGGCGCCGACCCAGGACTGCACGGAGAGGGTGACGGTCTTCGCGCCCGCCGCGTTGGCGTACGGCGAGGACTGCTTGGTCATGTCGGCCGCGCCGCAGCCCGTGGCCGTCGCCACGAGGGCGACGACGGCCGCGCCGGTGAGCACCTTCGTGCGCAGCAGCATCTCAGTCCTCCTTCGTCTTCGTCGGCTGTGTGACCCGGTCGAGCATCAGCCCCAGGCAGGCGATCGCCGTACCGGCCATCAGCCCGGTGGCCAGGTCGCCCTGCGCCAGGCCGAAGACCACCTCGTAGCCGAGCGCCCCGCCGCCGACGAGGCCGCCGATGATGACGACGGACAGCACCAGCACCACGGCCTGGTTGACCGCGAGCAGCAACTCCGCGCGTGCGAGCGGGAACTGCACGTGTCGCAGCTGCTGCCCGCCCGTCGCGCCCAGCGAGCGGGCCGACTCCAGGGCGGCCGGGTCGGCCTGCCGCAGCCCCTGGCTGACGATGCGGACGACGGCCGGCAGCGCGTAGACGATCGCGGCCGCGGCGGCCGGCGCACGGCCGATGCCGAAGAGGGCGACGACCGGGATCAGGTACACGAACTGCGGCATGGTCTGGAAGACGTCCAGGACCGGCCGCAGCAGCCGCTCCACCCGCGGGCTGCGGGCCGCGGCGACCGCGATCGCGATGCCCAGGACGAGCGTGACGGCCACCGCCGCCAGCACCTGGGACAGCGTGTCCATGGCGACGGTCCAGCGGCCCAGCACGCCGATCGCGGCCAGCGACAGGACGGCCGTCAGGGCGGTGCGCCAGGTGCCGATCGCCCAGGAGAGGGCGGCCACCAGGACCAGCGCGCCCCACCAGGGGAGGCCCTGGAGGCCGTCGCGCAGGGGGTCGAGGACCCAGGCGGTGTAGTGGGCGGCCCAGTCGGCGGTGCCGCCGAGGCCTGCGGGGAGGCCGGTGTAGAGGTGGTCGACCATCCAGTCCTTGGCGTTGTTGACCGGGGTCGCTATCGCGACGGTCCAGGTGTCGGGCCAGGACGTGCCCGTCAGGCGGCCGAGGGCTGCGACCGCCGCGATGGCTGCGGCCCACGTGGTTGCCGTTCGGGTGCGGGTCCGTTTCCGGTTGTGCCCACCCTCCCCCAGCCTTCGGCCGGGGGTGCCCCCATCGCCCTGCGGAACGACTGCCCACAACCGGCGCGGGGACGCCGAGCCCGCCGTCGTCCGGTCGAGGACGATCGCCAGCAGGACGATCGGGATGCCTGCTGCCAGGGCGCTGCCGACGTCGACCGTGGACAGGGCCTGGTAGACGCGGTCGCCGAGGCCGTCGGCGCCGATGACCGAGGCGATGACCGCCATCGACAGCGCCATCATGATGCTCTGGTTGACGCCCAGCAGCAGCTCGCGGCGGGCCAGCGGCAGCCGTGCCGTCAGCAGTCGCTGGCGGCCGGTGGCGCCCAGCGAGTCGACCGCCTCCAGCACGCCCTTGTCCGTGCCGCGCAGGCCCAGGGCCGTCAGCCTCGCCATCGGCGGGGCCGCGTAGACGACGGTGGCCAGCACGGCCGGTGCCACGCCGATGCCGAAGACCAGCACCACCGGCAGCAGATAGGCGAAGGCCGGCAGCGCCTGCATGGTGTCCAGCACGGGGCGCAGCGCCCGGAACGTACGGTCCGACAGCCCGGCCGCGAGGCCCAGCAGCGCGCCGACCGCGACCGAGGCCGCGACGGCGACGATCATCAGCGCGAGGGTGCGCATCGTCGGCACCCACATGCCCAGCAGCCCGCACACGGCGAACGACGCGAGCGCGGTCACGCCCGCCCGTACGCCCGCCAGCCGCCAGGCCAGCAGCGTGGCGCCCGCCGTGACACCGGCCCAGCCGAGGGCGAGCAGCACCACGTACACACCCCGCACCGCCGCGATGATGGCGTTGCTGATGTGCCCGAAGAAGTACAGGAAGAGCCAGTGGCTGTCGCGGTTGTCGATGATCCAGTCGTTGGCCCGGCCCAGCGGGCCGGCCAGGTCGACGGTCAGCGCGTCCGGCCAGGCGCCGCTGCCCCAGCGGGCCGCGGCGAGCGGCGCCAGCACGGCGGTGGCGGCGCCGAGCAGCAGCAGCTTGCGCGCCACGGGCCGCCGCCAGGCGGCGCGCAGCGGGCCCGGCGGCGCGGCCGCCTGGTGGGGGACGGTGGTGGTGACGCTGCTCATGCCACGGCCTTCTTGAGGGAGTGCACCCGGCCGGGTATCCGGTCGAGCCCCGCGACGATGTTCAGCAGGGACTTGAAGTCGACGATGCCCAGGCACCGTCCGGCGTCGACGACCCGGGCCGGGCCGCCGGTGCGGGCCACGGTCTCGATGGCGTCGGCGACGGTCGTCGCGGGGGTGAGCGCGGGCCCGGACTCGGCCTCGCCGGCGCTGCGCACCGGGCGCATGGCGCGGCGGACGGTCAGGACCTGCTCGCGCGGCACGTCCCGGACGAAGTCGCGGACGTAGTCGTCGGCCGGGGAGCCGACGATCTCCTCGGGGGTGCCGCACTGCACGACGCGGCCGCCGCGCATCAGGGCGATGCGGTCGCCGACGCGCAGGGCCTCGCTCAGGTCGTGGGTGATGAAGACCATCGTGCGGCCCTCGTCGCGGTTGAGGCGTACGACCTCTTCCTGCATGTCGCGGCGGATCAGCGGGTCGAGGGCGCTGAACGGCTCGTCGAACAGCAGCACCTCGGGGTCGGCGGCCAGGGCCCTGGCCAGGCCGACGCGCTGCTGCTGGCCGCCGGAGAGCTGGCCGGGGCGGCGGGCCTCCATGCCCGCCAGGCCGACCTTCTCCACCATCTCGGCGGCCTTGGCGCGGCGTTCGGCCTTGCCGACGCCCTGGATCTCCAGGCCGTAGGCGACGTTGTCGAGGACGGTGCGGTGCGGGAGCAGCCCGAAGTGCTGGAAGACCATGGCGGCCCGGTGCCGGCGCAGGTCGCGCAGGGCGCCCTTGTCCATGCCGCGCACGTCCTCGCCGTCGATGGCGATCGTGCCGGCGGTGGGCTCGATGAGGCGGGTGAGGCATCGGACGAGCGTGGACTTGCCGGAGCCGGAGAGGCCCATGACCACGAAGCACTCGCCGGGGCGGACGTCGAAGGAGACGTCGCGGACGGCGACAGTGCAACCGGTGCGCTCGCGCAGCTCCTCGGGGGACAGGCCGGCCAGCTCGCCGCCGGGCACGCGCTCGGCCTTGGGGCCGAAGACCTTCCACAGGTTGCGGACGGAGAAGACGGGCGGCCCGGCCGGGCCGTCCACCGTGGTCGTGGCGGCCGCGGCCGCCTGCTGCGCGTTCCTGCCCACTGGGCCGCCTCCGGTACTGGTGCCGTTCACTGGACGTCACCTCCGTTTTCGGAGCCTGCTGCAAGCAGTTCGGCGCACTTCTCCCCCACCATCAGCACGCCGATCATCGGGTTGACGGCCGTCATCGTCGGGAAGACCGACGCGTCGGCGATACGGATACCGTCCAGCCCGCGAATGCGCAACTGCGGGTCGACGACGGCCAGTTCGTCGCCGACGGCGCCCATGCGGCAGGTGCCGGCCGGGTGGTAGACGGTGTGGGCGACCTTGCGCGCGTACTCGCTGAGGTCCTCGTCCGAGGTGATCTCCGGGCCGGGGCAGACCTCGCGCTTGAGCCAGCCCGCCAGCGGCTCGGTCTTCGCGATCTCGCGGGCGAGGCGGATGCCGTCGACGAGCGTACGGGCGTCGTAGTCCTCCTCGTCCGTGAAGTAGCGGAAGTCGAGGGCGGGCTTGACGGCCGGGTCGGCGCTGGTCAGGTAGAGCCGGCCGCGGCTGCGCGGCTTGGGGATGTTGGGGGTCATCGACACGCCGTGCTCGGGCTTCTCGTAGCCCAGGCGCTCGGGGTTGTCGGTGAAGGGGATCTGGTAGAAGTGGAACATCAGGTCGGGGCCGCCCGCCGCCGGGTCGCGCTGCACGAACAGGCCCGCGTCGGAGTCCATCGCCGAGTTCTCGGGGATCGGGCCGTCCGTCTCCCACACGATGACCGACTCGGGGTGGTCGAGCAGGTTCTCGCCGACGCCCGGCAGGTCGTGGACCACGGGTATGCCCAGCGCGTCCAGGTCGGCCTTGGGGCTGATGCCCGAGTGCAGCAGCAGCCGCGGGGTGTCCACGGCGCCGGCGCACACCAGCACCTCGCGCCGCGCCTCGACGAGGACCTCCTCGCCGTCCTTGGTGCGCACCCACACGCCCGTGGCGCGGGTGCCGTCCAGCTCCAGCCGGTACGCCCAGGTCTCCAGCATCAGGTGGAGGTTGGGGCGGTCGAGGAAGGGGTGGAGGTAGGCCACCGAGGCGGAGGAGCGCCTGTTGTCCTCGGGGTGGTAGGCGAGGTCGAAGAAGCCCACGCCCTCGTGGAAGGGCTTCCTGTTGAAGCCCTCGACGCGCGGCACGTCGGCCGCCTGCAGCGCTGCCTCGACGAAGTCGCGGGCGATGGCGTTCCGGTCCTTCTCGTCCACCGGCACGATGTTGTTGCGCAGCCGGGCGAAGTAGGGGTCCATCGACTCCGCGTCCCAGCCCTCGGCGCCCGCCTCGGCCCACTCGTCCCAGTCGCCGGGCAGCGGCTTGAAGGAGATGAGGGTGTTGTGCGAGGAGCAGCCGCCCAGGACGCGGGCGCGGCTGTGCCGGATGTGGGAGTTGCCGCGCGGCTGCTCGGTGGTCGGGTAGTCGTAGTCCAGGTCGCCGCCGAGCAGGCCGAGCCAGCGGCGCAGGGTCAGGACGTCCTCGCGGCCGACGTCGGTGGGGCCGCCCTCGATGACGGCGACGCTCACGTCGGGGTCCTCGGTCAGGCGGGAGGCGATGACGGAGCCTGCGGTGCCGCCGCCGATGACGACATAGTCGTGGAGGGACATGATGGGGGTGAACTCCTTCTGCGGGCAGGAACGTTGCTGCGGCAACGTGCGCGGTGGCGCGGGGGCCGGGCGGTGTGCCGCGGACTCAGCCCGCGAACCAGCGCACCGGCTTCGGCTCGAGGTTCTGGTAGACGTGCTTGGCCTCGCGGTACTCGGCCAGTCCGGACGGGCCCAGCTCGCGCCCGACGCCGGACTTGCCGAAGCCGCCCCATTCCGCCTGCGGGAGGTAGGGGTGGTAGTCGTTGATCCACACCGTGCCGTGGCGCAGCCGGCCGGCGACGCGGCGCGCACGGCCCGCGTCCTTCGTCCAGACCGCGCCCGCCAGGCCGTACTCGGTGTCGTTGGCCAGCGCCACCGCCTCGTCCTCCGTGTGGAAGGTCTCGACGGTGAGGATGGGGCCGAAGGTCTCCTCGCGGACGACCTTCATCTCGCCGTGGCACAGGTCCAGCACGGTCGGCGCGTAGAAGTAGCCGGTCGCCGGACGGACGTCACTGGGCTCGGGGCGGCGGCCGCCGCAGCGCAGGGCCGCGCCCTCGGCGAGCGCGAAGGACACGTACGCCTCGGTCTTGGCGAGCTGCTGCGCGGAGACCAGCGGTCCGCACTCGACACCCTTCTCGGTGCCGCGCCCGAGCCTGATCCGCTCGGCGCGGCGGGCGAGTTCGGCGACGAAGCGGTCGCGCACGGACTCCTCGATGATGAGGCGGGAGCCGGCCGAGCAGACCTGGCCGCTGTGGATGAAGGCGGCGTTGAGGGCCTGGTCGACGACGGTGTCGAAGTCCTCGTCGCTCGCGCAGGCGTCGGCGAAGACGACGTTGGGGTTCTTGCCGCCGAGTTCGA
This sequence comes from Streptomyces sp. NPDC053048, assembly GCF_044547045.1. Taxonomy (NCBI): domain Bacteria; kingdom Bacillati; phylum Actinomycetota; class Actinomycetes; order Kitasatosporales; family Streptomycetaceae; genus Streptomyces; species Streptomyces sp. NPDC053048. The sequence goes on from NZ_JBITZS010000009.1 coordinate 122,573, forward strand.
GGGCGACCTTCTTGACGGTCGGCGCGGCGGCGGCCGCCACCTTGGTGCCGCTGGCGAGGCCGCCGGTGAAGGAGACGAGGTCGACGTCCGGGTGCTCGGCGAGCCGGGCGCCGACGGGGTCGCCCGCGCCGGTGACGAGGTTGGCGACGCCGTCCGGCAGTCCGGCCTCGGCCAGCAGCCGGACCAGGTGCACGGTGGACAGCGGGGTGACCTCGCTGGGCTTGATCACGAAGGTGTTGCCGGCGGCCAGGGCCGGGGCGATCTTCCAGCTGGCCTGCAGCAGCGGGTAGTTCCAGGGCGTGATCAGCGCGCACACGCCGACCGGCTCGTGCACGACGACGCTGTGCACGGTGTCCGAGCCGGCGTCGACGACGCGGCCGGGGCCCTCGGCCACCACCAGGTCGGCGAAGTAGCGGAAGGCGTCGCGTACGCAGTCGACGTCGATGCGGCCCTCTTCGAGGGTCTTGCCGGTGTCCCGGCTCTCGGTCAGCGCGATCTCCTCGCGGTCGCGCTCGAGGAGGTCCGCCACACGGCGCAGCAGCGCGGCCCGCTCGGCGACGGGCGTGCGCGGCCAGCGGCCCTCGCCCCCGTCGAACGCGCGGCGGGCGGCGGCCACGGCGGCGTCGGTGTCCGCCACGCCGCCCTCGGAAACGATGGCCAGCGTCGTGGCGTCCGCGGGGTCGAGGACCTCCCGCTGCGCGCCGGACGCGGCGCCGCGCCACACCCCGTCGACGTGGATGGTCTCGACTGACGACATCACTTGTGCCCTTGCCTTCCGGTGACGAACGGTCGCGTCGCCGGTGCGGACCGCGAACGGCCCGGCACCGGCAACGGGACGCCCCTAACCAGAGGGGGAGAACCTATGCCTCCTTTTTCACGAAGAGTGACGCGAGTCACTCTGAGTCGCTGCTGCCTAGCCCGAGCAGTAGCCGGTCGGGCAGAAGGAGCCCGTCACCGCCCGGTAGGTCTGCAGCGTCGTCGACCGGTCGTACCCGGGTCCGGCGACCAGCAGCGCGTATTTGCGCCGGTCGGGCGCGGTACGGGCCTGGAGGACGACGTGGCGGGTGGAGTAGTCGGCGTGGGTGTAGGTGTACTCGTACTCGCCGGCGTCCCCGCTCAGCCTGCTGAGGCGGATCTTCCGGTAGTCGCGGTACTTCGAGACGTACTTCTCGGTGGCCAGCAGGGAGTCGTACGGCGTCGTCTCCGGGCCCTGGAGCGCGAAGACCTGGATCAGGCGGCGGCCGTCGGACGACTTGTAGAACACGCTGGTCCCCTCGGTGCTGCGCGTCCACCCCGTGGGCACGTCCAGCCGGAATCCGGCGGGATCCACGGTGCGTACGTACCGGCCCGTTCCTGTGGTGGGGCCGGTGGTGGGACTCGGGGCGGGGGTGTAGCCGCCGCCCGACGTCGTGCCGGACGTCGTGCCGTAGGTGGAGCCGTACGACGATCCATAGGTCGACCCGTACGTGGAGCCGTAGGTCGATCCGGAAGAGGACCCGTACGTCGACCCGGACGAGGACCCGTACGTCGACGGGCCGGGGCTCGGGGAGGCGGTGGCGCTGGGCGTCCCGTAGATGCCGCTGTCGCCGTCGGGGTCGTCGTCGCCGCGTACGAGGGCCCAGATGCCGGTGCCGATGGCGGCGGCCAGCACCACGCCGGCGACCGCGCCGGCCAGGATCGACGCGTGCGAGGGGCCGGTGGGCGGTGGTTCGGGCGGGGGCGCGAGGGTCACCTCGGGCTCACCCGCGGAAGGTGTTGCTCCGGTCGGTGGTTCGTCCACCCACTGCTGCAGGTCGGCGTCCCAGTAGCTCATGTGCCTCGCCGCCTCACGTCAGTAACTGGCTGATCGCCTGGGCGACGGCGGCGGCGGACGCCAGCGCCCCGATGGCCGTGGCGCCGTCGGTCAGCAGCTCGCGCACCCGGCTCAGGCGCGCACCGCGGGTGCGGCCTTCCCGGCGGGCGTCCTCCTCCAGGCCCGTCAACTCGTCGTCGAGCTCGGCCAGCCGCTCGGTACGGGCGAACCGGGGCAGGTCCTGCCGCAGTTCCCCCACCGCCGTGAGCAGCTCGGGCGGGACCGTGAGCAGCCGGCGGGAGGCGTCGACCGCGCGGGCGTCCCGGCCGGTGGCGGCCGCGCCGCCACTCATCTCGCCGATGACGATGCCGCCGGGGCCCGGGGCGGGCACGGGCGGGACGGGGTGGTGCGTGCCCTCCTGCGGGGCGGGCGCACCGGTCCGTTCGGAGCGGTCCTCGGCCGTGGCGCCCGGACCGCTGGCGGCCGCGCCGCCGGTCATGCGGCCGATGGAGATGCCGCCGGAGCCACCGGAGCCACCCTCGGCGCCGGATTTTCCTCGTTCGTGCTGTTCGTCCGTCGTCATCGTCCCCCGCTTCCGGTGAGGTTCTTGGCCTCGGCACCCGCGCCCGTGGCGACGGCCCCGCCGCTCATCGAGCCGATGAAGATGCCGCCCTCACTGATCTGCACGATCTGCTGCTCGAACTGGTCCGTCTCGTAGCCCTGCGAGCGCAGGGCGTCGCGTACGCCGCTGGCGATCCGGTCCTGGACCGTCTTCACATAGCGGCTGATGTCCATCTCCTGGAACAGGGACACCTCCTGCACGCCGCCCATCTCCCGTACCGAGCCGGCGGGGCCGTCCGGCACCGCCCGCCGCGGATCGGCGAGCCAGGTGCGGAAGCCGGAGGCGGCCGAGCGCACCATGGAGATCGCCGCCGCGAATCCGGCGGCGGGCGCGGACAGCAGCGCGCGTACGCCGTCGCGCAGGATGTCGTCCTCGCCGCGCGACGCGATCACGTCGACCGCCCGGAACTCGGGCCGGACGGGCGCCAGGACGTGCGGGGCGACTTCCAGGACGAGCATCCCGCCCTGGGTGTGCACCCTGGCCAGCACGGAGACGACGACCTGCTCGTCCCACGCGCCGACGCGCACGCGCAGGAAGTAGCGGCGGGCCTCGCCGCCCTCGTTGACCGACTCGGCCAGGTGCCGCTGTACGGTCTGGTCGTCGTACGCCACGCCGGTCCGCCGCGGCCCGACGGGGAGGTAGACGAACTCCTCGATCTCCAGGTCCTTCAGCCGGTCCCGGCTGGTCGCCGCCGCGGCCTCGCGCAGCGCCTCGAGGCGGGGCCGGATCAGCTCGACGACGGTGCGCCCGGTGAAGGGCGCGGGCCCGCTCGCCGCGCCCTCGCGCTTCTTGAGCTCCAGCGCGAAGGACCACGGCTCGTAGGGCACGCCCATGCCGATGAACGGCCGGTAGGCGTCGTAGATCGTCAGCCCCGCGTACTGCTCGCGGTCGATGGACCGGGCGATGCGCTGGTGGTACGCGGTGGTGGGCATCGCCCGGGGCCGGGCGCGGAAGGCCTCGCGGCTCAGCTCGTTGCGCATCACCTCCGCCACACGCTGGCGGTGCAGCCACACGGGCAGCACCAGCAGCAGCGGGAAGATGACGCCGACCCAGTTGTTCGCCCCCTGGGACAGCGCCCAGAAGGTGAACACCCAGTAGCCGAGCGTCAGCAGGGGCAGCCCCACGGGCAGCAGCGCGCGCAGGGCGGCATTGCCCTTGAGGGCCTGGCGCAAGGTGCGCTTGTCGACGACGTACGGGGCCGAGCCGCGCCCGGCGGCGGCGTGCGCGGCCCAGTGCACCAGACAGACGACGGCGTAGGCCGCGGACCAGATCGGCACCGGCACCCCTTCGGGGGTGGACGCCCAGTCGACGGCGATGAAGCCCACCCACAGGGCGAGCAGGAGCAGTGCGGTCAGCGTGTCCTGACCCCGGGCGCGCAGCGCGTGTGCGAGCACCGGCACGACGTCCACGCCCAGCGAGGGCGCGATCGGTCGTTCTTCATGTTCCACCAGCTCTTCGATGACCCGGCGGCGGAACTCGATGTCGAGGTAGGTCCCCGCGCAGAGTAACCGTGTGGCCTCTGTCGGGGACTCGTGGGCGGACTGACTCATCTCGATCCCCCGATCCGTCGAACTCGCTTTCGGTTACACGAGTTGACGTATTTTCGGAAGACCTCAGAATAAGCCACGGGGGCCGCGGGTGACCCCTGTCGTCCCGAGACTGTTCGCCGGATCGGACCCTCGTCGCACACGCGAACGCCCCCGGCGGCTCATTGGCCGCCGGGGGCGTTCGCGTGTGCGATCAGGCGATCGGATCAGTGATCGGATCCGATCCGGTCAGGTCACGCTCCGGTCAGATGAGGCCGAGGCCGCGGACCGCGTCGCGCTCCTCCTCGAGCTCCTTGACCGAGGCGTCGATGCGGGCGCGGGAGAACTCGTTGATCTCCAGGCCCTGGACGATCTCGTACTTGCCGTCCTTCACGGTGACCGGGAAGGAGGAGATGAGGCCCTGCGGGACGCCGTAGGAGCCGTCCGAGGGGATGCCCATGGAGGTCCAGTCGCCGTCGGCGGTGCCGTTGACCCAGGTGTGGACGTGGTCGATGGCGGCGTTCGCGGCCGAGGCGGCCGAGGAGGCGCCACGGGCCTCGATGATCGCGGCACCGCGCTTGGCGACGGTCGGGATGAAGGTGTCGGCCAGCCACTGCTCGTCGTTCACGACCTCGGCGGCGTTCTTGCCCGCCACCTCGGCGTGGAAGATGTCCGGGTACTGGGTGGCGGAGTGGTTGCCCCAGATCGTCAGGCGGCGGATCTCGGAGACGGCGACGCCGGTCTTCTTGGCCAGCTGCGAGATGGCGCGGTTGTGGTCCAGACGGGTCATCGCGGTGAAGCGCTCGGCCGGCACGTCCGGGGCCGCCGCCTGCGCGATGAGGGCGTTGGTGTTGGCCGGGTTGCCCACGACGAGGACCTTGATGTCGTCCGCGGCGTGGTCGTTGATGGCCTTGCCCTGCGGCTTGAAGATGCCGCCGTTGGCCTCGAGCAGGTCGCCGCGCTCCATGCCCTTGGTGCGGGGGCGGGCGCCGACCAGCAGCGCGACGTTGGCACCGTCGAAGGCCACGTTCGGGTCGTCGGTGATCTCGATGCCGCGCAGCAGCGGGAACGCGCAGTCGTCGAGCTCCATGGCGGTGCCCTCGGCGGCCTTCAGGCCCTGCGGGATCTCCAGCAGGCGCAGCTTGACCGGCACGTCCGCGCCGAGGAGGTGACCGGAGGCGATGCGGAAGAGCAGCGCGTAGCCGATCTGACCGGCCGCGCCGGTGACGGTGACATTGACGGGAGTGCGGGTCATGGCGATCTCCTGCTGCGAACTGAGGTGGGTGTCCCTGCCCAGGTGTGTCGATCTCTCTTGGTGTCAAGAGATCCGGCGCCAGGCTATCCGACCGCGCACCCCCCGCACCGCCGACCCGGTGTGGGACGCCTCACCGTCGCCCCGCCGTCACCTCACCGCCGCCTCGCCGCCCGGACGCTCAGCCGGTGGGGCCCGGCCGCGCCGACGCCGCCGGGCGCGGCACCGTGCAGCCCTTGCGCCCCGACATCAGCGCCGCGCACGCCGACGCCTGGCCCGGGTCCGTCACGGCGATCATGCGCGTGTGGCCGTCGGCACCGCGGTCGACCGTGCCGCTCTCCGTCCGGGACTGTCCGCCGGTGGTGCTTATGCGCAGAATGTCCCCCGGCGCGGCCTGGGTGATGCGGGCCCAGGCGGCACCGCAGACCTTGCTGTACCGCACCTCGAGGTAGGAGGTGCCGACCGTCGCCGAACCGGCCGTGGTGGCGTGGCTGCCGCCGCAGCCCATGGTCTCGGGGTCCTTTCCGGCGCAGTCGCCGCCGGAGCACTTCACGCCCTCGGGCACCTGGGCGGCCGGGCTGTTCACGCTCGGCGTGGCCACCGCCCCGTGCGCGACCTTGCCCTCGTCCCCCGCCCCGAGCAGCAGCACGCCCGAGGCGACGACGAAGAGGGCACCCACGGCGCCCACGGTGAACAGCACGGCGTTGCGGCGGGTGCGCCCGGAGTCCCTGGGGGGAGCGAGGGGGATCGCCTTCTCCCGGACGTCCGGCGACTCGCCGGGCGGCCTGGACAGACCCGGCAGGGGTGTGGCCTCAGGACCGTCGGTGGGCCCCGCGGATGCGGGGCCCGGCCTCGGCTCGCCGCCCTGACGCCCGTCGCCGGTCTCCCGCGCCGCGGCACTCTCGCTGCGCAGGGCGGTACGGATCCTCCCCGCCGCCCGCTGCCCCTCCGCCTCGGGCGACGGCCCGAACTCGCCCAGCGCCGCGCGGGCCTCGGCGACCCTGATGGCCTCCATCGTCACGTCGTGCCGCAGCTCGGAGCGGCTCCAGGCCCGTTCGGCCAGCTCCCACAGCGTGCCCAGATGCCCGACGTCGGTACCCGTGGCCTCGGCCAGCGCCTCCGCCGCCCCGCGCGGCGGCAGCAACCGGCCGTTGAGGTAGCGCTCCCAGGACGTCTTGCTGTAGCCGGTGCGGTCCGCGACGGCGGCGATGCTCAAGCCGCTGCGCTCGACGAGTCTGCGCAGCTGTTCGGCGAACTCGCGCACCTGCGGATCGAGTTCTTCCGGTAGCGCCCTCCAACGAGGCATTGCCCTCCCCCTGTCCCCCGGTACGAGCGGTCGTCTTCCCCCACGTGGCCGGGCGTCCCTGCACAGCCTCGTCATCGGCTACCCACGGGGATGCCCGAAAGCAGCATGTCAGTTCCCAATGGGGCGGCGCACGGTGGCATTTGAGGTTGATCAAGCTCTCGGGGCGCACGCCCCTGGGAGCGCGTCCGGCGCCCCCGCCCGCCGACCGCGCGCCCACCGCGCGTCACCGCTCGGTGACGCGCCTCGCCGAGCTGATACGGAAGGGCGACCTCGTACCGGAACGGTCACCTCCGCGCCACAGGGCCGCTGCGGGCCTTGATCACGTCTCTCGCGGTCATGATCCTCGACGGTGAACGGCGGCCCGTCCTCCCACGGGGGTGGAGGACGAGCCGCCGGCTCTCCTCCACCCCGTTACTACCCATTTGCACGGTTCCATACGCTGCCCTTCGCGCGGCAGCCGTCACCCGCCGCGCGTGGAGGGGGACATGGACGCCGGCGGGGCGAAGCATTCCGGCTCCCCGCCGTCGGCGAGCCTGAGGCAGACCCGGGCCCGGTAGGGCTCCTTGGTCGCCGTCATCGAGGTCACCAGATACATCTCCGTGTCCCGCTGGCTGGCGGCCTTCACCTCCTTGGTGTCGGAACCCGGCAGCAGCAGCTCCACCCGGTCGCCCAGGCGCAGGGCCGTGCCCTTGCCCCAGACGGTGCCGCACGTCCTGTTGTAACGGAGCTCGAGCCGCTGCCCGCCTGCCGTTCGGCGCTTGAGCAGCGTGACCGTCTCCGTGATGCACCCCATCTCCGTGGGGTTCGCCGCCTCGCACTGCTCGTCCCTGCAGGCGGGCTCCCACGTCTGCGGATAGGGGGAGGTGGCGGCAAGCCTGTCGGGCTGCCGGTCGCCGGACGCCGTCCACCCGCCCGTCAGGAAGAGCGTCACGGTCACGGCCACCACGACCACGGCGGCGCCGGACAGCACGTACGCCCTTCTGGCGCGGGCGAACGCCCGCCACGGGCTGTCGTCCGCTGCGTCCCTGGGCTCTTCGGCCTCCCCGGCCGACTCCGGTGCCCCGGTTGCTCGTTCGGCACCCGCGGCTGCAGGAGCCGAACCGGAACGTCCGCTCCACGCCTGCTCCGCCAGCTCCCACAAGGCCAGCAGCCGCCCGGACGGCTCGTCCGCCAGCCGGCACAGCGCGTCCACCGCCTGCCGCGGCGGCAGCTTCTTGCCGTTGAGGTAGCGCTCCCACGACGACTTGCTGTACGGGGTGCGCTCGCCGAGCGCGGCGAGGCTCAGCCCCGTGCGTTCCCTCAGTTCGCGCAACTCGGCGGCCAGCCGGGCGCACTCGACCGGAACAGGCCGTTCACCACTCACCGGCGCAGCTCCCCCCAGGTGTCCGGCCCGACGATGCCGTCGACCACCAGGCCGCGGTCCTTCTGGAAGGCCTGGGCGGCCTTCTTGGACCGCTCGCCGTAGGAGCCGTCGGGGATGCCGGGGTCGAAGCCGTGGTGCTTCAGCAGGCACTGGGCCTCGAGCACCTCCCAGCCCGAGCTCTTGAGGTCCATGAGCGTGGTGCGGGTCGCGCTGTACCCCGCGCCCAGCTGCCCGTCCCGCCGCTCCACGTCGCACGCCCGCGCACGGCCCTGCACGAAGACGAAGGGGGTCTGCGCGTTGCCGGCGGGGGCCTTGGCCTTGTCCCCGGCCCCGTCGTCCTGCCACGGCTTGGTGACCAGCAGCACCGCGACCAGGGCGGCCGACAGCGCGACGACGGCCCCGGCGAGCACCCAGGTCGTCAGCCGGGCCCGCTCCCGGACGGGCTCGTCCGGGCCATCCGGGCGGTCCGGCTCGTCCTCGCCCACCCCGTCGGCCATGTCGTCGCCCAGGTCGTCGTGGTCGCCGAAACCGTTCTCCTCCGGCCATGCCTCGGCCGCGACCTCGTGGAGCACCAGCAGCCGGGTGGTGTCGCCGCCGCACACCCGCGCGAGCTCCTCGACGGCCTCGCGCGGCGGCAGCTGCTTACCGTTGAGGTACCGCTCCCAGGACGAACGGCTGTAGGAGGTCTTGGCCGCCAGTGAGGCCAGGCTCAGCCCACTGCGGTCCTTCAGTCTTCGGAGCTGTACGACCAACTGCCGCACTCGCTCGTCGAGCGATGCGGGTAATTCCTTCCAACGCGGCATGTTCCACCCCATACGCGTCACAAAGCCCGTGAGGCGGCGAGCCTCCTATGCCGCACATGATGGCGAGGCACGCCCACCGGTTCCGCTCGCCGCGGGCGGCGACCGCGACTTCCGGCCACCGCCGGTGCGGGCACGCCGTCCCACGACGTCGTCGTGGGACCCGCCGTCTCCGCAGGTCACGGGGTGGGACGTCCCAGCTTGACCCAACTCCCGGGGATTGCCTGGCGGATGCAGAAGTGGCGCATCAGAGTCAGTCCTGCAAGCCGGGCGGCGACGCGGTCCACCCCGCGTCGCCGGCCGTCACCACAACGGGGAGGAACCGAACCCATGAACATTCGCAGGAGCGTCGTCGCCGCGACCGCGACCGTCATGCTGGGCAGCGGGCTCGCGATGGCGGCCCCGGCCACGGCGGCCCCGGCGGCCCCGGCCGCGGACAGCGTCTCGGCCCAGGTCCAGGACAGCTGGACCAAGGTCTGGCAGTCCACCATCTCCGGCGACTACATGGCGTCGCACGGCAAGTGGTACTCGCAGGGCTACAAGCAGCCCAACGGGAGCAGGATGGCCCGGGGCGTCTTCACCTGCTGGGGCGGCGGCGAGGCCACGCTGACGGTCTGGAACATGGACACGGGCAAGAAGGGCAAGAAGACGCACCGGTGCGACGGTGTCCGGCACCACACGCCGGTCGTCGGCTACCAGAACGGCGAGACCGTCAAGCTCCTTCTGAAGGGCAAGAAGAAGACCAGGGTGGAGGCGTGGGCCGGCCGCTGAGAGCCCGGCCTCGCGGCCGCCGCTGAGCGGCCGTGACACCCCGGCGGCCCGTCCTCTCACGGGGGAGAGGACGGGCCGCCGTCACGCGCGCGTGGCCGCGCGAACGGTCACACGTACGCGGCCGCGAACGGTCACGCGTACGCGGCCGCGAACGGTCACACCGGCGCGGCCATCTCCCGTTCCAGGCCGGCCTCCAGCGCCTCCAGGAACTGCTCCGTCGTCAGCCACGGCTCGTCCGGGCTGACCAGGACCGCCAGGTCCTTCGTCATCCGGCCGCTCTCCACCGTCGCGACGCACACCTTCTCCAGCGTCTCGGCGAAGCGGACCACCTCGGGCGTGCCGTCCAGCCTGCCGCGGTGGGACAGGGCCCGGGTCCAGGCGAAGACGGAGGCGATCGGGTTGGTGGAGGTCTCCTTGCCCTGCTGGTGGCGGCGGTAGTGGCGGGTGACCGTGCCGTGCGCGGCCTCCGCCTCGACCGTGCGGCCGTCCGGGCTCATCAGGACGGACGTCATCAGCCCCAGCGAGCCGAAGCCCTGCGCCACGATGTCGGACTGGACGTCGCCGTCGTAGTTCTTGCAGGCCCAGACGTAGCCGCCGGGCCACTTCAGCGCCGCCGCGACCATGTCGTCGATCAGGCGGTGCTCGTACGTCAGGCCCCTCGCCTCGAACTGCGCCCTGAACTCGGCGTCGAAGACCTCCTGGAAGAGGTCCTTGAACCGGCCGTCGTACTTCTTGAGGATCGTGTTCTTGGTGGACATGTAGACGGGGTAGTCCCGCGACAGCCCGTACCGGAACGAGGCGCGCGCGAAGTCGCGGATCGACTCGTCCAGGTTGTACATCGCCAGCGCGACCCCGGGGCCCGGGAACTCGTACACCTCGAGCTCGACCGGCTCCGGGCCGTCCTTCGGGGTGAAGGTCATGGTGAGGGTGCCCGGACCGGGGACCTTGAGGTCGGTCGCGCGGTACTGGTCGCCGAAGGCGTGGCGGCCGACGACGATCGGCTCGGTCCAGCCCGGGACCAGGCGCGGCACATTGCGCATGATGATCGGCTCGCGGAAGATCACCCCGCCGAGGATGTTGCGGATGGTGCCGTTGGGCGAGCGGTACATCGCCTTGAGGCCGAACTCCTCGACCCGCGCCTCGTCCGGGGTGATCGTCGCGCACTTCACCCCCACGCCGTACCGCTGGATGGCGTGGGCGGCGTCGACCGTCACCTGGTCGCCCGTGGCGTCACGGTGCTCGATGCCCAGATCGAAGTACTTCAGTTCGACGTCGAGGTACGGCAGGACCAGCCTGTCCCTGATGACCTGCCAGATGATGCGGGTCATCTCGTCGCCGTCGAGCTCCACGACGGGGCTGGCAACCTTGATCTTGGTCATGGGCCGGAACGTCCCTCCGCGCTGGGGTCTCCCGCCGGGAGACAGGGCGCCGCCCCCGGCCCGCGGGACGGCACCCCCACGGGACGGGGAAGGATCATCTCGCCGTCAAGGTACTCGACGGCCGACGCCCCGGCGGGGCGGCCGGACGCGCCCGTCCGGGCGTCACCGCACGCGTCACTGCACGGTGAAGTGCAGGACGTCGTCCAGGAACGGGATCTTCAGCCACGCGTGCGGTTGCGCCATCAGGGCGAGGAGGACAATCGCCGCCCCCAGCCCGCCGTACGTGAAGATGTCCGTGAAGCGGGACCGCACGGCCAGCATGCCCACGTCCGGCAGCGCCCAGCGCAGCACCGCCCCGCCGATCATGGCCAGCCCGATCAGGAGCGTGCCCACCCGGAACGCGTCGAAGGCGACGACCAGCAGGCCCAGGCCCGTGACGCCCAGCACCGCCAGCAGCGGCCACTGGCGCGCCGGCGCCGGGGCGTCCCCGGGCGCGGCCCGCCCGCCGCCTTCGGGGCGGGCGGTGTCCCGGGTGACCTGCGGGGGGCGGCGCGACGACCGGCCGGGCTTACCGGCTTCCGGCTCGGACGTCCTACCGGCCTCCGGCTCGGATCCCGGCTCGGATGCCATATCGGCTTCCGGCCCGGACGCCTTACCGGCTTCCCGCCCGGCGTGCGGCCCGTCCGGCCCGTCCGGCCTGTCCGGCCCGTCCGGGCCGCCCGGCTCCACGGGCGACTCAGCCGGCATCGGCGATTCCGGCTGCGCGCTCGGCGGCCTCGACCACGTTGACCAGCAGCAGCGCCCGGGTCATGGGGCCCACGCCGCCCGGGTTCGGGGAGATCCAGCCCGCGACCTTGGCCACGGCCGGGTCGACATCGCCCATGATCTTGCCCTCGCCGTCACGGCTGACGCCGACGTCCAGGACGGCCGCGCCCGGCTTGACGTCCTCCGGCTTGATCAGGTGCCCGACACCGGCCGCCGCGACGACGATGTCGGCCTGGCGCAGCTGCGCCGAGAGGTCACGGGTGCCGGTGTGGCAGAGGGTGACCGTGGCGTTCTCGGTCTTGCGGGTCAGCAGCAGGCCGATCGAGCGGCCGACGGTGATGCCGCGGCCGACGACCACGACGTGCTTGCCGTTGAGCTCCACGCCGTGGCGGCGCAGCAGCTCGATGATGCCGTTGGGGGTGCAGGGCAGCGGGCCGGTCTCGTTCAGCACCAGGCGGCCCAGGCTCATCGGGTGCAGACCGTCGGCGTCCTTGGCCGGATCCATCAGCTCCAGGACGCGGTTGGTGTCGATGCCCTTGGGGAGCGGGAGTTGGACGATGTAGCCGGTGCAGTCGGGGTTGTCGTTGAGCTCGCGGACGACCGCCTCGATCTCCTCCTGCGTGGCGGTCTCCGGCAGCTCGCGCTGGATCGAGCCGATGCCGACCTCGGCGCAGTCACGGTGCTTTCCGGCCACGTACCACTTGCTGCCGGGGTCTTCGCCGACGAGGAGGGTGCCGAGGCCCGGCGTGACGCCCTTGGCCTTCAGCGCCTCCACGCGGGTGGTGAGTTCGGACTTGATCGCGGCCGCGGTGGCCTTGCCATCGAGAATCTGGGCGGTCATGTGCCCATCCTCGCGGATGGGGCGGTGTTGGTTCCACTCAGGTCACGCGCTCACGTTCCTGAACGCCCGGCACGGTCGTACGACGGTATGCCTACGATGACCGCCGCAGAGATCGCGCCACGCCGCCGAAGGAACCATGTGATCATTCCGCCCCCGAACCAGCCCGGCCAGTACCCGTCCTACCCGTCCCAGCCGCAGCAGCCCTACGGCTACGGATACGGCCCCGGCCAGGGCCCGTACGCCATGCAGGACCCGTACGCCGCCCCGCAGCGGCCGCCGCTGGCGGAGTGGGGCGCGCGGGTGTGCGCCAACCTCGTCGACGGGCTGATCGGCGCGGCCGTCCCGATCGTCGGGTTCATCGTCGCCGGCGTCATGATGGCGATGGCGACGGACTGCAGCCCGAGCGGCCTGTGCCAGCGCGACGAGGGCCTGGACGCGGCCGCGTCGGTCGTCTGGATCCTCTCCGTGGTCGCCGCGGTCGCCGCCCAGGTGTGGATCATGTACGCGCAGGGCAGGACAGGTCAGTCGCCCGGCAAGAAGGCGCTGCACATCGCCGTGCTCCGGGAGCGCGACGGCATGCCGATCGGCTTCTGGATGACGTTCGTGCGCAACCTCTGCCACTTCTTCGACGGCATCACCCTCTACCTCGGGTACCTGTGGCCGCTGTGGGACCGGAAGCATCAGACGTTCGCCGACAAGATGGTCGGCACGGTGGTCGTCCGGACCCGCTGACCGCGCGTGCCGCCCGCCGCGGAGGCCGCGCCCCGGGGAGTTCCCGGGGCGCGGCCTCCGTGTTCGTCTGCCGTGTTCGTCTGCAGAAGAAGAACCCGTCAGTGGAAGAAGTGGCGCGTGCCGGTGAAGTACATCGTCACGCCCGCCGCCTTCGCGGCCTCCACGACCTGCTCGTCACGGACCGAACCGCCCGGCTGGGCCACGGCCTTGATGCCGGCCGCCGTCAGCACCTCGAGCCCGTCCGGGAAGGGGAAGAAGGCGTCCGAGGCCGCGTACGAGCCGCGGGCGCGCTCCTCGCCCGCACGCTGGACGGCCAGCTTCGCGGAGTCGACGCGGTTGACCTGGCCCATGCCCACGCCGACCGTCGCGCCGTCCTTGGCCAGCAGGATGGCGTTGGACTTCACCGCGCGGCAGGCCCGCCAGGCGAAGGCCAGCTCGGCCAGCTCGTCGGCGGACAGCGCCTCGCCCGTGGCCAGCGTCCAGTTGGCCGGGTCGTCGCCCTCGGCCTGCAGGCGGTCGCGCTCCTGCAGCAGCATGCCGCCCTCGATCGGACGGGCCTCCATCGGCTGCTGGGGGGCGTCGGGGCAGCGCAGCACGCGGATGTTCTTCTTGCGCGCCAGCACCTCGACGGCGCCGTCCTCGTAGGCGGGGGCGACGATGACCTCGGTGAAGATCTCGGCGACCTGCTCGGCCATCGCCACCGACACCGGGCGGTTGACGGCGATCACGCCGCCGAACGCGGACAGCGGGTCGCAGGCGTGCGCCTTGCGGTGCGCCTCGGCGACGTCCGCGCCGACCGCGATGCCGCACGGGTTGGCGTGCTTGATGATCGCGACACAGGGCAGGTCGCCGTGGTCGTGCGCGGCACGGCGGGCGGCCTCGGTGTCGACGTAGTTGTTGTAGGACATCTCCTTGCCGTGCAGCTGCTCGGCGTCGGCGAGGCCGCCGCCCCCGCTGACGTACAGCGCGGCGGGCTGGTGCGGGTTCTCGCCGTAGCGCAGCACGTTCCTGCGCTCGTAGGTGGCGCCCGCGAAGGCCGGGAAGCCCTGGCCCTCCTCGTCGGCCGCGTAGCCGGCCGCGAACCAGTTCGCGACCGCGACGTCGTAGGCGGCCGTGTGCCGGAACGCCTCGGCGGCCAAGCCCTTGCGGGCGGCGAGGTCGAAGCCGCCGTCGGCGACGGCCTTGAGCACGTCGTCGTAGCGCTCGGGGTTGACGATCACCGCGACGGAGGGGTGGTTCTTGGCCGCGGCGCGGACCATCGAGGGGCCGCCGATGTCGATCTGCTCGACGCACTCGTCGGGCGTGGCACCCGAGGCGACGGTCTCCCGGAACGGGTAGAGGTTGACGACCACCAGCTCGAACGGCTGCACGCCCAGCCCGTCGAGCTGCTCGCGGTGCGCCTCGAGGCGCTGGTCGGCGAGGATGCCCGCGTGCACGCGCGGGTGCAGGGTCTTCACCCGGCCGTCCAGGCACTCGGGGAAGCCGGTCAGCTCCTCGACCTTGGTGACCGGGACGCCGGCGGCGGCGATCCGGGCGGCCGTCGAGCCGGTCGAGACGAGCTCGACGCCGGCGTCGTGCAGGCCGCGGGCCAGCTCCTCCAGGCCGGTCTTGTCGTAGACGCTGACCAGCGCCCGGCGGATGGGCCGCTTCATGGCCTCGGCGGCCTGGGCAGCCTCGGCGGCCTGGGCGGTCGTACCTGTGGCGGTCGTACCTGCGGCGGTACCTTCGGCGGTCACGAGATCCGTACCTTTCGTCCCTCAATGCGATAGCCGTGCCGGGCCAGACGCCCCACGACTTCGACGAGCAGCTGTCGCTCGACTTCCTTGATCCGCTCATGGAGAGCGGCTTCGTCGTCCTCGTCCCCGATCTCGACCACGCCCTGGGCGATGATCGGGCCGGTGTCGACGCCTTCGTCGACGAAGTGGACGGTGCACCCGGTCACCTTCACGCCGTACGCGAGCGCGTCGCGTACGCCGTGGGCACCGGGAAAGCTGGGGAGCAGGGCGGGGTGCGTATTGACGATCCGCCCGCCGTAGCGCGCGAGGAATCGCTTCCCCACGATCTTCATGAAGCCCGCGGAGACCACGAGGTCCGGCTCGTACGCGTCCGTGGCCTCGGTCAGCGCCTGGTCCCAGGCGTCGCGCGTGGGGTGGTCCTGCACCCGGCAGACGAAGGTCGGCAGCCCGGCGCGCTCGGCGCGCTCGAGGCCGGCGATACCGCTCCGGTCGGCGCCGACGGCCACGACACGGGCTCCGTAGCCGTCCGGGTCGGCGGCGATGGCGTCCAGCAGGGCCTGCAGGTTCGTACCCGAACCCGAGACGAGCACGACGATGCGGGCGGGGGCAGCCACAGCAGGGCCCTTTCTCGCGGGTGGCGCGGTTTGTATGGTCGTACGAGACCGAAGGGTCGCCGAATACGGGGGACTCTACGAAGCCGCCGACCGCCAGCAACGATACCGGCACACGTCACCGCCCCCACGGGACGGGGGCGGGCCCGGAAGGTAGCGTCGGGAACCGGACCCGGCGGGCGGCGCGGGAAAACCGGGCGCGGCGCCGTACGCTCGAGGTGCAGGACGACGAACCAAGGGGAAGACACACTCCACATGCCGGACCGACGCCGCCACGCGGCTCACCGCCCTTCGCTGCCCGCCACCGCCGTCGTGGTGCGCGAGCGCCAGTCGCCGCCGTCCGCCGCCCCGGAGGAGCGGGACAACCCCTTCGCGGCGCCGCCCAAGGGGCAGCCGGACCGGCCCTGGCAGCCGCGGACGCCCTCCGGCGGCGGAGAAGGTGACGGCGAGGGCGGTCCCGGTCCCGGCCAGGGCGGCGACCAGCGGCCGGTGTGGGGCAGCCAGTGGAGCAGCCGGCAGCCGGGCCGCCAGGACGGCGGCTGGGGCGGCGGCCAGGGCGGCGGCGGAGGCCAGGGCCCCGGCGGCGGCCCCGGAGGCGGGCTCCGCTGGGATCCCACGGATCCGGCGCAGCGCCGTGCCCGCTATGCCCTGCTCGCGGGCATGTGGGGGTTCTTCTTCGCCCTCTTCAGCATTCCCCAGGTGGCGCTGCTGCTGGGCGCGCTCTCCCTCTACTGGGGCGTCAGCTCCCTGCGCGCCAAGCCCAAGCCGCGCGACCCGGACTCCCCCGCCCCGGCGGCCACCCCTGCGGGCGGCTTCCGCCCGCAGACCACGGCGGCGGTGAGCGGCCTGGTCACGGGCGGCCTCGCGCTGGCCATCGTCGCGGCCACGTTCGCCTTCCACCTCGTCTACCGCGAGTACTACACGTGCGTGGACGACGCCCTGACCCAGACCTCACGGCAGGCGTGCGAGAACCACCTGCCGAAGCAGCTCCGTCCGCTGCTGGGCAACCAGGACTGAGGGGCGGGCCGGCCGCGCCGGCCGGGGGCCGGGGGGCCGGGGCGGACGGGCAGGTGTGCTGGGCGGGCCTACGGGCGGACCGTCAGGCGTACGGACGTGCGGGCCTGCCGGCGTGCCGGCGTGCGTCCGCACGCGGCGGGACGCAGCCGAGCGAGCGGCTCCGGCGGAGCGGGCAGACCCGGCGGCCGGGGAACATGCGGCTCCGGCTGGACGGCCGGGGCCCGGCGGAGCGTACGGCTTCGCCGGGACAGCCGGGGCCCGGCGGAGCGGTATGGCTCCGGAACGGCCCAGGGCCCGGCAGAGCGTACGCCTCCGGAACGGCCAAGGCCCGGCCGGCCGTACGGCTCCGGAACGGCCAGGGCCCGGCCGTACGGCTCCGAAGCAGCCAAGGCCCAGCGGGCCGTACGGATCCGGAACGGCCAAGGCCCGGCCGGCCGTACGGCTCCGGAACGGCCAAGGCCCGGCAGGCCGTACGCCTCCGGAACGGCCGGGGCCCGGCGGGCCGTACGGCTCCGAAGCGGCCAAGGCCCGGCCGGCCGTACGCCTCCGGAACGGCCAAGGCCCGGCCGTACGGCTCCGAAGCAGCCAAGGCCCAGCGGGCCGTACGGATCCGGAACGGCCAAGGCCCGGCCGGCCGTACGGCTCCGGAACGGCCAAGGCCCGGCAGGCCGTACGCCTCCGGAACGGCCGGGGCCCGGCGGGCCGTACGGCTCCGAAGCGGCCAAGGCCCGGCCGGCCGTACGCCTCCGGAACGGCCGGGGCCCGGCGGGCCGTACGGCTCCGGAACGGCCAAGGCCCGGCCGGCCGTACGGCTCCGAAGCGGCCAGGGCCCAGCGGGCCGTACGGCTCGGAAACGGCCAGGGCGGCGAGCCCTCAGCGGTCGTCCCTTGCCGGCAGGGTCAGGTCCCGTGGGACGAAGTCCGGCATGAGGCCGCCCCCGGAGTCCTTCAGCGCCGCCCACCGCACCCGGCGGGACGCCGCGTCGTGCCACGCCGGCACCGGCGCCTCGGCGAACGCCGCTCGGGCGGGGCGGCTCGAGGAGCGGGGCTTGCGCCGCGCGCCCTTGCGCCGCCGCGGCTTCCACCAGCGGCGGCGGCCACCGCGGCGCGGCGTCGCCGCCGACGCCTCCGGCTCGCGCTCGCTGTGCGGCGCCGGCATCACGGGCAGCGTCTCCGGTTCGTAGGCCACGGGCTCCGGCGGCAGCGCGGGCGCCCCGCCCACGCCGAAGCCGAACCACGCCGCCACCGCCCGCCACCAGGACCGCGACGGCTCGTGGTGACCCGGCTGCTCCGCACCGGTCCCGGCGGAAGCCGCGGCCTCGGACGGGACGCCGGGCGCGGACGACGCGGCATGCGCGGTCGGCGCAGTCGGTGCGGTCGTGGCGGTCGTGGCGGCTGCAGCGGCCGGTGCGTCAGGCACTTCCGCCGCGGCCGGCGACGCCGACTCCGCCGGCGGTCCCACCGCCAGCCCCAGCAACTCCCCCACCCGCCGCCACCCCGTGAGCCCCGACCCCTCGCGCACCGTCGCTCCCAGCCGCCACCGCACCAGCATCGCGCCCGGCAGCCCCACCGCGGCCGTGCAGGCCGCCGCGGCCGCGCCGGTGCGCCACCAGCGCGGGCCGAAGCCCGCGAGCGCGGCGTTGCCGAGTGGCCCGGAGGCCGCGTACGCGAGCACCGTCATCACCACCCCGCACAGCAGCGCCCCCAGCACCGCCGTCACCGCCGAGTCCAGCCAGCCCGGCAGCGGGGCGGAGTCGTCGCCGGGCCGTCGGCGCACGGAGGCGAAGGCCACCGCGACGCCCGCCGAGGCCGCCAGCGCCGCCCCGGCCGCCAGCACGAACGGGCCCGCCTCGCCGGGCGACGGCACAGCCGCCAGCAGCGGGAAGCGCGGCACCAGAGGCAGGCCGGGTGCCGCCACGAGCGGCGCGACGACGCTGCCCGCGCCGACGGTGAAGCCGGGCCCGAGCCCGTACGCCACGGCCCAGATCATGGCGTTGGGCAGCAGGGCGGCGCTCAGCAGCCCGACCGCGATCCGGCCCGACCAGCGCGGTGCCAGCTGGGTGAACGCATCCTCGGCCACGCCCGCGTGCAGGGCCAGTGACACCGCGACCAGCAGTGCGCCGCCGCCGAGCAGCACGACGGTCGCCGCGGCGGCGGCCCGTACGACGCCCGCCAGGTGGGCGCCGG
Organism: Streptomyces sp. NPDC053048; assembly: GCF_044547045.1. NCBI lineage: Bacteria > Bacillati > Actinomycetota > Actinomycetes > Kitasatosporales > Streptomycetaceae > Streptomyces > Streptomyces sp. NPDC053048. Next base: position 141,272 of record NZ_JBITZS010000009.1, read on the forward strand.
TGAACCAGCGCCGGACGGCCTCCGGCACCGCCCGTTGCACGGACGGCGGCGCGGGCAGCCCGGGGCGTCCGGCCGCCGTCCACACCCCGGCCGCGATGAAGGCGCCCGCGACCAGCGGCAGATACAGCAGCACGCTCAGCGGCGCCGGCCGCACCGGCGCCGACCACGCGTACAGCACGGCCGCCAGGGCCACGAGCAGGTAGCCGCCGAGCATGGCGGTGAACGCGGTGCGCGGCGCGGGCCCCGGATCGTCGGGCGGCGCCCCCTCGGCGGGCTCGAGCGCGTGCCGGGCGGCGCGGTAGAGCAGGGTGCACGGCACCAGGGTGAACAGCAGGGGCGTCAGGCCGATGGGGACGGGCTCACCGGTGACCGCGTCGTCGCGCACGAGGTCGGCGCCGTGGGCCAGCAGCCAGAGGTCGGCCGCCACGCGCAGCGCGCTGGCGGGGCCGCCGTCCGGGTACGGGGAGGTGATCCACAGCGCCAGCACGACCATGGCGAAGGCGCCCAGCCCCAGACCCGCGGCGAGCATCCCGCCGAAGAACACCGTGCTCGTCGCGGACGGCCCGCTCACCGCGGGCCGCTCGCGCGACGGCGACAACGGCGAGGGCGGGGGCGACGACGACGGCGAAGACGGCGACGACGGGCCGTGATCGGCGTAGTGGCTCACGGGGCCATGCTGCCAAGAACGTGGCTTTTGTGTGGGGAGTTGTCACATGCCCGTCGTGTCGTTTGCGCCGGATGTATGCGCTTGTGCACCTGTACGGGCGTGTGGGCCCGCGGCCCCGCGCAGGCGGACAGCGGCGCGACGCCCGCGGGATACGGGCGTGGGCCCGCACCCCGAAGGGTGCGGGCCCACGTCGTGGAGCCTTGGCATCCGCCTGAGGTGGCGTCAGCCGGCCAGCGCGGCGCGCGCGAGGCGGGCGGTCTCGGACGGGGTCTTGCCGACCTTCACGCCCGCGGCCTCCAGGGCCTCCTTCTTCGCCTGGGCGGTGCCGGACGAGCCGGACACGATGGCGCCGGCGTGGCCCATCGTCTTGCCCTCGGGCGCGGTGAAGCCGGCCACGTAGCCGACGACCGGCTTGGTGACGTTGGCCTTGATGAAGTCCGCGGCCCGCTCCTCGGCGTCGCCGCCGATCTCGCCGATCATGACGATCAGGTCGGTGTCGGGGTCGGCCTCGAACGCGGCCAGGGCGTCGATGTGCGTGGTGCCGATGACCGGGTCGCCACCGATGCCGACGGCGGAGGAGAAGCCGATGTCACGCAGCTCGTACATCATCTGGTAGGTCAGCGTGCCCGACTTGGACACCAGACCGATGCGGCCGGGCTTGGTGATGTCGCCCGGGATGATGCCGGCGTTGGACTGGCCCGGGGTGATCAGACCGGGGCAGTTCGGGCCGATGATGCGGGTCTTGTTGCCCTTGGACTTGGCGTACGCCCAGAAGGCGGCCGAGTCGTGGACGGCGATGCCCTCGGTGATCACGACGGCCAGGCCGATGCCGGCGTCGATGGCCTCGACCACGGCGGCCTTGGCGAAGGCCGGCGGCACGAAGACGACGGTGACGTCGGCGCCGGTCTTCTCCATCGCCTCGGCGACGGAGCCGAAGACCGGGACGGCCGTGCCGTCGAAGTCGACCTCGGTGCCGGCCTTGCGCGGGTTCACGCCGCCGACGATGTTGGTGCCGTCACCCAGCATGAGCTTGGTGTGCTTCATGCCCGTGGCACCGGTCATCCCCTGGACGATGACCTTGCTGTCCTTGGTGAGGAAGATAGCCATGGTTGTGGAGTCCTCGTCCCTTACTTAGCCGCAGCCAGCTCGGCGGCCTTGTCGGCCGCGCCGTCCATGGTGTCCACGCGCTGCACCAGCGGGTGGTTGGCGTCGGACAGGATCTTGCGACCCAGCTCCGCGTTGTTGCCGTCGAGGCGCACGACCAGCGGCTTGGTGACGTCCTCGCCCTTGTTCTTGAGCAGCTCGAGGGCCTGGACGATGCCCTTGGCGACCTCGTCGCACGCGGTGATGCCACCGAAGACGTTGACGAAGACGGACTTGACGTCCGGGTCGCCGAGGATGATCTCGAGACCGTTGGCCATGACCTCGGCGGAGGCGCCGCCACCGATGTCGAGGAAGTTGGCGGGCTTGACGCCGCCGTGGTTCTCACCGGCGTAGGCGACGACGTCGAGGGTCGACATGACCAGACCCGCGCCGTTGCCGATGATGCCGACCTGGCCCTCGAGCTTGACGTAGTTCAGGCCCTTGGCCTTGGCGGCCGCCTCGAGCGGGTTGGCCGCGGCCTTGTCCTCGAGCGCCTCGTGCTCCGGCTGGCGGAAGTCGGCGTTCTCGTCGAGCGAGACCTTGCCGTCGAGGGCGATGACGTCGCCATTGGCGACCTTGGCGAGCGGGTTGACCTCGACGAGGAGCGCGTCCTCGGCGACGAAGGTCTTCCACAGGGTCACCATGACCTCGGCGACCTTCTCGGCGACCTCGGCCGGGAACTTCGCCTGGGCGACGATCTCGCGGGCCTTCTCGATGGTGACGCCCTCGTTGGCGTCGACCGGCACCTTGGCGAGCTTCTCGGGGGTCGTCGCGGCGACCTCCTCGATGTCCATGCCACCGGCGACGGAGGCCATGGCCAGGAAGGTGCGGTTGGTGCGGTCGAGGAGGTACGAGACGTAGTACTCCTCGAGAATCTCCGGAGCGGTCTCGGCGATCATCACCTTGTGGACCGTGTGGCCCTTGATGTCCATGCCGAGGATGTCCGTCGCGCGGGCGACGGCCTCGTCCGGGGTGCCGGCCAGCTTCACGCCACCGGCCTTGCCACGGCCACCGACCTTGACCTGGGCCTTGACGACCGACTTGCCGCCGAGACGCTCGGTCGCGGCGCGCGCCCCCTCAGGCGTGTCGATGACTTCACCGGCCAGCACCGGTACACCGTGCTTGGCGAAGAGGTCCCTCGCCTGGTACTCGAACAGGTCCACGCGCGTCCGTCCCTTTTCCATGGATATCGCGGTTCGTTGTCTGCGCGGGCGTGCCGCGGGGCGGCGTGAGGACGCGATCTCCGCAGAGGTCCGGGGGTAGTCCCCCGGGATAGCACGGGCGAGGGCGGCACACGTTCACCGTTGACGCGGCATGTCCGTCTCGCAGGTTATCCCCGTGGGAGGGAGGTCCCTAAATCGCAGGTCACACTCTGGCCGTGATTACGCTCACAGAACGGGTCACGATCCGCTACCGGGCCCGTACGCTCCCGGGCGCCCGGCGGCGGGTCAGGCCGCCGCGTCGGGCACCGGCAGCGGGCGCTTCTCGAGGGCGGCCGCCATCACCTCGGGGAAGAGGTCCGGGGTGCAGGCGAAGGCGGGCGCGCCGAGGGCGGCCAGCGCCGCCGCGTGCTCCCGGTCGTAGGCCGGAGCGCCCTCGTCCGACAGGGCGAGCAGGGTCACGAACTGCACCCCGGACGCCTTCATCGCGGCGACCCGCTTGAGCATTTCGTCGCGTATCCCGCCCTCGTACAGATCACTGATGAGGACGACAACGGTCTCGGCCGGCCGGGTGATGCGGGACTGGCAGTAGGCGAGCGCGCGGTTGATGTCCGTGCCGCCGCCGAGCTGGGTGCCGAAGAGCACGTCGACCGGGTCGGTCAGCTGGTCGGTGAGGTCCACGACGGCGGTGTCGAAGACCACCAGCCGGGTCCGCAGGGCCTGCATGGAGGCCAGGACCGCGCCGAAGACGGAGGCGTAGACGACGGAGGCGGCCATCGACCCGGACTGGTCGATGCACAGGATCACCTCCTTCTTCACCGCCTGGGAGGCGCGCCCGTAGCCGATCAGGCGCTCGGGGACGACCGTGCGGTATTCGGGCAGGTAGTTCTTGAGGTTGGCCCGGATGGTGCGGTCCCAGTCGATGTCGCGGTGCCGGGGGCGGCTGACGCGCGCCGAGCGGTCCAGGGCGCCGCCGATCGTGGCCCGGGTACGGGTCGTCAGGCGCTTCTCGAGGTCCTGGACGACCTTGCGGACGACGGCCCGCGCGGTCTCCTTGGTCGTCTCGGGCATCGCCTTGTTGAGCGAGAGCAGCGTGCCGACGAGGTGGACGTCGGCCTCGACGGCCTCCAGCATCTCCGGCTCGAGCAGCAGGGCGGACAGCCCGAGCCGGTCGATGGCGTCGCGCTGCATCACCTGAACGACGGACGCCGGGAAGTACGTGCGGATGTCCCCCAGCCAGCGGGCGACGTTCGGCGCCGAGCCGCCGAGCCCGGCCCGCCGCGGGCCGGAGCGCCCGCCGCCGTCGCCCGGACGACCGGAGCCGTAGAGCGCCTCGAGGGTGCGGTCCATGGCGGCGTCGGTGCCGGCGAGCGCGCACCCGGTGCCGTCGCCGCCGCCCTCGCCGCCGAGGACCAGCCGCCAGCGGCGCAGCCGCTCGGCGGCCGGGTCGGTGGTGAGGGCGGCGGGGGGTGAGGTGGTGGATGCGGTGCCGGTCGAGCTGGTGGGTGTCATGGGTGTCGTCGTGGCCATGGTCATCGTTCCGTTCCCCCTGTGTGTGCCATGCCCAGCAGCAGGCGCATCGTCGGCAGCACGGCTGCCGCGCGTTCCTCGTCGAGGACGGCCCCGAAGCCGCCCGCCGCGCCGCCGCCCGTCGCCGTTCCCGCCGCGCCGGGACCGCCCCGGCGGATCTGTTCGCCCAGCGTGCGGCGCACTCCCGGCTCGAACGCGGCGAAGGTGCGGCGCAGCAGGGGCAGTACGTCCGTGAAGGCGCCGGCCGGGACGCCGGTCAGCCAGGTGTCGACGAGGGCGAGCAGCCGCTCGTCGTGGACGAGCAGCATGCCGCCGGAGCCTCCGCTTCCGACGAAGCCCTCGATCCAGACGGCCGCTTCGGCCGGTTCCGTGCCGGGTGAGAGGGCGAGGCCCATGAGGCGGGCGGCCTCCTCGTCGGCGAGCCGCCCGTCGTCGAGCAGCAGGCGCGCGGCCCGTCCCCGGATTCCGCCGGGCAGCCCGTCCCGTTCGGCGAGCACCTTCAGCACCGCGGCCCAGCGCTCGCGCATGCCGGGCCCGGCCGGGTCGCCCGGTTCACCGGGCGACGCGCCGGCCTCCGCCAGGAGGGCGACGGCCTGGTGCACGGCGTCCACATGAGTGCGCATCTGTGCCGCCGCGTCCGTGTCGAGGCCCGAACAGGCTGCGGGCAGGCCGACGAAGACGCGTTCGGCGAGGCCCGCGGCCACGTCCGCGAGGGCGGCGGTGTCCGTGCGGCGCACGTCGCCGTAGCGGACGGAGCGGACCAGGGCGGGCAGGGCCTGGGCGAGGTGGCCGACGTCGGAGTCGAGCGCGGCGCGGTCGGCGAGGGTGCGCATCACGACGGGCAGGGCGTCGGGGAGCCCGCCGAGCAGGCACTGCTCGGCGAGGGCGGTGACGTCGGCGAGGGCGGTGGCCCCGAGCGCCAGGGACTCCGCCTTGGCGGTGGCCGCGCCCTCCACCGTCGTGCCCCACACCCCGGCCTCGGCGAGCCGTACGGACAGCTCGGGCTCCCAGCACAGCCGCCAGGTCTCACGGAAGGTGCCGAGCCCGGCGCGCGAGCGCGTCGGCTCGCCCCAGTCGACGCCGAGCAGACGCAGCCGGTGCAGCAGCCGGCTGCGGGCGGCGTCGGTGTCCTTGCGGAGGTCGAATTCCCAGTCCTTGAAGGCGGCTTCGGGCTTGAGGCGCAGGGTGCGCTGGAGGCGGGTGAGGTCGCGCTGCAGGGGCGAGGCGGGGGCGGAGTCGGGGACCTCGCCGAGGGCGTCGCCGATGACGAGCCGGTCCTGGACGAGCGCGAGCGGCACGTCCGAGCCCTCGCACATCACCGCGCGGATCGCGTCGGTGGTCTCCCCCAGCCCGGCGAGCGGCCGGCCGCGCATCGTGGCGAGCGTGTCCGCGAGGCGGACGGCCTCGATGACGTGGGCGGAGGACACGGAGTGGTCCTCGGCGCGCAGCAGCCGCGCGACCTCGGTCATCCAGCGCTCGACGGGCCGGTCGGGGGCGCGGAAGAGGTGCCCGTACCAGCCGGGTGAGGTGATCCCGGCGCCGTAGCCGCTGCGGCGGGCCAGCCGCCGGTGGGTCCAGGGCACCCAGCCGATCTCCGTCTTGACCTTGGGCAGCCCCTTGAGGGCCTGCCGGTCGGCGGCCACGGTCCGCTTGGCGGTGAGGGCGGGGACGTGCCAGGCGCCGCAGACGACGGCGATGGCGTCCCCGAACTCGCGCCGCGCCTCGCGGAGCCGGAGCCGCATGTGTGCCTCGCGCACGGTGTCCCGCTCGGCCCCGGGGCCTGCGTCGGCGGCGTTCTCGCCGAAGGCGGCCCGCAGTTCGGCCATGGCCTCGGCGATGGCCTGGAACGGGGCGAGCGCGTCGCCGCCCGCCGGGCCGCCGGCGCGGCGGTGCTCGACGGCGTCCTCCCACCACATCTCGGGGTCGTCGTACCCGGCGGCCGCGGCGAGCGCGGCCAGCGGGTCGAGGCGGGGTGCGGCGGGCTCGTTCTCCTCGCCGTCGTCCTCCTCCGGCGCGGATTTCTCCTCCGGCGCGGCGTCGTCCCGTTCGCGCAGCGCGAGCGTGTTGGCCGCGGGCAGGTCGATGAAGCGGACCGGCACCTCGTGCTCGAGGGCCCAGCGGATGGCGGCCCACTCCGGGGAGAACTCGGCGAAGGGCCAGAACGCGGCCCAGCCGGGGTCGTCGGCGGCGTGGGCGAGCAGCGCCACGGGCGGGCGCATGCCCTCGTCCGCGGCGAGGTGGACCAGGGCGTCCGCCTCGGGCGGCCCCTCGATCAGCACCGCGGCCGGCCGGTGCTGCTCGAGCGCCGCCCGCACGGACCGGGCGGAGCCCGGCCCGTGGTGGCGGACCCCGAGCAGCACCGGGGCGGGCGCGCTCACGCCGACACCTCGCGGCAGGCGCGGTAGAAGTCCTTCCAGCCGTCGCGCTCGCGCACGACCGTCTCCAGGTACTCCTGCCAGACGACACGGTCCGCCGCCGGGTCGCGGATCACCGCGCCGAGGATGCCGGCGGCCACGTCACCGGCGCGCAGCACGCCGTCGCCGAAGTGCGCGGCGAGCGCGAGGCCGCCGGTGACGACGGAGATGGCCTCGGCCGTGGAGAGCGTGCCCGAGGGCGACTTGAGCTTGGTGCGGCCGTCGGTGGTGACGCCGTCGCGCAGCTCGCGGAAGACGGTGACGACGCGGCGGATCTCGTCGGTGCCGTCGGGCGCGGCGGGCAGGTCGAGGGAGCGTCCCAGCTGGTCGACGCGGCGGGTGACGATGTCGACCTCCGCCTCGGGGGTGGCGGGCAGCGGCAGCACCACCGTGTTGAAGCGGCGGCGCAGGGCGCTGGAGAGCTCGTTGACGCCGCGGTCGCGGTCGTTGGCGGTGGCGATCAGGTTGAATCCGCGCACGGCCTGCACCTCCTCGCCCAGTTCGGGGATGGGCAGGGTCTTCTCGGACAGGACGGTGATCAGGGTGTCCTGGACGTCGGCCGGGATGCGGGTGAGCTCCTCGACCCGGGCGGTCATGCCCTCGGCCATGGCCCGCATGACGGGGCTGGGCACGAGCGCCTCGCGGCTGGGCCCGTGGGCCAGCAGCCGGGCGTAGTTCCAGCCGTAGCGGATGGCTTCCTCCGCGGTGCCGGCCGTGCCCTGCACGAGCAGGGTGGAGTCGCCGCTGACGGCGGCGGCCAGGTGCTCGGACACCCAGGTCTTGGCGGTGCCGGGCACGCCGAGCAGGAGCAGGGCGCGGTCGGTGGCCAGGGTGGTGACGGCGACCTCGACGACTCTGCGCGGGCCGACGTACTTCGGTGTGATGACGGTGCCGTCGGGCAGGGTGCCGCCGAGCAGGTAGGTGGCGACGGCCCACGGCGACAGACGCCAACGCTCGGGCCTGGGGCGGTCGTCGGCCGCCGCCAGTGCCTTCAGCTCGTCGGCGAAGGCGTCCTCCGCGTGCGGTCGCAGGGCTTCGGTCTCGATTCCGGGCACGGTCACAAGTCCCCCTCGTCGTGCAGTTCCGGGTTACGTGGACCACCCTGCACCACCCCACTGACAATCCCGCCCGGCGGGATGAATCCGCAGGTCAGGGCGATTGTCAGTGGGGGGTCCTAACGTCGTCGGCATGAATCGCCAGGGGGAACGCTGGACGGCGGAGCAGGTGCTCGCACTGGCTCCTGACGCCGCATCACGCAAGGCGGGCGCCAAGCTCGCGGCGCCCGGCCCGTGGTCGGGCTCGGGCGCGCACACGGACGGGGACGCGAGCGCGGTCTGGGGTGAGTGCAAGGGCAGCGGCAGCAAGCCGTACCGGACGGTCGTGGATCTGACGGGGCAGGACGGTCCGGGCTTCCACTGCAGTTGCCCGAGCCGGAAGTTCCCGTGCAAACACGCGCTGGGTCTGCTGCTGTTGTGGACGGAGGGGGAGGCGTCGGTGCCGTCCTCGGCCGGTGGCCCGCCCGACTGGGCGGGGCAGTGGCTGGAGCGGCGCCGACAGCGGGTCGAACGGGCGGCGGGCGCGGGGCCCGGTGGGGGCGGGGCGCAGGCGCCGGCGGACCCGGAGGCGGCGCGCCGCCGTGCCGAGCGGCGCGCGCGGCGGATCGCCGAGGGCGCCTCGGAGTTGGAGCAGCGGCTGGCCGATCTGCTGCGGGGCGGGCTCGCGTCCGTCGAGGGGGCGGGGTACGGGCAGTGGGACGAGACAGCGGCCCGCATGGTCGACGCGCAGGCACCGGGACTGGCCGCGCGTGTACGGGAGTTGGCGTCGGTTGCGGGGGCCGGGTCCGGGGCGGGGACGGACTGGGCCTCGCGGCTGCTGGAGGAGTGCGCCCTGCTGCACACCCTCAGCCAGGGGTATCTGCGGGTGGAGCGGCTGCCGGAGGCGCTGGCCGCGACGGTCCGCACGCGGGTGGGCCTCACCTCGGACGCCGCCGGCCTGCTGGCCTCGGTCCCGCCCGTGCGGGACCACTGGCTGGTGCTGGCCCAGCGGGACAGCAACGACGGCCGCCTGGTCACGCGCCGCATCTGGCTGCACGGCAGGAGTACGGGCCGGATGGCGCTCGTCCTCTCCTATGGGGCGGCCGGGCGCGCGCCCGAACTCTCCCTGCCCGTGGGCCTCGCCCTCGACGCCGACCTCGTCTTCCACCCGGCCGCCCGCCCGCTGCGCGCGGTGCTGGGCACCCGGCACGCGGCGCCCGCGCCCAGCCCCGCCCCGCCGCCGGGCGGTGACACGGCGGCGGCGCTGGGCGCCTACGGCGAGGCGCTGCGGGACGATCCGTGGCTGGAGAGCTGGCCGGTGATGCTCTCGGCGGTCACTCCGGTGCCCGACGCCGGGGGCAGCGGCTGGCAACTGGCCGACGCGGACGGCGAGTCGGCGATACCACTCGATCTACGCGGTGGCGGCGGTGGTGACGGTATGGGGCTGTGGCAACTGACGGCCATATCCGGCGGGAGGCCGGTGCCGGTCTTCGGCGAGTGCGGCCACCGCGGCTTCACTCCGCTGACGACATGGGAGCCGGAGCCGGTCGCGCTCTGACACGCGCCCGGCGCGACCCGCGCGGCGCGCGCCGTTCGTCCGCCCGCGCCGTTCATCCGCCCTCGGGGGCGGCCACCGCACACGAAGGGCAAGCTCATGACCAGTACCACCCTCACGGGTTCCGCCGCCTGGGACGACCTCGTCACCACCGCCCTGCTGGGCACCGAGCGGCGCACGGTGCCCGTTCCGTCCCGGCCGGGGCAGGACGCCGCCGGGGCGCTGCTCGACGCGGCCGCGCTGCGGACCGTGCAACGGCGGGCGGCGCTGCTGCCGGTCCCCTCGCGAACGCCACCCGAAGCAGCGCCGGGGGACGACCGACCGGCCCTGCCGCAGGCGGCGCGGCGGCGGCTGGCCCTGCTGCTCGCCGACCGGGCCGCGCCCGGCGGCGGAGGCCGCCGGGGCAGCGCCCCCGATCTCACCGAGCTGCTGCCCCAGTGGCTGGCGGCCGCCAACGAGCACGGCTACCGGGCCCCGGCGGCCCTGCTGCCCGCACTGCTCGAGGCGGCTCGGGCCCGCAGCGATCTGCGGCCGGCGGCACTGGCCCTCGGCGGGCCGCGGGCGCTGTGGCTGGCCCGGCTCAACCCGCAGTGGAAGTACGCGCTGCGCGGTTCAACCACCGGCAGCACTCCGGGGGCGGCCGCCGTGGGCGCCCACGATCCCGAGGGCGAGCAGCGCGTCTGGCAGGAAGGGCTGTTCGCCGAACGGGCCGCGCTGCTGGCGGCCGTGCGGCGTCGCGATGCCGGCGCCGGGCGGGAGCTGCTGGCGTCGACGTGGGCGAAGGAGCGGGCGGAGGACCGGCTGATGTTCCTCGACTCCCTGCGCGCCGAGCTCTCACCCGCCGACGAGCCCTTCCTGGAGCAGGCGCTGTCCGACCGCAGCCGCAACGTCCGGGCCACGGCGGCGGAGCTGCTCACCGGACTCCCCGGGTCCGCCCTCGCGGACCGGATGGCCGGGCGTGCCCGCGCCTGCGTGGCGCTGGACCGCACCCATGGCTCGGGGCCGCGCGTGGTCGTCGAGGCGCCCCACGAGTGCGACGGCGCGATGCAGCGGGACGGCGTGGTGGCCAAGCCCCCGTCCGGGCGGGGTGAGCGGTCGTGGTGGCTGAGCCAGCTGGTGGAGGCGGCGCCGCTGGGCATCTGGTGCGAGCGGCTGGGGGTGGGCCGCGCGGCGGAGGCCGTGGCGCTGCCGGTCGCCGACGGCTGGCAGCCGGACCTGCACGCCGCCTGGTGCCGGGCGGCCGTCCGGCAGGGCGACGCCGAATGGGCACGGGCCCTGCTGGGCCCGGCCACGTCGCCGCCCGCCCCGGCGAGCTCGTCGTGGCTGGACCCGGCGAAGCTGCTGTCCGCGCTGCCGGCCGGGGAACGGGCCGGATGGGTGGCGGAGTTCGTCGCCGCGCACGGCCTGTCGGAGGCGTTCCGGCTGCTGGGGGTGTGCGCGGTTCCGTGGGCCGAGCCGCTGGGCCGGTCGGTGGTGGACGCCCTGGACGCCGCACGGGAGGCGGGCGGCTACCCGTGGAGCTTCAGCGGGGTGATGGGCCTGGCCGAGCGCTGCCTGGACCCGGCCCAGGCCGACCGCCTGGAGATACTCACTGCCGTCCCCTGCGACCCGGCGGACGACGGCGCGTCGGGCGGCACGGGGGAAGGCACGGCGGGCGGCGCGTCCACCGGCGCGGCCGGCTACTGGACGGAGGCGTTCCAGCGCCTCGTCGGCACGCTGCGCCTGCGCGCGGCAATGCGGGCGGAGCTCGCCGGAGAGCGGGAAGTCGGATAGCCGGGTAGTCGGGTAGTCGGGTAGTCGGGTATCGGGCTGTCCGGACAGCCCGCACGGCCGGGACGCGCCCCGCGCCCGGCCGACCGTCCCGGCCCCCGGCCGTCCAAGGCCCGGCCGGAGGCCCTACGCTCCGGCCGTCTGGCGGACGTTGGCGTTGACCCACTCCACGATCGACGTGGTCGTCGCCCCCGGGGTGAAGATCTCCGCGACGCCCTGCTCCTTGAGCGGCGCGATGTCCGCTTCGGGGATGATGCCGCCGCCGAAGACCTTGATGTCGGCCGCGTCGCGCTCGTGCAGCAGCTCGATCACCTTGGCGAAGAGCGTGTTGTGGGCTCCGGAGAGGATGGACAGGCCGATCGCGTCGGCGTCCTCCTGGATCGCGGTGTCGACGATCTGCTCGGGCGTCTGGTGGAGTCCGGTGTAGATGACCTCCATGCCGGCGTCGCGCAGGGCCCGCGCGATGACCTTGGCGCCGCGATCATGCCCGTCGAGCCCCGGCTTGGCCACCACCACGCGGATCGGACCGGTCACTCCCATCACTGCCTCCATGTACGAGCCGTCAGCCGGCCGCGAGGTCCCCGCACCCAGGGGGCCAGGGAATGTGAACGAACGTTATCTCCAGCATCCCGCAAGCGGCCGTTTCGCGGTGGGGAGCGAGGGGGAAATCACACGTGGGACACCACGTTCGCTACGCACCGCTCCCGCACCCCGCGCCTCACGGGCCGCACAGGACCCGCTCCGACCCCGGCGCCGGCCCTGGGAGCGGCCGCGAGGGGAGCCGCGACGAGGCCTCCGCACCACTGCGCCGACAGCCGCCCGGCGCAGCGGTGCGGCCGGGCCGCGCACAGCTGCCCGCGAGGGCACACGGGGGAAAGGGTCGCCTCATCTGTGTGCCGTTCGGGAGGTCGGTCGGCCATGGGGGCCTTGCCCTTTCTCTGCACCCTCTTACGCCCTTGCGCTCTTGTGCGCCCCTCGGCCGCGCTGCTGCGGTCCACGGTGCTGGAGCTGGCGATCCTCACCGCGCATCTGCTGATCTATCCCACCGGCATCACCCAGGAGCGCCGCCCGCCGCCCCGGGCCGTCCCGGCACCGCCACCCCCCACGCCGGGAACGCCGCAGCCGACGGAGGCGCCGGGCGCGGCGGACCCGTCCGACACGCCCGGCGCGCCGCCTGTCCCCCATTTGCCGGTGCTCCTCCTGCACGGCTTCATCGACAACCGCTCGGTGTTCGTCCTGCTGCGCCGCTCACTGCGCCGGCACGGCTGGCAGCAGGTGTGGTCCCTCAACCACTCCCTCCTGACCTGTGATCTCCGCACGGCGGCCACGATGCTCGCCCGCCACGTCGAGGAGGTCTGCGCCAGCACGGGCCGGGAACGGGTCGACATGGTCGGCCACAGCCTGGGCGGCCTGATCGCCCGCTACTACGTCCAGCGGCTCGGCGGCGACGCGCGTGTGCGCACCCTCGTCACGCTCGGCACGCCGCACGGCGGTACGCGTGTGGCGCCTTTCATGTCGGCTCATCCACTGGTGCGGCAGATGCGCCCGGATTCGGACGTCATCGCGGAACTGGCCGAGCCGGCCCCGCATTGCACAACGCAATTCATCAGTTTCTGGAGCGACCTGGATCAGATCATGGTGCCCGTCGAGACCGCGCGTATCGATCACCCGGATCTGTCGGCGCGGAACGTCAGGGTGAGCGGCGTGGGGCATCTCGCCCTGCCCGTGCACGGGGCGGTGGCGGCGGGCATCCGCCAGGCCCTGACCACGGAAGAACCGGTGGCAGGTGCGCCGGGCGCCGCCTCGGTGGCCTGAGCCCGCGGCCACCGCGTCCGACAGCAACTCGAACGCATTTCGAACGTCGAGTCGACGCGCCGGTGCCCTGTACGCCGAAAGGCGGCTAAATGCCCGGACCTCCACCACACGAAACGTGATGAAGATTGTCGTTGCCGCATACCGCCGGGTACAGTCGCCGCTAATTCTCCTGCTGCCAAGGCGAAATGGAAGTGGTGGTGAACGACCGTCACCCGCAGGCGGGCCCGGCTCAGTCCGTTCCCGCTCCCGATGCCTCCTACGGGCACGGGCACTACACGTCGTACGAGCAGCAGGCCTCCTCGCAGGGCCACGCCGGGTACGACGGCTACGGCACCACCGGGCAGTGGGACACTTCCGGACAGTGGGGCACTTCCGGTCATTGGGACACCAGTGGCGGCCAATGGGGCGTCACCGGGCAAACCCAGACCTGGGACTTCAGCGGCTACGACCTCGGCGGCCAGGACGCCACGGGACAGCACTTCACCGGTCAGCAGCACACCGGGCACCAGCACACCGGCCGGCACGACTCGGGGCACCACGACACAGGGCACCACGACTCGGGCCAGTGGAACACGGCGTCCGCCGCCTCCGGCTGGGGCCAGGACACCGGTGCCTGGAGCACCGCCGGCCCGGCCACCGGTTCCTACGACACCGTGCAGTGGGACACCGGCTCCCACCACCAGGCGTGGGACGCCTCCGGCCAGTACCCCGCCGCCCAGGACTGGAACGCCTCCGGCCAGGACTGGAACACCGGTCCCTCCGGCCAGTGGGACATCAGCGCGCAGCAGACCCAGGCCTGGGACACCAGCGCCTACGCGGCGATGGACGAGTCCCCCGCCGCCCAGCACACCCCGACCCTCATGGTCGACCTCTCCGGCGCCGACCTCGGCCAGATCCCGGCTCAGGGCCAGGGCGAGGCACCCGACGTCACCGCCAGGGCCCAGTCCGTGGCCAACGCCGAGACCCGGGCCATGTTGATCATCGAGGAGCCGGAGGCGGCCGGCACGCCGGAGAGCGGGCCGGACGACGAGCCGGAGCACCTCCCGGCGGACGTCCCGGCACAGGCCCGGCCGTACGAGGACGACGCGCCCGGCGCACCCGGCCACGGCCACGGCCGCGCCAGCCGCCGCAAGGGCGCCCCGGCCCCCACCCGCGCCGGCTACCGCCCCCGCCGCAAGGCCCTGCTGACCGTCGCCGTGCCCTCGGTCGCCGTCATGGGCGTCGCCGGCATCGCCGCCGCGTCCGTCATGACCGGCGGCGAGAAGGGCACCCCCAAGACCACCACCGCCGCCGCCTCCGCCCCCGACACCTCCGTGAAGCTCTCGGCGGCCAACAGCAAGCTCGACACCCAGCTCGCCGGCCTCAGCCGGGGCGCCGACGACTTCGCCAGCCGGGCCAACCGCACGCAGGAGCGCATCGACCTCAAGGCCCGTCAGGAGGAGGAGCGCAAGCGCAAGGCCGAGGAGGCCGCCAAGAAGGAGCGCGAGCGGCCGAAGTTCGCGCTGCCCGTCGCCCAGCACGGCCTCAGCGCGATGTACGGCCAGGCGGGCGTCAACTGGATGTCGGCGCACACCGGCATCGACTTCCCCGTCGCCTACGGCACGCCGGTCATGGCGGCCACCGACGGCACGGTCCGCACCCAGTACAACGTCGCCTACGGCAACATGGCCATAGTGACGTCAGCCGACGGCACCGAGACCTGGTACTGCCACCTCAGCAGCACCAAGATCCGCTCCGGGCCCGTCAAGGCCGGCGATGTGATCGCCTACTCGGGCAACTCCGGCAACTCCACCGGACCGCACCTGCACTTCGAGGTGCGCCCCGGCGGCTCGGCCGTCGACCCGCTGACCTGGCTGCGCAGCCACGGCTACGACCCGACGTGACCGGAAGCCGGTGCGGGAACCCCGCACGGGCCCGACGGACACGCCCTAGAGCTTCTCCACCGGCGCGTACCGCAGCAGCAGCCGCTTCGGCTTCTCCTCGCCGAAGTCGACCGTGGCCTCGGCGTTGTCACCACTGCCCCTGACGGCGATGACCGTGCCCAGGCCGAACGAGTCGTGCGTGACCCGGTCCCCGATGGCGAGCGCCACCACCGGCCGGTCCTTGGCCCGGCGCGTCGCGAACCCTCCCCCAGACTCCGTCCGGGAGGTGCCCCCAGGCCCCGCCTGGGCGGCGGCACCGCGCGACGAGCCGAACCCCGACGAGAAGCCCGCCGTGACGCCCGACCCGGCGCCCAGCGAGGACACCGACGGCGTCGCGGGCCCGGTGCGCCGCCAGGTGAGGTACTGGTCGGGGATCTCCTCCAGGAACCGCGACGGCGGGTTGTAGGCGGGCTGTCCCCAGGCGCTGCGCATGCTCGCCCGGGTCAGGTAGAGCCGCTCGCGGGCGCGCGTGATGCCCACGTACGCCAGCCGCCGCTCCTCCTCCAGCTCCTTGACCTGCCCCAGGGCGCGCATGTGCGGGAAGACGCCGTCCTCCATGCCGGTGAGGAAGACGACGGGGAACTCCAGGCCCTTGGCGGTGTGCAGCGTCATCAGGGTGACGACGCCGGAGCCCTCGGTGTCCTCGTCGGGGATCTGGTCCGAGTCGGCGACGAGGGCGACCTTCTCCAGGAAGTCGGCCAGCGTGCCCGGCTCCTCCCCCTCGCGCTCCTGCTCGAACTCCAGGGCGACGGCGGCGAGCTCCTGCAGGTTCTCCACGCGGGTCTCGTCCTGCGGGTCGGTGGACGCCTGCAGCTCGGCGAGGTAGCCCGTCCGCTCCAGCACGGCCTCGAGCACCGTGGCGGGCCCGGCGCCCGACTCGACGATCGTGCGCAGCTCCTCCATCAGCGTGTTGAAGCGCTTGACCGCGTTCGCCGAGCGGGCGGCCATGCCGTACGCCTCGTCGACGCGGCGCAGCGCCTGCGCGAAGCTGATCTTCTCGCGGAGCGACAGGGCGTCGATCATGGCCTCGGCGCGCTCGCCGATGCCGCGCTTGGGCACGTTGAGGATGCGCCGCAGCGGCACGGTGTCCTCGGGGTTGGCGAGCACCCGCAGGTAGGCCAGGACGTCGCGGACCTCCTTGCGCTCGTAGAAGCGCACGCCGCCGACGACCTTGTAGGGCAGGCCGACGCGGATCAGGATCTCCTCGAACACACGGGACTGGGCGTTGGTCCGGTAGAAGACGGCGACGTCGCCGGCCTTCGCGTCCCCGGTGTCCGTCAGCCGGTCGATCTCGTCGGCGACGAACTGGGCCTCGTCGTGCTCGGTGTCGGCCACGTAGCCGGTGATGGCGGTGCCCGCTCCGGCCTCGGTCCACAGGTTCTTGGCGCGGCGGTTCTGGTTGCGCTCGATGACGGCGTTGGCGGCGCTGAGGATCGTCTGCGTGGAACGGTAGTTCTGCTCGAGCAGGATGGTGGTGGCGTCCGGGTAGTCCTCCTCGAACTGGAGGATGTTGCGGATCGTGGCGCCGCGGAAGGCGTAGATCGACTGGTCGGCGTCACCGACGACGCACAGCTCGCCGACGCCCTCCTCGCCGGTGTTGTCCGCCGTGCCCACCAGCTCCCGTACGAGGGTGTACTGGGCGTGGTTGGTGTCCTGGTACTCGTCGACCAGGACGTGCCGGAAGCGGCGGCGGTAGTGCTCGGCCACGTCCGGGAACGCCTGCAGCAGGTGGACCGTGGTCATGATGATGTCGTCGAAGTCCAGCGCGTTGGCCTCGCGCAGCCGGGACTGGTACATCACGTACGCCTCGGCCAGCGTCTTCTCGAAGCCGTCGGCGGCGCGCGCGGCGAAGGCCTCCTCGTCGACGAGCTCGTTCTTGAGGTTGGAGATCTTCGCGCTGAAGGACTTCGGCGGGAACTTCTTGGGGTCGAGGTCCAGGTCGCGGCAGACCAGGGCCATCAGCCGCTTGGAGTCGGCCGCGTCGTAGATCGAGAAGGAGGACGTGAAGCCCAGCTTCTTGCTCTCCCGGCGCAGGATCCGCACGCACGCACTGTGGAAGGTCATCACCCACATGGCGTTGGCGCGCGGGCCGACGAGCTGCTCGACGCGCTCCTTCATCTCGCCGGCGGCCTTGTTGGTGAAGGTGATCGCGAGGATCTGCCCCGGGTGGACGCCGCGCGCGCCCAGCAGATGAGCGATGCGGTGCGTGAGCACGCGCGTCTTGCCGGAGCCGGCGCCCGCGACGATCAGCAGCGGCGAGCCCGTGTGCACCACGGCGGCGCGCTGCTGGTCGTTCATCCCCTCCAGCAGTGCCGCGGGGTCCACGGCGGGCCGCACGGCGCCGTCGCGGTAGTACGCCTCCCTGGGGACGGGTACGTCGAAGGCGCCGCCGAACAGGTCGTCCGGCAGCGGTTCGGGGGCCGCGTCCTCCAGGGGCGGCGGGTGCTCCTCGTCGGAGGGGGCCAGGTCCGCCAGGAAGCTGTCGTCAAAGAGGCTGCTCATCGCCTCCCGAGTCTAGGCGGCCGCACTGACAGCCGGTCCCGGATCCCGCCAACAGTGGCCTCGCCCACAAGGGGCGACCGTCACGCGCGCGTGGTCACACCCACATCACGGCGACGAAGACGTTCGCGATCGTCAGCGCGCCGACCGCGCCGAAGACGGGGGTGGGCACCTTCTCGTCGTCCCGCTTCACATAGACCAGGCCCAGGATGACGACCAGCAGCGCCAGCTTCAGGCCGAGCTTGACGTTGTTGAGCGTGTGGTCCTTGGCCTGGTGGAGGCCGACCAGGGCGACGCCGGTGACCAGCATGGTCAGGGCGCCGTGCAGCATCGCCGGGACCATGCGGGCCTCGCCCCGGCCCATGGCCTTCATCTGGGTCAGGAAGCCGCCCAGCAGGGAGGCGATGCCGATGATGTGCAGGCCGACGACGGCGTGAATCAGTACGTCCATGCCGCCGACCCTAGCCGGGGCCATAGCAGCCCCCGGCGGACAGGTACGGAAGGAACACGGCTTCGATCAGCCCGTGGCCGCATCCCTCCCTACGGGCAGGGAACGCCCGGCCACGAGCAGTCACCGAACAACCGAATTGGGGCAATAGCGGTCATGGCCGTTTCCCGGTGCGCCTGAGGCCTAGCGTCCTCCTCCAGACGGCGGTGGCCCGCCGCCCCCTCGTGCGGGCCATCGCCGGGCACCAGCCGGACCGGAAGGAAGTGACGGCGATCGTGGCGTCCCACCGAAAGCCCAGGTCGAGCCCGCTCGCCGGCGGCCCCGCCCGCACCGCGGCGACCCTCGTCCTCGCGGGAGCCGCCACCGCGACCGCCCTCGAGGGCACCGGTCACGCCGACCCGGCCCGCACCCCCGCGCAGGCCAGGGCGGAGATCGCCCGGTACCACCAGCAGGCCGAGGTGGCCACCGAGAAGTACAACGGCGCCAAGGAGCGGACCGACCGGGCCCGCGCCGCGCTCGACCGGCTGCAGGACGAGGCCGCCCGCCGCACCGAGCGCCTGAACGCCGCGCGCAACGCCCTCGGCTCCTTCGCCACCGCCCAGTACCGCGAGGGCGGCATGCCCGCGGGCGTGCGGCTGCTGCTCTCGGGCAACCCCGACCGCTACCTCGAGGGCGCCGCGCTGGCCGACCGCGCGGGCGACCGGCGGGCCGGCGCGGTGGCCCGGGTCCGGCAGGAGCTGCGCGGCGTCCAGCAGGTACGGACCACCGCGGACGCCCGGCTCTCCGAGCTCCGGCGCGAGGAGGCCGCCCTCGCCCGGCACAAGCGCGTCATCGAGACGAAGCTCGACCGGGCCGAGGAGCTGCTGCGCGAGCTGCCCCGGGAGGAACGCGCGGCCGTCGAGGCCGGGGAGGGGGCGGCGGGCGCGGCCGGCTCGGCGGCGACGAAGGCCGTGGACGGGGCGACCGCGCCCGTGCGCGGCCCGGCCCCCGCCGTGTCGGGGCGTGCCGCGCGGGCCGTCGCCTTCGCCTACTCCGCGATCGGCAAGCCGTACGTCTGGGGGGCGACCGGCCCGTCGGGGTTCGACTGCTCGGGGCTGACGCAGGCGGCGTGGCAGGCGGCCGGGGTCTCCCTGCCGCGCACCACCTACACCCAGATCAACGCCGGGCACCGCGTCGCCAGGGGGCAGCTCGCCCCCGGTGACCTGGTGTTCTTCTACCCCGGCATCAGCCACGTGGGCCTCTACATCGGCGGCGGCCGGATGATCCACGCCCCGCATCCCGGGGCGCCGGTGCGGATCGCGCCGATCGACGAGATGCCGTTCGCGGGGGCGTCCCGGCCGGCGTGACCCTACGAGGAGGCGTCGCTCAGTAGGTGACCTGCCTCAGCAGGTGCCTCAGTAGGTGACCTGCTTCGTCAGCCACTTGAAGACCTCCGGGACCTGGCGCCGCCACACGGCCGTGCCGTGGCCGCCCGCGCCCGCCGGGATCATGCTCACGTGCACGGTCGTCGGCGCCTTGGCCGCCTGCTTGATCGCCAGACCGCCCTGGTAGCCGTCGCCCTCGGCGCCGGAGAGGAACAGCGCCACGTGCGGCGGGGTCGTGGCGCGCTGCAGCATCTTCAAGGGGTTGTTCGCCTCGCGCAGCTCGGGCGTCCTGGCGGTGAGCGAGCCGGGCTCGCCGATGGGGTCGTTGTAGCCGGACAGGCTCACTCCCGCCCGGTAGCGGTCGGGGTGGGCGACGGCGAGCTTGGTGGCGCAGTGGGCGCCGGCGGAGTAGCCGGCGACGGCCCAGCCGTCGGGCTTCTCGGAGGCCCGGAAGGTGTCGGTGACCATCTTGCGGACGTCGACGCTGAGCCAGGTGTCCGCGTTGACCTTGCCCGGGGTGTTGGCGCACCCGGTGTCGGTGTCGCCGAGCAGGGTGGTGCGCGGCGCCACGACGATGAAGGGGGCCACCTCGCCCTTCTCCATCAGCGGCTTGAGCTGGGTGTTGACGTCGAGGGTGCCGAACCAGGCCTTGGCCGAGCCGGGGAAGCCGGGCAGCACCTCGACGACGGGGAACTTCCTGTCCTTGTACGCCGGGTCGTCGTACTGCGGCGGCAGCCAGACGTAGACCTCGCCCTCCACACCGGATATGCGGCCCTTGAGCCGGGTCTCCTGGACGCCGGGGCCCATGCGCCTGTCGGAGGCGGGCTTGAACTTCTGCACCACCTTCGGCTGCTCGTCCACCGCCTTGCCGCCGGTGCCGTCCGGCCCGAGGTCGGCGGCCTCCTCGACGTGGTCGCCGGTGCCGAGGAGGTCGGCCCAGGTGTCGAAGAGGCCGTTGGAGTTGTTGACGATCACGAAGACCATGACGATCGAGGTGACCTGCGCGAACAGCAGCATCACCAGGCGCGTGAGCTGCCGGACGAGCCGGGGCCCCCGGACCCTGCCCCACAACGTGAGCGGCAGGGCCAGGGCCACCACGACCAGGGCGATCGTGGTCAGGAAGAAGGGGGTTCCCGTCAGGCTCATCGGGCTGCGGCTCTCGTTTCGGGTGCTGTGCTTCTCGCCTGTGTCTAGATGGCGAGGAGCGCCCGGCGGTTCCGCACGGCCGGCCGGGCCCCCGTCACACCAGCCGGCGCGCCGTCGCCCACCGCGTCAGCTCGTGCCGGTTGGACAGCTGCAGCTTGCGCAGCACCGCGGACACGTGCGACTCGACCGTCTTCACCGAGATGAAGAGCTGCTTGGCGATCTCCTTGTAGGCGTAGCCGCGCGCGATCAGGCGCAGCACCTCGCGCTCGCGCTGGGTGAGCCGGTCCAGGTCCTCGTCGACGGGCGGCGCGTCCGTGGACGCGAAGGCGTCGAGGACGAAGCCCGCCAGGCGGGGCGAGAAGACCGCGTCGCCGTCCTTGACCCGGAAGACCGCGTCGATCAGGTCCGCGCCGGTGATGGTCTTGGTGACGTAGCCGCGCGCCCCGCCCCGGATGACGCCGATGACGTCCTCGGCCGCGTCGGAGACCGACAGGGCCAGGAAGCGGACCGGGGCCTCCTTGTCGGCCATCAGCGCGGCGCTGCGGCGCAGCACCTCCACCCCGCCGCCGCCGGGCAGGTGGACGTCCAGCAGGACCACCTCGGGGCGGGTCGCAGCGATGACGGTGACCGCCTGGTCGACGTCGGCGGCCTCGCCGACGACCTCCACCCCCGTGCGGTCGGTGGCCCCGATCTCGGCCTGCACGCCGGTGCGGAACATCCGGTGGTCGTCCACCAGCACCACCCGTACGTGACGCTCCGGAACCTCTTCGGTCGTCATGACGTCTTCTCCGCCCTCTCCATCTCCAGCTCCACTTCCGTCCCCCCGCCGGGCACCTGACGCAGCCGGGCCGTGCCGCCGTTGCGCTGCATCCGGCCGATGATCGACTCGCGGACGCCCATCCGGTCGTCCGGCACCGCGTCGAGGTCGAAGCCGGGGCCCCGGTCGCGCACGGAGATGAAGACCGTACGCCCCTCGACCTCGGCGTAGACCTGCACGGCGCCGCCCTCGCCACCGTACTTGGCCGCGTTGACCATGGCTTCGCGGGCGGCCTGCAGCTGGGCGCCCAGCCGTTCGTCCAGGGGGCAGTCGCCGACCACGACGACCTCGAGGGGGACGCCGTGGTGGTCCTCGACCTCGGCGGCGGTGGTCTTGACGGCCTCCGCCAGCGTCCTGGGCTCCTCGGCCTCGTCCTTGCCGCGGCCCTCGGGGTTGTAGAGCCAGTTGCGCAGCTCCCGTTCCTGTGCGCGGGCCAGCCGGGCGACCTCGCGGGCGTCGTCGGCGTTGCGCTGGATCAGGGTGAGGGTGTGCAGGACGGAGTCGTGGACGTGCGCGGCGACCTCGGCGCGCTCCTGTGCCCGGATGCGCATGGTCCGCTCCGCCGACAGGTCCTGGGTCATCCGCACGACCGAGGGGCCCGCCAGCAGGGCTATGCCGACGAGCACGGCCAGCGAGGCCTGCAGGACCGTGCCCAGGTGTTCGGCCGAGCCCTGGAGGACGACGATGCCGGTCGCGCCGACGCCCACGAGCAGCACTCCGGCCGCGCCGCGCGCGAGGGGCAGGACGCGCTTGCGGCGGCCGACCTCCATCCAGTGGGCGCGGCGGGCGTTGTCGGCCTGCCGCCAGACGAGGGCGACGCCGGCGCCGATGAGGACCAGCGGCCAGATGTAGGCGTTGGCACGGCCGAGGTGGAGCCGGTCGAGGAAGACGGCGGCGCTGATGACGACGGCGACGAGCGCGAAGACCTGGCCGCGGTCGAGCCTGCGGAGGAACGGCCGCCGCCATCCGCCGGCAGGGGCCTCCACGGCCGTCCTGCGGGGGTCCTCGACGCCTCCGACGCCCAGGGGCACCACGAACCAGAACACGGCGTACAGCAGGGCGCCCATGCCCTGGGCCATCAGCAGTGCCAGGAACACCAGCCGCACCCAGGACACCGGTACGCCGAGATGGCCGGCGAGCCCGCGCGCCACGCCGCCGAGCATCCGCCCCTCGGCACTGCGGTAGAGCTTGCGCAGGGGCGGGTCGTCGGGGTGCTGCGTCGGTGCCGGGGCGGTCATGGAACCGATCGTCACACGCGCGTGCCCGGCCCGGCATCAGGGTCGTCCCTGAGGACACCCGGGGACCGGGTGCGCGCGGCGGTCAGGGACGTCCCGCCGGGCGGAAGCCGTCGCGGACCACGTCGAAGATCCGCTTGTGCCGGTCCCAGTCGGACTTGGGCGCGGACAGGTAGATGGCGTACTCCTTCTCGCCCGGCGTGCCGAACCCGAGGTCGGCGGCCCGGAACTCGCGCTCGCGGCCCTTGAAGGTGAACTCCCAGATCGCGGCCGGCTGCCCCCGGTAGGTGGTGTTCTGCATGCGCAGCTGCTTGTAGCCCGGCAGTTTGCCCTCCGCCACGGACTTGGCCTCGTCGTCCTTCCAGCGCTGGAGCGGGTCGGTGCTCGCGAGGTCGAGGACGGAGATCCGCAGGCCGACCAGCCCACTCGGGTCGACGTAGACGCTCTCGTCGCTGTCCCTGACCACCGTGCGCCGCCACCCGTCGGGGACGGGGAAGGAGACGCCGACCCCCTTCTCCTCGACCAGGTGGTAGCCCTTCGGGACGGCCGGGTATGTGGGCGCCGTCGCGGACGGGGTCGTCCGGGCGGGGGCCGGCGAGGCGTCCCGCCGGGTGGAGGGCGCGGCCTTGTCGTCGGTCGTGCCGTCCTCCCCCAGCATCAGGAAGGCGCCGGCCGCCAGCCCGGCCACCACGACCACGAGCGCCGCGCTGCCCCACAGCGCACGGCCGCGGCCCTTGCGGGCCCCTGCCTCCGGGGCGGCGACGGTCACCGTCGGGCCGGTGGGAGCGAGGGGCTCGGGCACGGTCGCGGTCTCGGTCCGCTCGTGCCGCTCCGGGCGCGTGGGGGGCTCGGGACGCTCGGGCCGGGCAGCGGCGGCGGCCACCGGGGCGGTGCGGTGGACCGCCGTGTCGGGCTCGGCGGCGGGCTCGCGCAGGATCTGCTCGACGAGCTCGGCCGGGGGCCGCAGGGCAGGGTCCTTGGCCAGCAGGGTCTCGATGAGCTTGGTCAGCGGGCCCGCGTTGCTCGGCGGCCGCAGCGGGTCCATGGCGATCGCGTAGGCCGTCTCGACGGCCGTGTCCCGGCGGAACGGGGGACGGCCCTCCAGCGCCTGGTAGAGCGTGGCGCCGAGCGCCCACAGGTCGGAGGCGGGGCCGGGTTTGGCGCCCTTGACCCGCTCGGGCGCGATGTAGTCGATCGAACCGACCATCTCGCCGGTCTTGGTCAGCGTCGAGGTGCCGCTGGAGTGGGCGATGCCGAAGTCGGTGAGGACGACCCGTCCGTCGGCGCCGAGGAGGACGTTGCCGGGCTTGACGTCACGGTGCAGCACGCCCGCAGCGTGGGCCGCGCGCAGGGCCGCGATCATGGAACGCCCTATGCGGGCGGCCTCGTCGGGGCCCACGACGCCCCTTTTGAGTACATCGCCCAGGGTCGTCGACGGGACGTACTCCATCACGATGCAGGGCAGACCGCCGTCCTCGACCACATCGTGGACGACCACGACATTGGGGTGGTTGATGCGGGCCGCGCTGCGCGCCTCGCGGCGGGTGCGCTCGTAGAGGGTGGCGAGCTCGTCCTCCTCCAGACCCGGGTTGACGTGCAGCCGCTTGACCGCCACCTGGCGGGCCAGCAGTTCGTCCTCGGCGCGCCAGACCGTGCCCATGCCACCGCGGCCGACCCGCTCGACGAGCCGGTACCGCCCGGCGATGAGCCGACCTGTCTCAGGCACTGCCCCGTGCACCGCACGCTCCTCCGGTTCCCCCGCTGGTGTTCGACGCGCCACACCCTAACCGGCCGGATCTCGGGGTCGGTCTCAGGGAACGTCCAGGGTCGCCACGGATGCCGCACAGGCGTTCCGGTTGACACCATGGGCCCATGACCGACGCACCCCCCGCCGAACACGACGCCGTCCCGCCGCTGCGGCGCAGCCGCGAGCACAAGATGGTCTCGGGCGTGTGCGGCGGCCTGGGCCGCTTCTTCGACATGGACCCGGTCGTCTTCCGCGTGGTGCTGGGAGTTCTGGCCGTCACGGGCGGGCTGGGGCTGATCGCGTACGGCTTCGCCTGGCTGCTGATCCCGCTCGAGGGCGAGGACGAGAACGAGGCCCGCCGGATGCTGTCGGGGCGCGTCGAGGGGGCGGCGCTGACGGCGGTGCTGTGCGCGCTGGTCGGCTGCGGCCTATTCCTTTCAATGCTCAACAACAGTGACGTGATGTCATTCGCCCTGATGCTGACGATCGCCATCAGCGGCGCGGCGTACTGGTCGCGGCACCGGCAGCCGGAGCCCGCCGAGGACGAGCGGCCGGACGACCGGACGGGCAGCCGGACGGACAGCTGGGCGGACGGCCGGGCGGACGGCCGGACGGACACGGGCGCCGACAGCACGCAGAAGCCCCAGAAGCCGCACAAGACCCACCGGCCCCACAAGACCATGGAGGCCCCGCCGGAGACCCAGGCCCCCCCGGCCCCCGGCGCCCCGTCCTGGTGGCGCGACCCCGTCAGGGACGCCCCGGCCGCCGCACCGGCGGCCGCCGGCACCGGCCACCTGTGGGGCCCGGACGACAGTCCGGCCCTCGCCGCCGGCCACGGCGGCCCGGCGGCCGCCCGCGAACGCTCCCCCCTCCCCTCACGACCCGTCACCGGCCGTCCGCTGGGCGGCTGGACGTTCCTCCTCGCCCTGGTCGCCCTCGGCCTCGGTACCGGCCTGACCTGGCATCAGCAGCCACTGGGCACCTCCCTCGAGATCGGACTGGCCTGCGCCCTGGGCGTCTTCGGCCTGGGCATCACGGTGAGTTCGCTGTACGGGCACACGGGCGGCGGCACCGTCGTCGCCGCTGTACTGACCGGCGCGCTGCTGACGGGCGCCGCCGCGCTGCCGAAGTCGGTCACCGCCGAGTGGACGCGCACCACCTGGCGGCCCTCCGCCGCCGCGGATGTGCGCGACCACTACGAGCTCGGCAGCGGGGTCGGCGTACTGGACCTCACCGGGGTGCGCTGGCCCCGGAGCGGGCCCGGCGCCGGCACCGGCACCCCACCGGCCGCCGTGACCGCCGAGGTCGGCGCCGGGCAGCTCAGGGTCGTCCTGCCGCCCGACATCACCGCGGAGCTGGACATCGAGGTCGGCGTCGGCGACATCCAGCTGCCGGGCGAAGGCCGCGACGACATCGACGTCCAGCCCGGCGGCGGCAAGCGCCTGACCCTGGGCCCGGCCCCCGGACAGCCCTCGCACGGCACACTCAGGCTCGAGCTCAAGGCCGGTCTCGGCCAGGTGGAGGTGACCCGTGCGACGGCATGACTTCGACCCGGGCAAGCTCGTCATCGGGCTGGTCCTGCTCGGCGGCGGACTGGCCTATCTGGCGGCGGCCGACAGCCGCGTGCACTTCCCCTCCTATCTGCTGCTGCCCGTCATGGCGGCCGGCCTCTGCGTGGCCGGCGTGGTCTCCTCCCTCGCCTTCACCGTCCGCCGTCACCGCACGCGCGGGGCCGACCCGGCGGCCGGCCGCCCCCGCGACGACCGGCCGGACAGACTCAGCTGACCGGCACGCCCGCCAGGGCACGCGCCCGTCGCCGGCGGTACCGGGCCGCGTCCACCGATATCAGCGGCGCGCCCGCGATGACCAGCGGCAGCCAGGCCATGAGATAGGCCAGGTCGTTGCCGTAGTAGTAGGGAGTGGCCGCCCAGCTGACGGTCAGCCACAGGGCGAGCGATATCAGCGCGCCCCCGGCCGCCGCGACGCGCGCGAACAACCCCAGCAGCGTGCCCACGCCCACCGCCAGCTCCCCCAGGGCCATCGCCCACCCGAAGCCCCCGGGGCTGCGCAGCGCCAGATCCACCAGCCCCGGAACTCCCGCCGTGTCGCGCGCCGAACGCATCAGCTCGCCCAGCGAACCCGGCCCGTCGGCCGCCAGGAAGGCGGGGTCGGTGAGCTTGTCGAGCCCCGCGTAGACGAAGGTGACGCCGAGGAAGATCCGCAACGGCAGCAGCGCGTATCGGCTCCGCCGCCCTTCCGCTTCCTCCATGCCCGCCTCTTGTGACATGCCGTCCACCCGCCTCCCGTGTCGCCGTCATTCGACGATACGTCCGCGAGCGAAAACGCGTTCAGCCCTGTGGACAACCCCCGCCATGCGTGGCGGGGGTTGTCCACAGGGCTTGCGCGTCGGAGCGTACGCGTACTCAGCCGCCGCTGCGCAGACCCAGCGCGCTGCCCTCCAGCCACTGCTGCCAGGTCAGGTTCCAGTCGCCGTATCCGTTGCCGAAGTGGTCCATCGGCTTGGGCTTCCCGCTGCCCACGACCTGCACGACATCGCCCTTGCGGCTCAGCCCGTACAGCCACTTGGCGTCGTCGGTGGACATGCCGATGCAGCCGTGGCTGACGTTCTCCTTGCCGAAGGACTCGGCGTTGTCGGGCGCGGCGTGCACGTACTCGCCGCTGATCGTCTCGCGCATGCTGTAGTCGTACGAGCCGTAGAATCCGTCGGGGTGGTTGCGCGGGATGCCGATGGAGAGCGAGTCCATGACGACCCGGCCCTCCTTGGCGAGGATCGTCTTGACGCCCGCGCGGGTGCCGAAGCCCTTGCCCTCGTCACCGCCGCTGATCGCGATGGTGCGCAGCGTCGTGCCGTTGCGGACGACGGTCATCCGGTGGGTCTTGAGGTCCACGGTGTTGACCATCGAGTCGCCGATCGTGAAGGAGATGGTGCGGTTGCCGACGGCTGCGGTGCCCTCGGCGAGCTTCACGCCCCCGAGCTTCGCGTCGAGGGTGACCTTGGTGCCGGCGGGCCAGTACTTCTCGGGGCGGAAGTGGACGCGGGTGTCGCCCTTGGACTCGTTCCAGTGCCAGGCACCGGCGATCTTCGGCGAGGTGGAGACCTTCAGGCGCCCCTCGATCCCGGCCCGCAGTTCCTTGGCGACCTTCTGCTGCTTGAAGACGATCGCGATCGGCTGGCCGACGCCGACCGTCTCCCCGCCCGCGGGGGCGATCTCGGGGCGTACCGCCTTGGCCGCGTCAGTGAGCATGACGGCCGGCGGGGCCGGCTTCTCGGAGACCGGGGCGGCGGACGCCGGGGGCTTCGACACGGAGGACTTCGCGGGCCGCTCCTCGGCCTCGGCACCGCCGCCGCACGCCGTAACGGCCAGGCCGGTCAAGGCGAGAGCGGCGGACAGCCCGAGGCAACGGGAGAGGCGGCGCATGGTTCTCCTACCGGTGGTTTTCTTCCAGACATGGCAGAGCCGGAGCGGCGACGCTCCGGCTTTCCACCATCGTAAACAGGGCAAATCCACCCCGACCACGGCCGGAAGAACGAGCGACCCCCGCCGAAGGGCGGGGGTTCGCACAGGACCGAGGTCTCAGCCCTGCTCAGCCGGACTCAGCCCAGCAGCTCCGGCTCACTGCGCGTGATCTGCTGGTACAGCGGCTGGTAGTTGATCCACGCCACCAGGTCGCTGCCGAGCTGTTCGTACGTGTGCGCCGCGCTCGCCGCGTCGATGGGCACCGGCTTGCCCGCGGCCTTCGCCGCCAGCTGCACCTGGCAGGAACGTTCCATCGTGATGAACCACCACGCCGCCGCGTCCACCGAGTCACCGACGGTCAGCAGTCCGTGATTGCGCAGGATGACGGCCTTGTGCGGCCCGAGCGCGGTGGCGATCCGACGCCCCTCCTCCTCGTCCACCACCACGCCCGTGTAGTCGTCGAAGAGGGCGTGGTCCTGGTAAAAGGCACAGACGTCCTGGGTGATCGGCTCCAGCAGCTCCCCCAGCGCGGACAGCGCCCGCCCGTAGGTGGAGTGGCTGTGCGCGGCGGCCACCACGTCGGGCCGGGCCTTGTGGATCTGCGAATGGATCGCGAACGCCGCCTGGTTGACGTGGTAGCGCCCCTCGACGACCTGCCCCCGGTCGTTGACGAGGATCAGATCGCTCACGGTGATGTGCTTGAACGACATCCCGAACGGATTGACCCAGAAGTGATCCGTGAACTCCGGATCCCGCGCGGTGATGTGCCCCGCGACCCCCTCCTCGAACCCGAACCGCCCGAAGAGCCGCAACGCCGCCGCGAGCCGCTCCTTGCGGTGGCGTCGCTCCTCCTCGACCGAATCGTGCTGCGGCGGCATGGCGAAGTGGAGCCGGTCGGTGGGTATCGGTTCGGGGGCGGTGGCCTGTGACTCGGGCTGCGGCATGGCGGCTCTCCTCCGGCTGATCCGTGGCTACGGGTCGGAAGCTACCGCTGGGTACGGACGGAGGCCATAGCTGGAGCACGCCATTGCTACCAGCCAGAAATGCGGGATCCCGGCCTCTGCATACAACTGGGGCTTGCACCTGCGGTCCCGTTCTTCCGAGTCCGGCATCACTCGCGGCAGGGCGGAACGCCACCGCCTCCGCTCAAACGAAGGAGCGAAGCCGGCGGCGTTGACCGTACAAACGAATCATCCGCCCCCGCGCGAAACGGCCCCGTACCCGTGCTCGACGATCAGCTTCGCCGACTGCTCGTAGACCGCCGGGTCGGTCGGCGGGACGGAGGCCAGGCCGTCGACGTAGCGGTTGTACATGCAGAACGCCGCCGCGATCAGGACGGTGTCGTGAATCTCCACATCCGTGGCCCCGGCCTCGCGCGCGGCGGCGACGGCCTCGTGCGTCACCGCGCGGCCGCCCTGGCGGACGAGGTCGGCGATGGTCAGCAGGGCGACGAGCTTGTCCGTCAGCCCGGAGAAGTCGTGGTCCTCCACCACCCTGCGCACCGCCTCCCGGCCGCCCTCGAGCTGCCGGCCCGCGAGCGCGGCGTGGGAGCCGGTGCAGAACTCGCAGCCGTTGCCGCGCGAGACGTACGTGGCGATCAGTTCCCGCTCGCCGCGCGACAGCGAGCCCGGCGAGCGGAGCAGGATCTCCGCCAGTTCGTTCAGCGGCCCGGCTGTCTCCGGGCGGAAGCGCATGAGGCTCAGGATTCCCGGTGCGTCGTTGCCCACGTCGATGTGCGGCACGAGGCCCCCTCTCGATGTCGATCCCCTCGAGAGCATGGCGCGGGCGGGCTGCCGGGGTCTTCTTCGAGGATGCCGAGCAGAGGGCGAGCGGGCGCACGGGCGGGCGCATGCGACAGCGGCCGCGCCCCCTCGGGGCGCGGCCGCTGTTCACGCGCGCGTGGAGATCACTCCCGCACGGACTACTCCCACTCGATCGTCCCCGGCGGCTTGCTGGTGACATCCAGCACCACGCGGTTCACGTCGGCGACCTCGTTGGTGATGCGGGTCGAGATGCGGGCCAGTACGTCGTACGGCATGCGCGTCCAGTCGGCCGTCATGGCGTCCTCCGAGGACACCGGGCGCAGCACGATCGGGTGGCCGTAGGTGCGGCCGTCGCCCTGGACGCCGACGGAGCGGACGTCCGCGAGCAGCACGACCGGGCACTGCCAGATCTCGCGGTCCAGGCCGGCCGCCGTGAGCTCCTCACGGGCGATGGCGTCGGCCTCGCGCAGCAGGTCCAGGCGCTCCTTGGTGACCTCGCCGACGATGCGGATGCCCAGGCCCGGACCGGGGAAGGGCTGGCGCTGGACGATCTCCTCCGGCAGACCGAGCTCCTGGCCGACCATGCGGACCTCGTCCTTGAAGAGCTGGCGGAGCGGCTCGATGAGCTTGAACTCCAGGTCCTCGGGGAGGCCGCCCACGTTGTGGTGGGACTTGATGTTGGCCGTGCCCGTGCCGCCGCCGGACTCGACGACGTCGGGGTAGAGGGTGCCCTGGACGAGGAACGCGACGTCCTCGCCGCCGGCCGCGCCCTCGGCGACGATCTCGGCCTGGGCCTGCTCGAAGACGCGGATGAACTCACGGCCGATGATCTTGCGCTTGGTCTCCGGGTCGGAAACCCCGGCGAGCGCGTTCAGGAAGCGCTCCTGCGCGTCGACGACCTTCAGCTGGACGCCCGTCGCGGCGACGAAGTCCTTCTCGACCTGCTCGGTCTCGCCCTTGCGCATCAGGCCGTGGTCGACGTAGACGCAGGTCAGCTGCGATCCGATGGCCTTCTGCACGAGCGCGGCGGCGACGGCGGAGTCCACGCCGCCCGACAGACCGCAGATCGCGCGCTTGGTGCCGACCATCTCCTGGATGACGGCGACCTGCTCCTCGATCACGTTGCCCGTGGTCCAGGTCGGCTCGATGCCCGCGCCGCGGTACAGGAAGTGCTCGAGGACCAGCTGGCCGTGCGTGGAGTGCATCACCTCGGGGTGGTACTGCACGCCGTAGAGCTTCTTGGCGTCGTTCTCGAAGGCGGCGACCGGCACGACGTCCGTGGACGCGGTGACGGTGAAGCCCTCGGGGGCGGCCGAGCAGGCGTCGCCGTGCGACATCCACACCGACTGCTCCTCCGGCGTGCCCTCGAAGAGGGTCGAGCCGGCCTTGGTGACGTGCAGGGGCGTACGGCCGTACTCGCGCGCACCGCTGTTGTCGACGATGCCGCCGAGCGTGGTGGCCATCAGCTGGAAGCCGTAGCACATGCCGAAGACGGGGACGCCGGACTCGAAGAGACCGAGGGCGTCGTCCAGGCGCGGGGCGCCCTCCTCGTACACCGACGAGGGGCCGCCGGAGAGGATGATCGCCTTCGGGTTCTTGGCGAGCATCTCGGCGACGGGCATCGTGCTGGGCACGATCTCGCTGTAGACCCGGGCCTCACGGACACGGCGGGCGATGAGCTGGGCGTACTGCGCACCGAAGTCGACAACGAGCACCGGTTCCGCGGTGTTGTCGTGGGCGGCGGCGGGGGGTGCTGCTGACACGGGAGCGGCCTTCCGGCGATCGGAGGTGGGGGTCTGTATTTGTCGATTCTACCGGGGCGTGGGTGCTTGCTTTTGTCTCACCATCCGAATGCGCATTGGCCCCGGGGCCGCTTCCGGGCCATACTGTCCGCCATGCGCAAGCTCCCGACCTTCGTCTTTACCTATGGCACCGGCCCGTCCGGCTGCCATGGTCGTGCTGCTTGAGCCACTGACAAGCGACTTCCCAGGCGCCCCGGGCCGACAAGGCCCGGGGCGCCTGTCGTTTTTCCCGGGTCCGTCGGCTCCGGGGGCCGCGCCCCTTTGGAGAAACACACATGAGCGCCAAGACCGCCGCCAAGCCCGCCGCCCGCACCGCCGAGGCCGCCGGAGTGATCACCGACGCCCGCGCGCGGATCGAC
This sequence comes from Streptomyces sp. NPDC053048, assembly GCF_044547045.1. Taxonomy (NCBI): domain Bacteria; kingdom Bacillati; phylum Actinomycetota; class Actinomycetes; order Kitasatosporales; family Streptomycetaceae; genus Streptomyces; species Streptomyces sp. NPDC053048. The sequence goes on from NZ_JBITZS010000009.1 coordinate 172,941, forward strand.
GATCTCGACGGCCGGATCATCGGGCTGGTGCAGGAGCGGATGGCCGTCTCGGCGGTGATCCAGCGCGAGCGCATCGCCTCCGGCGGGCGCCGGGTGAACCTCGCCCGCGAGATGGAGGTCCTCGGCCACTACAGCGACCAGCTCGGCCGGCCCGGCACCGCCCTGGCCATGACCCTGCTCGAGCTGTGCCGGGGTCGCGTCTGAGTCCGTTCAATAACCGTTCACCGGCCGCACCCGAGTTCGGCCGCCGTCACCCGTACGGCGCGTGACCGCGAACTGATCATCTCCGTTGATACCGGTGTCGCGCCAGCCAGGAGCGGCCCTCCGAAATCCACGCGTGGCTTCCGTCCCTGTTCATCGGGCGCCCGGCAACGACAGGGCGGATCCGCCGGAGTGTGAGACGCGCGAGCACGCGCGTCGTGGGACCTCACTTTGGCGGCGAGGCGACCGGTCAGCAGGGGACAGCAGCCCGGCCGCCACCCAAGGGACGGTCGGTTCCAGGGACGCCTGGAACCGACCGTATCCGGTCGAAACGGTTGCGCCCGGAGCCGGGTATCCCGCACGATGCAAAGGGAACACGAGGACACGCCAAACCCCTTGTCCCGTACCGCCATTGGTTCAACCACCGAAAGCCCGCGGCGCTCCCCCCGGCGCCGCTCCGCGGCACCGACCCTGCCCTGACCTCGGTGCCGGCAGTCAAGGGCCCCGAGGCCGCCCGCAGCCCCCGCGGAACCGGCCCGGGGCCCTTCGCCGTGCAGGAGGCCCGTGAGCCCGCTACGGCCCCTCCGGCGCCCTCGGCGGCACCTCCGGTACCGGCAGCAGCGGCAGCCGCAGCGCCGCGAAGGCGTCCTTGGGCACGGCCGGGTGCAGGGGCTCGATCGCGGCCAGCCGCCGGTACGGGCTGCCCTGCACCGGACGCCGATCCGTCTCGCCCTTGTTCGGCCAGAACGACATGGCCCGCTCCGCCTGCGCCGTGATCGTCAGGGACGGGTTGACGCCCAGGTTCGCGGAGACGGCCGCCCCGTCGACCACCGAGATGCCCGGATGCCCGTACAGCCGGTGGTACGGGTCGATCACGCCCCGCGACGCGTCGGGGCCGATGGGGCAGCCGCCGATGAAGTGGGCGGTGAGCGGGGTGCCCATGAGCTCGCCGACGTTGCTGCCCGGATAGCCGTTGATCTCCCGGGCGATCAGGCCGGCCGCCTCGGCGGCCGCCGGGATCTGCGTCGGGTTGGGCGCCCCGTGCCCCTGCCGGGCCGTCAGCAGGCCCCTGCCGGGACGTCTGGTCCGCCGGTAGGTGGTCAGGGAGTTGTCCAGGGACTGCATCACCAGGCCGATGATCGTCCGCTCCGACCAGTGATGGTTGGAGAGCGAGAGCAGCAGCTGCACCGGATGACGCGCGCAGCGGGCGGCGAACGCCAGCGCGCGCGGCGCGCGCGTGCCCACCGGCACCTGCAGGATCGACAGGGCGCCCATGGCGTTGGAGCCCCGGCCGTAACGGACCGGTTCGACGTGGGTGTCGGCGTCCGGGTGGAACGAGGACGTGATCGCGACGCCCCGGGTGAAGTCGGGCTCGCCGCCGTGCGCCCGGCGGTAGCGGCGGACGGTGGTGCCGGCGCCCACCAGCGCCTCGGAGTTCGTACGGGTCAGCACCCCGAGCCGGCCGGAGATCCGCGGCAGCAGGCCGCGGTCGCGCATGGTGTGCAGCAGCGTCTGTGTGCCGTACGTACCGGCCGCCAGCACCACCCGCTCCGCGCGCAGCACCCGGGGGCGCGCGGTGCGCCGCCGGTCGGTGGGCACGGTCAGCACGCGGTAGCCGCCGTCGCGGTGCTCGGTGACGGCCACGACCGTGGTCATCGGCCGGATGACGGCCCCGGCGCGCTCGGCGAGGTGGAGGTAGTTCTCGCCCAGGGTGTTCTTCGCCCCGTGCCGGCAGCCCGTCATGCACTCGCCGCACTCCCGGCAGGCCCGGCGGGCCGGGCCCGCCCCGCCGAAGTAGGGGTCGGGCACCTCCTCGCCCGGCCGCGCCCGCACCGTGCCGTCGCCGTCGCGGCCGTCGCCGAAGAAGACCCCCACCGGCGCCATGTGGAAGGTCTCCCCCACGCCCATCCGCTCGGCCGCCGCCTTCAGGTGGACGTCAGAGGGCGTCATGGTCGGGTTGAGCCGCACGCCCAGCATGCGCCGCGCCTGCTCGTAGTACGGGCCCAGCTCCCGCTCCCAGTCGGTGATGCCGGCCCATTGCGGGTCGTCGAAGAAGGCCTTGGGCGGGACGTAGAGGGTGTTGGCGTAGTTGAGCGAGCCGCCGCCCACGCCGGCGCCCGCCAGCACCATGACGTTGCCCAGCAGGTGGATGCGCTGGATGCCGTAGAGGCCGAGGGCCGGCGCCCACAGGTAGTTGCGCAGGTCCCAGGAGTTCCTGGGCAGGCTCTCGCGGGTGAAGCGGCGGCCCGCCTCCAGCACACCGACGCGGTAGCCCTTCTCGGTCAGCCGCAGGGCGGCGACGGAGCCGCCGAACCCGGAGCCGACGACGATGACGTCGTAGTCGTACGGTGCCACCACAGCCTCCGTCGGATCAGCGCACCCGCAGTGCCTTCAGTACCCGCAGCCCGCCTGTCATCACGCGCGCGTACCGCTCGTCGTCCATCCCGAACGCCGGTCCCAGCGGCAGGAGGCGCTGCTGGGCGACCGTCTGCGCCTCGGTGTACTTCAGGATGCCCTCGGCGCCGTGCCGCCGCCCCAGGCCCGAGTCGCCCATGCCGCCCATCGGCGCCCCGACGCTGCCGTAGGCGGCGGCGTACGCCTCGTTGACGTTGACGGTCCCGGCCCGCACGCGCGCGGCGACGGCGCGGCCGCGCCGGCCGTCCCTCGTCCAGACGCTCGCGTTCAGGCCGTACGGCGTGGAGTTGGCCCGCCGTACCGCCTCGTCCTCGTCGTCGAAGCGGTAGACGGAGACCACCGGGCCGAAGGTCTCCTCCGTGCAGACCGCCATGGGCGGCTCGACGCCCTCCAGAACGGTCGGCTCGTAGAACAGCGGCCCGACGTCCGGCCGGGGCCTGCCGCCGGTGACGACGGTGGCGCCCTTGGCGACGGCCTCGTCCACGTGCCGGGTGACGGTCTCGAGCTGCTGCCGCGACACGAGCGAGCCCATGTCGGCGCCGTAGGCCAGGGCCGTGCCCAGCCGCAGCGCCCTGGTGCGGGCGGCGAAGCGGCGCAGGAACTCGTCGGCCACGGAGGAGTGGACGTACAGCCGCTCGATGGACATGCACAGCTGACCGGCGGACGAGAAGCAGCCGCGCACCGCGCCCGCCACGGCCCTGTCGAGGTCGGCGTCGCGCAGCACCAGCATGGCGTTCTTGCCGCCGAGTTCGAGGCTGGCGCCGATGAGGCGGTCGGCGGCGCCCCGCGCGACCTCGCGGCCGGTGCGGGTGGAGCCGGTGAAGGAGACGTAGTCGGCGTGCGCGACGACGGCCGGGCCGACCACGGGCCCCTCGCCGAGCACGATCTGCCAGACGGCCTCGGGAAGGCCGGCCTCGACGAGGAGGTCGCGCGCCCACAGGGCGGTCAGGGCCGTGCCGGTGTCGGGCTTCATCACGACGGCGTTGCCCGCGACGAACGCCGGCAGCGCGTCGCCGGCGGACAGCTCGAGCGGGTAGTTCCAGGGCGAGATGTGCCCGATGACGCCGCGCGGCCGGCGTAGTTCGGTTGCCTTGGTGAGGACCGGCAGCACGCCGAGCCGGCTCCTGGGCCGCAGGTAGGATGCGGCCGCCCGCCCGTAGTGCCGGGCGACGACGGCGACCGCCTGCACCTCCTCGTGGGCGTGCAGCCGGGTCTTGCCGGTCTCCAGCTGGATCAGGTCCAGGATCTCCGACTGGCGGGCCAGCACGAGGTCGTGGAAGCGCAGCAGGACCTCCGCCCGCCGGCGCGGCGGCGCCTCGGCCCAGGCGCGCTGCGCGTGCCGGGCCCGCGCGAACGCGGTGGCGACGTCATCGAGCGTGGACTGCGGCAGGTCGGCCAGCTTCCGCCCGGTGAAGGGCGTGTGGCCGGCCGTGGTGCCGCCGGAGCTCACCACCGCGCGCGTGAGGCGGGCGACGAGCTCCGGGGTGACGACATCGGCTGCTGTGCGGGTGCCCGCCGGGGCAACCGGGTTGCCACCGGCGACTGTTCCAGTGTCCTGCGTGTCCGTCATGCGGGTGAGCGTATGACGGCTCGGACGCTTTGGGTACCTGCCGGTAACCCCGAATGCGTCACTGGTCCTGGATTTTGAGGTGCTTGAGGACGGTGTCGAAGAGCTTGTCGCCGTCCTTGCGGCTCTGGCCGGCGGCGGGCATCCGCACCTCGAGCAACCAGGCGGTGTTCCCGGCCTTGTTGACGATGGCTTGCGTGCGCCACGCACGCTTGGGGTCCTTCTCGTTGTCCCCGGACTTGCGGAAGACGGTGACCACTTCGGCCGCCTCCATGCCCTGATGGGCGGAGACCTTGGTCGTGGTCGACTGCGGGTCGTTGACCGAGGTCGCGTCGCCCTTGCCGGCCTTGCGCTGGTCGGCGATGCGCTGGACCTCGGTCTCGGCGGAGGCGACGTCCTTCGGCTGCCAGTCCGAGACGTTCTTGCTCCGCTTCTCCTCCGTCTCGCGGGTGAGGTAGAGGGAGAAGACGCCGCTGGGGTCACGGAAGGCCACCCAGCCGTCGTTGGCGTTCACCTCCTTGACGTAGTCCTCGGGAACCGCCAGGGACGCCTTGACGATCTCGGGTTCGTCCCGGACCTTCCAGTGCAGCGGAATGGCCGGCCCTACCGCGAACGGGTTGACGACGAGCAGCGTCACGGCGGTGGCCACGGCCACCACGCCGACGCCGAGCCCCCACTGCGCCTTGCGGTTGCCCGACAGCACCGGCGGCACCCACTTGCTGCCCGCCGGGCGGGCGCCCGCCGGGGCGAACACCGGCTGCTGCGGCGCCGGCGGCCGGACGACGGACTCCAGCGCGTGCCGCACCTGCGGGGCCGTCGGGCGGGCCGCCGGGTCCTTGCTCAGCAGCTGCATGACGATCCCGGCGAGCGCCCCCGCGCCGTGCGCCGGTGTCTGCGGCTCCGCCGACAGGATGGCCTGCATCGTCGTGCGTGTTGGAGCGGCGGAAGGGCGACATGCCCTCGGCCGCCGCGTACAGCACGACGCCCAGCGACCACAGGTCCGACTCCGGGCCGGGCCGCCGGCCCAGCACCCGCTCGGGGGCGACGAACTCCGGCGAGCCGACGAACGCCCCCGTCTCGGTCAGGCCCTGCTCGCCCTCGATCGTCGCGATGCCGAAGTCGGTCAGCACGACCCGGTCGTTGCGCCCGAGCAGGACGTTGTCGGGCTTCACGTCGCGGTGCAGCACCCCCGCCTCGTGCGCGGCCGTCAGCGCGCCCAGCACGGCGAGCCCGACGCGGGCCGCCTCGCGCGGGTCCAGGGTGCCCTCGGCAAGCTGGTCGGCGAGGGAGCGCCCGCGCACCAGCTCCATGACGATCCACGGGCGGCCGTCCTCGACGACCACGTCGTGCACGGTGACGACGGACGGGTGGTCGATGCGGGCCGCGGCGCGCGCCTCGCGCTGCATGCGCTGGTACACGTTCTGGCGCATGGTCTCCGGCACGTTGTCCGGGACGCGCGGCTCCTTGACGGCGACGTCCCGGTCGACGACCTCGTCGCGGGCCTTCCAGACGGTGCCCATGCCGCCGTGGCCGAGGCGGGACGTCAGGCGGTACCGGCCGCCTATGAGCCGCCCGGCACCCGGGTCGGGGGCGGCGGCGGTGTGCTGCGTGGGTACGTACGGATTGCCCGCCGGCGGCGTCGGCGGCTGGAGATCGTAGCTGGTGGGCCCGCTCGCCCATCCCCCGTGGTTCGTCATGGCCCCATCATTACCAAGCGCCGTACCCGGGCCGCACCTCGAAGAGCGGCGGTCAAGGGGATGAGACCGGCTTCGTCCTGACAAAGGTGGACAGCGCGGTGTCGAAGTACCGCCGGCCCTCCGACGTCCGGCCCGCCGGCGAGGACACCCACACGTCGTACATCTTGTCCCCCTCGTCCCAGGCGAGGTCGTAGGTGTGCCGGGCGCCGGTGGGAGCCTTGCCCGAGCCCGCGTCGAAACCGTCCCAGCTGAACTCCCAGGACGCCGCCCGGTGCCCCTTGTGCTCGGCGCGCTCCACCTTGCCGTCGCGGTAGCCGGGGTAGCGGTCCGGGGCGAGCGCCGCGGAGCTGCGCATCACACCGATCGGGCCGCCCTCCTGCACGTCCTGGATCAGCACGCCGATGCGGAACTCCTTGCCCGCCGAGTAGTAGAAGACGCGCGGCGGTTCGAAGGAACGGATGAAGCCGTCGGGGACGGCGAGCGCGAAGCCCGCCGGGTCCTGGACGGAGTGGTAGCCGGCGGGCGCGGTGACGGACGCGCTGGCCGGCGGATCGGGCGCCGGCGGCGGCTTGGTGAGCCCGGCGGTGACGGTCCCGCCGGGCCGCGCGTCGACCCGGCCGGTGGAACCCGTCCCCCGGTCGATCAGCAGCGCGGCCACGCCCGCCCCCATGCCGGCCAGGGTCACCACTGTGACCGCCGCCAGCAGGGCCGTACGCGCCCGCAGCCCGGCCGGGGCCGCGGCGGGCGGGGCGGGCGCAGCGGGGACGGCGGGGACGTCCGTACGCGTCGGCGTGTACCGCTCCGGGACGGCCGGGACGCTGCCGGTGTCGAGATAGACGCGCAGCAGCCGCTCCGCGTCGTCCGCGCCCATGCGGCGGGCCGGGTCGCGCTCCAGCAGGCCCTGGACGACCGGCAGCAGCGGCCCGGCCGCCTCCGGAGGGCGGATCTCGTCGTAGACGACGGCGTGCAGGATGCCGCCCAACGAGTCGCGGTGGAAGGGCGATTCGCCGTTGAGGGCGGTGCACATCAGGACACCCAGCGACCACAGGTCCGACTCGGGCCCCGCGCGCCCGCCCGACATCCGCTCGGGAGCGGTGTACTCGGGCGAGCCGACGAACGCCCCCGCCTCGGTGATCGTCGTGGCCCCCGACACCTGGGCGATGCCGAAGTCGGTGAGCACCACCCGGCCCGTCGCCGCCTCCAGCAGGACGTTCGGCGGCTTGATGTCCCGGTGCAGCACCCCGCGCGCGTGCGCCGCGCGCAGCGCCCCCAGCATCGCCACGCCGATCCGGGCGGCCTCCGGCGGCGTGACCGGGCCCTCCGCCGAGAGCAGCCCGGACAGCGAGCGGCCGTCGATCAGCTCCATCACGATCCAGGGACGGCCGTCCTGCTCGACGATGTCGTGCATGACGATCACGTTGGGGTGTCTGATCAGCGCGACCGCGCGGGCCTCGCGGAGCATCCGGTCGTACTGGACCTGCGCGGCCTCGGGCGACTGCTGGTCGTCCACGTGCAGCTCTTTGACCGCCACCTCGCGGGCCAGCAGTTCGTCGGTGGCCCGCCAGACCGTGCCCATCCCGCCGCGCCCGATCTTCCGGACGAGCCGATACCGCCCGGCGATGAGACCGCCGTGTGCAGCGAAGGTGCCCATAACCACATCTTGCCCCACGACGTGGGGCCGAGCCGGGCTCGTACCGGCCGCTTCACCCTGGGCGCGCAAGAGCACCGGAACATTTCATGTACAGTTGTTCCCGCAACGCCGACCGGATGGCCGAAAACCTCCGGGGCCGAGCGCTCGTAGCTTAACGGATAGAGCACTTGACTACGGATCAAGAGGTTGCAGGTTCGAATCCTGCCGAGCGCACACTCCACGAAAGGGAGCCGGATCACGATCCGGCTCCCTTTCCGCATGTGCGGCCGCTCGCATCCGGCCGCTCCGGCTTCTCGCCGACTGCCTGCCATATAGGACAGGATCCGGCCGCCTTCCCCTCTACGGTCGTCCCATGACCACCGCCCCGCGCATCGCCGACGAGCAGCGCCGCGCCCGCCTCGCCCACCGCCACCTCCTGGCCCCCGGCCACCGCGCCGCCACCGTCGAGGACGTCGCCGACGCCCTGGTCGCGCTGCACGCCAGCGACCCGGCGACCGTCCACCTCTCCGCGTGCGCGCGGCTCGCCGAGCCCTCGCACCGGGAGGTGGAGCGGGGGCTGTACGAGGACGTGACGCTGGTGAAGCTGCTCTCCATGCGGCGCACGCTCTTCGCGGTGAGCACGCGGGTCGCCCCCTGCGTCGGCTCCTCCACCGCCCGCGCGATCGCCCAGCGGGAACGGGTGACCCTGCTGAAGGTGCTGCGGCAGCACGCCGAGGGCGGCGAGCCCTGGGACGAGGACCGGCTCGCCGCGGCCGAGCGGGCGACGCTCGAGGCGCTGGCCGCGCGCGGCCAGGCGACGACGAGAGAACTGGCCGGGGACGTCCCCGCGCTCCGGGAGACGCTCCTGATGTCGCCCGGCAAGCCGTACGAGGGCCGCCAGAGCGTCGGCAGCCGGGTGCTGCGGCTGCTGGCCTCGGACGGTCATGTGCGGCGCGGCCGGCCGCGCGGTTCGTGGACGAGCAGCCTCTATCCGTGGGCCGCGGCGCCCCCGCTGCCGGAGCTTCCGGTGCGCGAGGCGAAGGCGGAGCTGGCGCGCCGCTGGCTCGCCTCCTACGGGCCGGCCACGGAGGCGGACCTGAAGTGGTGGACGGGCTGGTCGCTGCGCGACACCCGGGCGGCACTGGCGGACGCGGGGGCCGTGCCCGTGCGGCTCGCGGCGGGCCCCGGCCTCGCGCTGCCGGACGACCTGGAGGACGCCGGGCCCACCGGGGACTGGGCGGCACTGCTGCCCGGCCTCGACCCCACCGCCATGGGGTGGCGGGTGCGGGACTGGTACCTGGACCCGGGGCACGTGCCGTTCCTCTTCGACCGGGCGGGCAACATCGGGCCGACCGTGTGGTGGAACGGGCGCGTCGTCGGCGGCTGGGCGCAGCGGGCGGACGGCGAGATCGTGTGGCGGGCCCTGACGGACGTCGGGCGCGACGCCTCCGCCGCGATCGCGGCGGAGGCCGGGCGGCTGTCCGCGTGGGTGGGCGAGGTCCGCGTCACACCGCGCTTCCGCACGCCGCTGGAGCGGGAGCTGGTCCGCTGAGCCCGGGTCCGCCGGGCGGTCATCGCCCGGCGGGCGTCAGCGGGTGATCTGCCAGGACACCCGGCCCGTCAGCCGCTTGGCGGCCTCCGGGTCGCGAACGGCGTCCGTGCGGTCGACGGCCACCGCCGTCAGGGTGTGCGGGCGGCCGTCGGCGGGGACGCCGAGCGTGCGCGGGACGACCGAAGTGCGGCCCCGGGCGGCGCGCGCCTCGCGGCCGTCGACGTACCAGCGCACCTCGGTGGTCGCCACCGGCAGCCGCACGCCGACGCGCTGCCCGCGGCCGGCCGTGTCGCCGTCCGAGCCGGGGGCCTTGGTGAGCACGCGCGCGTGCCGGTAGAAGCCCGCGATCATCGCCTCGCGTCCGGGCAGGTTGAACTCGCGCCCCAGCGAGCGCATGATCGAGTTCTCGGTGGGGCGGTAGAGGCCCTTGGGGTAGTAGCCGCCGCCCTCGTACGTGCCGACCGTGCCGCCGTCCGGCGAGGTCTCGCCGATCCAGCGGTGCCACTTCCGGCGCTGCGCGGTCATCCGGTCGGCGTCGAGTGTGCTGGTGTTGACGTCCGCCGGTTCGGGGCCGGTGTAGGTGCCGTACTCGTCGTACTGGTACTCGTCGGCGAGCTTGCCCAGCGAGTGGCCGGTCTCATGGACGGCCACCTGGTCGGACTTGTCGTGGTCGGAGGAGGCCGTGGCGATGCCGTCGTAGCCGACCTGGGAGACGACGTCGTTGTAGCCGGCGCCGCCGTACTTGGCGGAGTGGGACAGCACCACCACCAGGTCGGCGGCGGGCGCCTTGGCGGCGTACGACTCGACCCTGGCGGTGTCGACGCACAGCAGCCGCTCGATGCCGTCGCAGTAGAAGCCGGAGCGCAGGGCGGTGTCCTTGACCACTCCCTGGACGGGGTCGCCGGAGACGCCGGAGTCACGCGAGACGGCGTCGACGGCCCAGACGTTGAACAGGCCCCGGTAGGACGCGTAGGGCTCGACGGCCGACATCCTGGCCCACTTGGTGCGCACGGCCGCGTGGAAGGCGTCCTGCTGGGAGGCGGTGTAGCCGTCGCCGATGAAGACGACGTCGAGCTTGGTGCCCACGGGGCCGTTGTTCACTACCGGAGTCACCTTGCCGTCACCCTTGACCCAGGGGCGCAGGGGGTGGGCGGTGCCGGTGGGGGCGGGGACGGTGGTGTGGCGGGGGTGGCCGCCGGGTTCGGTGAAGTACTCCACCCGCTGGGTGGGTTGGGGACGCGGAGGCGGGCCGTCCGGTCTTGCGTGGGCGGTCGCCGTGGTGCCGGCGGCGAGGACGACCAGGGCGGCCGCGCCCGCCGCGAGGGATATTCGTCGGTGCATGGGGGGTTTCCTCCCGAAACCGAAACCCGCCTGTTAAGTGGCGAGTTAAGTCGCGTTAAGGTGCCGCTCAACGTAGAGGCTCGGGAGGTTCATGACAATGGATGCCGCGCGAGTGATGGCCGAAGTGCCGCCTCAGGCCTCGTCGTCGGCGAGCCGCAGCAGCCGGTCCAGCACCACGCGGCCGCTCGCCCGCAGGCCGTCGTGCTCGTACTCGTCCGTCACCCAGGTCCGCAGGCCCGCGACGGCCCGTGCGGTGCTCAGCGAGTGCCCGGTGTCGACGTACAGGTCGTCGTGGTAGACGGCGGCGGCCACCGGCACGGTGGTGCGGGCCAGGCGCGCGGCGTCGTACAGGGGCGTCCAGCCCTTGCGCTCGGCGAGGAGTTCGGCGGTGTGGCGCAGCGGGCGCAGGGCGGCCTGGGTGCGCAGCATCCAGGGGTGGACGGTCTCGCCGGTGAACAGGAAGCGCCCGCCGGCCTCGAAGTGGCGTTCGAACTGGGGGAATTCCGCGCGTATCCGCTCGGCCGACCAGTGCGTCGCCCGTCCGTCCTGGGCATAAATGGCCTCATGGAGGATGGTGTAGAGAGGGCTGGCGGCGCGCGAGAGCACCGCCGCGGCCTGTTCGGTGAAGGCGTCGGACAGGCGCGGCCCGCCCGCCGTCGGCACGAAGGCGTCCTCCAGGAGGTAGTGCAGCCGGTGCGAGCCGTCGCCGGTGCCCAGCAGGATGCCGAGCTGCTGGAAGGCCTCGACGGTCAGCAGCGAGCCGTCCGGCAGCGTCTCCTCCCGCTCGGCCAGGTGCTCGGCGATGCGCCGGGCGGCGGCCTCGTCGCCGGGGTAACGGGCGTAGTGCGCGAGACTCTTGCGCTCCATGCGCGGATAGGCGGCGCGGTAGACGGCGTCCGCGTCGGCGTCCAGGGACGGCAGTCCGCCGGTGATGATCACCCGCTCGAGCCCCTCCGGGGCGAACGACAGGTAGGTGAGCGCGCAGAAGCCGCCGAAGCTCTGCCCGAGGACCGTCCAGGGCCGGCCGCCGGTCAGCCGGGGGCGGATGTACTCGCAGTCGCGGACGATGGAGTCGGCCCGGAAGTGGGCGAGGTAGTCCGCCTGGCTCTCCGGGGTGCCGCGCAGCGGCAGCGTCTGCCGGGTGGCGGGCGTGGAGCGGCCGGTGCCGCGCTGGTCGAGGAGGAGGACACGGTGGTCCTCCAGCGCGCGGTCGAGCCAGTTCTCGCGGCCCACGGGCCGCCCGGCGGGAAAGCCGGGGCCGCCCTGCAGGAAGACCAGCCAGGGCAGCCGCTCGTGCGCGCGGCTCGAGGCGACGACCTCCCGGCCGTAGAGGCGGATGCGCTCGCCGTCCGGTGCTCCGTGGTCGAGCGGCACGTCGAAGAAGCGGTCGGTGAGAACGAGTCCGGGCTGACGGAAGGTGACAGCCTCGTCCCCCGCCCGGGTGACCCCGGGCAACTTCGGCACGGATGACACGGTTACATCCTCACGTAAGCAGATTTACTGCACGGCTTGAATCACGGCGCAATGTACCGAGGGGCGGAAGTGGCCGAGAACAGCACCCACGGCATACGGGCGGACGAGCCCTCCGACATCGGCCGCCGCGTACTGCGGCTGCGTACCGAAAAGGGACTCACCCAGAAGCAGTTGGCGGAACCCGCCTACACGGCCGCGTACGTCTCCACCCTGGAGGCCGGCCGCGTACGGCCCTCCGAGACCGCTCTGCGGCACCTGGCGGGCCGCCTGGGCATCACCGTGGAGGAGCTCGCCACCGGCCGGCCGCCGCACCTGGCCACCGAGCTGCGGCTGCGGCTCACCGACGCCCGGCGGACCCTGGCCACCGGCGACGCCGAGGACGCCGCCGCGCTCTTCCGAGCCCTGCGCGCCGAGGCCGCCTCCCTCGGCCTGGTCACCGAGCAGTTCACCGCCCTGCTCGGGCTCGGCGACTGCGCGCTGGAGACCGGCGACCTCACCGACGCCCGCGACCTGTTCGCCGAGGCCGAGGCCCTGCTCTCCGACCAGCCGCTGCCGCGCCGCGTCCCGGCCCTGCGCGGCCGGGCCACCGCCCACCTGCTGGCAGGCGAACTGCGCTACGCCTGCTACCTGCTGGAGACGGCCGTCGACGAACTGAACGCCTCCGGCATGCACGACCCCGACGCCCTCCTGCTGCTGTACACCGCCTCCATCGCCCCCTACATGGACATGGGGGCACACGCGCGTGCCGCCCACGCGGCCGAGCTCGCCCTCGCCCTCGCCCCCCAGGTCGACAACCCCGCGCTCGTCGCCGGCATGCACCGGGGCGTCGCCCGCACCCTGATCGCCGAGGGCCGCATCGCCGACGCCGACGCCTCCCTGGCCAAGGCCCAGGAGCTCTACCAGCAGCTGCACATACGGACCGAACTGGCCCACTGCCACTGGATGCGCGGCTACGTCCACGCCCAGGACGGCAATCTGCGCAAGGCCGAGACCGAACTGCGCACCGCCCGCGACATGCTGGCGTCCAAGCGCGCCGCCCTGTTCACCGTGCAGGTCGAGGTCGAGCTGGCCGACGTGCTGCGGCGCAGGGGCAAGGCCGCCGAGGCCGAGGAACTGCTGCGCCCGCTGCTCGCCCCCACCGCGCTGGGCGCCGAGCGCGGCGCCGTCCACGCGGGCGGCGCGCACCGCCTACTGGGCCTCATCGCCGAGGAGCGCGCCGACACCGAGGCCGCCGAGGAGCACTACTGCGCGGCGCTGTCCCTGCTGGAGCGCACGGGCGCGGCCGGCGACCTCGCCGACCTGTGCCGGCTGCTGGGCGACCTGCTGCGGCGCACGGGCCGCACGGAGGCCGCCCTGGACGCGTACCGCACGGGGCTGGGCCACCGGGCCGCGCCGGGCACCACCACATTGGGGCCCGCCCCCACCGCGCCGCCGTCCTGGCCGCGGCCGTAGCCCGCTGTGGACCGCCGACCGGCCCTCCCCTCACGGGGGCCGGTCAGCGGTCGTTCGTGTGCGACGCGAGCAGCTGGTCCCAGCCGCGCCGCAGATCCCGGTGCTCCTCCTCGCACAGCTCGGCGCGCTCCTTGGTGAGCCGCTTGCCGTCGACGAGGCTCCGGCGCTCCCTGGCCCGGTCCCGCCGGGGCGCGGAGCCGTAGAGGTAGCAGCGGTAGTTGGCGCTGCGGACGGCGTCCGGGGCGTGCTCGTCGGAGGGGTCCGCGTCCGCCGGGTCGCTCTCGCGCGCGTACTGGTCGTAGTTGTCGGCGGCGGCCAGCAGCGCGGCCCGTCCCGCCTCGCCCTGCCGCAGCAGGCGGTACGCCGCGAACTGGTCGGCGACGTCCTCCTCACGGCCGGTGAAGGGCAGGTTCAGCTTGTCGATGAGGGCGTGGGCGGCCTCGTGGTACAGCGTCTCGGTGACGACCCCGGCCGTGCGCCCCGCGGGGTCGGCGTCGCCGTCGGCCTCGAACATCGAGCGCACCTCGCCGATGAAGCCGTAGCACAGCACGATGCGCCCGCCTGCCGGGTCGTACTCGGGGATGTCGTCCTTCTTGCAGGAGCGGCCCACGATCTCCACCGGCTCCGGCAGCCGCACGGCCTTGTTGAGGTCCGCCGCGACCTTCTCCGGCAGCCCGCGGCCGCGCAGGAACGCGCGCTCGTCGGCGTCGCCGCCCCGGGGGGCCTGGTAGGAGACGGACAGGCCGCCGCGTGTGGGGGGCGCGGCGGCCTGCGACTGGGTGCCGCAGCCGGTCGCGAGGGCGGCCGTGCAGACGCCGGCGGCGACGAGCGCGCGGGCGCGCCGCGCTCGGGCCGGAGTCCGGGGGCCGGTCCCCGCATGGTGCAGCATGGACTGCACTCTGCCGGTCGGATCACCCGAAGGGAATCCACCGTGAGTCCAGGACCACCCCCGCCGGTCGGCGGGGGTGACCGGGCCCAAGGGTGGGAGTCCTCGACTCCGCTTTTCCCCTCCGGTGCGGCAGGCTGGAGGGGCCAGGGCGGTCAGGGCCCCGGTGGAACAGGGAAGAGGTACGGTCGGTGATCCGTGTTGCGGTGGTGGACGACGAACAGCTCGTCCGGTCCGGGCTGCGGATGATCCTGGGCACGGCCCCGGACATCGAGGTCGTCGCGGACTGCGGTGGCGGCCAGGCCGTGGACACCGTGCTGCTCGGTGCGCCCGACGTCGTGCTCCTCGACATCCGGATGCCCGACGTCGACGGCCTGACCGTGCTGCGCCGCCTGCGCGCCCTGCCGCACCCGCCCGCCGTGGCCATGCTCACCACCTTCGACGCCGACGAGTACCTGGCCGCCGCGCTGCGCGGCGGCGCCGCCGGCTTCCTGCTCAAGGACACCGACCCCGAACAGCTCGTCCGGGCCGTGCGCACCCTCGCCTCCGGCGGCAACGTCCTCGACCCCGGCGTGACCCGCGCGGTCATCGGCGGCTACCTCGCCGCCGACGCCGGGGCCACGGCCGCCGAGGCGGTCCAGGCGCTGACCCCGCGCGAGCGCGAGGTGCTGGCCCTGCTCGGCGCCGGCCTGGCCAACCCGCAGATCGCCGAACGGATGGGCCTGGCGCCCAGCACCGTCAAGGACCACGTCCGGGCGGTCCTCGGCAAGCTGGGCGGCCTCAACCGGGTCCAGGCCGCGATCGTGGCCGACCGGGCGGGACTGGTCGCGGCGCGCGAGCAGCGGAGCGGGCGATGAAGCCCGCCGACGCGCCCCCGCCCGCCCGCCTGCCCGCTTCCCTGCCCGCCTGGCTGCCGTCCTGGGCGCCGGTGGTGCTGCCCGCGCTGATCGCGGCCGCGGACGCCCTGCTGGTCAACGGCGCCGACCCGAGCACGGAGCTGGGCGTGTCGCTGCTGGCGGCGGTGGCCCTGCTGTGGCGGCGCCGGTTCCCCGCCACCGTCTTCGCGGCCACCCTGCCGGGCATGTACCTGGCGTACGTCTGGATCGCGCCCATGATCGCCCTGTACACGGTGGCGGCCCGGCGGCCCGACCGGTGGCTGCTGGGCACGGCCGGGCTGCTGATGGCCGCCGCCCAGTTCGTGCCCTACCCCGTCTCGGACCTACCGCTGACGGACCGCCGCCAGCTCGCCGTCAACCTCGTCGACGCCTTCGTCGTGGCGGCCACCCCCATCGCGCTGGGCCTGCTCACCCGCACCCGCCGCGAACTCGCCGACCGGCTCGAGGAACTCACCCGCAGCCGGGCCCGCGAGGACCGGCTGCTCGCCGACCGCGTCCTGGCCACCGAGCGCGCCCGGCTCGCCCGCGAGATGCACGACGTCGTCGCCCACCAGGTCAGCCTGATCAGCCTGCAGGCCGGGGCCGTGCAGATCAGCACCGAGGACACCCGGGCCCGCGCCGGCGCCCGCACCATCCGCGAGCTGTCGGTGCGCACCCTGGACGAGCTGCGCCACATGGTCGGCATCCTGCGCGCGGCCGGCGCCGACACCGAGGAGCTCACCCCGCAGCCGCGGCTGGCGGACCTGCCCCGGCTGATCGAGCTGAGCGCGCTGGACGTCGCGTTCGAGGACGCGTGCGACCGGGAGACCGTGTACTCCGAGGCCGTCGAGCGGGCCGCGTTCCGCACGGTGCAGGAGGCGCTGACCAATGTGCGCAAGCACGCGCCCGGGGCGAAGGTGACGGTGCGCGTCGCCGGGGACGGTGCCGGCGGGCTGCTGGTGGAGATCCGCAACGGTCCGGCGGACGCGGCCGTGCCGGCACCGGAGCTGCCCGGCGGCGGTCACGGCCTGGTCGGGCTGCGCGAGCGGGCCCAGAGCCTCGGCGGGACGCTGGAGGCGCACCCGACGCGGGAGGGCGGCTTCCTCGTGCGGGCCCGCCTGCCGCGGGAGTAGCACTCGCCGCGGGAGCAGACGGCCGACGGTCCGGCAGCCGGCGTCTCCTACGCGGAGAGCGGGCCGGCTACGCGGAGAGCGGGCCGGCCGTCTCCTCGGTGGCGCTGTCGAGGTCCGGGTAGACGTCGAAGAGGCGGCGCACGCCCAGCGCCGCGAGCACCCTGTTGACGTGCGAGCCCTCGACCGCGCCCTGGGCGGGCAGGATCAGCCGCAGCCGCCCCTGACAGGAGCGCATCAGGCGCCGGGCGGCGATCAGCACCCCCACCCCGCTGGAGTCGCAGAAACGCACTTCGCCGAGGTCGAGCACCAGACTCCGCCGACCGTCCGCGACAGCGTCGTGCACATGCTGCCGGACGGAGGGTGAGGTCACCAGATCCATCTCGCCGCAGACCTGGAGCACGGCCCAGTCCCCCTGCTCGTGCTCCAACACCTTCAACGTCACGCGCTCGAGCCCCTTCACTCGGTCTGTCGTTCCTATGGAATGGACCCTTCCGCGGTGTGGCTGCCTGGCGCTTCCCCCGTGGGGCGCCGCGTGAAACACCGCAGTCTCGGACGCGGTACAAGCCGACCACTGTTGAGCCTATGCCCAGCTCGAACGCCGAATCCCCCTAGATCCGGTCACACCCGCATAACACATCGGCACATTCGGCCACGTACGATCGGTACCGATCGCGCAGATCGACCCAAAGTGACGGTGGCAATACCATGCGCTGCAGGGGCCCGGCGGGTGCTTCCCGGGTTTCGCCCCAAACGCTCGTGCGCTGTCGGACCCGGCCGATACATTCGGTGACAAGGGCGTACAGCAGTACGTACGGAGGGGGCCGAGCATGACGACCGACGCACCACCGCGCTGGGACCGCAAGATGCAGCAGCGGCTCGCCCACGGCGAGGCCGCCGCGCTCGGCGAGCTCTACGACCGCTTCCCCTCCCTCGTGCACGGTTTGGCCCACCGCATCCTCGACGACGAGGCGGGCGCCGACCGCGTCACGCGCGAGGTGTTCTCCCACGTCTGGGAGCACCCCGAGGAGTACGACCCCCGCCAGGGCCCGCTGCGCTCCTGGATCGCCGGGCTCGCCCGCCGGCACGCCGTCAGCCGGCTGCGGCGCACCCACGACGACGGCGAGCGGTCGGCCGCCGAGATCGAGGAGAAGGTCCGCGCCGCCTCCGCCGCCGCCCGCGCCGACTACATCGTCACCTCCATGCCCGCGCCCCTGCGGGCCGCCCTGGACCTCGCCTACTTCCGCCGCCTGGACTACCGCCAGACGGCCGCCCGGCTGGGCGTCACGGAGGACGAGGCCCGGCGCAGGCTCCGGCTCGGTTTACAGCTGCTGTCGACCGCCCACGACGCGCCCCGCGCGGTCTCGCCGCCCGGCGGTGAGGCGGCGGTGCGATGAGCACGGCACCCCGGCCGGACGACGACGGCGCCGCGCGGACGTCCCCCGCGCGCGTGCCGCGAACGCGCGCCCCGCGCTCCCACCCGGTGCTCAAGTCACTGCTGGGCGCCTGGGCGCTGGCCGCCTGCTCGGCCGAGGAGACCGCCGCCGTCGAGAGCCATCTCACCGACTGCGCCGGCTGCGCGGAGGAGGCCGTCCGGCTGCGCGACGCGGTCGCCCTGCTGCACCCCGAGGACGGGCTCGACCTCGACCCCACCCTGCGCTCACGGGTGCTGGCGGGCGCCCTGGTGCGCCGGCCCGCCCGGATCCCCGTCCCCGGCTGGGCCGCGCCCTACGAGGCGGAGACCGCCCGCCTCGACGCCCTGCTGCACGACATCGGCGAGACGGAATGGCACACGCCGGTGCGCCTCAACCGGCCCGACGGACGGCGCTCCCCGGAACGCGACATCACGGTGGCCGGCGTCATCGGCCACCTGACGGCCGTGGACGGCATCGTGGCCGAGGCCCTGGGCCTGGCCGGGGCGCGCGAGCCGGCGCCCGCCGACGGGCCGGACGAGCACGGCCGGGCCCACGAGGCGGAGTGTCCGGGCGAAGCGCCGCCCTCGCGGATCCACGCGGCCTGGCGCGAGCAGGGCCGCTCGCTGATACGGACCGTCTCCTTCGGCGGCGGCCGCGTGGCCGGCCTGACGGTGGAGTACGGGCCCTTCGGCCTGCCGCTGCGCGACGCCCTCCTGGAGCGCGCGTTCGGCTGCTGGGTGCACGCGGGGAACATCGCGGACGCCATCGACTACCCGTACGAGCCGCCGTCCTCGCCGCACCTCCACGACATGATCGACCTCGCGGCCCGGATGCTGCCCACCGCCATCGCCGGGCGGCGCCGCGCGGGCCTGGCCCCGCCGCCGCGCACCCTCGTCGCGGCCGGTACGCCGGGCCGCGCCCTGCACCTGGAGATCGAGGGACGCGGCGGCGGCCACTGGTACATCGCTCTCGACTCCCCCGGTGCGATCGGCAGCCGGGAGGGCGAGGTCGCCCATGTGGCGCTCGACGGCGTCGAGTTCTGCCGGCTGGCAGCGGGCCACGTCGCACCGGAGGAAGCTGCCGCGGGCTCCCTCGGCGACGCGGAAGCGGTGCGCGACGTCCTGTACGCGACGGCGTCACTGACGCGCATCTGACGCAGATCGACACGCGTCCGACGGGCCTGGGTCCTAGGCGAAGACCACCGTACGGGTGCCGTTGAGCAGCACCCGGTGCTCGCTGTGCCACTTCACGGCACGCGCCAGCGCCTGGCACTCCACGTCGCGGCCGATGGCCACCAGCTGCTCCGGCGTCACCTCGTGACCGACGCGCTCGACCTCCTGCTCGATGATCGGGCCCTCATCGAGGTCGGCGGTGACGTAGTGCGCGGTGGCACCGATCAGCTTCACACCCCGCGCGTGCGCCTGGTGGTACGGCTTCGCGCCCTTGAAGCTCGGCAGGAAGGAGTGGTGGATGTTGATGATCCGGCCGGCCAGCGCCTTGCAGAGGTCGTCGGAGAGGACCTGCATGTAGCGCGCCAGCACCACCAGCTCGACGTTCTCGGCCTGCACGAGCTCGAGCAGCTTCGCCTCGGACTCGGCCTTGTTCTCCTTCGTCACCGGAATGTGATGGAAGGGGACGCCGTAGGAGCCGACGAGCTCGGCGAAGTCGGTGTGGTTGGAGACGACGGCCGCGATCTCCACCGGGAGCGCCCCGATCCGGGAGCGGAAGAGCAGGTCGTTGAGGCAGTGCCCGAACTTGGACACCATCAGCACGATCCGCATCTTCTCGTCCGCGCGGTGCATCTGCCAGTCCATGGCGAAGGAGTCGCCGATCGCCGCGAAGCTGGCCCGCAGCTTCTCCAGCGTCACCGGCTCGTCGGCACTGAAGTGCACGCGCATGAAGAACAGGCCCGTGTCACGGTCACCGAACTGCCGGCTGTCCTCGATGTTGCAGCCGGTCATGAAGAGATAGCTGGACACCGCGTGCACGATGCCCTGCTTGTCAGGACAGGAGAGGGTGAGGACGTACTGGGCTTGCTGTTCGGTGGCCATAGCCCAATAGCGTCGCACACCCGCGGCCCCCTCATGACCGCCGGGCGCTCAGACCCTGGTCAGCTGCGCCAGGACGTCCAGCGAGCGCGGCGGCACGTCCGGATCGTCCCCGTCGCCCGCCGCCAGCCGGACGTGCGCCTCGCGGGCCGCCCGTACCGCCTCCGCCCAGCCGTGGTGCTCCAGGTACGCCGAGACCGGCGCGTCCGCCCCCACCTGGTGCATGATCCGCAGGACCCGCAGCACGGCGACGTCGACCAGCGCGGCCTCGCCCGAGTCCCGGAAGACCGTGCCGACGTACTTCTCCGCCGACCAGTTGTCCAGCCAGGTGTCCTCGACGAGCCGGTAGACGGCGTCGGTCACATCCCCGTACCCCTCGCGGCCCGCGAGCCAGCACTCCCGCTGGAAGACCGGGTCCGAGAGCATGTGCAGCGCCGAGCGCACGTTCGTACGCCAGCGCCACCACGGCATGTCATTGAGCGGCATACCGTCCATGGTGGTCGAGCGGCGGCCGCGACGGGAAGACTTCTCTGAACCCTGCACAGCAATCGATCGTACGTTCCCGTCCGGCGCCCCGCCCCGCCGGGCCGGGACGAAACCTCACAGCTGTGTCCACTCGCGCTGCGTCAGCCCGAACTTCCTCGCGATCGGGTTCCACAGGTCGGCCGCCTTCTTCTTCGCGGCGGTCGCCTCCTTGCTGGCCCGGTCGCCGGCCGCGCTGTCGCGCGTCGGGCGGGCGTGGCCCTTCACGCAGCCCTTCTTGCCCTCGACCTGGTCCGACCAGTCCGCGTAGTACTTGTCGGCCGCCGCCGACTGCTGCCACGCCCGCTTGAGCTGGGCCGTCAGCTCGGCGTGGTCGGGCAGCTTGTCCACCGGGGTCCGGCCCAGGCGCTCGACCAGCTCGTTGCGCTGCTTCGCCGCGCCCTTGAGGGCGGACTCGGACTTGTCGAGGTCCTTGCAGTCCTTGATCGAGTCGACGGCCTTGACGACGGCGTCACGGCTCTTGTTGCTGTCCTTCAGCAGGTTGTCCAGCGCCTTGGCCTGCGCCTCGACCGCCGGGTCGGCGGACTTGGACGGTGCCGCGGTGCTCGGGGCGGGCGTCGGCTCCCCGGCCGAGGGGGAGGGGGCCGCACTCGCCACGGCGGCGTTCTGCGGGGCGTCCTGCGGACCGTCTCCCCCACCGCCGCTGAGCAGTGCCCCGGCACCCAGACCCGCCACCGCGCAGCCCGCGACGACGGCCGTGATCAGCACGGCGGGCTTCTTGCGGCGCGACGGCTGCGAGCCGTGCGGGGCCTGCGGGCTGTGGTGCGCGTGCGGGCCGTGCGGGCCGTGCGGGCCCTGGGGGCCGTGCGGCGCCGGCGCCGGGGCCGCCTGCGGCGGCTTCGCCCGCCGCCGCCCGGTCGCGGCCTCGGGCGTCACCTCCGCCGGTACGGGCGGGAGCTGCTGGGTCGGCGTGGCGGCGCGGAAGAGCGTGTCGAACTCGGCGGGCGGAGGGCGCTCACCCGGGTGTGCCATCACCGTGAAGGGCGACGCGCCGCCGGGGGCGGGGGTGACGGGGGCGGGGCTGCCCGGCGCGCCGCCGACGGGCGGCATCAGGGCGGTGGCGGCGGAGTCGCCGGGGGCGGCCGGCGTGTTGCCGACCGGCGGGAGGACGGTCGTGGCCGCCGCGTCGCCGGGGCCCGGGGTGTTGCCGACGGGCGGCAGGACGGTCGTGGCGGCGAAGTCGCCGGGACCCGGGGCGCGGTGGGCGCCGGGGACGACGGGCGGCAGGAAGGCCGTCGCCTCCGCGTCCACGGACGGGGGCGGCGGGGCCGGGGTCTCGTCCTCGTTGACCACCGGCGGCAGGTACTGGGTGGCCGGGGCGTCGTCGTCGGCCGGTCCCGGCCGGCCGGGCGGGACGACGAAGGGCGGTGCGGTCACCGCGCCGCCGCTCACAGGCGGCAGGAAGGCGGTCGCCCCGTCGTCCGGCGAACGCATGGGCCCGGCGCCGCCGACGGGCGGGAGGAGGGCCGTGGCGTCGGCATCCGACGGGCGCACCGGCGCGGCGGCACCGAAGCCCGCACCGCCGACGGGCGGCAGGAAGGCCGTGGCCTCCGCATCGGCCGAAGGGGACGAAGGGGGTGCCGCGTGGCGGCCACCGGGCGGGGGCCGCATCAACTGCGTGGCCTCGGAGGCCGATTCCGGCACCGGGCCGGGGGCCTGGCCGAGTCCCTGGCCGGGGCGGCCGGGCACATCCCGTATCTCCCCTATATCGCCCACATCGCGTATGCCGGGTATGGAACCGCCCGGAGGAGGCACCGGAGGCGCCGGCGGCATGGGTGGCACGGGCGGCACCGTTGGCGCGTACGGGGCAGCGGGGGCGGCGGTGAACGGCGTTGACGGAAGGGGCGTTCCCGGCAGGGGGGCCGCGCCCATCGGCGGGAGGTACCGCGTGGCCTCGGAGTCACCGCCCGGGGAGGTCTCCGCGGGAAGCTCGGCGCCGGGGCCCCAAGGGGCGCCAGGCAGGGGGGCGGCAGGCCGTGCGGGGGGAGCCGCGGGGCGCTGCGGCTCGTTTCCCTCTCCGCTCTGCGTCACCGGGACTCCTCAGGCTGTAACGGGACTTACGCAATCGGCCGCTCACGGTACCGGGTCGCCCCGGCGCTCGGCCACGCACCGCCCGTTCAGCCGCTTCCGGCGGCAATCGTCCCAGGTCACAGCAGGTTCGCGGCAGGTCGCGGCAGGTCTGCGGGCACCGCGGGGGCCTCCCGTGGTCCCCGGGCACCCCAGGCCGCGGAGTGGCCGTCCGGTCATCGGCGGCACCGACGTGCCCGACCGGACATCCGGGCCTGGGGCACTTCCCTACGCCGCCTGCATCTCCATCCGTGTCCCGAACTCCCTCACCACCGGCTCGTCGCGGTACGGCTCGAGCCGCTGCTGGAAGTCGTCCAGGTACTCCGCGCCCCGGTTGGAGCGCAGCGTGCCCAGCAGTTCCAGGGCCCGGGTGCCGGTGACGCAGGCCTCCTCCACCTCGCGCTGCTGGACGTGGGCCGTGGCCAGCAGCAGCAGATCGATCGCCCGGCGCCGCACCCGGCCCGTCGGATGGACGGCCAGCGCGTCCTCCGCGTGCCGCCGCGCCGGTTCGGCCTGGCCCAGATCACGGTGACAGTGGGCCAGTTCGTCCGAGAGGTAGGCCCGGTCGAAGTGACGGATCCACGGCGGGTCGTCGCCGGAGTCCTGGCCGTTGTCGGCGGCCTCGAGCCGGGAGACGGCCCGGCTCGCGACCACCTGGCAGGAACGCGCGTCGCCGAGCAGCGCGTGCCCGCGGGCCTCGGCGGCGTAGAACATCGCCTCCGCGCGGGGGGTGACATGCCCCCGCGCCCCCTCCTGAGCGGCCTTGGCGAGCTGCGCGATCTCCCTGGGGTTGCCCAGGGACGCGGCGAGGTGGCTCATGCTGGCGGCCAGCACATAGCCGCCGTAGCCGCGGTCGCCCGCGGCCTGGGCCAGCCGCAGCGCCTGGATGTAGTAGCGCTGGGCGAGTCCGGGCTGGCCGGTGTCGACGGCCATGTAGCCCGCCAGCTCCGTCAGCCGCGCCACGGCCGCGAACAGGTCGCGTCCGACGGCCTCCCGGTACGAGCCCGCCAGCAGCCCGGAGACGACGCTGTTGAGGTAGTGGACCACCACGGGACGCACGTGCCCGCTGCCGTAGCGGTGGTCGAGCTCGACGAGCGCGTCCGTGGTGGCCCGGACCGCCTCGACGTCCGACGGGCCCACGCGCGCCCCCGCGCTCCGGGCGACCTGCGGGTCGGCGGCGGTGATCAGCCAGTCGCGGCTGGGCTCGACCAGCGCCGAGGAGGCCACCGACGTCCCGCTGAGGAAGTCACGGCGGCCGACGTCGCTGCGCCACAGCTCGCAGACCTGCTCGATCGCGCCGAGGACGGTCGGGGAGAACTGCAGCCCGACGCCCGAGGCGAGGTTCTTGCCATTGGCCATACCGATCTCGTCGATGGTCACCGAACGGCCCAGCTTGCGGCCCAGCGCCTCGGCGATGACCGCCGGCGCCCGGCCCCGCGGCTGCTGGCCGCGCAGCCAGCGGGCCACGGACGTCTTGTCGTACCGCAGGTCCAGACCGTGCTCGGCGCCGCACATGTTGACCCGGCGCGCCAACCCGGCATTGGAACAGCCGGCTTCCTGAATGAGCGCCTGCAGCCGTTCGTTCGGCTGCCGCGCCACGAGTGGCCGTGCGGCCATGCTCAACCCCCAGAGACTGCTATGCGATCGCGATGTGGTCCCCGTCGCGGTCCGCTTCCTGGTCCGCTTCGTGGTCCGCGTCGTGCGGACCGACCGTTCCGGCTGTGAACCCCTTCTCCTGTGATCTTTGCCCCCCTGATATGCCGAGAATGCAGGACTTGCCGGTATTGGCATCAATAGCGGCAATGACCTGGTCAGTCACACGCCGCCCAGGTGGCTACCCCTTCGCGGCGGCGAACTTGTCCCTGCGCCCCCGCACATGCATCCGTGCGCCCCGTGTGCTGTTACCGGCAGGTGCGA
The DNA here is from genome assembly GCF_044547045.1 of Streptomyces sp. NPDC053048. Taxonomy (NCBI): domain Bacteria; kingdom Bacillati; phylum Actinomycetota; class Actinomycetes; order Kitasatosporales; family Streptomycetaceae; genus Streptomyces; species Streptomyces sp. NPDC053048. Next base: position 197,150 of record NZ_JBITZS010000009.1, read on the forward strand.
GGAGCCTGTGCCAGAGCCGTAACCCCTGGTGACAAGGGCAGTTGAGCTGGGCGTGGAAGAGACCATCGGAGTAGCGGCCCCGCATATCCCCCAACAGCGCGGTGAGCGCGTGCTGGACGCGGCGGCGAGGTATGCGGAGGACCGGCACTGGGACGTTTTCCCCGGCACCTGGCTGGAGGCGAGAGGCGGCCGGGAGCACTGCTCCTGCGGCGAGCCCGCCTGCCCGGCGCCCGGCGCGCATCCCGCCCGGCCCGACTGGGCGACGCAGGCCACGGGAAGCGCGTCCACGGCGCGGCGCATGTGGACGAAGCAGCCCCGCGCCTCGATCCTGCTGCCCACCGGCCGCACCTTCGATGCCCTGGACGTCTCGGAGTCCGCCGGGTTCCTGGCGCTGGCCCGCATGGAGCGCATGGAGATCCAGCTGGGGCCGATCACGTGCACCCCGTTCCGGCGGATGCTGTTCTTCGTCCTGCCCGGCGGCGCCGTGAAGGTCGCCGACCAGGCCCGCAAGCTCGGCTGGGCGCCCTCCACCCTCGACCTCGTGGCCCGCGGCGAGGGCGACTACGTGGTCGCTCCCCCCACCCGCATCGGCAGCCGCGGCCCGGTCCAGTGGGCACGCCAGCCCACCGCCGCCAACCGCTGGCTCCCCGACGCCGAGGAGCTGGTCAGCGCGCTCGCCTACGCCTGCGGGCGCGAGGCAGCGATGGCCCGCGGCCGCTGACCGGAACGGCCGCCGGGCATCTGTCCGAACCCCCCGTCACGCACCGGTCCGGTACCCGGCCGAACATCCGCCACCGAAAACTGCTGACATTCGTCACCTCCCCGCCCTTCGCGTCCCCCCTATGGTGGATCCGGGGGGCGGGGCTGTTTCTTCGTTCGTCCCCCAGGCACCGCATCACGGGGATGAAGGAAGAGCACAGTGGAAGCAGTGGGGCAGGGCGCGGCACCCGCGGTCCGTATCGACGGCCTGTGGAAGAGGTTCGGCGAACAGGTCGCGGTCGCCGGAGTCGATCTCGAGATCCCGGCGGGGCGGTTCATCGGCCTCGTGGGCCCCAACGGGGCGGGCAAGACGACCACCCTGTCCATGGTCACCGGCCTGCTGCGCCCGGACTCGGGCCGCGTCCTGATCGGCGGCCACGACGTCTGGCAGGACCCGGCCGCGGTCAAGGCCCGCATCGGTGTACTTCCCGAAGGGCTGCGGATGTTCGAGCGCCTGTCCGGGCTCGAACTCCTCGCGTACACGGGCCGGCTGCGCGGCCTGCCCGGCGACGAGGTCGACAAGCGGGCCGCCCAGCTCCTGGAGGTCCTCGACCTCGCCGGCTCGCAGCACAAGCTCGTCATCGACTACTCCACCGGCATGCGCAAGAAGATCGGCCTGGCCGCCGCGCTGCTGCACAACCCCGAAGTCCTCTTCCTCGACGAGCCGTTCGAAGGCGTCGACCCGGTCTCCGCCCAGACCATCCGCAAGGTGCTCGAGCGCTACACCGCCTCGGGGGCGACGGTCGTCTTCTCCAGCCACGTCATGGAGCTGGTGGAGTCCCTGTGCTCCTGGGTCGCGGTGATGGCCGGGGGCCGGATCCGCGCCCACGGCCCGCTCGCGGACGTCCGTGGCGACGCCCCCACCCTGCAGGACGCCTTCCTCGAACTGGTCGGCGTACGCGGCGCGGCGGACGGCGACGGCCTCGACTGGCTGGGCGGCGGCGCCCGATGAGCACCGCGTCCGCCCCCTCCGGGTCCGCTCCCTCCACCACGGCGGTCTTCGTCCGGCTGAAGCTGTCACTGCTGCGCAACGGCCTGCGGCAGTCCGCCGGGCGCAAGGCCGTGTGGATCACCTCCGTCGTCCTGGTCTCGCTCTACGCCGCGCTGCAGCTCCTCGGGCTGATCGTGCTGCGCGGGCACGCCCACATCGGTGCCCTGGCCGTGTGCATGGCGGCGCTGCTCGCCTTCGCCTGGGCGGTGGTGCCGCTGTTCTTCCCCGCCGGCGACGAGACCATGGACCCCACCCGGCTGGTGATGCTGCCGCTGCGGCCCACCCCGATGATGGTGGGCCTGCTGGCCGCGTCCCTGGTGGGCATCGGCCCCGGCTTCACGCTGTCGATGCTGACCGGCGCGGTGATCGCCAGTGCGCACGGCGCCGCGGCCTTCGCCGTCGGCGTCCTGGCGGCGCCGCTGGCGCTGCTGGTCTGCCTGGCCCTGGCACGGGCCGTCGCCACCGCCAACGTCCGCCTGCTCACCAGCCGCAAGGGCCGTGACCTGGCACTGCTCAGCGGCCTGATCATCGGCGTGGGCGGTCAGCTCGTCAATCTCGGCATGCAGCGGCTCAGCGGCGCCGGAATGGGCCGGCTGGAGCCGGTGGCCGACGTACTGCGCTGGATACCGCCCGGCTCCGCGCTGGACGCCGTGCGGGCCGCGAGCGAGGGCTCCTACGGGCGGGCCGCCGCCGGGCTGGCCCTGACGGCGGCCGCGCTCGCCGCCCTGCTGTGGTGGTGGCAGCGCAGCCTGACGAAGGTGATGACCTCGCCCGACTCCTCCACCATCGGGGCCGCGACGACCAGGCCCGGCAAGGCGCCTACGGGCGGCAAGGGCCTGGCCGGGCTGCTGCCGGCCGGGCGCACGGGCGCCGTCATGCACCGCTCGCTGCGCTACATATGGCGGGATCCGAAGACCAAGGCGTCCTGGGTCTCCGGCCTCGCGGTGGGCGCGCTGGTGCCGGTCGTCAACGCGGCGCAGGGCGCGGAAAGCGTCTGGTTCGCCCTGTTCGCCCCGACCATGCTCGGCCTGCAGATGTACAACCAGTTCGGGCAGGACAGCTCGGCGTTCTGGATGGTGCTGCAGACGATCGGCTCCCGGCAGGACGCCTACGCCGAGCTGCGTGCCAGGGCGCTGGCCTTCACCCTGATATCCGTGCCCTATGTGACGCTCGTGGTCACCGGCACGGCGGCGTTCACGGGTAAGTGGTGGGACTGGGCGGAGGTGCTGGGGCTGTCGCTGGCCCTGCTGGGCGCGCTCTTCGCCACCGGGGCGCTCGCCTCGGTGCTCGCCCCGTACTCGATACCGCAGGACAGCGGCTTCAAGAACGTCGCGCCGGGGCAGGGGGCCCTCGCCTGGTTCGGGATGCTGGGCGCGCTGGTGGGTGCCGTGCTGTGCGCCCCGCTGGGCGCCCTGACGATCTGGCTGCACATCGCGGGGGCACACGGCCTGCTGTGGATCCTGCTGCCGCTGGGCGCCGGCTACGGCGTGCTGACGGCCTGGCTGGGACTGCGGCTCGCCGCGCCCCGGGCGGTGGCACGGCTGCCGGAGATCCTCGCGGCGGTCAGCAAGGGCTGACCCGGGGGCGGCGGGCTCGGCAGCAGGCTCGGCGGCCCCAGCGGCCCCGCCGGCCCACCGGCCCGGTCACTGCTCGAAGGCCCGCTCCACATAGCCGTCGGGGCGGACGAGCAGGGTGGTGCGGAGGGGGTCGGCGCGGGTGACCGTGGTGACGCCCTCCTCGTCCTTGCCGTCCACGCCGCGCGGCAGGACGCGGACGTAGGTGCCGGCGCGCAGCGCCTCGTAGAGGCGTGACGGGCCGTCGGCCGTCTCCGCCAGCGGCAGGTCGGGGGCGCGGTGGCCGATGAGCGGGTGGGCGCCCGGCGGGGCCGGGTAGCTGATGCCGATGCCGGAGATGAAGCCCACGCCCCGGTCGGTCACGAAGGGCGCGCGGAGGGCGGCGCGGCCGACCACGTTGCGCAGCGCGCGGGTGACCGGGCTGGCGGCCAGGACGGTGCGGACGAGGGTGCCGCTGACGCGCAGCACCATCGTGCCCACGGGGTGGCGCTCGTCGTGGTAGGTGTCGAGGAGCCGGTCGTCGCCCCGCCCGTCGAGGGCGGCCGCCAGCTTCCAGCCGAGGTTGGCGGCGTCCTGCAGGCCGGTGTTCATCCCGAGGCCACCGGCGGGCGAGTGGACGTGCGCGGCGTCGCCGGCGAGGAAGACGCGGCCGTCGCGGTAGCGCGGCACCTGGCGTTCGTCGCTGTGGAAGCGCGAGGTCCAGCGGGGTTCGCGCATGCCGAAGTCCTTGCCGAAGGCGCCGCGGACGACGTACCGGAGGTTCTCGAAGTCGACGGGTGCGCTCGAGGGCTGGTCGGCGCCGCGCTCCCAGGCGATGACGCGGAACCAGCCGTCGCCGAAGGGGGCGACGAAGGCGAAGCCCTCGGCGGTGCCGTTGAAGGCGGGCACCTCCTCGGGGGCGGCGTCCATGCGCACGTCGGCGAGCATGACCGACCGCAGGACGGCCCGGCCGGGGAACGGCATCCCGATGGCCTGGCGGACGGCGCTGCGCACCCCGTCCGCGCCGACGGCGTAGCGGGCGCGCAGGGTGCCGGTGGCGCCGCCCTCCTCGGTCGGCTCGATGTCCACGTCGACGCCGTCCGGGTCCTGGCGCAGGCCCGTCACCCGTGCCCCGCGCCGGATCTCGGCACCGGCGGCGACGGCCCGTTCCTCCAGCAGCGCCTCCAGTTCGTACTGCGGGGTGATGAGGACGCCCGGGAAGCGGGTGTCGATCCTGCTCAGGTCGAGGCGGGTGTTGCCGAAGAGGCGTACGCCGGGCACGAAGGTGCCGGTGGCGATCAGTCGTTCGGCCAGCGCGCGGGCGTCGAGGACCTCCAGGGTGCGGGCCTGGACGGCGAAGGCCCGGGTGAGGTTGGACTCCTGGGCGCGCTTCTCCAGGACGACGACGCGCACTCCGGCGGTCGCGAGATCGCCCGCCAGCAGCAGGCCCGTGGGGCCGGCGCCGACGACCAGGACGTCCGCTGAGGTTTCGGTACGTGGGGACATGACTGCTCCCGAGGTCCGGCTGCGGTGTGGCTGCGTACTGCTGCCCGTACTGCCAGTGGACACCCGGCACCAGGATTATGTCAACGGTCGTTGAATTAAATCGGGCATGCCGTCCACTACCCCCGGCCTACGCCGGCACGGCCGCCTCCAGAAAAGGCTCGGTGACCCGGCGCCAGCCGTCGGGCCGGTCGTAGTGGATCAGGTGGCCCCCGTCCGGGACCTCGGCGTAGCGGCCGCGCGGCAGGACCCGGACCATCTCCTGGGCCTCGGCCCGGCCCAGCGCCCCGTCCAGCCCGCGCACCACCAGGGCCGGGCACTCCACCAGCGCCAGCTCCTCCCAGTGCGCGTCATGCGCGTAGCCCTCCCGGGCCTGCAGCATCTGGCGGCGGAAGAACAGCGGGCGCCAGCCGTCGGCCCGCTCGGCCATCACCTCGGCGTAGAAATCACCACGGGCGGGCACGGGGCGCTCCAGCGTCGGGTCGTCCTCGCCGAACCACCTGCGGACGTCCGCGAGCGTCGCGAAGGGCACCGGCCAGGACTTGAACCACTCGCTCCACTCGCGCTGGGTGGCCGCGCCCAGGGCGGAGGCCCGCATGTCGGTGATGACCAGGGCCCGGACGAGGTCGGGCCGGCGGGCGGCCAGCTGCCACGCGGTGAGGGCGCCCATGGCGTGGCCGATGAGGGTGACGGGCGCGAGGCCGAGCTGCTCGACCGCGGCCTCGGCGTCGGCGACATATGCCTCGCGGGCGTAGGGGCCGCCGACCGGCTTGTCGCTGCGGCCGTGGCCCCGCTGGTCGAGGGCGACGGTGCGGTAGCGCCCGGAGAGCCAGCGGGCGGTGTCCGCCCAGTGCGCCGCGCGGCCCAGCAGGCCGTGCAGGAGCAGCACCCCGCCCTCGCCGCAGCGCCCGGATCCGTCGTCCCGGCCGGCGCAGCGACCCGCGCGGCGGCCCGTGCCGCCCGCCTTCGGCGGTTCGGCGAACTCCCAGGCGGCGAGCCGTACTCCACCGCTACCGGTCACTTCGATACGCCGCACCATGAGCCCTGGCACCCCCTCGTCTTCCCCCGAGCAGCCCAACCCTATGGAACTTCCATTCGAATGAACCGTTGTCGCGCGCAACACCCCTCGTTCGAGTGACCGGGCGGCAGGATTGACCGCCTGTGCCAAGGGGAGGAATCGACCTGGGCGCGGACCGCTCGGGGAAGAAGGTCCGCGAGGCGCACCCTGGGAGCTCGGGGCTCCGGGTCGCCACGGGGGAAAACGGGGAGGTGGGGCCCCGGCTGCCCGTGAGGGCGCCGGGGCCCTTTTCCGGTCCGGTCGCCCGTCCCCCGGCCGCCCGCCATCCGATCCCCTCCCCCGGCCGCTCGGCGCGCATATGCGCATCGGCACTCAGCGCCAGCGTGTCACGCCTCGGGCCCGAGCGCGCCGATTCCGTCGCGGCTCGGCAGGTTTACGTAACCGGCTGTACGTACCCGGCGCGGCCGGGTGTTCCCCGGCGTCGAGGCCGGTCAGCGCTTGGCGACGAAGACGTGGGAGGCGATTTCGGAGGCCAGCTCCGCGGCCTCACCACTGCTGCCCACCATCACCCCACCGGGCGACTCCGTCACACTGACCACAGCCCCCGGCTGGACGCCCGCGCGGCGCAGCGTGTACATCAGCTGGGCGTCGGTCTGGATCGGCTCGCCGATGCGGCGGACGACCACGGTCTTGCCCTCGGTGCCCGGCTCCAGGTCCATCAGGCTGACCATGCCGTCGTTGAGGAACGGGTCCGACTCGGACTTCTCGCCCAGCTCCTCCAGGCCCGGGATGGGGTTGCCGTACGGCGACTCGGTCGGGTGGCGCAGCAGCTCCAGCACCCGCCGCTCCACGGCCTCGCTCATCACGTGCTCCCAGCGGCAGGCCTCGGCGTGCACCTGCTCCCACTCCAGGCCGATCACGTCGACGAGCAGGCACTCGGCGAGCCGGTGCTTGCGCATCACGCGCGTGGCCAGCCGACGGCCCTCCTCGGTCAGCTCCAGATGCCGGTCGCCCGCGACGGAGACCAGGCCGTCCCGCTCCATGCGGGCCACCGTCTGGCTCACCGTCGGGCCGCTCTGGTCGAGCCGCTCGGCGATGCGGGCGCGCATGGGGACCACACCTTCCTCTTCCAGCTCAAGGATGGTGCGGAGATACATCTCCGTGGTGTCGATCAGTCCGGACATGCGGTGCCCCTCGAATAAGTCGTGCGCTGGCCCTGGACTCAATTCTGACGCATGCCACCGACAACGGGGCCGCGCACGCCGCCGCCCGCGCCCCCGTATTGACAGGGCCCAGGTCGAGACCGCAACGTGACGTCGAGCCGAACCGAGCCAAGGAGCCCCGCAGCGATGAGCGAGAACAAGCTTGCCGGGCAGTTCTTCGACGCCGCGATCGCCCTGCTGCGCCGGGTGCGCGACGAGGAGGACGAGCGCATCGCCGCCGCCGGGGCCGCCCTCGCCGACACCGTGGCGGACGGCGGCCGCCTCTTCGTCTTCGGCGCCGGCCACTCCTCGCTCGCCGCCCAGGACGTCGTCTACCGGGCGGGCGGGCTCGCCCTGATGAACCTGCTGGCCGTGCCGGGCGTCGTCGGCATCGACGTCATGCCCGCCACGCTCGGCAGCGCCCTGGAGCGCGTGGACGGGCTGGCCGGGGCCGTCCTGGACACCAGTCCCGCGCAGCCCGGCGACGCACTGATCGTCATCTCCCTGTCCGGGCGCAACTCGCTGCCGGTGGAGATGGCCATGAACGCCCGCGCCCTCGGCCTCAAGGTCATCGGCATCACCTCGCTCGCCTACGCCGAGCACACCCGGTCACGGCACGTGTCCGGAACGTTCCTCAAGGACCACTGCGACATCGTCATCGACACCAAGATCGGAACGGGCGACGCCGAGCTGTCGGCCGACGGCATCGCGGCACCGTTCGGCCCCGCGTCCACGGTCGTCGGCAGCGCGGTGGTCCAGGCCGTCGTGGCCACGGCCGCCGGCGAACTCGCCGCACGGGGCATCGACCCGCCGATGCTGCGCTCGGGGAACGTCGACGGGGGCCACGAGTGGAACGGCCGGGTGCTGAGCGAGTACGGGGACCGGATCTTCTTCCGGCACTAGGGGGTGTGCGGGCCCGCCCCGCGACTCCCTACCCCGCCACCGCCACCGCCAGGTCGATCGAGGCGGCGACGCGCGAGGCGATGTCCTCCGCGTAGATCGCGTCCGACCGGTCGAACGCCCGGCGCGACGCCCCGCGCAGGAACGTCACCACCCCCACCGTCCGCCCCCGGCTGCGCAGCGCCGTCGACAGCGCGTGCCGCGTGCCGTCGGGCCACTTGCGGGCCGCCGCCCAGCCCTCGCTGCGGTCCGCGGCCGCCCGTACCGACCCGCAGCGCTCGACCGCCTGCAGGGCCGGGTGGCCGTCCATGTACGGGACGGGGAGCCCGCCGCCGGCGGAGCTCTGGCCGGGCGTCCCGGCGGGCGCCGTCGCCGCTCGGATCAGCCGGATGGGCCCCTCCGGATCGGCCTCGGGGTCCGGCAGCAGATCGATCAGGGCGTGGTCGGCGAAGCCCGCGAGGGCGAAGTCCATGTAGAGGGCCGCGGCCTCCATCGGGTCCTCGCACTCGGCCACGGCCCGCCCCGCGCGGTGCAGCTGACTGCCCCGGAACCGCAGCCGGGCGCTCTCCTGTTCGGCCAGCCGCGTCTTGGTCACGTCCAGGAACAGCCAGGCCACCCCCAGCGGCACCGGCTCCTCCACCAGCGGGGTGGCCAGCCGCAGGAAGCCGCTGCGCCAGCAGCGGCGCTCCGCCGTCGCCGCGCCGCTCGCGTGGTCGCGCACCGTCACCCACAGCTCGGTGGGCGCGGGCGGCGCCCCGGCCGCCAGTACGTGCTGCAACGCGCCCTCGAGCTCCTCCATGCCCTGGTCAAGCAGCTCGCCCAGGGGGCGCCCGAGCAGCGCCGCGCGACTGGTGCGCAGCAGCCGCGCCGCGTGCGCGTTGGCCAGGGCGGGGCGCAGGTCCGCGTCGACGAGCACCACGCCCCACGCCGAGGCCTCGCCGAACAGCGCCTCGCTCAGCGCGACCGACCGCTCGAGGTCGATCTGCGTGTGCACCTCGCTGAACGCGCAGTACACGCCTGCCGGACGGCCGTCCGCGCCCGGCACGGCCGAGGACTGGACGCGCACCAGCACCCGTCCGCCCTCCTTGGTGAGCAGCGCGAACTCGTCCACCTGCCGCCGGCCCGGCGCCTTCATCACGCCCAGCAGCCGGCCGGTGATCTCCTCCGCGTCCGCCTCGCGCACCGCCCAGCCCGCCAGGCCCCGCCGCCCGACGGCCTCCCGCGCGGACCAGCCGAGTATCCGTTCGGCCTCGCGGTTCCAGTGGGTGACCGTGCCGTCCGCGTCGAACGCGCACAGTGCGGCGTCCATGCCGTCGAGAAGGGCCGCGAGGAGGTCGTGGTCGTCGCCGTCCGCCGCTCCCTGACGGGCGGGACCGGACTGGTGTGGAGCGGTCACGAGGTACCCCCTGCTGGACGCGTCTGCGGGTGAAGCATGCGCTGCATGTCCTGCACGAGCGGCATTCAACTCGACACCGGCGGGCACCACACCGCGTTCGGTGAAATCCATGCGCGGAGAAATTCGCTTGTCCCTCCCGGAACGCCTTCCTAGGCTGTGCCGTACACGAGAAGGGAGGTGGTTCGGGACATGATTTCTTTCCGGACGCGTGAGGTGACTGCGGGCTAGCGCCCGTCGTCGCGCACAGCGCAACGCCGGCCCCGCCGGCCAATCCCAAGCAGTCACCCGATCCGTGGGCCGCCGAGTCGTCCGCTCGGCCCGTCGCCCCTGCGTGCCGCAGGGGGATGGAGCAGGCCCACGGATCGTCTGCGTTCAGGGGACCTGCGAGCCGGGGGCCCGGAGGGTGCCCGCTACGGGCACAGCCGCTCCACCCGCCAGCCCTCGTCGCCCTCGCCGTCGGTGCGCACGTACCGCAGCCGGTCGTGGAGCCGGTTCGCCCGGCCCTGCCAGAACTCCACCGTCGACGCCGTCACCCGGAAGCCGCCCCAGTGCGGCGGTACCGGCACCGGCTCGCCCTCCGGGTAGCGGGCCGCCATCCGCTCGTACGCCGCGTCCAGCTCGGCGCGCGAGGCGGCCACCGCCGACTGCTCGCTCGCCCAGGCGCCGATCTGCGAGCCGTAGGGGCGGGAGCGGAAGTACACGGCCGTCTCCTCGCGGGAGATCCGTTCGGCCGTGCCCGTCACCACCACCTGCCGGGCGAGCGGGTACCAGGGGAAGAGCAGCGACACATGGGGGTTGGCCGCGATCTCCCGGGCCTTGCGCGAGCCGTAGTTGGTGTAGAAGACGAAGCCGCGCTCGTCGTAGCCCTTCAGCAGCACGGTCCGCGAGCTGGGTCGGCCGGACGCGTCCGCCGTGGAGACCACCATGGCGTTGGGCTCGTGCAGCGCCTCCGCGGCCGCCTCGGCGAACCAGCGCGCGAACTGCCGGTACGGGCCGGGCGCCAGGTCGGCCTCCGCGACGCCCTCGAACTGGTAGTGGGCGCGCATCGCGGCCAGGTCGTGCTCGTGCTCGAAGGCGTCGGGCAGGGAGCCGCCGGGCTCGGAGGCCCCGGGACGGGGATCGTCGGTGCGGGCGTCGTCGGTGTGGGACACGGCCACATCTTGCAGGACCGGACGGGCCCGGAGAAGTCCCGGACCCCGCGTTGTGCCCCGTGGCACCCACCCGTAACCCTGCCGGCCCCGGAAGGGCGGTGTGCCGGACATCACCTTCCCCCGCAGGCGGCGAACCCACCGAAATCACCAGGCGAACGGCCGTGGCACGGGATGCCACCCGCTATCGTGTCCGGCCCGGAGACGGCACCGCCTTTCTGCGGTGGCCGGGTGAACCACCGGGTGAAATACCGCCGCACGGGGCATGACCGCTTTTGACCGGGACGGACCGCGAGCCGCGCACACGGGCCCGGTCGGCAGTCGCGTGTCGAACACATCATGAGGAGCCGCCTGATGTCCGACTTCGTACCCGGACTCGAAGGAGTCGTCGCGTTCGAGACGGAGATCGCCGAACCCGACAAGGAAGGCGGCTCGCTCCGCTACCGAGGCGTCGACATCGAGGACCTGGTGGGCAACGTCTCCTTCGGGAACGTCTGGGGCCTGCTGGTCGACGGCTCCTTCAACCCCGGCCTGCCGCCGGCCGAGCCCTTCCCCATCCCCGTCCACTCCGGCGACATCCGCGTCGACGTCCAGTCGGCACTGGCGATGCTGGCCCCCGTGTGGGGCCTCAAGCCCCTCCTCGACATCGACGAGGCCACCGCCCGCGACAACCTCGCGCGGGCCGCCGTGATGGCCCTGTCGTACGTCGCCCAGTCGGCCCGCGGCCAGGGACTGCCGATGGTGCCGCAGAAGGAGATCGACAAGGCGGAGACCGTCGTCGAGCGCTTCATGAAGCGCTGGCGCGGCGAGCCCGACCCCCGGCACGTCAAGGCCGTCGACGCCTACTGGACCTCGGCCGCCGAGCACGGCATGAACGCCTCCACGTTCACCGCCCGCGTCATCGCCTCCACCGGCGCCGACGTGGCGGCGGCGCTCTCGGGCGCGGTCGGCGCCATGTCCGGCCCGCTGCACGGCGGCGCGCCCTCCCGCGTGCTCGGCATGATCGAGGAGATCGAACGCACGGGCGACGCCGTCGCCTACGTCAAGGGAGCGCTCGACCGCGGCGAGCGCCTGATGGGCTTCGGCCACCGCGTCTACCGCGCCGAGGACCCGCGCGCCCGCGTGCTGCGTCGTACGGCCGAGGAACTGGGCGCGCCGCGCTTCGAGGTCGCGCTGGCGCTGGAGAAGGCCGCGCTGGAGGAGCTGCACAACCGCCGTCCCGACCGGGTGCTGGCCACCAACGTCGAGTTCTGGGCCGCCATCGTCCTGGACTTCGCGGAGGTGCCCGCGCACATGTTCACGTCGATGTTCACGTGCGCCCGTACGGCGGGCTGGAGCGCCCACATCCTGGAGCAGAAGCGCACCGGCCGTCTCGTGCGGCCTTCGGCGCGTTACGTCGGCCCCGGTCCGCGCGATCCGCGCGAGGTCGAGGGCTATGCGGACATCGTGGGCTGAGCCGGCCCCTGACCGGAGAGAACCGGTCGACGTCCGAAGAAGAATTTCGCGCCGGCCCGCAAGAGGCTCGGGGGACTCGGCGCAACAGCCGCTGACATCCCCGCGACCGTTCCGGTCCGCGGGGCCCAGCGGTGCCCCCCCCTGGAGGCAGAAGCCTCCGCACCGCCACGACGTAGGGCAGTTCAGTTCCGCGCGGCCCCCTCGGCGCCGGCGGCGCCTCGCGCGCCGTCGGCGCACACCGCGTCGACCAGGGTCCGCCCGTACCCCACGAGACTCTCCCTCAGCCGGGCCCGGCCCTCCGGAGTGCACGACTCCGACCCCGCCATCAGGCGTCGCTGCTGTTCGGCCACGAACGGCCAGGACGCGACGGCGATCAGCGACAGGAGCAGGTGGGCGGCCTCCCGGGGGTCGTCGATGCCGAGCACACCGGCGAGCTTGCGGCCCTTGCCGAGGTAGTAGGCCTCCCGTTCCTCCTGGCCCGGGAAGTCGTTCGCCCCGTAGTGCAGGCCCTCCCAGGCGATCAGCCGCGCCAGGTCGCTGCTGCGCGCGTGGTAGTCGAAGACGACCCCGACGTACTCCCGCATCGCCTCGATCGTCTCGGGGATCGGGACCTGTTCCGCGAGGTCCTTGTAGGTATCGCTGATGACTGCGGCGAACATGCCCTCCTTGCTGCCGAAGTTCGGATAGATGCGCTGTTTGTTGACGCCCGACAGCTCCGCGATGCGGTCGACGCGGGCGCCGGCGATGCCGTGTTCGGCGAACTCCGTCCGCGCCGCGTCGATCAGCTTTCGACGCGTCAGCTCAGATCTGCTTGTAGACACGGATCAAGTATAGAGACCAAGCAACCATCTAGTTGGTTCAAAGGGAGGGTAAAGAACCAACCAGATGGTTGCACTGGCCTGGTTTCGCCCTCTACCTTGATCGTCATCGGCCGGTTTCAGCCACAACTGCCCTGCGAATCCAGGGTCGTGACCTGTCAAGGAGCCTTCGATGCCCCCGCAAGGTCTTCGCCGCCCAGCGAAATCATGGACGCCAACGGCGACTTCGTCGTCATCGGCCGGATCAACCGGGCCGACGGCCCGGCCTGGGGCAGCGCGGTGGTCTCCGCCGACAGCCCGCTGCCCCCGCTGGGCGAGGACCTCCCGTACACCGTCGTCCGGGAACTGCCCGCGGAGCTCACCGAGGAGGACCGGGACACCGTCCTCTACACGCTGCCGCTCCCGCTGCCCTGCAACAACTACCCGATGCTGTTCGCCCCCGAGCAGCGGCCGGACGCGCACAGCGTGCAGCGCCCGAGCTATCCGCTGCACGGGGCGCCCATCCCGGACCTGCGGCAGGAGGACGGCCCGCGCCTGCGCGAGCCGATCACCCTGGGGCAGTGGGTCAAGGCACGCGGCCAGCTCGAGGTGACGCTCTCCGCGGACCGGCGCAGCGCCACCTTCGCGTTCGCCTTCACCGGGCTGATCCCCAACAGCCTCTACACGGTCATGTCGCTGCGCGAGCACGACCTCGACCCGGCGGGCCCGACCCGGCCGGGACCGCTCGGGGTGCCCAACGCGTTCATCAGCGACGGCCACGGGATGGCCCACTACCAGGCCACGCTCCCCAACCCGTTCCCGGCGGCGGGCACCCCGGGCGCCAACCGGGTGATCAACGTGGTTGTGCTCTGGATGAGCTACCAGCAGAACTACGGCGGCGCGATCGGGCACTTCGGGCTCGGCGGGGACATCCACGCCCAGCTCAAGCTGCGCGGCCCGCACTTCCAGGAATTCACCACCCGGGACTGAGCCGGCCCGGCGCCGGCCCCCGCCCGGGGCCCCGCACGGGCCCCGGGCCCGCACTCCACAGCACCACAGCAGCAGAGGAAGATCATGAGCAAGCACCAGGGGCGTACGGCCCTCATCACCGGCGCCGACCGGGGCATCGGCCTCGCCCTCGCCCGCCGGCTCGGCGCGGCCGGCGCCAACCTCGTCCTCCACTCCAACAACGGGGAAGGACTGGCCGCGGCGGTACGCGAGGAGGGCTGGTCCGACGAGCAGGTCCTCACCGGTGTGCTCGACGTCGCCGACGCCGAGGCCGTCGAGCGCGCGGTGGCCGCCGCCACCGACCGCTTCGGCCGCGTCGACTACCTGCTGAACGTCGCCGGCATCGTCCACTTCGGCGGCATCGCCGCCTGCACGGTCGAGCAGTGGCAGCAGACCCTGCAGACCAACCTCACCGGCTACTTCCTGATGGCGCGCGCCGTGCTCCCCGGGATGCGCGAGGCCGGCTCCGGCACGATCGTCAACATGTCCTCGATCTGGGGACGCCGTCCCGCGCCCGGCACGCTCGCCTACTCCGTCTCCAAGTTCGGCGTCGAGGGCCTGATCAAGTGCCTGGCGGAGGAGGCCCGCCCGTGGGGCGTGAAGGTCTCCAGCCTGGTCCTGGACAAGGTGGACACCGGCTTCCGCGACGGCATGGCCGAGCACATCAGCTACGACGCCGAGCAGCGCGAGCGCATGATCGGCGCCGACGATGTCGCCGACGCCACCATGACGATCCTCGACAGCTCCGACCGCGCCCACCCCTCCTCCATCGAGCTCGACGCCTGGCGCTGGGTCTAGAACTCCTTCCCCCGCTCGCCCCCCCCGCGACGAACCTCTCCTCCCCCGCGACGAAAGAAATCCCCGTGTCCGACTCCAAGACAACCGCCGGTGTCCTCGGCGGCATCACCACAGCCCTCGCCTGGGGCGGTATGTTCGCCGTCGCCCAGTCCGCCTACCACCACCTCGACCCCTTCCACCTGACCGCCGCCCGCTTCACGCTCGGTGCCCTGATCTTCCTGGTGCTCCTGGCCGTCCGGGAGGGCAGGAAGTCCTTCGACTACGAGGGCAAGCTGGGCAAGCTCTGGCTGCTGGGCACGGTCGGATTCGCCGGCTTCAACCTGCTGACGTACGTGGGCCTGAAGAGCATGCCCGCGCAGAGCTCCTCGCTCGTCGTGGCGACCATGCCCCTGGTCACCGTGATCGTGCTGTGGATCCGCACCAAGAAGGCCCCCGCCCCGGTCGCCCTGGCGTTCGTGGTGCTCGCCCTGCTCGGACTGACCATCGTGCTCGGTAACGGCAACCCGCTGAGCGTCTTCTCCGGCGGCCTCGGCAAGGGCGGCCTGCTCACCCTCGCGGGCGTGATCTGCTGGGTGGTGTACACCACCAGCGCCGGCCAGTTCCCCGGCTGGTCGCCGCTGCGCTACACCGCGCTGAGCTGCCTGCCCGGCACCATCAGCATCGTCGCCATCACCGCGGTCAGCCAGGCCGCCGGCTGGACCGGCAGCTTCGGCGTCAGCGACTACACCGACGCCTGGTGGCAGATCCTGTACGTCGCCATCCCCGCCACCGCGGTCGGCATCCTCACCTGGAACATCGCCATCCGGAACCTCGGTCCGGCCAACGGCGTGCTGTTCATCAACCTGGTGCCGATCACCGCCTTCGTCGTCTCGGCCTTCCTCGGCCACACCCCGACCGCCGCCGAGATCACCGGCATCTGCATGGTCATCGCCTCCCTCGTCGGCGCCAACATCGCCACCCGGCGCCACGCGGCCCGCGCCGCGGCCGCCGTGACCCCGCCGGCACCGCGGACCACCACGCCGGCCACGCCCGCCGGAGCCACCTCCAACTGACCGGCCGGCCCGGACCGTCGGGGGCGGGACCACCCCCGTGCCCCGCCCCCGACACCACCGAGACCACCCGACAGCGGCCCCACAGACACAGACAGCGGGAGAGAACACACATGGAACACCGTGAACTGGGCGCGGCCAGGCTCCGCGTCTCCGCCGTCGGCCTCGGCTGCATGGGCATGTCCGCCTTCTACGGGCCCCGCGACGAGTGCGCCGCGATGGAGACCCTCCGCCACGCCCTCGACCTCGGCGTCACCTTCTTCGACACCGCCGACGCCTACGGCGCCGGCCACAACGAGCGGCTCCTGGGCCGCGCCCTGCGGGGCGCACGCGACCGGGCCGTCATCGCTCCTGATGTCCGCCTTCGGGGGAGGCATGTCGATCGGCAGCACCCTCCTGCGCTGGTCCCGCTGAGCGGGCGCGTACGGACACCCGGGTGTGGCGCGGGGGCGGGTAGCGCCACCGCGCCGCACCCGGATGGCAGGCTTGGCCCATGCGTCCATTCCTCCCAGCCCTCGGAATCGCCGCGCTGCTCGCGCTGCCCGCGGCCCCGCCCGCCGGAGCGGCACCCGCGGCGGACGGCGGCGCCGCCTCCGCCTTCACCATCCAGGACCCGAGGATCAAGGAGTCCAGCGGCCTCGCCGCCAGCCGCGCCCACAAGGGCGTGTACTGGACCCACAACGACAGCGGCGACGGCGCGAACGTCTTCGCCGTGGACAGCCGTACGGGCCGCACCGTCGCGACGGTCACGCTCAGCGGCGTCAAGGCCCGCGACGTCGAGGCCGTCTCGGTCGGGCCCGACGGCAACATCTACCTCGGCGACATCGGCGACAACATGGGCGGCACCTGGCCCGAGGTGTGGATCTACCGCTTCCCCGAGCCGAAGACGCTCCAGGACACGGCCGTCACCCCCACCCGCTTCACCGTCCGCTACGCCGACGGCCCGCGTGACGCGGAGTCGCTGATGGTGCATCCGAAGACCGGCCGGGTCTACATCGCCAGCAAGAAGCGCTCCGGCAAGGGCGCCCTCTACGAGGCGCCCGAGCAACTGTCCGCGGACGGCGTGAACACCTTCCGGCGTGTCGCCGACATCAACGTGTGGGCGACGGACGGCGCGTTCTCCCCGGACGGCAGCCGCCTCGTCGTCCGCGGCTACTTCGAGGCCCGCGCCTACCGCTGGACCGACAACCGCCCCGAGGAGATCGGCCGCCCCGCCGTGCCGCTGCAGCGGCAGGGCGAGTCCGTCACCTTCAGCCCGGACGGCCGGTACCTGATGTACGGGACGGAGGGCGCCGCCAGCCGCGTCACCCCGGTCGAGCTCAAGGACGACCTGCTGCCCGACAGCGTGTCGCAGGACGGCTCGTCCGACTCCGGCAAGGGCGGCGACCCGGCCGACGACAAGGCCTCCGGCACGGGCGGAGCCGAGAGCGACCGCACCCTCGCCATAGGCGCGGGCACCCTGGCCGTCGCGGCAGCGCTCGCCTTCGTCCTGCGATGGCTGCTGCGACGACGGACCAGGTGAGCCGGGCCGTCCGACCGGCGGTACGGACTACAGCCGCTCGATGACGTAGTCCACGCAGGCCGTCAGCGCCTCGACGTCCGACGGGTCGATCGCCGGGAACATCGCCACGCGCAGCTGGTTGCGGCCCAGCTTGCGGTACGGCTCGGTGTCCACGATGCCGTTGGCGCGCAGGACCTTGGCCACCGCGGCCGCGTCCACGTCCTCGGAGAAGTCGATCGTGCCGATGACGGCCGAACGCTGCGCCGGGTCGGCGACGAACGGGTTCGCGTACTTGGAGGCCTCCGCCCAGCCGTACAGGGCACGGGCGGACGTCGCCGTGCGGCGGACCGCCCAGTCCAGGCCGCCCTGGCCGTTGATCCACTCCAGCTGCTCGTTCAGCAGGAAGAGCGTGGCCAGGGCCGGGGTGTTGTACGTCTGGTTCTTCAGCGAGTTGTCGATCGCGGTCGGCAGCGAGAAGAACTCCGGGATGTGCCGGCCGGACGCGTGCACGCGGGCCGCGCGTTCCAGGGCCGCCGGGGAGAACACCGCCAGCCACAGGCCGCCGTCGGCGGCGAAGGACTTCTGCGGGGCGAAGTAGTAGACGTCGGTCTCGGCGATGTCCACCGGCAGCCCGCCCGCACCGGACGTGGCGTCGACCAGCACCAGCGCGCCCTCGTCGGCGCCCTCGACGCGCCGCAGCGGCGCCGCGACACCGGTCGACGTCTCGTTGTGGGTGAACGCGTAGACGTCCACGCCCGCCTCCGCCCGCGCCTGCGGGTGCGTACCCGGCACGGAGGAGACGACGCTCGGCTCCGCCAGCCACGGCGCGCTCTTCGCGGCCTTGGCGAACTTCGACGAGAACTCGCCGAAGCACAGGTGCTGCGACTTGGACTCGATGAGGCCGTGCGTGGCGATGTCCCAGAACGCGGTCGAGCCGCCGTTGCCGAGGATCACCTCGTAGCCCTCGGGCAGGGAGAACAGCTCGCCGATGCCGGTGCGCACCTTGCCGACCAGGTCCTTGACCGGGGCCTGGCGGTGGGACGTGCCGAGCAGGGAGGTTCCGGTGGCAGCCAGGGCACTGAGCGCCTCGGTCCGCACCTTGGACGGGCCCGCGCCGAAGCGACCGTCGGCGGGCTTGATGTCAGCGGGGATCTGGATATCAGCCACGGACGCAGCCTAGTGCGTAACCGGAGGTCAGGGGGTGCCGGTCCACCGGATGAGATGCGGTTCATGCGCGGGGCGGCGCACCGCCCCGCGCCTTCTGTCCGCATGACGCCCGCTGCGCGCAGTATGGCCCTCATGGGTGTGAGCGAGGCACTGGAACGGGCCCTGCGCGCCGTGGTGCGCGGCGAGGTGGCCTTCGACGCCGGGACACGGGCGCTGATGACCATGGACGCGTCGAACTACCGACGCGTCCCCCTCGGTGTCGTCGCCCCGCGCGACGCCGACGACGTGGCCGCCGCGCTCGCCGTGTGCCGCGAGCACGACGTGGCGGTGGTGCCGCGCGGGGGCGGGACGTCCGTCGCCGGGCAGGCCACCGGCGAGGGCGTGGTGCTCGACTTCACCCGGCACATGAACACCATCACGGCCGTCGACGCCGACACCCGTACGGCCGTGGTGCAGCCGGGCGTCGTGCTCGACACGCTGCGGGCCGCCACGCGCGCGTACGGGCTGACGTTCGGACCCGACCCGTCGACGCACGGACGGTGCACGCTCGGCGGAATGATCGGCAACAACGCCTGCGGCGCGCACTCCGTCGCCTGGGGCACCACCGCCGACAACGTGCGCGGCCTCGAGGTGCTGACCTACGACGGCCGGCCCTGCGCGCTCGGCCGCGGCCTCGACGGGCTGCCGGCCGGACTGGCCCGCGGCGTACGGGAACTGGCCGACGGCAACCTCGCCCTGCTGCGCACCGGCTTCCCCGAGCTGCCGCGCCGCATCTCCGGCTACGCGCTGGACGCACTGCTGCCCGAGCGGGGCACCGACGTCGCCCGCGCCTTCACCGGGAGCGAGGGCACGCTCGGGGTGCTGACCGAGGCGACGCTGCGGCTCGTCGCCCTGCCGGGCGCCCGTGCGCTGGCGGTGCTCGGGTACCCGGACGAGAGCGCGGCGGCGGACGCGGCGCCCGCACTGCTGCCGCACAGGCCGCTGACGGTCGAGGGCATGGCCGCCGATCTGGTCGTCGCGGACGTCGCCAGGCTGCTGCCCAAGGGCGCGGCCTGGCTGTTCGTCGAGGTCGGCGGCGCGACGCCCGCCGAGGCGGCGGCGCGGGCGGCCGCACTGTGCCGGGCGGCTGTGACGGACGGCGCGGCCGGGCACGCCGTCGTCGAGGAGCCCGCGGCACAGCGAGCGCTGTGGCGCGTACGGGAGGACGCGGCCGGGACCGCCACCCGGCTGCCCGACGGCGGCGAGGCCTGGCCCGGCTGGGAGGACTGCGCGGTCCCGCCCGACCGGCTCGGCACCTATCTGCGCGACTTCCGGGCCCTGTTGGACCGCTACGGGCTGCGGGGCGCGCCTTTCGGCCACTTCGGCGAGGGCTGCGTGCACGCGCGCGTGGACTTCGACCTGCTGAGCCCGGACGGCGTGCGCCGCTACCGCGCGTTCTCCGGCGAGCTGGCCGACCTGGTGGTGGCGCACGGCGGCTCGCTGTCCGGCGAGCACGGCGACGGCCAGGCGCGGGCCGAGCTGCTGCCGAGGATGTACGGAAGCGAGGTCGTACGGCTCTTCGAGCGCTTCAAGGACCTCTGGGATCCGGCGGGCGGCCTCAACCCGGGCATGCTCGTCCGCCCGTACCGGATCGACGAGAACCTGCGCTTCGACGCCCTGACGCGGCGCGGGCCGGTGGACGTCGCGTTCGGCTATCCGGGTGACGGCGGGGACTTCACGGCGGCGGTCAGGCGGTGCGTCGGGGTCGCCAAGTGCCGGGAGACGACGGCCGGTACGGGCGTGATGTGTCCCTCGTTCCGGGTGACAGGCGAGGAACGGCACTCCACGCGCGGCCGGGCCCGGCTGCTGCACGAGATGCTGGCGGGCGAGGTGGTGACGGACGGCTGGCGGTCCCGGGAGGTGCGGGAGGCGCTGGACCTGTGCCTGGCGTGCAAGGGGTGCCACAGCGACTGCCCGGTGGGTGTCGACATGGCCACGTACAAGGCCGAGTTCCTGCACCACCACTACGCCGGGCGGCTCCGTCCTGCGACCCACTACGCGATGGGATGGCTGCCGCTCTGGCTCCGCGGCGCGGCGGCACTGCGTGCCGCACCCCTGTTCAACGCGGCGGCCGGGGCCCGGCCGCTCGCGGCGGTGGCGAAGCGGGTCGCGGGCATCGACCCACGGCGGAGCATCCCGGCAGTGGCACCGGAGCCTTTCACGCGCTGGTGGCGGCGACGGGACGGCGCGGCGGCAGACACGGCCCGAGGGCGGCCGACCGTTGTGCTGTGGCCCGACACGTTCACCAACCACCTCACCCCGGCCGTGGGCCGCGCCGCCGTGGCCGTCCTGGAGGACGCCGGGCTGCGCGTGACCGTCCCGCCCCGAGCGGTGTGCTGCGGGCTGACCTGGATCTCCACCGGCCAGCTCGACCGCGCCCGCACGGTCGCCCGCCGCACACTCAACGCCCTGGCACCCGCCCTGACCGCCGGCCTGCCCGTCGTCGGCCTCGAACCGAGCTGCACGGCCACCCTCCGCACCGACCTGCCCGCACTGCTCCCCGACGACCCGCGTGCCGGACAACTCGCCTCGCTGGTGCGGACCTTCGCCCAGGGCCTGGAGGAATTCGCGCCGAAGTGGCGGCCGCCGCACGTCGACCGGAGGGTCGCCGGGCAGACCCACTGCCACCAGCACTCCGTCCTCGGGGACGAGGCCGAACGACGGCTGCGCGAACGCGCCGGCCTGCGAGGGGAGCTGAGCGGCGGCTGCTGCGGCTTGGCCGGCGACTTCGGCTTCGAACGCGGCCACTACGACGTCTCCGTCGCCTGCGCGGAGGAACAGCTGCTGCCGTCCCTGCGTGCGGCGCCGGACGGCACGGTGGTGCTGGCGGACGGGTTCTCCTGCCGCACCCAGATCGCCCAACTGGCGGGCCTGCGGGGGCGGCACCTGGCGGAAGTGCTCGCCGACGCGCTCGGGGGCA
The DNA here is from genome assembly GCF_044547045.1 of Streptomyces sp. NPDC053048. Taxonomy (NCBI): domain Bacteria; kingdom Bacillati; phylum Actinomycetota; class Actinomycetes; order Kitasatosporales; family Streptomycetaceae; genus Streptomyces; species Streptomyces sp. NPDC053048. Next base: position 218,354 of record NZ_JBITZS010000009.1, read on the forward strand.
CGGCCTGAGCGCGCCCCGTCCGAAAACGATGCAAGCACGCTTGCTTGTTTTCCCGGCCGCTGCCACCCTGCCGTGCCATGCCCCGATCCGTACTGCGCATCGGCAACGCCTCCGGCTTCTACGGCGACCGCTTCGACGCCCTCCACGACATGCTCACCGGCGGCCCCCTGGACGTCCTCACCGGCGACTACCTCGCCGAACTCACCATGCTGATCCTCGGCAAGGACCGCCTGAAGGACCCCCGCCGGGGCTACGCCCGCACCTTCCTGGACCAACTGGAGCAGGGGCTGGGCCTCGCCGCCGAGCGTGACGTCAAGCTCGTCACCAACGCCGGCGGCCTCAACCCCGCCGGCCTCGCCGAGCGGATCCGCGAACTGGCCGACCGCGTCGGCGTGCCGGTCCGCGTCGCGTACGTCACCGGTGACGACCTGCTGGGTGACGGCAACGGGGACGGCGAGGGCCGGTGGGGTGGCGGTGTGCTCACCGCCAACGCCTACCTGGGCGGCGCGGGCATCGCCGCCTGCCTGCGGGCCGGCGCGGACGTGGTGGTGACGGGCCGCGTCACCGACGCCGCCCTCGTCACCGGACCGGCCGCCGCCCACTTCGGCTGGGGCGCCGAGGACCTCGACGCGCTGGCGGGCGCCGTCGTCGCCGGACACGTCCTGGAATGCGGCGCCCAGGCCACCGGCGGCAACTACGCCTTCTTCGGCGAACACGACGTGCGCCGCCCCGGCTTCCCCCTCGCCGAGATCCACGCGGACGGCTCGTCCGTCATCACCAAACACCCCGGAACGGGCGGCGCGGTCACCGTCTCCACGGTCACCGCGCAACTGCTGTACGAGACGGACGGCGCCCGCTACCTGGGGCCGGACGTCACGGCTCGGCTCGACAGCGTACGGCTCACGCCCGACGGGCCGGACCGGGTCCGGATCGACGGCGTGCGCGGCGAGGCACCCCCGCCCACCCTCAAGGTCGGGCTGACCCGGGTCGGGGGCCTGCGCCACGAGGTCGTATTCGTCCTGACCGGCCTCGACATCGAGGCCAAGGCCCGCCTCGTGCGCACCCAGCTCGACGACGCCCTCGCCCGCCACCGGCCCGCCGAGGCCCGCTGGACCCTCGCCCGCACCGACCACGCCGACGCGCCCGTCCAGGAGGCGGCCAGCGCCCTGCTGCGGCTCGTCGTCCGCGACCCCGACCCGGCGGTGGGCCGGGCCGTCGGCGCCGCCTGCGTCGAGCTGGCGCTCGCGAGCTACCCCGGCTTCCACCTTGCCGCGCCGCCTGGCAAGGGGACGCCGTACGGGGTGTTCGAGGCGGTGTACGTGGACGCGGGTGCGGTGCCACATGTGGCGGTGCTGCCGGACGGAACGCGGGTGCCGGTGCCGATGCCGGTGCCGACGGCTGCGGCACCGGCGGAGTCCGGCCACGCGCGCGTACCCGACGCGGCGCTCCCCCCGCCGCTGCCCCCGGGGCCCACGCGCCGCGCCCCGCTCGGGCTCGTCGCCGGGGCCCGGAGCGGCGACAAGGGCGGCGACGCCAACGTCGGGGTCTGGGTCCGCGCCGACGACGCCTGGCGGTGGCTCGCGCACGAGCTGACCGTCGAGCGGTTCCGGCAGCTGTTGCCGGAGACGGCGGATCTCGTCGTCGAGCGGCACGTCCTGCCGAACCTCCGGGCCCTGAACTTCGTCGTCCACGGCCTGCTCGGCGAGGGCGTCGCCGCCCACGCCCGCTTCGACCCGCAGGCCAAGGCCGTGGGCGAGTGGCTGCGGGCCCGCCATCTGGAGATACCGGAGGTGCTGCTGTGACCGTCCTGACGTCCGCCCTGGACACGTCCGGCGCCGAGTACGCGGCCCGCCGTGCCGCCATGCTCGACAAGCTCACCGCCGTCGAGGCCGAGCACGCCAAGGCCGTCGCCGGTGGCGGCGAGAAGTACACCGCCCGCCACCGGGCGCGCGGCAAGCTCCTGCCCCGCGAGCGCGTCGAGCTGCTGCTCGACCCCGACACCCCCTTCCTCGAGCTGTCGCCCCTCGCCGCGTGGGGCAGCGACTACGCCGTCGGCGCCTCGATCGTGACGGGCATCGGTGTCGTCGAGGGCGTCGAATGCGTCATCACCGCCAACGATCCGACCGTGCGCGGCGGTGCCAGCAATCCCTGGACGCTGAAGAAGGCCTTACGGGCCAACGAGATCGCCCGCGTCAACCGGCTACCTCTCGTCTCGCTCGTGGAGTCCGGCGGCGCCGACCTGCCCAGCCAGAAGGAGATCTTCATCCCCGGGGGCGGGCTGTTCCGCGATCTGACCCGGCTGTCCGCCGCCGGGATTCCCACCGTCGCCGTCGTCTTCGGCAACTCGACCGCCGGCGGCGCGTACGTACCCGGCATGTCCGACCACGTCGTCATGGTCAAGGACCGCGCCAAGGTCTTCCTCGGCGGCCCGCCGCTGGTGAAGATGGCCACCGGGGAGGAGAGCGACGACGAGTCGCTGGGCGGAGCCGACATGCACGCGCGCGTGTCGGGGCTCGCCGACCACTTCGCCATCGACGAGGCGGACGCGCTGTGGCAGGCACGGCGGATCGTCCGACGGCTCAACTGGCGGCAGGCCGGGGCGCCTCCGGGTGGCGGTTCGCCGCCGCCGCCGCTTTACGACGAGGACGAGCTGCTCGGCATCGTGCCCGGCGATCTCAAGGTGCCCTTCGATCCCCGCGAGGTCATCGCCCGCGTCGTCGACGGCTCCGACTTCGACGAGTTCAAACCGCTGTACGGGCCGAGCCTGGTGACCGGGTGGGCGCGGGTGCACGGCCATGCGGTGGGGGTGCTCGCCAACGCTCGCGGGGTCCTCTTCAGCGCTGAGTCCCAAAAGGCCGCCCAGTTCATCCAGTTGGCCAATCAGCGAGATGTCCCTCTGATCTTCCTGCACAACACCACCGGCTACATGGTCGGCCGCGACTACGAGCAGGGCGGCATCATCAAGCACGGCGCCATGATGATCAACGCCGTCTCGAACTCCCGGGTGCCCCACCTGTCCGTGCTGATGGGCGCCTCCTACGGCGCCGGGCACTACGGGATGTGCGGGCGGGCGTACGACCCCCGGTTCCTGTTCGCCTGGCCCAGCGCGAAGTCGGCCGTGATGGGGCCGCAGCAGCTGGCCGGGGTCCTGTCGATCGTCGCGCGGGCCTCGGCCGAGGCGAAGGGCCAGCCGTACGACGAGGACGCCGACGCCGGGCTGCGGGCGGTGGTGGAACGGCAGATCGAGGCCGAGTCGCTGCCGCTGTTCCTCTCCGGGCGGCTGTACGACGACGGGGTCATCGATCCGCGCGACACGCGAACGGTGCTCGGGGTGTGTCTGTCCGCCGTGTGCGGGGCGCCCGTCGAGGGCGTGAAAGGGGGGTTCGGTGTCTTCCGGATGTGACACGTCTTCGATCTCATCGGTACTCGTCGCCAATCGCGGGGAGATCGCCTGCCGGATCTTCCGAACGTGCCGGGAACTCGGCATCGCCACCGTCGCCGTGTACTCGGACGCCGACGCCGACGCGTTGCACGTCCGCCAGGCCGACGCGGCGGTGCGGCTGCCGGGGGTGGCGGCCACCGACACGTATCTGCGCGGCGACCTGATCGTCGCCGCCGCGCGGGCGGCCGGGGCCGACGCCGTGCATCCCGGGTACGGGTTCCTGTCGGAGGACGCCGGGTTCGCGCGGGCCGTGGTGGACGCGGGGCTGGTGTGGATCGGGCCGCCGGCCTCGGCGATCGAGGCCATGGCCTCGAAGACGCGGGCGAAGTCGCTGATGGGGGGTCGGGTTCTCGATCCGGCGTCGGTCACGGAGGCGGACCTTCCGGTGCTGGTGAAGGCGGCGGGGGGTGGGGGTGGGCGCGGGATGCGCGTCGTCCGCTCGTTGGCCGCCTTGCCCGGGGAGCTGGCCGCCGCCCGGTCGGAGGCCGCCGCCGCCTTCGGGGACGGCGAGGTGTTCCTCGAGCCGTATGTCGAGGGCGGGCGGCATGTGGAAGTGCAGGTGCTGGCGGACGCGCACGGTGGGGTGTGGACGCTGGGGACGCGCGACTGTTCGCTGCAGCGGCGGCACCAGAAGGTGATCGAGGAGGCGCCGGCGCCGGGGTTGCCGGACGGGGTGGAGGGGGAGCTGTGCGCTGTATCCGTTCGCGCTGCGCGCGCCGTCGGGTACGTGGGCGCCGGGACCGTCGAGTTTCTGGTCTCTGCCGAGGGGCGGGTTCAGTTTCTGGAAATGAATACGCGGCTGCAGGTCGAGCATCCGGTGACGGAAGCCGTGTACGGGATCGATCTGGTGGCCCTGCAGGTGCGGGTCGCCGAAGGCGCTCGCCTGCCGGGCGAACCGCCTCGGGCTGACGGGCATGCTGTCGAGGCTCGGCTGTACGCCGAGGATCCCGCGCGGGGGTGGCGGCCGGGGACGGGGGTCGTACACCGGCTGTCGGTCGGCCGCGGCGCCGTGGGTGCGGCCTCCGTGGGTGCGGCCTCCGTGGGTGCGGCCGAGGTCGCGTCGTGGGGCCGGCGCCGGGGCCTCCGGGGCGGGGGTCCGGGATCGTATATTTACGGGCCCGGCACCCAGGATCCATTGCTCGACCCCGCATTGGGCCCGCAAATACACGGCAGCATCCCGGACCCCCGCCCCGGAGTCCCCGTCACCTCCCGTCCGTTCGCGGCTGCGGGCGTCCGGGTGGACACCGGGTTCGAGGACGGTGACCGGATCGGGGTCCACTACGATCCGCTGCTCGCCAAGGTCATCGCCTGGGCGCCGACGCGGGAAGAAGCCGTACGTCAGCTGGCCCATGCGCTGGAACGCGCCCGTATTCACGGGCCGGTCACCAACCGTGAGCTGCTGGTGCGCTCGCTTCGTCATCCGGAGTTCGTTCGGGGGCGCATGGATACCGGGTTCTACGAGCGGCATCTCGGCGAGCTGACCGGGAGCGGTGGAGATGTGCGGCTCGCTGCGCTTGCGGCTGCTGTCGCGGATGCTCAGGGGCGGTCCCGGTTCGGTGGGTGGCGCAACGTTCCTTCGCAGCCGCAGGTCAAGCGTTACCGGTCGGAGCCGGACGGTGAGGAGTGCGAGATCCGGTATCGGCTGGGCCGGGAGGGGCTGACGGCGGAGGGGTTCGCCGGTGTGCGGCTGCTGCATGCGGCGTCCGATCATGTGGTCCTGGAAGCCGGTGGTGTTCGGAGAACCGTCGACGTGGCCGACTACGGAAGGCAGGTCTTCGTCGACATTCCGGAGGGTGGTTCGTACGCCCTCGTTCCCCTGGCGCGCTTCCCTGATCCCGCTGCGAAGCGCACCGAGGCCGGTTCCCTGCTCGCCCCCATGCCCGGGACCGTGATCCGTATCGCGGACGGGGTCGCCGAAGGCGAGTTCGTACGGGCCGGGCAGCCGCTGTTGTGGCTGGAGGCCATGAAGATGGAGCACCGTGTCGTCGCGCCTGTTGATGGGGTGATCGGCGCGTTGCGCGTGGGCGTCGGGCGGCAGGTTCAGGTGGGGGAATCCCTTGCTGTGATTCATGAGGAGGCGTCGTGATCGAGTCCGATGAGAATCGATCTTTGCGGGCTGCCGTCGCCGGGCTGGCCCAGCGGTACGGGCGGGAGTACTTCGCCACTGCTGTGCGCGAGGGCAAACATGCCGACGAGTTGTGGGCGGAGGCCGGCAAGCTCGGCTATCTCGGGGTCAACCTCCCCGAGGAGTACGGCGGTGGGGGCGCCGGAATCGCCGAACTCGCCATCGTGCTCGAGGAACTGGGTGCCGCCGGGTGCCCGCTGCTGCTGATGGTCGTCTCCCCCGCCATCTGCGGCACGGTCATCGCCCGCTTCGGCACCGACGAGCAGAAACGGACCTGGCTGCCCGGCCTCGCGGCGGGCACGGTGAAGATGGCCTTCGGGATCACCGAGCCGGACGCCGGTTCCAACTCGCACCGGCTCACCACCACGGCCCGGAGGGAGGGCGCGGGGTGGGTTCTCAACGGTCGCAAGGTCTTCATCTCGGGTGTCGACGTCGCCGATGCGACGCTGGTCGTGGGGCGGACGGAGGACGCCGGAACGGGCCGGCTCAAGCCGTGTTTGTTCGTCGTGGAGCGTGACGCTCCGGGGTTTGGGAGGCGCGAGATTCCCATGGAACTCGCCTCCCCGGAGAAGCAGTTCGAGCTGGTGATGGATGATGTGCGGCTGCCTGGGGACGCGCTGGTCGGTGACGAGGACGCCGGGCTGCTGCAGCTCTTCGCCGGGCTCAACCCCGAGCGCATCATGACCGCCGCGTTCGCGATCGGGATGGGCCGGTACGCGGTCGCGCGGGCCGTCGAGTACGCCCGTACCCGCCACGTGTGGGACGAGCCGATCGGCGCCCATCAGGCCGTCGCCCACCCGCTCGCCCAGTCGCACATCGAGCTCGAGCTGGCCCGGCTGATGATGTACGAGGCCGCCCGGCTGTACGACGCCGGTGACGACGCGGGCGCGGGCGAGGCCGCCAACATGGCCAAGTACGCGGCCGCCGAGGCGGCAGTGCAGGCCGTCGACCGAGCGGTCCACACGCTCGGCGGCAACGGCCTCACCAAGGAGTTCGGGCTGGCGTCGCTGATCACGGCGGCGAGGGTCGCGCGCGTCGCCCCGGTCAGCCGGGAGATGATCCTCAACTACGTCTCGCACCGGACGCTGGGGCTCCCCAAGTCCTACTGAGAGAAGGAGGCTTACGGATGACGCTGGTCCGCACCGCGCACGAGCGCGGCATCACCACCCTCACCCTGGACTCCCCGCACAATCGCAACGCCCTGTCCGCCCGCCTCGTCGGCGAGCTGCGGGAGGGAATGGAAAAGGCCGGTGACGATCCGGGGGTACGGGCCGTCGTCCTCGCTCACACGGGCAACACCTTCTGCGCGGGCGCCGACCTGACCGAACCGACCCCGACCGGGCCGCTCGAGCTCGCCGGACTGATGAGGTCGATCGTCGCGCTGGGGAAGCCGGTGGTGGCCGACGTGCGGGGGCATGTGCGGGCAGGAGGGCTGGGGCTGGTGGGGGCATGCGACATTGCCGTGGCCGGAGAGTCCTCGTCGTTCGCCTTCACGGAGTCGCTGCTCGGCCTCGCACCCGCCGTGATCTCCATACCGCTGCTCCCCCGCCTCGACGCACGGGCCGCCGGACGCTACTTCCTGACCGGCGAACGCTTCGGCGCGCGGGAAGCGGCGCGGATCGGCCTGGTGACGGACGTCGGGGACGACGGTCTCGGGCCGGTGTTGGCCGGGCTGCGGCGAGCGTCGCCCCAGGGGCTCGCCGAGTCCAAGCGCCTGGTCACGGCGGAGGTCCTGCGCGCCTTCGACCGCGAGACGGACGTGCTGGCCAGGCGATCGGCACGGCTGTTCGCCTCAGCGGAGGCCCGGGAGGGCATGGCCGCGTTCCTGGAGAAGAGGGATCCCGCGTGGGTGCTGTGACCTCCCCCAAGCAGGACCGCAGCCGGGTGACGAGGCAGCGCCTGTTGGAGGCGGCGATCACCTGTCTGGCGGAGTACGGCTGGGCGGGCTCGACAGTGGCCGTCGTCGCCGAACGGGCGGGCGTCTCGCGCGGCGCCGCCCAGCACCACTTCCCCACCCGCGAGGACCTCTTCACTGCGGCCGTCGAGTACGTGGCAGAGGAGCGCTCGGCAGCGCTGCGCTCACTGGTCGGCACGGCGGGGTGGATCGTCGGCCCAGCGCGCCGGTACACCGTCCTCACCGGGCTCGTCGACCTGTACACCGGGCCACTGTTCCGCGCCGCCCTGCAACTGTGGGTCGCGGCCTCGAACGACCACAGCGGCCTCCGGGCCCGCGTGACGGAACTGGAGGCCCGCGTCGGCCGCGAGGCCCACCGCATGGCCGTGGAACTGCTCAACGCGGACGAGAAGCGGCCCGGCGTACGCGAGACCGTCCAGGGCTTCCTGGACATGGCCCGGGGACTCGGCCTCGCCACGCTACTGACGGACGACAGGGCGCGGCGTGAGGGTGTGGTGCGGCAGTGGGTGGAAATTCTGGAGGGGGTCTTGGACGGCCGAGACGGCTGACCTACGCCGAAAGGTGAGCGACGAACGCTGCCCACGATTGGGTGGGGAAGAGGAGGGCGGGGCGGTGGGTCGCCTTGCTGTCCCGGACGGGGACTATGCCGGGTATGTTGTCGGCGACTTCGAGGCAGTTACCACCGCCCTTCTCGTCCCCGCCATTGCTGTAGCTGCTCTTGTGCCAGATGGCGACCTCTACGCAGTTGTTCTGACCGGTCTCGTCTCCGGCACCGCTGTAGCTGCTCTTACGCCAACTCGCCGTGTTCATGTGCGAACTCCTCCGCTACCGATTCGATCAGAGACAAAGACTCGGCCGGTGGCAGCGCAACGCTTCTAGCAAGCTCGTAGGAGCGTTCGCACTGAGCCACCATCGCCGGATCATCCAGCAGGTTTCCGCTCCGGTGGCCTTCGCTGTACGCCACCGAAGGCGCATCCTCAAAGGTCATCAGAGTCAACGCGCCATCCACCACGGGATGGCCCGCTTCGAAGGGCAACACTTGCACGCCGATCCGGCGCTCGCGTGCCAGCTTCGAGATGTGCATCAACTGCTCGTGCATTACAGCCGAGCCACCGAATTTGCGCCGGATGACGCTCTCGTCGAAAACCGCCCACCACAACAGCTCCGTTGGCCGGTCAAAGATGCGCGCTCGCTCGAGCCGGGCAGTCACCCGCGCTTGGATGTCGTCTTCCGGGGCAAAGGGGTGGCTGCCCACGAACACTGCACGCGCATAGGCAGCGGTCTGCAGCACACCCGGAACGAAGGTCGCCGCATACTCACTGATCGTGGTGGCCAGCCCATAGAGGTACGCCGCATCCGCAAACCACTCCGCATGCGGTGACGCATTGATCAGCTCCACGCACATCCGCGCGAAGAACCCGTCCGTCCCCAGCTCGACGTCGATCCTCTCCGCGACGTCCAACTGCGGCTTGCGCACACCGGTCTCGAACTGCCCGATGTAGGACCCCGAGCAGAACACCCGTCTGCCCAGCTCCTGCTGCGTGAGCCCGGCTGCCTCCCGCCGCCGCTTCAGCTCCGTGCCGAAGAACTCCCAGCCCACCCTGGACTGTCCGTACCGTCCCGTCCAAGCGGAATCCTTGGCCACGGCGTAACTCCCCCTTGATACAGGCGCGTTGTGGCGCGCATCGCTCTTCCCGAGCCTAGCCCCGCACCACAACGCGCTCTGTACAGTCGGTGAAAAAACCGACGCTCTCCGTCAGCTCACCAGGCGAACGCCTCCGGCGAGGGGCCAGGACCCGGGAAGATCTCGTCCAGCGAGGCCAGCAGCTCCGCGCTCAGCTCGAGCTCGGCCGCGCGCAGGGCGCTCGTCAGCTGCTCCAGGGTCCGGGGGCCGACGATCGGGCCGGTGATGCCGGGGCGGGTGAGCAGCCAGGCGAGGGCGACCTCGCCGGGGGCGTGGCCGTGCTTGTCGAGCAGGGTCTCGTAGGCCTGGATCTGATCGCGGACGGCCGTGTTGGCGAGGGCTTCGGCCGAGCGGCCGGCGACCCGGCGGGCGCCCTCGTTCGACTTTTTGATCACGCCGCCGAGCAGGCCGCCGTGCAGCGGCGACCAGGGGATGACGCCGAGGCCGTACTCCTGGGCGGCGGGGATGACCTCCATCTCGGCGCGGCGCTCGGCGAGGTTGTACAGGCACTGCTCGCTGACGAGGCCGAGGCTGCCGCGGCGGGCGGCGATCTCGTTGGCCTGGGCGATCTTGTACCCGGGGAAGTTCGACGAACCGGCGTAGAGGATCTTGCCCTGCTGGACCAGGACGTCGATGGCCTGCCAGATCTCCTCGATGGGGGTCAGCCGGTCGATGTGGTGGAACTGGTAGAGGTCGATGTGGTCGGTGCGGAGGCGCTTGAGGCTGCCGTCGACGGCCCGCCGGATGTTCGCGGCGGAGAGGCGGTCGTGGTTGGGCCAGTCGGCGCCGTCCGGGCCCATGTTCCCGAACACCTTGGTGGCGATCACGACCTTCTCGCGCCGGCCGCCGCCCTTCTCGAACCAGCTGCCGATGATCTCCTCGGTGCGTCCCTTGTTCTCGCCCCAGCCGTAGACGTTCGCCGTGTCGAAGAAGTTGATGCCCGCGTCCAGCGCGGCGTCCATGATGGCGTGGCTGTCGGGCTCGTCGGTCTGCGGGCCGAAGTTCATGGTGCCGAGGACGAGCCGGCTGACCTTGAGTCCCGTGCGTCCGAGCTGCGTGTACTCCATGCCCCCTTACCCAACGCCTTCGAGCGCGCTCCATGCAAGACCGACCCGCCCGGGGGCGGGTGCGTCACGGGAGGGCACGGGCGGGGGGGTCACCTCACGGCGGCCACCACGGCGACGACGACGAGCATCACGGCGAGGGCACCGGTCATGATCCGGTTTCTGGTCTTCGGGTCCACCCCTCGAGCGTAACCGGAGCGGTCAGGGAGCCCGCCGGGTGCCCAGGGGCCAGGAGGTGAGGGTCTCGTAGCGGGGGCGCTCGCCGGGGACGCCGGAGGCGGGCAGGTGGCTGCGGACGAGCTCCACCCGCTCGGCCCACCAGCGGCGGCCGCGGAACTCCGCGAGCTCCTCCGCGTAGGGCCGGAGGTTCACGTGGCCGGTGGTGCGGGCGAGGGTGAGGTGGGGGCGGAAGGGCTTGGTGTCGGTCATGTGCACGCCGGACCGGCGGGCGCCGGCGACGGTGGAGCGGGCGAGGGCGCCCAGGGTCTCCACGGAGCCGGTCGCGCCGACCCACAGGATCCGGTCGCCGAAGCGGCCGCCGCCGGCGAAGCGCAGCTCGTGCGCCGGGTGGCGGTGGGCGGCGCGGGACAGGCGCTCGTCCAGTTCGGGGAGCAGGGCCTCGTCGACCTCGCCGAGGAAGGCGAGGGTGAAGTGCCACAGGGCGGGCGGGGTCCAGCGGAGGTGGCCGTGCCGGTCGGGCAGGGCGGCGCGCAATTGCGCCACCTCGGCCGCCAGTTCGTCGATCGCGGATTCGGGGGGCACCACCGCGGCGAACAGTCGCATGGGGCCAGTGTCCCCCGGGTGGGACGTACGGCGGATGACCGCCCGGGGGACACGCCTGACGGGTCAGGCGGCCGTGGCCACGGCTTCCCGCTCGGCGGGGGCCTCGCGCGGCACGAAGGCCACGTGGGGCCGTCCCCGTCGCAGGCCGACCTTCAGGCGCAGGCCGCCCGCGCGGGCCAGTGCGACGCCGATGCCGGTGGCCGCCAGGGCGGAGACGACGCCTCCGGCGAGGAAGCCGACGCGGGGGCCGTGGACGTCGGTGATCCAGCCGACGAGGGGAGCACCGAGGGGCGTACCGCCCATGAACACCATCATGAACAGGCTCATCACCCGTCCCCGCATGGCGGGATCGGCCGCCAGCTGAAGGCTCGAGTTGGCGGTGACGTTGATCGTCAGACCGCACATGCCGATCGGTACGAGCAGGAGCGCGAACACCCAGAACGAGGGCGCGAGCGCGGCTGCGATCTCCAGCAGCCCGAAGAGGGCGGCGGCACCCACCAGCATCCGCATGCGCGAGGTGCCCCGGCGGGCGGCGAGCAGCGCGCCGACCAGCGAACCGGCCGCCATCAGGGTGTTGAGCAGGCCGTAGGTACTGGCGTCGGCATGGAAGACGTCGTTGACGAACGCCGTGAGCCAGATGGAGAAGTTGAAGCCGAAGGTGCCGATGAAGCCGACCAGCACGATGGGCCAGATCAGCTCCGGCCGTCCGGCCACGTGCCGCAGGCCCTCGCGGAGCTGGCCCTTGCCGCGCGGCGCGGGGTCGGCCTTGTGCAGCTCGGCGGTGCGCATCAGCAGCAGGCCGGCGATGGGGGCGGCGTAGGACAGCCCGTTGAGGAGGAACGCCCAGCCGCTGCCCACGGCGGTGATCAGCACACCGGCGACGGCCGGACCGACCAGCCGGGCGGACTGGAAGTTGGCGGAGTTGAGGCTGACGGCGTTGCGCAGGTCGGCCGGTCCGACCATCTCCGAGACGAACGCCTGCCGGGCGGGGTTGTCGACGACGGTGACCAGGCCGAGGGCGAAGGCCATGAGGTAGACGTGCCAGACCTCGACGTGCCCGCTGAGGGTGAGCGCGGCGAGCCCGAGGCCGGTGAGGCCCATGGCGGCCTGGGTCATCAGCAGCAGCCGTCGCTTGGGCGAACGGTCGGCTATGACGCCGCCGTAGAGCCCGAGGAACAGCATGGGCAGGAACTGCAGTGCCGTGGTGATACCGACGGCGGCCGAGGAGCCGGTGATGCTCAGGACCAGCCAGTCCTGGGCGATGCGCTGCATCCACGTGCCCGTGTTGGACACCACTTGGCCGGCGGCGAAGAGCCGGTAGTTGCGGATGCGCAGCGAGCTGAACGTGCCCCCCTTGGTGTGCAGGGAGGTGGTGCGTGCGTCGTGGTGGCGGTTCGGTGCGGGGGCGGAGTCTGCTCCGTGTCCCGAACTCAAAGTGGGTTCGCCTCCTTCTCGGTTCGCTTACAGGTGCGCGAGCTTCTCCAGTACGGGCGCGGCGGCGCGCAGCGTCGCCCATTCGTCCTCGTCCAGTTGCCCGGCCAGTTCGGTGAGCCAGGCGTTGCGCCTGCGCCGGCTCTCCTCGAGCATGGCTTCGGCCTGCTCGGTCTGCCGGACCACCTTCTGACGGCGGTCCTCGGGGTGCGGCTCGAGCCTGACCAGCCCCTTGCCCTCGAGCAGCGCGACGATGCGGGTCATCGACGGCGGCTGCACATGCTCCTTGCGGGCCAGCTCGCCGGGTGTGGCGGAGCCGCAGCGGGCGAGCGTGCCCAGGACCGACATCTCGGCGGGGCTGAGCGACTCGTCGACCCGCTGGTGCTTGAGCCTGCGCGACAGTCGCATCACGGCCGACCGCAAGGCGTTCACGGCGGCGATGTCGTCTGGATCATCGAGGGTGCGGGACAGGTCCGGCATGACAATTAGATTAACTCATTACTTGCCCTAATGAAAGTGGCGCGGGTGGCCACTGAGCCGGATGCCCGTCACCACTCCCCCGTCGTCACCCCGTGTTTCCCGTACGCCGCGACCGTGTTCTTCAGATCGAGTCGGCGCGGGCCGGGCAGCGGGCCGAGCACGCACACGGGTACCCAGGGGGCCAGGAGGGGCAGGGGGCCGGTGCGGCAGACGTCCGGCAGATCCGCGTGGACCGGCCATCCGACGGGGCGGTACAGGACTGCGGGTGCCTTGAGCTTCCGCCGCCCGTACATCCGCAGGTGGAGTGCGAGAGGACGGTGTTTGCACACGGCCGCGTCGGTGTAGCGGACGTCGACCCCTGCGATCGCGGTCCATGGAATGTGCTGGGTGCCGGAGGGATCGCGCGTCGTGATGCCGTCCTGGTCGATACGCAGGGTTCTGGCCCGCATGCTCTTCCTCAGCTTCCGCCGCGGCAACCAGCCCTTGTGCCGCTCCACCGCGCACAGCACCGACAGTGCGGCCAATCCGTACAGGATGACCACCGCACCCAGGGGGCCGTTCGAGGCCATCGTCACGACACCGAACATGCCGCAGATTCCTGCTGCCCACGCACCGAACAACGTCAACGCCCCTTCGACGGCCCTGTCGTACTCACTGAACTCGCTGACGTCCTCGTCTCCGGTCCAGGACTCCTCGAAGTGCCCCGCCGGTCGGGGGACCGACCCGGTGGTGGACGGGTCGGGCGACGTCGTCCCGAACAAGGGGCGCAGCAGGTCGAGCGCCTGGGGCAGGTTCTGCGCAGCGAACCGCCACACCGCGTTCCCCTCCTCCCCGGGACACGGGGCGTGCAGGAGGGCGAGGGCTTCGGGGACGGTGGGCCGCGCGGTGGGGTCCTTGGCGAGCAGTGCGCGGATGAGCGGGGCGAGCCTTCCGGCACGGAGCGGTGGCGGCGGGTCCTCCAGGGCCACGGCCGCCATGGTGGCGGTGGGCGAGTCACGCAGGAAGGGGGAGACGCCCTCGACGACTCGGTACAGGGTCACTCCGAGGGAGAACAGGTCGCTCGCCGGAGTGCTGGGGGTGCCGCTGATGCGCTCGGGGGCCATGTACTCCAGGGAGCCGACGACCGAGCCGTCCACGGTCACCTGGGTATCCGCCGAGTGCGTGGCGATACCGAAGTCGGTGAGCAGAGTACGGCCGTCGGTGGCCAGCATGACGTTCGCCGGCTTGACGTCACGGTGGACGACGCCGGCCCGGTGGGCCGCGTCCAAGGCGTCGAGGAGCACATCGGCGAGCTCGGCGGCCTCGGCCGGCGGCAGCGGCCCCTGACGCAGCCGGTCCTCCAGCGATCCCCCGTCGACCAGCTCCATGACGATCCAGGGCCTGCCGTCCTCGATGACGACGTCGTAAACGGTGACGATCGCCGGGTGGTGGCGCAGCCGGGTGGCGTTGCGGGCCTCCCGCTCGGCGTACTTGAGGCGCCTGTCCCGCTCGTCGGGACGGGCGGTGGAGGGGAGGCGGACTTCCTTGACGGCTACGGCGGTGCGCAGCAGATCGTCGTGGGCTTCCCAGACCCGGCCGAAGCCGCCCTCGCCGAGTGTGCGGACGAGCCGGTAGCGGCCGGCCACCTGCCGTTGTTCGCCGGTCATGGTTCAGGCCGGATCCGTGCGTGGGCGCTGCGCGCGGGTGATCGAGAATGCCTCAGCCATGAACATAGTGTGATGAAGTGTCAAGCTGATCGGAAGAGCGTGGACGGCAACTGTCCGCGGCCCCGCCGAACGAGCCGAGGGCGGCCCGGCACGAAGCCGGGCCGCCCTCGGCGGTGTCGAACGTCTACTCGGTCAGAGGTCTACTTGATGCCGAGCATCTGCTCGATCGGGTCGAGCATGAAGTAGACGAGGAAGCACAGCCCGACCACGTTGAGCAGCCAGGGGATCTCGCGCGCCCGCTTGTCGGCGATCCGCAGCAGGATGAAGGCGAGGACGCCGACGCCGATGCCGTTGGTGATCGAGTAGGTGAACGGCATGGAGATGATCGTCAGGAACGCGGGGATCGCGATCGTGAAGTCGCTCCAGTCGATCTCCTTGACGTTCGAGGCCATGATCAGGAAGCCGACGACGACCAGGGCGGGGGTGGCGGCCTGGGCGGGCACCACGGTGGCCAGCGGGGTGAAGACGAGGGCGAGCAGGAAGAGCCCGCCGGTCATCAGGTTGGCCAGGCCCGTACGGGCGCCCTCGCCGACGCCGGCCGTGGACTCCACGAAGCAGGTGTTGGCGGACGCCGAGCCGGCGCCGCCCGCGGCGACGGCGACACCGTCGACCATCAGGATCCTGCCCATGTTGGGCAGCTGGCCGTCCTTGTCGGTCAGCCCGGCCTCCTCGCCGACGCCGATGATGGTGCCCATCGCGTCGAAGAAGCCGGACAGCAGCACGGTGAAGACGAACAGGCAGCCGGTGAGCAGGCCGACCTCGTGGAAGCCGCCGAAGAGGCTGACGTCACCGATCAGGCCGAAGTCGGGGGCGCCGACGACACTGTCGGGCATCTTCGGGACGCTCAGGCCCCAGCTCGCGTCGGGGATGTCGGCGAGCGTGTTGATGACGATCGCGGCGACCGTCATCGCGACGATCCCGATGAGGATCGCGCCGCGCGCCTTGCGGACGAGCAGGACGAACGTCAGCGCGAGACCGGCCACGAAGACCAGCACCGGCCAGCCCTGCAGCTGCCCTCCCTGGCCGAGGCCCAGGGGGACGGTGGTGTGGGCGGCGTCGGGGTTGCGGGTGACGAACCCGGCGTCGACCAGGCCTATCAGCGAGATGAACATGCCGATGCCGATCGCGATCGCGCGCCGCAGCCCGCCGGGTATCGCGTCCATCACCCGCTGCCGCAGCCCGGAGGCGACCAGCACCATCAGCACCAGGCCGGCCAGCACGACCATGCCCATCGCGTCCGGCCAGCTCATCTTGGGCGCGAGCTGGAGCGAGACGACGGCGTTGATGCCGAGGCCGGCGGCGCAGGCGATGGGCACGTTGCCGATGGCGCCCATGAGGACGGTGGTGAGCCCGGCCATCAGAGCGGTGGCGGTGACGAGCTGGCCGTTGTCCAGCTGGTGACCGAACTTGTCCTGGCCGGCCCCGAGGATGATCGGGTTCAGCACGATGATGTAGGCCATCGCAAAGAACGTCGCCAGGCCGCCGCGCAGCTCGCGGGCGACGGACGAACCCCGCTCGGTGATCCGGAAGTACCGGTCGAGGGCGTTCTTTCCGGCGGGCGGCACGGGCGACGACGCCTGCTGGGCGTCGTCGACGGCGGAGGTGGCCGAGGTGGGCATGAGGGGACCTCAGTCGTACGGGCCTGGGGTTGGCCAGGGGAAACAAGCAAAAAGGATCTTGAGCTGGCCCTTGTTTGGATGATCAAACAAAAGCGTTCAGTCAAATCCGGTTCGATTCAGTATGAATAAACAAACGCCGAATGGCTATCTCCGCGCGTAGACCCCTGTGGCACCAAGGGCTCCGCCGCAGCCCTCGAACAAGGACGCACTAGGCTTGCGCCATGACGAAGTGGACGCCCACGCACGAGGCACCCGAGCCCCTGGAAGGCCCTGTCGTCGCCACCATCACCGGGGGCACGATCGTGTGGTTCGTCCTCTTCCTCGTCCAGTTGCCCTTTTTTGGGTGGTACCGGGACGAGGGGCTGCTGTGGTGGCTGTGGACGTGCGCGGCCGGCGGCGGCCTGGGCCTGATCGGCATCTGGTACGTGCGGCGGCGTGACGCGGCCCTCAAGGCTGCCGCCACCGGTTCCGACCAACCTCGCGTTTCCGGCTGACCGCCGTCTGGGGTGCCGCGCCGCGCCTCCGGCGCGGGTTTCCCCCACCCACCGCCCGATTGCCCGGAACGGGCCTCTTGCCGATCCTGGGTGCGGCCCGGTGGTCAGGGGCGGGGGCCGGGGGCTCCGGAGGGTATTCCGGAGTCGGATATTTACGGGCCCGTTGCCGTCCGGCGCATTGAGTGCCCGGAACTTGGGCCCACAAATATCCGGCAGCACTCCGGAACACCCTCCTCCGCCCCCGGCCCCCTCGCGCCGTCGGCCCCCTTGCCCTCGCCGGGGCAGCTGCCCAAGTGCGGGCCGGTGGGTGGGCACAAACCAGCGGCCTGCAGCCAGCGAACGGGCGGAGGGCAAGCCCACCCCCACTCCCCCACCGGCCCGCACGGTGGACCGGCGGGAGGGACCGGGGCCTACCCACCCACCGGCCGTCACCCGGCGTACGGACGGGAGGGGCCGGGGCGGGCTGGGACGGGCCCTGGCAGGGGCGTAAGGGTTATTTGCGGCGTCGTTCCGGGTCAGCCCGACGCAGGACAGGGGCCGTAAATAATCCAGCCCCAGAAGGGCCCGGCCCAGACCGACCCGGCCCCGCCCCACAGCGCACCCCCAGACACGCGGCTACGGTCGAACCATGAGCGAAGCGTCCCCGCCCGCCGCAGGCCTCACCAGCAACGAGGTCGCCGAACGCATCAACCGGGGCGAGGTCAACGACGTCCCCGTGCGCTCCTCCCGTTCCACCCGCGACATCGTCCGGGCCAACGTCTTCACCCGCTTCAACGCCATCATCGGCGTCCTCTTCCTGATCATCCTGATCGTCGGCCCCATCCAGGACGGCCTCTTCGGCTTCGTCATCATCGCCAACACCGCCATCGGCATCGTCCAGGAGCTCCGCGCCAAGAAGACCCTCGACTCCCTCGCCGTCATCGGCGAGGCCAGGCCCACCGTCCGCCGCGACGGCACCGCCACACCCGTCGCCACCGGCGAGATCGTCCTCGGCGATCTCATCGAGCTCGGCCCCGGCGACAAGTGCGTCGTCGACGGCGAGGTGCTCGAGGCCGACGGTCTCGAGATCGACGAATCGCTGCTCACCGGCGAGGCCGACCCGGTCCTGAAGCAGCCCGGGGACAGGGTGATGTCCGGTTCCTTCGTGGTCGCCGGCAGCGGCGCCTTCACCGCTACCAAGGTCGGCCGCGAGGCCTACGCCGCGCAGCTGGCGGAGGAGGCCTCCCGGTTCACGCTCGTCCACTCCGAGCTGCGCACCGGCATCAGCCAGATCCTCAAGTACGTGACCTGGATGATGGCCCCCACCGCGATCGGCCTGATCATCAGCCAGTCCGTCATCGAGGACCGCGACTGGAGGGAAGCGGTCCGCCGCATGGTCGCCGGGATCGTGCCGATGGTCCCGGAGGGCCTGGTGCTGCTGACCTCCGTGGCCTTCGCCATCGGCGTCATCCGGCTGGGGCGCAAGCAGTGCCTGGTGCAGGAGCTGCCGGCCATCGAGGGTCTGGCCCGCGTCGACGTGGTCTGCCTCGACAAGACGGGCACCCTCACCGAGGGCGGCATGGACGTCAGCGAACTGCGCGTCCTGCCCGGCGCCCGCGCCGACGAGACGTACGTGCGCCGGGTGCTGGGCGCCCTCGGGGAGTCCGACCCGCGCCCCAACGCCAGCCTCCAGGCCATCATCGACGCCTACCCCGACGGCAGCGGCTGGCGCTGCACCGACTCGCTCCCCTTCTCCTCGGCCCGCAAGTACAGCGGCGCCACACTCGTCACCGAGAACAGCAACAGCAACTGGCTGCTGGGCGCCCCTGACGTCCTCCTCCCCTCCGGCGACCCCACGCTCACCGAGATCGACGACCTCAACGCCAAGGGCCTGCGCGTCCTGCTCCTGGCGCGGGCCGACCGCGCGTTGGCGGACCCGCGCGTCACCGAGGACGTACGTCCCACCGCGCTGGTCGTCCTCGAGCAACGGCTGCGCTCGGACGCGGCGGACACCCTGCGCTACTTCGCCGAGCAAAACGTTTCAGCAAAGGTGATCTCCGGCGACAACGCGGTCTCCGTCGGCGCGGTCGCCGGCAAACTCGCCCTGCCCGGCGCGGACGCCCCCGTGGACGCGCGCCGGCTCCCGGCCGAACGGGACGCCATGGCCGGGGAACTCGACCGGGGCGCCGTCTTCGGCCGCGTCACGCCCCAGCAGAAGCGCGACATGGTCGCGGCCCTCCAGTCGCGCGGCCACACCGTCGCCATGACCGGCGACGGCGTCAACGACGTACTGGCCCTCAAGGACGCCGACATCGGCGTCTCCATGGGCTCGGGCTCCGAGGCCACCCGGGCGGTCGCCCAGATCGTGCTGCTCAACAACAGCTTCGCCACGCTGCCGTCGGTCGTGGCGGAGGGCAGGCGCGTGATCGGCAACATCACCCGCGTGGCCACGCTGTTCCTGACGAAGACGGTCTACTCGGTCCTGCTGGCCGTCCTCGTCGTCTGCACCCGCGTCCCCTACCCCTTCCTGCCGCGCCACCTGACGCTGCTGTCCACGCTGACGATCGGCGTGCCCGCCTTCTTCCTGGCCCTGGCGCCCAACAAGGAGCGGGCCCAGCCGCACTTCGTCCGGCGCGTGATGCGCTACGCGATCCCCTCCGGGGTGATCGCGGCGGCGGCCACCTTCGCCGTGTATCTGCTGGCGCGCCATTACTACGCGGGGGCGGGCGCGCTGGGGGCCGAGACGAGCGTGGCGACGCTCACGCTCTTCCTGACGTCGATGTGGGTGCTGGCGATCATTGCGCGGCCGTACACGTGGTGGCGGGTGGCGCTGGTGCTGGCGATGGGGGCGGGGTTCGTGATCGTCCTGCTGACGCCGTGGCTGCAGAGTTTCTTCGCGTTGCGGTTGGTGGGGGCGACCATGCCGTGGGCGGCGGTGGCCGTTGCCGGGTTGGCGGCCGTCGCTTTGGAGTTCACCTGGCGGTGGGTGAGCCGCCGCTTCCCGGCGTGATGGGGCCCGGCCCCGTGCCCGAGCCCGCTGCGCCGGGTACGGGGCCAGTTCCGGGTGCGGCCCGGTGGGTGGGTTTGTGCCCACCCGTTCCGCCCTGCGGAACGATTGCCCACAAACCGGGGGCGGAGGCGACTGCCCACAAACCGGCCCGCAGCCGACGAGCGGACGGGAGGGGCCGGGGCGGGCTGGGACGGGCCCTGGCAGGGGCGTAAGGGTTATTTGCGGCGACCTGCCGGGTGAGCTCAACACGTAACCCGAGGCCGTAAATAATCCAGCCCCAGAAGGGCCCGTCCCAGACCGACCCGGCCCCGCCCCACAACGCACCCGCACCCGCACCCGCTAGTCGAACCACCGATCCCGCGCCAGTTCCTCCGTCCGCGACGCATCCTCCAGCAACGCCGCCGCCTCGAACCGCCGCGCCCACGCCCCCGCCGCCCAGGCCAAGCCCGCGGCCACGCCTTCCAGCGTCGCCGCGTGCAGCACCCCGTCCGGCCCGTAGCGCCAGTCCAGCTCGACGCCGCCCACGACGAGCTCCTCGTGCTCGACGTACGTCTCCGGCGCCCCCGGAAGCAGCACCCGCACGCCCTCCGGAACCTCCCTGACCTCGCCCTCACCCAGCGGCCCCCGCGTCACCACCGCCTCACTCAGCCGCCGCACCTGCAGCAGCTCCGCGAGCTCCCCGGCCCGGTCCGGCCGCACCGGCAGCAACGCGACGCCCGCCGCCAACGGCAGCAGATCCGGAGCGTCAGCGACCACCGCGTCCCCGGCGTCCACCACCCGCACCTCCCCGTCCACGACAGCCCGCAGTTCGTCCGGCAGCGTCACCTCCGACGGATCGAGATCGGCCAGCGCCCCGTACAGCGCGTGCAACTGCGCCGGCGCCACCGCCCGTTCCGGATCCGCCAGCCGCCCCAGCAGCTCCGCCGCGCCCCCGGGCTCGTCCAGCAGGGCGGCCACGGAGGTCCGTACGCCCAGGGCACGCAGCACCTGCTCGTCCGCGAGACCGGCCGCGTCCGCCGCCTCGTAGAGACCCGCCAGCAGCGGATCGCCGCCCTCCACGCGCAGCCCGGCGGGCCGCCGACCGTCCAGGACGGGGTGGCCGCGCAGCCACCACGCGGCGTACGGGCGCACGGACTCGGTCGTGCCGTCCGGCAGCAGCACCCGTACCGGCGCGGTCAGCGCGTCCCGCAGCGGCGGCCGGGACAGCAGCGCCAGGGCCTCCGGCCAGGCGTCGTCGTCGACGAGGTCGAGGTCCCGGACGGCCACGATCTCCGTCGCGACGGGCGGGACGGGCGTGTCGGGCAGCCGGTCCAGTACGTCCTCGCACCACACGTCGACGGCGTCCAGCAGCCCGACGTCGTCGGGCTCGGCGAAGTCGCCGTCGCGCGGCTCGAGTTCGTCGGGATCCAGGACGACATCGGTCGCCCGTACGAGCGCGAAGTCGGCCAGCACGCCGACCGCCGTCAGCGGCTGCTCGCCCCACCGCTCGACGAGCTCGGCGTCGCAGGCGGCGAGCTCGCCGGGGCGGATGACGCGTTCGAAGGGGCTGCCGGGCAGGACCAGTTCCCCGGCCGGGGCGAGCTCGCCGTCCTCGTCGGGGAGGGCAAGGGCGGCCAGCCAGGGCTCGTCGCCGGGGACCAGGTCGGCGTCGCGGACGAGCGTGAGCACGACGTCGACGAGGGCGTCGGCGTCCAGCCCCTCCTCGTCCCAGACGTCCTCCGCGTCCAGCGAGGCCGCCACCGCCGCCCGCACCTGGGGCGTCGTCAGTACGGCCCGCGGCGAGCTCGGCGTGGCGCCGAGCTTCTCCAGCAGCGGGTGGGCGGCGTCCGGGTGGGCGACCTGCAGGCCCAGGCGCGAGAGCCGCTCGGACCCCGCCGCGTCCGCGGCGGGGAGCAGCACCCGGCGCGGCCCGATGGCCGTGCGGCCGTCCGCGAGGGGCACGGGCAGGCCGGTCAGCCGGTCGGGGTCGACGCCGGCGAGGCTGTCGTAGAGCCGCCACCACCAGCTCGCCGGGCGCTCGGCGCCGGCGAGACGGTCGATGGCCTCACCCAGCGGCACCCGCGTCACCCCGAGCGCACGCAGCTCCTGCCGGCGCTCGAGCCCCGCGGGCAGCAGGTTGGGGAACAGCTCGCCCAGCACGGCGACGGTCTCGGCCCCCGCCCCCTCCACGATCTCGGCGTACACGGGCCGCAAAGCAACACGCTCACCGTCGTGACCGCTCGGCGCCCCGCCGTCGTCCCAGGTCTGCGTGGCCGCGTCGGGGCCCTGAGTCCACGGGATGCCCTCGATGCCGCCGCCCTCGGCCTGCGGCAGCTCCCGCACCTCGGCGCCCGAGGCGGCACTCGGCAGGAACGGCACGCGCGGCAGCAGCTCCAGCACCCGCCGCCGCAGCTCGGCGTCCAGGGCGCCCGTGGCCAGCGGCGCGGGGACGAGATCGAGGGTGCCGGCGGAGACGGGATGCCACTCCCGAACCAGATCCGTATAGACGGCTGCGGCGCGCTCGGTGAGGAAGTCCGTGAGCGGGCCGGGGGCCGTGTGGCGGCGCGTGGGCTCCAGCGGGAACGTGGCGATCAGCAGGCCGGGCAGGCCCAGCGGCTCGTCCGTGGGGGTCGGGGCGTGCACGACGGGCGCGGTGCGCGGCCGTACGGGGGCGCCGTCGGCGCCCACGGGAACGGCCCAGGTGACCGACCAGTGCGGGCGCAGACGCTCCTCGACGGGCCGGTCGGCGAGCAGCCCGGCGTCCAGCCGGCCTCCGGCGCTCTCCACCCGCCAGCGGGCCGGCCCGGCGGCACGGGCCGAGTCCTCGATGACGACGTACGGGCCCTCCTGGCGGCGCGTCAGGATGCGCTCGGCGCCGTCCGGCGTCTCGACGACGACCTCGGCCAGGCCGGGCAGGGTCAGCAGCAGCGCGTCGTCGATCCGGGCGAGCAGACGCTGGGTCAGGTCCTCGGCGGCGCCGTCCCGCAGCGGCAGGACGACGACGGTGTCGTACCCGTCCGGGGCCGAGCCCTCGGCCGGGAACGGAAGCCGGAGCAGTGGCACGTGGCCCTCGCGGCGGCGGATCTCGCCGCCGAGCCCGGGGCTGCCGGCGGCGACGCCCTCGGTGAGGGCGCGGGCCTCGGCGAGGGACCAGCGCACGCCGCCGGTGCGGCCGACGAGGGCGGGTTCGTCGCTGACGGCGAGCACGGCGGCGAATCCGACACCGAAGCGGCCCACGGCCGCCGCGGTCCCGCTCTCCTCCCGCTTCGCCGATGCCCGCAGCGTGGACAGGGACTCGACGCCCGTGGCGTCGATGGGCACGCCGGTGTTGGCGGCGGCGAGGGTGGCGGGCCGGCCTTCGGTGGCGGCGCGCAGCGTGAGCCGGAGCCGCCCGGGGACGCCGGCGCGGGCCGCCGCGTCGGCGGCGTTCTGGGCGAGCTCGACGACGAGGCGGTCGCGGTAGCCGCCGAGGGCGAGGTCCTCCTCGGCGTTGGCGTCCTCGCGGAACCGCGCGGGTGAGGCCACCCACGCGTCGAGCACGCCACGCCGCAGGCGCGCGGTCCCGAACGGATCCATTCCCGTGCCGGTCACGTCTCGTCGTCTCCCTGTGCGGTGGCCACTGCGTTCTGCCGTGAACGTACAGGGTGCGAGGGTGCGGGTTCGTTGTGGGGCGGGGCCGGGTCGGTCTGGGCCGGGCCCTTCTGGGGCTGGATTATTTACGGCCTCTGGTTACGTGTCAGGGTCACCCGGCAGTTCGCCGCAAATAACCCTTACGCCCCTGCCAGGGCCCGTCCCAGTCCGCCCCGGCCCCTCCGGCCGCCTGCTACCTGCGGGCCGGTGGGTGGGCACAAACCGGCCGACGGCCCGCAGTCGGCGAACCGGCGGGAGGGGGCCGGGGGCGGAGGAGGGTGTTCCGGAATGCTGCCGGATATTTGTGGGCCCAAGTTCAGGGCACCCTGCACAGGAGACGGCCACGGGCCCGTAAATATCCGATTCCGGAATACCCTCCGGAGCCCCCGGCCCCCGCACCCGGCACCCGGCACCCGGCACCGGAAAAACCGGCACCGGAAAAACCCGGCACGGTCAGGCGTGCCCCAGATCCGCCTCGTCCTCGCCCTCCGGCGCCTCCCGCAACGGAAGCTCGTCCACCAGCGTCTCGTCCACCACCGGCGCCGCCGGCCGCGGCGCCTTCGGCATCACGGCCGCCTCCGAGTGCCCCCCACACCCGTACGCCAGCGACACCACATGCCCGTCCGCCGGCCCGAACTCGTTGCCGCAGATCCCGAACGCCTGCCCGAGCGACCCCCCGATCGGCACCAGGAAGCCGCAGCTCACGCACGACGCCGGCGCCGCCTGCGCCATCGCCGTCTTGGGGCCGTGCGACTCGTCCCACCGGTCGGCGGCGGTGTGCAGCCCGTACCGCGAGAGCACCCGGGCACGGCGCATGCCCAGCTCCTCGGCGAGGGCGGTGACGGAGCCGCGCGCGGGCGCGGTCGGCTGGGCCGAGGGGGGGCCGGCGGAGACGTCGGCGTCCTCCGCGTCCGCGAGCTCGGCCATCTCCTCGGAGAGGACGGAGTTCGGCGGCGGCTCCTCCTCACCGGACCAGCCGGGCTCCAGCCGCAGGTCGTCGGCCTGGGTGGGCAGCAGGTCGCCGGGGCCCATGTCGCCGGGGCGCAGCCGCTCGCTCCAGGGCACCCATTCGGGTGCCAGGAGCGCGTCGGGGCCGGGCAGCAGGACGGTCTCGTCGAGGGTGACGTTCTTGGCGCGGGAGGCGCGGGCGACGGTGACGGCCCAGCGCCAGCCCCGGTAGCCGGGGTCGTCGGAGGCGAAGTAGTGCGTGACGACACGGTCCCCGTCGGCGACGACCTCGACGTGGTCGCCGACCTTCCCGGGCAGCGCGGCTTCCTCGGCCGCCGTCCGGGCGAGTTCGACCGCCTCGGCGCACAGGCGGTCCGGGGTACGGCTTCGCATCGCAGCACTCACAAGAATCGATTCTCTCTTCCACGCCGTCTCACGAGTGCGCCAGCCGAACGGTCGGGGCGGCGGACGGAGCGGACCGGAGGACCGCGTCGACGTCCGCGCCCGAACGGCCTCGGGCGCACCTGTCATCACCCATTCTGCGGGATCTGGACTCGGGGTGCGGCCAAAGCGGCGGCCGGTGGCGCGCTACGCACGCTACCCCGCGCGGCCGCCCGGGGGATACCCGGGCTTCGGCGAGCCCCCGACGAGGTGCCGGGCGCGCCCGGTGGATGCTTCGAAAGTGCCCTGCCCGGTGCCAGTTGGGGCAGTATGGCGTGGTGGGAGCCATCCGGTCAGCCGAAGGCGGTCCGCTCCGCCGTACGGCCCGGAGCGTCGGCCGGGTGCTCCGCGCGCCCTTCACAGGGGCCGCCCGGGGGGTACGCAGAGCGACGCACGCGCACGGTGCGGGCGAGTCGGGGCTGGGCAAGCTGATCGAGCTGCACGCCGTGAATTCGGCGGGTGATGTGCTGATCACGATCGCGCTGGCGTCCACGGTGTTCTTCTCGGTGCCCACGGACCAGGCCAGGGGGCGCGTGGCGCTGTACCTGGCGGTGACGATGGCGCCCTTCGCGCTCCTGGCGCCGGTGATCGGGCCGCTGCTGGACCGCGTCCCGCACGGGCGGCGCGCGGCGATGGCGGGGGCGATGCTGACGCGGGCGCTGCTGGCGCTGACGATGTCGGGGGCGGTGGCGACGGGCGGGCTGGAGCTGTATCCGGCGGCGCTGGGCGTGCTGGTGGCGTCGAAGGCGTACGGGGTGGTGCGCTCGGCGGTGGTGCCGCGGCTGCTGCCGCCGCGGATCGCGCTGGTGAAGGCGAATTCCCGGGTGACGCTGGGGGGCCTGCTGGCGACGGGACTGGCGGCCCCGCTGGGTGCGGGGCTGCATCAGCTGGGGCCGGCGTATCCGTTGTACGGGGCGTGCGCGGTGTTCGCGTTCGGTACGTATCTGTCGTTGTCGCTGCCGCACAAGGTGGACTCGGCGAAGGGCGAGGCGCGGGCGCGGCTGACGGCGGACGGGCACCGGCAGCATCCGCCGCGGCAGCGAAAGGCGTGGGCGGCACGCGGGCGTGCCGGGCGTCTGGGGAATGCCGGGCGCCTCGGGCGCACGCGGCGTGCCCGGCGCGACCGGCGCGCGCGGCCGGGGCTGCGCACGGTGGGTGCATCGGTGCTGCACGGTCTGCAGGCGAACGGGGCGCTGCGGATGCTGTCGGGGTTCCTGACGTTCTTTCTGGCGTTCCTGTTGCGGGTGCATCCGCTGGGTGGGCTGAGTCCGGCGTTCTCGCTGGGTGTGGTGGCGGTCGCGGCGGGTGCGGGGAACGCGCTGGGGACGGCGATGGGGG
The DNA here is from genome assembly GCF_044547045.1 of Streptomyces sp. NPDC053048. NCBI lineage: Bacteria > Bacillati > Actinomycetota > Actinomycetes > Kitasatosporales > Streptomycetaceae > Streptomyces > Streptomyces sp. NPDC053048. Next base: position 244,422 of record NZ_JBITZS010000009.1, read on the forward strand.
CGCTGCTGCGTTCGCGGGGCCCGGAGAAGATGATCGCGCTGGTGCTGTCGGTGGTGCTGGGGACGACGGTGGTCACGGCGGTGCTGTTCAGCACGTTGTTCGTGGTCGTGGTGGCGGCGGTGGCGGGGATCTCGCAGGCGCTGGGGAAGCAGTCGCTGGACGCGCTGATCCAGCGGGACGTGCCGGAGGAGGTCCGTACGTCCGCTTTCGCCCGTTCGGAGACGCTGTTGCAGATGTGCTGGGTGGTCGGTGGGGCCATCGGCATCCTGCTGCCGCTGAACGGTGTGCTGGGCATGGCGGTGGCGGCCGGCTTCCTGGCGCTGGGGGCGGCCACTGCCGTACGGGGCCTGCTGGCGGCCGCGCGGCGCGGCTCGCCGTACCCGCGCGTGGCGTGAGCCGGGGGGCCCGATAGCCTGCCCGCATGACCGCTGCGATTTTCCGGGGCAAGCGCCGCCGCGCCGCTGCCGCCGTCGGTGCCGTGACCTTCGGGCTCATCGCCCTCTCCGCCTGCGACAAGCCGACGCCGCTGGCGACGGTGACCGTCGGTTCGACCACGGTGACCTCCGAGGCCGCCTGCTACGAGGACGGCGACGCGCTCGCCAACGACAAGATCCTCGGCTGCATGAAGGAGAGCTCCGGCAAGACCGTCAAGGCGGCCATGGAGGACAAGGTCCGCTTCGGCGTCGACCCGAAGATCGCCGAGGAGGGCTGGACGATCTTCATCAACGGCCAGCCGGCCGAGCAGGAGCCGAACAAGAAGACGTACCGGACGATTCCGGCGAGCGCCTTCTTCGCCGGCGGCCAGGGCGGCGCCACGAAGGAGACGAAGGTCAGCCTCGTGGAGACCGCCTCGGGCAAGGCGCTGGGCGTCTGGAACTTCACCCTCGAGCGCGACTGACGGCGCCGCTGATGCGTGTTCTCGTCGTCACCGCCGTCACGGCGGAACGCGACGCCGTGACGGCCGCGTCCGGGCCGCCCCCGGGGGAGGTCCGGCTGCCCGGCGGCACCCTGCTGCACCGGGTGAAGCCGGGCAATGCCGACGGTCCGGTGCTCGACGTGCTGGCCGCGGGCGTCGGTCCGGCCGCCTCGGCGGCCGGCGCCGCGACGGCGCTGACCGCCGCCGCGCTGACCGGTGAGCCCTACCAGCTGGTGATCGCCTCCGGCATCGCGGGCGGCTTCGCGCCGCGCGCCGGGCTGGGCGCGGTGGTGGTCTCCGACGCGATCGTGGCGCCCGACCTGGGCGCGCAGTCCAGCGACGGCGGCTTCCTGTCGCTGTCCGAGCTGGGCTTCGGCGTGATCGAGCACCGGGTGCCCGAGCCGCTCGCGCGGCGGGTGGCGGAGGCGACCGGCGCGGTGCGCGGCGAGGTGCTGACGGTGACGTCGGCGACGGGCACCGCCGAGCGGGCCGCGGAGCTGACGGCGCGCCACCCGGACGCGGTGGCCGAGGGCATGGAGGGCTTCGGGGTCGCCGAGGCGGCGGTGGCGCACCAGGTGCCGGTGATCGAGCTGCGGACGGTCTCCAACGCGGTGGGACCGCGCGACCGGGGCACGTGGCGGGTCGGCGAGGCACTGGCGGCGCTCACCGGCGCCTACCGCAGGCTCCATCCCGTACTGACCGGAGATCCGGAGGTTTCCCCGTGAGCGAGCCGGTGCGGATCGCCTATTCGCCGTGCCCGAACGACACGTTCGTCTTCGACGCCTGGGCCCACGGCCGGGTGCCGGGGGCGCCGCCGCTGGACGTCACGTTCGCGGACATCGACATCACCAACGGCATGGCCGAGCGCGGCGAGCACGATGTGCTGAAGGTGTCGTACGCGGTGCTGCCGTGGGTGCTGGACGAGTACGCGCTGCTGCCCTGCGGCGGGGCGCTGGGGCGCGGCTGCGGCCCGCTGGTGCTCACCCGCGAGGCGGCGCGGCCGGCGGATCTGGCGGGGAGGACGGTGGCCGTGCCGAGCGAGCGCTCGACGGCCTATCTGCTGTTCCGGCTGTGGGCGGCGGCCGAGGTGCCGGAGGGCGTCGGCGAGGTCGTCGTCCTGCCGTTCCACGAGATCATGCCCGCGGTGCGCGACGGCAAGGTGGACGCCGGCCTGGTGATCCACGAGGCCCGCTTCACCTACCGTGACTACGGGCTCGAGTGCCTGGCCGACATGGGCGAGCACTGGGAGAAGACCACGGGGCTGCCCATTCCGCTGGGCGCCATCATCGCCAAGCGGTCCCTGGGGGCGGCGAGGCTGCGGGAGCTGGCGGAGGCCGCGCGCACGTCCGTGCGGATGGCCTGGGACGATCCGGAGGCCTCCCGCCCGTACGTCCTGGAGCACGCGCAGGAGATGGATCCGGCGGTCGCGGACCAGCACATCGGGTTGTACGTCAATGAGTTCACCGCCGACCTGGGCGAGGCCGGCTACGCCGCGGTGCGCGGGCTGCTGACCCGCGCCGCGGCCGAGGGGCTGGTGCCGCCCCTCGGCCCGGACGCGCTCGACTTCGTGTGACCGTCCCGCGCTCGGCGTGACCGTCCCGCGCTCGCGGGAGGCCGGCGCTCGCGGAACGGCCGGTGCTACACGTCGAGCTGGTCGGCCACCGCGCGCAGCATGCCGGCGATCTTGGAGCCGTGGGCCTTGTCGGGGTAGCGGCCGCGCTCGAGCTGCTGGGTGACGTTCTCCAGGAGCGTGGTGAGGTCCTGGACGATGGAGGCGAGTTCGTCGGGCTTGCGGCGCTGCGCCGCCGCGACCGACGGGGTGGGGTCGAGCAGGATCACGGACAGCGCCTGGTCACCGCGCTGGCCTGCCACGACCCCGAACTCCACGCGCTGGCCGGGCTTGAGGGAATCGACCCCGTCCGGGAGCACCGAGGAGTGCACGAAGACGTCTCCGCCGTCGTCGCGGGAGAGAAAGCCGAAGCCCTTCTCGCTGTTGAACCACTTGACCTTGCCGGTAGGCACGTCTGTCCTCGTCCTCGTGTCTCGTCGGATACCGAAAAAGCGAAAAATCTGCAATCAACAGAAAAACTGCTCTGGATAGCACTACAGCGGGCCGCAAGACCCGCTACCCCCAAGGCTAATGGTCCCGGGCCCGGTGACAAGACGTCCTCGGGCCGTACCGCTGCGCGTCCGTTCCGATCGCCGTCATCCGGCCGCCATACCGCCGCCCATGGATCTACCCTGGTCAGGTGAGTAGCGAAACGCCCCGAGCCGGGGATCTGCTGGTACGGGTCGGCGCCGTCGTCTTCCTCGTGGGCACGGTGGCCACGCTGGCCACCGTCGCACCGCTGTTCCTGGGGGCCGATCCGCTGCCGCCCGCGGCGTACTTCGTGTGCATGTTGATGGGTGCCGGGTTCCTGATCGCCGGGGCCGGGGTGCTGCGCTCGATCGCCGAGCAGCGCCGTCAGGCGCGCGCGGCGGTGGACCCGGCGGCGTAGCGGCCGCGCAGCCAGGCGGGGAAGTCCGTCAGGCCGCCGTCCAGGACCACGTCGGCTCCCGCCGCGCGCAGCTCGGCCGCGGTGTACGGGCCGGTGGGCACCGCCACGGCCAGCGCCCCGGCTCTTCGCGCCCCGCGGACGTCCCCGATGTGGTCGCCGACGTAGACGGAGGCGCCGTGCTCGCGCAGGGCGCCCGCCTTGGCCTCGGCCCACAGGTCGCCGATGAGCTCGTCGGGCCGGATGTCCAGGTGCTCCAGATGGAGCCGGGCGTTCCGGGGGTTCTTGGCGGTGACGACGATGGCCCTGCCGCCCAGTTCCCGGATCGCGGCCAGGGACTCGCGGGCGCCGGGCATGGCGGGCGAGGGCAGGATGCCGTGCTCGGGGTAGCCGGCGAGGTAGACCGCGTTGGCGTGCTCGACGCGCTCCTCGGGGAACCAGTTGCGCAGCTCCTCCTTGAGCGGCGGGCCCAGGCGCCCGATGACGAGGTCGATGTCGATGTGGGTGCCGGTGGCGGCGACCAGCGCCTCGTACGCGGCCCTGATGCCGGGGCGGGAGTCGACCAGCGTCAGGTCGAGGTCGAAGCCGACCGTGAACCGGTGGCCGGTGCGCGGGAGCGGGGTCATGCCCCACATTGTGCCGCGCACCCCACCCGTACACTGAGGGCCGCCTTACCCAGGCTCGAACACACGACCATGGCTGGTTTCTTTCGGTTTCCCGTCGGTGTCCGTCGTCCGTTCGTTCCCTCAGCCGCCCGCCGAAGTGGAAGCAATGCAAGCCGCCGTCCCGATCAGCAGCCCCGGATCGTCCATGATCCGCCGCCGCGTCGGCTGGACGGCGGCCGCGGTCGTCGCCCTGCTCGTCGCGATCCTCCTCAGCCTCGCCGTCGGCAGCCGGCCGGTGGCGCCCTCCCAGGTGCTGCACGCGCTGCTGCACGACGGTGACGACAGCGCGACGACGATCGTGCGGAGCATGCGCCTGCCGCGCACGGCCGTCGGCCTGATGGTGGGCGCGGCCCTCGCGATGGCGGGCACGGTCATGCAGGGCGTCACCCGCAATCCCATCGCCGACCCCGGCCTGCTCGGCATCAGCCAGGGCGCCGCGCTGGGCGTGGTGCTGGCGATCGCGGTGGCGGGGGTGCACCACCCCGGCGACTACGTGTGGTTCGCCTTCGCCGGCGCGGCCGTGGCGTCGGTGGCGGTGTACGCGATCGCCGCGCGCGGCCGCGGCGGGGCCTCGCCGCTCAAGCTCGCGCTGGCGGGCGCCGCGCTCAACGCGCTGATCGTCTCCGTCATCAACGGCATCCTGACGACCCAGGCCGCGACGCTGGACGAGTTCCGCTTCTGGCAGATCGGCTCGATCGCCGGGCCCGGCAGCGACATGGCCCTGAAGATCTGGCCGTTCCTGCTGGCGGGCACCGTGCTGGTGCTGTCGGTGGCACGCGGCCTGGACGCGCTGGCGCTCGGCGAGGACGTCGCCAAGGGGCTGGGCCAGAACGTGGCGCTCGTGCGGATCACCGGCGGCATCGGCGCGACGGTGCTGACGGGCGTGGGCGTCGCGGCCGCCGGGCCCATTGCCTTCCTGGGCCTGGCCGTGCCGCACATCGTGCGCGCGCTCGTCGGCGCCGACCACCGCTGGGTCCTGCCGATGGCCGCACTCGTGGGGCCCGTGATGCTGCTGGGCGCCGATGTCATCGGCCGCATCCTCTACGAGGGCAGCGAGGTGCCCTCCGGTGTGATGACCGCGCTGATCGGACTGCCCTTCCTCGTCCTGCTCGTCCGCCGCAAGGCGGTGGCGGCGTGAGCGCGATACCGACTTCCACGAAGGGGGCGCGGCCCGCCGGGTACGCGCTCGTACGGGCCGGGCGGGCGTCGTTCCTGGTGCACCGGCGCGGCACGGCCGTCGCGCTGGGCCTGGCGCTGCTGCTGGCCGCCGCCTGCCTGACATACCTGTGCGTCGGCAAGACCTGGACCGCGCCCGGCGACGTGATCGACGTGCTGCTGGGACGGCCCTCGCCCGAGGAGTTCACGGTCGGCACCGCGCGGCTGCCCCGGATGACCGTCGGCCTGCTGGCCGGCGCGGCCTTCGGCGTGGCCGGGGCGCTCATCCAGACGGTGGCCCGCAACCCGCTGGCCAGCCCGGACGTCATCGGCGTCAGCCAGGGCGCGAGCGCGCTGACGGTCGGCGCGATGACCTACGGCGTCACCTCGCTGGCCGTCATGCCCTACCTGTCCGTAGCGGGCGGGCTGCTGGCGGCGGTGCTGGTGTACTTCTTCGCCTGGCGGGGCGGGCTGCAGGCCGCCCGGTTCGTCCTGGTGGGCATCGGTTTCGCGATCGCGCTGCGCTCGGTCACCCATCTGTTCCTGACCAAGGGCGACTATCTCGTCGCCCAGCAGGCGAAGGTGTGGATGACCGGTTCGCTGAACGCGCGCGGCTGGGACGAGGCGGTGCCGCTGGCGTGGGCGCTGCTGGCGCTGGCCCCGTTCGTGTGCTGGGCGGCGCGCGCGCAGCGCACGGTGTCCATGGACGACGACACGGCGACCGCGCTGGGCGTACGGCTGGGCCGGGTGCGGCTGGGTCTGGTGCTGGTGGGCGTGGTGCTGGCCTCGGTGGCCACGGGCGCGGCCGGGCCGGTGGACGGGGTGGCGCTGCTGGCTCCGCAGATCGCCCGCCGCATGACGCGCACCGCGCAGATCCCGCTGCTGTGCTCGGCGCTCATGGGCTCGCTCGTCGTGGTCCTGGCGGACCTGCTGGGCCGCAAGCTGTTCGAGCCGGTCGAGCTGCCGGTGGGCGTGCTGACGGCCGTCGTCGGCGCCCCGTATCTGATCTGGCTGATCGCCCGCAGCCGTACCGGAGGAAACGCGAGATGACCACCGAAGTCGTGGCCGGTGCCGGCGCCGGCCGGCTCAGCGCCCGTGACCTGACGCTCTCCTACGAGGAGCGCACGATCGTCGAGGGCCTGGACCTCGACGTCCCGGACGGCGAGATCACGGTCGTCGTGGGGCCGAACGCCTGCGGCAAGTCGACGCTGCTGCGCGCGCTGGGCCGGCTGCTGAAGCCCACGCGCGGCTCGGTGCTGCTGGACGGCGCGGAGCTCGCCCGGATACCCACCCGGACGATCGCACGGTCGCTGGGGCTGCTGCCCCAGACGCCGGTGGCGCCGGAGGCCATCACGGTCGCCGACCTGGTGGCCCGCGGCCGCCAGCCGCACCAGCGGTGGTGGCAGCAGTGGTCGGAGGAGGACGAGCAGGCCGTCGCCGAGGCCATGGCCCGCACCGACGTCGCCGAGCTCGCCGACCGCGCGGTGGACGAGCTCTCGGGCGGCCAGCGGCAGCGCGTGTGGATCGCGATGGCCCTCGCCCAGCAGACGGACCTGCTGCTCCTCGACGAGCCCACGACCTACCTCGACATCTCCCACCAGGTGGAGGTCCTCGACCTGTGCCGCCGGCTCAACCGCGAGCGCGGCCGCACGGTGGTGGCGGTGCTGCACGACCTCAACCAGGCGGCCCGCTACGCGGACCATCTGGTGGCGATGAAGGCCGGCCGGATCGTGGCGCGGGGCCGCCCGTCGGAGGTGGTGACGGCGGAGCTGGTGCGCGAGGTGTTCGGCCTGGAGTCGGTGGTGGTGCCCGATCCGGTGACGGGCGGTCCGCTGGTGGTTCCGGGGAAGCCCTGGGAAGCGGCGTAGCGCGTCACCGGGCCGAGGCTCAGCCCGGCTTGCGCGCCCGCCACAGGACGAACGCCGCCGAGGCGAGGGCCGCGGCCTTGACGACCACCGGCCAGGTGTCGGACAGCGCCGCCGCCATCTCCCCCTGCGGTATGGGGTCGCCCCAGCGCCCGTTGACGCGCCCCCACAGCCACAGGACCCCGCCCGCCACGGCGAGGCCCGGCACGCCGATGACCGCCCACTTCGACTCGGTCTGGGTCAGCCGGCGGGTGACGTAGGCCAGGGCCCAGCCCGCCACGAGCACGAGCCAGTTGCCGATGACGGCGCCGACGACCAGCAGGACGGCCACGAGCAGCAGCAGGGGGCTCATGGGGACGCCGGCGCGGGAGCGCCAGAGGCTGAAGCGCGGCTCGTCGGAGTCGCCGCCGTCCTCCTCGTCCTGCGCGCCGCTGGTCCTCTTCCCCGCCTCCTCCCGCGGGCCGGCTTCCGGCAGGGTGTCCGGCGCGGCAGGAGGCGGCTTGAGCATGTCGGGGATCTCGATGCCGCCCGTGAACCCGTGCACCGCGTCCCCGCCCGTGAACGCCGGCCCCGGCTCCACGCTCCACCAGTCGGGTTCGCCGCCGCCGCGCGGCCGCAGTTCCTCCTCGGTCGCCAGGTGCGGCGGCGACGCGGCGCCCGGGACGCGGGCGGCGGCCGGACGGTCGTCACTGCGCTGGACAGGCACCCGCCCGGCGCCCTCGGCGGCGCCCAGGAGGGCGTCCGCGCCGGCCACGGCCTCGGCGGGGGTGCCCAGGCCGTCGAGGATGCGCTGGACGGCGGCCGGGGTGTCGGCGGCCTCGGCGGCCCGGCGCCGCTCGATCTCGGCCCGCAGCCGGGAGACCAGGCGCATCCGCTCGCCGGAGGTCAGCGACTGTCTCTGGGCGAGGTCCCCGACCTTGCTCAAATAGTCGTAAACGAGCTGATCGCTCTCGATCCCCATGTGAACCCCCAAGCCCGTACGAGCCGCCGAACCCCACCGAAGGTACCGGTTTCCCCGCCCTCCGGTCCCGGCCCGCGGCCGGGCGGGGCGGAACCGGGTCCGAAGCCGGGGCCGATCCGCGGCGACCCGGTACCGTAAGCAGAATGACCACTTCTCGGGAGACCGGCGGCACGGGCGGCGGGACCGGCGCGGGGCCGCGCACGCTCGCCGAGGAGCTGCGCGGCCGCCCCGACGAGGACCTCGCCGGGCTGCTGCGCGCGCGTCCCGACCTGCTCAGCCCCGTGCCCGGCGACCTCACCCAGCTGGCCACCCGCGCCGCCACCCGGGCCTCCGTGCTGCGCGCGCTGGACCACCTCGACCGGTTCGCCCTGCAGGTCGCCGAGGCGCTCGCGGTGGCCCCGGACCCCTGCCCGTACGACACGCTGGCCGCCCTCATGACGGGCGATCCCGGGGCCGCCTCCGACGATCCGCGTATCGCGGCCGAGCTGCCGCGCGCCGTCGCCACCCTGCGCGAACAGGCCCTGATCTGGGGTGGCGAGGACCGGCTGCGCCTGGTGCGCACCGCCCGCGAGCTGCTGGCGCCCACGCCTGCCCGCCCCTCGCCCACCGGGCTGGGCCCCACGGTCGCCGAGGCGGTGACGGGCATGTCCCCGGGCCGGCTGCAGGAGATCATCGCCGCGGCGGGCCTGCCCGCCACCCACGACCCGGTGACGGCCGTCACCGCCCTGACCGAGCTGTTCGAGGACCGCACGCGCATGGCGGCGCTGCTCGCCCCGGCCCCCGACGAGGCCATGGCCGTCCTCGGCAAACTGCTGTGGGGCCCGCCGCACGGCACCGTGACGGCCGAGCCGGCCCCGCACCTGCGCTGGCTGCTGGACCGCGGCCTGCTGCTGCCCACGGCCCCCGGCAGCGTGGTGCTGCCCCGCGAGGTCGCCCTGCACCTGCGCGCCGGGCGCGCGCACCGCGCCCCCGAGCCGGTGGCCCCCGAGCCGGCCCCCGTGACCGAGCACAACGCGCGCGTGGTCGACGCGACCGCCGCCGGACAGGCCTTCATGGCGCTGACGACGGTGGAGGAGCTGCTGAAGGAGTGGGAGAGCGCGAGCCCCCTCGTCCTGCGGGCGGGCGGCCTGAGCGTGCGGGACCTCAAGCGCACCGCGACCGTCCTCGACACGACGGAGGCGAACGCGGCGTTCTGGGCCGAGCTCGCCCACGCCGCCGGCCTGCTGGCCTCCGACGGCGACGTCGACGAGCGCTACGCCCCCACCCCCGCCTACGACGACTGGCTGCTGCTGCCCGCCGAGCAGCGCTGGACGGCACTGGCCACGGCCTGGCTCGCGGCGACGCGGACGCCGGGGCTGGCCGGCGAGAAGGACGCCAAGGGCCGGACGCTGGCCGCGCTGGGCCCCGACCTGGACCGCGGCCCCGCCCCCGAGGTCCGCCGCCGCGTGCTGGACCTGCTGGCCGGTCTGCCCGCCGGCGCCTCCGTCCCGGCGGAGGCGCTGCTGGCCCGGCTGTCCTGGGAGCGCCCGCCGCGCTCCGCGACGGACGACCTGCGCGCGCGGCTGGCGATGTGGACGCTGGCGGAGGCCGAACAGCTGGGCGTCACCAGCCGGGGCGCGCTGGCCGCGCACGCCCGCACCCTGCTGAGCGACCCCGCGGCCGCCGCCGCCGAACTCGCCCCGCTGCTGCCCGAGCCGCTGGACCACGTCCTGCTGCAGGCCGACCTGACGGCCGTGGCGCCCGGCCCGCTGCGCCGTCCGCTCGCGCAGACGCTCGCCGTGCTGGCGGACATCGAGTCCAAGGGCGGGGCGACCGTCTACCGGTTCACGCCCGAGTCGGTACGCCGCGCCCTGGACGCGGGCCGCACGGCGGCCGACCTGCACGCCTTCCTGGGCGCGCACGCGCGCACTCCCGTGCCGCAGCCGCTCGCCTACCTCATCGACGACGTGGCGCGCCGCCACGGCCACCTGCGGGTGGGTGCCGCGTCCTCGTACGTGCGCTGCGACGACGAGGGCATGCTGGCGGAGATCCTGGCCGACCGGCGTTCGGCGCCGTTGCGGCTGCGCCGCCTGGCGTCGACCGTGCTGGCCGCGCAGGCGGCGCCCGACACGCTGCTGGAGGTGCTGCGGGTGATGGGCTACGCGCCCGCCGCCGAGTCCGCCGAGGGCGACGTCCTGATCACACGCGCCGACACCCACCGCACGCCGCCGCGCACACCTCCCGTGCCGGTCCCGGAGGGTCCGCCGGTGCCCGACGCCACGCTGCTGGGCGCGGCCGTCCGCGCCATCCGGGCCGGTGACATGGCGTCCACGGCACAGCGCAAGCCCGTCGCCGCCCCGGCCCCGGCGGGCGGCGGCCTGCCGCGCACCACGTCGGCCGACACGCTGGCCACGGTGCAGGCGGCCGTGCTGACGGGCGCCGCCGTGTGGATCGGCTACGTCAACGCGGACGGTGCCGCCAGCCAGCGCGTCATCGCCCCGATCCGGGTCGAGGGCGGCTTCGTGACGGCGTACGACCACACGGCCGACGAGGTGCGCACCTATCCGCTGCACCGCATCACGGGGGTGGCGGAGCTGGCGGACGACCACGTGTAGACGGCCGCGCGCAAAGGCCTTGCGGCGGAGGGAGGTTCAGCCGGTCGCCGCTTCCTTCTCCGCCGCCTCCGCCGCCGCCATCTCCCGGCTCACGCCGAAGAAGTACGTCGCCGCGAAGCCCACCGCGTACCCGGCGAGCAGTCCGGCCCCGTAGACCGCCACGGCCCGCCACGGTCCCTGACCGCCCGTCAGCAGGGGGAACAGCGCCCAGCCCGAGGGCCCGATGGCCGTCGCACCGCAGCTGGCGCCCAGCTGGTGGAACAGTCCGACGAGGCCGCCGCCGAAGGCGCCGCCCACGCACGCGGTGACGAACGGGCGCCCCAGTGGCAGCGACACGCCGTAGATCAGCGGCTCGCCGATGCCCAGGACGCCGGCCGGGAGCGCCGAACGGATGACCCTCCGTACGGAGGTGTTGTGCGACAGCCGGACGTACACCGCCAGGGCCGCGCCCACCTGCCCGGCGCCCGCCATCGCGAGGATGGGCAGCAGGACCGTGTGGCCCTGCTCGGCGATGAGCGTGGTGTGGATGGGGATCAGCGCCTGGTGCAGGCCCAGCATCACCAGCGGCAGGAACAGACCGCCCAGCACGAAGCCGGCCGCCGCGCCGCCGCTGCTCAGCAGCCAGTCCGCGAAGTGCCCGATGGCGCCGGAGACCGCGCCGGCCGCGTACATCAGCCCGTACAGCGTCACCAGCCCCGGCAGCAGCACCGTCACGAACGGCGTGACCAGGACGTCCACCGCCTCCGGGACGACGCGCCGGCAGCCCTTCTCCACGTACACCGCCAGCAGCGCGGCGCCCAGCGCGCCCAGCACCCCGCCCTGCCCCGGCGAGAGCTCGAGGCCGAACGCGGACACCTGACCGACACCCGGATGGACGACGACGGCCGCGACGGCCCCGCCCAGGACGGGCGTGCCGCCGAACTCCTTGGCCGTCTGATAGCCGACGAACACCGCGATCAGGGACATGAAGCCCCCGGCGATCGCGGTCAGGGCCGGTACGAGCGCGGGGGCCAGGCGCAGGTTGGCGAGCAGGCCGGCGAGGCCGGCGACGATGCCGCAGCCGATCAGGGCGGGGATCAGCGGGACGAAGATGTGCGCGACGCGGCGCAGCAGGAGTTTGAACGGGGTGGCGTTGCGGGCGCCGCGCTCGGCCCGCAGGGCGGCGCCGCGCCCGGCCAGCGACTCGCCGGTGAGGTCGTTGCCGGTGAGGCCTTCGGCCGCGACGAGGCGTTCGAGCCGGGGCGCGACCCGGGCGACGGTTCCCGGCCCCAGCACGATCTGGAACGACTCCGCGTCCTCGACGAGCCCCAGGACGCCCGGCAGCGCGCGCAGCGCGTCGGCCCGGACCAGGGAACGCTCCCGCACCTCCACGCGCAGCCGGGTCATGCAGGCGGCGACGGAGGCGACGTTGCCCGCGCCGCCGAGCAGGGGCAGCAGCGCGGCGGCCGTCGCGCCGTACTCGTCGCCGCCCGCCGGATCGCGCGCCGGATCGCGCGCCGGTTCGTCCGCCGGTTCGTCTGCTGGCATGAGGCCTTGCTTCATCGCGTCATCAGAACATGACGCCAGGTGACGCTACGTCAGCCACACGCCGAACGCAGGGCGGCGCGCAGATGACCGTCCGACTCCTTCAGCAGGCGGGCCGCCGTGGGCCCGTCGACCTCGCCCAGAAGGACGAGGATGGCGTTCTTCACCTCGCCGTCCGTCGCGGCCAGCGCGGCCTCGATCTCGCTGTCCGCCGCGCCCGTCGCGAGCGCCACGATGCGCCGGGCGCGGGCGCGCAGCTTCTCGTTCGAGGCGCGGACGTCGACCATCAGGTTCCCGTACGTCTTGCCGAGCCGGATCATCGTGATGGTCGAGAGCATGTTGAGGACGAGCTTCTGCGCCGTGCCCGCCTTCAACCGGGTGGAGCCGGTGAGCAGTTCGGGCCCCACGACGACCTCGATGGCGTGCTCGGCCGCCTCCCCCAGCTCGGAGCGGGCGTTGCAGGCCAGCCCGATGGTCAGGGCGCCTGCGGCACGGGCGTGCCGGACGGCGCCGACGGCGTAGGGAGTGCGGCCGGAGGCGGAGACGCCGACGACGGTGTCGTCGGGCCCGATGCCCAGCGCGGCCAGGTCCTCGCCGGCCAGCGCGTCGCTGTCCTCGGCCCCTTCGACGGCCGTGACCAGTGCTTCGGGCCCGCCCGCTATCAGGCCGACGACCTGCGCGGGGTCAGTGTTGAAGGTGGGCGGGCACTCGCTGGCGTCCAGCACGCCCAGCCGCCCGGCGGTGCCCGCGCCCGCGTACACCAGCCGGCCCCCGCGGGCCATGCGGTCGGCGGTGGCGTCGATGGCGGCGGCGATCTCGGGCAGCCGTTCGGCGACGGCGGCGGCCACCGTCGTGTCCTCGGCGTTCATGATCTTGGCGATGGCCTGTGTCGGCAGCCGGTCGATGTCGGCGAGGTCGGCGCGGAACGCCTCGGTGGTGAGCGTCGCCAGCTGGGCTCGGAGTGCGGCGAAGGCGGCGGTCGAGGTCATGGGCGGGCGGGCTCTTTCCGTCGGAGTGGGTGTCCGTGGGGAATCAGCGCCGGTCGCGCGGGGCGTGCCGGTGCGCCAGCGCCTCGTAGGAGGCGGACAGGGCCGGTGCCGCGCTGTCGTACGTGCGCTGCGCGACGCCGATGAACAGGCAGTCCACCACGAGGAGCTGGCTGGTGCGGCTCGACATGGCCGCCGGCCGCAGCTCGCTCTCCCGGGCGGAGGACGTGGTGAGGATGTGGTCGGCGTACTGGGCGATCTCGCCCTCGGGGCGGCCGGTGACGGCGACGGTCGTGGCGCCGTGCTCGAAGGCGACCCGCAGCGGTTCGATGACGTCGGTGGTGCGCCCGGAGTGGGTGATGGCGATCGCCACGTCCCCGGGCCGCAGCTGGACGGCGTTGGTGACGGCGAGGTGGGGGTCGGCGGGCGCGTGGGCGATCAGGCCGATGCGCAGCAGCTTCTGCACGAGGTCCTGGCCGACGAGGTTGGAGGCGCCGATCCCGTAGACGTCGACGCGCCGGGCGGCGGCGAGCGCGCCGACGGCCGATTCCAGCGCGGCCGTGTCGAGGGCGGCGGCCGTGTCGGCCAGGCACTGCGCCTCTTCCTGGGCGAGCTTGGCGACGACGCGGGCCAGCGGGTCGTCCACGGCGATGTCGGCGGTGACGGCGGGCGCGCGGCCCGCGGCCTGTTCGGCCGCGAGAGCGGCGAGGGCGAGGCGCAGGTCGCGGTAGCCGGGGTAGCCGAGGGCGCGGGCGGTGCGCACGACGGTGGCCTCGCTGGTGCCGGTGCGTTCGGCGAGCCCGGTGACGGTGAGGGCGGCGGAGCCGGCCGGGTCGCCGGCCACCGCCTCGGCGACGCGCTGCATGGAGCGCGTCATGGAGGGCGCGAGCGTGCGGACCTTGGAGGCCAGTGCGGCCGGGGAGCCGAAAGTTTCCTTCGCTGTGCCGCTCACACGGGGAAAGGTATTTTCGGGCCGGTGTGCCGTCAACCCTCCGCGCCCCCGACAATGGGTCGTATGGAGCTCGAACAGGCACTGCACGCGGCACGGGCGCTGGTCCTCGCCGACCTGGTCGCGGGCGACGTGGCGGAGGCCGATGTCGTCTCGCTCGTCGAGGACGCGATCGCGCACCGGCGTTGGTGGGTGGAGCAGTGGCCGGAGGGCGCGGGGTTCCTGGCCGGGCTGGTCGCCCAGGACGTCCAGGACGCGCTGCTGGAGCGGCACGGCCGCTGGCCGCTGTGCCCGGTGTGCACGGAGAGCGGCGATCCGCACGCGCTGGAGGTCGAGCCGGAGCTGGGCCCCGACCCGCATTGGGCGTGCACGAAGCAGACGGTGCTGGTGGCGCGGGTGGGGTCGCTGGCGTCGGCCCTGCGGCGGTGACGCGGCGATGACGGCGCGATGACGCTCTACATCGACCCGCCCAACTGGCCGGGGCACGGCCGCATGTGGTCGCACCTGGTCAGCGATGTGTCGTTCGACGAACTCCACGACTTCGCGGCGCGGCTGGAGGCGCCGCCGCGCGCGTTCGACGGCGACCACTACGACATTCCGTCCACGTCGTACGAGGCCGCCGTCCGGCTGGGGGCGCGCGAGGTGAGCAGCAAGGAGGTGGTCCGCCTCCTGCGGGAGGCGGGCCTGCGGCGCCCCAAGCGCTACTCGCCCCGGGCGGGCTGAACCAGGGGCAGGGCGGCCGCGCCGGCGGACGCATCGACGGCCTTGTCGGCGGACGCATCGGCGAGCCCGTCCGCGGACCGGGCCACGACGCGCGAGGCACCGTGGTGCAGACGCGAGGCGACGGCCGTCGTGCCCACGGCCAGGGCGGCGAGCGCCGCGGCCAGCCAGGCCACCGCCGGGTAGCCCCAGCCGGCGGCGATGACCAGGCCGCCGAGCCACGGGCCGAGGGTGTTGCCGATGTTGAACGCGGCGGTCGTGGTGGCCCCGGCCAGCGTGGGCGCGGCGCCCGCGACGTTGAACATGCGCGCGTTGAGCGCGGGGGCCGTCATGAAGGCCGTCACGCCCAGCAGCACCGCCAGCACCACGGCCGCGGCCGCCAGGTGCGCGGTCACCGCGAGCAGGGCGAGGACGACGGTGGATGCCGCGATGCCCAGGTACATCGTCCCGAACAGGTGCGCGTCGGCGATGCGTCCGCCGATGGTCGTACCGATCAGCGCGCCCACGCCGAAGAGGCCGAGCACGCTGGGCACCCAGCTCTCCTTCAGCCCGGCGGTGTCGGTCAGCAGCGGTGCGAGGTAGGAGAAGAGGCAGAAGACGGCGGCGGCGTTCAGCGCGGTGGTGACCAGCGCGAGCCAGACCTGCCGGTCGCGGTAGATGGTCAGCTCCTTGCGCAGCCGCGGCGCGTCCTCGCCGGTGGGCGAGGCGGTGGCGGGTACGAGCAGCAGCACGCCCACCAGTCCCAGCGCCGACAGTCCGGCCACCGCCCAGAACGCGGCCCGCCAGCCGGCGTGCTGGCCCAGGAACGCGCCGGCCGGCACGCCCGCGATGTTGGCGATCGACAGCCCGCCGATCATCACGGCCATGGCGCGCGCCCGCGCGCCCACCGGCACGAGCGAGACGGCCACGGCCGCGCCCACGGCCCAGAAGCCGGCGCACGCCAGTGCGCTCACCACCCGGGAGGCGAACAGCACCCCGTACGAGGGCGCGAGCGCCCCAGCCACCTGGCCGAGCCCGAAGACGGCCAGCAGCGCCACGAGCGTCGTACGCCGCGGCAGCCGCAGCGTCGCCGCGGCGAGCACGGGCGCGCCGACCACCATGCCGATCGCGAAGGCGGACACCAGCAGTCCGGCCTGGGGTATGGAGACGCCCATGTCGCGGGCGAGGGGCTGCAGCAGCCCCGACAGCATGAATTCGGAGGTGCCGAGGGCGAAGACGGAGAGGCCCAGGACGTAGACGGCGACGGGCATGGACGTACGGGTGGGGGGTGCTGACGGCATACCCATAGCCAGCAAGATCACCAACGGGGCTATTCCCCGCCGCCCGGCGCCGTCTCAGCGGGTGAGAAGGTCCAGCTCGGTGGCGAGGTTGCGGCGGGCGAGCAGTTCCCAGCGGTCGTGGCCGAGCGGCGTGCGGAACAGGCGCGGCAGCCCCAGCAGCTGCCGCAGCACCCCGGCGCGCCCCTCGCGGAAGGCGTCGTCGGGCACGAAGGCGTACTCCTCGCGGACGGCGGCCGCGTAGGCCGCGTACTCCTGCGGCGTGCCGCCGAGCACGGCCAGGTCGGCGTCGCACAGCGTCTCGCCGTCGCGGTCACCGGCGTCGGGGTCGTGGGTGACGGTGAGCCGCACCAGCCGGGCGACCTCGGCGGTACGGGCCCGGTCCACGCCCAGCTCGGGCAGGGCGCGCTCGGCCAGGTGGGCGGAGCGCTCCTCGTTCTCCGAGCGGTCGGGGCGGTAGACGGCGTCGTGGAACCAGGCGGCGAGGCGGACGTTCTCGATGTCGTCGGCGTGCGCGGCCAGCGCGTCGAGGTGGCCCAGGACGGCGGCGAGGTGGGCGACGGTGTGATAGCGGCGGTGCGGCTCCGACCACCGGCCGAGCAGCTCGTCGGCGTACGGGCCGGGGTCCGGTTCGGAGGTGACGCGCACCTGGTCGACGGTCTGCTGCCAGCGGGCGCGGAGGTGCTCGGGCGTGACTGTCATGGGTCAATTGTGGAGTACGGCTTTATACGCGGGCTGCGGGTGTGGCAGGCTTTACTACATGTCTAGACCAATTCTTGAGGTGATCGCGCTCGGTCCCGAGGACGCGGTGGCGGCGGAGGCCGGGGGTGCGGACCGGCTCGAACTGGTCAGCGACATGGCCTCCGACGGCCTCACCCCGGACCTCGCCACGTTCACCGCCGTGCGCGACGCCGTCACCATCCCCGTACGGGTGATGCTGCGCGCCACGGACGGCTTCGCGGCGGGCGGCGCCGCCGCGCTCACCGCGCTGTGCGAGCGGGCGCGGGCGCTGCGGGCGGAGGGGGCGCGGGAGTTCGTCCTGGGCTTCCTCACCGACGACGGCCGGGCCGACCTGGCCGCCGTCACCGCCCTCGCCGACGCCGTCGGCCCGGACGCCCGGTGGACGTTCCACCGGGCCCTCGACCATGCGGCCGACCGCGACGCCGTCCGCAAACAGCTGGCCGACCAGCCGGGGCTGGACACGTACCTCACGGCCGGCTCGGCCTCTGGGGTCGACGACGGCCTCGCCACGCTGTGCGGCGAGGCCGCGCGGGGGGACGAGCCGGGGTACGAGCCGCGCATCCTGGTGGGGGGCGGGCTGAGGCTGAAGCATGTGCCGGTGCTGCGCGAGGCGGGCATCACGGCGTTCCACATCGGAGGGGCGGCGCGGCCGTCGGGGTGGGACGGGCGGGTGGACGCGACGGCGGTGCGGGGGTGGCGCGAGGCGCTGGACGGCTGAGGCCGGGACTTTCGGGTGCGGGTTGTGGTGGGTGCGGGGGCCGGGGGCTCCGGAGGGTATTCCGGAATCGGATATTTACGGGCCCGTGGCCGTCTCACGCATTGAGTGCCCGGAACTTGGGCCCACAAATATCCGGCAGCATTCCGGAACACCCTCCTCCACCCCCGGCCCCCTCCCGTCGTCGGCCCCTTGCCCTGGTCGATGGGTGCACACCCCGGGCCCCCGGGTACGGCTCGGTCCCGGGTACGGCCCGGCGGGTGGCACCCGCTCCCCGCTACCGCTGGGAGGTACCCCCAGCCCAGCGGAACGACTGCCCACAAACCGGCGGCAGGGGCACCCCACCCCACCCGACTGGGCACCGGCCCGACAGTTGGCGAACCGGCGGAGGCCAAGACCACCCCGTCTCCCCCATCCACCCCGGCGGGAAACCGGCGGCCCGCAGCCGGCGAACCGGCGTAAGGGAGACCCCACCCCCGCCTCCCCCACTCACCCCGGCGGTGGCCGGCCCGGCAGCCGGCGAACCGGCGGCACGGGCAAGCCCCTCCCCCACTCACCCCGGCGGAGGCCGGCCCGGCAGCCGGCGGACTTGCGGCAGGGGCAAGCCCAACCCCACCTCCCCTACCCACCCGGCGGGGCACCGGCCCGGCAGTCGGCGAACCGGCGGGAGGGGAGCCCAGCCATGGCCGGCCCCCACCCACCGGCCGGCAGGTGGCAGGCGACGGGAGGGGCCGGGGCGGGCTGGGACGGGCCCTGGCAGGGGCGTAAGGGTTATTTGCGGCGACCTTCCGGCCCACCTCTACGCAGGAGGGGGGCCGTAAATAATCCAGCCCCAGAAGGGCCCGGCCCAGACCGACCCGGCCCCGCCCTACAACGCACCCGCACCCGCACCCGAACCCGCACCCGCACCCGCACCCGCACCCGCACCCGCACAAGCCCACACCCGGCACACGGCCCCGCCCCCCGAACACGGCCCCGCTCAGCGCAGCGGCAACGGCAACGGCAACGCGTGCACCACCACCAGCCCCGACACCGCCCGCGTCAGCGCCACGTACAGCCTCCGCAACCCGGTCCGCTCATCCGGCTCCCCCGCCACCACCGCCCCCGGCTCGTCCAGCACCACATAGTCGTACTCCAGGCCCTTCGCCAGCGACGCCGGCACCAGCGTCAGCCGCGCCCCCGCCGACGTCTCCTCGCCCGGCGCGAGGTACGGCAGGCCCGCCGCCCCCAGCGCCTCCCCCAGCTCCGGAATCCGGTCGTCCGCCGCGATCAGTCCGACCGACCCCTCCCGCCGCAGTGCCTCCCGGCACGCGTCCACGACGGCCGCATTCACCACGGCCGCGTCCGCCCCGCCGGCACCACCCACCCGTCGCACCTCGAAGTCGCCCCGCGACTCCCGCACCGACGTGGCCGCCGCCAGCCCCGGCGCGATGTGCGGCAGCAGCCGCGACGCGTACGCGATCACCTCGCGCGGCACCCGGAAGCCCTGCGTCAGTTCCTCCACGCGCGCGTCCTGCTTGCCCAGGTGGGTGAGGGCCTCCGCCCAGCTCCCGGTCGCCCACGGTGTCGTGCCCTGCGCGAGGTCGCCCAGGATCGTCGCCGAACCGGTCGTGCAGCGCCGACCCACCGCCCGGTACTGCATGGGCGACAGGTCCTGCGCCTCGTCGAGCACCACATGGCCCAGCGAGGGCGTACGCGCCACGAGGTCGGCGGCCTCGTCGATCAACACCGCGTCCGCAGCGGACCACTTGGCGGTCCGCGGGCTACGGGCCGGCCGCACCCAGAGGATCTCCCCCTGCTCCTCCTCCGACAGCACCCCGTCGGCGTGCTCCGCCAGGAACTCCGCGTCCGACAGCAGCCGCAGCACCAGCCTGATCGGATCGACGGCCGGCCAGAGGGACTTGACCGCCGCCTTCACGGCCGCGTTGCGCGCGACCGCGTCCTGCACCCGGTCGTCGGGGGCCTCGCCGGCCTCCTCCATCCGTACGAGCACCGCGTGCGCGATCCGCTGCGGCAGCGCCTCGCGCGCCGCGCCGTAGCGGATGTCGCGCTCGAGCAACTCCCGCACCATCTCCTCGATCTCGTACGCCGGCACCCGCCAGCGCCGCGCGCCGCGCACCACGACCACCGGCTCCACCGGCATCGTCACTCCCGACCGCACCGCGCGCCGCAGCACCTCGGCCATGCGGGCGTCGCCCTTGATCCGGGCGGCCGCGGCGGAGTCCGTGCCGCGCACCTCCACGTGCGCGACCAGGTCGTCGACGGTCGCCTGGGCCACGTTCAACTCGCCCAGGGCGGGCAGTACTTGCTCGATGTAGTGCAGGAAGGACCGGTTGGGTCCGATGACGAGCGTGCCGGTGCGGGCCAGCCGATCGCGGTGGGCGTAGAGCAGATAGGCGACCCGGTGCAGGCCGACCGCCGTCTTGCCCGTCCCGGGGGCGCCCTGCACACACACCGTGCCGCCGATCCCGGCGCGCACGATCTCGTCCTGCTCGGGCTGGATCGTGGCGACGATGTCCCGCATCGGGCCCACGCGCGGCCGCTCGATCTCGCTCTGCAGCAGCCTGCTCGCGTGCTCGCCGCCGGAGGCGTCGGTGAGGTCCTCGTCCTCGTAGGCGGTCAGCTCACCGCCGGTGTAGCCGAAGCGGCGCCGCAGCCCGACCCCCATCGGCTCCTTCTTCGAGGCCCGGTAGAACGGCTGCGAGACGGGCGCCCGCCAGTCGATGACCATGGGGTCGCCGGCGGCGTCGTGGACGTGCCGGCGCCCGATGTAGAACCTCTCGTCCTCCGCGCCCTCCGCCAACTCCCCGCCGGGAGCGTGCAGATAGTCGAGGCGGCCGAAGAACAGCGGGGTGTGCGCGAGGTCGGCGAGGGCGGTGATGCGGTCCTCGATCTGCCGCTCGAGGACGGCGGCGTTGACCCAGTTGGCGGTGACGTCCTTGATGTCGAGGGCCTCGACGTCGGCCCGCATGGCACGCAGGGCGGCACGGGACGAGGTGAGGTGGGCGCGCTCGCGCTCGAGGGGATCGTTCGCGTTGGTCACGTGTGGCGCGGGCACGGCGGGGCCTCCAGGCGTACGGCGGAACGAGCGGAAGCCGCCGGTTTCCGACCGGACGGCGGCGCTCCCGTATGCGTGGCGGGAGGCGGCGGGAAGGGGCGAGTCTAGTCAGCGGGGCGGTGGCGGCGCGAACGGATTTCGCCGGTGCCCCCAGGGGGTCTCGGGGTCGGCGTCCACCTTCCGTAGGGCACGCCATGATCCTCGGGTCGTACGCCCGCCCCCGCGCGTTTACACCGGCAGGCCGATGCCCGGGGCGGGCGCGCAGACCATCATGGAACACATGACCACAGCGACCGTCACCCCCGACACCACCCCCGCAGCCTCACCCCTGAGCACGGCCCTGCGCGCCATCAAGGCCTTCGCCGGCGCGGCCGTCAGCGTCGTCGTCCTCGGCGAGTACGCCGACAAGCGCAAGGCCTGAGAACGGGCGCGGGGCCCGGCCCCTTACGCCCCCTCCCCCGCCAGCAGCTCGTCCGCGTCCACGATCCGGTACGCGTACCCCTGCTCGGCCAGGAAGCGCTGGCGGTGTGCCGCGAAGTCCTGGTCCACCGTGTCGCGGGCGACGACCGAGTAGAAGCGCGCCTCGTGCCCGTCGGCCTTCGGCCGCAGCACCCGGCCCAGCCGCTGCGCCTCCTCCTGGCGCGAGCCGAACGTGCCCGACACCTGGATGGCGACCGTCGCCTCCGGCAGGTCGATGGAGAAGTTGGCGACCTTGGAGACCACCAGCACCGAGATCTCGCCCGCCCGGAAGGCGTCGAAGAGCTTCTCGCGCTGCGCGTTGGTCGTCTCGCCCTTGATGACGGGCGCGTCCAGGTGCTCGCCCAGCTCGTCCAGCTGGTCGATGTACTGGCCGATGACCAGCGTCTGCTCGCCCCGGTGCTTGGCGACCAGCGCCTCGGTGACCTTCCGCTTGGTGGCGGTCGTCGAGCAGTAGCGGTACTTCTCCTCCGTCTCGGCCGTCGCGTACGCCAGCCGCTCGGAGTCGGTCAGGTTCACCCGGACCTCGACGCAGTCGGCCGGGGCGATGTAGCCCTGCGCCTCGATCTCCTTCCAGGGCGCGTCGAAGCGCTTGGGGCCGATGAGGGAGAAGACGTCCGACTCCCGGCCGTCCTCACGCACGAGCGTCGCGGTCAGGCCCAGCCGCCGCCGCGCCTGCAGGTCGGCGGTGAACTTGAAGACGGGCGCGGGCAGCAGGTGCACCTCGTCGTAGACGACCAGGCCCCAGTCGCGGGAGTCGAACAGCTCCAGGTGCGGGTAGATGCCCTTCCGCTTGGTCGTCAGCACCTGGTAGGTGGCGATGGTGACCGGGCGGATCTCCTTCCGCGTGCCGCTGTACTCGCCGATCTCGTCCTCGGTCAGCGAGGTCCGCTTCACCAGCTCGTGCTTCCACTGCCGCGCGGAGACGGTGTTGGTGACCAGGATCAGCGTGGTCGCCTTGGCCTGCGCCATGGCGCCCGCGCCGACGAGCGTCTTGCCCGCGCCGCACGGCAGGACGACCACGCCGGAGCCGCCGTGCCAGAACCCGTCGACGGCCTGCTTCTGGTACGGGCGCAGCGCCCAGCCGTCCTCGCGCAGCTCGATGGGGTGCGCCTCGCCGTCCACGTACCCGGCGAGGTCCTCGGCCGGCCAGCCCAGCTTGAGCAGGGTCTGCTTGATCTGGCCGCGCTCGGAGGGGTGCACGGCCACGGTGTCGGGGTCGATGCGGGCGCCGACCAGCGGCTGGATCTTCTTGGAGCGCAGGATCTCCTCCAGCACCGGCCGGTCGGTGGTCTCCAGGACCAGCCCGTGCGTGGGGTGCTTGATCAGCCTGAGCCGCCCGTAGCGGGCCATGGTCTCGGCGATGTCGACGAGCAGCGCGTGCGGGACGGGGTAGCGGGAGTGGCTGACGAGCGCGTCGACGACCTGCTCGGCGTCGTGCCCGGCGGCCCGCGCGTTCCACAGTCCCAGCGGGGTCACCCGGTAGGTGTGGATGTGCTCGGGCGCCCGCTCCAGCTCGGCGAACGGCGCGATCGCACGGCGGCACGCGTCCGCCTGCTCGTGGTCCACCTCCAGCAGCAGGGTCTTGTCGCTCTGGACGATCAAGCAGGTCACTCATACCTCCACTACCGGGCCCGGCCGAACCCTCGCGCGAAACTCCTCAGTCTACCGGCCGGGGGGCGAAAGCGGGCTGCCGTCGCTCACGGTGACACAACGCCCGAGGGCGGCACCCCGGTGGGGGTGCCGCCCTCGGTGCCGTGGTGAACGGCGGGAACAGCGATCCGTTGGGAGCGACGGATCAGAAGTCCATCTCACCGCCGGGCATGCCGCCCGGAGCGGCCGCGGCGGCCTTCTCCGGCTTGTCGGCGATGACGGCCTCGGTGGTCAGGAAGAGCGCGGCGATGGACGCGGCGTTCTGCAGGGCGGAGCGGGTGACCTTCGCCGGGTCGATGATGCCCTCGGCGATCATGTCGACGTACTCGCCGGTCGCGGCGTTCAGGCCGTGGCCCACGGAGAGGTTGCGGACCTTCTCCACGACGACGCCGCCCTCGAGACCACCGTTGACGGCGATCTGCTTGAGCGGGGCCTCCAGGGCCAGCTTCACAGCGGCGGCACCGGTGGCCTCGTCACCCTCGAGCTCGAGCTTCTCGAAGACCGAGGAGGCCTGCAGCAGGGCCACGCCACCACCGGCGACGATGCCCTCCTCGACGGCAGCCTTCGCGTTGCGGACGGCGTCCTCGATGCGGTGCTTGCGCTCCTTGAGCTCGACCTCGGTGGCGGCACCGGCCTTGATGACGGCCACGCCGCCGGCCAGCTTCGCCAGGCGCTCCTGCAGCTTCTCGCGGTCGTAGTCGGAGTCGCTGTTCTCGATCTCGGCGCGGATCTGGTTGACGCGGCCCTGGACCTGGTCGCTGTCACCGGCACCGTCGACGATGGTCGTCTCGTCCTTGGTGATGACGACCTTGCGGGCGCGGCCGAGCAGGTCGAGACCGGCGTTCTCCAGCTTGAGGCCGACCTCCTCGGAGATGACCGTGCCACCGGTGAGGATGGCGATGTCGCCCAGCATGGCCTTGCGGCGGTCGCCGAAGCCCGGGGCCTTGACGGCGACGGACTTGAAGGTGCCGCGGATCTTGTTGACGACCAGCGTGGACAGGGCCTCGCCCTCGACGTCCTCGGCGATGATCAGCAGCGGCTTGCCGGACTGCATGACCTTCTCCAGGAGCGGCAGCAGGTCCTTGACCGAGCCGACCTTGGAGTTGACGATCAGGATGTACGGGTCGTCCAGGGACGCCTCCATACGCTCCATGTCGGTGGCGAAGTACGCCGAGATGTAGCCCTTGTCGAAGCGCATACCCTCGGTGAGCTCCAGCTCCAGACCGAAGGTCTGGGACTCCTCGACGGTGATGACGCCTTCCTTGCCGACCTTGTCCATGGCCTCGGCGATGAGCTCGCCGATCTGGGTGTCGGCGGCGGAGATGGAGGCGGTGGAGGCGATCTGCTCCTTGGTCTCCACGTCCTTGGCCTGCTCGAGCAGGGCGGCGGAGACGGCCTCGACGGCCTTCTCGATGCCGCGCTTCAGCGCCATCGGGTTGGCACCGGCGGCCACGTTGCGCAGACCCTCGCGGACCAGCGCCTGGGCGAGGACGGTCGCGGTCGTCGTGCCGTCACCGGCGACGTCGTCCGTCTTCTTCGCGACCTCCTTGACCAGCTCGGCGCCGATCTTCTCGTACGGGTCCTCGAGCTCGATCTCCTTGGCGATGGAGACACCATCGTTGGTGATCGTGGGGGCGCCCCACTTCTTCTCGAGGACGACGTTGCGGCCCTTGGGGCCAAGGGTGACCTTGACGGCGTCGGCGAGCTGGTTCATCCCGCGCTCGAGACCGCGCCGTGCCTCCTCGTCGAACGCGATGATCTTGGCCATGTGAAGTGGTCCTCCCAGGACGGGGTGGAGACTGCTCCGGACCGCGCTGGCGCCCGCGACGGACGGCCCGGTCGCCCCGCGGTTCCTTGCCCCGCTTGGCTCGCAGACCTCACCGACGGTCCAAATCTGTCACTCTCACCAGGAGAGTGCTAAGCCCAATGATTAGCACTCGACCCACCCGAGTGCAAGCGGTCCACGTCGACTCAACCCAAGGTGGCAGCGGGGGCACCTCCCAGCGTTGGCTGGGGGCGCAAGCGACTCGGGACATCCCACGTCCTGCCCAGCTTTGCGCCCGCGCATGCACGCGACACGCGACACGCACGGGCGCACGCGCGAGGGGCCCGCACCTTCTGGTCGGAAGGTGCGGACCCCTCGGCAGCCGTATAGCCGGGTCGATGCGTCGCGATCAGCCGGCGGCCAGCCTCACCATGTCCGCCTGCGGCCCCTTCTGGCCCTGCGAGATCTCGAACTCGACTCGCTGCCCCTCCTCGAGGGTGCGGTAGCCGTCCATCTGAATCGCGCTGTAGTGGACGAAAACATCCGCACCACCGTCGACCGCGATGAAGCCGTACCCCTTCTCCGCGTTGAACCACTTGACGGTGCCCTGAGCCATGCCTAACTCCCCTATTACTGGCCCTTGCACAGGACCGCACTTCGCGGACCCGGGTCAGACCTCACCCCCAGACAGGTTGGAGGTGTGCGCCGGAACGCGTCGACCGCGGCTGAATGTATCTGCACGGATGCCGTCTGCAACAGGTCACTCGGACGAGAATTCCAGGTGCGGCCGATCGGTTATTCGTACCGATTTCCGCAGCTTCCCGGGCAAGTCGGACCGGGCATAACGCAACCAACCCGACAAATCGCGCAGGTGTTTCGCGCACAACTTGACGGGTTCTCATATGCGTTCGGTGGTGACACCGGCGGGGGAACGCCTCAACTGTATCGCGGCTCAACAGGCGGAATCGCCCCGTCCGTTTTACGGGCGGAGCGATTCCGGGGAAATCTGCAGGAACCCTGAGAAAGCCTCAGGCCATTGATCGGCGTCCGGTCAGCCGCCGGCGACCGCGGGAATGATCGACACGCCGGCCCCGTCGGGCGTGGCCGCGGCCAGCCCGCCCTCGAAGCGCACGTCGTCGTCGTTGACGTACACGTTGACGAACCGCCGCAGCTTCCCGGCGTCGTCGAGGACGCGGGCGGCGATGCCCGGGTGGTTCGCCTCGAGCGAGGCGATGACCTCCTGCAGGGTGCCCCCCTCGGCGGAGACCTCGGCCTGCCCATTGGTGTAGGTGCGCAGGATGGTGGGAATGCGAACGGAAACGCTCATGGTGGAGTCACCCTTCGGGAAGCGGAAGAGGCGGAAGAGAAAGAAGGAATGCTGTGGGCCCGCGGACGTCAGCGGCCGGCGAGCCCGGCGGCGCGGAACGCCTCCAGCGACGGCCGGATGGTCGCCGTGGGCCCGGCCGCGACGGCGTCGAGCGTCTTGAGCCCGTCCCCCGTGTTGAGCACGACGGTGGTCAGCGAAGGATCGAGCACCCCGCTCTCCAGCAGCTTGCGCGTCACGCCCACCGTGACCCCGCCCGCCGTCTCCGCGAAGATCCCCTCGGTGCGGGCGAGCAGCTTGATCGCGTCCACGATCCGCTCGTCGTCGACGTCCTCGACGGCGCCGCCCGTGCGCCGGGCGATGTCGAGCACGTACGGACCGTCCGCGGGGTTGCCGATGGCGAGGGACTTGGCGATCGTGTCCGGCTTCACCGGCCGGACCACGTCGTGGCCGTCCTTGTACGCGCGGGAGACCGGCGAGCAGCCCTCCGCCTGGGCGCCGAAGATCCGGTACGGGCGGTCCTCGACCAGGCCCAGCGCGATGAGCTCCTTGAGCCCCTTGTCGATCTTCGTCAGCTGTGATCCCGACGCGACCGGCACCACGATCTGGTCCGGCAGCCGCCAGCCCAGCTGTTCGCAGATCTCGTACGCCAGGGTCTTCGAGCCCTCCCCGTAGTAGGGGCGCAGGTTGACGTTGACGAAGCCCCAGCCCTCGCCGAGCGGGTCGCCGATGAGCTCGGAGCAGAAGCGGTTGACGTCGTCGTAGGTGCCCTCGATGCCGACGAGGTCGCCGCCGTAGACGGCGGCCATGACGACCTTGCCCGCCTCCAGGTCGTGCGGGATGAAGACGCAGGACGCGAACCCGGCACGGGCCGCGGCCGCGCCGACGGCCCCCGCGAGGTTGCCGGTCGACGAGCAGGACAGGGTGGTGAAGCCGAAGGTGCGGGCGGCCTCGACGGCGATGGCGACGACGCGGTCCTTGAAGGAGTGCGTGGGGTTGCCGGAGTCGTCCTTGATGTACAGCCCGCCGGTCACGCCCAGTTCGGCGGCGAGGTTGTCGGCCTTGACGAGCTGGGTGAAGCCGGGGTTGAGGCCGGGCCGGTCGGCGACGTCGGCGGGGACGGGCAGCAGCGGCGCGTAGCGCCAGATGTTCGGCGGGCCGGCCTCGATCCGGGCGCGCAGTTCCGCCGCTGCGCGGGGCCCGCCGGCCGGGAGCTCGTAGGCGACCTCGAGCGGGCCGAAGCAGGAGGCGCAGGCGAAGACGGGGCCGAGGTCGAAGCGCTCGCCGCACTCGCGGCAGGAGAGCGCGACGGCGGGGCCGAAGGCGCCGGAGGCTGATGTTTTCGAGTCGGCTCCGCCGACGGGGGAGGTACGACTTTCAACGGCTTGGACAGCCATGGAGGCGAGGCCCTTTCTCCTCATCTTCCTCGCGGCGAACCTCGCCACGAGACGGAATTGGCACCTTCCCCGCCGGGAGCCTCGCGTCTGATGACCGAGACCGGCTGGAGGGTTGCCGGGGCTTCAACGGGCCGTGTCCCTCTGCCCCTCTGGATGAGCGGTATGGCGCTGGGCATGGCCCAGGCGTTTGTTCGCGCGACGACCCCGACATGCGACGGCTGTCCGCGTTGTTCAAGACTGTAACGGAAGGGGTGGCCGAGTTGGAGGGCCGTCCGCACCGCGAGACGCGTCACAGGGCGCGCTGATACACGCGATACAAGCGAGAGAACCGATGCGAGCCGATACGGGCCCGCACATGCCGATGCAAGGAGTCGTACAGGTGCTGGAAGAGGTGGAGCGCTGGCTGGCCCGGCGATCCTGGTCCGCAGCCGACCGTCCGCTCGACCAGCTGCTCGACGCGAAGGCCGCGACCGGCCTGACCGTCAGCGTCGTCCTGCCGGCGCTCGACGAGGAGGCGACGGTCGGCGACATCGTGGCGACGATCCGCCGCGAGCTGATGTCGGACGCCGTGCCGCTGGTGGACGAGCTGGTGGTGCTGGACTCCGGTTCCACGGACCGCACCGCCGAGGTCGCCGCGGCGGCCGGGGCCCGTGTGGTGCACCGTGACGAGATCCTGCCCCGGCTGCCGGCGCTGCCGGGCAAGGGCGAGGTGCTGTGGCGGTCGCTGCTGGCGACGAGCGGTGACGTCGTGTGCTTCGTGGACGCGGACCTCAGGGACTTCTCGCCCGCGTTCGTGTCGGGGATCGTCGGTCCGCTGCTGACCGATCCGGACGTGCACTTCGTCAAGGCGATGTACGACCGCCCGCTCGGCGAGGCGCCGGGCCAGGGCGGGCGGGTGACGGAGCTGGTGGCCCGGCCGCTGCTCAACCTGCACTGGCCGCAACTGGCGGGCTTCGTGCAGCCGTTGGGCGGCGAGTACGCGGCCCGCCGCGAGCTGCTGGAGCGGCTGCCGTTCCCGGTGGGGTACGGCGTCGAGCTGGGCCTGCTGGTGGACGCGCTGCACACGGTGGGCCTGGACGCGCTCGCCCAGGTGGACGTGGGGGTGCGCAGGCACCGGCACCAGGACGGCCGGGCGCTGGGCCGGATGGCGGCTGCGATCTACCGCACGGCGCAGCTCCGGCTGGCCCGCGGCCATCTGGTGCGTCCGGTGCTGACCCAGTTCGAGCGCACGGCGGAGGGGTTTGTGCCGCGTACGTACGCGGTGGACACGGAGGAGCGGCCTCCGATGGCGGACATACCGGAGTACGCGCAGCGGCATGCCGCGTAAGCGTACGTTTGAGCGGTTCTTCCGGGGGCAAGGCTGGCGTCATGGTCGTTGAGCACACGGACACCGCGCCGGGCCTCGCCCCCGCGCCGATCGTCGTGGCCTCGAACCGGGGCCCCGTCTCGTACCGGCGGGGCGCGGACGGCTCGCTCGTGCCGGGGCGGGGCGGCGGCGGGCTGGTCTCGGGGCTGAGCGCCATAGGCCTGGACGCGGGTGCGGTGTGGGTGTGCGCCGCGCTGGGCGACGGCGACCGGGCGGCGGCCCGGCGCGCGGGCCGAAGACTCGACGCGGCCGACACCGGCGGCCACCGGGTGCGGATGCTGGACATCGACGAGCGGACGTTCGCCGCCGCGTACAACGGGGTGGCCAACTCGGTGCTGTGGTTCGTGCACCACCTGCTCTGGCAGACCCCGCTGGAGCCGTCCTTCGACGCGGACTTCCGGGCGCAGTGGGCGGCGTACGAGGCGTACAACACCGCTTTCGCGGACGCGATCGCCGAGGAGGCGGCCCCCGGTGCCTGTGTGCTGGTGCAGGACTACCACCTGACCCTGGTGCCGGGCCTGTTGCGCGTGCGCCGCCCGGATCTGCGGATCGGGCACTTCTCGCACACCCCCTGGGCGCCGCCGGACTACTACCGGCTGCTGCCGGACGACGTGGCCGAGCAGGTGCTGCGGGGTGTGCTGGGCGGCGACCGGGCGGCGTTCCTGACCAGGCGCTGGGCGGAGGCGTTCGCCGCGTGCTGCGAGCGGGTGCTGCCCGGCGCGGAGGTGGTGCGCGAGGACGGGGTGGCGACGCGGGTGCTCTTCGAGGGGCGCGAGACCCGGCTGGGCGTGCACGGGCTGGGCGCGGACGCGGACTTCCTGCGCGAGCGCGCGCACCGCCCGGACGTCGAGGAGCGGCTGGCGGCGCTACGGCGGCAGATCGGGCCGGGCCGCCGGACGATCGTGCGGGTCGACCGCACCGAGCTGTCGAAGAACATCGTCCGCGGTCTGCGCGCCTACCAGCGGCTGCTGGAGGACCGCCCGCAGTGGCGCGGCAAGGTCGTGCACATCGCCTTCGCCTATCCCTCGCGGCAGGATCTGCCGGTCTACCGCGACTACATGGCCGAGGTCGCCCGGCTCGCCGAGGAGATCAACTCCACGTACGGCACGGCGGACTGGCAGCCGGTGGCCCTGCAGATGGAGGACGACTTCCCCCGGTCCCTGGCCGCCTACCGGCTGGCGGACGTGGCGCTGGTCAACCCGATCCGCGACGGCATGAACCTGGTCGCCAAGGAGATCCCCGTCGTCTCCGACCACGGCTGCGCGCTGGTGCTGTCGCGGGAGGCGGGCGCGGCGGCCGAGCTGGGCGACGAGGCGATCCTGATCAACCCCTACGACGTGGAGGCCACGGCGCGGGCGCTGCACATCGCCCTGCTGATGGACCCGGGCGAGCGGGAGGAGCGGACGAAGCGCCTGGCGGCCGCGGCGACGGCGCTGCCTCCGGCAAGGTGGTTCCTGGACCAGCTGGGGGCGCTCTAGGGGGTGTCTCAGCCGGTCTTCTCCGCCAGCCCCTCCACCAGCCCCACGACACCGGCCGGGCCGTCGACGACGAGGTCGGCCCGTTCGGCGAGCGCGGCGACCTCGGCGCTGCCGCTGCACACGAGGGTGCCGGGCAGGCCCTCGGCGCGCAGCTTCTCGACGGCCGCGTAGGCGGCGAGGTCGCCGAGGTCGTCGCCGGCGTACAGGACGGAGCCCGCGCCGACTTCGCGGACGTACTGGGCGAGGGCGACGCCCTTGTCCATGCCCGGCGGGCGCAGCTCGAGCACCAGGCGTCCGGGCTCGACGATCAGTCCGTGGCGGGCGGCGAGGTCGCCGAGCGGGCCGCGCAGGGCGTCGAAGGCGGCCTGGGGGTCGTCGGCGCGGCGGGTGTGCACGGCGATGGCACGGCCCTTGTCCTCGACCCAGGTGCCGTGCCAGGCGCCGGACGCGTCGAGCACACCGGGCAGTTCGCCCTGGACGGCGGCGACGCCCGGGTGGGGGGCGGGGGCGCGCACGGTGCCGGTCACGGCGTCCCAGCGCTCGGCGCCGTAGTGGCCGAGGACGACCAGGTGCTCCAGGCCCGCGACGCCGGCGAAGCCGCCGAGGCGCACCGCGACGCCGGCCGGACGGCCGGTGATCACGGCGACGGAGCGCAGGCGGGGCGCGAGGCGGGAGAGGGCGGGCACGGCGCCGGGGTGGGCGCGGGCCCGTTCGGGGTCGGGCACGATCTCGGCGAGGGTGCCGTCGAAGTCGAGCGCGATGACGGCGTCCGCGGGTCGCGCGAGCAGTGCGGCCAGTCCGTCGCGGCCGGCGGCGGTGACGGGTTCCGGGAGGGGGTGGCTGCCCATGCGGCCGACCCTACCGGGGCGCCCCGCGCCGGGGCGGGCAGTTGTACGGGTTGGTACGTGCGGGCCCGGCGGCGGTCAGCGGCGGGCGCGGCGCTCGTCGCGCAGGCGGCGCAGCCGGTTGACGGTGACGGGGTCGTGGGCGAGGGCGCGCGGGTCGTCCAGGAGGGCGCCGAGCAGCTGGTAGTAGCGGGTCGGCGTGATGCCGAGCCGCTCGCGGACGGCGCGTTCCTTGGCGCCCGGTCCCGGCCAGCTCTGCCGTTCCAGGGCGAGCACGGCGCGGTCCTGTTCGGACAGGCCGCCCGGCTCGCCCCGGTTCTCGTCGGTTCCGGCGTTCATGCCGCCAAACCTAGCGGTCCGTGCTGTTGGCGAGCTCCGTGGCCAGCGCCTCGCGCTGGATCTCGCCGAGGACGGCGGCGGGGTCGCCGCCCTTGCGCACGGTCGAGCCGATCTTTTCCTTGATCGTCTTGCTGACCGAGGCCCAGGAGGTCTTGTTGGCGGGGTAGAACTCGGCGTTGGTCAGCTGCTGCAGGAACTGCCACAGGTCGCTGTTGGCGCGGCTCTCCTTCATCGCCTCGGCGGCGCTGGTGGTCACCGGCAGCAGCTTGTACTCGGTGGTGAAGGACAGCACGTTGTCCTTGGTGAAGACGTAGTCGAGGAAGGTGCCGATCTGCTCGCGGTGGCCGTTCCGCTTGAACGCCATCATCCAGTCGGCGACGCCCATCGTCGACTTGGACAGGCCCTTGACGCCCGGCAGCGGCGCCATGTCGAAGTCGATGCGGCCGGCCCTGGCCTGCTGCATCAGGGTGGGGTGGCCGTTGAGCATGCCGACGTCGCCCTTGCAGAAGGCGTCGAAGACCTCCTGGCGGTTGGTGCGGGCGGGGTCGCCGGAGCCGGCGAGGCCCTGGCCGACCAGCTCGTCGCGCAGCCAGGTGAAGGCCTTGATGTTCTCCGGCGAGTCGAGGGAGTAGCTGCCGTCCTGGTTGGTGTAGCCACCGCCCGCGCTCAGCATCCACATCATCGTCTCGGCGGGTGCCTCCTCCGGGCCCAGCGGCAGGCCGAAAGGTATCTTCACGCCGATGGCCTTGAGCTTCTTCGCGGCGGCCTGGATCTCGTCCCAGCTCGTGGGGGCCTTGGCGATGCCGGCCTTGGCGAACAGCTTCTTGTTGAAGAACAGCAGGCGGGAGCTGGAGACGAACGGGATGCCGTACTGCACCCGGTGCACCTCGCCGGCCTTGGCGATCGACGCCATGAAGTCGGCCTGGGTGGGGATGGAGAGCATCTGGTCGGCGCTGTAGAGCTTGCCGGTCGCGGCGAAGTCGGCGTACGCGCCGATCTGCGCGATGTCGGGGGCCTTGCCGCCGGCGACCATCTCGGCGACCTTCTTGTCGACCTCGGTCCAGCTGTAGACCTCTACGTCGATCTTGATGCCGCTGTGTTCCTTCTCGAACTCACGGGCGAGGTTCTCCCAGTACTTGCGGGAGCTGTTCTCCTCCTTGTCCCCGTAGTCGGCGGCGACCAGCTTCAGCCGCTTGTCACCACCGGGGGTGTCGGTCCCGCACGCGGTCAGCACCGGTGCCAACGTCGCCGTGGCGGCACTTGCCGCCGTCATGCCCAAGAACCGCCGCCGCTGCACTACTGCTACCCACCTTGTGGTTCGTGTGTTCGTCCCGTGGAGACCGTGAGTCTCTCCCGCGCGCCACCTTACGGTCTACGTTTCCGGCGTTGCGCTTCGGTATCGCCGTAGGGCTCTTCCCCCAGGTCACGGGCGACTGCTATGCACGGGACGACACAAGATCGCACCCAGAGGAGCAGCATGAAGCCTTCCCTCACGGCCCGCGAACTGTCCACGCAGCCCGACGCCTGGCGCCGGGCGGCGGCGACCGCACCCGGCACGACGGGCTTACCGCGACCGGGCGAGCGGGTGGCGGTGACCGGCTGCGGCACGTCCTGGTTCATGGCGCAGGCGTACGCGGCACTGCGCGAGGCGGCGGGCCAGGGCGAGACGGACGCGTTCGCGGCGTCGGAGTTCCCGGTGTCCCGCACGTACGACCGCCTGGTGGTGATCACCCGCTCGGGAACGACGACGGAGGTACTGAACCTGATCGAGGAAGTGGGCAAGCGCCGAAAAGTCTTCGCACTGACGGCCGACCCGAACAGTCCCGTCATGCGATCGGGGGCGGAGGTGGCGGTACTGGACTGGGCGGACGAGGAGTCGGTGGTGCAGACGCGCTTCGCGACCACCGCGCTGGCGTGCCTGCGCGCCGGGCTGGAGGCCCACGGGGGACTGCCCGCCGGGGTCAAAACAGTGACGGAGGCGGCGGCCGATGCCGAGGCGGCACTCGCCGCGCCGCTGCCGGACGCCGCGCCGGCGGCGGAGCAGTGGACGTTCCTGGGCAGCGGCTGGACGTACGGGCTGGCGCTGGAGGCGGCCCTGAAGATGCGCGAGGCGGCCGGCGCATGGACGGAGGCGTACCCGGCGATGGAGTACCGCCACGGCCCGCTGGCGATCGCCGGCCCGGGCAGGGTGACATGGGGATTCGGCGAGCTGCCGCGGGGCCTGGCGACCGATGTGACGAGGGCAGGGGGCACGCTGCTCGGCGAGGACGCCTGGGGAGGCGAGGACCCGATGGCGACCTTGACGAGGACCCAACGCCTGGCGGTACGGGTGGCCGAGGCAAGGGGCTTGAACCCGGACGCACCGAAGAACCTGACGCGGAGCGTGATCCTGGCCCAGTGAAACGGACCCGCACCCGGCATCCGGCGGGAGGGGCCGGGGCGGGACGGCACCACAACGCACTCGGCCCGCACAACGCACTCGCCCCGCACAACGCACTCGCCCCGCACAACGCACCCGCCCCGCACAACGCACCAACCCGCACCCCACCGGCGAGTGGACTAGACCTTTCGCACCGGCCGGGCGAAACTACATGGGTGAAACACGTCATCGCCCTCGATGTGGGCGGCACCGGAATCAAGGCTGCCCTGATCGGCCCGGACGGCACGCTGCTGCACGAGGCCCGTCGGCCGACGGGCCGAGAGCGCGGCCCGGAGGCCGTCGTCGCCGGCATCCTGGACTTCGCCGCCGAGCTCCAGGAGCTGGGCCGGACCCGGTTCGGCGAGCCCGCGGTGGCCGCCGGCGCAGCCGTCCCCGGCATTGTCGACTCCGCGACCGGCACGGCCGTCTACTCCGCCAACCTCGGCTGGCGCGACCTGCCCCTGCGCGACGCCCTCAGCGCCCGCCTCGGCGGCATACCCGTCGCCCTGGGCCACGACGTGCGCACCGGCGGCGTGGCCGAGGGGCGCGTCGGCGCCGGCAAGGGCGCCGACCGCTTCCTGTTCGTCCCGCTGGGCACCGGCATAGCGGGCGCGATCGGCATCGACGGCCGCATCGAGGAGGGTGCCCACGGCTACGCGGGCGAGATCGGCCACATCGTGGTGCGCCCCGGCCCTGACGGCGAGTCGTGCGGCTGCGGCAGCCGCGGCTGCCTGGAGACGCTGGCCTCCGCGTCGGCGGTCTCCCGCGCGTGGGCGCGGGCGAGCGGCGAGGCGGACGCGGACGCCGCCGACTGCGCGAAGGCCGTCGCTTCGGGTGACCCGCGCGCGAGCGCGGTCTGGCAGCACGCGGTCGACGCGCTCGCCGACGGCCTGGTCATCGCCATCAGCCTGCTCGACCCGCGCACGCTCATCATCGGCGGCGGGCTCGCCGAGGCGGGCGAGACGCTGTTCACGCCGCTGCGCGCGGCGGTGGCGGAGCGCATCACGTTCCGCAAGCTCCCCCGCATCGTCCCGGCGGCCCTCGGGGACACCGCCGGCTGCCTGGGCGCGGGCCTGCTCGCCTGGGACCTGCTCGACCTCGCCGTGCCCACGCAGGCCACCTACTCACGGGCCTCCCACTCACCGGCCACCCACTCAACGGAGGTATCCCCCTGATGGTCGAACGAACGGTTCTCGCCGGCGCCCGCGTGGTGCTGCCGACCGGGGTGGCGGAAGGGGGCCGCGTCACGGTGGAGGACGGGCGCATCGCGCACGACGTGCCGGGCGAGTCGCCGACCCTGGACCTCACCGGCCACACGATCGTCCCCGGCTTCGTCGACATGCACCTGCACGGCGGCGGCGGGGCGTCGTTTTCCAGCGGCACGGCGGAGGAGGCGCTC
Source organism: Streptomyces sp. NPDC053048 (assembly GCF_044547045.1). Classification (NCBI taxonomy): domain Bacteria; kingdom Bacillati; phylum Actinomycetota; class Actinomycetes; order Kitasatosporales; family Streptomycetaceae; genus Streptomyces; species Streptomyces sp. NPDC053048. The sequence continues at coordinate 279,505 of NZ_JBITZS010000009.1, forward strand.
ACGACGATCCGTACGCACCGCGCGCACGGCACGACCACGATGATCGCCTCGACCGTCACGGGTGACCTGGACGACCTCGCCCGGCAGGCGGCGGTCCTCGCGGAGCTGACCCAGCAGGGTGACCTGGCGGGCATCCACTTCGAGGGCCCGTTCATCTCCGCCAACCGCTGTGGCGCGCACCAGCCGGAGCTGCTGCGCGACCCGGACCCGGCGGACGTGCGCAAGCTGGTCGACGCGGCGCACGGTGCGGCGCGCATGATGACGCTCGCGCCGGAGCTGCCGGGCGGCCTGGAGTCCGTGCGCATGCTCGCCGACCTCGGCGTGATCGCGGCGGTGGGCCACACCGACTCCACGTACGAGGCGACGCTCGACGCCATCGAGGCGGGGGCGACGGTCGCCACCCACCTCTTCAACGCGATGCCGGGGCTGCTGCACCGCGCGCCCGGCCCGGTCGCGGCGCTGCTGGAGGACGAGCGGGTCACCGTCGAGCTGATCAACGACGGCACCCACCTGCACCCGGCCGTCCTGGAGCTGGCGTTCGCGCGGGCGGGCGCGGACCGGGTCGCGTTCATCACCGACGCCATGGGCGCGGCGGGCATGAACGACGGCATGTACTTCCTCGGGCCCATGGGCGTCGAGGTCAGGGACGGCGTCGCCCGGATCGCCGACGGCCCGACGGCGGGCTCCATCGCGGGTTCGACGCTCACGCTGGACACCGCGTTCAAGCGCGCGGTGACCATCGACAAGCTGCCGCTCGAGGACGCGGTGCGGGCGCTGTCCACCAACCCGGCCCGGCTGCTGGGCCTGTCCGACCGGATCGGCTCGCTGGAGCCGGGCAAGGACGCGGACCTGGTGGTGTTCGACGGTTCGTACGATCTGGTGGGCGTCATGCGCCGGGGCGAATGGCTGGTTAGGCCTGAAGTGCGGTAATTTTTCCGCACGTTGAACAGCGGCTGCAGGTCAGGAGGTCTGGGCCTGCAGCCGCTGTTTTGGCATGATCGCTGGCGCGGTCGACACCCGGGTCGTCCCGGTCGAGGAGAGAGGCGCCGATGATCCTCACGGTCACGCTCAACGCCGCGCTCGATCTGACATATCGCGTCCCACAATTGCGCCCGCACACCTCGCACCGCGTCACTCGCGCCGCCGAACGCCCCGGCGGCAAGGGCGTCAACGTCGCACGGGTGCTGGCGGCGCTGGGCCACGAGACGGTGGCCACCGGCTTCGCGGGCGGCGCCACGGGCGACACCGTGCGCGGACTGCTGGCGGAGACCTCCGTCACCGACGAGTTCGTCCGCATCACCGGCACCACGCGCCGCACGGTCGCCGTCGTGGACGGCACGACGGGCGACACCACCCAGCTCAACGAGACGGGCCCCGACGTGACGCCCGCCGAGTGGGCCGCGTTCGACGACCGCTACACCCATCTCCTGCGCGACGCCCGCGCGGTGGCCCTGTGCGGCAGCCTGCCGCCGGGCGTGCCGGTGGGCGCGTACGCCCATCTCGTACGTGCCGCCCGTGCCCGGCGCGTCCCGGTGCTGCTGGACACCAGCGGCGAGCCGCTGCGGCGCGGCATCGCCGCCCGCCCGGACGTGGTCAAGCCGAACGCCGCCGAACTGTCGGCCCTGACCGGCACCACCGACCCCCTGCGCGCCACGATGGCGGCCCGCCGCCGGGGCGCCCACGCGGTGGCGGCGTCCCTGGGCCCGGACGGCATGCTGGCCCTCACCCCCGACGGCACCTGGCGCGCCACCCCACCGAAGCCCTTGCCGGGCAACCCGACGGGAGCGGGTGATTCGGCGGTGGCGGGCCTCCTGTCGGGCTGGTCGGACAACCTGCCCTGGCCGGACCGCCTGGTACGGGCGGTGGCCCTGTCGGCGGCAACGGTGGCGGCCCCGGCGGCGGGCGAGTTCGACGCGGGGGTGTACGAGAAGCTGCTGGGGAAGGTGAGGGTGGCCGAGGTCTGACGGCCTAATTTCAGCCCGTCCGGCGTTTGAGGACAAAGGGGGTCCGGGGCGAAGCCCCGGTTACGGGAAGGGGCGGGGTGGGGGAAAGAAACCCCATGACACTCACCCGCACCGCAGACCTCATGACCACGGGCAAAGCCGTAGCGGCCTTCAACGTCATCACCCTCGAACACGCCGAGGCCATCGCCACCGGCGCCGAGGCGGCGGGCGCCCCGGCCATCCTCCAGATCTCGGAGAACGCCGTGAAGTTCCATGGCGGTGACCTGGCCCCCCTGGCCGCCGCCACGGCCGCAGTGGCCCGCGCCTCGAGCGCCCGCCTGGCCCTGCACCTGGACCACGTGGAGAGCACGACCCTGCTGCACTCGGCCGCCGCCCACGACTTCAGCTCGGTGATGTTCGACGCCTCGAAGCTCCCCTACGGGGACAACGTCAAGGCGACGGCGGCAGCGGCCCGTTGGGCCCACGAACGCGACCTGTGGCTGGAAGCCGAACTGGGCCGCATCGGCGGCAAGGCGGGCGACGCCCACACCCCCGGCATCCGCACCGACCCGGCCGAGGCGGCGGCCTACGTGACCGAAACGGGCGTGGACGCCCTGGCGGTGGCGGTCGGCACCTCACACGCGATGACGGAACGCACAGCCACCCTCGACCACACCTTGATCACAGCCCTCCGCGCGGCGACGGGCGTCCCCCTCGTCCTCCACGGCTCGTCGGGCGTCCCGGAGTCCGAACTCCGCCGCGCGGTGGCGGCCGGCATGACGAAGATCAATGTGGGAACGGCCCTGAACACGGCGTTCACGCACGCGGTGAGGACCTACCTCGACACCCACCCCACGACGGTCGACCCCCGCAAGTACCTGGCCCTTGCCAGGGAGGCCATGGCTCGAACGGTGGCAGGGTTCTTGCGGACGGTCGGAGACTCCGGAAGCCGGGAGCAGTGCTAGCCCTCCGAGAGCCAGACCTGGTCGAGGTGGGACTCGCACGAGTTGCCGGACTCGCAGGAGAATTTGAGGACGTTGGTGCCCTTGTTGAGCGTCACCTGGACCCAGCTGGTGAACCAGCCGCGCTCCCAGTCACCCGGCTTGGCACCATAGTTCTTCATCTTTATGGGGGTGAAGGTCTTGTTGCCGTTCGCCCACGTGGTGAGGTTGGCGTCCTTGCCGGGTACGCCGTAGCGGAGGTTCAGCCGGTAGTTCCCGGCCTTCTCCACGTCCACGGTCCATTCGACGGCCGCGCCCGTCTGATTCATCCCGGTGATGTACGTCCCGCCGTCGGCCTGAGCACCCTGCACAGACTTCTCGGTGCTGGCGCCCCCGCTCAGGCGCAGGCTCGCGGCGTCGCGCTTCTGCAGGCCGTTGGCCGACGGGTTCTTGGGCGGGTCGCCCTTGTCGTTCTTCTTCTTCGACTCGTCGGGCTTGCCCGAGTCGTCCGTGACGACCTTGCTGCTGTCGCCCCCGGCCTGGGAGCCGCCCTTGTCGCCCGAGCTGTTCGTCATCACGGCGACGCCGATGCCACCGGCCACGACCAGGACGACGGCTATCGCCGCTATGAGCAGCCCGCGCCGCTTCGGCCGGTCACCCGCGCCACCGCCGTGACCACCGTGCCCGCCCGAGCGGGACGCGGCCGCGCCGCCCGGCAGGGTCTCGGGGGCCGAGTAGTGCGGGTTGGGCTGCGAAGCGGCGGCGCGCTGCGCGGCGGGCTGCTGGCCGTACTGGCGGGAGCCCACCGGACGTACCTGGTTGTACGACGTTCGGGGAACACCCGGCTGGCGGCCGGCGGTCTGGCCCTGGCCACCCTCGGTGGCCCCGTCTCCGCCCTCCGAGCGGTACAGGTAACCGAACGGGTCGTCGTTCTCCGGCGTCCCGGTGCCATTGTTACCGGCCGTCATCCCCTGTCACTCCCCACATGGTGTGCCCATCGGCGCCCACGCTCGTACGCACGGTCGGCGGCGGTGCCGCATCGGCGCAGCCTACCCCGACCCGGCCGGATCACGCCGTGGTCCAGACCGCACCAACAGGTGCAAACCCGCACTCACCCGGCGCGTCTGCCCGCCTTCGCGCGCGACCGTTTCTCGATGTACATCCGCTGATCGGCCGAGCGCAGCACCTCGTCGGCGGACATTCCGCAGCCCGCCCAGCCGATCCCGAAGCTCGCCCCGACCCGGACCGCCCTGCCGTCCACCCTTATGGGCGGAATGATCGCGTTCCGTAGCCGGACCGCGAGATCCTCCGCGTCGGCCTGCCCCAGCCCGTCGGCCAGCACCACGAATTCGTCACCGCCGAGGCGGGCGACCGTGTCGCCGTCGCGCACACCGTTGCTCAGCCGGTGGGCGACCTCGATCAGGACGGCGTCGCCCGTGTGGTGCCCGAACCTGTCGTTGATCGACTTGAAGCCGTCGAGGTCGCAGAAGAGGACGGCCAGCCCCTTCGTGCCGTCGGCGCCGTCCTCGTCGGGGGCGATGGTGTGCTCGTGGTGGTCGTACGGGCCGCCGGGCACGCCGCCGGCCACGCCGCCGAAGTCGTCGGGGACGTAGTCGGGCCCGGCGACATCGGCACCGAAGCCGTGCCCGTGCGGGCCGCTGTCCCGATGGGCGTGCCCCCCGTAGCCCGCCGCCGCCACGCCCGCGGCGCTCTCGACCTCGGCGAAGCCCTCGAGGTGGCCGTAGGGCCCGGACGCCGCCGAGTGCGTCTCGCTGCCGGGCGGCCGGGCGCACAGCCGGCTGCTCAGGCGGGAGCGCAGCTCGGCGCTGTTGGGCAGCCCGGTCAGCGAGTCGTGGCTGGCGCGGTGGGCGAGCTGCAGCTCGTGCCGCTTGCGCTCCTCGATGTCCTCGACGTGGGTGAGCAGGAAGCGCGGCCCGTCGGCGGCGTCGGCGACGACGGAGTTGCGCAGCGAGACCCAGACGAACGTGCCGTCGCGCCGGGCGAGGCGCAGCTCGGCGCGCCCGCCCTCGGCGGAGGTGCGCAGGAGGGTGCCGATGTCCTCGGGGTGGACGAGGTCGGAGAAGGAGTAGCGGCGCATCTGGGACGCCGAGCGGCCGAGCAGCCGGCACAGGGCGTCGTTGGTGCGGTGCAGCCGGCCGTGCTGGTCGCCGCCGAGTTCGGCGATGGCCATGCCGCTGGGCGCGTACTCGAAGGCCTGGCGGAAGCTTTCCTCACTGGCGCGCAGCGCCTGCTGCTCCCTTTCGAGCCGGACCAGGGCGCGTTGCATATTTGCGCGTAGACGAGCGTTACTGATCGCAATCGCCGCTTGCGACGCATACATCTGCAGCGCCTCGCGGCCCCAGGCGCCGGGCCTCCGGCCGTTGGTCGGTTTGTCCACCGAGATGACGCCCAGGAGCTCGCCGCCGGAGGGCCCGGTCGTGTACATCGGGGCGAAGAGCCGGTCCATCGGGTGCCACTCGTCGGCGAAGCGCGGGGCGGGCCCACCGGTGTGCCACTGGGGGACGTCGTCGTCGTCGAGGACCCAGCCCTCGGTGTACGGGATGAAGCGCAGATCGCCCCAGTGGTCGCCCATCGCCAGCCGGCGCTCCCACGAGACGCGCGAGCCGACGCGGCCCGCCATCAGGGCCTCGGCGCTGGCACTTCCGGCGACGGCGGCCACGACGAGATCACCGTCCGGGCGTACGAGGTTGACGGCGGAGAGCTCGTAGCCGAGCCCGGTGACGATGCCGTCGGCGACGGTCTGCAGGGTGTCGGCGAGGCTGCGCGCGGTGTTCAGCTCCGCGATCGCCCGATGGACCTGTCGCAAGGTCGCCAGGCGGACATACGGCTCCGACTCGGTCTCCATAGCTCGCTCTCCCCCGAGACCTCGACAGCAACTCCAGGCTTCTTGTTCGTCCGTTTACCGGGCCACTGAATCACAGCGAGCTGACCACTCGGTACACAGGGTCAACAATTACTGCCATCTGTGACTCATGTCACATGATGTGATGGTGTTGCGATACTGGCGTTCGACTGCGCCTCTATGCTTCCTGAACGCAAATCCGAAGACCTGCGGGCGCGATGACGAACACTGCAACGGATGGCCGACCGACGTTGTCGCGAATGTCGATTCGAGGACTTTTCCCTGGCTTGTTCGCAGCGCTTTGAAAGCGCTGTCGATCATTTCCCGGCGCTTTCGTCCTAGGACCCGTCTGGTCCCCCAGCCCGATGCGGCCCCTCCCCCGGGGCGACTAGCGTGCTGGGCGTGTTGCAGACGACTTCGGCCACAGAGACCGGCATAGCTCATCCTGAAGGGGTGACCGCCGACGAATTCCGCGCCGCCCTCGCCCGCCTGGCCGCGGGCGTCGTGCTGGTGACCGCGCACGACCCCGAGGACGGTCCGCGCGGCGAGGACGTCGGCATGACGGCCACCTCGTTCCTCTCCGTCTCCCTCGACCCGCCCCTGGTGATGGTCAGCGTCCGCAACGGCTCCCGCATGGACGACCTCCTCGAGCGTCAGCCGCTGTGGGGCGTCTCCGTGCTCGCCGAGAGCCAGCGCCACATCGCGGGCCGCTTCGCCATGAAGGGCCGCATCAGCGACCGCCTGCTGTTCGAGGACATCCCCTACGAGCGCGGCAAGGAGACCGACGCACCGCTGGTGCGCGGCGCCCTGGCCGTACTGGAGTGCCGGACCGAGCAGCGGGTGCCTGCGGGGGACCACACGCTCGTCATCGGCCGTGTCCTGCGCACGGACACCCCGGCCACGGAGAGCGGCCCTCTGACGTACTTCCGGGGCCGGTACCGCCAGCTGGGCTGAGCCCCGGCCGTCGAGGTCAGCGCTTCCGGTAGGCCAGGCGCAGATTCTGCAACCCACGGCGGGCCCGGACGAGGACAAAGGCGCCGGGCCGCCCGTCATCCCCTGTCAGGGCGGCGAGCGCGGACCGGATGCGGCGGCGCGTCAGGGGACGCCACACGAACAGCACGAGCTGCCCGCCCGGCCGCAGCACCCGCCCGGCTTCCGCCAGCACCACGTCAGGGCCGGACATCTCCTCCAGGCTGTAGCTGAACAGCAGCGCGTCGAGGCTCGCGGACGCGAACGGCAGGGCGCGGCCGTCACCGGTCACGTGGACGGTCGTGGCGCCCGGCCCCACGGCGCGCCGGGCGCGGGGGTCGTGGGCGGCGGGGTCCAGGGCGACGAGGAGGCTGCCGGATCCCAGGTGGGCGGCGAGGTCGGCGGTGTAGAAGCCGCCACCGCTGCCGATCTCGGCGCAGCGCGTCCCCCCGGCGACCGGGGCGATCCAGTGGACGTCGCGCGACGGCCTGTCGCCCAGGGCGGCCCTGATGAGGGGGTGTCCGATGAAGGCGTAGCAGCTGGTGGGGGTCCTGACCACGGGGATTCCTTCCCGGCGCGGGGCCTGCCGTAACGGCGGGGCCGGCAGGAACCGTCCGACGGGGCGAGCCGACGGGGCCGGAACCGGGCCGACGGTGCCGGGGCAACCGGAACCGGGCCGGCTAACCCCAGTCGCGGCCCGACCGGCCGCGCTTGGTGTCGGCGCGCTGCTTCTTCTCCCGCAGCCGCCGCTCGTTGATGCCGCGCGGAATCTTCGTGGGCCGCCGCTGCTTGGGCGGCGGGGCGGTCGCCTCCGCCAGCAGCGCCGCCAGCCGTACGGCCGCGGCCTCGCGGTTGCGCCACTGCGAACGGTGCTCGGAGGCCCGTACGGTCACGACGCCGCCGACCAGCCGACCGGCCAGCCGCTCGAGCGCCCGTTCCTTCCATACCGGCGGCAATGCGTCGGTGGCGGCGAGATCGAATCTCAGCTCCACCTGACTGTCGCTCGTATTGACGTGCTGACCGCCCGGCCCGGAGGAACGCGAAAAACGCCACATGAGCTCCGCCTCGGGAAGGGAGACGGAACCGCGGATGACGTGTGGACCGGACATACGAGCCATGATCCCGCGCCGGGGGCGTGGCCGTCACCTCGATTTCCCGGCAGTCTTCCCGTCGGCGGTCCGGCCGCCTTCGCCGGCCCTCTTCGCCCGCTTCCCTCCGCTTTCCCCCGCCGGGCGTCAGGAAAGAGCAAAGAAAGCAAAGCGAGCTGGAACCCTTCCTCCCCCGATCGGCGTTATCGGGGGTGACTGCACACTTCGAGTGCGCGGGCCCACGAGCGGGCCCGTGAACCGACGAAAGGGACACATCCCATGGCTGTAAGCCTGTCCAAGGGCGGCAACGTCTCCCTCACCAAGGAGGCCCCGGGCCTGACGGCCGTCACGGTCGGCCTCGGCTGGGACGTGCGCACCACCACCGGCACGGACTTCGACCTCGACGCGAGCGCCATCGCGGTCAACGGCGGCGGCCGGGTCTACTCCGACTCGCACTTCGTCTTCTTCAACAACAAGTCCACCCCGGACCAGTCCATCGTCCACACCGGTGACAACGTCACCGGTGCCGGCGAGGGCGACGACGAGCAGATCAACGTCAACCTGGCCGCGCTCCCCGCGGACATCGACAAGATCGTCTTCCCGGTCTCCATCTACGACGCCACCACGCGCTCGCAGAACTTCGGCCAGGTCCGCAACGCCTACATCCGCATCATCAACCAGGCCGGCGGCGCCGAGATCGCCCGCTACGACCTGAGCGAGGACGCCGCCACCGAGACCGCCATGGTCTTCGGCGAGCTCTACCGCCACGGCGCGGAGTGGAAGTTCCGCGCGGTCGGCCAGGGCTACGCCTCGGGCCTGGCGGGCATCGCCCAGGACTTCGGCGTCAACGTCTGACGACCACCGACCGGGCCGGCCGCGGGTTCACTGCCGCGCCGGCCCGGGGGGTCAGCCCGCCTGCAGCCGGAAGACACGCGTCGTGGAGAGCGAAGGATCCCCGGGCCGCAGGTGCAGTTCGCCACGCTGGGGCAGCATCACCACGGCGGCCACGGTCCGCTCGCGCCGGATGTCCCCCGTGTCGGGCACACAGATCGGCGGGCGCGACAACAGGCCGAAGTAGTCCTCCGCGTCAGCGGTGGCGGGCAGTGCGGCCAGGCCCGCCCGCGCCGCCTCCAAGCGGCGCACCGAGGAATTGCGGGCGAATACGTTCAGTTCGTCGTGCGCCGCGAAGTCCGGGTCCAGGAAGTGGTTCGTGTGCGCGACCTCCGTCGCCCGCATGACCCTGAGGTCGTCACCCAGGCACTCCACCCAAGCGACGCGCTCGCGGTCGCACAGGACGAGCGTGCGTGAACTCGCCAGCTTCAGCCCGCGCAGCGTCTCCAGGGCCTCGGTCACATCGGACGACGTGTCGAGCAGGTGGCGAATGGCCAGGTACGGCGGCAGCCCCGGTCGCCATTCCCCTCCCAGTACGAGGTTCAGCCCGACCGCCAGCCCATCGCTGTTCACCCCCAGGTACCCCAGAAGGCCCGCGAAACTGAGGATCAGCGAACGGCGGTCCACTCCCGGTGCGGCCACCTCGAGGACACTGATGCGGTCGTCCAGGTCACCGTTGAGGTCAACGGTCTGGGCCAGGACCGGCTGCCCGTGCGCGGCGGTGCCCACTCTGGCGAAGGTCGTGCAGTCTCCCGCCGTGGGCACCTTCCGATAGCCCATGATCTCCCGGCGCAGCTGCAGCAGCCACGCCTCCTCCTCGCTGATGCCCGCTCCGGCGGCGAGGCCCTCGACCTCCTCGGCCAACCGGGGCACCGCGGCCGCGGTCTCCGCCCGGTAGGCGGAGATCAGGGGCCGCAGGCCCGCCACGCTGACGGGATCCTGCATGACCTTGTTCAGCCGGCAGACCGAGTCGTCGAGGAAGGACCGAAGGGGCGCGGCGAGGGCCTCGCCGTGGCCGCGCCCGATGGCGAAGGGGCTGCCGGACAGGCGGAGGAAGGCCACGTCCGCGTCCGTGGTCATTTCGCCGCGCCCGCCCAGGAGACCTTGGCGTTCACGGCCAGCTCGTTCTTCACCCGCGGCCACTCCGCTCGGAGGATGCTGTAGAAGACCGCGTCACGACGTCGCCCGCCCGGCATGTAGTTGAAGCTGCGCAGGGTTCCTTCCTCGGTGGCCCCGATGTTCCGCAGGCCCTGCCGCGCCTGTTCGTTGAGTTCGTCGGTCTTGAACTCCACGCGTTCGGCACCCAGCCCCTCGAAGGCATGCTCCAGCAGCAGGAACTTCGCCCAGCGGTTGACGCCCTTGCCCTGGAAGTCGAGGCCCAGCCAGGACCACCCGATCTCCAGCCGGGCGTCGCCCTCGGCCATGTTCCCGAAGCTCATGCTCCCCGCGACCCGGCCGGAGCCCTTGTCCACGATGACGAACACCGCCCGCCGGCCGGCTGCGTGGTCGGCGAGGGTCGCGTCGAAGAACTCCTCGAAATCGGCGTCGTTCTCGACCGCGGAGACGAAGTAGCGCCAGATCTCCGGCGCCATCGCGACGGCCCGCACCGGCTCCCGGTCCTCGGGAGTGACAGGCCGGAGCAGCACGTGATCGTTCTGCAGTACCACTGCCGCCTTCTGCGACCAGGTCATGTCAAACCGCCTTCGGGAGGTGCCGGGAAAGTGACTCGACGACGTCCCGCAGGGTTCGCATCCCGGCGAGATCGTGCTCGGTGAAGGAGGACAGGGGCACGCCGGTTCCGTCGCACACCGAGGTGAGGAAGAGGACCTTGTTCAGCGAGGTCAAGCCGTACCCGTCGGCCATGTCGGTGTCGAGGTCGAGGTCGGTAGGTGCGATCTCGTCCTCGAGCACCAGGGCGAGGTGCTCGCGGACGACGGATTCCGGTTCAGGCATGGATTCCCTCCTTGTTGTCATGGATCTCCCGCTCATAGGCCGCGAGGATCTGTTTGCGTTTGGGCTTGAACTGCGAGGTGAGCAGATCGTTCTCGATGCCGAACGGCTCGGGCGCCACCACCACCCGGGCGATGCGCTCGTCGGGCTCCGCCGCACGGTTGGCCAGGGCGAGCTGAGCGGCGATCGCGTCGTGGTCGGCGGGCACCGCGGCGGGTGAGACGACGGCCACGAGATCCCTCTGGCCGGGACAGAACAGCACGCACTCGGCAATGGCCGGACTGGCTTTCATGCGCTCTTCCACAGGCCTGGTGATGATCTTCCTGCCGTTGTCCAGCACGATGACGTCGTCGGCGCGGCCGTGGATGAACAGGAAGCCGTCCTCGTCGAGGTGGCCGATGTCGCCGGTGCGTACGACACCGTCGGGACCGAACACACGCTCGGAGTCGCCGGGAGCTGCGTACTCGTACCGCCAGTTGACCGGATGGTCGCTGCGCACGCTGATGACACCGTCCGCACCGATCAGCACCTGTTTGCCCGGGACGACCTTCCCCACGCTGCCCTCGCGGCCGGCGCCCGGGTGGTTCTTCGCCACGATGCACGTCTCGTTGAGCCCGTACCCCTCGTAGAGAGGCAGTCCCGCGTCGTCGAAGAAGCGCAGTACGGCGGGATTCGCCGGGGCCGAGCCCGTCCACAGGTAGCGGATGCGGTCGCCGAACAGGCGGCGGGCCTGCTCGCTCGTGTCACTGCCGGGCGTGCCGTCCCCCGCACGGCGCGCCCGGACGTCGATGTGCCGTCTGGCCGCCTCGAAAAAGGCGGGTACGCCCATGACGACGGTGGGCCGGGCCTTGGGCATCGTCGCGAAGGCGGCCTCATAGGTGCTGACGGTGACGTCGTGCCCGTGATACAGCGCCGAGTAGATCCAGTAGCGCTGCTGCAGCAGGGACAACGGCAGGAAGACGAAGATGTCGTCACCGGGCCCGTGCGCGAACATCTCCTGCACCGCGCGCAGAGAACTGTCGATGCTGCCCACGGTCGCGGCGAGTCCCTTGGGCACTCCAGTGCTGCCCGAGGTGAACTTCACGGTGGTCTCATCCTGCGGCGCGTAGCGCACCTCGGGCAGGGCGGCGTGACCGCCCGTCTGTCCGGCCAGGCGCCGGACCTCGCTCATGGGCAGGACGCCCTCGTCGCCGGACGGCCGGTCCGAGAAGAGCAACTTCACGCCGAAGCGTGCCGACAGGGCGGCGGACGGTTCGAACTTGCCGGGCTCGAAGCCGGCCGTCTGTGCCTTGAGCCTCAGGGCCGCCAGGTCCAGCAGTACCCACTCGAGGCAGTTGGCGGACAGGATCCCGATGCGGTCTCCGCGGCCCACGCCCATCTCCCGGAGTCCCGCCGCCACCAGCCCGGCCTGCTCGTAGAGTTCCCGCAGGCTCAGCGACTCCGTGCCCAGCAGCCGGGCGAAGGCGATCCGCCCGCCGTTTCCGGGCGGCGCGGAGACGATGCGGTTGATCACCGACGCAGGTGCGGGCGCGCTCACGACGAGACCTCGGCGTGGGCGTCCGCAGGCCGGAAGAAGACCGCGTCGGTCAGGCCGATGGGGGTCGCGGGCGGGACGAGTTCAACGGTCTCGGGCCACTGCGTGGGAGTGGGCAGTCCCAGGGCCCGGGCGAGCCTGTCCGCGAACCTGGGCATCAGGGGGGTGGCGCCATGGGCGAGTAGCCGGGCCGCCGCCAGCTCGAGCGCGACGGACGTACGGGCCTCGCTGTGCCAGGCCGCGGTGCGGGACAGCGGGTTCTCACGGCGGGCGAATGCGACGGCGTCGTCGACCAGTCCGTCGAGTTCGGCGGCCGCCTGCCGCAAGGAGAAGCCGTCCGGACCCAGGCTGTCGGTGAGCGCGGCGAGGCGGGTGCCCAGCCGGGCGAGAAAGGCCGACTGCTCAGGGGTCCAGGTGCCGGCGTCCGGTGCGGTGCCGCCGTAATCCTTGTCCAGCCGGGCGCCGAGGTCGTTCAGCCAGCGCTGCCAGGTACCGATCAGCCGCTCCTCCAAGGCATCCCTGTACAGCGCACGGCGGAAGTCCGTGCGCTCGCCCTCGGGCCGGGTCCGGCAGAGGAAGTAGCGCACCGCGTCCACGGTGTCGGCGGAGAGGATCTCCTTGCCCCAGATGGCGTGCCGGCGACTGGTGGAGAACTTGCTGCCTTCGAGCAGGTAGAACTCGTTGACGTGGTAGTCGATGTCGGGCTCCCACTCGGGAAAGGCCAGCCGGTACAGCACCGGGTACAGGACCGAGTGGTAGAAGCTGTTGTCGTAGCCGAAGAAGTGGACGACTTTCCAGTCCTGTCGAGGATCCCGCGCCGCCCAGTCCTCGCCGAGCCGTTCGCCCAGGCGCTGGATGCCGTGCAGGAATCCGTAGCTCATCTCGGGCCATACCCAGACGACCTGGCCCGCCCCCTCCTCCTCGGCCGGTTCGACGCCCCAGGCCGACGGGTGGGTGATGGGGACATCCAGGCGCGGCCTGCGCAGGAGCCGGTCGGCCAGCTCCCGCAAACGAGCCGGTACCCGTCCCGTGCGGTGGTGTTCCGTGATCAAGCCGCCGAATTCGTGCAGCGGGAGGGAGAAACGGGTCAGCTCCCCTTCGTGCGGCGTGGCGCCCGACCGGGCGACGGCCGGGTCGGTCAGGTCGGTGACGGTGTTGGGCTCTCCGCACTCCTCGCAGATGTTGCCGCTGGTCCCCGCGCCACAGGAGGGGCAACCGCCCTTGACGTCGACCTCGTAGAGGTACCTGCCGCTCTCCCCCTCGAACAGGGCGCTCCCGCGTGTCGGGGTCACCGCCCCGGAGGCGACCAGCCGTGAGAAGAAGGCGCGCAGGCCCTCGGGGTAGGAGTCGTCGTCGTTGCTGCTGGTGTACTGATCCGGGACGATGTCCAGCAGGCGCAGCGTCGCGGCGATCTCGGCGCTGTAGTGCGCCGCGGTTTCGGCCGGGTCACGGCCCTCTCGCCGGGCGGCCTCCACCACGTAGCTCTGGAAGTCGTCGCTCCCGGTCAGGTGCCAGGCCTGGGTGCCGTTCATGCGCTGGAACCGCACATAGGCGTCCGCCCCGAGGTACGGGCCGGACAGGTGTCCCAGGTGCAGATCACCGTTGGGCGTGGGCGGAGTGGAGAAGACGAAGACGGGACGCCGGCCGAATCCCTTGCGGTCCCCGGAGCGGGCCGACGTGAGCGCGCGGCCGGGATCGCGCCAGTACTGGGTCATGAACACCACGTCGACGTCGCCGGTGTTCTCCAGTACATGCGACTCGAAGGGCTCGAACAGGGCGACCACCCCTGGCTCGGCCGTATACCGTTCCCCGTCGACGATGAGCTCGCCACGACCGGATACGAACACGAAGAGCTCGGTCTCGTCGTGCTGGTGAACCATCGAGCGCTGCCCGGGGACGACCCGGCCCCAGCCGGCTCCCACGCCCAGTCCCTCGACGTCGCTCATGTCGATGCCGAAGGCCTCGGCCAGGACACTCTCGTCATACCTATTGAAGATCATTGCCATCCTTGTCCGAAGGCGTGGGGACGAGCAGGTCGACCGCCCGAGCCGCGATCGCGGGGGCGAGCCGGTAGCCGGAGCCGTTGGCGGCACCCGCGAAGATCAACCGGCCGTTGCCCTCGAGGAGGGTGATCAGAGGCTCGCCGGTGGGGCTGTAGGCATCGCAGAACACCTGGCCCGAGGCGCAGTGCTCGGCCAGAGCGGGCGCATAGCGTGACAGCACGTCCTGTGCCTCGTACAGATGGGCAGCCGACAGCGCGGGCGAGGAATCGTCGGGATCCACGTCCCATTCCCGGCAGGTGTAGCTGAACAGCCAGTGCCCCCGGTCGTACAAGGGCAGCAGGAAGGCGTCCTCGTCGTGGAAGACGACGGCACCGTCGCCCTCGGCCGGTGCCTTCTCGATGTGCAGGGCCACGACCCTCTTCACCCGCGCGCCCAGCGGCCGGACCAGGTCGCGCCAGGCAGGGGCGTCGAGCCATGGGCCGGGAGCCAGGACGACCCGCTCCGCTCGCACGGCTTCTCCGGTGCTCAAGCTCAGGACGACGCCGCTCGCCCCGGCATCCAGCGCCTTCACCTCCACGCCTTCCCGGAAGGCGACCTGCTCGCGCAGCTCCCGGGCCAGGTGCCGGGTGAGAGCGTGGACGTCCGCGTACTGACAGCCTTCTCCGGTCCAGGCCGTCGAGCCGGGCGGCAGCCGCACCACGTCCCCCGGTACGGCGGAGACGGGGGAAAGACGGGTGCTGCCGAGGTAGACCTCGCGCAACCGGTCCCCGGCGGCGGCGTCCGCCACCACGGTCATGCCCAGCTCATGGACCGGAATCCTGGGATGCTCCTTCTTCAGCCGCGCGTAATGGTCCTGGCTGTAGCCGGACATCGCGCGTACGCGCTCGGTCGCTCCCCGGGGGAAGTGCAGCCCCGCGGAACGCCGGGTGGCGCCACTGGCGACGGCATCCCGCTCCAGCAAGGCGACCGACGTCCCTGGAGCGCGCCGGAGGATTTCCCGTGCGGTCATGCAGCCGATCACGCCACCGCCGACGACGGCGACGTCCACCGCTGCCGGGCGGGTTCCGGTCATCGGTTCTCCCACGAGACCTCGGATTCCTCCTTCGCCGACCAGGCGACGAAGGAGGCCAGCTGATCGCCGGTGCGCGTGCCGCACAGCCGGTCCGCGATGCGACGGCTGCGCCAGGCGTTCAGGCTGAGGTTGGGGTCGGGCAGCCCTCGCTGCTGCCGGGCGGCGTTCTGGACGAAGATGTTGTGGTCGTTGGGTCCGTCCCACTGCACCGCGAAGTGCTCGTCGATCCGTAGTTCGTCGCCCTCCCGCTCGAGTCGGCCGTCCAGCGGAGCCAGGAAGTCCATGGCGGCGGGGCGGAAACCCGTGGCCCAGATGATGACGTCCGCGTCGAAGTGCACGCCATCGGCGGGACCGTCGTTGTGCCGGATCTCCAGGTCCCACGTTCCGGGACCGCTCCTGGTCACGTCGGCCACCTCACGGTTGGGATACAGCCCGACGACGTCGGACCTGCCCTCGACGAAGCGGAGGACGTAGACGCGTTGGTAGACCTCGCGCAGCGTGGACTCGGAAATGCCGTCACTGGACAGCACATGCCGGGCGTTGAAGGCCGAGCGGAGATCTGCCGGCAGGTTGTAGAAGTAGTCCGAATGGGAGGGCGTGTAAAAGTCGTTGGTGAACGGCGAGTCGTCGATCGGAAAGAAGTTGCGGCGCCGGGAGATCCAGGCGACCCGCCGGGGCAGCTCCGCGCCGCTCCTCGAGAGCAGGTCGAGCACGGCCTCCGCCCCCGACTGCCCGCCGCCCACGACCACGACGCGCTTCCCGCCTAGGTTCCCCGCCCTGGCCAGGTACTCGTTGACATGGAACTGGGTCGCGCCGAGATGACGCAGTCCGTGATCCGGTACCCACGGCCGACTGCCGACACCGACCACGATGTTGTCGGCCGTCACGGTGCGACGGTCGGTACGAACCCTGAAGACGCCGTCGAATCCGACCTCGACGACCTCCTCGCCGAAGGCGACGTTCTTGTTGCGCTCGGCTGCCCATGCCAGGTAATTGCGGAACTCCTGGCGCGGGACCTCCGAGAACTGGGCGTTGAGGAAATGATAGATACGGCCCTTGTCGTGCAAGTAGGACAGAAAGGAGAAGGGGTTGGTCGGCTCGGAGAGACTGACCAGGTCCTTGAACAGGGAGACCTGCAGCGTGGTGCCGGGAATCTGCTGCTCGTCGTGCCAGCCGAAGGACTCCTTCCGGTCGATGAAGAGATTCCGTACCTGCGGTCGTTCGTGCAGCAACGACGCCAGGCTCAGGTTCGCGGGGCCCGCTCCGACTCCGACGCAGCGGTAGTGCCCCTCGCTTCGCGGGGAATCCTCGTGCCGCATGTTCGGTCCTTCCTTTCGAGCGACGATTGGCATGGTTCAACCGGCACGGCGCCGGCCGAGCGCACCGGCGATGGTCATCAGCTGCACCTCCGAGGTGCCTTCGTAGATGCGCAGCGCCCTGATCTGGCGGTAAAGGCGCTCGGTGACGCTGTCCTTGACCAGACCGGCGGCCCCCAGCACCTGCACGGAGGCGTCGACGATCTCCTGCGCCACCTCGGTGGCGTGCAGCTTGGCGATGCTCGAATGCACGGCGAAGCGGCGGTTGCCCCGGTCGGTCTCCCAGGCGGCGCGCGCCACCAGCAGGGAAGCCGCGTTCAGCTTGACCTCCATGCCGGCCAGGGACGCCTTGACGAGCTGCAGGTCGATCAGACGGCCGCCGTAGGCGGGCCTGCTGCGGGCGCGGGCGAGTGCGGTGTCCGCCGCCCGGCGGGCGAACCCCAGGGCGGCCCCGCCCACCGTCATGCGGAACCGTTCCAGCAGGTCCATCGCGATGACGAAACCGCCTCCGGGCCTGCCCAGCACGCTGTCCGCCGGAACCCGGCAGTTCTCGAAGGCCAGGTGTGCGAACGAGCGCGGCGCCAGGGCATCGACGCTCTCCCACACCCGCACACCGGGGGTGTCGGCCGGGACGAGGAAGGCTGTCAGGCCCAGCGGACCCGGCCCCTCGCCCGTCCGGGCGATGACGCAGTACAGGCCGGCGATGCTCCCGTTCGCGACCCAGGCCTTGTGGCCGTCGAGGACATAACCGTCCGTAGCAGGCTCGGCGCGCAGCCGCACCGCGCCCAGGTCGGAGCCCGCTTCCTCCTCGGAAGCGGCGAAGGCGCCCACCAGCGTCCCCCGCGCCATTCCTGGTAGATAGCGCCTTTGCTGTTCCGGGGTTCCGAAACGCATCAGTGGCGTGGCTGCCAGCGCCTGGATGGAGAAGGCGAAGTCGGCCAGATCCTCCGTATAGGCCAACGCCTCACGGACCAGGCACAGCGAGCGGTAGTCGCCGGGGTTCACCGCCCGGTCGTCGTCACCGGGAGACAGGTACGAGAACCAGCCCGCGGCGCCCAGCTCCCGCACCAGCTCCAGCCCGGCCTTCTCCGGCGTCTCACGACGTAACGCCTCCCAGTCGTCGGAGCGTTCGCGGCACCAGGCATCGATGGCGTCGGCGAGCTCGCGGTGTGCCGTGTCGAAGAACGGAAGCTGCAGAATCTGCGGGTCGAAGCTCGTATCAGCTGGCATGACCGGCCTCCATGGGCTGTGAGGACTGTGCGGATCGGAGGGAGACCGCGCGCACGATCGGCCGCAGCACGTCCGTCACGGCGGACGGCCGCTGATCGAAGTAGAAGTGGCCGCCTTCCACCCAGTGGCACTCGGGAACGTCCGTGGACTCCAACCGCCAGGGTTCCAGGGCCGTTTCGGTGATGGTCCGGTCACCCCGGCCCGCGATCAGGGTGAGCGGCACAGCCAGGGGCGCGGACGACCGATAGATGTATGCTGCAGCCATACGGAAGTCCGCCCGCAGGCCGGCCAGCAGCAGCTCCTGGAGCCCCTCGTTGGCGATGACCTCGGGTGGCAGACCGCCGAAGACCTCCACGGCACGGGTGAAGTCCGTGCCCGTCAACCGTGCTGTTTCCCGGACCTTTTCGGACGGCAGGAGCGACGGGGCGGAGGCGGCAGAGGCGATCACGTGCCGGATCAGTGGATGGCCGTCGAGCCGCCGGGCGGTCTCGAATGCCACCACGGCACCGAGGCTGTGGCCGAACAAGAGGAACGGCTGGTCCGCCGTCGCGGCGATCTCCCTGGCGACATCGGCGGCCAGGGCCGTCAGGTCCGCGGCGGAGGATTCCCTCCCCCGATGAGCCCGTCCGGGCGGGCAGACGGCGACGATCTCGGCATCGTCCCCCATGTGATCCTGCCATTTCAGGAAGAGGCGCGGATTTCCGCCGGCGTGCGCGAAGCAGTAGACGCGGGGAACGTTCCCGGTGGCCTTGCGGGACGTCAGGAACCAGGTGGAGCCGGTCACGAAAGTCGTCCGTCCTTTCCATTCTCTGTGACCTTCCGCAGCAGAACTCCCAGGCGTGACCCGGCAACGCTCGACGCCAGCATGTAGTGGCCTCCGCCGCGGACATGGCCGGCCGCGGCCCTGTCGACCAGGTTGATGAGCGGATCCGCCGCGAAGCAGTGTCCGATGCGTTCGATGTTCTCGGTGTAGATCTGTGCCGGGGTGAAGCCGGCCAGTCGCTCCTTCATCGCGACGAGGGGCTTGAACAGGTTCGCGTGCATCAGGCCGGAGACGTCCTCCAGCGTGAGACCCAGAGGCCCGAGCAGGCGGTCGTTCACCAGCCGGGAGAGGTCGGCGCTGATCTCGTTCGCCCCGTCGAGCTCCGAAGGGGTCTGTGCCGTCGCGCAGGCAAGGACCTCGTAGGCCTCGTCGCTGTGCTCGGCTGCGACCACACAGCTCGCCGCACCATCACTGAAAAGCGCGAACTTCTCCATACGTACGGACTCGTCGGCGATGCGATCGGTGGTGACGACGAGAACGTTCCGGTACCGGCCGCTGCGCACGAAGGCATCGGCGACATGCACGGCGGACAGCAGGTTCGTGCAACGGTTCAGCGTGATACCCATGAACGCGGCATCGGCGAGTCCCATGCCGGTCATGACGGTCTCCATCATCCGTCCGTGCAGGTCCACTTCCGAGGGGAACCGGGTCGAGCAGAGGATCAGCAGGTCGATGGAGGACGGCGCGATCCCGGCGCTGCGCAGCGTCCGTGACCCGCTGGCGATCGCCATCTCCTCGAGGGTCTTCTCCGTGCGGCGTATCCTGCCCCAGCCCCAGAGACCGGCCTTCAGCGGAATGCGTAGCTCACGGGCCCGGGAGGACAGGTTCTCGATGGCTGTGTGGGCCTCTTCGATCTCTCCGAGGACATACTGCGGAGCCTTCAGGTATACGGCGTTCGGCGTCATCATCCACTCCCACTCGGCACGAACGGTCACCGGTCGCCGGGCGCGACACGCAGCAGGGCGCAGCCGACGAGCCCGTCCGCGTCGAGGGTGGTGACGAGCGCCACCCGCCCGCGGGCGTCCGGGTCCTCCTCGGCGGCCTCGAGCAGAGCCGTGATCTGGAACGTGGTGGAGGCTGCGCAGGTGTCCCCGACCAGTGGCGCACAGGACACCCGTGCGACGTCCCGGTCGCCGAGCACCGCGCGCAGGGCGACCTCCTCTTGATCGCCGCGGGCGCCCGGCTCGTCGCCGGCCGCGACGGCCCATACGTTCGCGGCGTCGGTGCCCGACTGCCGCAGTGCCCGGCGGAGGCAGCGCGCGAGTGCCTCGGCGGCATCCTCCTCGCGCGGCGCCAGACCGGTCTCCACGGCCAGCACTTCGGCCAGGGCGTTGCCGCCGGCGGACCGTCCGGCATCGAGCATGAGGACCGCACACCCCTCGCCCAGTGGTGCGACGGCTTCCTGTCCGGCCGGACGGCTGTGCCAGGCGAGCCATGCCCGCTCGGTCGAGAACTCCTCGACCCCACCGCACACGATGCGCCGGGCACGGCCGGAGCGCTGGAGCCGACGGGCGTAGTTGAGCGCGAGCAGGCCGGCTGCCCGCCCGCCCGCGACAGTGGCGTTCGGCCCCCGCAGCCCGTGCCGGATGGCCACCTGTCCAGCCGCGCAGTTCATCACCGTGTTGGGGAACCGGCCGGGATTGACGCGGTAGGGCCGATCACGGGTGAGCGCGTCCCGGGCGAAGCCCATGAAGTCGGCGACGCTGCCGGCCGAGGTGCCCAGGACCACGCCCGTCCCGGCCTCGCGACCGGTGGTTCCTGTCTCCTCCCCGATGAGGGATCCGACGGCAGACACGGCCAGTGCCGTGGCGCGGTCCATGGTTCGCGTCCCCGAGGGGCCCAGCAGCTCCCTGGCGTCGGCCACCGGTACGACGCCCGCCCGCTCCACGGGGACGTTCCACCGTTCCCGGTCCAGCGCGGTCACGGCGCTGCGGGCGTCACGAAGACCGTCGGCGAAGGCCCTCGCCCCCACGCCGAAGGCCGAGACCGCCGACCAAGCGGAGATCACGGTCGGTTCCGTCACGGTGTTCACCGCTCACCCCCGGGAGCCGTCGCGGGCACGGGACGGCTGCCCCGGCCGCTGTCGTCGGGGATGCCCAGGATCACCACGGCGTTGTTCCCTCCGAATGCCAGCGCGTTGTTCTGGACGATGCGCACGTTCATGTCGACCGCCGCATTGGGCACGCAGTCGACGGCGCACTCGGGGTCGGTCTCACGGTGATTGATGGTCGGGGGCGCGAACCCCTCGCGGATCGCCAGCGCACAGGCCACGGAGGCCAGCGCGCTGGCGGCCCCCATGGTGTGGCCGATCATCGACTTGACCGCCACGGTGGGAGGCGGGTCGCCGGCGAACACCCGGTTGATGGCGCGCGCTTCCGTCACGTCATTGGCGGGGGTGCCGGTGCCGTGCGCGGAGATGAGGTCGACGTCCCCCGGTTCGATCCCGGCATCCTCGAGTGCCAGACGCATGCAGTCCGCGAAGCTCTCCTCGTCCGGTGACACAGCGTGGGTGGCGTCGCAGTTCAACCCGTAGCCGAGCACCTCCGCGTACACCCGTGCGCCTCGGCGCCGCGCGGATTCCAGGCTTTCGAGCAGGAGCACTCCCGAGCCCTCGCCCGGCAGCATTCCTTCGCGGTCCCGGTCGAACGGCCGGCAGTGGTCGGAAGCGACCACCCCGAGGCGGGTGAACCCGGCGAGCGTCTTGAGGCACAGGGCATCCGCACCACCGCACAGCGCGAAGTCGACGTCTCCGTTCCTGATGGCGTCGAGTCCGTGTCCGACGGCGTAGTTGCCGGCCGCGCATGCGGTCGTCATGGTGACGGCCTCGACGTCGGTAAGTCCGAGCTCATATGCGACGGCGACGGACAGACGGCCCGCGGGCACCCGGCGGGCCAGGCCGGGATCCAGGTTCTCGAACCCACCGGCGATCTCGAGCCGGACGAGGTCCTCCAGGTCGCGCGACTCGCCGTCCGTGGTGCCGATGGCGACCAGCGACCGCGCGTCCCGCAGGTCATCGAGCCGCATTCCGCCGTCCTCGACCGCCATACGGGCGGCCGCGGCGGCGAAGCCGCTCGCTCGTCCGAATTCGTCACGCGGCAGGTTCCGAAGGAACCGGTCCGCCTCGAAGTCCGTTATCTCGCAGCCCTGGGCATGCACAAAGCCGGTCGTGTCGAAGGAGCGAATGGGCTTGGCGGCGTCACGACCCGCCCGCAGGCCGGCCAGAAATTCCGTCACACCGAATCCGATGCTGGTCACCGCGCCAAGGCCGGTGACGACGACCCTGCGTTCCGGTACGGGCGAGGACAATTCTTCTCCTTACTGAGAATCCACGGCGTTCGCCAGCGCGGTGTAAACGCCGTCGAGGTCGACCATGCGCGCAATGTCGTGCTGGGCGACGGTCACCTCGAACCGCTCTTCCAGGGCGGCCAGGATCTCGATGGCCCGCATGGAATCGGCGCCATGGTCCTCCTTGAATCTGTCAGTCGATTCCAGAATTCCGGGATCGATCTCAAGGATCTCCGCGACGATCTTCTTGGCCACGGCTTGCACTTCGGCATCCATCTGCATGGCATCTCTCATCCGGTGGAAAGGAATCCGGCGGTTGCCGATCTCCCACAGGAGCATCGGCGAGCGCTGCGTGAACCCCTGCCGATCAGGGCTTGCGCGGCCATCACGCTAGGGGTCTCCCGGAAGCGGGTCAACCTCGTTCCAGCTGCGGGAGAAGCGGTTCGACGCAATTCTCCAGCTCACACCGAAGCCAATCAAAGCTCAATAAAATTGATTCATCCGGAGCCGCCGACGCATGGGTTTACAGCGCTACCCGGATGACCTACGTTCCTCCCGGACGGGGGTTACGTGGAGCTTCCTCGGTGATAGTTCCCTGCCCACTGACCCGGACACTGAAGGACTGTCATGAGCAGTAATGCGGACCATTCGGCCACCCCAGCGCTTCCACCACACGATCCGAACGATCCGGTGGAGAACGCAGTCATCAGGCGGCTCGCCGGGAATTGGCACCGGAGGGCATCCGTAAAACGTGAGGAGCCGGACCTGGACGACCTGTTCCAGCACGAGCGACCGGACTATCCGGAAGCACTTCTACCCTTTCACGACCACCCTACGTACCAGGCACTCCCTCCGGAGAAACGCAACGAACTCCTCAGTTGGGGCTGGATAGCCTTCAACCGTCATACGGTCATGGTCGAGCAGAAACTGGCCAATCCCGCCTTCGCGCTCGTCGTCGAGGGCGAATATCCCGACATTCAGGGCGAGGCGATGAACACGGCCCTGGCGCAGGCAATGGTCGACGAGCAGTACCACACGCTCATGCATCTCAACGCGAGCGCGGTCACACGTCGGCAGCGCGGTGGCGGGCTGCGCGACTCCGACCTGCCGATGCCCCACCTCGTGCGCGAGCACCAGCGGCTACGGGATTCGGCCGAGGAGCGGTGGCAGCGCTCCCTGACCACCCTTGCCTTCGCGACCGTGACCGAGATCTCGATCGTCGCCTACCTGAGCCTCATCGTCGACAACCCGGACATCCAGCCGATCAACAGCACCACTGTCAAGATCCACAATCGTGATGAGTACTGCCACTCCTCCATCACGGCGGAACTGGCGGAGATGGTCCACAGCAAGCTGAACGCGGCCCAACGACGCTTCTTCCTCGACCATTTGGCCAAGGGGCTCGACGGCTTCGTCACCAACGACTACGCGAGCTGGGACCGTGTGATGGACCTTTCCCGGATCGAGGGGGGTCACGAGATGCTCGCCGACTGCCGGGCGGAGTCGAGTCGGCAGCGCCTGGTCTGTGACTACTCCGGCCTGCGCGGCCTCGCCGAGCGGCTGGACGTCGTCGAGCAGCTGGACATCGACTGGTCCCAGTCCGTCGCCACCGGCTGAACCTCGCACAGCTTCGGCGCCACGCGCCCACCCACTTCTCACCGGCCTCCGTCGACCGCCTGGAACCCCATGCCTCATTGCCCACAGCAGCCCCTCTCCTTCTCCTCGACCGTGCCTCGCGAGGCGGTGCACCGCGCCGCGGTCAGCGAGGTGTTCCTGACCGACGTGCGGCGCGTCTCCGATCAGGAGTTCCTGGCCGCCGCCCAGCTCCCGCGCAATCACGCCTACTACAGCGACCACGACACGGTCGTGCCCTCGTACGACCCCCTGCTGGTTCTCGAGGTATTCCGGCAGACCTTCCTCTACCTCGGCCACGAATTCCTGGACGTCCAGCCCAGCCACAAGTCCTTCCTCGACGGCGCGGAGCTCACCATCACCGACCCGGCCGCCCTGCGCGTCGGTCCGCACCCGGGGCACATGCTCGTCCGGCTGCACACCGGCGAGGAGCAGCGCCGCGCGGGCCGTCTCACCGGTCTCACCGTGGACATGCGCGCCACGGTCGACGACCGGGAGGCCGTCATGGGAAGGCTGGCCTTCGCCTGGACGACCGCTTCGGTCTGGAACACGTTACGCAGCCGGGGCCGGGCCGGCCTCCATCTCGATCCGGCCCGGCCGTACCTGTCCGCTCCCGGGTTCGATCCTTCGGCCGCGGGACGTCTCTCCCCCCGGAACGTGCTGCTCGCCGGCGTCCGGGTCCAGGACGAGGAGGTGGTCGGACAGGTCGCGGTCGACCGGTCCCACCCCTCTCTCTTCGATCACCCCCTCGACCACATACCGGGGGCGGTGATGGTGGAGGCGTTCCGCCAGACCGCGCTCCTGGCCGCCCACACCGTGCTCGGCCTGCCGCCGCGCGAACTGTCGGTCACCCGACTGTCCGTGGACTTCACACGTTTCGCCGAATTCGAGCTGCCGACCGATTGCCGGGCGGTCCTCCTCGACACCGCCGACAACGGCTCCACGGCCGTCTTCGCCATGGCGGTCCTGCAGGAGGGCGTGGAAACGGCCGTCGGCACGATCGTCCTCTCCCGCATCCTGCCGTGACCCCCTGCCCGTAGCACGTGACCCGTGACCGTGACCCCAGTGAAGGACGCCATGCGCGACGCCATGATCTGGTTCGACTTCGGCGGCGTTCTCTCGCCCCCGATGGACGAGCTGTACCGCTCCTACGAGGCGAAGACCGGAATCACCGGCGAGCGGCTGAAAGCCGCCATCGCCAAGGTGACCGGAGAGTCGGCAACCACCGAACATCCCCCGTTGTACCGCGGTCTGATGAGCGAGGCCGAGTGGGGCGGCAGGGTGGCCGACGCACTGCGCGCGGCAGATCCGGACACCGACCTGTCGAAAGCCCGGCTGAAGCATTTCGGGCAGCAGTGGTTCGAGGGCATCACCGCGAACCCACAGATGGTGCGGGCGGTCCAACGGATCCGGGAAGGCGGACTGCGGGTCGGCATCCTCTCCAACAACGTGGCCGAGTGGGAGCCCCACTGGCACGCGATCATCGCACCGGCCGGCGACTTCGACGTCGTCATCGACTCATCCCGGGTGGGGCACTGCAAGCCCGGTCAGGAGATCTTCGCCCTGGCGGAGCAGACGGCCGGGGTGGGCGCCGAGGACTGTGTCCTGGTCGACGACCTCCCGCGGAACTGCGAGGCCGCCCGGTCGCGGGGGTGGCGTGCCGTGCATTTCCGCGACAACGCCCAGGCCCTCGAGGAACTGGCCTCCGTCACAGGCCTGCCCGGCCTCCTGTGAACCCCGCGACCGAAAGGGAGGAAGCCGCGTGCTCCCCACCATCATGATCACTGGTGCCAGTGGTTTCATCGGCAGTCGCGTGGTCCGTGCGGCCGCGCGCGTGCCCGGTGTGCCGTCTCTGAGGCTCATGGCACACCGCCAGGCCTTGCCGGAGGACTTGTCCGGCGCGGCCCTGCGGATCGACGCCGATCTCGCCGTGCCCTCGTCCCTGCGGGGAACGTGTGACGGCGTGGACGTACTCCTGCACTGCGCGTCCGTGGTGAGCGGCCCGCCGGAACTCTGCGAGGACGTCAACGTACGCGGCACACAGGCACTGCTGGAGGAGGCACAGCGCGCGGGCGTCTCGCGCGTGGTCCATCTCAGCACCGCCTCCGTGTACGGGCGGGGCGTCTACCGGAACGCCCGTGTCGCCGATCTCGAGCCGGCCCCCCGATCGGCGGTCAGCCGGACCCGGGAACAGGCCGAGCGGCTCGTCCTGGAAGCCGGCGGGACGGTCGTCAGGCCCTACCTGGTGTACGGCGAGGGCGATGTCTGGTCCATCGCCGGCCTGCTGGACCTTCTGCGCACCCTGGGCTCCCCCACCGAGGGCTGGCATTCCCGTCTCTCCGTGATCGACGTCGACGATCTGGCCCGTGCCATGGTCCACCTGGCACTCATGCCCCGGGAGCGCCTCGGCGGTGCGGTCTACCACGCGGCCCATCCCGAGCCCGTCTTCTGCTCGGACTTGATCGAGACCCTAGCCACCATCGTGGACCTGCCGACGACCGGCCCGGCGCTCACCTATGCGGCGGCGCGGGAGCGGCTGCGGGCCGCCGGACTGTCCACGCACTTCGTGGACATGGTCGCCACCGACCACTGGTTCGACTCCGGCCCCTTGTGGAGCGACATTCACTGCGACCCGGGCCCCGGCTTCAAGAGCAACATCCATCACCACGCCCACTGGTACCGGCAGAGATACCAGTCTCCCCAAGAGGTGGCATAAATGGTCGCGCAACTGAATCCGGAGAGCCGGAAGTCCCGGCTCCCGACCCTGACCGGCATGAGGTTCATCGCCGCCCTCATGGTGTTCGCCTTCCACCTGTCGATCATGAGCCCGATCAAACGATCGGGCCCGGATCACGGCCCCTTCGTCTTCCTCGCGAAGAACGGCGGCTGGATCGGCGTGTCCTTCTTCTTCATGCTCAGCGGGTTCATCCTGACGTGGTCCGCCCGCGACCGGGACACCGTGGGAACGTTTCTCAGACGGCGCCTGGTGAAGATCTACCCCAACCACCTGGTGATGTTCGTCATCACGATGGCGCTCTACGCTGCGGCCACCGCCGGGCTCGCGCAAGCCGTGCCCAACCTCCTGCTCCTCCAGGCGTGGCTGCCCCGGGAAAGCATCGTCTTCAGCGTCAACATCCCCAGCTGGTCGCTCTCTTGCGAGCTGCTCTTCTACCTCGCCTTCCCCTTCCTGCTGCGCCTGGTGCGGCGCATTCCGGAGAACAGGCTGCGCTGGTGGACAGCGGCGGTCGCCGTAGCGATCGTGTGCGTCCCGCTTGTGGCCCGGCTGTTGCCGGAGGGCACGCCCTTCGCGCACGTGAGCGACGCCTCGTCGCTGCACGGCCAATCGGTGACGCAGGTGTGGTTCACCTATGTCTTCCCGCCGGTGCGACTGCTCGATTTCGTCCTCGGCATCCTGCTGGCCCGGCTGGTACTGACGGGCCGGTGGACCGGCCCTCGTCTGCTCCCGGCCGCCGGCCTTGTGATCGTGTTCTACCTCGTCGGCCTGTACGTACCGCTGCTGTTCCAGCTCAACGCCATCACCGTCGTCCCCCTCGCCCTGCTGATTCCCGCCGCCGCCACCGCCGACGCGGCCGGGCGGCGTACCGCGATGAGCGGCCCTCTCTGGGTGTGGCTCGGTGAAGTGTCCTTCGCCTTCTACCTCGTGCACCAAGTGCTGCTGTCCGACGCGGAGGAACGATTCCACCTCAAGCACCAGGCACCGGTCCCGACGGCGATCGGTCTTGGACTGCTCGCGCTGGCGCTGAGTCTGGTCGCCTCATGGCTGCTGCACGCGGCCGTGGAACGTCCGGCCATGGCCCGCTGGGCCCGGCGGGCGGCACAGTCGCGCCCGGTTCAGCCCTCCGCTCGGTAGAGCCTCCGCCGTTCGACGTAACGGGCCACCCCGTCCGGTACGAGGTACCAGATCGGGTGGCCCCCGGCCACTCGCTCGCGACAGCCCGTGGAGGAGATCGCCAGGGCGGGCACCTCGACCAGGGACACACCTCCCTCGGGGAGACCCGGGTCCTGCAGCTCGTGCCCCGGCCGGGTCACCCCGATGAAGTGGGCCTGGGAGAAGACCCGCTCGACGTCGACCCAGCTGAAGATCTGCGTCAGCGCGTCGGCACCGGTGATGAAGAAAAGATCGGCGTCGCTGTGCTCGGCGCGCAGATCCCGGAGGGTGTCGACGGCGTAGGTGTCGCCGCCACGGTCGATGTCGACCCGGCTCACCGAGAACTTCGGATTGGAATTGGTGGCGAGCACCGTCATCAAATAGCGATCCTCCGCCGGAGTGACCCGGCTTCCTGCCTTCTGCCACGGCCGTCCCGCGGGAACGAAGACGACCTCGTCGAGAAGGAAACGGTGCGCCACCTCACTCGCCGCCACCAAGTGGCCGTTGTGAATGGGGTCGAACGTACCCCCCATCACGCCCAGCCGCCGCTTCACGGGGCCACCTTCCGGACGGTCACGAGACACGGGAGAGATGGCGATCACCCTTCGGCAGAGAACGTGACATGAATTCCGCGACGGACGCACCGAAAGGAAGCCGGGGCACGCCCATGCCGGAAAGGATCTCCCGCTGCAATTCCTGCAGTTCCCGGCAGGGTTCCAGCCCGAGCTCGTCCCTCAGCGATCTGCGCAGGCCGTCATAGGCGAGCAGCGCGTCCGCCCGCCGGCCGCTGCGGATCAACGCGGTGATGTACTGGAAGTGCAGGGGCTCGTCCAACGTGTGCGCGGTCATCAGTCCCTGCAGCTCGACGACGACGCGGCCGTGCCTGCCGAGCCGCAGATCGGCTTGGATCCGCTGCCGGAGTGCCCGGGTCCGTATCTCCCGGAGCTGCCGGACGTGGCCCTCCAGCAGCTGGCCGCGTGCGATGTCGGTCAGGGCGTCGCCCCGCCACATGTCCAGCGCCTTGGTCAGGACCCAAGCCCCCTCGGTCAGACGTCCGACCTCCATCAGGTCCTCGCCCCGCCGCGCGAGCCTCCGGAAGGACTCCACGTCCACCTGGCCCGGCTCCGCGCGGAACACGTAGCCGACTCCTCGGGTTCCTATGAGGTCGGCGGCCGCTTTTTCGCCGATTTCCTTCCGCATGGCCTGGCGCAAGTGATAGAGATGAGTACGAATTGCCGGGAGGGCCGTCCTGGGCGGCTCATCACCCCACAGCTCCTCCATGATTTCCGCACAGGAAACCACCTGATTGGAGCGAAGGGCCAGCAATGCCAGGATCTTGCGCAGCTTGGGCCCCTCGGGCACGGTCACACTTTTCCCTCGACGCTCTAATTCAAACGCCCCAAGAAATTTGAATTGCAACACCAACACCCCCGTGTTGATTGATGTCCACAAACTCAGGGAAGGCCGCAGCGGCTCACCGTGCGAGACACTCACAGAACCACATGAAAGCTGGATAAAAGCGGGACCGGGGAGAACAGGCGGCGGACCGGCCGCCACAAACACCACCCGTCCGGATACTACGCGGAATAATATGCGGTCCGTTATTTGACCGTCGGTCTCCTCGCCCCACCGGCCTTGGCGCGAGGACGCCGCGGATCATTTCGCCGGGGGCCGGAAACTGAGTACGCGCACGGATGCGCGGCAGCCGCGCGCTCGGCGATGCTGGTGGTCATGACCCACGGAGAAGAGAGCAGAAGGCCCTACATAGTGGCCATGCTCGTCCTGGCCGCACTGTTCCTGGCCCCTTGCGTATGGGTCTGGACGCTGCAACTGCACGTCGTCCAGAACCCCTCGGGTTCCGACTGGCGGGGCAACCACGAGGCCAACGTCCACTTCGCCCAGCTCACCGGCATCATCGCCGGGGCCCCGTCGGCGGGCGCGATGGTGGGTGCGCTCGTGGCGGCGGCCCGCCGCCGTCACCCGGGAGCCGGCGCGGCGACGGGCGCGTTCCTGGGCGCGGCGGCCCTGCTCGCGTACGGGGTCTACGCCTTCCTCGTAGCCTTCGAGCTGTCGTCCTGACGCCCCTGCCGGACACCGGGCCTGCGGCGCGGCGCGGTTGCTGTATGTCAGGGCGATCACACTTGACCTGGACCACAGTTGAGGTCCTACGTTCGGACGGTGTGTCGGGCGAGGCCGACCGAGGAAGAAGGTGGCGTGACGTGATGGAGTACTCACACGAGGACCGAGAGCTGGTGAACCAGCCGATCGGGTACTGGACGTGGGCTGCGAACAAGACGCTGATGGCGTACGTCAGGGGACGGCTCGCTGCGATCGGAATCACGCAGCCCCAATGGTGGGTGCTGCACCAGGTGCTGCACAGCGAGAACGGTGTCACCCGGGGCGAGGTGATCAGTGCACAGCAAGCCAACTTGGACGTCGGCGCCGGCATAGCTCCCGACATCGATCTTCTGTTGGAGCGGATGCTGATCGTCGCGGACGCGGACGGCCGGCTTCAGATCTCTGACGAAGGCAGGGCGCTGCATCAGCGCGCTGCCGAGACGCAGCGGACCAGCCGCAACCATGTGCACGCAGGCATTCCGGACGAGGAATACCTGATCACACTGAAGGTTCTGCAGCGCATGATTCGCAACGCGGGCGGAGAGGTTTCACCGGGCTGAGTCAGCGACGATCACGCTTCAAGGAACGAGGCCTCAGCCCTTGACGTCCGCGATGAAGGCCGCCCAGGCGGGGGCGCGGAAGGTGAGGGTGGGGCCGTGGGGGTTCTTGCTGTCCCGGACGGGGACAGCACCGGGTATGTTGTCGGCGACTTCAACGCAGTCGTCGCCCCCGCCGCCCGCTCCACCACTGCTGTACGAACTCTTGCGCCACACGGCGGCCACGACGCGGTCGCCGCCCTGGCCGTTGCTGTAGCCGCTCTTGAGCCACATGCCGCTGCTCAGGTCGCGCGCCGCATTGCTCATCTGCGAATTCCTCCGCTACTGACTGGATCAAGGCCAGGGACGCATCCGGCGACATGGCGTCAGCCCTGAGGAGATCGTAGGACCGTTGGCAGATCGCAACCATTGCCGGATCGTCCATGAGACGGCCGCTCACAGCCCCTTCCGTGTACGCCACCGGAGGAGCGTCGTCGAAGGTCATCAGCTTCAGCATGGCGCCTAGGGCAGGAGCACCGACACTGATCGGCATCACTTGGAGGACGATGCGGCGCTCACGAGCGAGCATTGCAAGGTGCGTCAGCTGTTCACGCATCACCTCCGCGCCTCCGATAGGGCGGCGAATGGCGCTCTCGTCGAGAATCACCCACAGCAGGGGCTTTGTTGGTTGCTTGACAATGTGCTGGCGAGCAAGACGGGCGTCCACCCAGGCGTCGATGTTCTCGTTCGGCTCCAGCGGGAAGCCCGCCTTGAAGACCGCGCGTGCGTAAGCCTCCGTCTGGAGCAGGCCCGGTACGAAGAACGGCGCATAGGCGAGGATGGAAGCCGCCAAGCCCTCCAGGTAGGCCACTCCCACGAAGTGGTTGTCGAATGGAGCATTGTCGATCAGCTCCTTGCACATTCGTGCGAAGAACCCGTCCGTCTCCAGCTCTGCATCAATCCGCTCCGCGACATCGTGCTGCGGCTTGCGCACGCCCGTCTCGAACTGGCCGATGTACGTGCCCGAGCAGAAGACCCGTCTGCCGAGCTCTTGCTGCGTCAGCCCGGCGGCCTCTCGCCGCCGCTTCAGCTCGGAGCCGAAGAATTCCCAGCCGACCTTCGACTGTCCGTACTTACCGGCCCGCCCCGAATCCTTGGCCACGGCGTAACTCCCCCTGACAGCAACAACTTTGCGGGCACCTGCCCGCTCCCGCAGCCTAGCCCCGCACGGTCACCCTCTCTGTACAGCCAGTGAGAAACCCTCGAAGGGAACGGTCCGCCGTGCACGACACCCCCACCCCACCCGACGCCATGACCTACCGCGTCGGCGCGTACGTCATCGACACCCGCAGTGCGACGCTCGCCCAAGTCATGGGCACCGTCGACTGCCACGTGCTGGTCAGGCGCCCCGACGGCGGCCAGACATGGGACGTGCCGCCGCAGGCGCTGCGGCTGGCGTCGCGGAAGGAGTGCGCGGCGGCGGGGGTGGGCGCCGCGGTCGCCGGATGCGGGCGGTGCGCGGAGTTGCTGGCGACGCAGCGGCGGGCCGTCGACAAGGGCGAGCGGGAATTGGCGATCGCCGCGACGATCGCCGTGCGCGCCCACGTCCGTAAGGCGCACCTGTGCGGAAGCGAAAGCGGAGGCGGCGCGTCATGACCTCGTACGTCACCGGACGGCTGGTGACCAACTGCCGTCACCGAGGCGGCTGGACCCACGCCGAAGGCGTCTCGCGCTGTGACGGATGCGGCGTCCAGCGGTTCAGCGAGTACGGGGCGCTGCGGCCGCCCGGACTGCCGCAGGCCACCGCCGGTTCAGAAGACCAGCCAGTACACCAGGAAGCCGACGACCGCGATGAAGGGCGATGCCAGCAGCAGGTACCACAGCACAACGGCCGCGACCCAGAGCACCTGGGCGACGTCGCCGATCCGCTCGATCACCGTCTTGCGGTCCCGCGGGTCGTCCTTCCGCCGGACCGACGGCGTCCGTGGCGGCGCCGGCATCGCCGCCCGGCGTTCCCGCTCGCGTTCGAGCTCGTAGAGCCTGATGCCCTCGGCGACCGCCTCCTTCATCTCGCGTCTGTTGCCGCGTCGGGAACGCTTGATGCCCTCCGCGATCGCACGCTCAAGGTCACGCCGTTCGCTCCGGTCCATTCGCCGATCCCCCACTCGTGCGCCCATACGACCGTACGGGACCGCACGGTAGCGGCGCCGGCCGCCGCGTCCAACCGGAATTGTGGCTCCCGGGACCGCGCCGCCGGGGGCGCGGCGGGCCGGCGCATCGCGTGGAGTGGCTATATGTGCTGGC
This sequence comes from Streptomyces sp. NPDC053048, assembly GCF_044547045.1. NCBI lineage: Bacteria > Bacillati > Actinomycetota > Actinomycetes > Kitasatosporales > Streptomycetaceae > Streptomyces > Streptomyces sp. NPDC053048. The sequence goes on from NZ_JBITZS010000009.1 coordinate 311,892, forward strand.
CGGGCTGGTAGTCGCCGGCAGGCTGCTGGGTGATGACGTTCAGGCGGTTGAAGGTGTTGATGATGGCGATGAGGGTCACCAGGGCGGCGAGCTGCTCCTCGTCGTAGTGCTTGGCGGCGTTCGCCCAGACCGCGTCGCTGACGCCGCCGGCCGCGTCGGCGATGCGGGTGCCCTCCTCCGCCAGCTCCAGGGCGGCCCGCTCGGCGTCGGTGAACACCGTGGCCTCCCGCCAGACCGCGACCAGGTTCAGGCGCACCGCGCTCTCGCCGGCGTGTGCCGCGTCCTTGGTGTGCATGTCGACGCAGTAGCCGCAGCCGTTGATCTGGCTGGCGCGGAGCAGGACCAGTTCCCGCGTCGTGGCCGGCAGGGTCGTGTCCGCGATCGCCTGGCCCACCGCGACGAAGTGCTTGATCGCCTTGGCCGCGAACGGGTTCTCGAGGAGGTTCAGACGAGCTTCCATGGTGCACTCCTTGCCGTTGTCGTTGCTTACACCCCTTGGACGGAACGGCTCGGGCACGGCGTGACATGGAGCGAATGTGACGTGCGTCTCGCCCGGGACGTCGTCGTACGCTCGCCCGATGACCAGCTTCGCGACGCATCGGCTGCGGGTGCACGACACGAGCCTCCCCGCTCACCGCCGACTCTCCGCCCTGCGCACGTGTGTCGTGAGCTTCGCTCCCTACGGTTTCCGGGCGACGTACCACCACCTGTGCCGGAGCGCCCGGATTCCGGTCCGGCTGACCGACGATCCCGCGTCGCTGGTACGGGCGGTGGAGGAGCTGCACGCGGCCCGCGGGGTCTGGCTGGTGGACGAGGCGGCGTTCGTCGAACGCCGCCGCCGGGAGAAGGCGCGCGGGCTGCGCGAGCGGCGGCCGGACGGCGGTTGGCGGGACCAGGGGCGGGGGTGGGAGGGCAGTCTCGCCTTCTGCCCCGATCCCGGGTCGCACCCGGATGAGCCGCTTCCGGTCGTGGTGGAACGTATCCTCCGCTCCTTCCTCCCGTCGTCCGCGTCGGTGTCCGCGTCCTCATCGGCGCTGGAGTGCCGTGTCTGCTCGGGCGACCACGGGACGACCGCCTGGCGATCCGCCTACGACGCTTACCGGTTGTGCGCGCGGTGCGGGGTCGCGCTCAGGCGCAGCCCAGCGGCGTTCGACCCGGCCCTCGCGGCAGCCGAACGGCGGCGCTGGAAGGCGATCTGGAAGCGGACGTGGGACCACGTTTGACTCACCCACCGGGCCTGATCAGGCCTCGCGCCTGATCGGCACCCGCGCCGACCGCCGATGTCAGTGCCCCCTGCCATGCTCTGCGCATGAACAACGGGGCCACCGCCATCACTCACTCCACCGATCCCGCCTCCGCCGCCCGGCTCGTGCGGACCCTGCACGACGTCAGCTGGGGCGATTGGAGCCGCGCGGAGATCGACGCGATCGTCGCCGCGCAGCCGGGGTGGCGAGTGCACCGCGAGTTCACCGACGGGGTGGTCATAGGAACGGACCCCGCGCGCGGCTCGGCCGGGCCGGAGCTGTACTTCCGGGCGCGGACGAACAAGGGCTCGCACTACCGGATGGTGTCCGTCGGGCTGCTCACCTACAACAGCGCCCCTGTTGCCGAGCGCCGGAAGGCGCTGCACGAACTGGTCGACGCGCTCGCCGCCGTCGGTGAGCCGACCCGTCATCAGGTCATGTCCGACGGGCCGGGCCTGCGCTGGCGCAACGCCGACCGGACGATGATCCTGCAGGGCAGCGAGCAGCGCGTGTGGCTCGCCATTCACCCCGTCCGGGAGCGTTTCCCGGCGGTCGGCGAGGTCGCGCACGTGCTCCACGACCTCGATTCCGCCGCCTGGGCGCAGGCGGACATCCGCCGGATCGTCGCCGCTCGGCCCGGATGGGACGTGCGGTTCGACGACGCCGCGGGCTGCGCCCGCGTCACCACCGACGACCCGGACGTGCCGGAGCTGACGTTCCTGGGCTTCGACGCCTCCCGGGACGCCGCCGGCCTGCCCCGGTACGACTACGTCGGGCTCACCGAGGTCCGTCCCGGCAGCGGGCTGCGCGAGCGCCGCGAGCTCGCGGCGGGGCTGCTGGGCGCGCTCGTCGACAGCATCGGCCAGCCGACCAGCTACGGAGGCTCCGGCGCGGGCCCGGACGTCCGCTGGCGCAGCGCGAACCGGGTTCTGCGGCTGCTCGGCGACGGGCGGAGGTTCTGCCTCCGGGCCGATCCGGCCGAGGAGCTGGAGGCAGACGAGATGGCGACGTTCGAGCACGGCGGCCCGTCCGGCGGCCCCGACGGGCCCTCGGACTTCCCCCGGCTGCCCTACGCGTGGCAGCTGCACCGCTACGGACCCGGCGAGGAGCCCGTCTACCTGCCGGGCGGCCGGCTCGCGCTGACCATGGAGCACCTGCGGGAGGCCCTGGAACTGCTCCTGCCGGCGTGGGCCGAGCAGATACCGGCCCAGCTGGGCGAGGACCGGATGTCGGTCACCCTCGTCAACCACAGGGACCGCAAACGGACCATGGCCATCAGCTATGACGTGAAGAACGGCATCGACATCCGCGTGGGCGGGCGCTCCGGGGACGACGCGGAGGCGGCCGACGCCGCGATGCTCGCGGCGGGCTGGCAGCGTCACGGCAAGCGGTGGAAGGCCGTCTTCAAGGACCCGGACGACGCCTCGGCCGTGGCGGCCGCCCGCCTCCTCGTGGCCGAACTGCGCGTGCGCGGCGTGACGGACCCGATGCGCGACCTGAGCGTCAAGTCCTACGGCTGCGGCTCGGTCACCTACGGGACGCAGGGCTTCCTGCGGCTGACGGGGCTGGGCATAGGCCGCTGACGCCCGCCGGGTGCGTCCCGGGCTTCCGGGGCGGCCGCCGGGCCCACGCCACGCGCCCCCCGGTGGCCTCCGCGCGCCCCCGCCCTGGGATGCGGCGGGGGCCGAACGCGGCGATCCTGAGGACGTCAGGCGTTCCCACAAGGAGGACAACCATGTCCATGCTCGACAAGCTGAAGGGCCTGCTCAAGGGCCACGAGGACACCGCTAGGCAGGGAGTGGAGAAGGCCGGCGACGCCTTCGACGCGAAGACGCAGGGCAAGTACCAAAGCCAGGTCGACACCGCCCAGCAGAAGATCAACGAGCAGTTGGGCACGCAGCAGAAGCGCGACGACCAGCAGCCCTGATACGGCCGTCGGCCGAACCAGGCAGGCCCGCCCGTCACCACCGCAGGCCCGCTCGTCACCAGAGTCTGTCGATCTCGCCCGGGTGGAGTCCGATGCGGCTGTGCCGGAAGGCGGCCGCGTTCCGCTTCGCCCGCTCGGTGAAGAAGGCGGCCATGGTGACCTTGTCGAACCCCGGTTGGTCACTTGGGAAGGGGGCTTCCGGCGTACCGCCGATGAGCACTGCCCCGTCCAGCACGCCCCACCCCGCGCTCTCGTAGAAGGCCCGCAGCGGACGGTCGCAGGTGAAGAGCGCGAGGTCCACGCTCCGCGCGAGCGGACGTGAGCCGGGCCCGGCAAGCGGAAGCGAGCCGAGGCCGGCATCCGCACCGCTCCCCGCGATCAACTCACGGGCGGCAGCCACGAGCTGCCGCCCGTTTCCCTTGCCCCGGTGCCGGGCGGCCGTGACGACAGCGCTCAGACCTGCCGCCCGGTAGGTGTGTCCGCCGTGCGTGACGTCCTTGGTGAGGATGTCCAGCACCGCCACCACTGCGCCCACTTGACCCACTTCACCCACTGCGCCCACTTGACCCACTCCACCCACTCCACCGGCTCCGCCCTCTGTCGGAGCGGGTGTTGTCAGTAGTACCGTCACGGGTCGCAGCGCAGGGTCGTGCGCGTCTCCGCCCGTCCCCGGCCATGCCTCCTCGTGCAATGCCGCTCTACGGGCCCGGAGTTCATCCGGAATCTCCGCTTCCGAATACACCCTGATCTCCAATACCGAACCCTTCCTCTCCACCGCCTCCGCCGCCCGTTTGCTACTGATTTGCCGCGCCCGGAAACCTTCCGAATCGTTTCCGCGCCCCCAACTCCCGTCGGCGAACAGTTGAACACATCTTCGAGTCCGCCCAACTCACCGCATAGCGGACTCAATCCGCCGGTCACCGGTTACCGACAGATCAAATCCTTGTTGCGCCCCTGTCAAAGTCGACCAATCGATGGCACTCTCTCCTCAATTCACTCCTGCACAACTCCTGCACCAGCGGGCGACCTCACTCCAAGGCCGCTCGTAACCCCCCTCATAGGAGACTGAGTTGAGAAGCATCACCGCCACCTCCCGCAAGAACTCCCTGCGTGCCGCCGCCCTGGTCGCCTCCGCCACCATGGTCGTCATCGGTGTGCAGACGGGCTCGGCGAGCGCCTCGGCCGACAAGAGCGACGGCGGGCAGCAGCTCGCGCTCTCCGCCGGGCAGCGGGCCTCCGCGATCAAGGACGCACAGGGTTCGGCCTCCTCCACCGCCTCGAAGATCGGCCTCGGCGGCAAGGAGAAGCTGGTCGTCCGTGACGTCGTCAAGGACGCGGACGGGACGGTGCACACGCGCTACGAGCGCACGTACGACGGCCTGCCGGTCCTCGGCGGCGACCTGGTCGTGCACCAGAAGAAGAGCGGCGCCCGCGACGTCACCAAGGCGACCGACGCCGACATAGCCGTGCCCAGCACGAGCCCCTCGCAGGCGCCCTCCGCCGCGAAGAAGACCGCGCTCAGCGCGGCCGCCGACCAGAAGACCGCCAAGGCCGACGCCGGCAAGGCGCCGCGCAAGGTCATCTGGGCCGCGCAGGGCAAGCCGGTCCTGGCGTACGAGACGACCGTCACCGGCGTCCAGAAGGACGGCACGCCGAGCAAGCTGCAGGTCATCACCGACGCCAACACCGGCAAGAAGCTCTTCCAGAACGAGACCGTGCACACCGGCTCGGGCACCAGCACCTACAGCGGCACCGTGCCGCTGACCACCACGCAGTCCGGCTCGGGCTACACCCTCACCGACGGCGCGCGCGGCGGCCACAAGACGTACGACCTGAACCAGGGCACCTCCGGCACGGGCGCGCTCTTCACCAACTCCAGCGACGTCTGGGGCGCGGACCGGCAGAAGGCGGGTGTCGACGCGCACTACGGCGCGGCCGTCACCTGGGACTTCTACAAGAACACCCTCGGCCGCAGCGGCATCCGCAACGACGGCAAGGGCGCCTACTCCCGCGTCCACTACGGCAACGGCTACGTCAACGCCTTCTGGGACGACGACTGCTTCTGCATGACCTACGGTGACGGCGAGAACAACGCCAACCCGCTGACGTCGCTCGACGTCGCCGCCCACGAGATGACCCACGGCGTCACCTCCGCCACCGCCAACCTGCGCTACAGCGGCGAGTCCGGCGGCCTGAACGAGGCCACGTCCGACATCTTCGGCACCGCCACCGAGTTCTACGCCAAGAACTCGACCGACAAGGGCGACTACCTCATCGGCGAGAAGATCGACATCAACGGCGACGGCACCCCGCTGCGCTACATGGACAAGCCGAGCAAGGACGGCTCGTCGCGCGACTACTGGTCCTCCTCCCTCGGCAACGTGGACGTCCACTACTCGTCCGGCCCGGCCAACCACTTCTACTACCTGCTCTCCGAGGGCAGCGGCAGCAAGGTCATCGACGGGGTGAGCTACAACAGCCCCACCTACAACAACTCCAAGATCACGGGCATCGGCCGGGACAAGGCCACCAAGATCTGGTACAAGGCGCTGACCACGTACTTCACCTCCACCACCAACTACAAGGCCGCGCGGGCCGCCACCCTCAAGGCCACCGCCGACCTCTACGGCTCCACCAGCACCGAGTACAAGACGGTCGCCAACACCTGGACCGCGATCAACGTGAAGTAACCCCCTGACGGGTCTGCTCCCGGTGCCCCCGCCGCCCCTGTGGCAGCGGGGGCACCGCTGTCGTACGTACCATCGAGGCGTGATCGACCTCGGCTACTCCCTCTCCCGCCGCTTCCCCGACCCCCCGCAGACGGACTACCGCACCGCGGACGTCCACGCGCTGCGGCACGACCTCTTCTGCGGCGACGTCTACCTCGCCGACGTCAAGGCGGACCGGGAACTGTCCACAGCCTGGGGATGGGTGCCGGTGCTCGACTTCGCCTGGGCGCTGTGCGACGTCATCGAGCTGATCGACCAGGACCCCCGCGGCAACCGCTCGGCCACCACCCAGTTCGCCGAACTGGACTTCACCGAGTCCACCGACTGCATGGTCTTCGAACGCCGCTTCGGCTGGGTCGACGTCACCGCCGACTGGGCACCCGACGAGCCGCCGCTGACCTTCAACCACCGCGCGCTGCGCCGCGAGGCCCGCGACTTCCTGCACGACCTCATCGCCGACCTGGCCGACATGCACGAGGGCCTGGCCGACAACCCCGTGATCTGGGAGCTGCAGAGCCGCTTTCCCCGCGTGTGAGCCCCGGCCCGAGCGGGCCGGCCCCACCAGGCCCGGCCCCACCGACCTCGGCCCGCGGGCGGAGCACCCTCATTCCGTCGGCGGCGCCTCCACCCTGACGCCTATCGCGGCCGCGAAGGCCGGAGCGAGATCGATCAATTGTGCCGGGCTGACGACCGCCCCCGCCAGCCGCTCGACGCCCCGCGCGATGTCCAGCTCCGCGACGGCGCGCAGGTCGACGTCCTTCATCCGTGTGCCGCGGAAGTCCGCCTGGCGCAGCACGCAGTCCCGGAAGACGACCCGCTCCAGGCTCGCGTCCCCGAAGTCGGCCTCGGAGAGCACACAGCCGTCGAAGGTGACGTCCTTGAGCTCGGCCTTGCGCGCGTTCAGGTAGTCGATCTTGCCGCCTTTGATCACCACTCGTTGCAGGACGGCGGCGTGCAGCTGCACGCCGCCGAACCGCGCGTCACGCACCTCCACATCGCGCAGCCGTGCCTCCGCCAGGTCCGTGCCCACCCCGCGCACGCCGTCCAGCACGCAGTCGACGAACCGCGCCCGGCCCAGCCGGGTCTCGTCCAGCGTGCAGCGGTACAGTCCGCAATCCACGAAGTACGCGCCCGTCCCGTCCCGGCCCGCGAAGTCCGTCCCCGTGAACCCGAGCCCGTCGTAATCCCCCTCGGGCTCCAGCTCCGCCCCTTCGTACGGCCGCAACGCGGGCAGCCGCACCTCGGGCAACCGCGCCACCGGCCCCGTCGCCTCCACCGCCCGCCGCCGCTGCCCGCTGCGCGCTCCCCGAGCCGTCGCCATCACAACGCACCACCTTCCGCCACCTACGCCACGTCCGCATCCCCGTGCACACGGCCAGCCGGCACCCGGACGCCGTCACTCTCCGCGCACACCCACCGTGGCACACGCCACTGACAACCCACTCTTGACCTCAAGTCCGCTTCAGGTTGAAGACTCAAGGAGTCAAGGAGTCACGCCCCTCACACACCACGCCTCGCACCCGGGAGACCGCCGTGTCCACCATGTACGCCGTCCGCCTGCACGCCTTCGGCCCCGCCGAGAACCTCGTCCACGAGCGGACCGACGCCCCCTCCCCCGCCCCCGGCCAGGTGCGCGTCGCGGTTGCCGCCGCCGGCGTCCACCTCGTCGACACCGCGCTGCGCGCCGGCGACCCCAACGGTCCCTACCCCCTCCCCGAGCTCCCCGGCATCCCCGGCCGTGAGATCGCCGGAACCGTCGAGGCGCTCGGCGAGGGCACCGACCCCCGGTGGCTGGGGCGGCGCGTGGTCGCCCACATGGGCCCCGCCAACCCCGGCGGCTACGCGGAGCTCGCCGTCGTCGACGCCGACCGGCTGCACGAGATCCCCGACGGGCTCGGCGACGACCAGGCCATCGCCATGATCGGAACGGGCCGCACCGCGCTCGGCATCCTCGGCTTCACCGAACTGACCGGCGAGGACGTCGTGATCGTGACCGCGGCCGCCGGCGGCATCGGGTCGCTGCTCGTGCAGTACGCGAAGCGGGCCGGGGCCACCGTCGTGGGCCTGGCGGGCGGGCCCGCCAAGGTCCGGCACGTCCAGGAGCTCGGCGCGGACATCGCCCTCGACTACAACGACCCCGCCTGGGCCGAGCGGGCCCGCACCGCGCTGCGGGGGCGCGCGGCCACCGTCGTCTTCGACGGGGTCGGCGGACCGGCCGCACGGGCCGCCGTCGACCTGCTCGGGCCCGGCGGCACCCACCTGGTCTTCGGCTGGTCGGCACAGGGCATCACCGGCGGCGGACCGCTCGAGCTCGACGCCGACGAACTCGCCGCCCGGTCCGTCACGTCACGGAGCGTCCTGGGCCCGGCCATGCTGGAACGGTTCGGCGGCGGTCAGGTGGGCCTGCGTCGTCTCGAGGAGGAGTCCCTCGCCCAGGCCGCCGCGGGCAACGTCGTCCCGGCCGTGCACCGCTTCCGGCTCGCCGAGGCCGCGGCCGCGCACCGGGCCCTGGAGACGCGCGGAACGATCGGCAAGGTCGTCCTGATCCCCTGACGGCGCGCTCACCGCCGACAAAAAGGCACCTTTATCGCCCAACAAGCGCATATCACCCATCAGGCCTACGCTGGACCGCGTGTCCCGTATGTCCCGCGCACCCCGCGTGTCCACGGACTCCGCACCCTCGCCCCACCCACCCGGCGCAGATCCGCGCCGCTGGTGGGGGCTGGTGGTCATCGCCCTCGCCCAGCTGATGGTCGTCCTCGACGCCACCATCGTGAACATCGCCCTCCCGTCGGCCCAGCACGAACTGGGCATGTCCGACACCAACCGGCAATGGGTCATCACCGCCTACAGCCTCGCCTTCGGCGGGCTCCTGCTGCTCGGGGGCAGGATCGCCGACCTCGTCGGGCGCAAGAGCACCTTCGTCATCGGCCTCGTCGGCTTCGCCGGCGCCTCCGCCCTCGGGGGCGCCGCGCACGCCTCCGGCCTGCTCTTCGCCGCCCGCGCGCTGCAGGGGGCCTTCGGGGCAGTCCTCGCCCCGGCGGCACTGTCGCTGCTGACCACGACCTTCACGGACGTCAAGGAGCGCGGAAAGGCCTTCGGCATCTACGGCGCCCTCGCCGGCGGCGGCGCGGCCATCGGCCTCATCGCGGGCGGGCTGCTGACCGAGTACCTCGACTGGCGCTGGTGCCTGTACGTGAACGTGCCCGTCGCCCTCGTCGCCGTGCTCGGCGCGGTCTGGCTGCTGCGCGACCACCGGCCCGCCCGGGACGCGCGGCCCCGCCTCGACCTGCCCGGCGTGGTGCTGGGCTGCGGCGGGCTGGTCGCCATCGTCTACGGCTGCAGCGAGGCCGAGCCGCGCGGCTGGGGCGATCCGTTCGTCCTCGCCCTGCTGTGCGGCGGCGTCGCGCTGCTGGCGGCGTTCGCCTGGTGGCAGAACCGGGTCCGCAGCCCCCTGCTGCCCCTGCACATCATCCGCGAACGCAACCGCGGCGGTGCGATCACGGTGATGGCCCTGGCGGTCGTGGGGATGTTCGGCATGTTCCTGTTCATGACCTACTACATGCAGGTCGTCCTCGGGTACTCCCCGCTGCGGACCGGTCTGGCCTTCCTGCCGATGACCGGCGCCATCGTGTTCTCCTCCACCCAGATCTCGGCCCGGCTGCTCAAACGCCTCCCACCGCGCCTGCTGATCACGCCCGGCGCGCTGGTGGCCGCCGGCGGCCTCTTCCTGCTGACGTTCCTGACCGTCGAGCCCGCGTTCGTCACCCATGTGCTGCCCGCCGAACTCCTCGTCGGCACCGGCATGGGCCTGATCTTCATGCCCGTCATCGACGTCGCCACCAGCGGAATCGACCCACGCGACGCGGGAGTCGCCTCCGCCACCGTCAACACCGCGCAGCAGGTGGGCGGTTCCATCGGTACGGCGCTGCTGAACACCATCGCCACCTCCGCCGGCACCGGCTACATCGCCGCCCGCCTCAGGACAGCGGCGGCGACCGGCGGATTCGGTCCGTCCGTACAGGAGCGGATCGCCAAGGAGGGCGTCGTGCACGGCTTCGGCGTCGCCATCGCCTGGGGCGCCGGGATCATGCTGCTCGCGGCCGTCGTCGGCTGGACGATGGTCACCGCCCGAGCCCCCGGACGCCCGCCCGCCGACCCCGACCGCGCACCGGCCTACGACCCGCACCGCATGCGAGCCGTATGAGCCGAGCGGAACAGAGAACAAGGGAACAGAAGAGAACAAAGCGTTCAACTGCGCGAACGAAATCCGGTGGCGCACCCCACCGACCGTCGCCATGCTGGCGCCCATGCACATCAGAACCGCCACCCCGGACGACTGGGCCGCCGTCTGGCCCTTCTTCCGGGCCATCACCGCCGCCGGGGAGACGTACACCTACCCTCGCGACCTCACCTTCGAGCGAGGCCGCGACTTCTGGATGCTCGACGCCCCGGGCCGCACGGTCGTGGCGGTCGACGACGACGGAACCGTCCTCGGCAGCGCCAAGATGAACCCCAACCAGATGGGCCCCGGCGCCCACATGGCCAGCGCCAGCTACATGGTCGCCCCCGAGCACGCCGGCCGCGGCGTGGGCAGAGCCCTCTGCGAACACACCCTCGAATGGGCGCGTGCCGAGGGCTATCGCGGCATGCAGTTCAACGCCGTCGTGCAGACCAACACCCGTGCCGTCGCCCTCTGGCGCTCCTGCGGCTTCGACGTCATCGGCACCGTACCCGAGGCGTTCCGCCTGCCCGACGGCTCGTACACGGGACTGCACGTGATGCACCAGACACTCTGACCCGCTGACTCAGCCGGCCCCACCGCTCACGTCACGATCCGCATCTCCCGCGACGTGTTGTTCAACCGCCGGGCCCCCGACTCCGTACAGGCCACGATGTCCTCGATACGGACGCCGAAACGGCCCGGCAGATAGATCCCCGGCTCGATCGAGAAACACATCCCCGGCACCAGCGGCAAATGCTCACCCTCCACCATGTAGGGCGGTTCGTGCGTCGTGACGCCGATCCCGTGCCCCGTCCGATGAATGAAGTACTCCCCGTAACCGGCCTTCCGGATCACCTGCCGTGCCGCCCGGTCGATCTCCTGGCACGCCACGCCCGGACGCACCGCCTCGAACGCGGCCTGCTGCGCCTCGCGCACCAGGTCGTGCACCTTGCGCTCCTCGGACGAGGGCTCGCCGACGTGCACCGTCCGGGTGGTGTCCGAGCCGTAGCCGTCCTTCAGGCCGCCGAAGTCCAGGACGACCATGTCGCCGTCCTCGATCACCCGTTCGCCCGCCTCGTGGTGCGGATTGGCGCCGTTGGGGCCCGAACCGACGATGGTGAAGTCGACCTGGCTGTGTCCGTTCTCCCGCAGCAGCCGCGCCAGGTCCGCCGCCACCTCGTTCTCCCGGCGCCCGCCGAACCGCAGGTCGGTGATCGCCTCGAAGGTGGCGTCCGCCGCCGCCCCCGCGGCCGCCAGCCGCTCCAGCTCGTAGGCGTCCTTCACCGCCCGCAGCATCGGCAGCGCCTCGGTGAGCGCGCCGTAGGACGCGCCGGGCAACGAGCGTTGCAGCGCGAGGAGATGCAGCGCCCAGGCGTTGTCGGAGACGCCGAAACGTCCCTGCGGCTCCAGCCGACCGGCCGTCTCCGCATACGGATTCTCGCCGTCCGTCCATCCGGTGATCGTCAACGCGCCCGCGCCGGGTGCCTTTTCGGCGTCCGGTCGCTCGAGCTGAGGGACGACCAGGAGCGGCTTGGCGCCCGGCGTCAGCAGCAGCGCCGTGAACCGCTCGGTGACGGCGGGCGGCTCGTAACCGCACAGCCATACGAGATCGGGGCCGGGCGTCACCACCAGCCCCGACAGGCCCTCCTGTACCGCCGAACGGACGGCGCGGTCCATGCGCGCGGCATAGAAATCGACATCGCTCATGGGGGCAGGGTAATCCCGGTGAAGGCGGTCGGCAGGGCGGTCTCTACCCCACGGGTGAGAAGGTCCTCCTCCCCAGGGCTGAGAGCGCCCCCACCTCAGGATCGATTTACCCCTCGTTCCCCCGGAAATCGTTGTGCGCGCGGAACTCGGCTGCCTAGCGTGTTCATGCCTGTGCTGCACACCCGTACGACCGACGACCCGTGTCCGTACGGCCGATGACCATGCCCGTACGACCGATGACCCACGTCGTACCGGCCGATCACCCAACGCCCGTCGCGGCGTGATTGACCCTTGGAGTTGAAGGAGCACCATGTTCCGACGAGTCGGGCGGTTCGCCGTCCACCGGCCCTGGCTCACGATCGCGGGCTGGATCATCGCAGCCGTGGCACTCGCCATGCTGGCACCCGGACTCAAGTCCACCACCGACGAAACCGAATTCCTGCCCTCGCACTACGAATCGGTACGCGTCGGGAACCTCCAGCAGAAGGCCTTTCCCCAGACCGAACAGCCCGCGGCCATAGCCGTCTTCCAGCGCTCCGACGGTGGCAAGCTCACCGACGCCGACCTGCGCGACGTCACCAAGGTCACCACCGGCCTGGACGGCAAGCACCGGGAGAAGATCTCCAAGGTCGTCACCTCGCCGCAGGCGGTCTCCCCCAACAAGCAGATCGCGCTGGCCAACGTCATCGCGGACACCAAGAACGCCTACGACGAGAAGCTGCCCCAGTCCGTCAAGAAGCTGCGCCAGGATGCCAAGGAACTGCTGAACGGCACCCAGTTGAAGGTGGGCTTCACCGGTCAGGCGGCCACGAACCTCGACGCCAAGGAGTCGTCCGGCGACACCGACGCGATGATCATGATGGCGACGTTCGTCCTGATCATCGTGCTGCTGCTGGTCATCTTCCGCAGCCCGCTGATCGCCATCCTGCCGGTCCTCATCATCGCGGTCGTCTCGGTGGTCGCCACCGGCCTCATCGGCACCGCCGCCGAGCTCGGCGGGCTCAAGGCCGACGCCTCCATATCCGCGATCCTCATCGTCGTCCTCTTCGGTGTCGGCACCGACTACATCCTCTTCCTGCTCTTCCGCTACCGCGAGCACCTGCGGGCCGGGCAGCAGCCCAAGGAGGCCCTGGTCGACGCGGTCGCCAAGGTCGGCGAGACCATCGCCTCGGCCGCCGGCGCCGTCATCGTGGCCTTCCTCGCGCTGCTGCTGTCCACCATGGGCATGATGCGCGCGATGGGCCCCTCCCTGGCCATCTCGGTCGCCGTCACGCTGGTGGCCGCGCTCACGCTCGTCCCCGCGGTCTTCTCGCTGCTCGGCCGGGCCGCCTTCTGGCCGTCCAAGGCATGGAAGAAGGAGCCGAGGAATCGTTTCGCGAACGGCGTGGGCGGGCTCGTCGCCCGCCGCCCCGGCATCGTCGCGATCCTGTCCACCGCGGTCCTCGCCGTGCTGGCCGTCGGCGCCCTCAGCTTCAAGGCCGAGTTCGACACCAGCAGCCAGATGTCGCAGAAGCTGGAATCCGTCCAGGCCATGAAGGACATGCAGCGCGGCTTCTCGGCCGGCCAGTCCGACCCGGCCATGGTGTACCTGAAGTCCAAGGACGGCTCCCCGCTCGACAAGGCCGGCCTGGAGACGTTCCGCGGCAAGCTGGAGACCGTCGACGGCGTCGCCAAGGCCGCGCCCGCCGTCACCAACCCCGACGGCAGCGTCGCCCAGTACAGCGTCGTCCTCAAGTACGCCCCGTCCAACGAGAAGGCCATCGAGCTCGCCGGCGGCGAACTCCGCGACAAGGCCCACGCCGCCGCGCCCAGCGGCAGCGAGGCCCTCGTCGGCGGCACCTCCGCCGTGCTCTCCGACATCCAGGACGCCGTCGGCCACGACTACCGCGTCGTCTTCCCCGTCGCCGGCCTCGCGATCATGATCATCCTCGGCCTGCTGCTCCGCAGCCTCGTGGCGCCGCTGTACCTGATGATCGCCGTCGCCCTGGGCTTCGGCGCCACCCTCGGCTCGACCGTCTGGCTCTTCCAGGACTACAAGGGCGAGAGCGGCCTGCTGTTCATGCTGCCGGTCATCGTCTACCTCTTCGTCGTGGCCATCGGCACCGACTACAACATCCTGATGGTCGCCCGCCTCCGCGAGGAGGTCCGCCGCGGCGTCCCGCCGCGCGAGGCCATCCGCACCGCGGTCGCCCAGTCCACCCCGACCATCTCCGCGGCGGCGATCATCCTCGCCGGCACCTTCGGCGTCCTGATGCTGGCCGACAACTCCATGCTCCAGCAGATGGGCTTCGCGGTGGCCTTCGGCATCCTGCTCACCGCCTTCGTCATGGCGATGCTGCTGGTGCCCACGGTCACCTCACTCCTCGGCCACAAGGCCTGGTGGCCGGGCCACCAGGACGCGCCGCGGGCGGATCGGACCCCGGCGGACAGCGCCGCGGCCGCCCAGTGGCACGAAACCGAGCACGCGGGACGCTGACCGCGCCCACCACAGCGCGCGAGCCGCAGGCCCTCCGAGGCCTGCGGCTCGCGCGCTGTTCGCATTTCCGGAAACGAGGTGCCCGCGGCCGTCCGGCTCCCCTAGGATTCCCGACCAGAATCCACGGAGCCAGAAAGGCCCTCGCATGCCCTCCGCAGACGAAGAAGCACGTGACAGAAAATTACGGATCCACCAGGACATCGAAGGCCTTCAGGAAGAACCCGAGCCGTCGGACGAGCCGGACCCGGTCGGTTTCTGGGAAGCCAAACAGCGGGACCTGCTGACCAGCGTCCTCGACTACAACCTGAAATCCCTGACCGATCTCGTCGTCAGCAACAAAATCGATCTGTCGCCGAGTTATCAGCGCCGGAACCGCTGGAACACCATTCGGAAATCCCAGCTGATCGAGTCGTTCCTCATGAACGTCCCGATCCCCAACGTCTTCCTCAACGAGGACAAATACGGCCACTACTCCGTGATCGACGGGAAACAGCGGCTCACCGCCGTCAGCGACTACCTGCAGGGCCGCTTCCGGCTGCGCGGGCTCACCGTGTTCCCCGAGGCCAACGGGCTCTCGTTCAAGGAACTCCCGGCGACCCTGCAGACCATCCTCGAGACCCGGGCCAACCTCAGGGCCGTCATCATCCTGCGCCAGTCCGATCCCGACATCAAATACCAGGTGTTCCGGCGCCTGAACACCGGCGGCATCCTCCTCAACCCCCAGGAGATCCGCAACAGCGCCTGGCCCGGCCGGCTCAACGAGATGATCCTCGAAGAGTCCGCCTCGGCCGAGTTCCACTCCCTCCTGGGTATCCGGGACAAGCACCGGTCCGCCATCTACCGCGAGATGCGGGACGCCGAATTCGTCCTCCGCTACCTCACCTTCCGGACGAACTGGGCCACCTTCTCGGGTGGAATGGGCAGAAAACTCAACACCTACATGGGCGAGAACCACGACCTGCCCGTCGATGACGTCGAAAACCTGCGCCACGAGTTCCGCACCGCCATCCGACGAGCCCGCGCCGCCTTCGGTGACCACGCCTTCCAGCGCTGGTCTCCGGAGAAGGAGACCTGGCGGAAACAGGTGCTGGCCGCGCTCTTCGACGCCGAGATCTTCTCCCTCTCCGATTTCACCGTGGAGGCGCTCGAGTCCCGCCAGAAGGAAATCCTGCAGGGAGTCAAGGAGCTCTTCAGTGATCCCGACTTCCGGGGAGTCGTGGACGCGGCCACCAACACACCTTCGTCCTTCCGCAACAGGATCACCATCATGAGGGACATGATCGCGCGGACGATCGGCTGAACAACCATGTCCTCCGCCTTGGTGACGCTCGACTCCAGTCTGTTATCGGTGCGAGCACTTATCTCCGCTGAATCCGTCTACCAGGATCCCCCGGCGCAGCGAGAACTGCCCATCGTTTCCGGCCTGCGGGGCGCCTGCACCGTGCTGACCGTGGCGGCGTTCGAGAAATTCCTGCGGGACCTCTTCGAGGAGGAACTGGACGAGATCCGCAAGCACGGCATACCCGTCTCCGCCCTGCCGGCCAAGTTGCGGACCGAGGCGGCCATCACCTCCCTCGAGCTGGCGATCAAGGGCGACCGTTCGAGCAGGGGAGCCGACCGCGAGCAGCGATTCGACGGCATCCTGGCCGCCGTCGAACTGCTCTCCCGGGACAGCTTCAACCCCAAGGCCCTTGCCGCCACGCACAGCAACCCCGACTCCGCCTGCGTCAAGCGGATGTTCAAGGCGGTCGGCATGGCCGACGTCTTCCAGAAGGTCAGCCCGAGATTCCTCAAACTGTGGGGCCGACCGGAGGTCTCCGGCTTCGAGGCCCAGAAGCTCGACGGCCTCCTGGACTCCCGGCACCAGGTGGCCCACACGGCCCAGGCTCTCCACATATCCCGGCAGGAGCTCACCTACAACGTGCGCTTCATCGAGGTCCTCGCACAGTGCCTCCAGGAGGCACTGGCCGACTACGTGACCGAGATCATCGGCAGCACCACATGACAACGGCCCTCCGGGATCACTCCCGGAGGGCCGTTCGCCGAGCCGACTGTCGGGTTCGAACCGACGACCTTCGCTTTACAAGAGCGGTGCTCTACCAGCTGAGCTAAGTCGGCGTGCGTCAGGCAGTCTACCCACACCCACATCGTGACCCAACGCCTACTGACAACCGCCCCGCGCCCGGGTACCGTCACCAGCACTCCAGCCCGATTGGACTGGACCACTCCCTCTACTCGGATCGTCCGGCACGTTCCTGCCGGTGAAGGGATCAACAACCATGGCCACGGTCACGTACGACAAGGCGACCCGCATCTACCCGGGTGCCGACAAGCCCGCCGTCGATCAGCTCGACATCGCCATCGAGGACGGCGAATTCCTCGTCCTCGTCGGGCCCTCCGGCTGCGGGAAGTCCACCTCGCTGCGGATGCTGGCGGGGCTCGAGGACGTCAACGGCGGGTCCATCCGCATCGGGGACCGGGACGTCACCCACCTGCCCCCCAAGGACCGGGACATCGCGATGGTGTTCCAGAACTACGCGCTCTACCCGCACATGACCGTGGCCGACAACATGGGCTTCGCCCTGAAGATCGCGGGCGTCAACAAGACGGAGATCCGGCAGAAGGTCGAGGACGCCGCGCGCATCCTGGACCTCACCGAGTACCTGGGGCGCAAGCCCAAGGCGCTGTCCGGCGGTCAGCGGCAGCGGGTGGCGATGGGCCGCGCCATCGTCCGCGAGCCGCAGGTCTTCCTCATGGACGAGCCGCTGTCCAACCTCGACGCCAAGCTGCGCGTGCAGACCCGCACCCAGATCGCCGGGCTGCAGCGCCGCCTGGGCATCACCACCGTCTACGTCACGCACGACCAGGTCGAGGCCATGACCATGGGTGACCGGGTGGCCGTGCTCAAGGACGGGCTGCTGCAGCAGGTCGACTCGCCGCGCAACATGTACGACCGGCCGGCCAACCTCTTCGTGGCGGGCTTCATCGGCTCGCCCGCGATGAACCTCGTCGAGGTGCCGATCACCGACGGCGGCGTGAAGTTCGGCAACAGCGTGGTGCCGGTCTCGCGCGAGGCGCTGTCGAGCGCGGGCGACAAGGGCGACCGCACCGTCACGGTGGGTGTGCGCCCCGAGCACTTCGACGTCGTCGAGCGCGGCGGCTCCGCCGGCTCGCTCAGCAAGGACGCTCCGGCGGGCCTCGCCGTGACCGTCAACGTCGTCGAGGAGCTCGGCGCCGACGGATACGTGTACGGGACGGCCGAGGTCGGCGGCGAGCAGAAGGACCTCGTGGTCCGGGTCAACGGCCGCAACGTGCCGGAGAAGGGCTCCGTCCTGCACGTCGTGCCGCGCCCGGGTGAGCTGCACGTCTTCTCGACGACCTCCGGCGAGCGCCTGAGCGACTGACCCGGGAGGGCTGCGGCAAGGCGCCCGCAGAGCACTGAAGCGGCTGACGCACGGGAGCGTCCCGGGGTTTGGCGAATACCCCGACACACCCCTCTTTTCGACTCCCGTGCGTCAACTTCACCACCGCATCAGCCGCCCGCGGCATCACTCGACTGGGTGACTAAATGTCGCCGCGTCATTACCCCTCGCTACCATCTGCGGCATGAACCAGGCCGCCCGCCGCATCGGCAGAACCCTCGCTCTCGTCCTTCCGGTCGTTCTTGTGCTCTCGGGGACTCTCGCGGTGACGCGCGTTCCCTGGGCGGCGCCGAACGCCGAGTCCCAGGTGCTCACCGCATCGTCCAACAACGCCTCGACCGTCGCCACCGCGCGCGCGCCGCACGAAGTGCTGCGCGACCGGCTGCTGACCGAGCTCCAGGAGAAGAACCCCGGCGTCGCCCTGACGCACCTGCAGGAGGCGACCAACGGCCGCCCCTCGCTGGCCCGTTACTGCGTGGACATCGCCCGCACCCTCGGGCAGGCGGCAGTCCGCAAGCTCGGCCAGAAGAAGGCCCAGGGCTACGCCCGTCCCGTCTGCGACACCGCGTACGCCACCGGCGTCGTCCAGGGGCACTAGGCACACCCCGGCAGCCCCCACGGGCCGGGTTCCGCCCGCTGGTCGCACCTCCGCCCGCGGCACCGCATATCGTGCGGAGCATGACCGGCACCCAGCCCTACCCGTACCCCGCGCAAGCCGTGATCCTGGCCGGAGGCCAGGGGTCACGGCTGCGCCCGTACACCGACGACCGTCCCAAGCCGATGGTCGAGATTCCCGGCACGGGGGTCCCGATCATCGGCCATCAGCTTTCCTGGCTGGCCGCCGAGGGCGTCACCGACGCCGTGGTCTCGTGCGGCCATTTGGCCGAGGTGCTGCAGGACTGGCTCGTGTCGGCCGATCTGCCGCTCCGGGTGACCACGGTGGTCGAGAAGGAGCCGCTGGGCCGCGGCGGCGGCCTCAAGTACGCGGCCGCCTCGCTCCCCCGGCCCGACGAGCCCTGGTACGCCACCAACGGCGACATCTGGACCCGCTTCTCGCTGCGCGAGATGGCGGCCTTCCACCACGAGCGCGACGCCACGGCGACGCTGGCGCTGGCCCGGCCGAGGATCCCTTGGGGTGCCGTCGAGACCGACGAGTTCGGGCACGTGCTGGACTTCATCGAGTCGCCGCCCTCGCCGTACCTGATCAACGCGGGCGTGTACGTCTTCTCGCCGGGCTTCACCGATCTGCTGCCCGAGCGCGGTGACCACGAGCGGACGACGTTCCCGCGGCTGGCGCGCGAGCGACGGCTGGCGGGCTTCCCGCTGCCGCAGGGCGCGTACTGGCGCGCCATCGACACCGCCAAGGACCTGACCGAGGCCGCGAAGGAACTGGCGCGGTAGACGCCGCGGCACACAGCGCACAGCCGACGGTGGGCACCAGCGCACACCACAGCTCACGGCCAGTGGCCCGTTCCCCGGCACTTCGGGGAACGGGCCACTGGTCGTACTGCGGGACGACGGACGGCGCTCAGCCCAGCAGGCCGCCGAGCGCCCCGCCGCCCGTCGAGCCGCCCGAGGAGCCGCCGGACGAGCCGCCCGAGCCGCTGCTCGTGCCGCCGCTGGTGGAGCTGCCCGTCGAGGAGCCCGAGGAGCTGCGCGGCGGGACCGCGGGGGCCTGGCGGGGGCTCTGCGGGGCGGGACGGACGCTGCCGGTGCCGCTGCTGGACTGTCCGGCGCTGCCGGCCGTGGCGGCCGGGGTGCGGGCGGTGCCGGCGGGAGCCGACGGCGTGGCGCCCGGGGCGGGCACCTTGCGGTTCGAGGCGCTGGGCTTCGGGGTGCCCGCCACGGCCGGGCCGTGGGAGCCGCGGGGGGTGGACGAGGAGGGCTTCTGCGGGAGGGGCGAGCCGGGGAGGCTGTTGGCGGGCGGGGTGGGGACGCCGGGGGCCTCCGCGACCCGGGAGGACCGCACGGCCCCACCGAGCATCGAGCCGGTGATCAGGGAGAGGCCGATCAGGACGGTCGCCATGACCGTGCCCCGGCGCAGGACGCGGCGGCGCAGCTGCCGCAGCTCGGCGCGCGGGCCCAGCCGCCGCCAGGCCTCGCCGGCCAGTCGTCCGTCGACGGAGTAGAAGGGGGCCCCGGCGATGACGAGGGGGCTCCAGGCGGCGAGGTAGATGAAGTCGGGGGCTTCGTAGACGGGGACGGTCCGCCAGCTGACGGTGACGATCAGGACGGCGGAGAGCAGGACGCCGATGGAGGCGGCCAGACGCTGCCAGAGGCCGAAGATGGTGAGGATGCCGACGACGACCTGGAGGAAGGCGACGGTGAGCCCGGCGCCGACGGGGTGGCTCAGGGCGAGGTCGCGCAGCGGGGACGCGGCGGACCAGGGGTGGAGCTGGGTGAGCCAGTGGACCATGGAGCCGCGCTTGCCGCCGTCGAAGTAGACGGGGTCGCAGAGCTTGCCCATGCCGGCGTAGATGGAGATCAGGCCGAGGAAGATGCGCAGGGGGAGCAGGACGACGCCGAGGTTCATCCGGCGGCCGGGGTAGTAGGCGTGGCGGACGGAGTCGCGGTTGCGGCCGGCCTCGTCGTCCTCGTCCTCGCCGTCGAAGCCGTCGTGCTCGTCGTAGGCGTCGTACGCGGCGTCGGGGTCGTCGTCGTAGGCGCCGCGGGCGGGGCGTACGCCGTGCAGGAGGGGGGTGCGGGCGCCGCCGGCCTCGGCGGGGCCGCGGGGGCCGATGACGGTGGTCGGGGGGCCGTCGTCGACGCCGATGCGCGGCAGCACCTGGGTGGCGCCGGCGTCCCCGCCCCCGGCGGTGCCGCCGGAGTCTCTGACGGCCGCCTGCAGGAGCTGGGTGGAGGCCGAGTCGCCGGGCCCGGTGCGCCCGCTCCACACCAGTGGGGCGCGGCGCTTGGCCGCGCTCCTGACCGTGGGCAGCTGGGCCGTGTCCGCCGCGCCGGCGTACTGCCGGCCGGCACGTGGGGGCCGGGCGAGCTGCACCCGGAAGCTCAAGTGGTTGACGATGACCTGCGCCGGGTCCGAGGGGACCTTCACCGTACTCAGCGCGGGCTGGTCGTCGTACCCGGAAGAGCTTCCCCCCGTAGGTGTGCGGGGTGTTCTGGTGTCCACACTCATCTAACCGAGTGACCGGAGATTAGGACACTGCCTTGACCGGTTCGATGTGTCCGAGACCCGTCAAGATCATCAACGGGCGGACCCGGCGGCCGGGGGCGAAGACGGCCGGTGGCCGGGGTGTGTCACCCCGGCCACCGGACGAATCAGTACACCTCGGGCGTCACGCGCGGCGGCGGGCCGCCTCGTAGAGGACGACACCGGCCGCGACACCGGCGTTGAGCGACTCGGCGCCGCCCGGCATCGGAATGCGCACCCGGAAGTCGCAGGTCTCGCCGACCAGGCGGGACAGGCCCTTGCCCTCGCTGCCGACGACGATGACGACCGGGCCCTCGAGGGCCTCGAGCTCGTGCAGCTCGACGTCGCCGTCCGCCGCCAGGCCGACGACCGTCAGGCCCTCCTTCTGGTACGCCTCGAGCGTGCGCGTCATGTTGGTGGCGCGGGCGACGGGCGTGCGGGCGGCGGTGCCGGCGGAGGTCTTCCAGGCGCTGGCGGTCATGCCGGCCGCGCGGCGCTCGGGGACGACCACGCCGTGGCCGCCGAAGGCGGACGCGGAGCGGACGACGGCGCCGAGGTTGCGCGGGTCGGTGATGCCGTCGAGGGCGACGATCAGCGGGTCCTCGCCGTCGTCGAAGGCGGCGGCGGTGAGGTCCTCGGGGTGGGCGTAGTCGTACGGCGGCACCGACAGGACCAGGCCCTGGTGGTTGAGGCCGTTGGTCATGCGGTCCAGCTCGGGGCGGGGGGCCTCCATGAGGTTGAGGCCCTTTTCCGTGGCGAGCTGCAGCGCCTCGCGGACGCGCTCGTCGTTGTCCAGGAACTGCTGGACGTAGAGCGTGTTCGCGGGGACGCCCTCGCGCAGCGCCTCGACGACCGAGTTGCGGCCGACGACCAGCTCGTTCGTGCCCTTGGGGCCGCCGCGGCGGGGCGCCGGGCGGCGTGCGGCGTGCTTGGCCTGGGCGTTGGCGACACGGTTCTTCTTGTGTCCCTTACGCATGGACGCGGGCGGGGTCGGGCCCTTGCCCTCAAGGCCTCGGCGCCGCTGGCCGCCGCTGCCGACCGTCGCGCCCTTCTTGTTGGACGTGCGGCGGTTCCTGCGCTGGCTGTTGCCGGCCATGGGGTCACCTATCTCTTTACTGCTCAGAACCGCATGGGGGGCGGCTCAGTAAACGTACGTACGAAAAGTGTCCCTCAGGACAGGGACCAGCGGGGTCCGGACGGGGTGTCCTCGATGGCGAGGCCCGACTGCTGGAGCTGGTCGCGGATGGCGTCGGCGGTGGCGTAGTCCTTGCGCCCCCGGGCCGCCTCGCGCTGCTCGAGGACCAGCCTGACCAGCGAGTCCACCACGCCGTGCAGGTCCTCGCCGCGGTCGGCGCCGGAGCCGGACCACTGCTCGTCCAGCGGGTCGAGACCCAGCACACCGAGCATGGCGCGCACCTCGGCCAGCCGGGCGACGGCGGTTTCCTTGTCGTCGGCGGTCAGGGCGGAGTTGCCCTGGCGGACGGTGGTGTGGAGGACGGCGAGAGCCTGGGGGACGCCGAAGTCGTCGTCCATGGCCTCGGCGAAGGCCGGGGGGACCTCGGGCGCGGGCTCGACGGGCCCGGCCTTCTCCACGACCCGCTGGATGAAGCCCTCGATCCGCGCGAAGGCGGACTCGGCCTCGCGCAGGGCCTCCTCGCTGTACTCGATCATCGATCGGTAGTGCGGGGTGCCGAGGTAGTAGCGCAGGACGATGGGGCGCCAGTGCTTGACCATCTCGGAGACGAGCACGGAGTTGCCCAGCGACTTCGACATCTTCTCGCCGCTCATGGTCACCCACGCGTTGTGGGCCCAGTACTGCGCGAAGTCGTCGCCGAAGGCCTTGGCCTGGGCGATCTCGTTCTCGTGGTGCGGGAAGATCAGGTCGAGGCCGCCGCCGTGGATGTCGAAGGTCTCGCCCAGGTACTTGTGGGCCATGGCCGAGCACTCCAGGTGCCAGCCGGGGCGGCCGCGGCCCCAGGGGGTCTCCCAGGACGGCTCGCCGTCCTTGGCGGCCTTCCACATGGCGAAGTCGCGGGGGTCGCGCTTGCCG
This sequence comes from Streptomyces sp. NPDC053048, assembly GCF_044547045.1. Classification (NCBI taxonomy): domain Bacteria; kingdom Bacillati; phylum Actinomycetota; class Actinomycetes; order Kitasatosporales; family Streptomycetaceae; genus Streptomyces; species Streptomyces sp. NPDC053048. The sequence continues at coordinate 334,823 of NZ_JBITZS010000009.1, forward strand.
GTCTCGCCCTCGCCGGAGGGCTGCAGGAGGTTGTCCAGCTCCTGGTTGGAGAGCTTGAGGTAGCCGGGGAAGGAGCGGACGTCGAAGTAGACGTTGCCGTCGGCGGCGTAGGCGTGACCGCGCTCGATCAGGCCGCGCATCATCTCGATCATCTCCGGCACGTGGCCGGTCGCGCGCGGTTCGACGGTCGGGCGCAGGCAGCCGAGGGCGTCGTAGGCGTTGTTGAACGCGCACTCGTTCTCGTAGCCGATGGACCACCACGGGCGGCCCTGGTCGGCGGCCTTGTTGATGATCTTGTCGTCGATGTCCGTGACATTGCGGACGAACGTCACGTCGTAGCCGCGGTAGGTGAACCAGCGGCGCATGATGTCGAAGTTCAGGCCCGACCGAATGTGCCCGATGTGGGGTGCGGCCTGCACGGTGGCGCCGCAGAGGTAGATCGAGACGCAGCCCGGAACGATCGGGGAGAAGTCGCGGATCTGCCGGGCGCTGGTGTCGTACAGGCGAATGGTCACGGGACAAGGGTAGTGGGCCGGAGGGGGTGCCCACGGCAGTCGTCGGGCCCCAATCCGTCCCCATGGGCGGAGAGCACGGCTCCATATACCGTCCCCGCGGGGCACCGCGGCGCGTTTTGCCCCTTATTTGCTTTTTGCACCATAAATACAATCACTTCTGGTAGCTTCCCCGGCACACCTCGACGACGCCGCGGAACCCCAGGAGGGGCGCGTTGCACTCCACTCTGCCGCTACAGCAGGAGCCCCCCGAACAACGCCCCGCCCCGGCCGCGGACCGGCCGCGGGACGGCGGGCCGGGGAGCAGACTCGCGGCGCTGGACGGGCTGCGGCTGCTGGCGGCGCTGATGGTGGTGGCCTATCACTACCTCGCCTTCGACAGCGGCGCCTGGGACGGGCCCGCGCGCGAGGTCTTCCCGGTGGCCCACCTGCCCGCCTCCTACGGCTGGCTCGGGGTGCAGCTGTTCTTCCTCATCAGCGGCTTCGTCATCTGCATGAGCTGCTGGGGCAAGAGCGCCGGGGAGTTCGCCCTCGCGCGCGTGGCCCGGCTCTACCCCGCGTACTGGTTCGCGGTGCTGGCCGTCGCGCTCGTCGTACGGCTGTGGCCGGTGGTGAGCGACGCGCCCGCGCTGCGGAACGTGGCCGTCAACCTGACGATGCTCCAGGACCCCCTGGGGGTGGAGCCCGTCGACGGGGTCTACTGGACCCTCTGGGTCGAGCTGCGCTTCTACCTGCTGTTCGCGCTCGTCGTGCACCGGGGCCTGACCTACCGGCGGGCGGTGGGCTTCTGCGTGGCCTGGGCCTTCGCCGCGGTGATCGCCGAGGCGTCGGGGAACGGCACGCTGACGCAGATCCTCATGCCGCACCACTGCTGGTACTTCATCGCGGGCATCGCCTTCTACCTGATGCACCGTTTCCGCCCGAACCCGGCGCTCTGGCTGCTGGTCGCCGGCAGCCTGCTGATCGCCCAGCACGACCTGCTCAGGGCGCAGGCCAGCGCCGAGGGCCACATGGGGCACCAGGTGCCGCAGTGGCCCACGGCGGTCCTGGTGACGCTCTTCTTTCTCGCGGTAATGGCGATCGCCCTCGGCTGGACGCGGCGGGCGAACTGGCGGTGGCTGCCGGCCGCCGGAGCACTGACCTATCCCCTGTACCTGCTGCATGAACGCATCGGCTGGACGGTCATCAAAGGCGCCGACGGCCATGTGCCGCGCTGGGTGCTGCTGCCCTGCCTCGTCGCCGCGATGCTGCTGGCCGCGTGGGCGGTGCACCGCTGGGTGGAGCGTCCACTCGCCGGGAAGGTCAAACACGGTATGCGACGTGCCGCGCGGGAGATCCGTAATGGGTGAGATGGAGGAATTCAAAAGAAAAACGGACCGGAAGAGAGAACCGTCACGGCCCGCAGGCCGCAATTCTGTGTCAGCATGCCTGCGCGAAGGCCCCGCGTAGGATGAGCCGACTAGGGCAATGGGAGAGGACGACATGCGCTTCGCCAGACGAGGTGACCTCGATGGCGGCCGGACAGCCGTCCGGCAGAAGTCGGCAGCCAGGCCCAGACTCTACGTACTGGACGGTCTGCGTCTCCTCGCGGCCCTGATGGTGGTGGCGTTCCACTACACCGCCCTGCGCGGCGGCTGGGGCCGCAGCCCCAAGGAGGTCTTCCCGGGGCTGGAGATCGTCACCCGCTACGGCTGGACGGGCGTCGAGGTCTTCTTCCTCATCAGCGGCTTCGTCATCTGCATGAGCACCTGGGGACGGACGCTCAGCGACTTCGTGGTCTCCCGGGTCACCCGGATCTACCCCGCCTACTGGGTCGCGATCTTCCTGACGGCGGGGGTCGTGGCGCTGTGGCCGCAGGTGCGCAGCGTCAAGAACTGGGACACCGTCCTGACCAACCTCACGATGCTCCAGCAGGGGCTGGGCGTGTGGGACGTCGACGGCGTCTACTGGACGCTGTTCGCGGAGCTCAAGTTCTACGTACTCTTCGCGGTCGTCGTGGCCACCGGCGTCACGTACCGCAAGTGCGTCCTGTTCTGTGCCGTGTGGACGGTGGCGGCCGTCACCGCTCCGTCGGTCGACAGCGAGCTGCTGTCGATGTGGGCCATGCCGCTGTTCGCGCCCTACTTCATCGCCGGTATCGCGTTCTACCTGATCCACCGGTTCAAACCCACGGCGCTGCTGTGGGGCATCGTGGCGATGTCCCTGCTGCTCGCCCTGCACACCGTGCCCAAGCGGGTCCACGACAACGCCGAGGGCGTCGTCCCGACCTGGCCGGCCACGCTGATCGTCTTCATCGCCTTCGTGCTGATGGCCCTGATCTCGGTGGGCGCGTTCGACCGGGTGCAGTGGCGCTGGCTGGCGACGGCGGGCGCGCTGACGTACCCGCTGTACCTGCTGCACCAGTACATCGGCATGACGATCATCTATGCGCTGCGCGAGCGGATGGCGCCCGGAGTGCTGGTGAGCGCGCTGATCGTGGTGATGCTGGGTGCCGCGTACGTGATGAACCGGTGCGTGGAGCAGCCGCTGGGCAAGAAGCTGCGGGGCGCGCTGCAGAAGGGCGTGGAGGAGATGCGGCGGCACTCGGCGACGCCGGAGGCGGCCGGGCGGAAGCCGGCCGGGGCGCCGCGCGAGAAGACGCTGCCCCTGCTGCAGGACGCGCGCCGCTACGAGCCGGCGGAGCCGGACCGCGTGGGCGCGGCGGCGAAGTCCTCGGACGGCGTCTAGACGTCCTCGGGCCGGGGCCCGGCACGCCGCCGGCCGCCCCGGCCTACAGCCCGCCGACCGCCTTGCGCGGCGTGACGCGCACGATCACGCGCTGGGCGTCCTTGCCGGCCGCCGGGTTGAAGTCCGCGTAGGCCTTGCCGGTGTACTTGCGGGACAGCTCGTCGATGAGCTCCTCCGCGCCGTCGAAGATCAGCTGCGCCGTGCCGCGGACCTCGACGTAGGTGTACGGCGCGTTCGGCGGGTTGATCATGACGGTGATGCGGGGGTCGTTGCGGAGGTTCTTCTCCTTGCGGCGCCCCACCGTCGTCGAGATCAGCAGGTCGTCGCCCTCGCGCTTGATCCAGGTGACGGAGAGCTGGGGGCTGCCGTCGGGCTGGATCGTGGCCACGGTGGCGAAGACGGGGTTGTCGTCGATGTACTTCTTCAGGTCGTCGGAGAGCCCGGTCGGCATGATCGCTTCCTTCCCTCGGCGGCGCGTCCCCTTCGCACCGTACGCCGCCCGAGCGTTCCGCTCGCAGTGAAGTCAGGCGGCCGCGGGGTCCGTGGCCGGTCGCGCGGTTCCCCGCGCCGGGCTCCGAAAAGCCCGCTCAGGCGGTCACCGAGCGGTGGACCAGGGCGGTGGCGATGGCCGCCAGGCCCTCCGCGCGGCCCGTGAGGCCCAGTCCGTCGGTGGTGGTGCCGGAGACCGAGACGGGGGCGCCGACGGCCGCCGAGAGGGCCTTCTGGGCCTCCTCGCGCCGCTTGCCGATCTTCGGGCGGACGCCGATCACCTGGACGGCGACGTTGCCGATCTCGAAGCCGGCCGCGCGGACGATGCGGGCGGCTTCGGCCAGAAGGGTGACGCCGGACGCGCCCGACCACTCGGGCCGGTCGGTGCCGAAGTGCGCGCCCAGGTCGCCGAGGCCGGCCGCGGAGAACAGCGCGTCGCAGGCGGCGTGCGCGGCGACGTCGCCGTCGGAGTGGCCGGCCAGGCCGTGGCTCTCGCCCTCCCACAGCAGGCCCGCGCACCACAGCTCGCGGCCCTCCTCGAAGGCGTGCACGTCGGTGCCGATGCCGATCAGCGGCATGACGGGGCTAGAAGCCATCGTTGGCCCTCCTGCGGGCGAGTACGGCCTCGGCCAGGACGAGGTCCAGGGGCCGGGTGACCTTGAAGGCCTCCTCGTGGCCGGGGATGAGGACGACCTGGACGCCCAGGCGCTCGACCATGCCGGCGTCGTCGGTGGCGCCCTCGCCCTCGAGGGCGGTCTTCTCGTGCGCCTCGGCGAGGACGCGGCGGTCGAAGCCCTGCGGGGTCTGCACGGCGCGCAGCAGCGAACGGTCAGGGGTGGCCACGACGGGCTCCGGCTCGCCCGCGAGCGCGCCGGTGCGAGGCTCGACCTGCTTGACGGTGTCCGCGACGGGCAGCGCCGGGACGACCGCCGGGGCGCCCTCGCGGACGGCGGCGACGACGGCGTCGACGGTGTCGACGGGCACCAGCGGGCGGGCGGCGTCGTGGACGAGAACGGTGGCGATGCCGTCGGGCAGGGCCGCCAGGCCCAGCCGCACGGACTCCTGGCGGCTCTCGCCGCCGGGCACGACCACCACGTCGGTACGGGTGCTGTCGCGGTCGGCGAGGGGATACTCGTCGAGGAGGTGACGGACCTCCGCGGCACCGTCCGGCGGGGCCACGACGACGACGAGCGAGACCGCGCGGGAGGCGGCCATGGCGCGCACGGCGTGGACGAGCATGGGCGTGCCGCCGATGGCCCGCAGGGCCTTGGGGGCACCCGGGCCCAGCCGTACGCCCCGGCCCGCGGCCGGGATGACGGCGGCGGTGCGGGAGGGGGCCGCGGTGTCCTGCGCGGCACCTCGATCAGACATTGGTTTGGCGTTCAGGTTTGCTTCCTCGGCCGAATTGGGTATGGCCTCAGCGTGCCGGGCACGATGCCCCGACCAGCCCCTTCCGTGACGACTGGTCGGGTCGGCTGCCCCGGCACGCCAATGAGGCGATACGGACGACGTGCCCGTGCCGGGTGCGGAGCCAGAGATGCCGCAGCGCCCGGCGGATGACCGTTGTCATCACGCGGGCACCGCGGCACTTCTTACGTCCGGTTGCGGCCGGCACCTGTGCGTCAGGACGCGAGAACCTCGTCGAGCAGGGCCTCGGCCTTGTCCTCGTTGGTGTTCTCCGCGAGGGCCAGCTCGCTCACCAGGATCTGCCGCGCCTTGGCGAGCATGCGCTTCTCACCTGCGGAGAGACCGCGCTCCCGCTCGCGACGCCACAGGTCGCGGACGACCTCGGCGACCTTGATCACGTCGCCGGACGCGAGCTTCTCGAGATTTGCCTTGTAGCGACGGGACCAGTTCGTCGGCTCTTCCGCGTAGGGCGCGCGGAGCACCTCGAAGACCCGGTCGAGCCCGTCCTGGCCGACCACATCGCGAACGCCGACGAACTCGGCATTGTCCGCCGGCACCCGAACCGTCAGGTCACCCTGGGCGACCTTCAGCACCAAGTAGGTCTTGTCCACGCCTTTGATCTGGCGAGTTTCGATGGCCTCGATCAGCGCGGCCCCGTGATGGGGATAGACCACGGTGTCGCCAACCTTGAACGTCATGTGACAGGTACCCCTTCCGTGGCTATCCAGTCTAACACGGGGGCAGCCCGTTCTGAATGGCGTTTCCGCAGGTCAGGGCATATCTCGGGGCTTGACAACAGCAACCGGAACGTGCTGCGGGAGGCTTCCGGAAGCAGGTATTCGCAGGTCGGAGCGGTTGTTCGGGTGGGGTGAAACGCGCACGTTACACGTGTCGGACAGGCCCCGCGAGCGGCCGAACGTCCCGTTTTGCCGGGGTCCGGTCGGCGGACTTCCGGTACTCCGTTCGGGGCGGACGGCTCCTGTGCGCTCCCATTCCGGAATTGATCAAGCCGAACTTGATCAATTCCGGAAGGCGATCTCCGCGGCACGCCGCATTCAATGCCGATATTCCCCCGGACCCGGCCCTGGGCGTTCGCCGGACGGTTCGCGATCGGCTCGCGATCCGCTCATGATCGGCCCGTGATCGGCGCGTGAACCACCGGTGGCCGATATTCGGCCGGGCGGCCTCCGGGGGGCCGAGTTGACCATGGGGGCGGGTCGGGTGCGGCGGCCTGACGGCGGCTCGGTAACCTAAGCCCGCTGACACAACCCTTATCCCGTACGTACCCCTGTGATCTCGTACGCTCCGCGTACCACCTCGTCCAAGGAGATGCCGCCGCCGTGAGCAGCAGCCTTCGACGCGGCGCTCTCGCCGCTACCGCCCTCGTGCTCTCGATCGCCTCGCTCTCCGCCTGTGCGGCGGGCAACAGCGCGCAGACGCTCGGCGTCAAGCCGGACAACGCCGCCACCTCGGTCGGCGACATCAAGCTCCAGAACATCAACGTGATCACCCAGCCGGACCAGAAGACCGAGGGTCCGGCCGTCATCACGGGCCGGCTGTTCAACAACGGCCGCGAGGACCAGGAGCTGCGCTCGATCGCGCTGCCCGGCAAGAACGTGACCGTGAAGCTGACGGGCGCCAAGGGCGGCAAGCTCGTCGTGCCGGCCGGCGGGTCCGTGACCCTCGGCGGCAAGGACAACGCCTCCGCCGTGCTGCCCAAGGGCCGCGAGGGCATCAAGGACGGCGAGTCGCAGCCCCTGTCCTTCGACTTCAGCTCCACCGGCGAGGTGAAGATCTCCGCGTTCGTCGTCCCGGCGACGACGTACTTCAAGGAGTGGGGCCCCAGCGCGGCGCCCTCCCCCGCCACGGCCGGCAAGCCGGGCGGCAACGCCAAGCCGGGCGCCGGCGCCACCACCGCCCCCTCGGGCGCCCCGGCGGCCGGTCAGGGCACGCAGAACGGCGGCCAGGCCGGTGCCACGCCGGCCGTCAGCGGCTCCCCGGCGCAGGGCGGCCGCCAGGCCGAGGCCGGCCAGCAGCAGCCGGCCGCGGGCCGCTAGGACCTGAGGACGCGCGAGGGGCCCGGAAGCAACGCTTCCGGGCCCCTTCGCACAGTACGGCTCACGCGGGCCAGGCCTACGGCTCGAACTTGTACCCCAGACCCCGCACCGTCACCAGATAGCGGGGCGCGCCCGGGTCCGGCTCGATCTTGGCGCGCAGGCGCTTGACGTGGACGTCGAGGGTCTTGGTGTCGCCCACGTAGTCGGCGCCCCAGACGCGGTCGATCAGCTGCATGCGGGTCAGCACGCGGCCGGCGTTGCGCAGCAGCATCTCCAGCAGGTCGAACTCCTTCAGCGGCAGGTCGACCTTGCCGCCGGAGACGGTGACCACGTGCCGGTCGACGTCCATGCGGACCGGGCCGGCCTCCAGCGCGGCCGGGGTGACCTCCTCCGGCTCGCCCCGGCGGCGCAGCACCGCCCGGATGCGGGCGACCAGCTCGCGGGAGGAGAACGGCTTGGTGACGTAGTCGTCGGCTCCTATCTCCAGGCCGACCACCTTGTCGATCTCGCTGTCCTTGGCGGTCACCATGATCACGGGCACGTTGGAGCGCCCGCGCAGCTGCCGGCAGACCTCCGTGCCGGGCAGGCCCGGCAGCATCAGGTCGAGCAGGACCAGGTCGGCGCCGTTGCGTTCGAACTCGTCCAGCCCGTCCGGCCCGGTGGTCGCGATGGCGACCTCGAAGCCTTCCTTGCGGAGCATGTAGGACAACGCGTCGCTGAAGGACTCTTCGTCCTCTACGACGAGCACTCGGGTCACGGGATGACCTCCGGTCGGGTCTCTGGGTTGCACAGCGCGGTGAGGGAAGGGGAAGCGGGCGCCGTCCCGGCCGTGGCGGCGGGGGTCACGGGAGGACCTGCCGGGTGGGGCGGGCGGACAGGTGGGCGTCGTCGGGGAACGTCTCGTCGTCCTCGTGGTCCGGGCGGTCGGCGTGGTCCGGGCGGTCGTCGTGCTCGTCGTCCGGCCCGATCAGCGGGCGGCCGCGCTCACGCGGATCCCGCTCGCGGACCGCGCCGGCCTCCGGCAGGCGGAGGGTGAACGTGGAGCCCTGGCCCTCGGCGCTCCAGACGCTGACCTCGCCGCCGTGCGAGGCGACCACGTGCTTGACGATGGACAGGCCCAGGCCCGTGCCGCCGGTGGCGCGCGAGCGGGCGGGGTCGACGCGGTAGAAGCGCTCGAAGACGCGCTCGCGGTCCTTCTCGGAGATGCCGATGCCCTGGTCGGTGACGGCGAGCTCGATGAGGTCGCCGCCGGGGGCGGCGACGCGGCGGGCCGCGATGCCCACGCGCGTGCGCGCGGGGCTGTAGTTGACGGCGTTCTCCACGAGGTTGCCCAGGGCGGCGGCGAGCTGGCCGCGGTTGCCCCAGACGCGCAGGTCGGCGGTGCCGCCCGCGGCGATGGTGATCTGCTTGGTGCCGGCCTGGTGGCGGCAGCGGTCGATGGCCTCGGCGACGAGCTCGTCCACGCGGACCGGCTCGGCGTCCTCCAGCGGGTCGTCGTTCTGCACCCGGGAGAGGTCGATGAGCTCCTGGACGAGATTGGTCAGCCGGGTGGCCTCGACCTGCATCCGCCCCGCGAAGCGGGTGACCGCCTCCGGGTCGTCGGAGGCGTCCATGACGGCCTCGGAGAGCAGGGACAGGGCGCCGACCGGGGTCTTGAGCTCGTGGCTGACGTTGGCGACGAAGTCGCGGCGGACGGCCTCGATGCGGCGGGCCTCGGTGAGGTCCTCCACCAGCAGCAGCACCAGCCGGGAGCCGAGCGGGGCGACCCGGGCCGAGACCGCGAGGGCGTCGCCGCGGCCCGTGCCGCGCCGCGGCAGGTCGAGCTCGACCTGGCGTATCTCGCCGTCCCTGCGGGTGTCGCGGGCCATCTGCAGCATCGGCTCGACGGCGAGCTTGCCGCCGCGCACCAGGCCCAGGGCGTACGCGGCCGAGCTGGCCTTGACCACGGCGTCGGCCTCGTCGAGGACGACGGCCGAGGAGCGCAGGACGGACAGGACGGTGTCCACGCCGGGCGGCAGGACGGCGTCGGTGTGCAGGGAGCTGCGGGTGGGACGGGCCTGGTCGCGTTCGCTCCACCGGAACGCCAGCATCGCGATCACGCCGGTGCACACTCCGGCGATCGCTGCCGCTGCGGCCAGTGCCACGTCCAGGTTCATGTCTCCAGGTTATGCGGGTGGCGGGGCACGACCACAGCCAAATGGGTGCCGCCTCGAACACACGTTGCCGAGAGTTCACCTCGAGGACGGTGCCGGTTCACTCGTGCGGTCTTCGGGCGTCGGCTTCCGGACGGAACGTGGAGACTGCGGAGGGGACCGCCGGACGCCGGCGGCCCGCTCCCACCCGTAGTACTCGAGGCGAGAGAAGGTCAGGCAATGCGGGACGCGTACCACGAGGAGCTGGATTCGATCGGCGAGGGCCTGGTCGAGATGGCCCGGCTCGTCGGCTCCGCGATCGGGCGCGCCACCACGGCGATCCTGGACGCGGACCTCAAACTGGCGGAGTCGGTGATCGCGGCGGACACCAAGGTCGACGATCTGCAGCGGGATCTGGAGGCGCGGGCGATCGCGCTGCTGGCCCGGCAGCAGCCGGTGGCCACCGATCTGCGGATCGTGGTCACCTCGCTGCGCATGAGCGCGGACCTGGAGCGCTCGGGCGACCTGGCCCAGCACGTGGCCAAGCTGGCCCGGCTGCGCTTCCCGGAGACGGCGGTGCCGCGCGATCTGCACGCCACGATCCTGGAGATGGGCCAGCTGGCGCAGCGGCTGATGGCCAAGGCGGCCGAGGTGATCATCACCAAGGACGTCGATCTGGCGCTGCAGCTGGAGCAGGACGACGACGCGATGGACCTGCTGCACCGGGCGCTGTTCCAGCACCTGATGGACGACCGCTGGCAGCACGGCATCGAGACGGCCGTCGACGTGACGCTGCTGGGCCGCTACTACGAGCGCTTCGCCGACCACGCGGTCTCGGTCGCCAAGCGCGTGGTGTACCTGGTGACGGGTGAGCACGCGGACGAGCTCGTCCAGGACGCCGGCCGCCAGGGGGCGGGCGCGGCGGAGTCCGAGTAGGTCCACGCGCCCCAGGACCCGGGGCGCGTGCTCCAACGCGCCCCCCGCACGCCCGTACATATGTACGCGAAGGGCATTGACGACCACAGCGAGCGGTCTTTCACTGTTGGAAGGCAGACATCCCTTCGAGGAGGTACCGAATGAGCGGCTGTCAGTGTGGTCCCGGGTGCTCGTGCGGCTGCCAGAGCGGCGGCTCCTGCCAGTGCGGCGGCAGCTGCCACTGACGTTTCCCGCATGTCACTCACGGGCAGGGCCCCCGGCCGGAGGATCCGGCCGGGGGCCCTGTCGTATGCGCGGCGGCCTACGGGATCCCGTGGTCCGCCGGGGGGCTACTTCTTCTTGCCCTGGTTCTTGACCGCCTCGATGGCGGCCTTGGCGGCCTCCGGGTCGAGGTAGGTGCCGCCGGGGACGACCGGGCGGAAGTCGGCGTCGAGCTCGTAGGCGAGCGGGATGCCGGTGGGGATGTTCAGGCCCGCGATGTCGGCGTCGGAGATGCCGTCGAGGTGCTTGACCAGGGCGCGCAGGGAGTTGCCGTGCGCGGCGACCAGGACCGTGCGGCCGGCCAGCAGGTCCGGGACGATGCCGTCGTACCAGTACGGCAGCATGCGGACGACGACGTCCTTGAGGCACTCGGTGCGCGGGCGCAGCTCGCTGGGGATCGAGGCGTAGCGCGGGTCGTCGCTCTGCGAGAACTCGGTGCCGTCCTCGAGCGCCGGCGGCGGGGTGTCGTAGGAGCGGCGCCAGAGCATGAACTGCTCCTCGCCGAACTCGGCCAGGGTCTGGGCCTTGTCCTTGCCCTGGAGGGCGCCGTAGTGGCGCTCGTTCAGGCGCCAGGAGCGGTGGACCGGGATCCAGTGGCGGTCGGCGGCCTCCAGTGCGAGCTGCGCGGTGCGGATCGCGCGCTTCTGCAGGGAGGTGTGGACCACGTCCGGGAGCAGGCCGGCGTCCTTGAGCAGCTCACCGCCGCGGACCGCCTCCTTCTCGCCCTTCTCGTTGAGGTTGACGTCCACCCAGCCGGTGAACAGGTTCTTCGCGTTCCATTCGCTCTCGCCGTGGCGGAGGAGGATCAGCTTGTACGGTGCGTCGGCCATGCCCTTGAGCGTAATCGACGCCCGGAACTGCTCGCGCCCGGGACGTTTGACGGTAATCGTCAATTCATTGGCGTGCACACGATCAAGTGAGTAAGGTCCGACTCCATAGAGAGGCACTTACACCCGGGGGGTCGCCGAATGTCCGCAGCGAGCGTCAGACAGGCCGTCAGGCGGAGTGTGTCGGGGCTGCCACGGGAGTTCTGGTGGCTGTGGACCTCGACGCTGATCAACCGGCTGGGCGCCTTCGTCGCCACCTTCCTGGCCCTCTACCTCACCCTCGACCGCGGCTACTCGGCCGTCTACGCCGGACTGGTCGCCGCCCTGCACGGGCTGGGCGGAGTGATCTCCTCCATCGCGGCCGGCGTGATGGCCGACCGGCTGGGACGGCGGCCCACCCTGCTGATCGCCCAGCTGTCCACCGCCGTGACCGTGGCCCTGCTGGGCTTCATGGAGCACCCGGTGGCCGTCGCCGCCGTCGCCTTCCTGGTGGGCATGGCCAGCAACGCCTCCCGCCCGGCGGTGCAGGCGATGATGGCCGACATCGTCGCCCCCGAGGACCGGGTGCGCGCCTTCGCCCTGAACTACTGGGCCATCAACCTCGGCTTCGCCTTCTCCTCGCTCGCCGCCGGCCTGGTCGCGGAGCACAGCTATCTGATCGGCTTCCTCGGCGAGGGCGCGCTGACCCTCGCCTGCGCCCTCGTGGTGTTCCGGAAGCTGCCCGAGTCACGGCCCGAGCCGGTGACCGGGGCGGGCACCGGCGCCGCGGAGGCGGAGCCGGCCGTCAGCCTGCTGACGGTGCTGCGCGACCGGCGCTTCATGGGCGTCGTCGTGCTGTCGTTCCTGATGGCCTTCATCTTCCTGCAGCACTCGGTCGCCCTGCCGGTGGCCATGGGCGCCGACGGCTTCTCCCCCGGCGACTACGGCACCGTCATCGCCGTCAACGGCGTGCTGATCGTTGCGCTGCAGATCCCCGTCACCCGCTTCATCGAGCACCGCGACCCGCGCATGCTGCTGACCGTCTCCGCACTGCTGGCCGGCTACGGCTTCGGGCTCACCGCGTTCGCCGGGTCGATCGGCGTCTACATGCTGACCATCGTGGTCTGGACGCTGGCGGAGATCGTCAACTCCCCCACCCAGATGAGCCTCGTGGTCCGGCTCTCGCCGTCCCAGGGCCGCGGCCGCTACCAGGGGATGTACACCATGTCGTGGTCGGTGGCCGCCCTGGTGGCCCCGCTGGTGGGCGGCTGGCTGATCGACAGCTACGGCGCGGACGTGCTGTGGGGCGTGTGCGCGGTGGTGGGCACGGTGGCGGCGGCCGGCTACTGGATGCTGATGCGGAGTCTGCCTGCGGAGGGCCCGGCCGGGGGTGCCGCCACCGCCACCGCGGCGGCGCGGCCGGAATCGGAGCCCGCGGCGGCCTGACCGGCCGTCAGCGAGGGGTGGCGCCGGGGCTTCGCCCTGGCGTCACCCCTCGTCGCGCGTCAGGCGCGTGAACGCGTCGAGGTTGCGGGTGGACTCGCCCCGCGACGTCCGCCACGCGTACTCCTTGCGGATCGCGCTCGCGAAGCCCATCTCCAGCAGCGTGTTGAAGCTGCCGTCCGCGTGCTCCAGGACCTGGCCCAGTATCCGGTCGATCTCCTCCGGCGTCACCGCCGCCAGCGGCAGCCGGCCCACCAGGTAGACGTCGCCGAGCCGGTCGATGGCGTAGGCCAGCCCGTACAGCCTGGTGTTGCGCTCCAGCAGCCACCGGTGCACGGCCTCGTGGTTCTCGTCGGGGCAGCGCACCACGAAGGCGTTCACGGACAGGGAGTGGTTGCCGACGACCAGCGAGACGGTGGTCGACAGCTTGCGCGTGCCGGGGAGCTTCACGACGTACGTGCCGTCGCCGCCGGCCGGGCTCTCCCATTCGAGCCCCGCCTCGCGCAGCGTGTGCTCGATGGTGGTCTTCGCGTCAGACATGAGCCGAGCGTAGGCGACGCCGCCGCTCGCCGATCGCCGCGGTGTACACCTCGGCCGTGCCGGCGGCCGCCGTGTCCCAGCCGAAGGACTGCGCGTGGCGGGCGGCGGCCGCGCCCATCCGCTCGGCCAAGTGGGGGCCGTCGGCGAAGCGGCCCAGCACGGTGGCGTAGTCGGCGGGGTCGTGGCCGTCGACGAGGAAGCCGCTGACGCCGTCCCGCACGGCCACCGGCAGCCCGCCGACCGCCGCCGCCACCACGGGCGTGCCGCAGGCCTGGGCCTCCGCCGCCACCAGCCCGAACGACTCGCTGTGCGAGGGCATGACGAGCACGGACGCGGCCCGGTACCAGTCGGCCAGGCGCTCCTGGCCCACCGGCGGGCGGAAACGGACGACGTCGGCGATACCGAGGCGGGCGGCCAGCTTCTGCAGCCCCTCGGGCTTGGCCAGGCCGCTGCCGCTGGGGCCGCCGACGACGGGCACGACCATGCGCGAGCGCAGCTCGGGGCGGCGGTCCAGCAGCTCGGCCGCGGCGCGCAGCAGCACGTCGGGGGCCTTCAGCGGCTGGATGCGGCCGGCGAACAGGGGGATCAGGGCGTCGGCGGGAAGCCCCAGCCGTTCCCGGGCGGCGGCGCGGCCGTCGGCGGGCCGGAAGCGTTCGAGGTTCACGCCGGGGTGGACCACCGCGACCCTGGCGGGGTCGGCCTCGTAGTGGTGGACGAGCTCGGCGGCCTCGCCCTCGGTGTTGGCGATGAGCCGGTCGGCGGCGCGGACGATCTGGGTCTCGCCGATCACACGGGCGGCCGGCTCGGGGGTGTCGCCCTCGGCGAGCGCGGCGTTCTTGACCTTGGCCATGGTGTGCATGGCGTGCACCAGCGGCACGCCCCAGCGCTCGGCGGCCAGCCAGCCGACGTGACCGGAGAGCCAGTAGTGCGAGTGCACCAGGTCGTAGTAGCCGGGCCGGTGGCCGGCCCAGGCCCGCATCACGCCGTGCGTGAAGGCGCACAGCTGCGCGGGCAGCTCCTCCTTGGCCAGCCCCTCGTACGGGCCCGCGTCGATGTGCCGCACCAGCACGCCGGGGGCGAGCTCCACGGTCGGCGGCAGAGTGCCGGTGGTGGCGCGGGTGAAGACCTCGACCTCGATGCCGATCCCGGCCAGCCGCTTCGCCAGCTCGACGATGTAGACGTTCATGCCGCCCGCGTCGCCCGTGCCGGGCTGGTGCAGGGGGGAGGTGTGCACACTGAGCATCGCCACGCGCCGGGGCCGCCGGGGGCCGCCCAGGCGCAGCCGCTGGGGCTTGGGGAAGGGGCCGAGCGTACGGCCGCGGCGGGCGCCGAGCCGGGATGCGTACTGGCTCACCGTGCGTGTCCTCCGTCCACCGTCGAGGGCTGTCCGCCCCTGGGGACGTGCTCTGTGCTTTCTCCACCCTGCCAACGCGAGGAAGGCGTGCTGTCATTTCCACTTTGCCAAAGCGTGATGAAGCCCGGGTCACCGGCCGCCACCGGGCGGGCGCGGCCGCCGCCGCGAGCCGGGCCCCAGGGCGTGTCCGCACGGTCGCGACCCGGCACGCGACGCCCGGCACGCACGCTCGCCGACGGGGCGTTCGCCGGCCTCGGGTTACCGTAGCCGCATGACTTTGGAGCCGGTCCGCCGCGCGGCGCCGCGGTCCCGCCCCATCGGTTCCGCCACCCGCGGCACCACCAACCCCAACCGGCTGCGCCGCATGGACCGCTGGGTCGCCGCCACGCACGCGTCCGTCCTGCGCCGCTCCGCCGACCCGGTCGCCGTCGACCTCGGCTACGGCGCCGCGCCCTGGACGGCGGTGGAGCTGCTGGACCGGCTGCGGACCGTGCGCCCCGACGCGGAGGTCGTCGGCATCGAGATCGACCCGGCCCGGGTCGCGGCGGCCGGGCCGTACGAGCGGGAGGGGCTGTCCTTCGCGCACGGCGGCTTCGAGGTGCCGCTGCCGGGCGGGCGGCGGCCGGTGCTGATCCGCGCCGCCAACGTGCTGCGGCAGTACGACGAGGGCGAGGTCGCCCGTGTCTGGGACCGGCTGTGCGCGCGGCTGGCGCCGGGCGGGCTGGTCGTCGAGGGCACCTGCGACGAGATCGGCCGCCGTCACGTCTGGGTGGCGCTGGGCCCCGAGGGCCCCCGCACCCTGACCTTCGCCGCCCGCCTCGGCTCCCTGGCCACCCCCTCCGACCTCGCCGAACGCCTGCCGAAGGCACTGATCCACCGCAATGTGCCCGGCGAGCCCGTGCACGCCTTCCTGCGCGACTTCGACCGGGCGTGGGCGGCCCTGGCGCCCTACGGGGCGCTGAGCGCGCGGCAGCGGTGGATACGGACGGCCGCCGCGCTGCGGGCCGACTGGCCGGTCGTCGACGGGCCGGGACGCTGGCGGCAGGGCGAGCTGACCGTGCGCTGGGACGCGCTGGCACCGAGCGGGTGACAGTCCGGGAGCCCCGCGCCGACGGGCGACGCCGACGCCCCGGGCCCGGGTCCCCGCTCAGCCCAGCGCGGCCAGCAGCGCGTCGACCAGCGGCCGGTCCCGGTCGTGCGTCAGCCGCTCGCGGGCGGCGGACGGCACCAGCCACACCAGCCGGTCGACCTCCTTGTTCGGCAGGAACGCCCCGCCCACCGCCTCGGCCGCCCAGTAATGGACCTCCTTGGGCCGCCCGCCCACCACGTACCGCGACGTCCGCAGCGCCGCGCCCGGCACACAGCGCATGCCGGTCTCCTCCAGCACCTCGCGCACCGCGCACCGCAACGGGTCCTCGCCCCGCTTGAGCTTGCCCTTCGGCCACGACCAGTCGTCGTACTTCGGCCGGTGCACGAGCGCGATCTCGATCGGATCCCCCCGCCGCCACAGCACGCACCCCGCGGCCCGCACCAGCGCCACGTCGCTCACGGGCCCACCCCCGTCGTCACCCGCAGCCAGATCCGCCCAAAGGCGTACCGCGCCGACTCCACCTCGTGCCGCTGATCGGCGTGCAGCACCCCCAGCGCGTACGCCGTCGCCGGGGCGATGCGGGGCGTACGGGCCGCCGCCCCGGCCGCCGCGGCTGCCTCCGCCGCGTCACGGTGCCGGTCCAGCGCCTGGCCCGCGCCCAGCAGCCGCACCGACAGCGAGGGCTCCGCCTCGGCCTGCTGGTGCTGCTCGTCCAGCACCTCCTGGGCGTACCGGCGCAGCCGGACCAGGCGCCGCGCGTGGTGCCAGGGCGCGTCCTGACGGCTCTCGGGGGGCGGGGAGTCCGCCGCCGGGGCCGCGGCCAGGCCCAGGGTCAGCGCCTCTGCGTTGTACGGGCGCCCCGCCACCGCCAGGGGCAGCAGCTCCACCGCGTCCGTCAGCCGCCGCTGCGCCTGCTCGGCCAGGCACGGCAGCGCCTCCCCGGCGAGCAGGTCGCGGGCCGCCGGGTCCAGCGGCACCTCCGAGGCCAGCACCGCCACCGCGTCGGCCACCGCGTGGAAACGGGACGAGCCCAGCGCCTGCAGCGCCGCCGTGTGGGCCCGGGTACGGGCCAGGGTCAGCCGGCGGTCCAGCAGCGCCCCGGCCCGCGCGGCGCCCACGGTCAGCGCGCCCGCCGCCTCCGCGTCCGCCCCCGACAGCCGGTGCAGCGCCCCCCGCAGCCGCGCCAGGCGCGCCGCGTAGGCGTGCTCGCGCCCCAGGACGTCGGTCAGCCACCCCAGCTCGCCGCGCAGCGGATCCGTCCACGTGACGTCCGTCAGCGGCCGGAAGACCTGCAGCGTCCCGCCGATCCGGCGGGCGGAGCGGCGCAGCAGCCGGGCGGCCTCGCCGGCGTCCTCCGCGTCCGATCCGCTCTCGGCGTGCAGCCGCAGGCTGCGCAGGAACTCCGTCGCCTGCGCGTGCAGATACCCCGACAGCACCTCGCCGGCGCTCGCCGCCTGCACGACCACGGGTGCCCCGGCGACCCCGGTCGCCACAGGACTGTTCGTCATCATCACTTCCCGCCCCCCAGGAACCGCGCCCGGCGCGGAGCCCGTAACCGGCACATCATGAGGTCGCTGAGCCACGCCGGCGCCTCCGGGCGTCGATGAGCATCTCCTGGACGTTGCGCAGCGGCTGTCCGTCGGCGTCGATGGCCTGCCGCGTCCAGTTGCCGTCCGGGCCCAGGTGCCAGGAGGCGGTGCGGTCGGACACCCCGAGCTCCAGCAGCCTGCTGAGCGAGGCCCGGTGGCCGGGGTCGGTGACGCGCACCAGCGCCTCGATCCGCCGGTCCAGGTTGCGGTGCATCATGTCCGCGCTGCCCAGCCACACTTCGGGCTCCCCGCCGTTGCCGAACGCGAAGACGCGCGAGTGCTCCAGGAACCGTCCCAGCACGCTGCGCACCCGGATGTTCTCCGACAGGCCCAGCACGCCCGGTCGCAGCGCGCAGATCCCGCGCACCCATATGTCCACCGGCACCCCGGCGCGTGCCGCGCGGTACAGGGCGTCGATGACGGCCTCGTCGACCATCGAGTTGACCTTGATGCGGATGGAGGCGGGCCGCCCGGCACGCGCGTGTGCCGCCTCCTTGGCGATCCGCGAGACCAGCCCGTCGCGCAGCGACCTGGGTGCCACCAGCAGCCGCCGGTAGGTCTCGCGCCGCGAGTAGCCGGAGAGCCGGTTGAAGAGGTCGGAGAGGTCGGCGCCGACCTGCGGGTCGGCGGTCAGCAGCCCGAAGTCCTCGTACAGGCGGGCCGTCTTGGGGTGGTAGTTGCCGGTGCCCACGTGCGCGTAGCGGCGCAGCGTCTCGCCCTCCTGGCGCACGACCAGCGACAGCTTGCAGTGCGTCTTGAGGCCCACGAGCCCGTAGACGACGTGACAGCCGGCCTCCTCCAGCTTGCGGGCCCACTTGATGTTGGCCTGCTCGTCGAAGCGCGCCTTGATCTCGACGAGGACGAGCACCTGCTTGCCGGACTCGGCCGCGTCTATCAGGGCGTCGACGATCGGCGAGTCGCCGGACGTGCGGTAGAGCGTCTGCTTGATGGCCAGGACGTCCGGGTCGGCCGCCGCCTGCTCGAGGAACGCCTGGACGGAGGTGGAGAAGGAGTCGTACGGGTGGTGCAGCAGCACGTCGCGCTCGCGCAGCGCCGCGAAGATGTCGGGCGCGGACGCCGACTCGACCTCGGCGAGGTCACGGTGCGTGCCGGCCACGAACTTGGGGTACTTGAGCTCGGGCCGGTCCAGCGCCCCGATGTCGAACAGCGAGGTGAGGTCGAGCGGGCCGGGCAGCGGATAGACCTCGGCGTCGGAGATCTTCAGCTCGCGGACCAGCAGGTCCAGCACGTACGGGTCGATGGTCTCCTCGACCTCCAGCCGCACGGGCGGGCCGAAACGGCGGCGCATGAGCTCCTTCTCCAGCGCCTGCAGCAGGTTCTCGGCGTCGTCCTCCTCGACCTCGAGGTCCTCGTTGCGTGTCACCCGGAACATGTGGTGCGCGAGCACCTCCATGCCGGGGAACAACTCCTCGAGGTGGGCCGCGATGACGTCCTCCAGCGGCACGTACCGCTGCGGGGAGGCCTCCAGGAACCGCGACAGCAGCGGCGGCACCTTCACGCGCGCGAAGTGGTCGTGCCCGCTGACGGGGTTGCGGACGACCACGGCCAGGTTGAGCGAGAGCCCCGAGATGTACGGGAAGGGGTGCGCCGGGTCGACGGCCAGCGGGGTCAGCACCGGGAAGATCTGCTGCCGGAAGAGGGTGAACAGCCGTCCCTGCTCCTTCTCGGTCAGCTCGGGCCAGCGGATCAGGTGGATGCCCTGCTCGGCCAGCTCCGGGGCGACGTCCTGCTGGTAGCAGGCGGCGTGCCGGGCCATGAGCTCGCGCGAGCGGGTCCAGATCAGCTCCAGCACCTCGCGGGGCTGCAGCCCCGAGGCGGAGCGGGTGGCGACGCCGGTGGCGATGCGGCGCTTGAGGCCGGCGACGCGGACCATGAAGAACTCGTCGAGGTTGCTGGCGAAGATCGCCAGGAAGTTCGCCCGCTCGAGCAGCGGGGTGCTCGGGTCCTCGGCCAGCTCCAGCACCCGCTCGTTGAAGGCCAGCCAGCTGCGCTCACGGTCCAGGAAACGCCCCTCGGGCAGCGCCTCGCCGTCCGCGACGGCCTCGCCGTCGCCCCTGACCACGCCCTTGAGCTCGTACGCGTCCAGCTCGTCCCCCAGCTGTGGCACGCCCGCGACGACAGCCGCGTTCGGCCGGTGGGCCGCGATGAACCCTACCGAGTCGGCGTTGTCGTGTGCACGGGCACCGGACGACTGGCTCATGTCTCCATTGTTCCGCGCCGCGGGCAGCACAGGCGCGTCGGACGAGGACGCGGGGGCGGCGCGAAGCCGTCGTTCGGTTGCGCGAGGGGTGACGGGCTGCATTCCGCAAGACTCGCAACCGAGGTTGAATCACGGGTAACGCACACGTGACGCGCAGGCAATCCGGACCGGGCGCCTGCCGCCTGCCGCCTGCGGCGGGGGCCGGGGGGGCGCGGCGCGCCGGGACGGGTAGCCGGAGCCGGGCGCCTGCGGCGGGCGGGTCGGCGCGGCGCGCCGGGAGCGGTCCGCCTCGCACCGGACGGATGCCGGATGCCGCAACGCGGCGGGCACGGCCGCGGCCGACGGCGGGCGCCCGCATCGGGCGCCGTCGCGTCGGCCGGCGGGCGGCCCGGTCGCAGGCCGGGCCCGTGGCCCCGCGCGCGGACGACTACGGATAGGCGCGGCGGATCAGCCGCACAGCGACGGCCGCGACCAGTGCCGCCAGTCCCACCGTCATCGCCGTCTCCGCCCACTGCAGGGGCCACAGGTGCGAGGAGGGGTGGAAGTCCACGTACCAACCGCCGGCCCGGTGGCGGATCAGGCATTCCTCCGGGCTGATTCCCACCGCGCAGTCGGGCTCCGCGATCCGGCCGCCCGTGCGGTCGATCATGCCGCGCTCGACCACCCAGGCGTCGCCCTTGATCAGGCCCGGCATCGCGGCGGACATCTCGGTGGTCATGCCGGTCAGACGCGGCCGCAGCCACTCCATCAACCCGGCCAGCGCGGAGTACAGCGCGAGCGTCCCGCCCATGGCCGCCACCGTCCGCTGCACCAGCAGCCCGATCAGCGTCCCCAGGCTCAGCGCCAGCAGCGCGTGCGCGACGGGGGCGGGCCCCAGCATGTCGTACGACTGGTACCAGGACTGCCCCGGCAGCGCGTCCGCGGGCACGGCCCGCCAGGTCCAGGTGTAGACGGCCGACAGCAGCGACACCCCGGCGGCCACCGCCACGGCCGGCACGGCGAGCTTCACCGCCAGCCACCGCGCCGGCGAGACGGACTGCGTCCAGGCCAGCTGGTACGTACCGCTCTCCAGTTCCCGCGCGATCAGCGGCCCGGCCGCGAACAGTCCGATCAGCCACGGCAGGGCCTGGATCACCATCCCCAGGTAGTGCAGCGGATCGCCGTATTCCTCCCGGAAGGGGCCGACGGCCTCCGCCGAGGGGCCGCAGCCCCACATCGCCGTGCACGCGATCGTCAGGCCGTTGTCGCGGACGTACTCCACGATCCACATGCGCAGCGTCACCAACGCCAGGAGCATCGCGACGAGCCCGCCGAGCGCGATCCACGCCGTGGTGCGGTGCTGCCGCAGCACCAGCCGGACCAGGCCGCGTGTCCCGGCCGCCATCCCGTGCCGAACCGTTTCCTTGCCCTTGCCCATGCCCTCGCCCTCGCCGGCGCGCGCCGGGGCCGTCGCCGCCGTCATGCCGCCGACCACTTCGAGGGCGACAGGCGCGGCTCGGCGCTCGGCGCGATGAGCGCCGGTGCCCCCGGGGCCCGCAGGTGGGCCAGGAGCAGCTCCTCGAGCGAGGGCTCGGCTGTCTCCCAGTGCCCGCTGATGGGCCCCTCGGGCCTGACCAGCGCGGTGAGCTGACGCCCCGTCGTGCGCGCCTCGACGATCGTGTGGGCGGCGAACTCGCGGGGCGTGCCGACGTCCTCGTAACGGCCCATGACGAGCCGGTGCGCGGAGATCAGGTCCTCGACCTCGCCCGCGAGCCGCACCCGCCCGTCGGCGAGCAGCAACAGGTAGTCGCAGGCGCCCTCGAGCTCGGTGAGGATGTGGGAGGCGATGACGACGGTGGTGGCGTTCTCGGCGGCCTCGGTCATCAGGGCGGCCATCATCTCGTGGCGCACGAGCGGGTCGAGGTCGCTCATCGGCTCGTCCAGCAGCAGCAGTTCGGGCCGCTTGCCGAGGGCGAGGGCGAGCGCCACGCGGGTGCGCTGGCCGCCGGAGAGGGAGCCGATGCGGGCGGCGGGCGAGAGGTTGCCCCCGCGTATCAGCCGTTCGGCGACGCGCTCGTCCCAGCGGCCGGGGTTGAGGGCGCGGCCCATGCGCAGCGTGTCGGCGACGGTGAAGTTCGGGTAGAGCGGCTTGCTCTGGCCGAGGTAGGCGACGCGGGGGCGCACGGCCGGATCGCCCGGGTCGCCGCCGAGGACGCGCAGCCGGCCGCCGGAGGGGCGGCGCAGCCCGGCCGCGACGGTGAGCAGGGTGGACTTGCCCGCGCCGTTGGGGCCCACCAGCGCGCACACCCGCCCGGCCGGCACCCGGAAGCCGCAGTCGCGCAGCGCCCGGCCCCGCCGGTACTTCGCCTCCAGCCCGACCGCCTCCAGGGCGGTCCGGTCGGGCAGGAACGTCAGATCGGTCATGCGGTCCCCTCACTCACGCGGTGGTCCGCCCGCGCGTGGTCCCCGAAGCTCTCCTCGGTGACGGAGGCGACCAGCGCGGCCACGTCCTCCCGGTCGAGCCCGGCCGCGCGGGCGCATGCCATCCAGTCGGCCAACTCGGCGCGCAGCGGCGAATCGGCGGCGGCGCCGGGGCGGGCCAGCGACTTCCGCACGAACGTCCCCAGTCCGGGGCGCGCCTCGACCAGGCCCGCGCGGTCGAGCTCGCGGTAGGCCTTCAGGACGGTGTTGGGGTTGATGGCGGTGGCCGCGACGACCTCTTTGGCGGTGGGCAGTTTGTCGCCGGGGGCGAGCAGGCCGAGCCGCAGGGCCTGCTCGACCTGGTGCACGATCTGCAGATAGGTGGCGACCCCACTGCGCCGGTCGATGCGGAACTCGACCACGCGATCACCCTTTCACTACTTGACTAGTGAAAGGGTGATCCAAGCGTTCGCGCAATGTCAAACAACGAGGCGGGTGGAAGGGGGAAAGGATTCAGCTCTCGGTCCGGTACATCAGATCCGTCTCGTGCGTGACGAACCCCAGCCGCTCGTACACGCTGACGGCCGCCGCGTTGTCGGCGTCGACGTACAGCATCGCCGTCGGCAGCCCCTTGTCCGCCAGGTGCCGCAGCCCGATCGTGGTGAGCGCCTTGCCGAGCCCGCCGCCCTGCGCGCCGGGCCGCACGCCCAGCACATAGACCTCGCCCAGCCCCTGCTCGGCGTGCACCTTCGTCCAGTGGAAGCCGACGATCTCCCCGGCGGTCTCCCCGGCCGTGTCCCCGCCGAACTCCCCGGCCCGCTCGGCGAGGAAGAAGCCCTCCGCCTCGAACCAGCCCTCCGCCTTGCGGTCGTCCAGGTCCCGCTGGGTGAGCGAGCCCTGCTCGGGGTGGTGCGCGAACGCGGCCGCGTTCACGGCCAGCCACGCCTCGTCGTCCAGGCCGGGGCGGAACGTGCGGACGGTGACGCCCTCGGGCAGGACGGGCTCGGGCAGGTCCAGGTCCGCCAGCGGCCGCCGCATCTGCCGCAGCTCGCGGAACAGGCTCATCCCCAGCACCTGCGCCAGGTGCCGGGCCGCCGGGTGACCGCCGTGCGCCCACACGCGCAGCCGCTTGCCGGACTCGCCCAACAGGGCGCTGCCCAGCGCCCGCCCGTGCCCGCGCCCCCGGTGCGCGGGGTGCACCACGAACTCGCCGGCCGGCGCCTCCACCGGGTCGCTCTCCTCCAGCTGCCCGTATCCCACGAGCTCCTTGTCCGCGCCGCGCAGCAGTACGTGCCGCACGCCCGCGCGCCGCCCCTTGAGCTGCAGACGCCCCTGCTCCGAGACGGCCGGCTGCCCGTCCACGGCCGCGGCCTCCCCGATCAGCCGCAGTACGTCCGCCACCAGCTCGGGCGTCAGTTCGTCCAGCGCCTCGATGCGCCGCTGTCCGCTCACGTCGTTCACCACGTCACTCATAAGGCGAGCCTACGACTCCGTCCCGGCCGCGGACGCGGCACGCGGATGCGGCACAAGTCACCCATCCGTTACCGGGGGGCACCTGCCGGGCTACGCGCGTCGACCGTATGCTGCGGCCGACCTGATACACCCACAGCGCAGTTCACGAGCATCACAAAGGGGAACACATGCCCGCGAAGCCGCCGCCGCGCAAGCGCAGCACCATCAGACGGCTGACCGCCACCACCGCCGTGCTGGCCGCCACCGCCGGCGTCCTGACCGCCGGCACCGCCCCGGCCGGCGCCTCGGACGCGTACGGCACCGGGAAGGGCAACGGCCGCACGGTGGATGTGCAGCTGCTCTCCTTCAACGACCTGCACGGCAACCTCGAGCCCCCGCAGGGCTCCTCCGGCACCGTCACCGAGACCCAGGCCGACGGCACCACCAAGGCCATACCGGCGGGCGGCGTCGAGTACCTGGCCAACTCGCTGCGCACGGCCCGCAAGGGCCACGAGTACTCGATCACCGCGGCGGCCGGCGACCTGATCGGCGCCAGCCCCCTGATGACCGGCCTCTTCCACGACGAGCCGACCATCGAGGCGCTCAACAGGATCAAGCTGGACGCCACCTCCGTCGGCAACCACGAGTTCGACGAGGGCCGCGCCGAGCTGCTGCGCATGCAGCGCGGCGGCTGCCACCCCAAGGAGGGCTGCTTCGAGAAGGGCAAGACCTTCCGGGGCGCCGACTTCCCCTACCTCGCGGCCAACGTCACGGACGAGAAGACCGGCAAGCCGATCCTCAAGCCGTACACGATCTGGAAGCACAAGGGCGTCAGGATCGGCATCATCGGTCTCACGCTCGAGGGCACCCCGGACGTCGTCACGGCGGAGGGCGTCAAGGGCCTGAAGTTCCGCGACGAGGTCGAGACGATCAACAAGTACGCCAAGGAGCTCGACCGCCAGGGCGTGAAGTCGATCGTCACCCTCATCCACGAGGGCGGCCTGCCGGCGTCCGGCTCGTACAACTACGACTGCGACACCCCGGGCGCGGGCGCGGGCATCTCCGGTGCGATCGTCGACATCGCGAAGAAGACCACCCCGAAGGTCGACGCCTTCGTCACCGGCCACACCCACCAGGCCTACGCCTGCACGATCCCCGACCCGTCGGGCGCCCCGCGCACGGTCACCTCGGCCGCCTCGTTCGGCCGCCTGTACACCGACACCACGCTGACGTACGACCGCCGCACCAAGGACATCGTCCGCACGAC
Organism: Streptomyces sp. NPDC053048; assembly: GCF_044547045.1. NCBI lineage: Bacteria > Bacillati > Actinomycetota > Actinomycetes > Kitasatosporales > Streptomycetaceae > Streptomyces > Streptomyces sp. NPDC053048. Next base: position 359,506 of record NZ_JBITZS010000009.1, read on the forward strand.
GGTCAAGAGCCCGCGCGCGAAGAACCACGTCGTGAACCGTGAGCAGCCCAAGGCCGCGGACATGACCAGGCTCATCGACCGCTGGAAGACCCTGGCGGCCCCGGTGGCCAACAAGCCGGTCGGCTACATCACCGCCGACATCAACGGCCGCGGCTCGGAGGAGTACGAGAAGCCGCTGGGCGACGTCATCACCGACGCCCAGCTCGAGGCCCTGGCCCCCAAGGACAAGGGCGGCGCCCAGATCGCCTTCATGAACCCCGGCGGCATCCGCTCCGACCTGGCCCACAAGGCCTCGGGCGGCGAGGGCGACGGCGTGGTGACGTACGGCGAGGCCTTCACGGTCCAGCCGTTCACCAACCTGATGCAGGTCAAGGACATGACCGGCGCCCAGGTCCTGGCGGCCCTGCGCCAGCAGGTCAGCGGCCCCAACGAGGCCCAGCCGAAGATCCTCCAGGTCAGCAAGGGTCTGACGTACACCCTCGACCTGACGAAGAAGGGTGCGGACCGCATCGTCACCTCGTCGGTGAAGCTGAACGGCGCTCCGCTGGAGGAGAACAAGACCTACCGCGTCACGGCGAACGAGTTCCTGATGGGCGGCGGCGACGGCTTCCCCGCCTTCAAGGAGGGCACCAACAAGCTGGTGGCCGCGTCGGACCTGGACGTGTTCATCGCCTACCTGCAGGCCCACTCGTCCAAGGACGCGCCGCTGGCGCCGCCGAAGGGCGAGCGGATCACGGTGGTGAAGTAGTGGGCCAGGGGTGCCGCCGCGCGGCGGCACCCCTGCCCCTCAGACCGGCTGCGATTGCCGGAACCGGCGCAGCTCCCTCGCGAAGTCCCGCCCGTCCCGGTCGGGATCGAACTGATCACCGAGCGCCCGCCACAGGGCCTCGTAGTCCTGGCACGCCGCCTGCAACGGCAAGGGAACCCGGGTGTCCCTGACGGCATCGAGCAACTGCTCGCTGCGGCGTATGGGAACCATGCCGGCGGGCGAGGCCGCCCGTTCCATCCTCAGGGCACGCGCCGCTCTCTCCAGCCGATCCTCGATCCTGCCGGGGAATATCGCGATCCACTCCGCGGCGTCCTCACGACCGAACCACGCCTCGTCCAAGAGGTCGTCCACCTCGGGCACACCGGGCGGCAGTCCGGTCCCGCCCAGGAGATCCGGTTCCACGGCACGGCGGACGACCCGCAACAGCCGTTCCCTGTCCCGCCATTCTGTTCCCGCGTGACTGACGAAGCGGTAGACGCACTCCCACACCTCACGTTCGTCGGCGAACCACCGAGCGAGCGTGAATGGTTCGGCGAGCGGCCCACTCCCCTGCCTGGCGTGCCAGGTGTGCTCCATGACCCAGGCCGTACGTTGCAGCAGCCGCTGGTGATAGGCCACGATCTCGGCCTGCACCGGCCGTTCGGGCCGGAGGCGATCGGGAGCGGCATGCGGGTAGATCTCACGCTCGAAGCGGAGGAAACGGGGCTCCCGTCGCAGCAGCGTCAGGTCGGGGTCCTCCGTGAGCAGCCATGAACGCATGAGCGGCTGGAACCCACTTCTGTCGGTCCTGGCGGCGTCCTCCAACTGATGCACGGCGGACTGCGTAAGAAGCCCTCGTTTCCAGCGGAAAGGCGGGTAGTTCATGGCAGCCGCGTACACGCATGCCGCGTTGTAACTGTCCTGCCAGGGGCGGCGTGGCCACATTCGCCACGACCTCAGCCAGCGCTTCGGACGATGTCCCAAGGGCCAGTCGAGTTGCCGGTGGAGATGGAAGTCGAGCCACTCAGGGCTTGTCAGCCACCACTCAGGCCGCCTTTGACCATCAGGGACGAGGGAGTCGGCCCAGGCGCGCCGCAGGGGCGCCCACACCTTGCGGTTGATCCGCAGCGTGGTCCAGGTGACGGTGCCGTGGTAACGCCGGGTGACGAACGGCAGCAGGCTCGACCAGGGCATGTCCCGGACGAGTTGCACCATCTCCTCCTCGCAGGCGCGCTGGAAGACAGCCCTGACCATTTCCGGGTGGTGGTAGTCGTCGAGGATCCGCGTGAGCCGATACCTGATCGGGGTCTCTGTCGTGCCGAACGGTGATTGTCCGGGCAGGGCGTAGTCAATGAATGCACGCCAGTACCGGTCGACAAGAGCCGGCTCCAGCGCTCGGCGGATCTCCGTCCGGGCGCTCCCCCGGCGGGGCGTCTCCAGGTCCTCGAAGGGGCTGAGACACCACTGGACGGCGGTCCGCTCGCCGACACCGAGCACGACGGCGAACCGATAGCGGACCTCGAGCAACCCGTCGCGCCACCACCGGTAGCGCCATCTGAGGGCCCTCCGCCAATGGAAGCGTCCCAGGCCCGCGCCCAGGCGCCGGTCCCGCTCCCGCTCGGTGCACCCGTCCAGAAGCATCGCCCCGTAGTACGTCTCCAGGGCGTCGATGTGCAACCACAGCTTTTCCTGGATTCCGCCGATCTGCGTCCGCAGATAGAGGTTCGACGGATCGAACCGCAAGGCTTCGTAATAGCGCTCCAACGCACAGTCGAACTTCCGTTCCTTGCTGAAGCGCCGTCCTTCCTGATACTCGGCGAACAACTCCGGGCTCAGGTCACGGCCGTGCCACGCCTGCCAGGGCGGCCGCTTGCTGGCGCGCGTCACCGGTACGAGGGAGGCCATCACCCAGTTCCCGGCGGCCCGCACCACATCCGGCCAGGTGCTCCGCCACAGCGTCTCCGTGCGGCTGCCCCGCATCGCATACGACGTGACCGTGATCGTCATTCCGCACCGTGGCCCCCGTGCCTGCTCACGCAGCACCCCGCGCACGGTGTAGGCGACCTTGGGCCGAATCCGGCTGAACAGCCGCAGGAGGCTCGTCCCGAGCTTCTTCGGCTCGACTTCGATATCCCCGAGCAGGTCGATGAAGTTCTCCGCCGGCGCTTCGGCAGGCAGCGAGGTCGGCGGATAGAGATTGGTCTCCGACAGATACTTCCGCAACTGCGCGGTCAGCCCTTCGACCTGCGGTTGCACTTCCGGGCCGGAGGCCACGAGCCGCTGAACGTCCACGGGCCCGGGGCGATAGGCATTGCGCGCGAGCATGGCCCTTCGAAGCAGCACGAAAAAGAGGATGAGCAGCGCCAAGGCGCCGAGGCGGGCTCCCAGGGCGGCCCCTTCGGGCCCGCTCATGACCAGTCGCGCGGCACCTTCGAACAACCGCATCACGAACTCGACCACAGCCTCGAGGGGCGCCGGCACCCACTCCCATCCCCGGGCGTCCCATGGCGGCTTCCGTTGGCCTGTCATCCAGACCGCGCACCCCAGCGCCAGAAAGGCCAGCACCGCACCCGCCGCCGTCCGCATCACATGCGGAACCGGCAGCAGCGAAGCCTCCGTCGTGGAATGCCGTTCCGGCCGAGAAGACACGTCGACCCCCAACCGCTCGGGCCGTCACTTCCAGTCTTCTACGGAACCGGGCCGCGGCAAGTCGGCCCGCGCCGAGCCCCCGACCAGGGGCCCGAACGGGTGAGCCCGTGCTTCGCCGCACGGCCCGTGGGCACCCGCGAAGGGAACGGAGGCCGTCATGGACAAGACATCCGTCAGGACGTCCGCAGGGACATCCGCCGGGACATCCGATCCGCGCCTGTCGCGAAACCGCGCACGGCTCGCCCACAAGCTGCGCTACGCGCTCCGGCATCCCCGCCGCATACTGCCCCACCTGCGACGGGCCACCCGGAACGGCCGGCTGAGGCTGCGGCATCGGGGGAACCACATCGCCTACTACCGGGGCGTCATGGCGTCCGACACCGCTCGGAGCCCCGAGGCGGCGGTCGGTGGGGGGCCGTCGCGGGACCGCTGGCTGGCCATCGGGCAGATGCAGTACGACTACCTGCTGCGGCACGGGCTGACGCCGCAGGACCGGCTGCTGGAGATCGGCTGCGGCAACCTGCGCGGCGGGTGGCGGCTCATCGAATACCTCGAGCCCGGCCATTACTACGGAATCGACATATCGCCCGACATCCTCATCGAGGCCAAGAAGACACTGGTCCACTACGGCCTCCAGGACAAGCTGCCGCATCTGACCCCCGTCGACGACCTGACGCTGGGCTTCCTGCCGGACAACTGGTTCACGGTGGTGCACGCGCACAGCGTGTTCTCCCACTCACCGCCGGCCGTGATCGACGAATGCCTGGCGCACATCGGCCGCGTGCTCGCCCCTGCCGGCTTCTTCGACTTCACCTACAACCGCACCGAGGCAGCCGAACACCAGGTGCTGGGCGAGGACTTCTACTACCGCACCGAGACGCTGGTCCGGCTGGCCGGGCGCCACGGTCTCACCGCCCGCTTCATGGACGACTGGGAGCGCTTGCCGCACGGCCAGTCCAAGCTCCGGCTCACCCACGCCACGGGCGACCGGGCGTCGTCGTCCGATCCTGGTGCTCGAGCAGAAGGAAGCCGCCGCCATAGCCGCCACAATTGACGCAAACCAGCCCTTGTCGCCCCCAGTGCCTCGAAATCTGTGCGTAACAGCTCCCCTGTAGCGTGCCGCGCCAGACGACGGCAAGGGAGCAGGGAGCACCGATGCGCGACAGCACTGCGGCAGCGGCTGAGGCAGCGGCTACGGCGGCGACGATACGGATCCGGCCGGGCGCGGACGACGATCTCGGCGAGCTGACCGAGATCTACAACCACTACGTCGTCCACACCCCGATCACCTTCGACATCGAACCCCTCGCCCCCGGCGACCGCCGCGCCTGGCTCGAGTCCCATCCCGCCACCGGCCGCCACCGGCTGCTGGTCGCCGAGGAGGCCGGCCGGGTCCTCGGCTACGCGACGAGCAGTCCCTTCCGCGACAAGCAGGCCTACGAGACCTCGGTCGAGACCAGCGTCTACCTCTCCCCCGAGCACACCGGCCGGGGCCTCGGCGGCCTGCTCTACGCCGCGCTCTTCGAGGCCCTCGCCGGCGAGGACGTCCACCGCGCGTACGCGGGCATCACCCAGCCCAACGTGCCGTCCATGCGCCTGCACGAGCGCTTCGGGTTCCGCAACACCGGCGTGCTCGAGCAGGTGGGCCGCAAGTTCGGCACGTTCTGGGACGTGGCCTGGCTGGAACGGCGCATCGGCTGACCCCCGTCCGGCCGATCACGCCTCATACAGGCCGTCGCTGCTCATCCCTTGGGGACGGGCGGCAGTTCGGCGTGCCGAACGGTGTACCCGCCCTTGGTGACGGGCGCGTACGGAGCCGAGGACATGCAGGTGCCGACGTCGGCCATCTCGGGCTCCTTGTCGGGGTCCTGCGACTTCATGTTGACGGTCGCCCAGGACAGGCCCACCCGGTCCTTGGAGTGCCCCTTGTCCTTGCCCCCGTCGTGGACGCTGAACCCGAGCCGCTTGCCCACCCAGTCCGGGCCACCGGGGGCGACCTTGGTCATGACGGCCGTCAGGGTCGCGGTGTTGGGGCCGGTGACCATGCAGTCCACCTTGCCTTCGGCCGTGAAGGTCTTGTTCAGCTCGGCGAAGTAGTGGGAGATCTTCACCGTGCCCCGCGCGTCGGTCGGCAGCCCCTTGGGCAACCCGGGCACCGGCTTGGTGTACGGGGCGGCCACCGCGTCGAAGGTGAACGAGCGGACGTCCTTGTCGGGGTGGTAGGGGAGCATGAACTCCGCGGACCCGGTGACCCGCGCACGCGCGGGCTCCGCGTGCGAGGAGTCGGCGGAGGCGGCGGAGGCACCGCCCAGGGCGGCGGTCGCGACCAGGGCCAGGACGACGGCGCCGGCTTTGCGGGCGGGAAGAGAAACGGTGATGGCCACGGCTGACTCCTGAGGTTCGGGTCGAGAGCTACGGGTCGAGAGCTACGGGCGGCCGACCGGTGCGACCACCGATCACCGCCTGAACTCATCGTCGCGGCACAGCCCGTACGGGCCCATCAGCCTCAGGATTCAACTCGCCCACCCTCCTTCCCCCGCTCGGCGGAGGGGCATCGACCGGTGGGAGGAGCCGGTCAGCGTGCGGGGGAATCCGGCGACGGGAGTCGTGGCGAAAGCGCGGCGCCTGCGGGGAGAGCAGAGGGCCGCGCAGGCTGACAGCCTGCGCGGCCCTACCGGTCATCGGTGCGATGCGTTACCGGGTCACCAGACCCACTGCTGGCCGTACTCGCCCAGGACGACGCGCGCGCCGTTGTCCTTGATCACCGGCGTGACGTCCACGCCGCCGACCGACAGACTGCCGCTGGCGTTCATGTTGACGATGGGCGCAGAGGGCTTCCCCACCTCACGGTTCAGGTACCAGAGCTGGGTTGCCAGGCCCTTGACGCAGCTCCACTGCTGGACCGGGGCCCCCAGGTCCTTGCGGGAGTCGGCGATCTCCAGGCACTTGCCGCTGTTGAGATTGACGATGTTGTAGTACCCGCCACCCACGAATCGGAGCTGCCACTGCGCCCCGGCCTGGTTCTTGCAGGTCCACTGCTGGGCGCGGGCGCCATTGGCCTTGCTGGAGTTCTCGATCTCCATGCACTTGCCGGTGTCCGAGTGGATGATCAGCTCACCGGTGAGTGCCTGGCTCTGGGCCGGCGCCATCAGGACGAGCGCGGCACCCGACGCCGCCACAGCCGCGACCTTCGCGAGAATCTTCATTCTTACCCTAAACAGCCATTTGTTGCGTCAACATGAATATGTCACTTACGTGAAATAAACATACTGGATGGCCCGCTTTGCCTTGCAATGGGGCGGTCGCCGTAGCTCACGCCGCGAGCGAGGCCCGCATGCGGTCCAGCCCGCGCAGCACCTCGTCGCGGTTCTTCGCCTGCTTGATCCACACGGGGAGGCGGCCGAAGAGCCCCATCTTGCGCCAGGGCTCATACCAGGGGTCGTGTTCGCGCAGAGTCGCCTGCACGTACTGTCGCAACAGGTCGAGGTGTTCGAGGTTGTACGCCCACAGGCGACCGTGCCGCGTGTTCCTCTGGAGCCAGAGCGGCTCGTGGAAGTAGGGATCGAGCATGTCCTGGGCGCCACCCCGGAAGAATGCGATCGGATCGTCCTTCTTCCGTTGCCGCGACAGTCCGCAGTGACGGCACACGAGCCGCCGCGGCACGCCCCAACTCGATGCATTGTCCCGAGCATCGCGGACGGCCGTGACTACCTCCGCCTGCCGCTCGCACTTGGGACAGCGCACGAGTATCGAGTCGGAGACGGCGAAGTGGTGCTTCCCATATCCGGGATCCCGGAAGCGGGCGGGGGAGGACGGGAGCATGGCGCCAGTATGCGTGGGGCGCCCTCACGGACTGTCAGCAGCCCCTCCGGGAGCTCTTCGACGCCGGCATGGCGGCCTTCTCCGGCCCGGTGGACGAACTGGTCACGGCCGGCTACCCGTTCCCCGACCACGGCACGGTCGTCGACGTGGCGATGATGACCGTCGTAACGGGCCACGGACGCGGCCCCTCCGAACTCGACGCCCTCTTCACCCGAGCCGGCCTCCGCCGCACCCGTATCCTCCCCACCCCCTCCTTCGCGTCGATAGTCGAGGCCGAAGCGATGACATAGACATGGCCCGGCCGCCGAGCCGCTGCCATCTGCCGAGACGGCTGAGAAGGCTGAGAAGTCTGAGAAGTCCCGCAAAAACGGCCCTCTGTAAGCTAAGCCGGATTCGCATTTCTCACTACGTCAGGACTTCTCCGTGCACGCCCCGCACCTTCCCTTGGCCGCCTGGTGGGTCATCACCGCCGCCGCCCTCGCCATAGATCTGGCCTTCTGGCTGCCGGTCATGCCGTCCGGCAGGGCCAAGTGGAAGCTGTGCACCGGCACCGCCGCATTCGCGGCGGGCGTCGCGGCGCCCCTCCTGCTCACCGGCGGCACCCTGGAAGCGACCCTGCCCGTCCTCGCCGTCGGCTTCCTCACCCCGTCCCTGATGTTCGCCGGCCACCGGAAGACGATGCGGCAGCTCTGGCGGGACCACGAACGGCCCGGAGCGCTTGGGGACGACCGCAAGGTGCCCGTACGCGTGTGGGTGCAGGCGGCGGTCGTGCTCGTGGTGATGGCCTGCCTTGCCGGGTGGCTCCTCTGGCGCGCCGACTGACCGGGGCGGGCCGGAGGCCCGCCCTACCTGACGTGCGGGTTCGCCTTGACGGCGCGTATCAGGGCGCCGAGCGTGGCTGTCGCCACGGTGAGGACGGTGTCCGGGGCGTCGCTCTCGCGAAGCTTGATGACGTGGGCCAGGGACGCAACGTTGACGCAGTTGCCCGCGTCGGCGCTGAACGAAGACTTCTGCCATACATTCATCGGCACGGTGATCACCTCACGCCGCGTAGGAGGCCGTGGATGAAGTCACTCGACCTCACCGGATCGAGCGAGGTCGCCTCCATCCGTTCCGCGACAGCCCTGTACTTGGCCAACTCGGCATCGGCGTCGACGAACCGGCACCCCGGAGCGACATCGAGTTGAACAGTGTCGAGCTGCGGCACAGGACCAAAAACATAGTCGAACGACTGGCCCGTACCGGGAAACGTACCGCCTCCGGCGAAGGGAACAACCCGGATGGTGACGTGATCCATCTCGCTCATCGAGAGCAGGTGTTGAAGCTGCGCTCGAACGGTAGCCGTACCGCCGAACTCCATCCGCAGCGCGGCCTCGTGAATGATCGCGGTATACGGGGCCGGATTGTCCCGGTAGAGGATGGCCTGCCGCTTCATACGGTGGGAAAGTCGGTGTTCCACCTCGTACGCACGGAGCGGTGGAGCCGCGTCCTGGAATACGGCACGCGCGTGGTCGGGCGTCTGAAGCAGTCCTGGGATGTGAATGACCAGGCATGCGTGAATGCCGCAGGCATGGTGCTCGACCTCGGCCAAATCCGCGAAGCCGACCGGCAAATGCTCCCGGTACTCGTCCCACCAGCCCCGTGTGCGGCCACCGGTCATGGCGGCCAGGGCATCGACCAACCCTTCGTCCGCGCAGGAGTAATTGCGCGCCATCGCACGTACCCGGTCCGCACTCACCGCATGGCGACCCGCCTCGATCATGCTCATTCGGGCCTGCTGGAAGCCGAAGCGTGCGGCGGCCGCGGTCGATGACAAGCCCGCGCGCTCGCGGAGCTTGCGCAATTCGCTACCCAGGCGGCGCTGCCTGAGAGTTGGGGGATTGATCGGTGGCATGGGGGTCACTGTAGGGCCGCGCCGTCCACGGCTCTGTCACCCACACGAGGGGTAAATCGGAGCTCTACGTAGGAAGCGCTGTTAGGCCTATGCGCGACTGCCCTACCGTCGGGTCCAAGCCCCCCCCCCGCAAGGAGCCACACATGGCAACCGTATCGCCGGAGAACCCCTGGTTCTACTCGCTCACCATGGCGCGCGATCCGCGCGCCGCCCGCATTGCGCGGCTGACGCTGCGCGGGGTGATGGCGAGCCACGACATGGACGATCTCTCCGACCTCGTCGAGCTGCTGGCAAGCGAGTTGGTGACCAACTCCTACCTGCACTCCGACGGTCCCGCCGAGCTCCGTGTGCGGCAGGTCGACGGGGACAACGTCCGGATCAGCGTCTGGGACACGAACCCCGAGGTGCCCGCGCCCTTCGACCGGCCGGTGTGGCGCGGCAAGCTCTCGGCGCCCGCGTTCGACCCCGAGGCGACGTGCGGGCGCGGCCTGTTGCTGGTGCGGCTGTGTGCGAACAGCTGGGGCAGCTGGTCGATCGGCGAGTCGTTCCCGGGCGTCACCGGCAAGCTCCTGTGGTGCGAAGTGGGCCGCACCCCCGGCCCGTTCGGCATTGCGGCATAAGCACACAAACCACTCCACAGCGCCGTTCGCGAGATGCGCTCCCTCGCCAAAGCACAAGACCGGACAAGTCTTCCTCTTTCCGTCCGACCCGGGATATCACTGGCTTGCGCCTGAAATGGTGAGAGGAGCCCAGCCATGGAGCCCACCGAAATGAACACCGCCTGGTACGTCGACTCCCGGTGCACCAACTGCGACGTCGCCCGTCAACTCGCCCCCGGTCTCATCGAGGAGATCGACGGACGCGCCGAAGTGGTCCGGCAGCCCCGGGACGAGGCCGAGGTCCGGCAGCTGCACACCGCCGCGTACGCCTGCCACACTCGCTCGATCCGCCGCGACGGGCAACGGCTCGACCCGGGTCTCGACCCGTTCCCGCTCGCACTGGACACCGGCCTCTACCTCTGCGGGCACAATTCGCCGCACACCGCCGCCGCCAACTCCTACCTCCTGCGCCGCCCCTCCGGCACCGCGATGATGATCGACACCCCCCGGTGGAGCGAGGCGCTGGCCGCGCGGTACGAGGCGGCACTGGGCCCGGTGACGGACGTCCTGATCACGCACCGGGACCACGCCGCCCACGGCCGTCAGTACGCGGACCGCTTCGGTGCACAGCTGTGGATACACGAGGGCGACCTCGACGCCGCCCCCGACGCCGACCATGTGCTGCACGGCACGGAACCGGCCGAGATCGCCGAAGGGGTGATCGCGCACCCGCTCCCCGGGCACACGCTCGGCAGCGTCGTCTACGTCGCCGACGAGCGCTACTGTTTCGCCGGCGACAGCTTCTACTGGTCGCGCACGACGGGCGACCTGGAGGTGGCCGACAGCGTCACCTGGTACTCGATCACGGAGCTCGCCGCCTCCCTGGCGCGTACGGCCGGGCGGCTGCGGTTCGAGTGGGTCCTGCCGGGCCACGGCGACCGCAAGCACCTCCCGCCCGAGGAGATGAGCCGTCGTCTGCACGCGCTGGCGGCACGCGCACAGACGCTCGAGCCCCGGCCCGTCGACTTCACCGCCCTGCTCTGGTAGCCCGGCCCAGGGCGGTGCGGTGCAGTCCGCCCCCTACAGCGTCGCGGTGACCTGATCCTCGGCGTAGTCGAAGCCGTTCGGGTCCAGGTAGAAGACCTTGACCTCGGCCTTGTCGCCCTTGGCGAACTGCGCGTGGAGCTCCGGGCGCAGCTTCAGCCGCAGCGTGCGGCTCTCGTAGTCGCAGACGAGGTCCCCGGGCTTGACGAGGGCCGCGGCGCGGGTCGAGATGTGCTCGTCGGTGACCTTGACGGCCTGTGCGACCAGCTGGAATTCCTCGCCCGGGTCGCAGGAGTACGTGACGTCGACGTGCAGGCCGGAATCGGCGAGCGACACCTTGTCGATGGCGAGCAGGTTGGCCTTGGCCGCGGCGGGCGACGCCGAGGCCAGGGCCCCCGCGCCGGCCAGAAGGACAGCGGCTGCGGCACCGGCCGCGCGGCGGCCGAAACGGGACGACGACTGCATGAGGATTCCTTCCCCCCTGTGCCGTCATCCCGGTCCGGGCCGTCGCCGTCTACGAGTACGACTGCGACTTACGACGACCCGCGTGGTGACGGCGACCATGTCCTGTCGATGGTGATCCGGAATCCTACGCCTGGCTCGTCCGTAAGTTCGAGCGCATATGAGTCCACGTCAGAACTCGCCCCTACCGCACATGTCGCGTGATCGTCGCGACTCCCCCGAGCGCGTGCCATGAGGGTCACGCTAGAGGGCCTGTTCGGCCAAGGCGAAAAACCCCGGCGCAACGGCCGAAAACCGACCCGTCTTTTGCGCGTAATAGTGCTAACACTTACGTTCGAATGAGTGCAAATAATCTGTGAGTACCGGCGGTAGCCCTTGCGTTCGGGGGCATCCGGCGTGTTGGGATGGAGCGATGCGGACCCCCACCGGCATATCCGCCCGACCCGCCGACCCCTATGACGACGCCTCGTCACCGACCGCCCAGGAGTACGCGGAACCCGCCGAGCCGCCCCTCTTACCGGAGTTCTCACCGGAACTCCCGCCGCAGCTGTCGCCGGAACTCCCGAGCGGTGACGACGAGACGGCGTCGTGGCCGACGCCCGACGACCACGGCCACCGCCACCGTCGCCGCGGTCGCAGCCGCCACCGTCGCCGCCCCGCCAAGACCCCGGGCCCCCGCGTCACCCGCCGCCGCACCACCCGCCGGAGCCGCCGACGGCCGCCCAGCCCGCTGCGTACGTACCGCCGGGCCACCAAGTTCCTCCTCGCGCTCCTCTTCGGCACCGCCTTCCTCGTCCTGGCCGACCGCTGCGCGGTGATGTACGCGGAGAAGAAGGCCCAGCAGAAGCTGCAGCAGGCGCTGCACCTGGAGGCCGAGCCCCAGGTCGACATCCACGGCTTCCCCTTCCTCACCCAGGTGCTCACCAAGCGGCTGCGGCAGGTGGACGTCACCGTCCCCGACGTGGCCGCCGACCGCGTCTCGCTCGCCAAGGTGCGCGCCAGTGCCGAGGACATCCGGCTCACCGGCAGCCTGCCCGCCGACATCCGGGGCGCGGTCGTCGGCCGCCTCGACGGCAGCGTGCTCCTCGCCTTCGACGACATGAACCGCGAACTCGGCGCCTCACAGGTCAAATTCAGCGACCTCGGCGGCAACGCCATCGGCGCCAAGGGACGGCTGTCGGTCGCCGGACAGGAACTGGTCCTGCGGGCACAGGCGCGGCTGCGCCGCGACGGCGACCGGGCGATCTCCACCGAGATCGGCGACATGAGCCTGGACATCCCGCGCGTCGCCACCTACCGCCCCGGCCCGTCCGCCTCCGGATCCGACAAGGGCGAGGGCGACGGCAGAAGCCTCACCCTCCACCCCGAGGCCGCCGAGCGCATCAGCCGTGACGTCGCCCGGGTCAAGGCGCTGCTGTCCGTACCGGCCATCGCCGAACGGCTCGGGGTGACCGAGGACGAGGTGGCGCTCGCCCTGCGCAGCGAGGAGCGGCTGCACGAGATCACGGGCGCGCCCCGGTTCGTCGAGAAGCTGACGCGGATCAACCTCGTCGACCTCGTCCTCGACAACCCGTGGCTCCTGCGGAAGCTCGGCATCGACCCCCAGCTGATCACCGCCCTCACCCACCTCCAGCCCCCGGCCCTGGCCGACCGCCTCGCCCTCTCCTTCCGTCTCCCCAAGCAGGCCGAGGACCTGCACCTGCGCAAGGTGACGGTCCAGCGCGACGGCATCCGGGTGGAGCTGACGGCCACCGGCCTCCCGGTCGGGAAGAAGCTCTGACGGGGCCCGAATTCCGCCTTGACGCCCGCAAACCCCCGCCCCGACCATCTGAGCATTTCGTATCGCCGCATGTCGTATCGCCGAGGTGAGGACGGGCGTCATGGATGCACCGAGAACACCGGCACCGGGGCCGACGGGCCGAAGAACCTTCCTGGCCACCGCGCTGGGCCTGACGGCGGGCGCCGTCGTCGTCACGGCCGCCGAGGCCCACGCCTCCCCGGCTCCCGGCAGGCCGGCCGGCGCCGGCGCGCTGGGCCAGCAGCAGTGGCGCTTCTGCACCAAGTGCTACGGGATGTTCTACTACGGCTATCCGCAGGACGGCGTCTGCCCGGCCGGAGGCGCCCACACCCAGGCGGGCTACAACTTCGACCTCCCGCACGACGTCCCCGAGCACGCGCACGCGCAGGCCAACTGGCGGTTCTGCGTGCGCTGCTACGGCATGTTCTACTTCGGCTACCCGTCCGGCGGCTGGTGCCCGCTCGGCGGCTCCCACAGTGCGGCCGGGTTCAACTTCGTCCTGCCGCACGACGTCGTCGAGACCCCGTACGCCCAGGCCTACTGGCGCTTCTGCACCAAGTGCTACGGCCTGTTCTTCTGGGGGTATCCGGCGAAGGGCCGCTGCCCGGCCGGGGCCGAGCACAACGCCGCCGGGTTCAACTTCGTCCTTCCCCACACATGACTAGCGCGGCTCCAGCCGTGGCGGCTCCGTCGCCGCCCCCGGCAGCCGGACCGAGGCGATCGTCCCGCCGCCCCCGGCCGGGGCCAGGGACACCTCGCCGCCCGCCTGCCGGACCGTATGGGCGACGATCGACAGGCCCAGCCCGCTGCCGGGCTGGCTGCGGGCCGAGGGCGAACGCCAGAAGCGGTCGAAGACGTGCGGGAGTTCGTCGGCCGGAATGCCCGGCCCGTGGTCGCGGACGGTCAGTTCGCCCTTCACCAGACGCACCTCGATCACACCACCCCGAGGGCTGAACTTCACCGCGTTGTCGAGCAGGTTGACCACCGCCCGCTCCAGGGCGGCCGGCTCGGCCCGTACGTACCAGGGCTCGATCTCCGCGTCGATCGACAGGCCCGCTCCGGCGGCCCGCAGCCGGGCCCGGCCCACCGCCCGTCCGGCCGCCTCGTGGAAGGCGACCACCTGCAGCGGGCCGCCACCGGTGGGCCCGTCCGGGCGGGAGAGCTCCTGCAGGTCCCCGATGAGCGCCGCCAGCTCCGCCATCTGCGCCCTGACGCTCGCCAGCAGCTCCCGGCGGTCCTCCGGCGGGATCGCCCGGCCGGTCTCCTCGCTGCGCACCAGCAGGTCGATGTTCGTCCGCAGCGACGTCAGCGGCGTCCGCAGTTCGTGGCCCGCGTCCGCGATCAGTTGCTGCTGCCGGTCCCGCGAGGAGGCGAGGGCGGCCGTCATGGCGTTGAAGGACGCCGACAGCCGGGCGATCTCGTCCTCCCCCTCCACGGGGATGCGGACGGCCAGGTCCTCGGTGCGGGCGATGTGCTCGACCGCCCCCGTGAGCCGGTCGACGGGCTTGAGCGCCGCCCGTGCCACCCACAGTCCGGCGGTGGCCGCGCCCAGGACCCCGAATCCGGCCACCGCCGCCAGCACGATCGCCAGGGCGTTCAGCGGCCTGTCGATCTCGCTCAGCGGCTGCGCGATGGAGACGGCGGTTCCGGGCACCGGGCCGGGGGACGTCGCCACCCGCATCGGCGTACCGTCCTCCGCCCGCGCGTCGTGCAGCGCCTGCTCCCGCTGCCGCTGGGCGACGAGCAGGTCCTCCGGCCCGACCCCGATCGGCGACTTGCCGACCGTGCTGCAGATGAAGCCCTCACCCGTGATGATCTGCACCGTGTACGGCCGGAACAGCGCGGACGGGCCGGTGGGGGCGGTGCCGCAGTTGCGCAGCAGTCCCTTGACCGTGGCGTCGTCGGCCCGCACGCTCGTCAGCGTCGTGTCCCGCTGGTGCTCGAGCTCCTGCCGGGTCACCAGCCAGCACGCGACGGCCGCGACGGCGACCGCGACGGCGACGGCGGCCGCGGTCAGCAGCGCCAGCCGCGAGCGCAGCGGCAGCCGCCGGAATCTCCTGATCAACGCCGGAATCTCCTGGTCAAAGGCCGGAATCTCCTGATCATTCGGCCGCACCGTCGGCTCGCAGGACGTACCCCACCCCGCGCACCGTGTGCACCAGCCTCGGCTCCCCGCCCGCCTCCGTCTTTCGGCGGAGGTACATCACGTACACGTCCAGGGAATTGGACGAGGGCTCGAACTCGAACCCCCACACCGATTTCAGGATCTGTTCCCTCGTCAGCACCTGCCGGGGATGCGCCATGAACAGCTCCAGCAGCGTGAACTCGGTGCGCGTCAGCTCCACCCGGCGCCCGCCGCGCGTCACCTCGCGCGTCGCCAGGTCCATGCGCAGGTCGGCGTACGAGAGCAGCTGCGCGTCGGCGGCCGTGGCGGCCGGTGCCGCGTAGGAGCTGCGGCGCAGCAGCGCGCGGATGCGGGCCAGCAGCTCGTCCAGCTCGAACGGTTTGACGAGGTAGTCGTCCGCCCCGGCGTCGAGCCCGGTCACCCGGTCCCCCACCGTGTCGCGCGCGGTCAGCATCAGGATCGGCACCCGCACCCCGGAGGCGCGCAGCCGCCGGGCGGCCGTGAGGCCGTCCATGCGGGGCATCAGCACGTCCAGCACGATCAGCTCCGGGTCGCAGGCCGTCACCTTCTCGAGCGCGTCGAGGCCGTCGACGGCCAGCTCGGTGGCGTACCCCTCGAAGGCCAGGCTGCGGCGCAGCGCCTCGCGGACGGCGGGCTCGTCGTCCACGATCAGGATGCGGGCGGGCTGGTCGCCGTGCTCGGCGGGGCTCATCTGCGGTACCTCGTGGGTGTGCGTCGGGGTGGCGGACGCTGCCAGCGTCGCACGTCCATGGCGGTGCGGCGGTGCGGCGGGCAGTGGGGACACCGGCTCAGTCGGCGCTGCCGCCCGCGCGCAGCTTCGCCAGGTCGGCCTTGACGGTGTTGACGGGGATGGCGAAGCCCAGCCCGACGCTGCCGGCCGAGTCGGTCGATCCGCTGCCCGAGCCGGAGGCGTACATGGCCGAGTTGATGCCGACGATCTCGCCGCTCATGTTGATCAGCGCGCCGCCGGAGTTGCCGGGGTTGAGCGAGGCGTCGGTCTGGATGGCCTTGTACGTGGTCTTGGACGAGCCCGTGTCGCCGTTGTACTGGTTGCCGCCGAACTCGAACGGCCACTGCGGGACGCCGCGCTGCTGCCCGCCGCGGCCCTCCTCCTTGGAGACGGTCACGTCGCGGTTGAGGGCAGAGACGATGCCGCTGGTGACGGTGCCGGTCAGGCCCTCGGGCGAGCCGATGGCGACGACCTGCTCGCCGACCTTGAGCTTGCCGGAGTCGCCGAGCTTGGCGGCCTTGAGGTTCTTGGCCCCCTGGATCTTGACGAGGGCCAGGTCCTTGCCCGGGTCGGTGCCGGTGACCTTGGCGGTCTTGGTGGTGCCGTCGCTGAGGGTGATCTGGACGGTGTCGGCCCCGGCGACGACGTGGTTGTTGGTGACGACCTCGCCGTCACCGGTGACGATCACACCGGAGCCGGTGGACTGGCCCGAGCCGGTGGCGGCCTTGATCTCCACGATGCTGGGGCTGACGGCGGCCGCCACAGCCGCGACCCCGCTGCCCTTGGCGGAGACGTTCTGCACGGGGGTGGACCGGCCGCCGTCGTTCGAGCCGCCGGTCAGCTCGCCGACCAGGGCGGCGGAGCCGCCACCGGCCACGGCGGCGACGAGCGCGCAGGCCGCCAGCAGGACCCCCGGGCGGCGCGGCGCCCGGGGGGCGCGGTGCGCCGGGCCGGGCTCCGCGAACTGGGCGTACGGTGCGTACGCCGGAGGTGCCGGGTACTGGTGCTGCTGCGGGTGCGCGTCAGGGGTTTCCGTCATGTCTATGACTGTGCTCCGTGTTCATGAGAACAGTCTGAGTGCGCGCTGAAAACGTGGGCAGAAGCGTGTTCGTCCCGCGTAAACCCATGTAAAACAGGGTCGAACGTCAGCCGCCGCAGCCGCACGACCTGCGGACGACCAGCCTCGACGGGAACTGCTTCAGCCGCTCCCGCCTGGAGCCCGCCACCCGCAGCCCGTCGTCCAGGACCAGGTCCACGGCCGAGCGGGCCATCGCCTTGCGGTCCGAGGCCACCGTCGTCAGCGGCGGGTCGGTCAGCGCGGCTTCCTTCACGTCGTCGAACGCCGCGACCGCCAGCTCGCCCGGCACGTCGATGCGCAGCTCACGGGCGGCGCGCAGGACGCCGATGGCCTGGTCGTCGGTGGCGCACATCAGGGCCGGCGGGCGGTTCGGGCCGGACAGCAGCTCCAGGGCGACCTTGTACGCGTCGTAGCGGTTGTACGGGGCCGGGAAGAGCCGGCCCTCGATGGACCTGCCGGCCTCCCGCATCGCCCGGCGCCAGCCCTCGACGTGGTCGGTGACGGGGTCGCCCACGGTGGGCGTCACCTCGGTGCCGCCGAGGCAGGCGACGTAGGGGTGGCCGTGCTCCAGCAGGTGGCGGGTGGCGAGCTGGGCGCCGCCGACGTCGTCCGTCACCACGGCCACGTCGTCGATGGCGTCGGGCCTGCGGTGCATCAGGACCACGCGCGCGTCCCAGGCGTCGATCTCCATCGCCGCCGTCTCGCTCGGTCCCTGGCTGATCAGGATCAGGCCCGAGACCCGCATGCCCAAGAAGGCGCGCAGGTAGTGCACTTCGCGCTCGTCGAGGTAGTCGGAGTTCCCGACGAGGACCATCTTCCCGCGCTCGGCGGCCGCCTGCTCGACCGCGTGCGCCATCTCCGCGAAGAAGGGCTGGCGCGCGTCCGGGACGATCAGGCCTATGAGGTCCGTCCGTCGGGACGCCATCGCCTGCGCGACCCGGTCGGGCCGGTAGCCCAGCTCCTTGATCGCCGCCAGTACCCGTTCCCGCGTCGCCGGTGCCACCGGGCGCGGTCCATTGTTGATGACGTAGCTGACGACCGCGGTCGACGTCCCCGCAAGCCTCGCCACATCGTCCCGCGTCACCTTGGCCACGCGCGGCAGTCTACGCGGGTCCACCTACCGTTTCACCGGGCGTACGGCCTCGGCTTCGACGGCCTGCGGCTTCCGCGCCGGGCGGTCGGCGCTCTCCGCCGCCTCCGGCTTCTTCCCGTCCTGCTTCTCCGACGCCTTCTCCGGCGTCTTCTCGGGCACGACGAAGCGGTAGCCGACGTTGCGGACGGTGCCGATCAGCGACTCGTGCTCGGGGCCGAGCTTGGCGCGCAGCCGGCGGACGTGGACGTCGACCGTGCGGGTGCCGCCGAAGTAGTCGTAGCCCCAGACCTCCTGCAGCAGCTGGGCGCGGGTGAAGACCCGGCCCGGGTGCTGGGCGAGGTACTTCAGCAGCTCGAACTCCTTGAAGGTCAGGTCCAGGACCCGGCCCTTGAGCTTGGCGCTGTACGTCGCCTCGTCGACCGAGAGATCACCGCTGCGGATCTCCATGGGGCTGTCGTCCATGGTGATCTGCTGGCGGCCCATCGCCAGCCGGAGCCGGGCCTCGACCTCGGCCGGGCCCGCCGTGTCGAGCAGGACGTCGTCGACGCCCCAGTCGGCGGTCACGGCGGCCAGACCGCCCTCGGTGACCACCAGCAGCAGCGGACAGCCGGGGCCGGTGGAGCGCAGGAGCTGGCACAGGCTGCGGACGTGGGGCAGGTCACGGCGGCCGTCGATCAGTATGACGTCGGCGCCGGGGGTCTCCACGAGCGCCGGGCCCTCGGCGGGCGCCACACGCACGCTGTGCAGCAGCAGCCCGAGAGCGGGCAGCACCTCGGTCGACGGCTGCAGGGCGTTGGTCAGGAGCAGCAGGGAACTCATCGGCCGCCACCCGCCTCGGTCATCGTGAGCCGTCCGGTCGTCGTGGGCCGTCGCCGGCCCTCGGTCTCTCGTCGTGCGCTTCGCTCGCCCATTACGTCGGTTCCTCCTCGGTCCCTGCGAGGACGGTTGGGGCACTGCTCGTCGTCCGAATGCACAAAAGGACCCGGGGGCTACTCTGCCCGGATCCTCTCTGCCCAGCAGAATAACCCACCTGACTTTCCGGGGTGCGGACGATTTTGCACGACCTTGTGTTTCGTCGATCACCTTCGAGTGGCCGGCACGGTACCCCCTTGACGCCAGTCTCCCGCGCCAGGGGGCACCGGACCAGGTGCGCGGGCGCCCGGGGGGCCGGTCTGCGGGCAGTCGCCCCGCCACCGGTTTGTGGGCAGTCGTTCCGCAGGGCGGAACGGGTGGGCACAAACCGACCACCGGCCCGCACCCGGCCCCCGGCCCCCGGCCCCCGCCCGCTACGACGCCGGCGCCTCCTCGACAACCGCCTGCGCAAACTGCGCCTCGTACAAACGCGCGTATGCCCCCCGCGACGCCAGGAGCGCCTCGTGCGTGCCCTGCTCCACGATCCGCCCCGCCTCCATCACGAGAATCACATCCGCGTCCCGGATCGTGGACAGCCGGTGCGCGATCACGAAGCTCGTCCGCCCCGCCCGCAGCCGGCCCATCGCCTGCTGGATCAGCACCTCGGTGCGGGTGTCGACCGAGCTGGTCGCCTCGTCCAGCACCAGGATCGCCGGCTCGGCGAGGAACGCGCGGGCGATGGTGATCAGCTGCTTCTCGCCCACGCTGACGTTCGAGCCCTCCTCGTCTATGACCGTGTCGTAGCCGTCGGGCAGGGTGCGCACGAAGCGGTCGACGTGGGTGGCGCGCGCCGCCTCGACGATCCTGTCCATCGGGACGTCCCCGGGCGCCCCGTACGCGATGTTCTCCGCGATCGTGCCGCCGAAGAGCCAGGTGTCCTGCAGCACCATGCCGATGCGGGCGCGCAGCTCCTCGCGCGGCATGGCGGCGATGTCGGCGCCGTCCAGCGTGATGCGGCCGCCGCCCACCTCGTAGAACCGCATGAGCAGGTTGACCAGCGTGGTCTTGCCCGCGCCCGTGGGGCCGACGATGGCGACCGTCTGGCCCGGCCGCACGGTCAGGGACAGGTCCTCGATCAGCGGCCGGTCCGTCTCGTAGCGGAAGGAGACCTTCTCGAAGGCCACCTCGCCGCGCACCCGGCCGGGCACGACCGCGTCGGTGGCGTCCGGCGACTGCTCCTCGGCGTCCAGCAGCTCGAAGACGCGCTCGGCCGAGGCGACGCCGGACTGCACCAGGTTGGCCATGGACGCCACCTGTGTCAGCGGCTGGCTGAACTGGCGCGAGTACTGCACGAACGCCTGCACGTCACCGATCGACAGCGAGCCGCTCGCCACCCGCAGGCCGCCGACCACGGCGACCAGCACGTAGTTGAGGTTGCCGATGAACATCATCGCGGGCTGGATGACGCCGGAGATGAACTGCGCCTTGAAGCCGGCGGCGTACAGCTCCTCGTTCTCCTGGCGGAAGGTCTCGGCGGACTCCTTCTGGCGGCCGAAGACCTTCACCAGCGAGTGGCCGGTGTACATCTCCTCGATGTGGGCGTTGAGCTTGCCCGTGGACTTCCACTGCGCGACGAACTGCGGCTGCGCCCGCTTGCCGATCTTCGTCGCCACCACGACCGACACCGGCACGGTGATCAGCGCGACCAGCGCCAGCAGCCAGGAGATCCAGAACATCATGGCCAGCACGCCGACGATCGTCAGCAGGGAGGACATGATCTGGCTGAGGGTCTGCTGCAGGGTCTGGGCAATGTTGTCGATGTCATTGGTGGCGCGGGAGAGGACCTCGCCGCGCTGCTGCTTGTCGAAGTAGCTCAGCGGCAGCCGGCCCAGCTTCTCCTCGACCTCCTCGCGCATCCGGAAGACGGCGCGCTGGACGACGTTGGTGGCGATGCGGGCCTGGACGAACATGCACAGCGATACGCCCACGTAGAGCAGCAGCACCCACAGCAGCACCATGCCGACCGTGTCGAAGTCGATGCCCTGTCCGGGTGTGAAGTCGACGCCGGAGAGCAGGTCGGCGATCTTTCCGTCGCCCTGCTGCCGCATCCGCTCGAGGACCTCGGCCTTCGTCGGTCCGGAGTCCATGCCCCCGCCGACGACGCCGGAGAAGATCAGGTCGGTGGCATGGCCGAGGATCTTGGGCGCCGCGACGGTGAACGCGATGGCGCCCACGCCCAGGAACAGCGCGACGTAGATCGCGACCCGCTCCGGCCTCAGCTGTGCCAGCAGTCTGCGGGCCGAGCCGGAGAAGTCCATGGACTTCTCGGTGGGCTGGCCGCCCATGAAGCGCGCGATGCCGGTCGCCGGGGCCGGCCCTCTGCGCTGCTGCCCGGCGGTCTCGCCCGGTTTGCCGCCCGGCTTGTCGCCCGGCTTGTCGGGGGACGTCACGCCGCTTCCTCCTCGGTCAGCTGGGAGAGCACGATCTCCCGGTAGGTCTCGTTCGTCCCCATCAGTTCGGTGTGGGTGCCCGTGCCGACCACGCGGCCCGCGTCGAGGACCACGATGCGGTCGGCGTCGCGGATGGTCGATACCCGCTGCGCGACGATCAGGACCGTCGCGTTCCCCGTCTCCCGGGCCAGCGCGGCCCGCAGCCGGGCGTCGGTGGCGTAGTCCAGGGCGGAGAAGGAGTCGTCGAAAAGGTAGATGCCGGGCCTGCGGACCAGGGCCCGCGCGATGGCCAGGCGCTGGCGCTGGCCGCCCGAGACGTTGGAGCCGCCCTGCGCGACGGGCGCGTCCAGACCGCCGTCCATCGCCTCGACGAACTCGCGCGCCTGCGCGGTCTCCAGCGCCTGCCACAGTTCCTCGTCGGTGGCGTCGGGGCGCCCGTAGCGCAGGTTGGAGGCGACGGTCCCGGAGAAGAGGTACGGCTTCTGCGGGACGAGCCCCACGGCCTCGGCCATCAGCGCCTGGTCCAGGTCGCGCACGTCCTCGCCGTCCACCCGGACCGTGCCGGCGGTGGCGTCGAACAGGCGCGGGATCAGGCCCAGGAGCGTCGACTTGCCGCTGCCCGTGGAGCCGATGACGGCCGTGATCTCGCCGGGCCGCGCGACGAGGGAGACGTCCTTGAGGACCGGCTCCTCGGCACCCGGGTAGCGGAACTCCACCCCGCTGAGCTCCAGATGGCCGCGCCGGCGCAGCGCGGTGACGGGCGCGACGGGCGGGACCACGCTGGAGTCGGTGGTCAGGACCTCCTGGATGCGCTCGGCGCACACCTCCGCGCGGGGCACCATCATGAACATGAAGGTGGCCATCATGATGGCCATCAGGATCTGCATCAGATAGGCGAGGAACGCGGTCAGCGCGCCGATCTGCATGCCGCCGTCGTCGATGCGGTGGCCGCCGAACCACACGACGGCGACGGAGGAGACGTTCACCACCAGCATCACGGACGGGAACATCGTCGACATCAGCCGGCCGGCCCGCAGGGACACGTCCATCAGGTCGTCGTTGGCGGCACGGAATCGTTTCCGCTCATGGGTGTCCTTCACGAACGCGCGAATGACGCGAATGCCCGTGATCTGCTCGCGCAGCACCCGGTTGACGACGTCGATGCGCTCCTGGACGCCCCGGAAGACCGGCCGCATCCGCCAGATGATCACGCTCACTATGGCGCCCAGTACGGGCACGATGACCAGCAGCAGCGCCGAGAGCGGCACGTCCTGGCCGAGGGCCAGCACGATGCCGCCGACGCACATGATGGGCGCCGAGACCATCAGCGTGAACGCCATCAGCACCAGCATCTGGACCTGCTGGACGTCATTGGTGGTGCGCGTGATCAGCGAGGGGGCGCCGAAGTGCCCCATCTCCCGCGCGGAGAAGGACTGCACGCGGTCGAAGACCTCGCCGCGCAGGTCACGGCCGACGGCCATGGCGGTGCGGGCGCCGTAGTAGACGGCGCCGACGGCGCAGACGATCTGCGCCAGGGTCACCGCGAGCATCAGCCCGCCGGTGCCCAGGATGTAGCCGGTGTCGCCCTTGACGACGCCTTTGTCGATGATGTCCGCGTTCAGGGTGGGCAGGTAGAGCGTCGCGAGCGTCTGCACGAGCTGCAGCAGGACGATCAACGCGATCGCTCCGGAGTAGGGCCGCATATACGCCCGGAGAAGTCGTACCAACACACAGGCAGCCTATGCGAGCACCCCTCCGCACGGCCCCTCCTTTACCGGCTGGGGACCATGCCCCGTCCGTCACCCGTCATCATGGAGGTCGGCAGGACGCCGGAAAGAACGGAAGGGGTCGCCGTGGCGACGACACACACGGCACGACCGGCGCGGTTGCCGGCGCAGCCGGGGCCGCCGGAACCGCCGGCCGGCACCATCCGGTACTGGGCCGCGGCCAAGGCCGCCGCCGGCACCGCCGAGGAGCCGTACGCGGCGCGGACGCTCGCGGACGCACTGACCGCGGCCCGGCGACGCCACGAGGACGCACCGGAGTTCGCGCGGGTGCTCTCGCGCTGCTCGTTCCTCGTGGACGGCGATCCCGTCGGCACACGCGACCACTCGACCGTCCAACTGGCCGAGGGCGGCACGGTCGAGGTGCTCCCGCCCTTCGCAGGAGGGTGACCCCGCCAGCATGAGCGACCAGCACCACCGCGGTCCGTACGAGCCGTACGAGCCGCACCACCAGTACCCGCCCTACGACTCCTCCGGCTCCTACGGCTCCTACGACCAGCAGGCCGACGGCCGGCAGGCCTCCGGGGCGTACGACTACCCGTACGACGCGCAGGGCCAGGCGCAGTCGCCGGCGTCGGGCACGCCCGCGTGGCCGACGCCTCAGCAGGGCTACCAGCCGCACGAGGACCCGCAGACGCAGACCTGGCAGACCCAGTCCTGGGACGCCCGGTCCTGGCAGGAGCCCGCGCCCGCCGCCGAGCCCTCGTACGGATCGCCGTGGACCGGCGGCACGGACGCGGCCGCCGGCACCGGCGCCGCCTCCTGGGGCCGCCCGGAACAGCAGGCGTACGACGCGGCCTCCGGCCACGCCCCCGTGGCCGAGCCGATGCCGGTGGCGGGGATGCCCGGGTCCGCGGCGCCCCTGTCGCACCCCTCGCACCCGGAGCTGGACGACGGGCCCGCGCCCGTCGCCGAACGGCCGCTGACCGCCGCCGAGAAGGCCAGGGCCGAGGGCCGGCCGCAGATCCTCTCGCCCGGCTTCCGGCCGGCGCTGATCACGTCCGTCCTCGCGGCGCTGCTCGCCGCGACCGCGCCGCTGGCGGAGGCCGCGCTGGCCGTGCCGGTGGTGCTGCTGCAGGCGGTGACGGCGGCCGGCTGGTTCCGGCTGAACGGCATGTGGCCCGCCCGGCAGGGCATCGCCCTGGCGTTCCTGGGCGGTGTGGTGGCGGACATCGCCCTGCTGGCCACGGACGCGGCCAAGGCGCCCACCGTCCTGCTCGGCACGCTCGGCGTATGGATTCTGCTGGTGATCGTCCTCCAGCTGCGCAGCCACGCCTCGCCCGACGAGCGGCTGTACGGGCTGACGGCCGCCACCGCCTCGGCAGCCCTCGCGGTCGTCGCGGCCGGTCACCTCGCGGCGGACTCCGACGCGGTGGTCGTGGGCGCGGCGGGAGTGGCCGCGGCCGTCCTGGCGCGGTCGCTGCCGCTGCCGTCCCTGGCCTCGCCGGTGATCGCCCTGGTGGCGGCCGCGGGCGCCGGCATCGCGGCCGGTCAGGGGACCAGCATGGGCACGACGGGTGCGCTGCTGGGCCTGGCGGCCGGGGCCTGCGCCCTGGTCGGGCTGCGGGTGGCGAGCTACGACTACCCGTCCCGGTTCGTGCACATGACGGCGGGCGTCGCCCTGCCGCTGGCGCTGGCCGCGCCGGCGGTCTATGTGCTGGGCAGGGCGCTCGGCTGACAGATCGCCCCGCGTGATCGATACTGATCGGCGCTCGCCGGAACGGTTACGGATCGGTTACGTGACCGACCCGGCGTTTGTCCGACCGGCCCGGTTAGGCTCGCGGGACAGGCCGGTACGGCCTGTCCCGGAACGGGCCGGACCGGGCCTGCCCGATCTCTTCAAGTGGGGGACCGACAGCCGATGCGCGCGCTACGGATAACTCTGATATTCGCCGTGATCCTGGGCGGCCTGTTCGTGGCCGCGGACCGCGCGGCGGTCTGGTACGCCGAGAACGAGGCGGCCGAGAAGATACGCAGCAGCCAGGGTCTGTCCGGCACCCCCGAGGTCTCCATCAAGGGCTTCCCCTTCCTCACCCAGGTCGCGGGCTCCGAGCTCGAGGAGGTCGACATCAAGCTCGACGGCGGCATCACGGCCAACACGGGCGACCGCTCGATCAAGGTGAGCGGCTTCGACGCCCAGCTGCACGCCGTCCGCATCGACAGCAGCTTCACCTCCGCCGTCGCCGGCCGGGCCACCGGCACGGCCCACATCTCCTACGAGGACCTCACCAAGGCCACCGCCGACCCCGGCGTCAGCGTCGCCTACGGCGGCAAGGACACGTCGGGGCGCAGCCAGGTGAAGGTCACGGGCACGGCCTCGGTGATGGGCCAGCCGGTCACGCGCAGCGTGATCTCCACGGTGACCGTGGTCGACGGCAACACCATCCGGGTGCGGGCCGACGAGATCCCGGCGCAGGGCATCCCGGGGGTGGAGCAGGCGGTCCGCGCCAAGACCGACTTCGACCGGCAGATCACGGGCCTGCCCAAGGGCATCAAGCTCGACAAGGTCGTCACGACCCCCACCGGTGTGGACATCACGCTGACCGGCTCGGACGTCAACCTGGCCGGCTGAGTCCCGGCCCGGTTGCCGGGACGTGGTCCCACGCCTCGAGACGGTCGCGTCCGCACACCAGTCCATACGGTCGGATCCCGGGCCGCGCGGGCCCACGGCGGCCCCTCCAGGCAGCTCCTGACGGACCGTCGTACCAACATACGGAATCTTCCGTCTCATTATTCGGCGCCCTGGTGACAGGGCCCGTCCCCCCTCCCTACGATCCACCTCATGAAGCGACAGGCGGATCTCACCAAGCGGCGGGCAGTAGACCTGTGCCGCGTCTCCGCCATGCTCTGTCGCCGTGTCTGACGGGAAGCCGCTCTTCCGGTTTCCCTCCGGCCGTTCCGGCCGCCTCCCCGCATCACCGCTCCACCCGCTGCGCGGCGCCGCGCATCCGCACGCCGCGCACCCGCACACGCTGGCGCACACCCCGCAACTGCCCCGGAGGAGAACAGCATGAGCCGCAGTGACGTCCTGGTGGACGCCGACTGGGTCCAGGCCCGCATCGACGCAGGCGACCCGAAGACCGTCATCGTCGAGGTCGACGAGGACACGTCCGCGTACGACAAGAACCACATCAAGACCGCCGTCCGCATCGACTGGAAGACCGACCTGCAGGACCCGGTCCGCCGCGACTTCGTCGACCAGGCCGGCTTCGAGAAGCTGCTGTCGGAGAAGGGCATCGCCAACGACGACACGGTCGTCCTCTACGGCGGCAACAACAACTGGTTCGCGTCCTACGCCTACTGGTACTTCAAGCTCTACGGCCACCAGGACGTGCGGCTGCTCGACGGCGGCCGCAAGAAGTGGGAGCTCGACTCCCGCGACCTGGTCGCCGAGGTCCCCCAGCGGCCCCGCACCGAGTACCGGGCCCAGCCGCAGGACGCCTCGATCCGCGCCTTCCGCGACGACGTCGTGGCCGCCATCGGCACCCTCAACCTCGTCGACGTCCGCTCCCCCGACGAGTTCAGCGGCAAGCTGCTCGCCCCGGCCCACCTGCCGCAGGAGCAGTCGCAGCGCCCCGGCCACGTGCCGACCGCCCGCAACATCCCCTGGTCCAAGGCGGCCAACGACGACGGCACGTTCAAGACGGACGACGAGCTCAAGGCGCTCTACGAGGGCGCCGGCGTGGACCTGGCCAAGGACACCATCGCCTACTGCCGCATCGGCGAGCGCTCTGCGCACACCTGGTTCGTCCTGCACGAGCTGCTCGGCCAGTCCAACGTCCGCAACTACGACGGCTCCTGGACCGAGTACGGCTCCCTCGTCGGCGTGCCGATCGAGCTCGGCGCCAACTGACCACCCGAACGCGACAGGTAAGGAACGCTCATGTGTGGAGCAAAGGCAGGCGGCCCCGACGCCTCGTCCGCCAAACCCGGTGAGACCACCATCCAGGGCTCGGTGACCCGCGACGGCGAGCCCGTCACCGGCTACGTCCGGCTGCTGGACTCGACCGGCGAGTTCACCGCCGAGGTGCCCACGTCCGCCACCGGCCAGTTCCGCTTCTACGCCGCCGAGGGCACGTGGACGGTCCGGGCCCTGGTGCCGGGCGCCACGGCCGACCGCACGGTCGTGCTCGCCGAGAAGGGCGCGCTGGCGGAAGTCGCCATCGCCTTCTGACGCCACGCGTCGGACACGCAAGACGGCCGGAGGGCCGTACCCCGGGGTTGGACGCCTTGCAGGAGGGGTACGGCCCTTCGCGCTGCCCGCCGAGGCGACGTACCGTGAAGGTGTGTACGAGCGGCGACGACACCTGTACTTCGCCATGATGGGCACCTGCATCGGCCTGTTCGTCCTGGCCTGGGCCGTGGTGCGCCTGTGGTCCGTCCCGGCGGCCGTCGGCATGTGCCTGTTCGCCATGCTCATCCCGCCCGTCGCCGCCGTCGTCGCCAACCGGCGGGGCCCCGACGACCGCTGGTGGGACGATCCGTCGGGAGACCCGAAGTCGGACGAGTGGTGGGACGAGCTCGACGGCAAACGGCGGTACTAGCGGTGCCAGCGGTGCCCGGCGGTGCTGGTAGCGGCGCTAGTAGACGAGCGCCTGCACGCCGTCGGCCATGGCCTCGCTGACGAAGACCTGCGCACCGGCGATGCGCGCGCCCTCGATCAGGTCCTTCTCCTCGATGCCGCGGCGCGCCGCGCACTGCGTGCACAGCGTGATCATGCCGCCCCCGGCCCTGATCCCGTCGATCAGATCCGGCAGCGGCGCCGCGTGCGGCAGCTCGAACTCCGCCGCCCGTCCCGGCAGCGCGAACCACGACGACTCGCCGGTCAGCCACAGCGACACCTCGACGCCGCTGGCCGCGGCCACCGCCGCCACCGTGAACGCCTGCGAGCAGCGCTCGGGAGCGTCGGCCCCCGCCGTCACCTTGATCACGAGCTTCTTGGTCATACGGTCACTCTAGAAGCACGGTCGCTCCGGAAGCACTGATGGCCGGAAGGACGATCCACCTCACACAGCCGTTCGCGGGACGGCCGACTAGACTCGAGCCGGTCCATAACCACCACTCTCCGACCGAGGAGCGCGCTCGTGCTTGAGGCAGTCTTCACCACCCTGCTGGTCCTGGTCGCCGTCGGCGTCGTCGCCTTCGCGGGCCTGACCTGGAAGAAGCTGTACCAGGGCCAGCGCTGACCCCTCCCTTCCGCACGCACCCTCTAGAGATCGCCTGAGCTCATGATCGAGATTCCGTCCGACCTTCACCCCGACCTCGTGCCCCTGGTCTTCCTCCTCGGCAAGTGGGAGGGCGCGGGCGTCGCGGACTTCCCCGGCGAGGAGAAGTGCAACTTCGGGCAGGAGGTCACCTTCTCCCACGACGGCCGTGACTTCCTCGAGTACACCTCGCACACCTGGGTGCTCGACGGCGAGGGCAAGATGGTCCGCCCGCTGGAGACCGAGTCCGGCTTCTGGCGCATCGACAAGGACCGCAAGGTCGAGGTCGTCATGACGCGCCACTCCGGCGTCGCCGAGGTCTGGTACGGCGAGCTCGCCGACCAGAAGCCGCAGATCGACCTGGCCACCGACGCCGTCGCCCGCACCGAGGCCTCCGGCCCGTACTCCGGCGGCAAGCGCCTGTACGGCTACGTCAAGGGCGACCTGATGTGGGTCGGCGAGAAGGCGACCCCCGAGGTGCCGCTGCGCCCGTACATGTCCGCGCACCTGAAGAAGGTCGCCACCCAGCAGAGCCTGCAGGAGTGGGCCGAGAGCCTGCCCGAGGACCTGCCGGACGGCGTCTCCTTCTTCCGCCAGGACGGCACGCCGTACAACCCGTAAGCACCTCGTTTCCGCCCCGCGGGGGAAGTCCGGTCGAATCCCGGCGCTGACCCGCAACGGTAGGTGGGCCGTGCCCTTAGGGGCCCGGCCCACGAGCCCGATCGCCCGCGGCCGTGGACTGTTCCTGCACAACTCGCCGTGGACTGCGAGAGGACCTCCCACCCCGTGTCGACAGACACCCCGGCCCTGGCCCACCGCAAGCCGGGCCCGCCGCCCGGCGTCACCGCGCCACCCCGCCGGCTGCCGCTGCCGCCGCTCATGGCGGCCCTCCTCGGCGCCCTCCTCGTCTCGCTGCTGTGCTGCACGGCCCTGGGCTCCTCCGGCATCGGCTGGGGCGAGACGCTGCGCTATCTGCGGGCCGGGCTGACCGGCGGATCCATCGCGCCGGACGAGGTCTCCGCGTACACCATCGTGTGGGAGCTGCGCTTCCCGCGCGCCCTGCTGGCCGCCGTCGTCGGCTCGGGGCTGTCCGCCATCGGCGTGGGCGCCCAGGCCATGGTCCGCAACGCCCTCGCCGACCCCTTCACCCTCGGCATCTCCTCCGGCGCCGCCGTCGGCGCCAACGCCGTGCTGCTCTTCGGGGCGCTCGGCTCGCTCGGCGTGTGGGCCCTGTCCAGCGCCGCCTTCGCCTCCGCGCTCGCCGCCATGGCCCTGGTGTACGCGGCGGCCCGCACCCCGCACGGGCTGACGCCGCTGCGGCTGGTGCTGACCGGCAGCGCCATGTACTACGGCTTCTCCGCCATCACCACCCTCATGGTCTTCAGCGCCGACCGGGGCGAGGCGGCCCGCTCGGCGATGATGTGGCTGCTCGGCAGCCTGGGCGGCGCCACCTGGTCGTCCCTGCCCATCGCCGCGGTGGTCGTCCTGGCGGGCCTCGGGCATCTGCTGTGGTCGGCGCGCAGCCTGAACGCGCTGGCCATGGGCGACGAGACGGCCGCCGCGCTGGGCGTGGACGCGGAGCGGCTGCGCCGGGTGCTGTTCGTCGTCACGGCCGCCGTCACCGGGGCCGTGGTCGCCGTCAGCGGCGCGATCGGCTTCGTCGGGCTGATGGTCCCGCACGTCACCCGCATGCTCGTCGGCGCCGACCACCGCCGGGTGCTGGCCGTGGCACCGCTGCTGGGCGCGGTGCTGCTGCTGTGGGTCGACGTCGTCTCCCGGCTGCTGCTGGCGCCGGTGGAGCTGCCGGTCGGTGTGATCACCGCGCTCATCGGCGTGCCCTGTTTCGTGCTGCTGATGCGGCGGCGCGGCTACGTCTTCGGAGGTTCGTGATGCGGGTCGACGTCGAGGACCTGTCGGTCGACATCGCGGGCGCCCGGCTGGTGGAGGACATCGCGCTGCGGGCCGGCAGCGGGCAGTTCGTCGGGCTGGTCGGGCCCAACGGCAGCGGCAAGTCGACGCTGCTGCGCTGCGTCTACCGGGCGCTGCGGCCGGCCGCAGGGCGGGTGCTGCTGGACGGTGACGACCTGCACGCGCTGACCGCCCGCGAGGGGGCGCGGCGGCTGGCGGCGCTGCCGCAGGAGTCGGCCGGCGAGTTCGACTTCACGGTCGACGAGGTCGTGGCCATGGGCCGGCTGCCCCACCAGAGCGCGGCCGGGCGGGTCACGGCGGAGGACCTCGAGGTGTGCGCGGAGGCGCTGCGGCGCGTGGGTGCCGCCCATCTGGCCGGGCGCGGCTTCCTGCGGCTGTCCGGCGGCGAGAAGCAGCGCGTGCTGATCGCCCGCGCCCTGGCGCAGCAGCCGCGGGTGCTCGTGCTGGACGAGCCGACGAACCACCTGGACATCGCCCAGCAGCTCGAGGTGCTGTCGCTGGTGCGCGAGTCGGGGCTGACGGTGCTGGCCGCGCTGCACGACCTCAACCTCGCCGCCACCCACTGCGACGCCCTGTACGTCATCGCCGGCGGCCGCATCGTCGCCTCCGGCCCGCCGCACTCCGTGCTGACCGCCGAGCTGCTGGCCGAGGTCTTCGGCGTACGGGCGCACCGCGTGCCGCACCCGGCCTCCGGCGCACCGCAGCTGCTCTTCGACCGACTGACCTGAGGACACCTCCGCCCCATGCGCACCGCACGCATCACGCTCGCCCTGCTGGCCGCCGTCACTCTCACGAGCTGCGGCGCGAAGGTTTCGGACGCTCCCGACGACAAACAGGGCAAGGCCTCCGGTGGCCACTACCCGGTGACGATCGAGAACTGCGGCGTGAAGACGACGTACGACAAGGCCCCGCGCCGGGTCGTGACCAACGACGTCGGCATCGCCGAGATCATGTTCGCGCTCGGCCTGGAGGACCACATGGCCGGCTATGTGGCGCCCGACTACCGCACCAGCCGGGACGACAAGGGCGCGGCACCCTGGAAGAGCGGCTACGACAAGGTGAAGTGGCTGTCGAAGAAGGAGATCAATAAGGAGCTGGTCCTGGACGCGAAGGCCGACCTGGTCTTCGCGGGCTGGAGCTACGGCTTCGGCGAGGGCAACGGCTTCACCCCCGACGCGCTCAAGAAGCTGGGCGTCGGCTCGTACGTCCTCACCGAGTCCTGCCACAACAGCAGCACCGGCACCTCGCGCGGCGTGATGCCGCCGCTGGAGGCGCTCTACACCGACCTGGAGACGCTGGGGAAGATCTTCGACGTCGAGGACCGGGCGCGGCGGCTGATCGCCGACTTCAAGAAGAAGGTCGCCGACGCCCAGGCGAGCGTTCCCAGGGACGGAAGTGCGCCGCGGGTCTTCCTCTACGACGACGGCAAGGACAAGCCCCTGACGGCGGGCGCGTTCGCCGGGCCGCACGACATCATCACCAAGGCCGGCGGCGACCACGTCATGAAGGACCTCAAGGACTCCTGGGTCACGGTCGGCTGGGAGAGCGTCGTCGAACGCGACCCCGAGGTGATCGTCATCAACAACTACGGCAACGTCGGCGCGGAGGAGAAGAAGAAGTTCCTGATGTCCTACCCGCCGCTGGCCAACGTCTCCGCCGTCAAGAACGACCGCGTCTTCGTGCTGGACTACGTCGACCTCGTCGAGAGCCCGCGCAACCCCGCCGCCGTCGCCGCGCTCGCCGAATACCTGAACGGGGTACGCAAGGGC
Source organism: Streptomyces sp. NPDC053048 (assembly GCF_044547045.1). Lineage (NCBI taxonomy): Bacteria > Bacillati > Actinomycetota > Actinomycetes > Kitasatosporales > Streptomycetaceae > Streptomyces > Streptomyces sp. NPDC053048. The sequence goes on from NZ_JBITZS010000009.1 coordinate 391,557, forward strand.
TGAGGCTGCCTAGACTGGGAGCGTGGTGGACACCGACTGGCAGAGCGATCTCCGTAAGCGCGGCTACCGGCTGACCCCGCAGCGCCAGCTCGTGCTGGAGGCGGTCGACCGCCTCGAGCACGCGACGCCGGACGACATCCTCACCGAGGTCCGCAGGACCGCGGGCGGGGTGAACATCTCGACCGTCTACCGCACGCTGGAGCTGCTGGAGGAGCTGGGGCTGGTCAGCCATGCCCACCTCGGGCACGGTGCGCCGACGTACCACCTCGCCGACCGGCACCACCACATACACCTCGTCTGCCGCGACTGCACCGGCGTCATCGAGGCCGATCTGGGGGTGGCCGCGGACTTCACCGCGAAGCTGCGCGAGGACTTCGGCTTCGAGACGGACATGAAGCACTTCGCGATCTTCGGCCGGTGTGCCGGGTGCTGTGGCAAGGCACCGCGTGAGGCGCCTCGTGAGGTGCCGCCCGCCGCGCCGTAGGCTGGTCGGCATGCTGCGTCAAACGAAGAGCCCTCTGCTGTCGCTGCCCGGCGCCGTCCCCGCCGAGGGCCCGGACGAAGGTGTCGCCGCCCACTACGGCGACCTGTTCCGCGAGCAGCGCGCGCTCGCGTCCGGTTCGGGGTTCGTGGACCTCTCGCACCGCGGTGTCGTCACCGTCACCGGCCCCGACCGGCTGAGCTGGCTGCACCTGCTCCTCACCCAGCACGTCAGCGAGCTGCCGCCGGGGCAGGCCACGCAGGCGCTGATCCTCTCCCCGCACGGCCACATCGAGCACGCGCTGTACCTGGTGGACGACGGGGAGACCACCTGGGCGCACGTGGAGCCCGGCACGCAGGGCGAGCTGATCGCGTACCTGGAGAGCATGAAGTTCTTCTACAGGGTCGAGGTCGCCGACCGCACGGACGACGTGGCGGTGGTGTTCCTGCCGGCCGGCTCGGTCGTGGAGGCGCCTGAGGGTGTCGTGGTGCGGGAGACGGCCTACGGCCGTGACCTGTTCCTGCCGCGTGAGCGGCTGGAGGAGTTCGCGGCGGAGCACGGGCCGGCGGCGGGCGTCCTGGCATACGAGGCGCTGCGCGTCGAGGGCCACCGGCCGCGGGTCGGTCTGGAGACCGATCACCGCACGATCCCGCACGAGCTGGGGCTCATCGGCGAGGCCGTGCACCTGCAGAAGGGCTGCTACCGGGGTCAGGAGACCGTCGCGCGCGTCCACAACCTGGGGAAGCCGCCGCGTCGGCTGGTCTTCCTGCACCTGGACGGCAGCGTGGTGACGCTGCCGGCCCACGGGGACGCCGTGCGGCTGGCTTCCGACGGGCCGGAGGGGCGTCAGCTGGGGTTCGTGACGACGGCTGTGCGGCATCACGAGCTGGGGCCGATTGCGCTGGCGCTGGTGAAGCGGAACGTCCCTACGGACGCCGAGTTGCTGGTCGGGGAGGGTACGGCGGCGGCGCAGGAGACGGTGGTCGAGCCGTAGCGTTTGCCTGCGGCGCTGTGGTGCGGGGCCGGGGTGGGACGGCGGGCCCTTCTGGGGCTGGATTATTTACGGCCCCTGTCCTGCGTCGGGCTGACCCGGAACGTCGCCGCAAATAACCCTTACGCCCCTGCCAGGGCCCGCCGTCCCACCCCGGCCCCTCCCGTCCGTGGGCACGTGTGGTCAGGCCCCCGTCAGACCTCCACCAGCACCGTGAACGGGCCGTCGTTCGTCAAGGTCACCTTCATGTCGGCCCCGAAGCGGCCCGTCTCCACGTGCGCGCCCAGCGCCCGCAGCCGCGCCGCCACCTCGTCGACCAGCGGCTCGGCCACCGGGCCGGGGGCCGCCGCGTTCCACGTGGGGCGGCGGCCCTTGCGGGCGTCACCGTAGAGGGTGAACTGGGAGATCACCAGCAGCGGCGCCCCGATGTCCGAGCAGGACTTCTCGTCCTTCAGCACGCGCAGCGACCACAGCTTCCGGGCCAGCTGCGCGGCCTTCTCCGGGGTGTCCTCGTGCGTCACCCCCACCAGCACGCACAGGCCCTCGCCGATGATCTCGCCGACCACCCGGCCGTCCACGGCGACGCTCGCCCCGTCCACCCTCTGCACCACAGCACGCATACGGACCATGATGCCCTGCGCCCGTACGGGTTCCATCGCGTGAAGAGACCCTGCGCCCGGGGCACACCGAATGGCACGATGCGTGCAGGCGGTGCCTTATGCGGGCAACGGCGAGGCAACCCTGCCGCACACCGCCCGAGGGGACGGAACCGCATGACCACACCCACCGAGGATGGCCGAATGCTCACGGCGGCGGACCGCACGGCCATGGAGCTCCGCGCAGGCGGAGGTGAACCGTTGCACGCCAGACCCCCGACCCAGCGCTCCGGGCGGCTGGCGGACGTCCCCGGGCGCCGGATGAACGAGCTGAGCCTGGCGGAACTGCGCGCGCTGCGCCGCGAGGCCCAGCACGAGGAGGCCGACCTCAGCTATGTGCGCAGGCTCCTGCAGGGCCGCATCGACATCCTGCGGGCCGAGCTCGCCCGCCGTGCGGCGCCCCAGTCGCCGACGGTGGAGCGCCTGCTGGTCGACCGGCTGGCGGAGATCCTCTCCGACGGCCCCTCCCCCCAGCGCTCCTCCGCCCGGCACGTGACGCTGCGCACCCCGCACAGCGAGGAGTCCCGGCGCCTGGTCGAGGACATGCTCGCGGAGGTCGAGCTGTCGGACCTGGCCGCCCGCACCGACGGCGAGCTGCGCGAGGCCATGGCCCGTCTGGCGGGCTACGAGCGCCAGGTGTCCCTGCGGCGTCAGGGGGTGCAGCGCACCGCCGACGATTGCAGTGCCGAGATCGCGCGCAGGTACCGTGAAGGAGAAGCACAAGTAGACGACCTGCTCTCCTGATCACCCCCATCCGGGGTCACCGGGCCGGTCCTCGCACCACCCGGAAGGCCGACGATGACCGCCTCGACCCACGCATCGCCCGCGAACGCCGACGCCTCCGGCATACCCGGCGGCACGTCCCCGGTCCTCGCCGAGGTCGTCCGCTCGGGCTTCGTGGAGGGGCTGCACCGCGGCTCCCTGGTGATGCTGGCGGCCGACGGCAGCGTCGAGTTCGCGCTCGGCGACCCCGCGGCCCCGGTCTACCCGCGCTCGGCCAACAAGCCGATGCAGGCGGCGGCCGTGCTGCGCGCCGGGCTGGAGCTGTCCGGGGAGCGGCTGGCGCTGGCGGCCGCGAGCCACTCCGGGGAAACGTTCCACCTCGATCTCGTCCGCAAGATGCTCGCCGAGTTCGGCCTCCCGGAGGACGGCCTGCAGACCCCGCCGGACCTGCCGCTCGACCCCGTCGAGGCGGAGTCGTACCTGGCCTCCGGCCAGGTACGCGACCGGATCACCATGAACTGCTCCGGCAAGCACGCCGCCATGATCGCCGCCTGCGCGGTCAACGGCTGGGACACCGTGACCTACCTCGCCCCCGAGCACCCGCTGCAGCGGCTGGTCCTGGAGGTCGTGGAGCGGGTCAGCGGCGAGTCCGTCGCCCACGTCGGCACCGACGGCTGCGGCGCGCCCCTGATGGCGCTCTCCCTGACCGGCCTGGCCCGCGCCTTCCGCGGCTTCGTCGTGGCGGAGCCGGGCACGCCGGAGCGCGCCGTCGCTGACGCCATGCGCGCCCACCCCGAGTACGTGGCCGGCACCCGCCGCCCCGACACCTGGCTGATGAGCGAGGTGCCGGGCGTGCTGTCGAAGATGGGTGCCGAGGCCGTCCAGGCCGTGGCCCTGCCGGACGGCCGCGCCCTCGCCTTCAAGATCGACGACGGTGCCGGGCGGGCGCTGGGCCCGGTGCTGGCCCGCGCGCTGGCCATGATGGGCGTCGAGGCCCCCGTCCTGGCCCGCATCGCCGAGCAGCCGCTGCTGGGCGGCGGACAGCGGGTCGGCGAGATCCGCGCGGCCTTCTGACCGGGCCACGGGCCGCGCGCGCCGCGCGGGCGGGCGCGCGCGGCGTGAGGGCAGCCGTGCGCCGCGTACCGGCCTCCTGACGACCGTAAGAAAACGCGTGCGTCCGGCCTTGGGCAGCACCTAGCGTGCCGTCATGAGCCTAGAAGTCCGCACGATCGACGAGTCCGACCTCATCGACTGGCTGCGCGCCATGCGCACCGGCTTCCTGCGGCCCCCCGTGGTCACCAAGGAGGAGGCCGAGATACGCCGGGGCGGCATGGACTTCGAGCGCTCGCTGGGGGCCTTCGACACGGCCGCCGGACGCTGCGTGGGCACGCTGCGCAGCTTCACGCAGCGCATGACCGTGCCCGGCGGCGCGTCCGTGACCACGAACGCCCTCTCCAACATCACCGTCTCGCCGACGCACCGCCGGCGCGGCCTGCTCACCCGCATGATGAACCGCGACCTGCGGGCCGCCAAGGAGCGCGGGGACACCGCCGCCACCCTCATCTCCGCCGAGTACCCCATCTACGGGCGCTACGGCTTCGGCCCGGCCACCTGGGTCACCGAGTGGGAGGTGGAGGTCGCCCGCACCGGGCTCGACCCGCGCTACGCGGGACCGGCCGACGGCGGCAGCGTCGAACTGGTGGACGGCGCTGCCGTCCGCGAGCTCGGCCCCGCCCTGCACGAGCGGCTGCGCGCCACCCTGCACGGCGTGATCGACCGCACCGAACGCTGGTGGCGGATCGCCACGAACGACCTCCCCAATCCGGGCCGCCCGGAGTGGACGGAACCGTTCTACGTCCTCTACCGCTCCCCCGACGGCACCCCGGACGGGCTGCTGGCCTACACCGCCGACGACGTGTGGGAGGCCAAGCGCTCGATGGACACCGCCACCGTGCACGGCCTGATCGCGGTCTCGCCGGAGGCCGAACGCGCCCTGTGGCACTACCTGTTGTCCGTCGACTGGATCACCAAGGTCGTCTCCGGCCTGCGGGCCCCCGACGACCTCCTGCCACTCCTGCTGCCGGACCCGCGCGCCGCCAAGGTCATCACGCACGCCGACTACCTGTGGCTGCGCCCCCTGGACATACCGGCCCTGCTGGAGTCCCGTACGTACACCGCCACCGGCTCGCTGGTCCTGGAGGTCACCGACCCGGACGGCCTGGCCGGCGGACGCTTCCTCCTGGAGGCGACACCGGACGGCGCCACCTGCGTACCCACCAAGCGACCGGCCGAACTAACTCTCGGAGTAGGCGAACTGGGCAGCCTGACCCTGGGCGACGAATCGGCAGTACGCCTGACAGCACTGGGCCGCGTAGCCGAGGAACGCCAGGGCGCGGCCGGACAAGCGGACGTCCTACTACGCACGGCCCGCCGCCCGTGGTGCCCGGACCAGTTCTAGGGGCCGACGACGGGAGGGGGCCGGGGGCGGAGGAGGGTGTTCCGGAATGCTGCCGGATATTTGTGGGCCCAAGTTCCGGGAAGCCAACACGAGAAACGGCAACGGGCCCGTAAATATCCGATTCCGGAACACCCTCCGGAGCCCCCGGCCCCCGGAACCCACGACAACCGGCACCCGAAACCCGGCATCCGAAAACAACCCTTGACCTCAACTGAACTTGAGGTAAGAGGCTGTGCCGCATGTCGCAGACCACGTACCGCCTTGCCGTCATCGTCTCCTCCACCCGCGCCGGCCGCTTCGCCCCCACCGTCGCCAACTGGCTGGCCCAGCAGACCGATCAGCGCACCGACGTCGAGGTCGACGTCATCGACCTCGCCGACCACCCGCTGCCCGTGCACCTCACCGGCGAGCCCGGCCCGGAGGACGCGGCGGCCCTCTCCGCCGTGACCCCGCGACTGGCGGCGGCGGACGCCTTCGTCGTCATCACGCCCGAGTACAACCACAGTTACCCGGCGCTCCTGAAGAACCTCATCGACTGGCACTACACCCAGTGGCAGGCCAAGCCGGTGGCCTTCGTCTCCTACGGCGGCCTCTCCGGCGGCCTGCGTTCCGTCGAGCACCTGCGCCCGGTCTTCGCCGAGCTGCACGCCGTCACGATCCGCGAGACGGTCAGCTTCCACAGCCCGTGGGGCAAGCTGGACGAGACCGGCACGCACCTGGACGAGGAGGCCGGGGACGCAGCCCGCGCAGCCGCGAAGGTGATGCTCGACCAGCTGGCCTGGTGGGCCCTGTCCCTGCGCGAGGCCCGAGAGAAGCGCCCGTACGGGGCCTAAGGGGGAGGGAAGCACCCGCCCAGGAACCCGGCAGGGACGTTCGCACGAACGGGGGTCGAGCGAACGCTGCCGACGGCCGGGCAGCGGGCCGGGCGGACGGCATTCCGCCCGGCCCCGCCAAGGCCACGGCCAGGCCCGCCCTACTCCCCCGGCACCGCCACATGCTGGTTGAGCCCCCCGTCGACCGGCAGCTTCACGCCCGTCGTGAACGTAGCGTCGGCGGCCAGGTACAGCGCGGCGCGCGCCACCTCGTCCGCCGTGCCGTGCCGCTGCATCGGGGTGGCCGCGTCGCCGACGGCACGGAAGTGCGCCTGCTCCTCGGCGGACAGCCCGGCGACGCCCATGGTGGGGGTGTCGATGAAGCCGGGGCTGACGGCGTTGACGCGGATGCCCTGGCCCACGAGCTCGGAGGCCAGCACCTGGGCGAAGGACCACAGCGCGGACTTCGTTCCCGAGTAGACGGCCATCCCCGGGTAGCCGCCCGCGTCCGCGACGGACGTGGTGAAGACGATCGCCCCGCCTTCCCGCAGCAGCGGCAGCATGCGCTGCACGGTGAAGAACGCGCCCTTGGTGTTCACCGCGAACTGGCGGTCGTAGGACTCCTCGGTGACCTCCGCGAACGGGCCCAGCTCCGAGATGCCGGCGTTGATGAAGAGGTAGTCGACGTGCCCGAGGGTCTCCTCGACCGTCGTGCCGAGCGCCGCGATGTCCGTGAGGCTCGCGGTGTCGGAGCGGACGACGTGGGCGGCGGGGCCGAGTTCGTTCCGCGCGTCCTGCAGGTTCTTCTCGTTGCGGCCCGTCAGCAGCACGTCCGCGCCGCCTTCGACGAGGCGCTTGGCGATGGCGAGGCCCATGCCGATCGTTCCGCCGGTGATGACGGCCTTCTTGTTCGCGTATTTCGTCATGCCGAGAACGGTGCCGGTGCGCGCTGATGATCCGCTGAGGAAGGGCTGATGACCGGCCGTCAGTGGGCTGGGTTACGGTCGGGACATGCGGTTCGGGGTGCTCGGTCCACTGACGGTGTGGGACGAGGCGGGGGTTCCGGTCACGGTGCGCGAGGCGAAGGTCCGGGCGCTGCTGGCCGTTCTTCTGGTGCACGAAGGATGTCCGGTCTCCGCCGACCGGCTGCTGGACCATCTGTGGGGCGAGGCCCTGCCGGGCAATCCGACCAACGCCCTGCAGGCGAAGGTGTCCCAGCTGCGCCGGGCGATCGGCCGCGAGCGTGTCGTCCACCAGCCGCCGGGCTACCGGCTTCGTCTGGCGGACGGCGAGAGCGACGCCGGCCGTTTCCAGGCGCTGCTCGCCCGTGCCCGCGCCGTCACGGCCGCGCGCGAACGCGCCGCGCTGCTCACGGAGGCGCTGGGGCTGTGGCGGGGTCCGGCCTACGCCGGGTTCACCGATTCCGCCGATCACGGTGACTTCGCCGACGGGTCGTACGTCCGTCCGGCCGCGCTGCGACTGGAGGAGCTGCGGCTGTCCGCGCTCGAGGACCAGGCGGAGGCCCGGCTGGAGCTGGGCGAGCACGACCGTCTGGCCGGTGAGCTCTCCGAGCTGGTGGCCCGGCACCCGCTGCGCGAGCGGCTGCGCGGCCTGCAGTTGCGGGCGCTGTACCGGGCCGGGCGGCAGAGCGAGGCCCTGGCCTCGTACGGCGAGCTGCGCGAGCGGCTGGCGGAGGAGCTGGGCCTTGATCCGGGCCCGGAGCTGGCGGCCCTGCACCAGGGGATCCTCACCCAGGCGCCCGAGCTGGCCGCCGGGCCGCCCGCGGTGCCGCGTACGAACCTACCGGCGCCGCTCGGCGAGCTCGTCGGCAGGCGGGAGGCGGTGGCGGAGGTGGTCGCGCTGTTCGCGGCGGGCAGCCGGCTGGTGACGCTCACGGGGCCCGGCGGGGTCGGAAAGACCGTCCTGGCGGCCGAAACGGCAACGCGGTTCACCGCCGGCACGGGCACGACGGACGGCCGGACCGGCACGGACGGCGTGTGGCTGGTGGAGCTGGCCGGGCACCACGGCGATCACGACAGCCTCGCGGAGGTGGTCGCCGGCACGCTGGGCATCCGGGACGACGGCGCGCGCACCGGCCCGCCGGGCACCGCCGCCGTCCCCGCGCCGTCGGCCACGGACCGGCTGGCGGCCGCCCTGCGGGACCGTGACGCGCTGCTGATCCTGGACAACTGCGAGCAGGTCGTCGAGCCGATGGCGGAGCTCACCGGACGGCTGCTGCGCGCGGCGCCGGGCCTGCGGGTGCTGGCCACGAGCCAGGAGCCGCTGGGGCTGGCGGCCGAGACGGTGCGCGTGGTCGAGCCGTTGCGGGGCGACGACGCGGTGCGGCTGTTCGCGGCCCGCGCGGCGGCCGCGGCGCCCGGCTTCGTCCTGGACGCCTCCACCCGGGAGGCCGTCGAGGTCATCTGCCGGCGGCTGGACGGGCTGCCGCTCGCCCTGGAGCTGGCGGCCACGCGCGTACGGTCACTGGGCGTGCGCCAGCTGGCGGACCGTCTCGACGACCGCTTCCGCGTCCTGACCGGCCGCCGCGGCGGCCCACGCCGCCAGCAGACGCTGCGGGCGGTCATCGACTGGAGCTGGGAGCTGCTGACCGCCCCCGAGCGCATCGTGCTGCGCCGCCTCGCCGCGCACACCGACGGCTGCACCGCGCGGGCGGCGGAGGCCGTGTGCGCGGGCGAGGGCGTGGCCCCGGAGGACGTGCTGGACCTGCTCGCCCGGCTGGTCGACCGGTCCCTGGTCGTCATGACCGACGGCCCGACCGGCGCCCGCTACCGGCTGCTGGAGTCGGTCGCCGCCTACGCCACCGAGCGCCTGCACGAGATGGAGGACGAGACGGCCGTCCGTGAACGGCACCTGCGGTACTACACGGACCTCGCCGAGGAGGCCCGTCCGTATCTGCACGGCCCGGGGCAGCACGACTGGTTGCGGCGGCTCGACGCGGACAGCGGCAATCTGCGGTCCGCGCTCGACACGGCGGTGCGCCGGCCCGGCGCGGCGGGCGAGGCCCTGCGGCTGGTGTCGGCGCTGTCCTGGTACTGGCTGCTGCGCGGCCGCCCGGGGGAGGCACGCCGCTGGGCGGAGGCGGCGCTGACGGCGGACGCGGCGCTGACGGCGGACGCCACCGGCGCGTCCGTCACAGCCGATACGGAAGGGGGCGTACGAAGCGAAGTACGCGCCCTGCACCACGCCTTCGCCCTGCTCACCGGCCATGCCGCGCCCCCGGCGCGGACGGGTGGGGAGCCGGGGCCGGCGGAGTCCGGGGTGCCGCCCAGGGCCCTGTGGTTCCACGCGTACGCCCTGTTCAACACCGGCAATCTGGCGGCCAGCGAGGAGCTGACCGGCCGCGCGCTGGCGGCGTTCCGCGAGCACGGGGACCGCTGGGGCGTCGCGGCGGCGCTCGGCCTGCGGGCGACGCACGCCCTGGTGCGCGGCGAGCTGGCGGCGATGGAGGCGGACGGCGAGCGCAGCGCCGCGCTCTTCAGGGAACTGGGCGATCGCTGGGGCGAGTTGCAGAGCGTCGCCCCGCTGGCGACCCTCGCCGAGATCGGTGGCGACTACGCGCGTGCCGAGCGGTTGCTGCACGACGCCCTGCGGATCGCGGAGGATCTTCAGCTGGCCACCGAGGTCTGCCAGCTGCTCTCGCGCCTCGGACGGATCGCGCTGCTCACCGGCGACCACGACCGGGCGCGGGAGTTGCACGAGCGGGCGCGGCGCGGCGCCGCCGAACAGGGCTTCAAGTTCGGGGAGATCCACGCCGAGCTGGGCCTGGCCCTGACGGCCCGCCGCGCGGGCGACCTCGCCACGGCCGAGGCGCTGCTGCTGCGCATCCGCGACTGGTACGCCGAGGTCTCCTCCGAGCCCGGCAATTCGCTGGTCCTTGCGGAGCTGGGGTTCGTCGCGGAGCTGCGCGGCGATGCCGGGGCCGCCCGCGCCCGCCACCGGGAGTCCCTCGCCACGGCCCGTGTCCTGGGCGACCTGCGCGCGATGGCCCTGCCACTGGAGGGCCTGGCGGGCGCCGAGTTCCTGTCCGGCCGTCCGGAGCGGGCCGCTGTGCTGCTGGGCGCCGCGAGCGCCGCCCGCGCGGCGGCCGGTGCCCCGCTGCCGCCCGCCGAGCGCGGCGACGTCGACCGTGTCACGGCCTCGGCGCGCGCCGCCCTGGGCCCGGCGGCGTTCACGGCGGCGTTCGAGCGCGGCACCGCACTCGGGCCCAACGAGGCGGCCGAGGCGGCGGCCGATGCGGCGGGCCCGGCCGAAGGGGATTTTCATCCCTCACATACGATTACTGCACATTCTTACGAATAGAGGTTGCCTTACATGAAGTTGTCCCGGATCACGGCGGTGGCCGCCGCGGCCGTCCTCGCCCCGGCCGCTTTCCTGGCCGCCCCTGCCTCCGCCGCCACGGACACCGCCGCCGACAGCAAGAACCCGGCCGTGACGGCCCCGGCCCCTGACGAGCGGACGTCCCCGCAGACCGCGCCGACGACCGACGGCGGCAAGAAGACCGACGAGACGAAGACGAAGACCAAGGCCACCATCGGGCTCAAGAACTACCCCAAGTCCGTCACCACGGGCGGCTGGACGGAGTTCGCGTTCACCGTCGACAACACCGCCGGCAGCGAGACCATCGACCCGCTGCGCGTCACGTTCATGTTCAGCGGCGGCGGCGAGAAGACGGTCAAGAGCACCCAGCGGATCGACTACCGGAGCAAGGACGGTTCCTGGGTCCGGATCGACGACAAGACTCCCGGCGGCACGTTCGTCGGCCAGTTCACGGGGGGCAAGGTGGAGAAGGGCCAGGTGGCCACCGTCGAGCTGCGCGTGAAGCTTGCGTCCGACTACCCCACCGGCACGGCCCGCACCATGATCGACATCTGGGGCACCGAGCGGCACGTCCTCCCGGAGGTCGCTGTCGTCAAGGAAGGCGGCGCCAAGCCCACGCCGGACGGCTCTGCCAAGCCCACCCCGTCCACCGGCGGAAGCTCGGCCAAGCCCTCGCCGTCCACGGACGCGAGCACCAAGCCCACCCCGTCCGGGAAGCCGGAGGCCACGCCCTCCGCCCGCCCGTCGGCGTCGACCGCCCCCTCCGCCTCGGCCTCGTCGTCCCCGGCGACCGCCGTCAACACCTCCGCCCAGGGCGGTGGTGACGCACTGGCCACGACCGGCGCGGGCAACGACACGCCCTGGATCGTCGGTGCCGCCGTCGTCGCCGTCGCCGCGGGCGCGGGCCTGGTCGTCATGACCCGCCGCCGCCTGGCCGGCAACCGCTGACGCCGCGCGGGGCCCGGACACCCGGGCCCCGCCGCGCCGACCGCGCTTGGCCGCGGCGGGAGTTCGGGTACAGTGACGGCCATCAGTTGTGCCCGACCGAGGAGGTGAGACCCATTACCGCAGTAGCAGGCCGGGTGCTCTCCCCTCGTGGTCGTACGGTCCCACTGGTGTAGGTGATCGCGAGAGCACCCTTCGGTACACCCGAAAGGCTCTCCCATGTCGGCTTCACCCTCCGTTCTTCTCCCCCTCTCCGCCATCGTCACCAAGCTTCGCGCCGCCGGCTGCGTCTTCGCCGAGGACGAGGCGGAGTTGCTGCTCTCCGCCGCCCGTACCCCGGACGAACTCGACGCCATGGTGGGCCGGCGCGTCGCCGGCCTGCCCCTCGAGCACGTCGTCGGCTGGGCGGAATTCTGCGGTCTGCGAATAGCCGTGGACGCTGGGGTGTTCGTGCCCCGCCCCCGCACCGAGTTCCTGGTGCGGCACGCCACCACCCTCGCCCGTCCGGACTCCGTCGTCCTCGACCTGTGCTGCGGCTCGGGCGCGGTAGGCGCCGCGCTCGCCGCGACCCTGGGCGCGGCTGCCCGCCCGGAGCTGTACGCCGCCGACATCGACCCGGCCGCCGTGCGGTGTGCCCGCCGCAACCTGGCGGGCACCGGCGGCCTGGTGTTCGAGGGCGACCTCTACGACCCGCTGCCCGCCGCCCTGCGCGGCCGCGTCGACGTCCTGGTGGCCAACGCCCCGTACGTACCCACCGAGGCCATCGCGCTGCTGCCCCCGGAGGCGCGCGAGCACGAGGCGCGGGTCGCCCTCGACGGCGGGGCGGACGGCCTGGACGTGCAGCGCCGGGTGACCGCCGAGGCCCCGCTGTGGCTGGCGCCGGGCGGCAGCCTCCTGGTCGAGACCAGCGAGCGCCAGGCCCCGCTGACGGCCGCGGCGTTCGCCCGCGAGGGCCTGGTCCCGCGCATCGTCGGCTGCGAGGACCTGGACGCCACGGTCGTCATCGGTACCCGGCCGGCGGCCTAGCGCCGCTTCCGCGTCCGCCGGTCAGCGCGGTGTCGGCGGCAGCGAGGATGCTGCCGAAGGCACGGGTGATGACCGGCCGCGCGACGTGCCGGGTGAGGAAGCCACCGAGGAGCGGGACGGGGATCCCGGCGCGGGTGGTCCAGCGCACCAGCGTGCCGCCGTCGGTCTCGGTGAACGTCATGCGGCCGAGTTCGTGCCGGGCCGGCGGCAGGCTGCGCTCGACGACGTACTCGGTGGCGTGCGGCGCGTCGTAGTGGGTGATGCGCTCCCGGAACCAGCCGATCAGCCAGAGGTGGCTGCGCACCGCGCCGACGCCGTAGGGCGCGTCCTGGCCGCGCCGGGTCAGGCGGCAGCGCAGCACCAGGGACGAGCGCGTGTAGTTGGTGGTCGTGGTGAGCCAGGCGAACACGTCACCGACGGGGGCGGCGATGAAGCGTTCGACGGTCATGGTTTCCACGGCGGGGTCCTCCTCTGTCGCGGACTCTCCTCGGACACCCTCCTGACCGGGGACCCCGGCGAACCGTGACAGCCTGCCGCTGTGACGCCGGGCACATCACCCGCGGGCTCCGACAGTGGCTACTTTTGCAAGCAGGATGCTTGCAAAAGTTAGCAAGGTCGGGCAGGATCGGCCGCATGGCATCACTCAACGTCGGCAATCTCGGCGAGTACCTGCGCGAGCAGCGGCGCACCGCGCAGCTGACGCTGCGGCAGCTCGCCGACGCCGCCGGAGTGTCCAACCCGTACCTCAGTCAGATCGAGCGCGGCCTGCGCAAGCCGAGCGCCGAGATCCTGCAGCAGCTGGCCAAGGCGCTGCGGATCTCCGCCGAGACGCTGTACGTGCAGGCCGGGATCCTCGACGAGCGGGACCGGGACGAGGCGGAGGTCCGCAGCGTGATCCTCGCCGACCCCTCGATCAACGAGCGGCAGAAGCAGGTGCTGCTCCAGATCTACGAGTCCTTCCGCAAGGAGAACGGGCTCGCGACGGGCGAGACGGACAAGACGAACGCCGACCCCAGCACACCTTCGAGCTGATCCGGGAGACCATCGCATGGCCATCGCACAGGACATCCGCAAGGCCGCCACCGACACCGCCTACGCCGCGGCCGGCGCAGCCGACCTCACGGCCGAGAAGATCGGCCAGCTGGTCGTCGAGGCCCCCGAGCGCTTCGAGAAGCTGCGCAACACCGACCCGAAGGCCCTGGGCGAGCGGGTCACCCAGCAGGCCAAGCAGGTCCAGAGCCAGGTGAGCGCCAGGTTCACCGAGATCGTCGGCACGCTCGACACCGACGCCAAGAAGCTCGGCCAGGCCGCGCAGGACCTCGCGCTGCAGGGCGTCGGGCAGGCCGTCGCGCTCGCCGCGCAGGCCGGCGAGCAGTTCGAGAAGCTGTCCGAGCGCGGGCGCGAGGCCGTGAAGACCTGGCGCGGCGAGGCCGCCGAGGAGATCTCCGAGATCGCCGTCGCCGTCGAGCCGGACAGCGACGAGCAGGCGGCGCGGGACACCCAGTCCGCCAAGGAGCCGCAGGCCGGCGAGGCGGGCGCCGACACCGAGCCCAAGCCCGCCGCCCGGAAGACGGCGGCCCGCAAGCCCGCCGCCAAGAAGACGGACGACAGCAAGGCCGACGACGGCAAGGCCGGCGCCGAGCCCGGCAAGTGAGCCGGGGCCGCTGAGCGGCGCGCACCGGCCCAGCACGCACAAACGTTCCGGGCATGCACCGCGTGCCCGGAACGTTCTCCCGGTACGGTGGGCGAGAGGCAAACGGACAAGAGGTGGACGGAATGCTGGTAGAAGGCTTCGGCGAGGTCCTGTCCTGGGTGTCGATCGGCCTGCTCGTCTTCACGCTCTTCGCACTGATCGACGCCGCCGTCCGCCGCGAGGACGCCTACCGGGCCGCCGACAAGCAGAGCAAGGGCTTCTGGCTGATCATCCTCGCCATCGCGGTCGCGGTGAACATCTTCTTCGGCATCCTGAGCTTCCTGCCGGTGCTCGGCCTGATCGCCACGATCGTCTACGTGGTCGACGTGCGGCCCGCGCTGCGCCAGGTCTCCGGCCGCGGCGGCCCCCGCCGGCGCGGCGGCTCCAGCTCGGACGGCCCCTACGGCCCGTACAACGGCGGCCGGTAGGACGGACGGACACAGGGCGGACGGACACAGCCGACAGAACGGGCCCGGTCAGCCGCGTTCCAGGAGCAGCACGGCCAGGTCGTCCGTCAACTCCTCGCCGTTCAGGGCCCGCACCTCGGCGACCGCCGCCTCGAGCAGCTCCTCTCCGCGCAGCCCCTCCTTCACCTGACGCGTGATCAGCTCGATCATGCCCTCCTGGCCCAGCCGCCGCGTCCCCGCGCCGACCTTGCCCTCGATCAGGCCGTCGGTGTACATCATCAGGCTCCAGGCGTCGCCGAGTTCGACCTCGCGGTACGGCCAGCGGGCGTCGGCGAGCAGGCCCAGCGCCGGGCCGCCGTCGTCCTGCGGCAGCAGCGCGGGGGCCCGTCCGGGGGCGACCAGCAGGGGCGCCGGGTGCCCGGCCAGGCACAGGGCGGCCGAGCGGCCGTCCGGCGCGATGTCGACCGTGCACAGCGTCGCGAAGATCTCCGCGTCCGCCCGCTCGTGCTCCAGCACCTGCTGGAGGGTGTCGAGCAGCTCGTCGCCGCACAGCCCGGCCAGCGTCAGGGCGCGCCAGGCTATGCGCAGCGAGACGCCCAGGGCCGCCTCGTCGGGGCCGTGTCCGCAGACGTCGCCGATCATGGCGTGGACCGTGCCGTCGGGCGTGCGGACGGTGTCGTAGAAGTCCCCGCCGAGCAGGGCGCGGCTGCGGCCGGGCCGGTAGCGGGCCGCGAAGCGCAGGTCGGAGCCGGCCAGCAGGGGGTGCGGGAGCAGGCCGCGCTCGAGGCGGGCGTTCTCCTGGGCGCGCAGCCGGGTCTCGGTGAGCTGGCGCTGGGCGAAGTCGGCGCGCTTGCGTTCGACGGCGTAGCGGATGGCGCGGCTCAGCACCCGTCCGTCGAGTTCGTCGCGGAAGAGGTAGTCCTGGGCCCCGACCCGGACCGCCTCGGCCGCGCGCTCGGCGTCCGCCTCGGCGGTCAGGGCGAGGACGGCGTGGTGCGGGGCGAGCCGCAGCACCCGGCGCAGGGTGTCCAGCTCGTCGGGCGGGGCGGCGGTCGCGGTGCCGGACGGGGTGAGGGTGCGCTCGCCGGGCGCGGCGCCGGTGGGGCAGTCCGCGGTGGGCAGGGCCAGGTCGAGGAGGATGCACTGCACGTCGTCGGTGAGCAGCCGGGCGGCCTCGGTGAGGTTGCGGGCGGTGCGGATGCGTACGGGCTTGCCCGCCGCCCCGGTCATCGCCGCCATGTCGGGTCCGGAGAGCGACCCGCCGGGGTCGTCCTCGATCACCAGCAGGGTCAGCCCGCCGTCGGGCAGCGCGGCGGGCGGCTCCGCCGGCCTCGGCGCGGGTACGGGCATCACGTCGGTTCCTTCCTCCCCCAGCTACCGCTGGGGGTGCCCCCACCCCTCGAGGGCACGACACCCTCGGACGGGCGAGCACCGAGGGTGACCCTAGCGCCAGAGCCCTGCCCAACGGAATGGTACGGAGCCACCCGCCTCTGTCATATGCCCTAGCCACAAAGGGAATTGAGGACGAAAGCGCCCCGTACGAGTGACCGCGCGATGACAAACATCACGCCGTACGGGCGTACGAACCTATGAACCCGCCGCCCCGGCGGACCCGCGTCAGCCCGGCCGCACGACCCCCAGGATCGGCATCGAACCGGCCCCCGCGCGGGTCACCTGCCGCCCCGGCCGCGGGGCGTGGACGATCATGCCGTCGCCCGCGTAGACGCCCACGTGACTGGCGTCCGCGTAATAGATCACCAGGTCGCCCGGCCGCATGTCCTTGACGTCGACCTTCGGCAGCTGCCGCCACTGCTCCTGCGAGGTGCGCGGGATCGCCCGGCCCGCGGCCGCCCACGCCTTGAGCGTCAGGCCCGAGCAGTCGAAGGTGTCCGGGCCCTCGGCACCCCAGACGTAGTTCTTGCCGATCTGCGCGGACGCGAACGCGACCACCCGCCCGGCGTCGCCCGTGGCGGCGGAGGAGCCGCCGGCGGAGACGTTCATGACGCCCTTGCCGGCGTCCGTGGCCAGCCACTTCTCCTGCGCCTGGCGGGCCCGCTCCTCCTCCAGCTCCCGCAGCCGCTGCCGCTCCTTCTCCGCCAGCCGCGACTCCAGCTTCTTCGCGGCCTCCAGCTGGGCCTCGATCTCCTTCTTGGCCGCTTCCTTCTTCTTCCGGTCCCCCTCGAGCGTCTTGCGGCGGTCCTCGGCGGCCTTGGCGTAGCGCCCCAGGTCCGCGCGCGTCGCCGTGACCTGGGCGAGGAGGCCGCGGGTGGCCTGCTCGCCCTTGCGGGCGAGGGTGACACCGTTGATGAAGGTCTCGGGCGAGTCGCTGAAGAACAGCTGCGTGCGGGGGGTCAGCGCGCCGCCCCGGTACTGGGCGCGGGCCAGCGCGCCGACCTGGCCGCGCAGCCGGTCCAGGCGCTGCTGGGTGGTGGTGATCTGCCGGGCGAGGTCCGCGACCGACTTCTCCTGCAGCCGCTCCTGCTCGCTCGCCGCGTTGTAGGAGTCCGTGGCGGCCTCGGCCTTGCGGTAGAGCCGCTCCACCTCCTTGTGGACGTCCTCGAGGGAGCGCGTCCCGGAAGCGGACGGGGAGGGGGACGGCTCCGGAGGCCTGGGGTCCGCGTGCGCGGCGACCGGGACGGCGAGCACGCCCGTACCCAGCGCGCAGACCAGGGCGGTCGCGAGGGCGATCCGGCGCGCCGCGCCCCGGCGGTACGCAGGTCTGCCGGCCCCGTCGGTCACACCCTTGGTCACGGCAGACTCACCAGCAACAGCAATCACAGCGACACCACCGTCGGCAGCGCCCGTAACCCTGCCGTGCGCATCACCGTTCCGCCCCACAGGACACCTCCGCGACTCCGACCCCGCGCCTGACGTGCCGTCACGCGAACTGGGATGCTGCCACGCCTGCCCGTAAACCGACAGAGACCTGCGTCACACTTGGGGGCGGAATTTGCCCTTCCGGTGGGCCACCACCCTGACGGGTGAGGTTCACCCTCCGTTCACTCTGCCCCTTCGACCGCTTCACCTGATCTGCCTAATTTCGACCGTGGAAGGTGGGGGTCACACCACCCCGGTGAACCACTCCCCACCCCTTCCCGCATCGAGCGGAACAGCTACACCAACCTCTCGCACGCCGCCCCAGCGGCGGCTCCCGGAAGGAACACCCGAAAGTGAAGCTTCAGCGCAAGAACCGGCTTCGCACCGTCGCCCTCGGCGCCATCGCCGTCTCCGGCGCCCTGGTCCTCACGGCGTGCGGCTCGGACGACAACGGCGGCGGCGCGGGCGGCAACGGCTCGACCAAGGCCGCAGGCAACATCAAGTGCGAGGGCAAGGGCCAGCTGCTGGCCTCCGGCTCGTCCGCGCAGAAGAACGCCATGGACCTGTGGGTGAAGAACTTCTCCCAGGCCTGCAAGGACATCCAGATCAACTACAAGGCCACCGGCTCCGGCGCGGGCATCCAGGAGTTCCTGCAGGGCAAGACCGCCTTCGCGGGCTCCGACTCGGCGCTCAAGCCGGAGGAGGTCACCAAGTCGAAGGAGATCGTCAAGGGCGGTCAGGGCATCAACCTGCCCCTGCTCGGCGGTCCGATCGCGATCGGCTACAACGTCCCGGGCGTGGACAGCCTGGTCCTGGACGCGGACACCCTCGCCAAGATCTTCGACGACAAGATCCAGAAGTGGAACGACGAGGCGATCAAGAAGCTCAACCCTGACGCCAAGCTCCCGGACCTCAAGATCCAGGCGTTCCACCGCTCCGACGAGTCGGGCACCACGGACAACTTCACCAAGTACCTCAAGGCCGCCGCGGACAAGTCCTGGCCGTACGAGGCCTCCAAGGCCTGGAAGCCCAAGGGCGGCCAGGGCGCCGACGGCTCCTCCGGTGTGTCCTCGCAGGTCAAGCAGACCCCGGGCGCCATCTCCTACTTCGAGCTGTCCTACGCCACCGCCAACTCGATCAAGACGGTGAAGCTCAACACCGGCGCCAAGGCCCCGGTCGAGGCCACCAGCGACAACGCCTCCAAGGCCATCGCCGAGGCGAAGATCACCGGCACCGGCAAGGACCTCGCCCTCAAGCTCAACTACAACACCAAGGCCGAGGGCGCCTACCCGATCACCCTGGTGACGTACGAGATCGTCGGTGACAAGGGCAACAAGGCCGAGACCCTGCCGGCCACCAAGTCCTTCCTCACCTACATCGCGAGCGAGGACGGCCAGTCGGTCCTGAAGGACCTCGGCTACGCCCCGCTGCCCGCCGAGATCGCCAAGAAGGTCCGCGAGACCATCGCGACCCTCTCCTGACCCGGATGTGGCCGGTCCCCGGCCCCGAGTCCCCGGCCCGAAGGCCCACCGCGGCCCCGCCGCGGGGCCGGGGGCCCGGCCACACCCGCCCGGTGCACCGCCGCGCCTGGAGCCCCGCCGCAGCACGCCGCCCGGCAGGCTCCGCAGACCGGAGAAACCCATGGACATAACCTCAGCCACCACAGCCGGCCCGCCGCCCGGCCAGGTCGCCGCCCGCAAGGCCAGGGCCACCACCCGGCCCGGTGACCGGATCTTCCTCGCGCTCTCCCGCGGATCCGGCATCCTGCTCCTGGTGATCATGGCCGCCATCGCGGTCTTCCTCACCGTGCGGGCCACCAACGCCCTCTCCCGTAACGAGGGCAACTTCTTCACCACCTTCGAGTGGAGCGCCAACTCCACTCCGCCGGTCTTCGGCATCGCCGTCCTGGCCTTCGGCACCGTCGTCAGCTCGCTGATCGCGATGCTCATCGCCGTGCCGGTCGCCATCGGCATCGCGCTGTTCATCTCGCACTACGCGCCGCGCCGGCTGGCCACGCCGCTGTCGTACGTCATCGACCTGCTGGCCGCCGTGCCGTCCATCGTCTACGGCCTGTGGGGCGCCCTCTTCCTGGTGCCGCATCTGGGCGGGCTCTACAGCTGGCTGGACGACCACCTCGGCTGGACCGGCATCTTCGAGTACAACGACGGCGCCGCCCGCTCGCTGTTCACCATCGGCATCCTGCTGGCGATCATGATCCTGCCGATCGTCACCAGCGTCAGCCGCGAGGTCTTCCTGCAGGCCCCGAAGATGCACGAGGAGGCCGCGCTCGCGCTCGGCGCGACCCGCTGGGAAGTCATCCGGATGGCGGTGCTCCCCTTCGGCCGCTCGGGCGTCATCAGCGCCTCCATGCTGGGCCTGGGCCGCGCGCTCGGCGAGACGATGGCCGTCGCCACCGTCCTCTCCCCCAGCTTCGTGATCGGCAAGAGCCTGCTGGACCCCGGCGGCGGAACGTTTGCGCAGAACATCGCGAGCAGCTTCAAGGAGTCCGGTGAGATCGGCAAGGACGCCCTGATCGCCTCCGGCCTCGTCCTGTTCGTCCTGACCCTGCTGGTCAACGGCGCCGCCCGGATGATCATCGCGCGCCGCAAGGAGTACACGGCATGAGCGGAGTGACCATGAACGAGCCGCTGGTCGCCGACAGCACCCCGCAGCCCGCCTACAGCCTGCGCCGGCCGCGCCTGCCGCGCTGGGCGCCGGCGGCGCTCGCGGCCGCCGCGATCGCGGTGGGCACCGGCATCGGCCTGGGCGCCGGGCTGAGCAGCCGCGTCCAGTGGGGCCTGATCGCCGCCATCCTCTACGTCGCCGGCATGTTCGCCCTGGCCACCAGGGTCGAGGGCCGCCGGCAGGCCAAGGACCGGATGGCCACCAGCGCGGTCTGGGTCTGCTTCCTGCTGGCCGTCGTCCCGCTGGTCTCCCTGGTGTGGGAGACGATCTCGCGCGGCGTGAAGGTACTCGACGGCGGCTTCCTCACCCACTCCATGGGCGGCGTCCTGACCATCCAGCCCGGCGGCGGCGTCTACCACGCCATCATCGGCACCCTGGAGCAGGTCGGCATCGCCACCGCCATCGCGGCCCCCATCGGCCTGCTGACGGCGATCTACCTGGTGGAGTACGGGCGCGGGCGGCTCGCCAAGGCCGTGACCTTCTTCGTCGACGTGATGACGGGCGTCCCCTCGATCGTCGCCGGCCTGTTCGTCCTCAGCTTCTGGATCCTGATGATGGACAACGGCTACTCCGGCTTCGCCGGGTCGATGGCCCTGGCGATCCTGATGATGCCGGTCGTCGTCCGGTCCACCGAGGAGATGCTCAAGCTCGTCCCCAACGAGCTGCGCGAGGCCTCGCTGGCGCTCGGCGTGCCCAAGTGGCGCACGATCCTCAAGGTCGTCCTGCCCACCGCCATCGGCGGCATCGCCACCGGCGTGATGCTCGCGGTCGCCCGCATCGCCGGCGAGTCCGCCCCGATCGTCCTGCTGGTCTTCGGCTCCCAGCTGATCAACAACAACCCCTTCGAGGGCGCCCAGTCGTCCCTGCCGTACTACATCTACGAGCAGTGGGCGGCCGGCAACGAGGCCAGCTACGACCGCGCCTGGGCCGCGGCCCTGGTCCTCATCGCCTTCGTCATGATCCTCAACCTGGTGGCCCGCGGCATCGCCCGCTGGAAGGCCCCCAAGACCGGTCGCTGACGCGACAAGCAAGAAAGAAGCAGTGATCCCCATGGCCAAGCGAATCGACGTCAGCGGCCTGACCGCCTTCTACGGCACCCACAAGGCCATCGACGACATCTCGATGACCGTCGAACCCCGCTCCGTGACCGCCTTCATCGGCCCCTCCGGCTGCGGAAAGTCCACCTTCCTGCGCACCCTGAACCGCATGCACGAGGTCACCCCCGGCGGCCGCGTCGAGGGCAAGGTGCTGCTGGACGACGAGAACCTCTACGGCCCCGGCGTCGACCCGGTCTCCGTGCGCCGCACGGTCGGCATGGTCTTCCAGCGCCCGAACCCGTTCCCCACCATGTCCATCTACGAGAACGTCGCCGCCGGCGTCCGCCTCAACGGCGACCGCGTCCGCAAGGCCGAGCTGGACGCGATCGTGGAGAAGTCCCTCAAGGGCGCCAACCTCTGGAACGAGGTCAAGGACCGCCTCAACAAGCCCGGCGCCGGCCTCTCCGGCGGCCAGCAGCAGCGGCTGTGCATCGCCCGCGCGATCGCGGTCGAGCCGCAGGTCCTGCTGATGGACGAGCCCTGCTCGGCCCTGGACCCGATCTCCACCCTCGCCATCGAGGACCTGATCGGCGAGCTGAAGGAACGGTTCACGATCGTCATCGTGACCCACAACATGCAGCAGGCGGCCCGCGTCTCGGACCGCACCGCCTTCTTCAACCTGGCCGGCGTCGGCCAGCCCGGCAAGCTCGTCGAGATCGACGACACGGAGCGCATCTTCTCCAACCCGTCGGTCCAGGCCACGGAGGACTACATCTCGGGGCGCTTCGGATAAGAGCTCCGGACCGGCGCTCCGGACAAGAGCTCCGGACAAGACTCGCCCTGCGGCGCTGCATGGCGGTGCCGCCGCAAGGCGAAGGGCCCGCCCCCTGTTCGTACCAGGGGGCGGGCCCGTCCGTTCGTCACACGTGCCGGCGCAAGCCGAAACGGCTAGCCGAACGCGAGATTCACCATCCAGAAGCTGAACGCGGCCACGACCGCCGCGGCCGGCATCGTGATGAACCAGCCCATGACGATGTTCTTGGCGACGCCCCAGCGGACCGCGCGGGTGCCCTTCGTGGAGCCCACGCCCATGATCGCGGAGGTGATGACATGCGTCGTGGAGATCGGCGCGTGGAACATGAACGACGCCGTGTACATGACGGACGCGGCCGTCGTCTCGGCGGCGAAGCCCTGCGGCGGGTCCAGCTCGATGATCCGGCGGCCGAGGGTGCGCATGATGCGCCAGCCACCCGCGTACGTACCCAGCGACAGCGTGATCGCACAGGCGAGCTTCACCCACAGGGGGATCGCCTCGTCCTTGCCCTGGACATCGCCGATGACCAGGGCCATCACCACGATGCCCATGGTCTTCTGCGCGTCCTGCAGACCGTGGCCGAGCGCCATGCCCGCCGCGGAGACCGTCTGCGCGATGCGGAAGCCCCGCTTCGCCTTGTGCGGGTTGGCCTTCCGGAACATCCACATGATCACGACCATCACCAGATAGCCGATGATCAGGCCGACGAACGGCGAGAGGAACATCGGGATGACGATCTTCTCGACGACGCCCGACCAGATGACGGTCGTGCCACCGGCGAGCGCCGCGCCCACCATGCCGCCGAACAGGGCGTGCGAGGAGGACGAGGGCAGCCCGAAGTACCAGGTGACCATGTTCCAGACGATGGCGCCGATCAGCGCGGCGAAGAGGATGCCCATCCCCTTGTCGCCCACCGGCGTCTCGATCAGGCCCTTGCTGACCGTCTTGGCGACCCCGCTGCCGAGGAAGGCACCGGCGAGGTTCATCACCGCCGCCATCGCGAGGGCCGCGCGCGGGGTCAGCGCCCGCGTCGAGACCGAGGTCGCGATGGCGTTCGCGGAGTCGTGGAAGCCGTTCGTATAAGTGAAGCCGAGCGCGACACCGATGGTCACGACAAGCGCAAACGTATCCACCGGAGGTCAGGACTCCTTGACCGCGATGGTCTCGACCGTGTTCGCGACGTGCTCGAACGCGTCGGCGGCCTCCTCGAGGACGTCCACGATCTGCTTGAGCTTGAGGACCTCGATGGCGTCGTACTTGCCGTTGAAGAGGTGCGCGAGCAGCTTGCGGTGAATCTGGTCGGCCTGGTTCTCGAGGCGGTTGACCTCGATCCAGTACTCCGTCAGGTTGGTCATCGTCCGCAGGTTCGGCATCGCCTCGGCGGTCAGCTCCGCGGCCCGCGCGAGGACCTCGATCTGCTGCTCGACGCCCTTCGGCAATTCCTCGATCTGGTAGAGGACGACCAGGTCGACGGCCTCTTCCATGAAATCCATGATGTCGTCGAGCGAACCGGCGAGGGAGTAGATGTCCTCACGGTCGAACGGCGTGATGAAAGAGGAGTTCAGCTGGTGGAAGATCGCGTGCGTCGCGTCGTCCCCGGCGTGCTCCGCTGCACGCATCCGCTCGGCGATCTCGGCTCGGGCGGAAGTCTCCGCTCCGAGCAGTTCCATCAGGAGCTTGGAGCCCGTGACGATGTTGTCCGCGGATGCGGCGAACATGTCGTAGAAGCTCGTCTCCCTGGGGGTCAGACGAAAGCGCACGTGGGATCCTCGGGGTGCAGCGGATTCGGTCTCGTTGATGCTAGGCGCATCATCCAGCCACAGCTAACTGGCATTCCCTCAGTGTCGCCCATCGGGCAGAGTGCTCATGAAGCCGGTACGGGCCTTCGGCGGCGATTTTCGGTACAATATACCCGCCCGGGGTATGCGAAACGGGCATGGACGGAAGCGGACCACGCCGTCGACCACGCCCCCGCGCCCCGCTGATTGCCGGGCCCCGCGGCACGGGCAGGACGACGCAGGACAACGGAGGACGCCATGACGGCCACGGAAGCCACAGTGACCAGCACCACTGAGCCGGCCACGGCGTCCTGCCACGGCGAGGCGCCCGAAGGGACGGACCACCCGGGCCCGCACGGTTACAGCAAGCAGAAGGACCAGCACCTCAAGCGACTGCGCCGCATCGAGGGCCAGATCCGCGGCCTGCAGCGCATGGTCGACGAGGACGTCTACTGCATCGACATACTCACCCAGGTCTCGGCGAGCACCAAGGCCCTCCAGTCCTTCGCCCTCCAACTCCTCCAGGAACACCTCCGCCACTGCGTAGCGGACGCGGCCCTGAAGGGCGGCACAGAAATCGACGCAAAGGTGGAGGAAGCAAGCGCGGCAATCGCGCGCCTGCTCAGGACCTGAGCCAGGGGGTTTGTGGGCAATCGTTCCGCAGGGCGGAACGGGTGGGCACAAACCCACCACCGGCCCGCACCCGGCCGTCAACCGTCCACGTCCCCCTCGGCCCCCGACGGCGGCCGCCGCCGCACCCGCAGGACCTCGTCGATCCGGTCAAAGCTCAACCGTTCCTCCACGGCGGTGGACGCGGCGATCATCAAATCACCGTAGAGATCGATCTCGATGAGGGCCACGGGATCCGGCCCGCCGGACGAACCGCGTCGCGAAACCACGTGATTCACCTCCTCGGGTCTTCTCGGGTACCGCTTTCCAGCGTAGTGATCGGTACACACGCCGCGCATGGCACAGAAGGACCATTTCCATGGCCAACTACGCCCTGCCGCGCTATTTCTGCGGCGAAGCGACCGTGCCCGCATAGATTTCGCCGGGTGCGGGCAGGGCGATGTCCGGCCGGATTCCGAAGGAGAAGAGCTCGACCGTGGAGACCACGGTCATCGGTGACGGCGGGGCCGAAGGAGTGGCGCTCGCCACCGCCGACCCCGAGCCGTCGGACACCGCCGCCGACGCGGCGGGCGCCCCCGCCGCCTCCCTCGGCGGCCGGTGGCTGACGCCCACGGCCGCCCGTCCGGCCCCCTTCCGCTCCGCCACCCCGAACCGGTAGCGCAGCAGCCGGGGCCTGCCCTGCCGGTCGAGATACGCGTCGAACGCGACTGTGCCACTGGAGAACCCTTTCGCCGCGGCCTCCAGCGCCGCCCGGTCCCGCTCGGGCGCTGCCTGTGCCGCCCGGGACAGGTCGACCGTCCCCCAGTAGTGCGCCACCCGCTCCGCGCCGAGCAGCTCCTCCCCCGCGTACGCCACCCCGCGCGCACCGCCCAGCAGCTCGGCCGCCGCGAGGGGGTCCGTGGCGCCGCTGGTGAGCAGGTCGCCGTCCGCGAGCGCGGCCGTGTCGATGCGCACCCACTTCCCGGCGGGCACGCCCGCGCCGCGGTTCTTCATGTACAGCGCGCCCGGCGCGAAGACCTCGGTGATCGGCCGGTGCCCGGTGCTGCCCGCGCCGCCCTCCGGCAGCAGCACCGTCAACCGCCCGACCGGCCGCTCGAAGTCGTAGACGCCCCGGCCGCGGATGGTCAGCCGCGTGCCGCCGCTGACGGTCTCCATGGACGTACGGACCTTCGCGCCGCCCGCCGCGGCCAGCATCGCCGAGGCGCGCCGCACCGTAGCGAGCGCGCGGGCGGGGTCGGCGGCCCCTGGAGCTGCGGCCTCGTGGGCCTGCCGCACCAGACCGCTGCCGCCGCTGCCGGCTCCCGGGCCGTCCCCGGCCGGTTCCTTCTCGGCACATCCGGCCACCACGAGCAGACCGAGGGCGAGGCCGCCCGCCACCGCACCGGCGACGACCCCGCTTCCGCGTCTGTGCCTCAGCACAGCCATGACCGTAAGCCCCCTGCCGCACGCTGGTGGAACCCGTTCTCTTCAACGACCGCCCCGGGGTGACCGTCACGCCCCGGGTAGCGTGGACCCGTGTCCGATCCCTCCGCCGCGCCCGCCCGCGCGGCCCACACCACCAGCACCGGCGAGCGCGGCTCCTTCTGCACCGCCCGCTGCACCTGCGGCTGGTACGGCCCCGCCCGCCGGGCGCGCTCCCTGGCCCGCGCCGACGCGGACGCCCATCTCGCCGAGACGACGGACGGCCACTGACCCGCCCCCTCACAAAGGCGCTGCTGTCACGGCACACCGCAGCACCGCCCGCCTGACCGGAACCGCCCGCCCCGCCGCGCCATCTGTTTGATCAACGGGGGCACGGACAGGCGCACAGGCGCGAGCAGAGCAGCACAGCACCAAGGGGCGGGTCGGCATGGCCATCAGCAGGCGCGGACTACTGGCAGCGGGAACGGGACTGGCGGCGGCGGGCGCGTGGGGCGCCTCGGCGACGGCCACAGTGGCGGCGACGGCACCGACGGATACGTCCTCGGCAGCGGCCGCCTCGGCGAGGGCCGCCCGAAGGGCGAGCGCGGCGGCCAAGGCCGACTGGACCGCCCTCGGCAAGGGCCTGGCCGGCGGCCTCGTCCGCCCCGGTGACGCCGACTACGCAGCCGCCCGGCAGCTCTACAACACCCGCTTCGACCAGTTGCGCCCCGCCGCGGTCGCGTACGTCGCCGGCGAGGCCGACATCGCCTCGTGCCTCGACTTCGCCCGCCGCCACTCCATACCGGTGTCCATACGCAACGGCGGCCACAGCTATGCCGGCTGGTCCAGCGGCAACGACCGGCTCGTCATCGACGTCTCCCGGCTCAGGAGCGTCCGTACGGCCTCCGCCGGCACGGCCGTCATAGGCGCCGGTGCCAAGCTCATCGACGTCTACACCGGCCTGGCGGCGAGCGGCGTCACCATCCCGGCCGGATCCTGCCCCACCGTCGGCGTCTCCGGCCTCACCCTGGGCGGCGGCCACGGCATCCTCTCCCGCGCCTACGGCCTGACCTGCGACAGCCTCACCGGCGCCACCCTCGTCACCGCCGACGGCAAGACCGTCGAATGCGACGCCACCCGCGACCCCGACCTCTTCTGGGCCCTGCGCGGCGCCGGCAACGGCAACTTCGGCGTCGTCACCGAGCTGCGCTTCCGCACCCGGGCCGTGGGCGAGGGCGTGACCGGCTGGGTGTCCTTCCCCTGGTCCAAGGCGGCGGCCGTCGTGCGCGCCTGGCAGGAGTGGGGGCCCGGCCTGCCGGACGAGATCTGGTCCGCCTGCGACCTGTCGGTCGCGGCGGGCGGCACGCCCCGCATCTCCGTCGCCGCGTTCACGATCGGCTCGTACGAGGGCCTGGCGAACGCCTACGACCGCCTCACCGGAACGGTCGCCAAGGCGACCGGCGGCGCCTCGGGCATCGGCACGGTCCGGCTGCGCCGCCACTCCTACCTCGACACCGTGCGCGCCTACGCGGGCTGCGGCGACAAGTCCGCCGAGCAGTGCCATCTGCCGGGCGGCACGCCCGGCCGCGACGCCGCCGGGAAGCTGGACCGCGAGACGTACACGGCCCGCTCCGACTTCTTCGACCGCTCGCTGGAGGCGGCGGGCGTCCAAACGCTGCTCGACCAGCTGGAGGCCTTCGGGCGCGGGGTCAAGGGCGGCGGCGCCTCGGTCCAGCTGACGGCGCTCGGCGGCGCGGTCAACCGGGTGGACCCGCTGGCGACCGCCTTCGTGCACCGCCGCTCGCGCGTGCTGGCGCAGTACCTGACGTCGTGGGCGGCGGGCGGCGCGGGCACGGCCCAGGCGGCCTGGCTGGACGGCGCCCACGCGGCGATGCGCCGGTACGCCTCGGGCGCGGCGTACCAGAACTACACGGACGCGAGCCTGAAGGACTGGCGCAAGGCCTACTACGGCGACGCCGCGGACCGCCTCGCCCGGCTCAAGCGCCAGTACGACCCGCAGCGCGTCTTCGACTTCCCGCAGGCGCTGTAGAACCGCTCCCGGCCCGGCGCCGCTCCCGTCACACGCCGTCAGTTACGCGGCCAGGTCGCTGTCATGGTGACGCGCCTGGCCGCCGGCGCCGGGCCCGGGAAGCGCGGCACCGTCACCGCCACCGGCAGCCGCCACCACGGGCACGCGCGCGTCCGCCGACCGTACGAGCCACCCCGCCCGCGAACCGGCGATCATCCGGGTCAGCGGCGTCAGCAGCATCATCGCCAGCGGCGCGAGCAGCAGGGCGACGGCGGTGCCCAGGGCGAACCCGCCGATGACGTCCGTCGGGTAGTGCACACCCATGTAGACCCGGCAGAAGCCCTCCAGCAGGGCCAGGCCGATGCCGACGATCCCGTACTTCCGGTTGGCCACGAACAGGCCCACGCCCAGCGCCATGGCCAGCGTGGCGTGATCGCTGACGAACGAGAAGTCGGTCTTGCCCTTGACCAGGACCTCGAGTTCGTGGTCGAGGAAGGGCCGCGGGCGCCGGACGAAGCCGCGGATGGGGATGTTGACCAGCAGGGCGATGCCGGCCGCGAACGGCGCCCACAGCAGAGCCGCCATACCGGCGGGCGCGTCGTCGCTCTTGCGGACGCTCCACCAGGCGCACAGCATCAGGACGGCGAGACCGAGAATGATCCCGTACTCACCGATGAACTCCATCGCCCGGTCCGCCCAGTTCGGCGCGGCCTTGGCGATGCCGTTGATCTCGTAGAGCAGGGCGTCGTCGGGATTCGACCCGCCCCCGGCCATCGGCATGGAGTCTCCCGTCACGAGTCCAGCCATTGCCCCGGCCCCTTGTCTGTCGCCTGTCGCCACGTCCAGCTACTGACCCCCGTGGTCCGTGCGCCGCGGGCGGCGGCGCTGCTCACCCACGTCAATGGAACGCCCGACTCCAGTCCAGCGTTCCACCCTCCACCCAATGATCACTAGGACGTTATCGAAGGGTGACCGATCGCCCCGGCCCAGGGCCACGCGTCGGCACTGCGCTGCCGGATGCTCACCGATGTTCAGGCGGCCTTTGGCTTGGGAAGCGCCCTCGCGCCATCCTCCGTCACACGCGTCGCGCCGATGTAGTCGGGTGAATCAATCTTGTCGAACCTGATGACAGCTCCGGTGTACGGCGCGTTGATCATGTACCCTCCGCCCACGTACAGACCGACGTGGTGGATGCTGCGCGGGTCCTTGAGGTCGTGCGCGAAGAAGACCAGGTCCCCGGGCAGCAACTCGTCCCGCTTGGGGTGCGGTCCCGCGTTCCACTGGTCGTTGGCGACGCGCGGCAGCTCGATGCCGACGGATTCGTACGCGGCCTTCGTCAGGCCCGAGCAGTCGAAGCGCCCGTTGTCCTCCTTCGTGCCGTCACCGCCCCAGAGGTAGGGGGTGCCCAGCTTCTCCTGCGCGAAGTAGATGGCCCCGGCCGCCTGCTGCGAGGGCGCCACCCGCCCCACGGGCCGCGCGAAGCTCTTCTCGAGGCTGCGGATGGACTTCACATAGCCCTGGGTCTCGTTGTACGGGGGGATGCCCCCGGCCTTGATCACCGCGTACGAGCCCGCGTTGTACGAAGCGAGCATATTGTCCGTGATGTCCCCAGGGACATGCTTGATGTACTTCGCGAGGTCGCAGTCGTACATGGCCGCGGACGGGATCGCGTCCTGCGGATCCCAGATGTCCCGCTTCCCGTCGCCGTTGCCGTCGATCCCGTGCCCGGCCCAGGTCTCGGGAATGAACTGCGCTATTCCGCGCGCGTCCGCCGGACTCACGGCCCTGGGGTTCCAGTTGCTCTCGGTGTAGAGCTGGGCGGCGAGGATCGCGGGGTTGAGGGCGGGGCAGAGGTTGCCCCACTGCGCGACGAGCGCCTGGTACTGGTCCGGCACGGCCCCCTTGGCCAGCCCGACCGTCCCCTTGCCCCCGCCGCCGCCCACGATGTTCCCGGCGGCCACGTACACCCCGACGACGAGCAGTCCGACGAAACTCAGGCACAAGCCGATGCCCACACCCACGCCCACCCAGAGCTTCCGCACCCCGCCATCCTCCCCCAAGGGCCCGCCACGTATCCGGACTTCCGTACGGCTTACGACGCTTCAGAGTGCATCAGCCTACGAGCCGGAACCAGACGGCCTTTCCGGGCCCCGGCCCGTGCCGGCAGACACCCCAGTCGGCAGCGCACGCACGGAGCAGGGGGAGCCCGCGCCCGCGCTCGGCGTCGGCGGGGTGCGGACGCTGATGCGGCCCACCGGGCGCATCGTCCCGCACGAGCACGAGCAGACCGCCGCCCGGACCCCACTCCGCGTTGACCCTGACAGGGGTCGAGCAACCACTGCCGATGCAGGCGTTGACGGCATTGGTGACGATTTCTGAGGTGAGGAGCAGCGCCGTATCGGCCAACTCTTCGCGGTGCGCGGCGGCGAGGGCCGTGCGCACGGCTTCCCGGGCGGCACGGACCCAGCCGGGGCCGGGCGGGAAGACGAGCGAGAAGTCGGTGCGGTGCGGGGTGGCCTTGGCCACGGTTGGTGGACACATGGGGGTGACTCCTTAGGTTCACCTGTGCCGATGCCCTTCCGGCGGATGCGGTGGCATTGCCGCGCCGTGCCCTTGTGGGCATGCGGGTGTGCGGGCGCGGTGCACTTCCGGCATATGCAGCCGGGGAGGGCGGTTCGTCTTCGACGGTAGAGAGATGAGTTGCCGATCAGCAACCGAGTCGGCTGAATTACTCCCTACGAGCACCCTCGAGTTCGCGAAGAACGGCAAACTGCTCACGATCACGAGGAGGACGACATGGGACTGCGCACCAACCCGACGCAGCGTCAAAGGCGCTTGGGCATCGAGCTCCGCAGGCTCCGCACCATGTCAGGGCTTTCCGTCGGAGCCGCAGCGGCATTCGCGGACCTCGGCCCGGCACATCTGGGCCACATCGAGGCGGCTCGAACAGCCATTCCCGAGGTGAAATTGCGGGCACTGACTGCCGCATACGGTTGCCGTTCGGAGCCCTTGGTTAATGCCTTGGTCGCCATGGGGCGGTCGACGGGCAAGGGGTGGTGGACCGAGTTCAAGGCGACGCAGGGCGCCCATGCGCTCGATCTCGCGGAACTGGAGTCCACATCAGTGGCCTGCCGCTCCTTCCAGTGGCTGTACATGCCGGGGCTTCTGCAGTGCACGGAGTACATCCGCGCCTTGTACGAGGCAGGCGAGGCCGACATCGATGCGGCACTGCTCGACAAGTACGTCGACTTCCGGCTGCGCCGACAGCAGGCCCTCGCCGAGGGAAAGCTCGAGCTTCACGCCGTGATCCACGAGAGCGCCCTGCGCATGCAGTTCGTGCCTGCCGAGGTCATGCGTCGCCAGATCGAGCATCTGGCGAAGCTGACGCGGCTTCCGCACGTGAAGATTCAGATCCTGCCGTTCAAGGCCAGCCTCAACCCGCCGATGTTCAGCACACCCTTCGTCCTGTTCGAGAGCTCGGTTCCCGAACTGAGCACTGTGTACGTCGAGCAGCCGATTTCTCCGCCCTTCATCAACGAACAGGAACAGCTGGCGAAGTTCACCGACACCTTCAACCGCCTGAGCTCTGCCGCCCTACCACCGATTGACGCCGCAATCGAACCCGAGTTCGCTGTGCGAAGAGACTCGCTCAGTCTCATCCAACACTTGCTGTACACCTTGTAAAGGGCGTCATGTCGGAACTTCAGTGGCAGAAATCGAGCTTCAGCGGACCTGACGGTGCGAACGGCGAATGCATAGAGGTGGCCACCGGGCCCACCGGCCCGGCCCTGCGGGAGAGCGACCGCCCCCAAGCCGTGCTCACCCTCGCCCCCTCCTCGCTGCGCGCCCTCCTCGAACACGCGCGGCAAAGCCGCTCCGCGGCGCTATGGTGAGCGCCGGCGTTTATCCGAACATCCCATCCCATGAGGGGGCGGCACGTGCCCGAGCTTCCGGCAGGTCTGGAGTGGATCCCGGCCACTGACGACGAGACGATGACCGAGTACCTCGAGATCGCCTTCGGGGACGACGACAACGTCTACATCCGGGAGAACATCAACCCCGGGAAGGTCGTGATCACGACCAAGACCAAGTGGGACGCTTTCGTCCTCGGCGTGCAGGCGGGCGAGTTCGACCACTTCGTCGAGGGACTGGACGACTAGCCACGCCGGACTCAGTCGTCGTCCCGGTCGCCCTTGTCGCGTTCGCGCGGCTTGCTCGTCCTGGTGCTCGACGGCGTGGGCCGGGGGGACGAGGACGGGGACGACGAAGGCGACGCGGACGAGGACTTCTTCGGCCGGGGGATCTTCGTCGGCTTCGCGGGCTCCTTCGGCTTCGCGGGGCCGGTCGGCGCGGTACCGATGTCGGCGCCCGGCGTCCCGCTCGGCGCCTGGCTGGTTCCGGCGCCGGGCGACGTCGACGGGCCGGGGTCGCCCGCGCCGCCGCCGGACTCGAACATGCTCACCCCGATGAGGGCGGCCACCACAAAGGCCACAGCCCCGGCGACGGCACCGAACACCCACTTCCGCTTCCGCGCCGGGGGCGGCGGCACGGGGGCATAGGCGGCGGTCGGGTTCGCGCGCTGCGCCGGGGAGGCCACGGGCGGCGGCCCGAAGGGCACGGGCGCGGCCTGGGACGGCGGCCCACCCATGGGCATGGCGTTGCCCATGGGCATGGCGTGGTTCGCCGTCGGCACGGCGTTCGACGGGGGCAGGGGCTGCGGGCGGTCCTGCCAGGACTCGCCGGCGAAGAAGTCGGCCACCTCCTGCGCCGACGGCCGCTCCTCCGGCTGCTTGGCCAGCATCCGCATCAGGTACGCCTCGAAGGCGTACGGGATCTCGCCGCGCTGGAGGCGCGGCGGCTCGGGGGCGTTGTCCACATGCATGTACAGCAGCGTGGTCGGACTCTCCGACCAGAACGGCGGCCGCCCGACGAGCAACTGGTACAGCACGCAGCCCAGCGCGTAGACGTCCGACTCCGGACCGGCCATCCGCCCCAGTGCTCGTTCGGGGGCGAGGTAGGTGCTCGTACCGACGATCTGGCCGGCGCGGGTGAGCTGAGCGGAGGTCTCGTCGACGAAGCGGGCGATACCGAAGTCGCCGATCTTCAGGGCGCCGGTCGCACCGTCGACCATCACATTGCCCGGCTTCACATCGCGGTGGACGACACCCTGCTGGTGGGCTGCCGCGAGGCCGGCCGCCGTCTGGGCGGCGACCTCGGCGACGCGTCGCACGGCGAGTGTCCCCTCCGCCGCGAGCTCGCCCTGCAGGCTCGGCCCCTGGACCAGCTCCATGACGAGGTAGAAGCGGCCCTCCCACTCCCCGAAGTCGTACACCGCGACGACCTGAGGGTGGTTCAGGCGGGCGGCCGTCTGGGCCTCCATCCGGAACCGCATCGCGGAGGACTCGTCGGCGTCGTCGCCCAGGAGCAGCTTGACCGCGACCTGACGGCCCAGCACCTCGTCCTGGCCCCGCCAGACTTCGCCCATTCCACCCCGGCCGAGCGGCTCCCCCAACCGGTAACGACCGGCAACCAGCACTCGAACCACCCTTGATCTCGAATCGTGCGCAGATGCGCGCGCAGATCAGGAAGAGTACCCACCGAACACACTGTCGTTTGAACATCTCCGCGCCCCCCGGTCCCGGCGATCATTGCTCGGCGTCCATACGCGTGATACACAGAGTCACCCTAGGGCTCGCCACTGACAGCGGGCTCAGTCGCAGGTCAGAGCGGTGGCGCCGCTCACCTATACGGGTTCCGACAAAAATTGCCGCCAAATCGACATGCGAGGGGGGCATCGTCGGCGAAGATAGGTCCTGACCTTTGCCATGCGGCTGGGGGGATACAACTACCCATAAAGGGCGGTGAGTTAGAAATGTTTTTGGCTGCCGGTAACAAGGGCGACATCAACACCATCATTGGCGGAATCGCCCCGAAATGGGGCCCGTTCGGTGAACTCGGCCGAGAGGCACGCGTGATGATCGAGGTCATCATGGCGGCAGCGATCCTGCTCTGCCTCGCGATCGCGATCTGGGGTGCGGCGAAGCAACGCATCGGCGCGACGGCGCTCCGGGACACCTTCAGCGCCGAGCAGGGCAAGGGCCTGATCGTCGCCGGACTGACCGGCGTCTTCATCATCGGTTCGCTCGGCACCCTGTTCACGATCGTCTACGGCATGGCCGTCTGACGCCACGGCACGCGCCCCCCTGACCGCCCTGTCCGCCCCACCGCGCATCGATCCCGCGCAGACCCTCTCGTCCCCGAGTCCCCCCGCACCGAGGCTGCCACCTGATGCCCCCTCACACCTCCTCGTCCTCCCCCCGGATTCCCTTCACACCGCTACCGTCATATACGGGCGGCAAGCCAGCCACGACGTATGAGGGAGCAGGCGAGCGATGAGTCTCGGCGACGACGGCTACGGCGGCGGCCAGGGCGGCTACGACGACGACCGCCATGTGACGCGCACGCGGCTCCCCGAGGGCGAGGTGGACCCCTATGCCCCGACCCGCCGCGGAAGCGGCCGTTCCGGCCGCTCGGGGCGCCCGTCCAGCCGGAACCTGATCACTGTGGTGGGTGTCGTGGTGCTGCTCATCGCCGCGATCGCCTTCGCGAACAGAGGTGACGGTTCCGGTTCGTCCGACGACTCGGGCGGCGGCGCGAACCAACGCCCGGCCGGCAGCCAGGCCACCGCCCCGACCGGCACCAAGCCGGTCGACGGCAGGACGGGGGGCATCGCTTCGGGGTTCGCCCATTCGGAGCAGGGGGCGCAGAGCGCTGCGGCGAATTTCGCGGTGGCGTTGGGCGGCGACGGGATGTTCAAGAAGGACAGTCGTCACGCGATCGTGGACGCGATCCACACTCCGGACGCGGCGCCCAAGCTCCAGGGCCAGCTCGACCAGGCCTACTCGACGGACTTCCTCAAGAACGTCGGCCTGCAGGCGGACGGATCGGCCCCCAAGGGCATGACCTTCGTGTCGCGCACCGTTCCGGTGGGTTCGAAGACCACCTCGTACGGCGGTGACGACGCGACCGTCGAGGTCTGGTGCACAGGCCTCGTAGGCCTCGCCGGCCAAGGCTCGACCAAGCCGGTGACCCAGACGTGGTTCACCATCACGCAGAAACTGCGCTGGGAGAACGACGACTGGAAGATCGTGTCCTCCAGCCAGAAGCAGGGACCGGCACCGGTCGGCGGAGACGACCGGGCTTCAGGAGCCGACGAGATCGCGAACGCGGTCAGCGGGTACGGAGGGTTCACATATGCGAGGTAGCCACCGCCCGCGCGTCCGCTCAGTAGCGGCGGCTGTGGTGACCGTTCAGATGGCCGTCATCGCTCTGGCATCGAGGGTCGCAGCAGTCCCCTCTCCTGTCCCGACCCCCACGCCGTCCGGCGCACCCTCGGCCACGCCAAGTCCTTCTTCGACGCCAGGAGCGAGCCCGAGCCCGTCCGCGTCCGGCAGCAAGGACCCCTGCGACCTCATCGCCGGAGTGGCCAGGGACTACTGCAAAGGCGGCACCGGCGCCAACAAGGGCACCACCTCCCCCGCCGACCCCCCCAACGCCCTGGACCCCCTCGCCTCGCTGGCGAAGGGCTGTGCCGAGGCCGGGTCGTGGATCATCAACAAGCTGTCCGAGGCCGTCGAGAACACCGGCAACGTCGACTTCACCAACGCCCCCTTCCTCCGCCAGTACGCCGTGGTGTTCGCGGCCTCCACCATCCTCACGCTCATCCTCTGGCTCCTGGCCGTGGCCAAGCGGGCCGTGCGCGGAGTGCCGTTCTCCGAGGCAGTGACGGAAGCCGTGGGCTTCCTCTGGCTGACCGTCCTGGCGTCCGCATTCACGCCCCTGGTCCTCTACACCGTCGTCTCGGTCACCGACGCCGTCACCGAGGTCATCGCCAGCGGCTCCGGGACCAACAACAAGGCGTTCTTCGGCGGCTTCGCCGACGCCCTCAAGAAGGGCACCGGCATCGGCGGCGGGCCGATCATGCTGATCGTCGTCTCGCTCGTGTCCGTGCTGGCCGCCGGCGTCCTGTGGCTGGAGCTCGTGATCCGGGCCGCGCTGCTGTATGTCGGGGCCATCCTCGGCACGGCCGTCTACGCGGGGCTGGTCGACAAGAACATGTGGGGGCATGTCCGCCGCTGGGCGGGCATCATGATCGCGGTCATCCTGGTCAAGCCGATCATCATGATCGTGCTCGGGCTGGCGGGCGCGCTGTCCAACGGCGACGGGCCCACCGCCTTCTCCGCGGTCGTGTCCGGCCTCGCGATCATCATTCTTGCCATCTTCGCCAGTGCGATGATCTACCGCTTCGTGCCCGGCTTCGGCGACGAGATCGTCAGCAGCCGCAACGCCAGCAAGGACGCGGCGTCCCGGCAGGCCGCCGCCGTGATCTCCTCTCCCGCCGCCCTCGTCAAGCAGGGCATCACCACCCACAGCGCCCGCGGCAACGGCGGAGGCGGCAGTACCCAGCCCCGGCCCGCCAGTGCCGTCTCCGGCGGGGTGGCCGCCCACAGCGCCCGCCCCGCCGCGACCGGCGGCGGCAACGGAAGCGCTCCCTCCGCGTCACCGTCCCCCGCGCCCCGCGCGCAGAACAACAGCAAGCGCAATACATCCGGAGGTGAGCGGAGTTGACGATCCCGGCCCAGTCCCAGCCGATCGCGGCCCGCCGTACGTATCTGATCGGCCGTGCCCGCCCCAACGCGGTGGTCGGCAAGAACCGGGAGACCGGCGAGATCGCCCTGATCATCGCCGGGGCGTTCCTGGGCATGATGTGCGGCCTCCTGGTGCCCTTCCTGGCCCTGCGGATCGTCACGCTCACCGGGTTCCCGGCGCTCGCCCTCGCGGCCGTCTACGTCCCGTACAAGAACCGCACCTTCTACAAGTGGTTCGAGATCAACCGCTCGTACAAGCGCACCCTGCGCCGCGGCGCCACCTACCGGTCCTCCGTCGTCGAGGCCGGCACCGGCCTGGACGGGCGGGAGGTCGAGGTCGGTCCGCCGCCCGGCATCGGGCGGATCAACTGGCTGGCCGCGCCCTTCGGGCCTGACGAGATCGCCGTGCTGCTGCACGCGGACCGCCGTACCGTCACCGCCGCGATCGAGATCGAGGGGCCCGGCGTGGGCCTGCGCGACTCGGAGGACCAGGAGGCCCTGGTCGAGCGGTTCGGGACGCTGCTCAAGCACGTCGCCAACGGCGACGGCTACGTCACCCGCATCCAGATGCTGGCCCGCACCCTGCCCGCCGACCCCGACGCGCACGCCAAGGACGTCGAGCGGCGCGGCGACGACAACGCGCCCGCCTGGCTGAAGGACTCCTACGACCAGTTGCAGTCGATGGTGTCGACCTCCTCGGAGCAGCACCGCGCGTACCTGGTGGCGTGCATGCACTACGGCCGCGAGCTGGCCGCCGAGGCACAGGCCATCGCGCGCGCCTCGCGGCACGAGGCGGGCGGCAGGCACCGCCTGGACCGCGACGCGGGGCTCGCCGTGGTCATGGCGCGCGAGCTGACGGACATCTGCGCCCGCCTGGCCGAGGCGGACATCCGGGTGCGGCAGCCCCTGGGCCAGGCGCGGCTGGCGTCGCTCGTGCACTCGATGTACGACCCCGACCACCCGATCGACCACATCCAGGCGATGACCAAGCGCAATGCCTGGCCGGCCGAGCTGGACGCCATGGAGCCCACCTTCCTGCAGGCGAAGACGCGCGAGTCGTCAACGCGCGCGCCCTGGTGTCACTCCACGGCGTGGGTGAAGGAATGGCCGATGACGCCCGTGGGCGTCAACTTCCTCGCCCCGCTGCTCGTCCACACCCCCGACGTCATCCGGACGGTCGCGGTCTGCATGGACCTCGAGCCGACCGACGTGGCCATCGAGCGGATGCTCACCGAGAAGACGAACGACGACGCCGACGCCTCGCGCGCCGCCAAGATGAACCGGGTCGTCGACCCGCGCGACGTCGCCCACCACTCGCGCGTCGACCAGCGCGGCGAGGACCTCGCCAGCGGAGCGGCGGGCGTCAACCTCGTCGGCTACATCACCGTTTCGTCGCGCTCGCCGGAGGCGCTGGCGCGCGACAAGCGGACCATAAGAGCCTCGGCAGGCAAGAGCTACCTCAAGCTCGAGTGGTGCGACCGCGAGCACCACCGGGCGTTCGTCAACACGCTGCCGTTCGCGACCGGCATCCGACGATAGGGGCAAATGCCGTGCTCGATCCGCTGGCCACCATCACCGACGCCTTCACCAGCTTCCTCTTCGGGAAGGTGGAGACCACCCGGCTGCCCGTACGGACCTCCACCGGGCAGGCGCAGGCCGTCTACCTCCCCACCGCCGCGCCGGGCCTCGGCGACTCGGGCGTGGTCATCGGGCGCGAGGTCTACTCCGGCAAGGGCTACATCTACGACCCCTTCCAGCTCTACGGCCAGCAGCTGCCCGCCCCGCACTGGCTCGTCCTCGGCGAGTCCGGCAACGGCAAGTCCGCGCTGGAGAAGACGTACGTCCTGCGCCAGCTGCGCTTCCGCGACCGGCAGGTGGTCGTGCTGGACGCACAGGGCGAGGACGGCGTCGGCGAGTGGAACCTCATCGCCCAGCAGCTGGGCATAACCCCCATCCGGCTGGACCCCACGGCCGCCCTCAACGGCGGCATCCGGCTCAACCCCCTCGACCCGGCGATCACCACGACCGGCCAGCTCGCCCTCCTCCGCACGATCATCGAGGTCGCGACGGGACGGGGCCTGGACGAGCGGGCCGGTTTCGCACTCAAGGTCGCGCACTCCACCGTCCTCAACGAGTTCGGCTCCGCCGACGGCAACCGGACCGCCGTGGCCCGTCAGCCCGTCCTGACGGACATCGTCGAGCAGCTGCGCCACCCCGAGGCCGAGTCGGCGGAGTCGATGAACGTCGACATAGACGACGTACGGGCCTGGGGCCTGGACGTGGCGCTGGTGCTGGACCGCCTCGTCGACGGTGACCTGCGCGGCATGTTCGACGGCCCGACGACCGCCGGCATCGACCTCGACGCACCACTGATCGTCTTCGACCTCTCGCACATCGACCGCAACTCCATCGCCATGCCCATCCTGATGGCGATCGTGGGCGTCTGGCTCGAGCACACGTGGATCAGGCCCGACCGGAAAAAGCGCATCTTCCTGGTCGAGGAGGCCTGGCACATCATCAACTCGCCGTTCGTGGCCCAGCTCTTCCAGCGGCTGCTGAAGTTCGGACGGCGGCTCGGCCTGTCGTTCGTCGCGGTGGTGCACCACCTGTCCGACGTCGTCGACGGCGCGGCCGCGAAGGAGGCCGCCGCGATCCTGAAGATGGCCTCGACCCGGACGATCTACGCCCAGAAGGCCGACGAGGCACGGGCCACGGGCCAGGTGCTGGGCCTGCCGCGCTGGGCGGTGGAGATCATTCCGACGCTCACCCCCGGCATCGCCGTCTGGGACGTCAACGGCAACGTACAGGTCGTCAAACACCTGATCACCGAAGCCGAACGACCGCTCGTCTACACCGACCGCGCCATGACGGAGGACGGCGGCGACCTGGCGCGCGAGCTCGCGGCGGAGGCCGCGGCGGCGGAACGGGCCGCGGCGGCCATGGACGCGTACGGAGCCGCCGAGCCGGCCGGCGCGTCCGAGTCGACGGTGGCATGACGTGACCCCCGTGCCCCCCGTGAGGGACCGGAACGACCGGGAACCCGCCCCGGAACGCGGCATCCCCGACGGCCTGCTGGTCAGCGCCCTCGCCTTCCTCCTGGGCACGACCCTGCTGGTCTGGACGGCCACCGGCATCGCCGCCTACTTCGCCAACGGCACCTGGCCGCGGGGCGTGACGTTCACCGGTACGCCGCAGGCGATGCGGCACCTGATGACCCAGCCGCGCGACCTGCCGGCCGCCTGGCCGGACGCGGAAGCGGGCGCGCTGTCGGGGTACGGGCTGTTCTGGGGCGTGCTCATCAGCGAGGTGCTGGTGGCGGTGGTGCTGATGTCGTTCGTGATCGGGACGGTGGCCCGGTGGCGCGCGGTACGGGCGCGGGCACGACGGGGGACGGGGACGGGACCGGGGACGGGACCGGGGACGGGACCGGGGACGGGACCGGGGGCGGAACAGGCTGCGGTGCCGGCACCGGCGGCACCCGCAGCAGCGCCGGTCATGGCCGAGGCGGCGCTGCCCGTCCCCACGCCCGTCCCCACGCCCGTCCCCACCCCCGTCGCCGAACAGACCCCCGAACCAGCCCCCGTCCCTTCGCTCCCACCCCAACTCTCCCTCCCCCGCCGCCTCGTCTATGCCACCGATCGCCGGGCCCCCGCCACGCAGGCGGTTCTCGAGGCGGCGGGCCCGGTGCTCGTCGTCACCAGCGACCCCGACCTGTGGACGGCGACGAAGGCCGCGCGCGCCAAGCTCGGCCCGGTCCACGTCTTCGACCCGGGGCATCTCCTCGACACCCCCGACCGCCTCCGCTGGAGCCCCACGGCCGGTTGCGAGTCGCGGGAGACGGCCGCGGCCCGCGCCACCGCCCTGCTCGCGCCCGTCCGGCCCGTCAGCGTCCTCGACTCCGCCACCGCCGACACGGCCGAGACCCTGCTGCGCTGCTGGCTGCACGCGGCGGCCGTGGACGGCCGTCCGTTCCGCCAGGTGCACCGCTGGGCACAGGGGACGTCGGCCCACGAGCCCGTCCGCATCCTGCGGACGAACCCCAAGGCCGTGGGCGGCACGGCGGGCGAACTGGAGTCGGCGCTCACAGGCCACCCCGAACGACGGGACATGGCCCTCGAATTGGCGGCGAACGCGCTCAACGCCCTCACCTCGATCCACATCCGTGACGCCTGCAACCCGAATCGAGCCAATTCGCTGGCACTGGAATCATTCATAGCCGAAGGGGGAACGCTGTACGTGGTGGGTGAGGCGATTGAGGATCCCCGCACCCGCCCGGGTGCGATGCCGCTGCTCACCGCACTCGCCTCAAGCGTGGTCGAGCGCGGCCGCCGCATGGCCGAACGGTCATCCTCCGGCCGGCTCGACCCACCACTCACCCTCGTCCTCGACGACGTGGCGGCCGTGGCCCCGCTCCCGGCCCTGCCGGACCTGCTCACGGCCGGCGAGGCCCAGGGCCTGCCCACCTACGCGCTGATGCGCTCGGCGGAGCAGGCGAAGGCGCGCTGGCCCCGGCACACCTTGTCAACTGGGTAGATCTGCCTACAGCCCGGCGCCCGCCGTTCCGCCACAGTGGTGCGCGAGGACGTTTGCCGGCGCGGGACAGCGGGACACAGCGGACGGGGGCACGGGATGTGCGGACAACAGGGATCGCCCGGCGGAGTCGGCGGAGCGCACGTACCGGAAGGGCGGGGGGCGCACGTACCGGGGGGACGGGCGGGCGGGGAGGAGATCCTGGCCCTCACCCACGCCACGCTCATCGCGGCGCCGGGCTCGCGCGCGGCCGAGCACGACAGGACCGTACTGATCCGCGGCGGCCGCGTCACGGCCGTGGGCCGGACGGCCGACACGCCGGTGCCGGACGGGGCCCGCACGCTGGACCTCACCGGCAAGTACGTCATCCCGGGCCTGATCGACGCGCACACGCACAGCAGCGGCCTGACGGCGTTCGCCTCACCGCTGTACGTGCTCTCCGGGGTGACCACGGTCCGCGAGATGTGGGGCACGCCGGAGATCCACGCGTGGCGCGACCGCGTCGAACGCGGTGAGGTCCTCGGCCCGCGCTGGGTCGTCGCCAGCACCATCGTCGACGGCAAGCCCAGCCTCTCGTCGGGCGACATCGCGCCGACGCCGGTCGCCTCGGTGGGCACGGAGGCGGAGGCCCGCGAAGCGGTCCGCCGCATCACGGCGGACGGCTCGGCGGACTTCATCAAGGTCTATACGCGCCTGACGCGCGAGACGTTCTTCGCCCTGGCCAACGAGGCCCGCCGCCAGGGCATCCGCTTCGCGGGCCACTGCCCCGACGTCGTCCCGGTGACCGAGGCCTCCAACGCCGGCCAGCACTCCATCGAGCATTTGTACCCTCTGACGCTGTCCACGTCGGGCCGCGAGGAGGAGATCCGCCGCGCAGTCGCGTCCGTCCGCGTCGACCCCTCCGAGCCGAGCTCGGCGCGCCGCTACCGCTCATGGTTCCAGCAGACGCACCCGCTGGAATCGGCCGCGGTGCGCTCGTACGAACCCGACCGCGCCCGGCGCGTGTTCGACCATCTCGCCCGCAACGGCACCTACGTCACGCCGACGCTCGGAGTGCACCACTGCCTTGAACGTCAGGACGCCCTGCCGGACCGCGAGGAGGAGTGGAAGTACCTCCCGGCGTGGCTGACGAGCAGCTGGCGGCAGCAGCTGACGGAGATCAGCGGCCCGCGCACGCCCGGGGAGGCCACCCGCGCCCGCGAGATCAACGACCACCGCGCACAGCAGGTCGCCGAACTGCACCGCCACGGCGTCCCCCTCCTCGCGGGCACGGACTGCGGAACCCCCTACCTCGTGGCGGGCTTCTCCCTGCACGACGAACTGGCCCGCCTGACGGCGGCCGGCCTCACCCCGGCCCACGCCCTGCGCGCCGCCACGGTGGACGCGGCCGCGGCCCTCGGCCTGGGCACGACCCTGGGCGCCATCGCCCCGGGCCGCGCCGCGGACCTGGTCATCCTGGGCGCGGACCCCCTGACGGACATCCGCAACACGCGCCGGGTGGAAGCGGTGGTGACGCGCGGGCGACTGATCGACGGTGAGGAGCGTCAACGGCTGCTCGACGGGCTGGAGAAGGCGGCGGCGACGTCCTGATCCGCGTCCGCCGCTGCTAGCTCTTGCGCACGGCCTTCGCCTTCGCCTTCGCGCCGAAGGCCGTGATGATCCTGGCGACGACGGGGTCCAGCTTCTTGTCCGTGGTCTTGGCGTGCGTCGAGGCGACCGAGTAGACGATGGTGCGGGAGAGGTTCCGGGTGGCGGCGAAGCCGTTCACGTAGCCGTGGCGGCTGCCCGTCTTGCCCCAGACGACCGTGCCGTCGGGGAGCTTCTGGGTGCTCAGACCACTGGTGTACTTCGGCTCGGCCGTGGCGTCGCCGTGGACGGGCACCTTCGGCACCGTGAACATCAGCTCCAGCTCGGGCTGCGGGACGATCCGCCCGCTGAACAGGGCGGTGATGAAGCGCTGCAGGTCGGGGGCGGTGGTGATGAGGTCGCCCGACGCCCAGGTGCCCGACTGGTTCCACTCGGTGACGTCGACGAGCCCGCCCTTCTCCTCCTGGTAGCCGCGCACGTGCCGGCCGCGGATGCGCGGGTCGTCGCCGGGGCTGTAGGTGTCCCGCAGTCCCGCACGGTTGATGACCCGGTCCCGGACCTCCTTCTCGTACGAACGGCCCGTGACCTTCTCGATCAGCAGACCCAGCACGTTGTAACCGATGTTGGAGTAGTGCTGCCGGCTGCCCGGCGTGAACTCCATCGGCTTGTGGAAGCCGCGCCTCACCAACTCGCGGTGGTCCCACGTCGTGTACCGGCCCGGGTCCTCGTCGGCGCTCGGCAGACCGCTGGTGTAGTTCAGCAGGTGCTTGACCTTCACGTCCGCGTAGCCCGCGGGCAGCAGGCCGGGCAGGTACTGCTGCACCGTCCCCTCCAGGTCCAGCTTCCGCTCGTGGACGAGCTGCAGGGCGACCGCCGCCGTGAACGCCTTGGTGATGCTGCCGGCGCGGAAGCGCTCGTCCCCCTTCGGGGCGCGGTGGGTGCGGACGTCGGTCACGCCCGAGGTGGCCTGCCACGTGCCGGCCTCGCCGCCGAGCCGGACCTGGGCGGCGGTGGCGGTCTCGGGGTCCGGCAGTCCGGCTATGGCCTGGCGCATCGCCTTGCGTACGGCCTCGGTGTCGGGGTCGGCGGACGCGGGGGCGGCGTTCGCGGGCGTGGTGACGACCGGCGAGGCGGACGCGAGCGCCGGGCTGATCGTCCCGATGCTCATGGCAGCGACGGCGGTCGCGACGACGGCGAGCGTCGTACGACGACGGTGGTGGTGGTGATTGTTGTTGTGGTGGCGCATGACGGCTCCCCCAGGGCTCCCGTGGCTCACTGCTGACGCGTCCCATCCTGGAGACCGGCGAGCCTCGGCGAATCGC
The DNA here is from genome assembly GCF_044547045.1 of Streptomyces sp. NPDC053048. NCBI lineage: Bacteria > Bacillati > Actinomycetota > Actinomycetes > Kitasatosporales > Streptomycetaceae > Streptomyces > Streptomyces sp. NPDC053048. The sequence goes on from NZ_JBITZS010000009.1 coordinate 435,365, forward strand.
CGACGCGAGCGGTCCTGCGGCCGGAAAAATCGCCCGCGTGAGGGATCCCCGCGAGGGATCAGCTCACCCCGGGAGCGATCAGCCCGCTCTCGTACGCGCAGATGACCGCCTGGATCCGGTCCCTCAGCCCCAGCTTCGAGAGCACATTGCTCACATGCGTCTTCACGGTGTGCTCGCTGACCACCAGCGCGGCCGCGATCTCCGCGTTCGACAGGCCCCGCCCCAGCAGGACGAGCGTCTCGCGCTCGCGGGCGGTCAGCCCACCGAGCTCCGGCCCCGCCGCCGCCTGCCCACGGCTCGTGAAGTCGGCGACCAGGCGCCGGGCCACGGACGGGGCCAGGAGGGAATCCCCGGCGACGACCACCCGTACCGCGTGCACGAGGTCGTCCCGGCGCACGTCCTTGAGGAGGAAGCCGCTCGCGCCCGCGTGCAGAGCCTCGTACACATAGTCGTCCTGATCGAAGGTGGTGAGCATGACGACCTTGGTGTCCGACTCCGCGCACACCGCGCGGGCCGCCTCGATGCCGTCCATGCGGGGCATCCGGATGTCGAGGAGCACGACGTCCGGCGCGTGCCGCCGTACGGCCTCCAGGGCCTGGACGCCGTCGCCGGCCTCGGCGACCACCTCGATGTCCGGCTGGGCACCCAGGATCATCGCGAATCCGCCGCGCACCAGCTCCTGGTCGTCGGCCACCACCACACGGATCATCTACTCGGCACCTCCGGGGGTGAGGAGAACACGACGGGCAGGTCGACGGCAACGCGGTAGCCACGGCCTCCCGGCCCGGGACCGGCCGTGGCCGTCCCGCCGTGCGCCGCCGCCCGCTCACGGATGCCGATCAGGCCGCGCCCACTGCCGGTGGAGGGCCGGGGCGAGACCTCGCCGTCGTTCTCCACACCGTCGTTCTCCACCGAGACGACGAGCCGGCCGGACGACCAGCTCAGACGTACCGCCACCGACGCGGAATCGGCATGCTTGAGAACGTTCGTCAGCGCCTCCTGCACCACCCGATACACCGTCACCTGGACGTCGGGCGCGAGCTGCTGGGGTTCGCCGTGCGTGGTGAGGGTGACGGCCAGACCGGTGCGCCGCACCTCGGCGACCAGGTCCTCGAGCCCGGCGAGCGTCGGCTGCGGATCACGCGTCGCGCTGGGCTCCTCCTTCAGCACCCCGAGCATCCGCCGCAGCTGCACCATCGCGTCCCGGCCCGCGCCCGCGATGGCGTCGAACGTCGCCTCCGCACGGTCGGGGTCGGACCGTACGACCAACGGCCCGGCCTCGGCCTGAACGATCATCAGACTGACGGCGTGCGACAGGACATCGTGCATCTCACGTGCGATCCGCGCGCGTTCGCGCTCCGCGGCCCGCTCCAACTCCGTCTGCCGGGCCTTCTCCAGCTCGGCGGCCCGCAGCTCCACGGCCTCCGTGTACGCCTGGCGGGTACGGGCCAGCACGCCCAGCACATAGACCATGGAGAAGAGGAAGAAGGCGAAGAGGTACTCGCGGGCGGTGTTCGTCCGCATGGCCACGGCGAGCGCGACGAGCGGCAGCCCCAACCCGATCGTGGCCCTCCGCTGCCACCGTCCGCCTTGCGCCGCGACGGTGAAGATCGCGACGAGGGGACTGTAGGGCAGCGGCTGCCCCGGCCCGTCCATGGGCAGATACGCGAAGCCGGCGGCCGCAATGGCCATCAGGGAAAGAAACGGCGCCCGCGTCCGCCAGAGCAGCGGCAGTACGGCGAGCGTCGTCATGCCCCATGTGGGCCAGGTGGCGGGCGGTACGTCGGCCGAGCGCGGTACGACGAACGGCATGGTCACGGCCGCCACGAGCACACCGGTGATCACGGCGTCGAGAACCCATGGGTTGGCGTTGCGCAGACGCTGGAGAAGGGGAGGCGGCATATATGACTTCCGGGTCCGTGTCGCCGGTCCATGGGGCGGGGAGACGCTCGGCATGAGCGAGGACATTCGCACGATCGTAGTTGCTATGGGAGAAGACGAGGCAGCCCAGGTCCTCCCGACGGACCTGCGTGCACGACTCGGCGCGATCGGGAAATTAGCGGGAACGGGGGCGCTGGCTCGGGCGGGCATTCTCATCACCAGTTGGGGAAGCCCGCAGCTGACCGAGAAGTTCCTGCGTGCCGCACCCCGGCTGCAGGCGGTCCTCCACGCGGCCGGCTCGGTGAAACACCTTGTCACAGAAGCTGTCTGGGACCGGGGAATCGTCGTATCGTCCGCCGCGGAGGCCAACGCGGGCCCGGTCGCGGAATACACCTACGCCCTGATCGTCCTCGCGGCGAAGAAGACCCTGACGGCGGCGAGCAGATACGCCGGGGACGAGGGGAGATGGCCGGGGTTCCTGGACCGGCGGGGCGGCGACGGGATGACGGTCGGTGTCGTCGGGGCATCACGGATCGGCCGACAGGTGATGAGCCGGCTACGGGCGGCGGATGCCGGATACCGGGTCCTGTTGTACGACCCCTATGTGGACGGCCCGTACGTGGACGGAGCGGAGTCGGTGTCCCTGGAGACGCTGTGCCGGAAGAGCACGGTCGTCACCCTCCACGCCCCCGAACTGCCGGAGACACGGCACCTGCTGAATGCCGACCGTCTGGCGCTCATTCCGGACGGCGGCACGGTCATCAATACGGCCCGGGGCTCGCTCATCGACACCGAGGCCCTGGTGCGGGAATGCGCTTCGGGCCGGCTGGACGCCTTCCTGGACGTCACCGACCCGGAGCCGCTGCCGCAGGGACACCCACTGCTCGAGCTGCCCAACGTGCTGGTCACGCCGCACATCGCGGGGGCACAGGGCAGCGAGGTCCGGCGGCTGGGGGTATGGGTGGTGGAGGAGGCCGAGCGCTGGGTGCGGGGTTTGCCGTTGCGGGGGCGAGTGGAGAAGGACGAGCTGCACCGGCTGGCCTAGAACACAAAAAAGCCGTGGGCTTCGAGGCGAATTTCTTCGACTCGAAGCCCACGGCTTTCTAAAAGGAGTTCGGCGGCGTCCTACTCTCCCACAGGGTCCCCCCTGCAGTACCATCGGCGCTGAAAGGCTTAGCTT
>NZ_JBITZS010000010.1:0-49731 GCF_044547045.1 Streptomyces sp. NPDC053048
TAGCGGCCGACCAGGCGCAGGCCGACGCCGAGGTTGTGCTGGGCGAGGAGGGTCAGGTAGTCGTCGGGGCCCAGCAGCTCGAGGGAGGTCTCCAGAACCTCGCGCTGCATCTGCAGGGCCTCGGTGTACTGGCCGAGGTAGCGCTGGTCGGCCGCCAGGCAGCTGGTGGCGGTCATGGTGGCGGTGCCGTCGGCGTCGGGGGTGGCCCGCAGGCGTTCCAGGAGGTCGCGGTCGAGTTCGTAGGCGGGGCGGAAGCGGCCGTCGGCGCGCAGGATGTTGCCCTGCTGGTTGGTGAGCTCGACCATGCGCGGGTGCTCGGGCGGGTAGAGCTCCGACCAGTGCTCGCGCACCTGCTCGGCCAGCTCGACGCCGGTGCGGAACTCGCCGCTGCGGAAGCAGTAGCGCAGCAGGTTCAGGACGGTCTCCTGGACGCGCTCGTCGCGGCTGCCGAGCGCGCCGGACGGCTCGAGGTGCGGCAGCAGCTCGGCGTAGCGGGGCCACAGGCGGGAGTCCTGGGGGTTGCCGGGGTCGGCGGCGGCCAGCATGCGGCGGACGACGAGGCGGTGGAGCTTGCGGTCCTCGGGCGAGGTGAGGCGGCCGACGATGTCGTGGACGATCCGGTGCATGTGCACCGACTCCTGCTCGGGGCCCGGTTCCTCGCCGGGGAGGGCGCTGCGGGTGTCGCGGGTGAAGACCGAGTAGTTGACGAGGGTGTCCAGGGCGCGGGTCCAGCCGGCGAGGTCGGTGGCGAGCCAGCCCAGGCTCTCGGGCAGGTCGGCGGCGGCGAGGTGGCGGACCAGGCCGATGGGGATGCGGCCGGGGGCGAACGAGGTGCACAGGGACAGCAGTTCGACGGCGTGCGGCTGGGACTCGCGGAGCCGGTTGATCAGTATCGACCAGGAGGTGAGGGAGGAGCGGGGGACGCCGTCGAAGCCCGCCTGGTCGGCGAGTTCGGACAGCTCCCCGTCGCGCACCATGCGCAGGTAGTCCTCGACGTCCATGTCGGACTCCCCCAGCCAGGCGGCGGCCTGGACGAGCGCGAGGGGGATGTCGCCGAGCTCGGCGGCGACCTCGTCGGCCTGGGGGGCGGTGATGCGGGGCGCGCGGCGCATCAGGTAGCCGGTGCTCTCGTGGCGGTCGAAGCCGGGCACCTCCACCAGGGTGGTGCGGCTGTCGTTCCAGCTGCGGTTGCGGGAGGTGATCAGTACGTGGCCGGGGCCCTCGGGCAGCATGTCCTCGGCGCCGTCGATGTCGTCCCAGCCGTCGAAGATCAGCAGCCAGCGTCCGTAGGGGTCGCCGCGGCGCAGCGCCTCGCCGACGGCCCGGATGCGTTCGCCGGGTTCGGATCCGCTGGCCAGGCCGAGCTCGGGGGCGAGCTCGCCCAGGCGTTCGCGCAGGGTGCCGCGGGTGTCGGAGTTCACCCACCACACGACGTCGTAGTCGGAGCTGAAGCGGTGGGCGTACTCGGCGGCCATCTGGGTCTTGCCGATGCCGGACATGCCCAGGAGCGTGACGACGGCGGTGCCCTGCTCGGCGTCCATGAAGTGCTGCTGGAGGCCGTTGAGGAGGTCGTCGCGGCCGGTGAAGCGGACGTTGCGGCGGGGCACCTCGCCCCAGACGGCCGGCGGGTCGTTGGGGTAGCGGGAGCCGGGGCCGGCGGGCAGCGGGCGGCGGGCGGGCCCGGCCGGCAGGCCGAGGCGGGTCAGCAGGCGGCGCTCGGCCTCCTGGGCGCCCACGCTCCACAGGTCCACCGGTTCCAGGACGGCGGTGGCGGGCGGCAGGGTGCGGTTGGTGAGGTTGACGGCGGCGAAGCGCTGGGCGTTGGCGGCGACGACGCCGCGCAGGGCCTCGTTCCACTCCCCCTCGCGGCGCGGGCCCAGCTGGAAGAACCAGTCGCTGAGGACCAGCAGTATCCGGCCGGAGGCCAGCAGCAGGTCGCCGAGCGCGGTCTCCAGCGGCACGTCCCGGCGCGGATCCCAGCGCTGCAGGGTGACCCGGTGGCCATGGCTCTCGAGCCGGTGGCCGATCCAGGTGGCCCAGGGCCGGTGGTATCCGGCAAAGACGACGACGAAATGCTCGCTGACCTGCCCTTGCGTGGCCATCCGCACGTCTCCCTCTGTTCCTTCGCGCTGCGCCGGCCGAGGAGCCGGCACGGACGCGAATTCACTGTACGTCACGGCGTGGTGACGTAGCGCCGATTGCCGCGGACGGATCGCGCCACCGCCCCAGGTCCGCGAGGTGCCGTTCCATGCCGTGGGTGAACTCCCGGCCCGCGGGAGTCAGTTCAGCTGATTCAAGCAGGATGGGCAGGGCTTCCGCGACCTGCTCGAGGCAGGAATCGCGGCGCGTCCCGGCGTCGCGCCGGGCCACCCGCGCGTTCGCGCCGCCGCGGGCGGCCCGCGCCCAGAAGTCGGCCAGCGCCAGGTGCGCGTAGGTGCCCTGCAGGACCCCGGCCAGCGGCCGCGGGTCGGCGCGCCAGGCCACGTGGTGCACGGCGTGCGGCGGTGCCGTGTGCAGCGGCAGGAGGTCGTGGAGGACGGCGAGTTTGCTGTGCTGCGTCTCGTGGACGAGGACCTCGGCGAGGTGGGCCGGGGTGTCCGGCGGCGAGGCGAGCACGGCGCCGGGCGCGGCCCGGTGGGTGGCGCTCACCCCGCCGGCGGCCGGTCCGTAGGGGCCCGAGCGGGCCAGCGGCACCAGGCAGCGCAGCAGGGCCCCCACCTCCGCCGCGCGGGCCGGGTCGGCGGCGCGCATCAGCTCCAGTGCCGCCCCGAAGTGCCGCGCCCAGGGCTCGCGGGCGGTCGCGGACCGGGGTGCGGCGGGCAGCAGGGCGTGGCCCACGCCCTCGGGCGGGGCCCGGTAGGGGTCGAGGTCGTCCAGGACGGCGTCGCTGCCCGGCAGGGCGCTCAGGCCACGCCAGCCGGGCCCGGTGCCGGTGATCCGGCCGGGGGCGCGCAGCAGGACGGGCCCGGTGCGCCGGCCTGCGGCCGTCAGGCGGGCGGTGCGGCCGTGGGAGGTCAGCCGGACCTCCGGCGCGCCGGTCTCGAGGAGGCCGGCTCCGGGGAGGGCGAGCGTGCCGTCCGGGGAGGCCGTCTCGAGGGTGAACGGGCCTGGGGCGCGCAGCGCGGCGGCGGCCGTGACGGCGCCGAAGTGGCCGAGGCCGCGGGCGAGGGCGTCGCCGTCGGGGGCGGCCAGGGTGCGGGCCAGCCAGTGGCCCACGGAGGGGTAGCCGAGGGTGTCGCGCACCGGGCCCGGACAGCGGGCCTCGATGCGCTCGAGTAACCGCCAGTGCGCCTCGAAGCGTTCGCGGACGGGACCGGGCACCGCGCCGGGCCGCCGTTCGAGCCGGGTCAGCAGGGACTTGAGCAGCACCAGGCGGCGGCTGTGCGCGCCGTCGCGCAGGAGGGCCAGGTCGCCGGGGGCGGAGCGGGTCCGGGCCAGGCGTGCCAGGGCCGCGTGCGGCAGCCGTGCGACGGTCATCCACACCTCATTCCGCCTGCCGGAGCGCTTTGTCCGGAACGGGCGTGTCGCGGCCGGGGTCAGGTGGCGTCGGGCGCGTGGGTCTCGCCGCCGCCGGAGAACCAGGTCTCCGCCAGTTCCGCCGGACGGGAGAGCGCGTGCTCCACCGCGGCCGCGAGGAGGGGGTCCGCCGTCTCGCGCAAGGCCCGCAGGCCGGTGCCGGTGAGGTCGGGCAGCGCGGGCACCCACGGTGCCTCGTCCCGTACGGCCTCAGCGGCGTTCTCGTGCTCTGGCACCTGCTTCTCCCTCCTGCCGCCTTCCGCCGGGGAGTGGCCCCCGCGGCTGCACGGTTCTTCCCAGGGCCCGTGTCGCAGAAACACGGTGGCGCCGGGTCCGGTCATCCGCCGTCGAGGCGCGCCACGCTCTCCCGGGTCGCCCGGACCTCGTCCCAGGGCACCTCGGCCAGCCGCCCGGTGAGGTCCTGCCATTCGCGCCGGGCGTCGCGGTAGGCGGCCAGTGCCGCGCGGGGCATGCGCATGCGTTCCAGGGCCTGCCCGTAGCGGTGCAGGGCGCGCGCGGCGGTCACCGAGCCCGGTCCGTCGCCGGCGGGCAGGCGCCGGGCCTCCTTGGCCGCGGTGTCGAAGGCGGCGGCCGCGTCGGCGACGGGCATCGCGGCGGAGTGCTCGCTCAGCGTCAGCCGGGCGGTGCCCAGCGCCAGCCAGGCCTCGGCGCGGGTGGCGCCGTCCGGGGCGCGGCGGGCCGCCTGTTCCAGCAGGTGGCAGCTCTCGTAGAGGTCGGGCAGGAAGCCCTGCCGGCCGAACCGCAGCACCAGGGCGCGGCCCAGCAGCAGCTGGGTGTACGAGCGCCGGGGCGAGCGGCCGGGGCTGACGGCGAACGCCTCGCGCAGTACGGCCTCGGCCCGTCCGACGCCCTCCACCGGGCCCTGATCGCCCGCGGCCTCGGCGCGGCGCAGCAGCGACTCGCCCCACTCCGCCAGCAGTTCGCAGCGGCGGGGGCTGTGCGTCCCGGTGAGGGCGACGGCCGCGGCGTAGGCCTCGTCCGCCTCGGGCCAGTGGCCGGCGGCGGCGTGGGCGCGGGCCTGCTCGGTGCGGCAGTCCAGCCGCTGGGGTGCGTCGACGGCGGCAGCGGCGGCGCGCTCGAGGGTGGCGAGTGTGGTGCCGGCGGGCGCGCCGGACAGCCGCTGGGCGCGCGCGAGGTCCAGGAGGGCGGCGCAGCGGCGGATGTCCGGGGCGTCGGCGGCCTCCAGCAGTCGGCAGGCGTCCAGGAGTTCGGCGGCCGCCTCGGTGGCGTGCGGCGGGTCGCCCGCCTGGGCGAGGGCCAGCAGGACGCGGCCCAGGCGCAGGTGGCGGGCCGGGGTGCCGGGGGGCAGGGCGCGCAGGACACGTTCGGCGGCGAGGAGGCGTTCGCGGTCGCCGTCGGCCAGCCAGGCGGCGTGCTGGGTGGCCGCCAGTTCGAGGGCGGCCTCGGTGTGCGGCTCGCTCGCGGGGTCGGTGTGGTCGTGGGCCTCGGTGAGCAGGGCGACGGCCTCCGTCAGCATCGTGTGCCGTTGGGTGGGGTCATGGCGTACGGACTCGGTGCCGGCCAGCGCGCGCAGCACCCGGCCGAGGACGAGCCGGGCCCGTATCCCGTCGGCGGGGCCGCCGGGGCCGGTGGCGGTGAGCGGGGCGGCCGCGAGGGGGCCCGCGCGGTCGCGGGCCTCGTGCAGCAGGGTGGGGTCGGCCTGGACGTGCCACAGGCGCAGCAGCCGTTCGGCCTCGTCGACCGGGCCGCTGCCGGTGGGCGCCGGCTGGTACCAGCGCACCACGCGCGCGGGGACCTCGGCGAACAGCTCGGGCTCGGCCGCCGCCTCCGCGCGGACGGGCGCGGAGGGGTCGGGGTCGTCGTCCTGGACGGGGCGGCCGGACAGCGCGGCGGCGGCGAGCGCGGAGAAGTTGCGGGCGCCCTTGCCGTAGTGGCGTTCGACGTAGTCGGAGCAGTGCTTGAGGACGAGTGCGGCGGCGCTCTGGTCCAGCGACTGCAGCAGGATCTCGCGGACGCCGTCGGCGAACTCGTAGGACTGCCCGGCCTCCTGGCCGGTTCCGGCATCGGTGGCGGTGCTGTCGTCGGGGAGCCGCCGCAGCAGGCCGCTCAGCAGGACCTCGGCCAGTTCCATGGGGCCGGTGTCGGGCAGCATGGCGCGCTGGACGACCTGCATGACCGGCAGCGTCAGCGGCACGGCCGCCAGGTGCACGGCCAGCCGCAGGGCGCCGGGCGAGGCGCCGCCCCGGAAGGCGCGCAGCAGTTCGCCGGCCTCGCGCCGGTCGCGCTCGCCGGGAGCGGGCAGTGGCGCGGTCCGGGGCGGGTGGTCGGGCAGCAGCCACGCGGCGGCGGCCCGTACGGCGGACCGGTGGGGCCCGGACAGCAGCCGGGCCCAAGTGCCCAGCGCGTCCCGGGTGGGCAGCAGCACCGGTACGGGCAGGGCGGCGGCGGGGCGGGGCGGGCCGTAGTCCTCGGGTTCGAAGCGCGTCCGGCCGCCGGTGGAGGCGTCGCGCGTGAGCGTCCCGGCCTCGGCGGGCAGGGCGGTGCGCGGCCACAGGCGGGGCGGCAGGGGCTGGACGACGGCCAGCGGCGCGGTGCGCGCCCAGTCGTGCAGCAGCCGCTGGGCGCGCCCCTCCTGCCACAGCCGGCCCACGCAGTCGCTGATGACCAGGGTGAGGCTGCGTCCGGTGGGGTCGCGGAACTGCTGGGCGGCGCGCGGGTGCGGCCGGCCGGCGCCGCCGGGCACGGCGGTGGTGCCGATCAGCGGTTCGCCGTCGGCGCCGCGGTGCAGGTAGCGCACGCGTACGTCGCGGAAGAGGCCCAACTGGGCGCAGGTCTGGCGCAGTTCCTCCAGCATGCGCTCCCAGACGACCATCGAGGCGGAGGCGTCCATCAGCAGGTGCATGGTGGCCGCCCGCGGCTCGCCGGGCCGGTAGACGGGCTCCAGGACGCCGGAGGAGGCGCCGCCCTCGGCGGTGGCGTTCTCGTCGAGCGGGCCCCGGACGGGGGCGCCGGGGACGCGGTAGCCGCGCAGGGGGCGCAGGGCACGCTGGAGGCCGAGCAGGCCGGGCAGGGACGCGGCCATCGGTATGCGTATCGGGAAGGTCTCGCCCCGCGTCCCGCCGCGCTGCCCGCCCGGCTCGTCGCCGTGGCCCGCGCGCCGGCCGCCCCGGGCGTAGAGGGCCACCGGGCCGGACCGCTCCGCCCGGCGCCCGCCCGTCCGTTCCTCGCCTCCGCCGGTCGCGGCGCCGGACGCGCGCCCGGTCTCCGGCGTCCCGGGACGTCCCGCCGCGTCCGCTCCGGCGGTGCGGCCGGGCGGCCGGGGGGACGCGCCGGCCGGGGGCTCACCGGCCGCCGTCTCCTCGTGCCCGGCGCCGGGGGTGACCCACTGGGCCAGCCACACGGCGTCGGCGAGCTCTTCCGCGGTGAGGTCCCAGGCCGCGGCCCGCAGCCGGGCGACCAGTTCCCCCAGCCGATGGTCGGGGGGCGCCGTCATCTCTCATCACCTCGGACGGTCCAGTGGCTGCATGAGCATGTCGGCGAGCCGGTCGCGCGTGACGCGTTCGGTGCGGGGCGCGTGCTGCGTGAGGAAGAGGGCGTTGAGCAGCTGGTCGGCGGCGATGACCTCGCCGGGCTCCCGTTCCAGGAACCGCTGGATGAGGCCGTCGTCGTCGCTCACCGCGTCGTCGCCCAGGTGGGCCCGGACCATGGCCGTCACCTGTTCCTCGCGCGGCGGCTCGAGGTCGAGCTGGATGCAGCGGCGCAGCAGCGCGGCGGGGAAGTCGCGCTCGCCGTTGGAGGTGAGGACGATCAGCGGGAAGGTGGTGCAGCGCACCCGGCCGCCGTGGATCTCCGCCCGTTCGCTGTCGTCGGTGAGCACCTCGACGACCGGTTCGCGGTCGGCGATCCGCTCCAGCTCCGGGAGGCGGAACTCGCCTTCCTCCAGGGCGTTGAGGAGGTCGTTGGGCAGGTCGAGGTCGCCCTTGTCGAGCTCGTCGATCAGCAGCACCCGGGGCTGCGGCACGGGCAGCAGGGCCGTGCCGAGCGGGCCGAGCCGGACGTAGGAGCCGATGGAGCGCCGCTCGCCGCCGCCGTCGCCGCCCGCCCGTTCCAGCTGGACGTCCTGCAGGCGGGCTATGGCGTCGTAGTGGTAGAGGCCGTCGCGCAGCGTGGTGCGGCTGACGATGGGCCAGCGCAGCACCCGGCCCAGGCCCAGCTCGTGGGCGACGGCGTGGGCGAGGGTGGACTTTCCCGTTCCGGGGGTGCCGGTCACCAGCAGCGGGCGGCGCAGGTAGAGGGCGGCGTTGACGGCCTCCACCTCTTCGGGGCGCGGGTGGTGGTTCTCCACCAGCCTGCGCAGCACCCCGAGCCGGCGGGCGGCGCTGGGGTCGGTGCCGGCTCCGGCGTCGGGTCCGGAGGAGGCGAAGTCGCGCCAGGGCGGGGGCGGCGGCAGGCGGCGGATTCCGTCGTGCGGCAGGCCGGCTCCCCGATAGATGCGCCAATCGTTCACACTGGGCTCCTCGTAGCTGGTGATGACCTCGATGCCTGCCGTACCCGGGCCTCGCCCCCGCCGCGACCGCTGCCGTCCCTGCTCGAAGGTACCGTCACGACACTGCCCTGCCGACCCCTTTCGGATTCCCCTGGCATGGACTTGACGTTGCTTCACGGTCATGGGTCCCACCGGGCGCCGGGGGCGCGCAACGGCGTGTCGGACCCCGGCGGACGATCCGGATCGTCGGACAGCAGTGCGACCGAACGCGCCCACAGGGCGTCGGGGTCGGGGAAGTCGGGGTCGCCGCAGCGGATGCGGAGGTTGCGGATGCGCCGGTGGAGCCCTTCGGCGGTCCCGGCCTCGCACACCAGTCGGGCGGCCCGCTCGTGGAATTCGGCGCAATCCGTATGGCCCGGGGCGCATCTGCGCCAGAGCACGACCGCGTGCCCGGCGGCCAGCGCCGCGTCCATCGCCATGGCCCCGGCCCCCTGGGCCACCTCGCCGCAGTACACGGGCACGGCGGTGACGGCCGCCTCGGACAGCCGTCCGTACGCCGCGTGGCCGCCCTCCCGGCGCGGGCCGTCGTGCCCCTGCACCGGCGCCTCGCGGCGCAGCGGTACGGCGGTCATCGGACCCTGGTTCGTACCGTTGAAACGCCTGCGCCACTCGGGGGTCGCCGGGCGGTCGCGGCGCTTGCGGTCCTGGAGGACCACCACGCGGCGGTGGCCGAGCGGCATGGTGTGCGGGTCGAACCCGTGCTCGCCGGCGCCGGGCGGCAGTAGCCGCCACTCGTCCAGCGCCTCGTCGAACAGCTCGCGCGGCAGCACCACCCGCAGCTCCGCCAGGTGCTCGCCGACGTCCCCCTGCAGCAGCGCGGCGGCGACCGGCTCGCGCAGCGCCTCGCGCAGCCCGGCCCGCGGCACGCCCTCCTCGTCGGAACGCAGCGGGGTGATCACCCCGTCCTCCAGCAGGAGTTTGACGCGCCAGGGGTAGCGGTCGCCGTAGAGGAGGGTGTCGATCTCGACGATCACGTCGCCCCGGCGGCGGGAGGGATCGCGGCGGGGGCCCGGGGCGACGTCCCGGCGCTCGGGCTTGCGCAGCTCGACCGTGCCGGCCGGGGCGGGCTCGAGGAGTGCGGCGGGGGCGGCGGAGCCGCCGTGCAGTATCTGCTGGATCTCCTCGCGTATGACGTCCGGCAGCGGTTCGGCCTCCCCGGTCAGCCAGCCGCTCAGGTCGCGCAGGTGCGGCACGTCCCGGTCGTGGCCCAGGCGGCTGACGGCGGCGGCCACCCGGGCCGCGTACAGCAGGACGGCCTCCAGTTCCAGGTCCCGTTCGGGGGCGGGCTCCTTGGCGCGGCCGCCGTCCCGCAGGTCGTACAGCAGCCCCACGCCTTCCCGCCAGGTGCGCGGGTCGTGCTCGACGCCCGGCTGGTACGGGTCCTGGATGACCCGGCGCTTGGTGTCCCCGACCAGCTGCATGACCTCGCCGGGCGTGCCGGGCGGGGTCAGTTCGGCGAGCCGGGCGAAGAGGTGGGTGCGCAGGCGCGGGGTGAAGCCGCCCGCCGGGGCCCGCAGCGCCGCCTCGCGCAGGCGCTGCTGGAGGCCGGGCCAGCTGCCGCCGGTGCCGAGGGCGCGGTAGCGGTCGAAGTGGTGGCGGTCGTGGGCGCGGACGATGGCGTGCAGCCGGTCCCGGCCGGGCCGGTCGTCGGCGATGCGGCGCAGCGCGGTGATCGGCACGGCCAGGCCGGCGGTGTCCTTGCCCCGTCCCTTGCTGACGCCGATGACCGCGCCCCGTCCGGTGTCCACCACCGGGCCGCCCGAGCAGCCGGCGACCGGGATCTCGCCGCGCAGCAGCATGGCGGTGCCGTCGCGGCCGTCACCGCCGCTGGCGGTGCCGATGCCGTGACGCGGGGCGAGTTCGCCGGTGTCCCGCGACCAGCCGTGCAGGCTGATGTCGGCGGGCACGATCGTGGAACGGTCGCTCAGCCACAGGCACTCGGCGTCGTCGGCGTCGTCGACCTTCAGCAGCGCCAGGTCGGGCATGGCCCAGGGCCTCGGCGGTCGGTCGGGCTCCTCCGGCATGGGCAGGGCGAGGGCGACCCGGCCCTCGGTGGTGCGGTCGTGCCAGTCGGTGACGTCGACGGCCCTCTCGCCGCGGAGCACGTCGCCACCCCCGTTCCCCACGACATGGGCGCAGGTCAGGACCCATCCGGGGGCGATGAAGAACCCGCTGCCCCAGAACCGGGCGCCGCTTCGGTCATACCCGCCGTCGCGCTCGGAGATGCGGACGACGGCACGGCGCGCGGTCCCCTCCAGGGCGCTCAAGGAACGGCGGGGGCCGGTGCGGGCCCCGGCTCGGTCCGCGCGGCCCGTCCGGTCCGTTCCCTCTCTTCGGCCCGGTCGACGCCTTCGGTCCGGTCGGTGGCTTCGGTCTGCCGGGTACGTTCGTTCCAGGTCAGCGACACGGTGAGGGACGCCTTGCCGGTGCCGTCGGCGAGGAGGCTGACGACCCGGCCCGCCTGGGCGGCCAGCTCGATGCCGAACTGGACGGTGACCTCGTCGGGCCGCGCTGCCGCCAGGCCCATGCGCAGCGAGCCGGTGACGCCGCGTACGACGTCGGCGAGACCACCCGCCATGTCGGCCACGCGCCGCGCCGCGCTCGAGTCCTCGTACGGGCTCGCGGACGGCTCGCCCGCGAGCTCCTGAGCTTCGGTGATCCGTGCCCAGACGACCGTTCCGTCGTCGAGCCGGAGCTGAGTGATCCCCTCGGTCACGCGCCACCCCCGTTACCGCGTTCGCGGCGTCGCCGCGATGGATGCAGCAGGCTAGTCCTCTGATCGCACCGGCGCGAGAGGTCCTGGCCAAGGCCGGCGGGGCCGCCGCCTATCCTGGGCTGCAGTGCAGCCTTGCCCACCATTCCCAACGGAGATCACGTTGTACTTCACCGACCGCGGCATCGAGGAACTGGAGAACCGGCGGGGCGACGAGGAGGTCTCGCTCGCCTGGATCGCCGAGCGCTTCCGCGAGTTCGTCGACCTCAACCCCGACTTCGAGGTCCCGGTCGAGCGCCTGGCGACGTGGCTGGCGCGGCTGGACGACGAGGACGACGAATAGGACTCGTAGGACCACCCTGAGTCAGGCCGGGGGCCGGGGCACGCCCCGTCCCCCGGCCGCCTCGAAGAACCCCACGAGGGGAACGGGTCACCCCCGGCGCGAGCGCCAGGCGTCGTACGCGATCGTCAGCGCCCCGTCCGCGACGAGCACCGACCCGGCCGCGGCCCACCTCCGGCGCGAACCACCGGACCGGCGCCGCGCGAACACCAGCAGCGAGACACCGGCCGCGATCTCCGCGGCCCCCAGGGCGCGCGCCTTCGGGCCCCGTATCCAGTCGCCCAGGAAGCCCTGTTCCGACACGTCGAGCCCGCTGCGCACCGCCTCCCGCCAGCCCGGCCACTCCACGGCCTCGGCCGACGGCGCCGCCTGGGCCGCCGCGCGCAGCGCCGCGGCGCTCGTGCCCGGCCCGATGCCGGCCGGCAGGTGCAGGCCGACGCGGGCCAGTACCGCGATCAGCCCGAGCACGCGCGCCGCGGCGTCCGCGTCGGAGTCCGGCTGCGTCAGCCGGTCGATGGCCTCGGCGTCCAGCACCGGGTCGAGACCGAGCCGGCTCCGCAGGGCCGTCATCGCGCCCTCCTCCCCCAGCGGGGCGCCGTCCGCGAGCCAGGTGTAGCCCACCGTCCGGCGGAAGCCGGCCGCCACCACGAAGCCCGCGCCCTCCTCGTCCCACCACAGCCCGACCGTGGGCCAGGCCTCGGCGACCGTCAGGGCGTGCGCCCACTCGGCCGTGACCGCGGCGAGGTTCGTCCCCTCCGTGCGCCAGGCTTCCTCCCCCGGCACCAGCACGCTCCACTCCTCGCCCGCCGGGGCGAGGAACAGCGGCTCGCGCAGGAGCTGCGCGGACGGACGGACACGGTCGGGCTCGGCCCGGCAGAGCAGCAGTACCCCCGCCGCCCGGCTTTGATCAATTGCGGACATGTGTCAACGCTAAGCCACGCGGACGGACCTTGACGTCCCGAGGACGCGAGCCGGTCAGCGGCGTCCTCCTGCCGACGGTCAGGGCGTGGCCGTCTCGGCCTCGATCATCTTCTCCATCGGGTCGATCGACGTGCGGCCCGAGACCACGACCGCCAGGAAGATCGCCACTGCCAGAATCACATTGCCCAGCCACACCATGGTGTCCACCGGCAGGGTGTAGGCGCCCACCACCCGGGCCACCGCCTCCGCGAGCAGCGCCGCGCCCCATACCGTCGAGAACAACCGCTCGGCTCGGCGGAAGCGGGCCGAGCGGGATATCAGCCGGTCCCAGGCCGCCTGCTTCACGGCCTCGCCCCGGGTGACCCACGGGCGTATCGCCACCGTCATCAGCGGCCGCCCGGCGACGACCGAGGCCAGGACCACCGCGCCGACCACGCCCGTTCCCGCGCTCTCCTTGGCGAGCATCAGGCGCACATCGCCGGTGACCATGGTGAGCAGGAGGCCCATGGCGTTGACGGTCAGGATGAGCGCGGCCAGGCCGTTGAGGCGGCGGTGCCTGACGACGGACCAGACCGTGCGGACCGCCGGCAGCGTGCTGCTCCAGGCCAGTGCGGCCAGCGTGCTCATACCGAAGCCGTCCCGCAGCACGTAGTACGCCACCATCGGCAGCACGGCGTCCACCAGCAGCGGCGCCAGGCTCTCCGCCAGCGCCCTGCGGCGGTCGGCCGCTTCGCGCACCGCGGGTTTCCGGATGGATTCGGTCGTCGTGGCCGTGTGCATGGCTGGGCTCCCCCGTCGTTCTGCAGTCGCCCCTTCTGGGGACGGATACAGAATCACCGGCCGGCCCCGTGCCGCGGCAGAGCAGTCTGTCCACGGTCCGGCATGACTTTTGTCAGACATCGGGCATCCGGGGCCGATGCGGGAGGCCGCGGAACAACGGACCGCGCCCGGTCCCGTCGGCGTGGACGACGGGACCGGGCGCGGTCGGAATGCCGGGGCGCCCCGGGGGGCGTGAGCCGGGCTCAGGCCTTCTTGGTCTCCCAGAAGATCCGGTCGATCTCGGCGATGAGCTCCAGCGCCTTCTCGCCCGTCTTCGGGTCCGTGGACGCCTTGGCGGCGCTCAGGGCCTTCAGGGTGTCGTTGACCAGCTGGTGCAGCTGCGGGTACTTCTCGAAGTGCGGGGGCTTGAAGTAGTCGCTCCACAGCACCGAGACGTGGTGCTTGGCCAGCTCGGCGCGCTGCTCCTTGATGATGATGGCACGGGCGCGGAACGCCGCGTCCTCGTTGGCCTGGTACTTCTCCTGGACGGCCTTGACCGACTCCGCCTCGATGCGGGCCTGGGCCGGGTCGTACACACCGCAGGGCAGGTCGCAGTGGGCGCTGACCTTCACCTTGGGGGCGAACAGGCGGGAGAGCATGTGCTGTCCTTCCTCGTGATCGTCTTCTCAGGTGCGAGATTACTCGGTGCGGGAAGGCTTTTCTCGGGTGCCCCGGGGGGCTTAAGACGAAAGTCCGGTGTCAGGCTGGGACCGGAGGACTGGTTGCGGAAGGACGCGGAGGTGCCGTGGTGCAGGAGCAGGTGGACGAACGCGGGCACGAGCTGGACCGTGAACGTCGCGGACTGCTGCGGATCGGGCTCGCCGAGGTCTACAACCCGTCGATGGTCCCGACCCTCAATCCCGGGGACCAGCTGGTCGTGCGGTACGGGGCGGCGGTGCGGCCGGGTGACGTGGTCGTGATGCGGCATCCGTTCCGCCAGGACCTGCTGATCGTCAAGCGCGCGGTGGAACGGCGCGAGGGCGGCTGGTGGGTGACGGGCGACAATCCGCTGGTGGAGAACGACAGCCGGGAGTTCGGCACGGTGCCGGACGAGTTCGTGGTGGCCCGCGCCTGGGTGCGGCTGCGCCGGCCCCCCGGGCGCGGTCAGCGCTCGGCGACCGCGCTGCTGTCGTGGGCGGTCTCGGCGCTCCGGCCCGTACGGGCGTCCTCCGCGCGCTCCTCCGAGCGGCCGTTCCCCAGGCGCTTGCGGGCCCGGTAGGCGGCGACGTTGGCGCGGGTCGCGCAGCGGTCGGAGCAGTAGCGGCGCGAGCGGTTGGTGGAGGTGTCGAGGTAGGCGTTGCGGCAGGGCGCGGCCTGGCAGATGCCCAGGCGGTCGACGCCCAGCTCGGTGAGGTGGACGGCCAGTCCCATGCAGGCGGTGGCGGTGTAGGAGGCGGCGGCGCTGACGGCGTGGTCGGCGATGTGCATGTGCCACTTGGGGCGGCCGTCCTCGTCCCGGTACTCGTGGCCGGAGATCTGCGGGCTGACCGGGAACTCCATCAGCAGCGCGTTGAGCAGGTCGACGGCCCGTACCTCGTCGCCCTCCGACGCCGCCTCGAACACGGCGCGCAGCCGGGCGCGTACGCCGCGCAGGCGGGTCAGGTCGCCGTCGGTCAGCCGGCGGGCCGACTGGGAGTCGGGGCCCAGCAGCTCGCGCACCGCGTCGAGCGAGGTGAGCACGTCGGTGCCGCGGGAGGGTACCTCGGTGTTGACCAGCCGCACGGCGTAGTCCGAGTAGTAGGCCAGTTCCACGTGTGGTCCTTACGCAACCGTCGGTCAGTCGTCAGTAATAGCCCCCTGTGAATCGAGGGTATTACACGGCCGCGGGGCGGTACGGGCCACCGCCCGTACCGCCCCGCATCACCGGGTCGCGCTCCCGCTACAGCACCTTGGACAGGAACGACTGGGTCCGCTCGTGCTGCGGGTTCGTCAGCACGTCGCGCGGGTTGCCCGATTCGACGACGACGCCCTGGTCCATGAAGACCACCGAGTCGCCGACCTCGCGCGCGAAGCCCATCTCGTGGGTGACCACGATCATCGTCATGCCGTCCTCGGCGAGGCCGCGCATGACGTCCAGGACGTCGCCCACCAGCTCGGGGTCGAGGGCCGAGGTCGGCTCGTCGAAGAGCATCAGCTTCGGCTCCATCGCCAGCGCCCGCGCGATCGCGACCCTCTGCTGCTGGCCGCCGGAGAGCTGGGAGGGGTAGTTGCCGGCCTTGTCGGCGAGGCCGACGCGGTCGAGCAGCTTCTTGGCGCGCTCCCGGGCCACGGCCTTGGTCTCGCCCTTGACCTGCATCGGCGCCTCCATGACGTTGGCCAGCGCCGTCATGTGCGGGAAGAGGTTGAAGCGCTGGAACACCATGCCGATGTCCCGGCGGTTGCGGGCCACCTCGCTGTCCTTCAGCTCGTAGAGCTTGTTGCCCTGCTCGCGGTAGCCGACCAGCCGGCCGTCGACGTACAGCCGTCCGGCGTTCACCTGCTCGAGGTGGTTGATGCACCGCAGGAAGGTGGACTTGCCCGAACCGGAGGGGCCGATGAGGCAGAACACCTCGCGCGGGGCGACCTCGAGGTCGATGCCCTTGAGGACCTGGACCGCGCCGTAGGACTTGTGGACGCCCTCGGCCTTCACCATCGCGGTCATGCGCTGACACCTCCGGGGGAACGGTGGCTGAAGGTGGACAGGTTCTTCTTGACCTTCTGCCACGGGGTGAGCGGCAGGCTGCGCAGCGAGCCACGGGCGTAACGCCGCTCGAGGTAGAACTGGCCGACGCTGAAGACGCTGGTCAGGATCAGGTACCAGGTGGCCGCCAGGAACAGCATCTCCACTGTCGCACCGGTGGTCTGCCCGATGTCGGACGTGGACCGCAGCAGCTCGAGGTACTGGGCCGCGCTCGCCGCCAGCGACGAGGTCTTGAGCATGTTGATGAACTCGTTGCCGGTCGGCGGCACGATCACGCGCATCGCCTGCGGCAGCACGATCCGGCGCAGCGTCTTGCCCTGGCTCATGCCCAGCGCGTGCGCGGCCTCGGTCTGGCCCTCGTCGACGGACTGGATGCCCGCCCGGACGATCTCCGACATGTAGGCGGCCTCATTGAGTCCCAGGCCGAGCAGCGCGGCCATGAAGGGGGTCATGAAGTCGCTCATCTCGTCCCGGTAGATCGGGCCGAGGTTGATGTACGGGAAGATCAGCGCGAGGTTGAACCACAGCAGCAGCTGGACGTAGACCGGGGTGCCCCGGAAGAACCAGATGTAGAGCCAGGAGACCGATGACGTCACCGGGTTCTTCGACAGCCGCATGACGGCCAGCAGGATGCCGAGTACCAGGCCCAGCACCATGGCGAGCACCGAGATCAGGACCGTCTTGCCGAGGCCGGAGATCACGGACGAGTCGAAGAGGTAGTCCGGGATCGCGCTGTAGTTGACGTTCGCCGTGGCGAACGCGTTGACCAGCAGGCCGAGCAGCGCCACCACGAGCACGGCGGAGATCCACCGGCCGTAGTGCCGGACGGGGATCGCCTTGACGGCCTCGGGCAACGTGCCGGCCGCCGTGGCCCCGGCGGGCTTCTTCTCGGCCTCGCCGCCGCCCTCGCCGGGGGCGTCCGGGCCGGGCTTCTCGGACTTGCCGGGGTTCTCGGACTTGTCCGACTTGGTGAGCTCGGTCTTGGCGGGCTCGGCGGGCTCGGCCTTGGCGGGCTCGGCCTCGTCGGAGGCCGGCTCGTCAGCGGCGGACTCGCCAGCCGCCGGTGCGTCCGACGCGGGCTCGTCAGCCGCCGGCTCGGCCGGCTCCGGCTTGTCGGCCGGCTCGGGCTCGGCGCCCTCCGCCTTGCCGGCCTTGGCCGGCTCGGCGGCCTCGGCCTTGCCGCTCTCAGGGGTGCCCTCGGCGCCTGCGGCGCCCTTCCCGGGCTCCGGCTTGCCGGAACCCGGCTTGTCGGGGGAGTCAGTCACGGGTGATGCCTTTCAGCGTTGCCGTACGAGGTCAGGACGAGAAGGGGTCAGGAGCCGCCGTTGATCCTGGCTTCCTTGACGGCGCCCGCGTCGACGCCCCAGGTCTTGATGACCTTCTCGTACGCGCCGTTCTTGATGATCGCCTCGAGGGCCTCCTTGAGGGCGTCCCGCAGCTGCGTGTTCTCCTTCGAGACTGCGATGCCGTACGGGGCCGCCTCGACCTGCTCGCCGACCAGCTCGAAGTCCTTGCCGCCGCCCGAGGTCTTCACCGCGTACGCGGCGACCGGGAAGTCGCTGGAGACGGCGTCGACGCCGCCGGCCTTCAGGCGGGTCTGCGCCTCGAGGTCGGTGTCGAACGCCTCCATCTCGATGGCGTCCTTGTCGTCCTTCTCGCACTTCTCCGACTCGGACTTCGCGAGGTCGTGCGAGACCGTGCCGCGCTGCACGCCGATCTTCTTGCCGCACAGGTCGGACCAGCCGCCGATGTCCTTGGTGTCGCCCTTCTTCGTGTAGAGCGAGACACCGGCCTGGAAGTAGTCGACGAAGTCGACGCCCTCGGCGACCTTCTTCTTGGTCTTGGGGTCGATGCCTTCCTGGCGGTCCTTGGTGTCGGTCATCGCGGACATCGCGATGTCGTAACGCTTGGATCGCAGACCGGTCAGCAGGGCGTCGAAGGTGCCGTTCTCGAACTGGACCTTGACCCCGAGCTCCTTGCCCATGGCCGCGGCGATGTCCGGGTCGATACCGACGACCTTGCCGTCCTTCTTGAATTCGACGGGCGGGTAGGCGATGTCGGAGCCCACCTTGATGACCTTGGCGTCCTGGATCTTCTTCGGCAGCTTGGCGAAGAGAGGAGCGTTGGAGCCCGCGGCGGTGTCGGCGGCACCGTTGCCACCGGTCTTGATGTCACGCTGGTCGCCACAGCCGGTCAGCAGCAGGGTGCCGGCGACCGCGATCGCGCCGACGGCGGCCAAACGACTCCTGGCAGCAGCCGGGCGGGGGGTGGTGCTTGCGGTCATTGCTCGTTCCTCCTGCGGTCGAGGGGGTATCCGACTGGTAACTCGGCAATCACGCAAAAACACGGCCGACGCCGCAGCACACTTCCTCGTGGGCCGCGACCTCGTGCGGTCTGCGCATCTTGCCATCCGGACTGCCCCATTCGGGGGGCCAGCGATGTCAAAATCGGATAACGGGTGATCGCCAGGCACTACCGGCCGGTTCGCACCCTTTGGGCTGCGGTGTCTCTTCTGGATGACTTCCTGGCACGAGACCCACGTCACGCCCGTTCCGTCTCACTCTGTGGACACATTGGCCCCCCGGAGACCGGTTCACACGTTTCCGGCCGGATCACACTCCCCCAGTCGGCGCTCACCGGCCCGGAACTCACTCGTCGGCCGTAGCGCTCATCCGGTAGAAAGACCAGATACAACCCCTCACCCGGGGCTCAGGGCGCGCGTGTGCGGCGCGCCCGCTTTGTCCGTACCGGTTCCGTCGCACGGTGGCCATCCTCCGTCCGGTCCGCGGACATGTGCCCGACCCGCTCCACAAACCCAGGGGCGGTTACCCTCGATGAGCACTTTCGACAAAGGGGTCAATAAAAGTGGCAGCGGAGATCGTGAATCCTCGCAGCGACGGCGGTGCGGACGACAGGGCTCAGGACGAGCTCTTCGATCCGGCTTTCGCGCTGCACCGTGGCGGCAAGATGGCGGTTCAGGCGACCGTCCCGGTGCGGGACAAGGACGACTTGTCCCTCGCCTACACGCCGGGCGTCGCCAAGGTGTGCAGCGCCATCGCCGAACAACCCGACCTGGTCCACGACTACACGTGGAAGTCCCAGGTCGTCGCGGTCGTGACGGACGGCAGCGCGGTGCTGGGCCTCGGCGACATCGGTCCCGAGGCGTCCCTGCCCGTGATGGAGGGCAAGGCCATCCTCTTCAAGCAGTTCGGCGGCGTGGACGCGGTGCCGATCGCGCTCGACTGCCGGGGCGTCGACGAGATCGTCGACACCGTCGCCCGGCTCGCGCCGTCCTTCGGCGGCATCAACCTGGAGGACATCTCCGCCCCGCGCTGCTTCGAGATCGAGCGCAGGCTGCAGGAGCGGGTGGACATCCCGATCTTCCACGACGACCAGCACGGCACCGCCGTCGTCACCCTCGCCGCGCTGCGCAACGCCGCGCGCCTGACGGGACGTACGCTCGGCGAGCTGCGCGCCGTGATCTCGGGCGCGGGCGCCGCGGGCGTCGCCATCGCCCGGATCCTGGTGGAGGCCGGCATCGGCGACGTGGCCGTGTGCGACCGCAAGGGCATCGTCTCCCAGGACCGCGAGGACCTCACCGACGTCAAGCGCGAGCTGGCCGGTTTCACCAACAAGGCCGGTCTGTCCGGTTCGTTGGAGGCCGCGCTGGACGGCGCCGACGTCTTCATCGGCGTCTCCGGCGGTACGGTCCCGGAGCCGGCGGTCGCGAAGATGGCCAAGGACGCGCTGATCTTCGCCATGGCCAACCCGACGCCGGAGATCCACCCGGACGTCGCCCACAAGTACGCGGCGGTGGTCGCCACCGGCCGCAGCGACTTCCCGAACCAGATCAACAACGTGCTGGCCTTCCCCGGCATCTTCGCCGGCGCCCTGCAGGTGCGGGCGTCGCGGATCACCGAGGGCATGAAGCTCGCGGCGGCGGACGCGCTGGCCGCCGTGGTCGCCGACGAGCTCAGCGCCGAGTGCGTGATCCCCTCGCCGTTCGACGAGCGGGTCGCCCCGGCCGTGACCGCCGCCGTCGCGGCGGCGGCGCGCGCCGAGGGCGTGGCGCGCCGCTAGCGCGCCGGCACCACCCGGCCGTGGTGCGGGGGCCGGACCGGTCGCGGTCCGGCCCCCGTCGCGTTCGGGGACGGACGGCCTCCGCAAGAGATGCGCGTGTCACACCGCCGCGAGGTTCCCTCGTCCCGCCCCCGGGGTTAGGTTCGGCTCATGTTCGCCGCCTATGCCGCCCGCATCGACCGTGACCAGCCGCTGCGCGGCCTCGAGTTGGGGGAGCGCCCCGAGCCCGAGGTGCGGCCCGGCTGGACGACCGTGACCGTCAGGGCCGCCTCCCTCAACCACCACGACCTGTGGTCGCTGCGCGGGGTGGGGCTGGGCGAGGAGGCGCTGCCGATGATCCTCGGCTGCGACGCCGCCGGGATCGACGAGGACGGCAACGAGGTCGTCGTCCACTCCGTGATCGGCCAGAGCGGTCACGGTGTCGGCCCGGACGAGCCCCGTTCCATCCTCACCGAGCGCTACCAGGGCACCTTCGCCGAGCGCGTCGCCGTCCCGGCGTGGAACGTGCTGCCCAAGCCGGGACAGCTCAGCTTCGAGGAGGCGGCCTGTCTGCCGACCGCCTGGCTGACCGCCTACCGGATGCTGTTCACCAAGGCCGGGCTGCGGCCGGGGCAGAGCGTCCTGGTGCAGGGCGCGGGCGGTGGGGTGGCCACGGCGGCGGTCGTGCTGGGCGCGGCGGCCGGGCTGCGGGTCTTCGCCACCAGCCGCGACGAGGTCAAGCGCAAGCGCGCCCTGGAGCTGGGGGCCGAGGAGGCGTACGCGCCGGGGGCACGGCTGCCGCACCGCGTGGACGCCGTGATCGAGACGGTCGGGGCGGCGACGTGGTCGCACTCGGTGAAGTCCCTGCGGCCCGGCGGGACGCTCGTCATCTCCGGTGCGACCAGCGGCGACAGGCCGCCGGCCGCCGAGCTGACCCGGATCTTCTTCCTGGAGCTGAACGTGGTCGGCTCGACCATGGGCACCAAGGAGGAGCTGGCGGACCTGCTGAGCTTCTGCGCGGCCACGGGCGTGCGGCCGGTGATCGACTCGGTGCTGCCGCTGGACCGGGCGCGCGAGGGCTTCGAGAAGATGTCCAGCGGTGACCTGTTCGGGAAGGTCGTGCTGACGGTATGAACCAGGGATGCCGAAGAGACGCTTGCGCAAGGCGGCGTTCCTCGCCGTAACCGCCGCTGTCCTGGCCGCCCTCCTCACGCCCTCCGCCGGGGCCTCGCCCTCCGCCGGTCCCTCCCCCGCCGCCGCGGAGGGCGGCATCCCCCGCCTGACCGACGAGTGGGGCCGCGCCCTGACCCTGCGCGGCTGGAACCTCGCCGACAAGGAGCACCGCGGCGAGCGGGCCCTGGAGGACATCACCGAACGCTCCCTGCGGGACCTGGCCGGGCGGGGCTTCAACTTCGCCCGCCTGGCGGTGTTCTGGGACGACCTGGAGCCCCGGCGCGGGCAGTACAGCGAGCGCTACCTCCGCAAGATCGAGCGCGTCCTGGACTGGGCGCACACCTACCGCGTCCGGGTCGTCGTCGACGCCCACCAGGACATCTACGGGCCCGCCTTCGGCGACCACCGCGGCATTCCCGCGTGGGCCACGCGCACGGACGGGCTGCCCTACCGCCCGCATCCGGACGACTGGTTCGCCGAGTACTTCGAGCCCGCCGTGCAGGCCGCCTTCGAGCACCTCTACGAGGACGCCGACCTGCGCGAGGCCCAGACCCGCATGTGGCAGGTGCTGGCCGCACGGCTCGCCGGCCATCCCGCCGTGTTCGGCTACGACCTGATCAACGAGCCGATGGGGCGCATCCGCCCCGGCGAGGACATGTTCGCCGCCGCCCGCCGCATCGAGGCCACCCAGGTCACCCCGATGTACAACCGCATCGCCGACGCCATCCGCCGCGTCGACAAGCGCACCTGGCTGTTCGTCGAGCCCACCCCGGCCGCGGGCGAGGGCCGGCCCACGGGCCTGGGCCGCGTGCACGACCCCAAGGTGGTCTACGCCCCGCACTTCTACAACGCGGCGATGGAGGCGGGCCGCGACTACGACCCCGCCTCCGGCTGGCTGGAGGCCTACGAACGCGAGATCGTGCACTACCCGCGGCAGCAGCGCATCCCGGTCGTCGTCGGCGAGTGGGGGCCGCTGAACAGCTCGCTGCCCCACATGGGCCGGTTCTACGAGGACGCCATCTCCTCCATCGGCCGGTACGCGTCGGGCTGGGCGAGCTGGCAGTGGTGCTACGGGGGCGGCTACTGCGCCCTCGAGGCGGACGGGCGCTTCCAGCCCAACAAGGAGCGCACGGTACGGCCCTACGCGCCCGCCGTGGCGGGAGTGGTGCACTCCGACACGTACCGGCCGGGCGGGTACCGGCTGTCCTACGCGCCGCGACCGTCGGGCACCACGGAGCTCTTCCTGCCGCCGTCACCACGCGGCTGGCGGATCGCGGTCGGCGGCCCGGCCCGGACGGGCACCCGGACCGTGCCCCCGGGGGAGCGCGCCACGGTGTACGTGCACGCCGAGCAGCGGGCCGGGGCGCGGGTGGTGGTGACCGCCACGGCGAAGTGAGCCGGAGCGCTGGCACACCACCGGCGGTCCGAGGATGATGGGCCGCGGGGCAGTCGTCCTGCCCCGAAGCGCCGCGCAATGCGGTGCTGCGCACGGCTGTTGGCGGCCCGGCGCCGGGCCGCACGGGGGTGAGGCGTGGCTGTGTCGATTCCACCATTGCCGTCGGCCGGGGACTTCGTCACCGCGTTCGAGGAATTCGTCCTGGTGCCGCCGGCCCGGCGCGGGCCCTCCGCCAGGATCGTGCTCGTCCCGCTGGGCCGCGGCGGCGAGGCGCAGGACGTCGCCGAGGGCGAGTGCCTGCGGCTGCGGGTCCGGGGGCGGGCGCTCGTCCCGTACGCGCGCGTGCAGGAGGCGCGGCCGCGCGGCGACGGCGTGCGGGTGAAGGACGTCTTCGAGCAGATCGAGGAGGGCCTGCTGGAGAACCGGCCCGGCGGCTTCGGCCGGCTGCGGCTGCCGCGTTACCGGCTGCTGCGCGCGTTCGCCGACGCCCGGTCCACCGAGGACCAGGCGGCGGTGCGCGCCCGGGACCTGCGCAACCAGTGCTGGACCGAGCGCCGCAAGGACTCCCACGTCCTCAAGGCCCTGCACGCGATCAGCGGGGGCGACCAGGTGCCCTCGAGCATCCCGGGCTGGGTGTGGCACTGGACGCGCCGGCCCCTGTTCGGGCTGCTGCCGCGCTGGCTGTACGGGCGGGCGCAGCAGCGGCGCATGATGCGCAAGGGCGGCTGGTTCCGGCGCTGGGCGGGCGCCCAGCCGGGGCGCGGCGATTTCTTCGCCCACCACGAGGCGGTCGTCCGGGAGCGGGACGACGCGTTGCTGTGCGCCCTGCTGAGCGATCTGGAGGCCGCCGTCCGCGGGCGCGGGCTGTCGCCGTGGGTGAGGCGGCGGCGGAGCCGGTTCGTCCTGGTCCTGCCGCGTGCCGGGGTGGCCGGGTCGCTCACCGAGGGCCTGGTGCGGGGGTTCCCGAAGGCTGTCGAGCAGACCGGCAGCACCGCCGTGGTGCTGCTCGCGGTGGGCCGGAGCGGTGAGGAGAGCGCGCAGACGCTCGCGGCGGCCACGACCACGGTCGACTCCTGGACCCGCAGTCCGGGGCGCGGCCGGGGCCGGTCCGTCACGGTGGCGGTGCCGCCGTTCGACGGGAGCCCCGACGAGGAGGCCGAGAGCCGGCTGCGCGGCTATCCGGAGATCCAGCCCGGCAAGGTCTTCTCCGACGGCCCGCCGCGCGTCGAGGCGCTGGGCATGGTGGTGGCGGGGGTGGCGGCGCTGTCGCTGGTGGGCCACTACGGGGTGGTGCCGCTGCTGAAGGAGAACAGCACCCGGTGCGTCGACGCGACCGTCACCATGCCGGAGCCGGCGACGCCGGGCACGGTCGGCGACCGGAGCCCCAAGGAGCTGTACGAGCAGGCGCTGGCGGACATCAAAGGCCAGAACGCGTGGGCGGAGGCGGCGGCGAAACGGCTCGGGATGCCGGTGCGCACCGTCGTCTACCTGGGCCCGGCCGTCACCGTGGAGAACTGGGCCGACGGCCTGTACAACGGCTCCATCCCGGAGGTGCGCGGGATCGCGCTCGCCCAGGCGCAGGTCAACGCGGAGGCGACGCGGGACGTGCGCAACAAGGTGCTGCTGAGGGTCGTCGCCGAGGACGCGGGCCCCGGGTTCTCCAAGGCGCCGGCGGTGGCCGAGCGGATCGCCCAGGGGGTGCGGGAGGAGAAGGGCGACCAGCAGCTGATGGGCGTCGTCGGGCTCGGGCAGAGCCGCAAGGACACCCTGCGGGCCCGGGACATCCTCGGCGAGGCCCGGGTGCCGATGATCGGCACGGTGGCCACCGCCGAGCAGATGCAGGACAACGTCATGTACCGGCAGGTGGCGCCCGACAACAGGCGCGAGGCCAGGATCGCCGCCGACTTCGCCCGGCGCAGCAACATGGTGGAGACCTCGCCGGGCCGGTGCGCCCCGGCCCGCCGGGCGGTGGTCGTCGCCGATCCCACCGACAGCTTCAGCGACAACCTGAGCAAGCGCTTCACCGGAGAGTTCGAGGACACCACGACCGTCTGGTACGACCCCGACCGCAAGCCCGGCCGCCCGGTGCCGCAGGACGACCGGACGCAGTGGGCGGACCAGTGGTCGGAGGTGGCCGGGATCGTCTGCCGGCAGATCGAGGCGGACGAGCGGACGGTGGTGTACTGGACGAGCCGGGAGAAGGAGTTCGCGGCGTTCCTGGACGAGTTCCAGGCCGGCACGAACTGCCAGGGCCGGCTGACGGTGCTCGGCGGCAACACGCTGACCAGCGCGGTCGTCGACTCGGAGCAGCCCAGTGCGAAGCACCCGGGGCTGCGGCTGTACTACGCGGCCCATGCGGTGCCCAGGAGTTACTGGCCCAACGACAACGGCCACACCTTCCGCAGGGCGTACGCGCGGGCCCACGGCTCCCGGGACCTGTGGGGCAACGACGGCCGCGCGCCGCTGGCCTGGGACGCGCTGCGGCTGCTGGCGGGCGCGGTCAACACCGCGCGCCAGGACTCGCACACGGACGCCATCGTGCGCGGCACGGTGCAGACCGTCCTGGAGACGGGGGTCGGTGGCGAGGAGGGCAAGCGCGGTGCCACGGGGATGCTGACGTTCGAGACGGGCGGCAAAGTGCCGGAGGACAAGCGGCTGTTGATCCTGCACGACACGCAGAACGGCCCCGAGGTGGCGCTGGAGTGCGGGGTTCTGGACAGCAAGGTGCGCAGGACGTCGTGGGGCCCGCACGGCGAGTTCCCCTGCGTGCGCGACCGGCCCGAGCGGAGGTGAGGGCGGGGCCCGTCATCCGGCCTCCGCGACGAACCCGCTGAACGCCCGTACCCGTGCCGTCTCGGCGTCCCGGTGCCAGACGAGCCCGAGGGCCGACTCGGGCAGCCCGGTGACCGGGACGAAGGCGACGTCCCGGCGGCCGTGGTAGTCGGCCGTCGGCCGGCACAGGAGCATCCCGCCGCGGCCGGCGGCGGCCAGGGTGATGCCCTCCTGGAGGGTGGTCACCACCGGGCCCCGGGGTATCGGCCGGCCGCCGGGGGTGAGTTCGGGGGCCTGGGCGGCGCGCCAGTACGCGGGGGCGGTGGCGGCGGGCGTGACGAGGGGGCACCCGGCGAGGTCCTCGGCCGGCAGGGCGGGCCGCCGTGCGAAGGGGTGGCGGGCGGAGACGGCGAGGGTCTGGTGCTCCCGGGAGAAGACCAGCCCGAGCACGAGGGCGGGTTCCCGCACGGGCAGCAGGACGACGGCGGTGTCGACCTCGCCGCGGTGGAGGGCGCCGAAGGGGTCGCCGAGCGGGATCTCGGTGATCTCGACGGCGCAGCCGGGGTGGCGGGCCTGGAAGGCGGCGACGGCCGTCATGACGCGGTCGCCGGCGGTGCCCTGGAAGCCGACGCGCAGGGTGCCCTCGATGCCGCGGGCGGTGCGGCGGGCGTCCTCGACCGTCTCCCTGAGGGCGGCGTAGGCGGGGCGCAGCCCGGCGAGGAGGCGTTCGCCGAGCGGGGTGAGGGCGACGCGGCGGCTGGTGCGGTCGACGAGGCGGGCGCCGATACGGCTCTCCAGGGAGCGCAGCAGCTGACTGACGCGGCTCTGGGAGACGTACAGGCGCTCGCCGGTGCGGCCGAAGTGCAGTTCCTCGGCGAGGACCAGGAAGCACTCCAGTTCCTTCAGTTCCAGACCGCCGACCGGTCCGCCGTTCATGGTGCCCGCCTCCCCCGCCCGTTCGATCGATGAGCGGTGCTCATCGAAGCATGAGGGAACGGCCGTTGTTCCCGCAGGGCGCGCCGCCGAGGCTGGAGCCATGGCAAAGATCAAGTCTGCGGGCGGCCTGCCGGCCGTCCTGGCCCTGGCGGCGGGCACGTTCTCGGTCGTCACCACCGAGATGCTGCCGGTCGGGCTGCTCACCCCGATCGGGGCGGACCTGGGCGTCGGGGAGGGCACGGCCGGGCTGACGATGACGGTTCCCGGCCTGGTGGCCGCGGTGGCCGCGCCCGCCGTGCCGGCGGTGGCGGGGCGGCTGGACCGGCGCGTGCTGCTGGTGGGCCTGATGGCGCTGCTGGCGGTGGCCGACCTGCTGACGGCCTGCGCGCCCGGCATCGAGGTGCTGGTGGGGCTGCGGGTCCTGGTGGGGGTGTGCATCGGGGGCGTGTGGGCCGTCGCCGCCGGGCTGGCGGTACGGCTGGTACCGGCGGTGTCCGTGGGCACGGCCACCTCGGTGATCTTCAGCGGGATCGCGGTGGCCTCGGTGCTGGGGGTGCCGGCGGGTGCCCTGATCGGCGAACTGGGCGGCTGGCGGGCGCCTTTCGCCGTGATCGGCGTGGTGGCACTGGCGGTGTCCGCCGCACTCGCCGTGCTGCTGCCGCCGCTCCCGCCCGAACCGGCGACGGGCGGCGGAGCGCTGCTCGCCCTGCTGCGCGACGCTCCGGTGCGGGCCGGGCTGCTGACCGTACTCCTGCTGGTGAGCGGGCACTTCGCGGGCTACACGTTCGTCCGCCCGGCCCTGGAACGGGTGCCGGGCGCCGCCGGTGGCACGATCGGTGTGCTGCTGCTCGCCTACGGCGTGGCGGGGGTGGCGGGCAACTTCCTGGCGGGCGCGGTGGCGGTACGGCGGCCGCGCCGGGTCCTGCTGGTGCTCTCCGGCGCGCTGGCAGTGGTGATCCCGGCGGTGTCGCTCGCCGACGGCGCCACGCCCCTGGTGGCGGCCGTCCTGCTGACCGGGTGGGGGCTCGCGTACGGGGGTGTGTCGGTCGGCACGCAGAGCCGGCTGCTGGCGGCGGCACCGCACGCCCGCGAGGCCGCGTCGGCGTTGTTCGTGGCGGCCTTCAACGTGGCGATCGCGCTGGGTGCGCTGCTGGGCGGGCGGACCGTGGACGCGGTGTCGGTGCCGGCGGCGCTGTGGCTGGGCGGGCTGCTGGCGCTGGGCGCGCTGGTGACGGTAGCGGTGGCACGCCGGACGGGGTGAGGGGGCCCGGACCGGCGGGGAAAGGTCGGCCGTCGGCCATCCGCGCTCCACCGGGCCGTTCCCCACCGGCCACCACCCGTCGTGAGCATGCCATCCATGAGCGAATCGATCACGACCCGCCGCACCGCCGCCGCCCTCGTCGCCGTCACCGCCCTCGCCACGGTGGCCGCGACCACGCCCTCCGCCGAGGCGGCGGAGCCCGCCCCCGCGCGGACGTCTGGCACCGCGGGCCTCAAGGGCGTCGACTACGCCACCTGGCAGCGCGACGTCCAGGCCGTCATCGACCGGGCGACCCCCTACGTCGCCGCGCGCACCGCCGAGGCCGGCACACAGAAGCAGGCCATCGTGCTCGACATAGACAACAGCTCGCTCGAGACGGACTTCCACTGGACGAAGATCCCCACCCCGGCGATCAAGCCCGTCCTGGAGCTGACCCGGTACGCCCACGCGCGCGGCGCCGCGATCTTCTTCGTCACCGCCCGGCCCGGGGTGCTCGACCCGGTCACCGACTGGAACCTGCGGCAGGTCGGCTACCCCGTCAGCGGCCTGTACGTGCGCCACCTCCCCGACCTCTTCCAGGGCGTGAGCACGTACAAGACCGCCAAGCGGGCGGAGATCGAGGCGAAGGGCTACACGATCATCGCCAACATCGGGAACAACACCACCGACCTGGTGGGCGGGCACGCGGAGCGGACGTTCAAGCTGCCGGACTACGACGGCAAGCTCTCCTGACCGCGGCGGGGGCCGGCCCGGGGGCGTCAGGACCGCCGCTTGTGACGGTCCAGCGCCGCGATGCCCAGGGCGGCCAGGCCGATCTGGATGATCCAGACGAGCCAGACGATGCCCTTGGAGTCGTACAGGCCGAGTGCCTGGCCGATCAGTGCGCCCACGAAGGCCGCCACGATGCCGACCACGATCGTCGCCAGTACCCCGATCTGCTGGCGGCCCGGCACGACCAGCCGGCCCAGGAGCCCGATGACCGCGCCGATCACGATCGCACTGATAATTCCTGAGATTGCCACACCCTCCCCCTTACAACCGATTCCTGCGGATACATCTGCCCAGTACGCGGCAGGTGCATGTCGGACGGCCGGGCCCGGCCACGGTGCCTAGACTGGGGCCTTCCCGGGCATGAGCCCGACCGCTGGGGACGGGAGAGCGACAGTGACGGCAGGCGTCGGAAGCTTCGAGAGTGTCGAAGGGTCTTTCGACGACCCCCGCGACGCGCGCGAGAAGGCCGACCCCTCCGCGGAGGTGCTGGCCGAGGCCGCCGCCGCCTTCGGCCTGCTCGCCTCCTCCGCCCGCCTGCACCTGGTCTGGGCACTGGCCCAGGGCGAGAGCGACGTCAGCGGCCTGGCCCAGCGGGTGGGCGGCGCGCTGCCGGCGATCAGCCAGCACCTGGCCAAGCTCAAGCTCGCCGGGCTCGTGCGCTCCCGGCGCGAGGGCCGCCGGGTGGTGTACCTGGTGGACGACCCCGACGTGGTGACCATCGTGCGCCTCATGGTCGGCCAGCTCGCCGACCGCAGGACCACCGAGCCCGGCCGGGACACGGCCGGCGCCGGACGCCTCCGTGGCCTGGGCGCCTGAGGCCCGTACGGCCCACCGGACGGGCGCGGGCGGCACCACCCTGGAAGTGCTGCGCGCCCTCGACAGCGGGCCGCGCGGACTGACCGAGGCGGAAGCGGACGCCCGCCTCGCACGGCACGGCGAGAACGTCTTCCCCGGCCGCCGCCCCGACTCCTGGCCCCGCCGCCTCGCCCGCGCCGCGCGCGACCCCTTCACCGCCGTCCTCCTCGGCCTGGGCCTCGTCTCCGCGGCCGTCGCCGCCTGGGGCACGGCCACCGTGATCGCCGTCCTGGCCACGATCAGCTGCGTGCTGCGCGCCACCGGCGAACACCGCGCCGACCGCTCGGCCGCCGCCCTGCGCGAGCTGGTGGCCGGCACGGCGACGGTCCGCCGCCGCGCGAGCGGCACCACGCCCGCCACGACCCGCGAGGTCCCGGTCGACCAGCTCGTCCCCGGCGACGTCGTCCTGCTCGCCCCGGGCGACCTCGTCCCGGCCGACCTGCGGCTGCTGCGCGCGACGGGCCTGACCGTGCACGAGGCCGCGCTGACGGGCGAGTCGGCACCGGCCCCGAAGTCCGCGGCCGCGGGCGAGGTGTGCTTCCAGGGCAGCAGCGTCGTCTCCGGCACCGCGAGCGCCGTCGTCGTGGCGACCGGCGGCCACACCCTGCTCTCCGGCGCCCTCCCCCGGCACACCCACCGCCCGCGCCCGCCCGGCCCCTTCGACCGGTCCGTCAACGGCATCGCCCGGACCGTCGTGCGGCTGATGCTCCTCACCGCCCCGCTCTTCCTGATCGCCGACGCGCTGCTGCGCGGCCACGGGCCGCAGACACTGCCGTTCGCCGTCGCCGTGGCGGTCGGGCTGACGCCCGAGATGCTGCCGGTGATCGTGACGACCGCGCTGGCCCGCGGCGCCGCGCTGCTCGCCCGCGACGGCCAGGTGATCGTCAGACGGCTGCCCGCCCTGCACGACCTCGGCGCGGTCGACGTGCTGTGCGTGGACAAGACCGGCACCCTCACCGAGGACCGGCCCGTCCTCGCCCGCGCCGAGGACGCGGACGGCCACGAGGACCCCGGCGTGCTCCACTGGGCCGCCGTCAACGCCCTGTGGACGCTGCACCTCGCCGAGCTGCCCGTACCGGACGCCCTGGACGAGGCCATCCTCGACGCCGCCGGGGACGACGACGCCGGGTACGAGGGCGTCGACGCGCTGCCCTGCGGGCCCGGCCGCCCCCTGTCCACCGCCGTCGTCCGCCGCCCCGGCGACCCCCGCTTCGCGCTGGCACGCACCCACACCCTGGTCGTCAAGGGCGCCGCCGAGGACATCCTGGCCCGCTGCGCCCTGGACGACGCCGAACGCGCACGCCTGACCCGCCGCGCGGACGCGCTGGCCGCCGACGGCCTGCGCGTCCTGGCCGTCGCCCGCGCCGAACGGCCCGCCCGCGAACGCCCGTACACGTCCGCGGACGAACACGACCTGACCTTCACCGGCTTCGTGGCCCTCGCCGACGCGCCCGCCCCCACCGCCGCGACCGCACTGGCCGACCTCACCCGGCACGGTGTCACGGTGAAGGTCCTCACCGGCGACCACCCCGGCACCGCCGCCCGCACCTGCCGCGAACTGGGCCTGGAGCCCGGCAACCCCGTCACCGGTGACCGGATCGACGCCCTGGACGACGCCGCGCTGGCCTCGCTCGCCGCCCGGACCACCGTCTTCGCCCGCTGCGCTCCCGAGCACAAGGCCCGCGTCGTGCGCGCGCTGCGCGCCGGCGGGCACACCACCGGCTTCCTGGGCGACGGCGTCAACGACCTGGCAGCCCTGCACGCCGCCGACGTCGGCGTCTGCCCCCGCGGCGGCGTGGAGGTGGCCCGGGAGGCGGCGGACGTCGTCCTGGCCTCGAAGGACCTCACCGCCCTGGACCGGGCCATCGTCACCGGCCGGCGCAGCACCGCCAACATCGCCTCGTACCTGCGCATCACACTGTCGTCGAACGCCGGCAACGTCATCGCGATGCTGGTGGCCGGACTGCTGCTGCCGTTCCTGCCGATGCTGCCCGCCCAGGTACTGGTGCAGAACCTCTTCTTCGACGCCGCCCAGCTGGCCCTGGCCTTCGACCGCCCGGACGAGCGGGCCCACGCCCGCCCGGCGGTCCTGCGGCCCCGGGCACTGCTGCGCTCCGTCGCCGGATTCGGCCTGCTGAACGCCGCCGCGGACCTCGCGACGTTCGCGGTGCTGTTCGCGGCGGTCCGCTCGCTGGGCGGGGCCGGGGGCGAGGAGGCGTTCCACGCCGGATGGTTCACCGAGAACCTGCTCACGCAGGCGATGGTGATCCTGCTGCTGCGCCCGTCCCGCGCGCCGGGGCCGGTGCGGGCCGCGGTGGCGGGCCTGGCGGCCGCGGGCCTGCTGCTGCCGCTGTCGCCGGTGGGGGCATGGCTGTCGATGACACCGCTGCCGCCGCTGTACTACGGGCTGCTGGCGGTGGTGCTGGCGCTGTACGGGGCGGGGCTGCTGCGCTTCGGCCTCAGGCGCCGGCCGGCCGATGCCGGCCGGGCAGGCGCCTGAGGCGAACGGGGAGCCGGGAGCTCACCAGTCCCCGCCGCCGAACCCGCCCCCGTCGCCAAAGCCGCCGCCCCAGTCGCCCCCGCCCCCGAAGTCGTCCGGGTTGTAGTCGGCACCGGTGTACTCGCCCCCTTCGGGGCCGGCCTCCGGGGTGGCCGCGTACGCGGGCCCGTGCAGCATCCCGCCCAGCATGGTGCCCATCAGCAGACCCGGCAGCAGCCCGCCGCCGAAGTAGCCGCCGGCCCACGGCGCGTAGGCGGGCCCGGCGTTCCAGTAGGGCTGCGGCCCCTCCGCCGTCTGCACCTGCCGGGACATGGGCTCCTGGCCGTCCGCCAGCCGCGCGGCATCGGCGGCGCACGCCGGCACGGTGCGCGCCGCGCCGCCGGGCGGCGCCCACTGCACGTCCTCGACGGACGGTCCGTGCCGCGGGTCGAAGAAGCACGGCAGCCGCCGCTCGGGCAGCGGTGCGCCACCGCGCCGCGCGGCGAGGGTGGCGAGGGCGAACCGCCCGTTGTCCAGCGCCTCGGTCACCCCGCGGACGTCGCCTGGCCCGGTGGCCGCGGCCATCCTCGTCTTGGCGTCCTCGTAGGCGTCCAGCGCCCGCTCGTAGTCCGCCCGCATCTCGTCGGTGGCGCCGGCCTCGGACGGCGAGAAGTCCAGCCGGTCGAGCTCCTCGCCGAAGGCGGTGATGTCCTCGTCGACCACCACGCGCAGCGCGTCCAGCTCGGCCCGCTCGCGCTCCTCCCTGCGGCGCTTGGTGCGCCGGTAGACGGCGTACGCGCCCGCGCCGCCGGCCACGACGATCGCGCCACCGGTGATCAGGCCGGTGGCCCCGATGCCCTCGTCGGTGGTGCCGCCCCAGGAGCCGGGTGAGTGCCCCCTGGCGAGCCGGCCGGCCTGGTCGACGAAGCTCTCCAGCTGGGTGGCGGTGTCACCGCCGGACCGCTGGACGGCTCCGACGAGGTTGGCGACGGCGCTGCGGGGCATCACCGTGCGGTCGGCGGCCGCGTTGAAGGCGTCGTCACCGAGATGGACGGCGTAGACGCCGGCGAGCCCGACCTTGGTGCGCAGGTCCCGCAGGACAGTGGCCTTGGGGTACTCGGGGGTGGCGGGCAGGACGGCGACGAACACCGGCTTGTCCGCGTCCTTGATCTTCCTCGCCAGGGCCTCGGCGTCGGCGGCCGGGAGCCGCTCGGAGACGGCCGGGTCGACGTAGACGGGGTTCTTGCGCAGCGCCTCGGCCGCGGTGTCCAGCCCGGTCACGGCGGTGGTGGTGCTCGCGGCGGGTGGGGCCGCGGGGGCGCCGGACGCCACGCCCACCGGGGCGAGGAGCGCGAGGAGGACGACGATCAGGGCCAGTACCGGCCTGGTCAGCCCTCGGGCGACAGCAGTGGCGGACATGGCATGGCTCCTTGCGGTCACGGATTGCTCTGCACCTACCATGAAAACGGACTATTCAGGCGTTTGCGTTCCCGCTCGCCCATGCTGCCCACTCCCCGGCGCCCGTCAGCCGTAGGAAAGGTTGGCGCAGGGGTCGTCGTCGGCCGAGCGGACGCCGCCCACCACACCGGAAGACAACGTTCCGGGCGGCGCGGAGGTCACCGGGGAGCCGGACGGCGAGGGGGCGGTCACGCCGGAGACGGCGGGATCGGAGACGGCGGGATCGGAGGCGGTGGGACGGGAGGCGGGGGCCGAGGGCGCGCCGCTCTCGCCGCCGCGCTTGCCCGCACCCTTGCCCGCGTCCTTGCCGTCGACCGTGCGGTCCGCCCGCAGCGCGGCCCACAGGGCGTCCGCGTCGGGCTGGACGATCGCGACGCGGTTGCCGTCGTAGCGCCAGGGCAGGGTCACGAACTTCATGTCGTGCAGGTCGATGTCCTTGAGCGACATCGCGAACGACAGCATCCTGTCGGCCGAGCCCAGCCCCGGGTCGACGGTCATCGACTTGGTGGCCGCGTCGGCGAGCGGTAGCAGCGTCGTGGGGTTGAAGCCCTGCGCGCGCACCTTCTTGACCATCGCGGAGACGAAGGCCTGCTGCCGCTGTATTCGCCCGATGTCGGAGCCGTCGCCGATCCCGTGCCGTACGCGCACGTAGTCCAGCGCCTTCTGCCCCGAGACGCTCTGCCGGCCCTTGGGGAAGAGCAGGTTCCCGCGGCTGCCGCGGTGGGGATCGAGGTCGCCCTGGTAGACGTCGGTGGGCACGCACACGTCGACGCCGCCCACCGCCGAGGTCATCGCGGAGAAGCCCGCGAAGTCGACGACGACGGTGTGGTCCACGCGCAGCCCTGTCAACCGCTCGACGGTGTTCTGGGTGCAGGCGGGGTTGCCCTTGGGTGAGCCGCCCACCGAGAAGGCCGAGTTGAACATGGCATGCTGCCGCTCCTCCGTCCAACTGCCGTCGGGGTTCCTGCAGGAGGGGATGTCGACGAGCGTGTCCCGGGGGATGGAGACGGCGACGGCGTGCCGGCCGTCGCCGTACACGTGCAGCAGGAAGGCGGTGTCCGACCGGCCCACGTCGCCGTCGCCACCGCCCAGCGAACTGTTGTCGCCGGAGCGCGAATCGGAGCCGATGACCAGGACGTTGCTGCCCGCGGCGCTCGCCCCCGGCCGGTTCTTGGAGAGTCCGCCGGCGTCGAACGTGCTGATGTTGCCGTTGAGTTTGAGGTAGAACCACCCCGCCCCCGCGGCCACCAGCACCGCGAACGACACCACCACCACGAGGACGACCCGCATCCGCCGGTGTTTGGGCTTCCTCCGCCTGCCAGTCATATCCGCGCCCTCATCGCTCCCCCGTTCCGTGCCTGTCGCCCGGTGAGACGGCCTGCCGGAGACTTTGGTTGTCCAGTTGCGCAATCTAGCAAGTATGGTGTGGACCACCGTTACGGCATCAGGTCCAAGCGTCGGATGAGAGGTGGTGGGGCGTCCGTGCTCCGCAATGCCCTGGAACCCTGGCACGTCCTCGTGGTCGTGCTCGTCGTCATCGTCCTGTTCGGGTCGAAGCGCCTGCCCGACACGGCCCGCGCGCTGGGCAGGTCCCTGCGCATCCTCAGGAGCGAGGCGAAGGCGATGAAGAACGACAACGACAACGCGCCCGACGCTCCGGTCGGCACTCCGCCGCGGACTGTCGACAGCACCAGGTGACCTCGACTTCACCTGGACGTCCCCCGCGGTACACCCACCCCTGGTGAGCTTCCTTCTGCCGGGCACTCCGCCACGGTCCAGCTAGGAGGAATTCATGGGTTCTCGTCCGTACCGCCGCCGTCTCGCCTGGGGCGCCGCCGCACTCCTCGCCGCCGGTGTCGCGGTCCCGGCCGCGGCCGCCGCGACGGAGGGCGGTCGGTCGGACGTGGCGCAGGCCGCCGCCGGCCACGGCTCGAGCGCCAAGAAGGCCAAGAACGTCATCCTGCTCATAGGCGACGGCATGGGCGACTCCGAGATCACCCTGGCCCGGGACTACACCGTGGGGGCGGCCGGCCGCCTCAACATGGACCGGTTCCCGATGACCGGCTCGTACACCACCTACGCGGTCGACAAGAACGGCCGCCCGGACTACGTCACCGACTCCGCCGCCAGCGCCACCGGCTGGGCAACCGGCCAGAAGACGGTCAACGGCCGGCTCTCCAAGACCCCCGGCACCGACAAGGCGATCCCCACGATCCTGGAGCTCGCCCAGAAGAAGGGCCTGGCCACCGGCAGCGTCACCACCGCCGAGCTCACCGACGCCACCCCGGCCGCCCTCGCCTCGCACGCCACGGACCGCAGCTGCCAGGGCCCGGCCGACATGAAGGCCTGCCCGAACGACACGATCGCCAAGGGCGGCCCCGGCTCCATCGCCGAGCAGAGCGTGAACCACAAGGTGGACGTGCTGCTGGGCGGCGGCAAGGCCCGCTTCGACCAGAAGATCACCGAGGGCCGCTACCGGGGCCTGACCGTCACCCAGCAGGCCGAGAAGCTCGGCTACCAGGTCGTGACCGACGCCAAGGGCCTCAAGGCCGCCAAGCCCGGCACGCCCCTCCTCGGCCTGTTCGCCGACGGCAACGTCCCCGTCGAGTGGACCGGCAAGAACGCGGCCGTCGGCGGCACCGCCGCCCAGCGCTGTGTGACGAACAACCCCGAGCGCAAGGCGGGCACCCCCGCGCTCGAGGAGCAGACCCGCAAGGCCCTGGCCCTCATGGACACCCCCAAGGCCAAGAAGAATGGTTTCTTCCTGCAGGTGGAAGGCGCCTCCATCGACAAGCGCGACCACGCCGCCGACCCCTGCGGCCAGATCGGCGAGACCGCCGCGTTCGACCGGGCCGTCAAGGTCGCCCGCGACTACGCCGCCAAGCACCCCGACACCCTGGTCGTCACCACCGCCGACCACGGCCACACCAGCCAGATCGTGCCGCTCGAGGCCAACCCGCCCGGCCTGTCCTCCACGCTGATCACCAACGAGGGTCAGCAGCTGAAGGTCAACTACTCCAGCAACACGCCCGGCAAGGCCCAGGAGCACACCGGCACCCAGGTCCGCATCGCCGCCCAGGGCCCGCAGGCCCACCGCGTCCTCGGCCTGACGGACCAGACCGAGCTGTTCACCACCCTCCGCACGGCCCTCTCGCTGCGCTGACGAGGATCACAATGGCCCCGGCCGCTTCGCGGCCGGGGCCATTGGCGTTCCCCTGCGTTCCTGTGAAAACCGGCCACTGATCCAGCCGGAACATTGGGCGGATCACATACCCGGTACGGCCCGCCGAGCGTCAAGACTGTTGCTTCCGCATCACTCGCGCGCAGGAGGAACCGCCGATGTCCGGGTCTCGCGTACTGGCCCTCGGTCACTACCAGCCCGCCAGGGTGCTCACCAACGACGAGCTGGCCACCATGGTGGACACCAGCGACGAATGGATCCGCACCCGCGTCGGCATCCGCACCCGTCGCGTCGCCGGCCCCGACGAGACCGTCGCCTCCATGGCCACCGAGGCCGCCGCAAAGGCCCTGGCCAACAGCGGCCTGGCCGCCGCCGACATCGACCTCGTCCTCGTCGCCACCTGCACGGCCGTCGACCGCAGCCCCAACACCGCCGCGCGCGTCGCCGCCGCGCTGGGGCTGCCCTCGCCCGCCGTCATGGACGTCAACGTCGTCTGCGCCGGCTTCACCCACGCGCTGGCCGGCGCCGACCACGCCATCCGGGCCGGGGCGGCCCGGAACGCGCTGGTCGTCGGCGTGGAGAAGTTCACCGACGTCACCGACTGGACCGACCGCACCACGTGCGTCCTGGTCGGCGACGGGGCCGGCGCCGCCGTCGTCACGGCGTCGGCGGAACCGGAGATCGGCCCGGTGGTGTGGGGCTCGGTGCCCGGGATGGGGCACGCCGTACGCATCGAGGGCACGCCGTCGCGCTTCGCGCAGGAGGGCCAGTCCGTCTACCGCTGGGCGACGACCCAGCTGCCGCCGATCGCACGCAGCGTGTGCGAGCGGGCCGGGCTGGAGCCGGCGGATCTGGCGGCGGTGGTGCTGCACCAGGCGAATCTGCGCATCATCGAGCCGGTGGCGCGGAAGCTGGGGGCGGTCAACGCGATCGTGGCGAGCGATGTGACGGAGTCGGGGAACACGTCGGCGGCGAGCATTCCGCTGGCGCTGTCGAAGCTGGTTGCCTCCGGCAGGGTGGAGCCGGGGGCGCCGGTGCTGCTGTTCGGGTTCGGGGGGAACCTGTCGTATGCGGGCCAGGTGATTCGCTGCCCGTAGTTTGGGCGGGGGTGCGGTGCGGGCCCGTGTTCGGGGTGCGTTGTGGGGCGGGGCCGGGTCGGTCTGGGCCGGGCCCTTCTGGGGCTGGATTATTTACGGCCTCGGGTTACGTGTTGAGCTCACCCGGCAGGTCGCCGCAAATAACCCTTACGCCCCTGCCAGGGCCCGTCCCAGCCCGCCCCGGCCCCTCCCGCCGCCTGTCAGCCGCGGGTTGTGGGCAGTCGTTCCGCTGGGCTGGGGGCACCTCCCAGCGGTAGCTGGGGGAGGGTGGGCACAACCCGACCACCGGGCCGCACCCGGCAACGCACCGGTGCTCAGAAAACGGACCACCCGGTCAAGGTGGTGAAGTGGTCAAGGGCGGCGACACCGGCCACCGAATTCCCCCGCGCATCCAGCCCCGGACTCCACACACACAGCGTGCAGCGCCCCGGTATGACGGCGACGATGCCACCCCCCACGCCACTCTTCCCCGGCAGTCCCACCCGATAGGCGAAGTCGCCGGCGGCGTCGTACGTGCCGCAGGTCAGCATGACGGCGTTGATCTGCTTGGCCTCGCGGCGGGGCAGCAGGCGCGTGCCGTCGGCGCGCAGGCCGTGGCGGGCCAGGAATCCGCCGGCGAGGGCGAGGTCCCGGCAGCTCATTTCGATGGAGCACTGCCAGAAGTAGTGCTCCAGCACCGTGGGGACGGGATTGTCCAGGTTCCCGTAGCTGGCCATGAAGTGCGCCAGCGCCGCATTGCGGTCGCCGTGCTCGGACTCGGACTTGGCGACGGCCGCGTCGAACGCGACGTCGGGATTGCCGCTCTCGGCCCGCAGGAACTCCAGCATCGTCGTACTGGCGTCACCGGTCAGCGTCTGCAGCCGGTCGGTCACGACGAGCGCACCGGCGTTGATGAACGGATTGCGCGGAATTCCGTGCTCGTACTCGAGCTGCACCAGGGAGTTGAAGGGATTGCCGGACGGCTCGGTCCCGACCCGCTCCCAGATCTTGTCGCCGCCCTCGGCCAGGACCAGCGCGAGGCTGAACGCCTTGGAAATGGACTGCACGGAGAACGGCCGCTGCCAGTCGCCCACGCCGTAGACGCCGCCGTCGACGTCGGCGACTGCCATCCCGAAATGGGCGGTGTCCACCTCGGCCAAGGCCGGAATGTAGTCGGCCACCTGTCCACGGCCGACCAGCGGCTGCGCGAAAGCGGCGACTTCCTCGAGTACGGCCTGGTAGTCCACGGTGGTGTGCTTCCTGTTTCTCCTTGCTGGCCGGGCAAGAGTACAAAATGGGTAGCGTGACCAGCGACAATCCCCCCGGCGCGGCCGAAATGGCGTCGCTGCGGCCCTGCCTGCCCTCCCCTCTCACGGAGGTGACGGACGAGCGCTTCACCCGGCACGGCCTGCGGCTCCTGCTCAAGCGCGACGACCTGATACACCCGGCCCTGCCGGGCAACAAGTGGCGCAAGCTGGAGCCGAACCTGCGCGCCGCGGCGGAGTCGGGCGCCCGCACGCTGCTCACGTTCGGCGGCGCCTACTCCAACCACCTGCGCGCGACGGCCGCGGCGGGCCGGCTGCTGGGCTTCGAGACCATCGGCGTCGTGCGCGGCGACGAACTGGCGGACCGCCCGCTCAACGAGTCCCTGGCGCGCTGCGCGGCCGACGGGATGCGGCTGCGCTTCGTCGACCGCGCGACGTACCGGCGCAAGACCGAGCCGGACGTCCTGGCCGCCCTGGTTCCGCCGGGGGCCTTCGTCATCCCCGAGGGCGGCAGCAACGCGGCCGCCGCGCGCGGCTGCGCGGAGCTGGGACGCGAGCTGCGGGGCGTGGCCGACGTGGTGGGCGTCGCCTGCGGCACGGGCGGCACGCTGGCGGGCCTGGCGGCCGGCCTGGCCGGGGATGCGCGGGCGATCGGCTTCCCCGTACTGAAGGGCGGCTTCCTGGGCGCCGAAACGCTCCGCCTGCAGGAGGCCGCCTTCGGCGGGCGGACGGGCGAATGGACGCTGGACGACCGCTTCCACTTCGGCGGCTACGGGAAGCGCTCCGCTGGGCTGGACACGTTCGCGGCGGACTTCGCCGCGCGGCACGGCCTGGAGCCGGAGCCGCTGTACGTGGCGAAGATGCTGTACGGCCTGACGGCCTTGGCCCAAGAGGGGGCCTTCGCCTCCGGCACGAGGGTTGTGGCCGTGATCACGGGGGCGCCGTAGGGGCCGGGCCCCGTGCCCACTGTTCGGGATACGGCCCAGTTCCGGGTGCGGCCCGGTGGTCGGGTTTGTGCCCACCCGTTCCGCCCTGCGGAACGATTGCCCACAAACCGGCCGACGGGCGGCGTGACCGCCCACGAACCGACGTCGTCGCCGGACCACCGGCGGCCCGCACCCGGCGTACGGACCGGAGGGGCCGGGGCGGGCTGGGACGGGCCCTGGCAGGGGCGTAAGGGTTATTTGCGGCGACCTTCCGGCCCACGTCTGCGCAGGAGGGGGGCCGTAAATAATCCAGCCCCAGAAGGGCCCGGCCCAGACCGACCCGGCCCCGCCCCACAACGCACCCGCACCGCACAAGCCCGCACCCCCACCTACCGCCGCCCAC
This sequence comes from Streptomyces sp. NPDC053048, assembly GCF_044547045.1. Lineage (NCBI taxonomy): Bacteria > Bacillati > Actinomycetota > Actinomycetes > Kitasatosporales > Streptomycetaceae > Streptomyces > Streptomyces sp. NPDC053048. The sequence continues at coordinate 39,529 of NZ_JBITZS010000010.1, forward strand.
CCTCCCGATACGCCGCCGCCTCCTCCAGATCCAACCGCCGCAACAACGTCCGCAGCATCTCGTCGTCGATCCGCCGAGCGTCCCGCAGCGCCACGAACACCCCCCGCTCCGCCGCGATCACCTCCCCCGCCAGCCGCCGGTACGTGTCGTCCACCGACTCCCCCGTCCGCTCGTCGACCGCCCCCAGCCGCTCCCACACCGCGTTGCGCCGCCGCTCCAGCACCGCCCGCAGCCGTTCCGCCAGCGGCTCCGGCAGGGCGTTCCGCTCGTCGGCCAGCAGTTCCTCCAGCCTCCGTTCCGCCGCCGACGACGCCTCGCTCTGCGCCTGCGCCTCCGCCAGCGTCAGCGCACCCGCGTCCCGCCGCGGCAACCGCAGCCACCGGATCAGCACCGGCAGCGTGAGCCCCTGCACCACCAGCGTCCCGATCACGGTCGTGAACGTGAGGAACAGGATCAGATTGCGCGCCGGAAACGGCACCCCGTCATGCGTCGCCACGGGAATCGAGAAGGCGATGGCCAGCGAGACGACGCCCCGCATCCCGGCCCATCCCACGACCACCGGCGCCTTCCAGTTGGTCTCGGGTTCCCGCTCCCGGATGCGGCCGGACAGCCAGCGTGGAACGAACGTGGCGGGAAACACCCACAGGTACCGGATCACCACCACGGCCCCGAAGACCGCCACCGCGTACCCGGCGGCCTCCGCCACCCCGTACTCCCCCAGCCCCCGCAGCACCACCGGTAGCTGCAGCCCGATCAGCGCGAACACGGCGGACTCCAGGACGAAGGCCACCACCTTCCACACGGCCTCCTCCTGCAGCCGCGTGGCGAAGTCGACCTGCCAGGACCGGTGTCCCAGGTACAGGGCGACGACCACCACGGCCAGCACCCCGGACGCCTCCACCTGTTCGGCGGCCGCGTACGCGGCGAAGGGGATGAGAAGGGAGAGGGTGTTCTGCAGCAGCGGCTCCCGCACATGCGTGCGCAGCCAGTGGATCGGCACCATCAGCACCAGCCCGACCCCGATGCCCCCGGCGGCGGCGACCGCGAACTCCCGGATGCCCTCGGCCCAGCCCACGCCCTCCCCCAGGGCGGCCGCCAGTGCCACCCGGTAGGCGGTGATGGCGGTCGCGTCGTTCACGAGGGATTCGCCCTGCAGGATCGTGGTGATGCGCGACGGCAGTCCCAGCCGCCGCGCGATGGCGGTGGCGGCCACCGCGTCGGGCGGTGCGACGACGGCGCCGAGGACCAGCGCGGCGGCGGGCGGCAGCCCCGGCACCACGTGCGCGGCGACGTATCCGACGGCCAGCGTCGCGAAGAGCACGTAGCCGACGGACAGCAGTGCCACGGGCCGCATGTTGGCCCGCAGGTCCAGGTACGAGCTGTCGAGCGCGGCCGTGTGCAGCAGCGGCGGCAGCAGGAGCGGCAGCACGATGTCCGGGTCGAGTGTGTAGTCCGGCACCCCGGGCACGTACGAGGCGACGAGCCCGGCGGCGACGAGCAGCAGCGGCGCCGGCACGGGGGTGCGGCGGGCCGCGCCCGCGATGGCGGCACCACCGGCCACGAGCATCAGCAGTGGCATGACGTCCACAGATCACCACTCCCGTCGAACCAGCAGCCCCGGCTAACCTGGCAATCATGATCGACTGCCCGCACGTTCCCGCGCTGCCGCGCCCCGAACCGGCGCCGCTGACCCCCACGTGCCCGGAGTGCGAGGCGGCGGGCAGCCACCCCGTGCAGCTGCGGCTGTGCCTGGAGTGCGGTCATGTGGGCTGTTGCGACTCCTCGCCGTACAAGCACGCGACGGCGCACTTCGAGCGGACGGGCCACGCGGTGATGCGCAGCTTCGAGCCGGGGCAGAGCTGGCGCTGGTGCTACGTGGACAAGCACATCGTCTGAACGGGCGCGCCTGAACCGGCGCGCCCGTGCGCCCGGAACGCGCCCGGAACGTACCGGAACCGATCGGAACGCGCCCCGGCGCGCCCGCCACGCCCGGCTAGCATGCACGCATGATCCGATCCGCGACTCCGGCCGATGTCCCCGCGATCCACGCGATGATCCGCGAACTGGCGGACTACGAACGGGCGCTGGAGCAGGCCGAGGCCACCGAGGAACAGCTGCGCGAGGCCCTCTTCGGCGAGCACCCGGCGGTCTTCGCGCTGATAGCGGAGAGTGACGAAACGCCGGGCGAAACGCCGTCGGCCGACACCCCGGCCGCCACCGGACCGCTCGGCTTCGCGCTCTGGTTCCGCAACTTCTCGACGTGGACGGGCACGCACGGTATTTATCTGGAAGACCTTTACGTGCGTCCGCACGCCCGGGGCGGCGGTCACGGCAAGGCACTTCTCGCGGAGCTCGCCCGGATCTGCGTGGAACGCGGCTATCAGCGTTTCGAGTGGTCAGTCCTGGACTGGAACGAGCCGTCGATCGCCTTCTACAAATCCCTCGGCGCGGAAGCGATGGACGAGTGGACGGTGCGGCGATTGTCCGGAGATTCCCTCCGGGACCTTGCGGCGCTCGCGCAGAGTGACGAAAATCCCAACAGGGCGACTTCTCTTTCGAATTGAGACCGGCAGACCTCTAGCCACTGTCCGTGCTCATGGGCTTACCATGAGTGACAGTCGTGGGCCTGCGGCGCGGAGCCGCAGATCGCGATAGCGTCTCAGCCGGACCATGTGCCGCGCCGGCCCGCCCCGCCCTTCACCGGAAGGCAGCGGACCGACGCTCCGACAGCTCAAGAAGCTTGTGCCACCTTGGAGGTGAGGGTGTCCCCAATCGCAGGCGAGCCTGGGACGACCCAGGACTTCGTGGAAGTCCGGCTGCCCGCTGCGGGTGCCTACCTGTCGGTGCTGCGGACGGCGACAGCCGGCCTCGCGGCCCGCTTGGACTTCACCCTCGACGAGATCGAGGACTTGCGCATCGCCGTCGACGAGGCGTGCGCGATCCTGCTGCAACAGGCCGTTCCCGGCTCCGTGCTGAGCTGCGTCTTCCGCCTGGTCGGGGACGCGCTGCGGGTGACCGTCTCGGCGCCCACCACGGACGGCCGCGCGCCCGAGCGCGACACCTTCGCCTGGACGGTGCTCTCCGCCCTGGCCGGCGAGGTCGACTCCACGGTCGCGGAGGACCGGACGGTCAGCATCAGCCTGCACAAGAAGCGCGGCGCCGGCCCCGGGCAGCCGTGACGGAAGAGGGGGCTCCGTGAGTACTGCGTCATCGCGGGGAGTACGTACCCCGGCCATCCCGCAGCAGCCTGCCCGGCCGCACCCGGAGGAACTCGAGCCGGACCGCACGGGTCCGGAGCCGGACCAGGCGGGCGACCCATCAGAGCGGGCGGACCACATGGATCAGCACCAGCAGCGGCACCAGCACCCCGATCCGCACGACCGCAGCGGTGCCCGCGCCCTGTTCGTCACGCTGCGGACGCTCCCGGACGGCTCGCCGGAACGGGCCGAGCTGCGCAATCACCTGGTGCGGATGCACCTGCCGCTGGTGGAGCACCTGGCGCGGCGGTTCCGCAACCGCGGCGAGCCGCTGGACGACCTCACCCAGGTCGCCACGATCGGCCTGATCAAGTCCGTCGACCGGTTCGACCCGGACCGCGGGGTGGAGTTCTCCACGTACGCGACGCCCACGGTCGTCGGCGAGATCAAGCGGCACTTCCGCGACAAGGGCTGGGCGGTGCGGGTGCCGCGCAGGCTGCAGGAGCTGCGCCTGGCGCTGACGACGGCCACCGCCGAGCTCTCCCAGCGGCACGGCCGCGCGCCGACGGTCCACGAGCTGGCCGAGCACCTGGGGATCTCGGAGGAGGAGGTGCTGGAGGGGCTGGAGTCGGCCAACGCCTACAGCACGCTGTCGCTGGACGTGCCGGACACGGACGACGAGTCCCCGGCGGTCGCCGACACCCTCGGCGCGGAGGACGAGGCGCTGGAGGGCGTGGAGTACCGGGAGTCCCTCAAGCCGCTGCTGGAGGATCTGCCGCCGCGCGAGAAGAAGATCCTGTTGCTGCGTTTCTTCGGCAACATGACCCAGTCGCAGATCGCCCAGGAGGTCGGCATCTCGCAGATGCACGTATCCCGGCTGCTGGCCCGCACGCTGGCCCAGCTCCGGGAGCGCCTGCTGATCGAGGAGTGAGCGGAGGGATCAGGACTCGCGGGGCCCGATGCCCAGCGCCTCGGTCGCCGTGGGGTTCACCAGCAGCACGAGGGTGACCACGGCGGCCAGCGCCAGGGCCACGGCGGCCGCGATCAGCGCGCCGCCGCCGTTGAAGAGCGTCCAGGCCACCGGGAGCGCCATGATCTGCGTGATCATGGCGGGGCCGCGGCTCCAGCGGCGGCGCAGCCACAGGCCGCGCGCGGCCACCAGCGGCAGCACGGCCAGGGCGATCACGGTGAGGCCGCCGGTCTCCGCCTGCTGCGGGCTGTCGGGCTTGCCGAGCAGGCCCATCACCAGCAGGTAGACGCCGCAGGCGGCGAGCGCGACGCCCTCCAGGCCGGCGAGCACGGCGGCGGCCGTCAGCCGGGCCGGGCGGGGCCCGGCGGGCTCGGCGGCCGGCGCGGGGGCGCCCCCGCGGGCGCTCGTCCGGGCGGTTTTCGGGGCGGACTGCTTGCTGCTCACCCCTGCAGGGTATCGGTACGCAAATCCTCGGAAGCCGGGCCTGGGATGGGTCGTGTACCGACAGGTAGGTAGGCTGGCGCGCATGCGTGCGCTTCTCGTGGTCAATCCGTCGGCCACCACCACCAGTGCCCGTACCCGTGATGTCCTGGCGCACGCGCTGGCCAGCGACCTCAAGCTGGACGTCGCCACCACGGAGTACCGGGGGCATGCCCGGGACCTGGCGCGCCGGGCGGCCGAGAGCGGGAACATCGAGCTCGTCGTCGCGCTCGGCGGCGACGGCACGGTCAACGAGGTGGTCAACGGACTCCTGCACGGCGGGCCCGACCCGGAGGGCCTGCCGCGGCTCGCCGTGGTGCCCGGCGGCTCGACCAATGTCTTCGCCCGCGCCCTGGGGCTGCCCAACGACGTCGTGGAGGCCACGGGCGCCCTGCTGGACGCCCTGCGCGAGGGCTCGGAGCGCACGGTCGGCCTCGGCCTGGCGGCCGGCACCCCGGGGACGGAGGACGAGGGGGTGCCCGAGCGGTGGTTCACCTTCTGCGCGGGCTTCGGCTTCGACGCGGGGGTCGTCGGCCGGGTGGAGCAGCAGCGGGAGAGCGGCAAGCGTTCGACCCACGCCCTGTACGTGCGACAGGCGATGCGCCAGTTCTTCGGAGAAACGAACCGCCGGCACGGCACGATCACCCTCGAACGGCCTGGCGAGCAGCCACTCGAGAATCTCGTCATGTCGATAATCTGCAACACCGCGCCATGGACCTACCTGGGCAACCGGCCGGTCTACGCGCTGCCGGACGCCTCCTTCGACACGGCGCTTGACGTGCTGGGATTCACCAAGCTGTCGACGGTGACGGCCACCCGGTACGCCACCCAGCTGCTGACCTCGACGCCGGAGCGTGGGCCACAGGGCCGCCACGCTGTGTCACTGCATGACCAGGACTCGTTCACCTTGAAATCGCAGGCTCCCCTGCCCTTCCAGATGGACGGCGACCACCTCGGGCTGCGCAGAAGCGTGACGTTCACAGGCGTTCGCCGTGCACTGCGTGTGATTGTGTGAGTGCAAGGGCCTAAAGTCCTTCCACTCGAACGTTTAGACTGGGTTCCACCCCCTGGAATGACGGCTGTGACCTAGCCGACACCGAGGAATCAAAAAAAACTTTCCAGAAGGGGTTGTATCCGTCGCCGAGGTTTGCGAGTCTCTTCATGGCGATCGGGACAGCCCGCCATCAAGGCTTCCCCGAAGAGCCCGAACCCCCTCCTTATCTTCCTTGGACCGCACCAGTCTGCCTGGCTGGAGGTCGGCCCTTCCCTTGCGGGGGGATTCGTGAAAGCGTTCACATTCACAAGCCACGTAGCCGTAACACGAGGAGATGGAGCAGCCATGGACTGGCGTCACAACGCCGTTTGCCGCGAGGAAGACCCCGAGCTGTTCTTCCCCATCGGCAACACCGGTCCTGCGCTGCTGCAGATCGAGGAAGCCAAGGCCGTCTGCCGCCGCTGCCCCGTCATGGAGCAGTGCCTGCAGTGGGCGCTCGAGTCCGGCCAGGACTCCGGCGTCTGGGGTGGCCTCAGCGAGGACGAGCGCCGCGCCATGAAGCGCCGCGCCGCTCGCAACCGGGCGCGCAACGCGACCGCCTGACCCACCCCTCGGCCCCCGAGCCGCAGCGCGCAGCACCCCCCACCCGTGCGCTAAGCACAACAAAGCTTTGAGCCCCGGACCTCTCACATGAGAGGTCCGGGGCTCAGTGCTTTTCGCGCCCGCGCGTGAAGCGTTACGGCTTCTCCGCCCGCACGGGGATGTCGAGCACGACGCGCGTTCCCTGCCCGGAAGCGGGCACCATGTCGAACTTTCCGCCCAACTCCCCCTCCACCAGGGTCCGTACGATCTGCAGTCCGAGATTGCCGGCGCGGTGCGGGTCGAATCCCTCGGGCAGACCGCGGCCGTCGTCCTGGACGGAGATGAGCAGGCGGGCGTCCCTGCGGGTGCCGCCGCGCACGGCGGTGACCTCGACGGTGCCCTGCTCCCCCGGCCCGAAGCCGTGCTCGAGGGCGTTCTGCAGCAGCTCGGTCAGCACCATCGACAGGGGCGTGGCCACCTCGGCGTCGAGTATCCCGAAGCGGCCCGTGCGGCGGGCGGCCACCCGGCCCGGGGAGATCTCGGCGACCATGGCGAGGACCCGGTCGGCGATCTCGTCGAACTCGACCCGTTCGTCCAGATTCTGCGAGAGGGTCTCGTGGACGATGGCGATCGAGCCCACCCGGCGCACCGCCTCCTCCAGCGCCTCCCGACCCTCGGCGGAGCCGATCCGGCGGGCCTGGAGGCGCAGCAGGGCGGCCACGGTCTGCAGGTTGTTCTTCACCCGGTGGTGGATCTCCCGGATGGTGGCGTCCTTGGTGATCAACTCGCGCTCGCGACGTCGCAGTTCGGTGACGTCGCGCAGCAGCACGAGCGAACCGATGTGGCTGCCCTTCGGTTTGAGCGGGATCGCGCGCAGATGAATGACCCCGTCGTTGGCCTCGACCTCGAACTCGCGCGGCGCCCAGCCGCTGGCGAGCTTGGCCAGGCCCTCGTCGACGGGGGTGCGCGAGGGGGCCAACTGTGCGGTGGTCTCGCCCAGATGGTGGCCGACGAGATCGGCGGCGAGGCCGAGGCGGTGGTAGGCGGAGAGCGCGTTGGGGCTGGCGTACTGGACGATGCCGTCGGCATCGAGCCTGATCAGCCCGTCGCCGGCGCGTGGCGAGGCGTCCATGTCGACCTGCTGGCCGGGGAACGGGAAGGCCCCGGCGGCGATCATCTGGGCCAGGTCGGAAGCGCTCTGGAGGTAGGTCAGCTCGAGCCGGCTGGGGGTGCGGACGGTCAGCAGGTTGGTGTTGCGCGCGATGACCCCCAGGACCCGGCCCTCGCGGCGGACGGGGATGGACTCCACCCGCACCGGCACTTCCTCGCGCCACTCCGGGTCGCCCTCGCGCACGATGCGGCCCTCGTCGAGGGCGGCGTCCAGCATGGGGCGGCGGCCGCGCGGCACCAGGTGGCCGACCATGTCGTCCTGGTAGGAGGTGGGTCCGGTGTTGGGCCGCATCTGGGCGACGGACACATAGCGGGTGCCGTCGAGGGTGGGCACCCACAGGACGAGGTCGGCGAAGGACAGGTCGGAGAGCAGCTGCCACTCCGAGACCAGCAGGTGCAGCCACTCCAGGTCGGAGTCGTCGAGTGCGGTGTGCTGGCGTACGAGATCGTTCATGGAGGGCACGGGCCCGAGCCTACCCGCGGGCCCGGCGGGCGGGGATTTTCCCCGGCGGGGTGAATGGGCATGGACATCGACGAATGGTCTAGTCCACAATGAACGAGCAAAGTTTCGCCCCCTCCGCACAAGGGGGCGAAGTCGGCCCGTTCGGCCGTGGGGCCCGCACACCCCGCGGCACCGGGCGCCGGCCGACGTCGCTCCGGGCTGCGGTGCCGGTCGGGTTGAGGGTCCCGGCCAGGCGCCGCGGCCCGTAGTTCGTTGCGGGCCCGGCCCGCGCGGCCGCGGCTAGCGGGTCTCCGTCACCTTCGCCAGCGCCCGCGGCGCGTCCGGATCCTGTCCCCGCGCGAGGGTGACCTCGTACGCCAGCAGTTGCAGCGGCAGGATCTGCAGCACGGGCTGGAGCTCCTCGGGCACTCCCTCCGTCGGCAGCGCGAACCCGGCCGTCGCCCTGGCCACCTCGGCCTCGTCACCGACGACGACCAGGTCCGCGCCCCTGCCCCGCAGTCGCTCGAGCACCGGCCCGAGGGCCCTGCCGCCCCTGCCCTCGGCCACGATGGCGATGACGGGCGAGACGTTGTCGACCATGGCCAGCGGCCCGTGCAGCAGGTCGGCGCCGGAGTAGGACAGGGCGGGGATGTAGCTGGTCTCCATCAGCTTCAGCGCCGCCTCCTTGGCGGTGGCGTAGCCGTAGCCGCGCGAGGTGAGGACCATGCGCCCGGCGAAGCGGTAGCGGCCCGCGAGCTGCCTGACCTCCTCACCCCGCGCCAGCACCCGCTGGGCCAGCCCGGGGAGTACCCGCGCGGCCGCACCGTCGCCGCCGCGCAGGCCCTCGACGAAGAGGTAGAGGGTGAGCAACGAGGCCGTGTACGTCTTGGTGGCCGGGAGCGCCTTCTCGGGTCCGGCCAGGATGTCGATGTGGAACTCGGCGACCGCGGCGAGCGGCGAGTCCGGGTTGTTGGTCACCGCCAGGGTCACGGCCCCGGCCTCCCGGGCCGCCCTGGTGGAGGCCACCAGGTCCGGGGAGCCCCCGGACTGGCTGACGGTGATCGCCAGCACGTCGGTCAGGTCGGGCCGGGCCCCGTAGGCGGTGATCGTCGACATCGAGGTCAGTCCGCAGGGCTTGCCGAGCAGCACCTCGAGCAGGTACTTGGCGTACAGGGCGGCGTTGTCGGAGGTGCCGCGGGCGGTGAGCAGGACGAAGCGCGGGGCCCGTGCGGCGATCCGCTCCGCGGTCGCGCGGACGGCGGGCGCGCCCTCGTCGAGGATGCGGCGCAGGACCACGGGCTGCTCGGCCATCTCACCGGACATGATCAGGCCCGGCCGCTCCCTGCTCATGCCTTCAGTCGACCACGGGCCGCCGCCCGCCCGCCAGCCGGGAACGGGCCGTCGGCACTCTGCTAGATTGGTCTATACCACCGAGTTCTTTCTTCAGATCGGCAGGCCCAGCGTGGAAATTGTCATCGTTCCGGACGCCAAGGCAGGCGGCGAACTGATCGCGGAGGCAATCGGCGCCCTGCTGAACCGCAAGCCCGACGCCCTGCTCGGCGTGGCCACCGGCTCGACCCCGCTGCCCATCTACGAGGCGCTGGAGACCAAGGTCCGCGCCGGCGCCGTGGACGCCTCCCGCGCGCGCATCTGCCAGCTCGACGAGTACGTCGGACTGCCGGCCGACCACCCCGAGTCCTACCGTTCCACGGTGCTGCGCCAGGTCGTGCGGCCGCTGGGCCTGACGGAGGAGTCCTTCCTGGGCCCCGACGGCACCGCCGAGGACGTCCAGGCCGCGTGCGAGGCGTACGACCGCGCGCTGCCGGAGGCCGGCGGGGTGGACCTGCAGATCCTCGGCATCGGCACCGACGGGCACATCGGCTTCAACGAGCCGTGCTCCTCGCTCGCCTCCCGCACCCGCATCAAGACGCTGACCGAGCAGACCCGCGTCGACAACGCGCGCTTCTTCGACGGCGACATCGACCAGGTGCCGCACCACGTCATCACCCAGGGCATCGGCACCATCCTGGAGGCCCGCCACCTGGTGCTGCTGGCCACGGGCGAGGGCAAGGCCGACGCCGTGGCGGCGTCCGTCGAGGGCCCGGTCTCGGCCCTGGTGCCGGCCTCCGCGCTGCAGCTGCACCCGCACGCGACGGTCGTCGTCGACGAGGCGGCGGCCTCGAAGCTGAAGCTCGCCGACTACTTCCGCGCCACGTACGCGGCAAAGCCGGCCTGGCAGGGGCTGTAGCCCCTGCCAGGGCGGGACATCCGGCGCTGCCGACGGTTCGGCACCGCCGGATTCCGCCGTTGTGGCCGAACGCCGTCGCGGCGGGTTCGAAAGGGGCACGGTTCGCCCCTTTCGAACCCG
>NZ_JBITZS010000010.1:49737-87629 GCF_044547045.1 Streptomyces sp. NPDC053048
CGGCGGGCGGGGGGGGGGGCCCCCCGCCCGGGGGGGGGGGGCGGGGGCCCGGCCCCGCCCCCCCCCCCCCCCCCCCCCCCCCCCACGGCGAGAAACCCCCACGACCTGTCCGGCGGTGCCGAACGCGCCGCGGGCTAGGCCCCCGCGATGACCTCCGCGGCAGCGGCCCCGCACACGCGGGCGGCTCCGTGTGTGGCGATGTGGAGCGCACCGCTCGGCGGGGCCTCGTTGAGGCCCATCTCCACCACGACCGTCTCCGGGCGGGCGGCCAGCAGCGTGCCCAGGGCGCGGGCCATCCACGGATGCCGGTGGACATCGCGCACCACGGCCACGATCCGCCGCTCCCCCGCCGCCCGCAGGACCTCCTCGGTACCGGCAGACTCCGGCCCGTACGTCCCCGTCAGGGTTCCCGGCAGCAGCCGGGCCAGCTCGGCGCCCACTCCCCACGGCGTCTCGTCGCCGACCGCGATGTTCGCCAGCGGCGTGAAGGCGGCGACGTAGGCGGGAGCCGTCAGCGGCTCGTGCCCGGCGGCCGCCGTCACCCGCAGGGCGCGGCGGGCCGCCGTCAGGCCGACCTCCGGGGCGGGCGCGGTCCCCTCCTCACGTCCCGCGCCCGGCCCCGTGGTCCAGCGCGCCAGGGCACGCACCCGTGCGGCCGCGTCGGCGAGCCGCTCCTCGGGCAGTTCCCCGGAGCGCACGGCCGCGACGAGCGCGTCGCGCAGCCGCAGCACCGTGTCCTCGTCGGCCAGGCCGCCGCCGACGCAGATGGCGTCGGCGCCCGCGGCGAGGGCCATGACGCTGCCGCGTTCGATGCCGTAGGTCGCGGCGATGGCCCGCATCTCCATGCCGTCGGTGACGACGAGGCCGTCGAAGCCGAGGCCGCCGTCCGCGACGGGCGCACGCAGCAGGCCGTGCAGGGCGGCCGGGCTGAGGGTCGCGGGCAGGGCGTCGTCCAGCGCGGGCAGCAGGATGTGGGCGCTCATCACGGCCTTGGTGCCGGCGGCGACGGCCGCGCGGAAGGGCACCAGTTCGCGCTCGCGCAGCGTCGCGAGGTCGGCGTCGATGCGCGGCAGCGCGTGGTGGGAGTCGACGGCGGTGTCGCCGTGCCCGGGGAAGTGCTTGGTGCAGGCGGCCACGCCGGCGGACTGCAGGCCCTCGACGTAGGCGGCGGTGTGCCGGGCGACCAGGTGCGGGTCGGCGCCGAAGGACCGTACGCCGATGACCGGGTTGTCCGGGTCGGAGTTGACGTCGGCCGAGGGCGCCCAGTTGAGGTTGACCCCGCACTCCGCCAGGCGGCGGCCGAGCTCGCGGGCGACGGCCCGGGTCAGCGCGGTGTCGTCGACCGTGCCGAGGGCGAGGTTGCCGGGGAAGGAGGAGCCGGTGCGGACCTCGAGACGGGTGACGTCCCCGCCCTCCTCGTCGATGGCGACGAGCATGTCGCCGCGCTCGGCGCGCAGCTGCGCGGTGAGGGCGGCGAGCTGTTCGGGCGAGGCGATGTTGCGGCCGAAGAGGCCGACGGAGGACAGGCCCTCGCCGATCCGGCGCAGCAGCCAGTCGGGGGCGGTGGTGCCCGTGAAGCCGGGCTGGAGGACGGTGAGGGCGTCGCGGGTGAGCGTGCCCTGTGAGGTGAGCGTCGTCATGTCGGTAGGGCTAGCCCTTCACTGCGCCGGACGTAAGACCGCCCACGGCCTTGCGCTGGAGGATGACGAAGAGGACGAGGATGGGCACGGCGAAGAGCGAGGAGGCGGCCATGGTGGCGCCCCAGTCGTCGCCGAAGGTGGTGCGGAAGCTGGTGATCCACAGCGGCAGGGTCTGCGCCCCGGCGTCCTTGTTGAGGATCAGGACCATCGGGAACTCGTTCCAGACGGTGATGAAGCCGAAGAGCGAGGTGGCCATCACGCCGGGGGCGAGCAGCGGGAAGATCACCCTGATGAAGGCCTGGACGCGGGTGCAGCCGTCGACCATGGCGGACTCCTCCAGCTCCTTGGGCACGGCGGCGACGTAGCCGCGCAGCGTCAGGACGGTGAAGGGCAGCACCATGACGGTGTAGATGGCGGCGAGCGGCGCCAGGCTGTTGAGCATGTCGGCGTCGCGCACGATCATGTAGTAGGCGATGACCATGACCTCCCAGGGGGCCATCTGGGCCATCATCATCACCAGGATGAAGCCCTTGCGGCCGCGGAAGCGCATGCGCGCGACGGCGAAGGACGCCAGCAGCGCGATGACCAGCGACAGCCCGACCGCGATCGCGGTGACGGTCAGGGAGTTGCCGACGAACGTCCAGAAGCCGTCGGCCTCCATCGCCCGGGTGAAGTGCTCGAACGTGGGGCTGGTGGGGAACCAGACGGGGGTGTCGGCGACGATGTCCTTGTTGGCCTTGAAGGCCGTGGAGAACATCCAGTAGACGGGGAAGGCGAAGCCGATGAAGAGGACGACGGCCGCCGCCCCCGGCCAGACGCGGCCGAGCAGCGAGCCGGAGCCCGCCCGGCGGTTGAGGGCAGAGGGCTTCACAGCTCGTCCTCCTCTTGCTTGAGAACCAGGCGCAGGTAGTACGCGGTCAGGGCCAGCAGGATCACGATGGTGAGGATGGAGATGGCCGCGCCCATGCCGAAGTGCTGGCTGCCCATGCCCTCCTGGAAGGCGTAGACGGGCAGGGTCTCGGTGAGCCGGTCCGGCCCGCCCTCGTTGATCGCGAAGACCTGGGTGAAGGCCTTGAAGACCCAGATGACCTCGAGGAAGGCGGTGGCGAGGAAGAAGGGCTTGAGGAAGGGGAAGGTCACCGAGGTGAACTGCTTCCAGCTGCCCGCGCCGTCCAGGGAGGCCGCCTCGTAGAGCTCCTTGGGGATGGTGGTGGTGGCCGCGTAGAGGTTGATGGCCACGAAGGGCACCGACTGCCAGACGAGCAGCACGGTGATGACGAAGAACGTCGACAGCTGGCTGCTGGTCCAGCTGTAGCCGGCCATCGCGTGCCAGCCGAGCTTGTCCAGCAGGTGGTTGACGACGCCGAAGCGCTGGTCGAACAGCCACTGGAAGACGGTGGTCGCGGCGACGACGGGCATGGCCCAGGCCAGCACCAGGCCGAGCGAGAGCAGCAGCCGCAGCTTGGTGCCGAGGCGGGCGAGCAGCAGCCCGGTCAGGCAGCCGACCACCATGATCAGGACGACGTTGACGGCGGTGAAGACGACCGAGCGGCCGGTGACGGCCCAGAAGTCGGAGCTGCCCAGGACCTCGGAGTAGTTGTCGAAGCCGATCCACTCGGTGACGTGGCGGATCAGCTGGCGCCGGTTGAGTTCCTGGAAGGACAGCAGGCCGTTCTTGACCATCGTCCAGCCCAGCAGCAGCACGGTGAGGACGGCCGTGGGGAGGATCAGCAGGTAGGGGACGGCTCCGGCGGCCCGGGTCCGGCCGGCGCGGGGCGGCGGGGCGCCGCCCCTGCCGGTCCGGGGTGCCGGCTCGGCGGCCGTCACCTCTTCGATCTGCGCTGACATCGTCGTCCGCCTTCTCCCCTGTGCAAGCCTGTGCAAGTTGTCGAACGGTGTTACGTGGTGCGCGCCCGGGTGCGCGTACGGGCATACACGCACCCGGGCGGCGGGGTCACTGCTTCTGGCTGAGGCGCTTGTTCATGTCGGCCTCGACCTGCTTGGCGGCGTCCTCCGGCGACTTTCCGTTCAGGACGGCCGTCATATAGGCCTTGATCGGGTTCGGCGCGTTCTCCACCGCGGCCCACTCGGCGATCAGCGGGGTGGTGCCGCCGCCCTTGGCGGCGGGGGCGGCGGCCTCGGCGGCGGCGTTGCCCTTGAGGTTGCCCAGCAGGGAGTCCTTGTTGGGGATCGAGCCGACCTCCTTGGCCAGCGCGCCCTCGTGCTTGTCGGACAGCGCGATCTTCAGGAACTCCTTGGCGAGGTCCTTCTTCTTGCTGCCCTCGGAGACCGCGAGGTTGGAGCCGCCGAGGAAGACGCCCTCGGGCTTGCCGGCGCTCTCACCGGGGATGGTGAAGTAGCCCAGGTCCTTCTCGATCTCCGGGTTGGCCTTGACGGCGGTGGCCGCCTCCCAGCCCATGCCGATGAAGGCGCCGGTCCTGCCCTTGGCGAAGACGTCGGCCTGCTGCGGGGTGGCCTCGTCCTTGTCCTTGGGGGCCTTGGAGAACGACTGGTACTTCTTGTAGAGGTCCATGGCCTTGGCGACCTTGGGGTCGGCGAGGTTGGACACCCACTTCTTGCCGTCCTTCTTCACCAGGTCGGCTCCGGTGCCGATGGTCAGGCCGTCGAAGAAGTACCAGTTCTGGCCGGGCAGGTAGAGCGGCTCGGCGTCGCCCTTCTTCTGGATGGCCTCGAGGTCCTGGAAGAACTCGTCACGGGTCCTGGGGGTGTCCTTGATGCCCGCGTCCGCCCAGATCTTCTTGTTGTAGATGACGACGCGGCTGGCCGCGTACCAGGGCGCGGCGTACTGCTTGCCCTCGAAGACGGCGGGCTTGTTGAGGGAGTCGGTCCAGTCCCCGCCGATCTCCTTCTTCAGGTCGTCCAGCTCGGCGAGCCCGCCGGTCTGGGCGTAGGAGGGGGTCTGGGTGTTGCCGATCTCGATGACGTCCGGCGGGCTGGACTCGGAGAGGGCGGTGGTGAGCTTCTGCTGGATGCCGTCCCACTTCTGGACCTGGATGTCGAGCTTGGCCCCGGTCTTCTGTTCGAACTCGGCCTGAACGGCCTTCGTCCAAGCAGGCGGATTCGAGCCATCCATGAACCAGACGGTCAGGCTCTTGTCCTTGCCGCCGTCGCCCGATCCCTTGTCACCGTCGCTGGACCCACAGGCAGCAACACTCACCAACATGGCCGCGACACCCGTCGCCGCTATGAGCCCTCGCTTCACAGCACTCTCCTCAAGGACCGAATGTGGTCTTTAATGGTTTAGACCAGTGCCCGCAGCTTGGCCTAGACCTTTTGGGGTGTCAAGGGTGTATAAGAGTCGCTGTCGGCTCCGTTACCGGACCGACACCTCGAGGTCGACCTGGGCGTCTCCGGGCTCCTCGGGCTCTGCCCGTGCCACCATGTGACCGCTATAGACGGAGGAGCCGGGTGACGGCAGCAGGATCATCGGAGTCGGGAAGGCACGCCATGGCGACCGAGGGCGGTACGGAGAGCGGCGGCGCCGCGGCGGGCGCGCGCATCGCGCGCGTCCCCAAGTATTACCGGCTCAAACGGCACTTGCTGGAAATGACCGAAACCATGCCCCCCGGCACTCCGGTCCCGCCGGAGCGCACGCTGGCGGCCGAGTTCGACACCTCACGCACGACCGTACGCCAGGCCCTGCAGGAGCTGGTCGTCGAGGGCCGCCTGGAACGCATCCAGGGCAAGGGCACGTTCGTGGCGAAGCCCAAGGTCTCCCAGGCGCTGCAACTGACCTCCTACACGGAGGACATGCGGGCCCAGGGCCTCGAGCCCACCTCCCAGCTGCTGGACATCGGCTACGTCACGGCCGACGACCGGCTCGCCGGGCTCCTCGACATCGCGGCGGGCGGGCGCGTCCTGCGCATCGAGCGGCTGCGGCTGGCCAGCGGCGAGCCGATGGCCATCGAGACCACCCATCTGTCGGCGAAGCGCTTCCCCGCCCTGCGCCGGAGCCTGGCGAAGTACACCTCGCTCTACACGGCCCTGGCCGAGGTCTACGACGTCCATCTGGCGGAGGCGGAGGAGACGATCGAGACCTCCCTGGCCACCCCGCGCGAGGCCGGCCTGCTGGGCACGGACGTGGGCCTGCCGATGCTGATGCTCTCCCGCCACTCGCTGGACGCCCAGGGCGACCCGGTGGAATGGGTGCGCTCGGTCTACCGGGGCGACCGCTACAAGTTCGTGGCCAGGCTGCGGCGGCCTGCGGACTGAGGGTGCGTGGGCCCGGCCGGGGGTCCGGGGGTTGCCCCCGGGAAGACACAGCGTGGCCAGGCTGCGGCGGCCTACGGACTGAGGGTGCGTGGGCCCGGCCGGGGGTCCGGGGGTTGCCCCCGGGAAGACACAGCGTGGCCAGGCTGCGGCGGCCTGCGGAGTAGGGAACCCCGAGGGCGAAACCCAGCCAAAGGCCCGTACCGTAGCGGAATGAGCCAAGCAGTCGATGCGGTCGACGCCGCCGCCATCGCCCTGAACGAGGGTTCCTGGATCCCTTCCGACTACGAACTGGGCCTCGCCCGGGAGTTCTTCTCCCGCCGTGAGGGGCTCGAACAGCGCCTGCTGCCGGGCATGCCCGCGTGCCCCGACCCACAGGGCTGGGTGTCCCAGCACGTGCTGTGGCTGGAGGACGTGGCCCGTCTCGCCGACGAGCTGGTGGCGTCGTGGCGGGACTGGCTGCCGGGCAGTCATATGGTCGCCGTGCTCGGCGCGTACGGGACGCTGGCCCGCTCGGTGGTCCCGCTCGCCGTCCAGCTCGGCCGGGCGTGGGAGGCCGAGTGGTCCGGTCCCATAACGCAGCAGGAGACCGCGTGGTGGGAGGACTGGCACCTTCCGCCGGAGCAACGGCACCAGATCGACGCGCTGACCGAACGCCTGGTCCGCGTCGGCTCCCTGATGGTCTGGGCCGTCAACAGCGGCGAGGCCACCCACTGAACGAACGAGGCGGCGGCCGCACCCCGGTGCCGGGATGCGGCCGCCGCCGGCGGATCCGCTACGCCGCCGGTGTCAGCTGCGCGTGCCGCAGCCGGACGGGTTCGGTGTCGGCGTCGTTGTGCCGGGCCGCCCAGTTCTCCAGCGCCGTGCGGCACGCGTGGTCCACGTGGCGCAGGGGCGTCAGGTCGAGCTCGATGGGCCGGTCCTGAGGAAGGGCCTCGAGCGTCTCCAGGATGCGGGGCAGCCGCAGGAACGTGGCGTTGCCCGACAGGGTGACGGTCATCCGGCCGTCGGTGAGTTCACGGACGTCGACCTGGATCTTCGAGGTCTCCCACGCGGACTTCACCACCGCCAGCAGCAGACCGAGGACCACGCCCTCGAACATGCTGGTCGTCACGATGGCGATGGCCGTGATCCCGAGGATCACCGCCTCGCCCCGGTGCTCGCGCCACAGCGGGCCGATCTCCTTGACGGGCACCAGCTTGCAGCCGGCGTGGACCAGCACGCCCGCGAGCGCCGCGAGCGGGATGACGCCGATGGCCGCCGGGAGCAGGACGGCGAACAGCAGCAGCCAGCCGCCGTGCAGCACCCGGGAGAGCGGGGTCTTCGCGCCGGCCTGGACGTTGGCCGCGCTGCGGACGATGACGGCCGTCATCGGCAGGGCGCCCAGCACGCCGCAGAGCGTGTTGCCGACGCCCTGGGCGAGCAGTTCCTTGTCGTAGTGCGTGCGCGGACCGTCGTGCATGCGGTCCACGGCGGCCGCGCTGAACAGGGACTCGGCGGAGGCGATGAGCGTGAAGGCGAGGACGGTGCCGAGCACGGCGACGCTGCCGAGCGACGTCAGGTCGTTCATACCGGGCGGCTGAATGGCGTCGAAGAGCCCCTTCACCTCGACGTTGGCGATGTCCAGGCCACCGGCCGCGGTGACGGCAGTGGCCAGGGCGACCGCCACCAGGGGCGCGGGCACCAACTGGGCCTTGCCCGGCAGCTTCTTCCACAGGACGAGTACCGCGATGGTTCCCGCGCCGACCGCGAAGGCGGTCAGGGCGGCGCGGTCGGTGGCGATGTCCACGGCGAGGCCCGGGACGCCCGCTATCTTCTCCAGGCCCGAGCGCGGCTGCTTGACTCCGGCCATGGTGTAGAGCTGGCCGAAGAGCAGGACGAGGCCGATGCCGGCGAGCATGCCGTGCACGACGGCGACGGAGATGGCCCGGAACCAGCGACCGAAGCGCAGGGCGCCCAGGGCGAGTTGGAGCAGCCCGGTGACCAGGACGATCGCGCCCAGCATGCCCAGACCGAACTCGCGGACGGCCTCGAAGACGAGCACGGTCAGGCCGGCGGCGGGGCCGCTGACCTGGAAGGTGCTGCCGGGCATGGCGCCCACGACGAGACCGCCGACGATGCCGGTGATCAGGCCGAGTTCGGCGGGCACCCCGGACGCCACAGCCACGCCGACGCACAACGGCAGGGCCACGAGGAAGACGACGAGTGAGGCGAGCGCGTCCTGACGGAGGACGGCTGGTTGCTTGAGAGCGGAGAACATGGGTGAGGGTCCTTGGGGTTCGCGGCCAGGTGGTTCACAGAGGGCCGAACGGCAGGGAGCCGCTCTCGGGCCGGTGCACGCTTACCGCTCCCGTGTGCACCTCGTAGTACCACGCGTGCAGCGACAGCAACCCGTCCTCGACGCGCTCACGGACGCAGGGGTAGTCCCGCAGGGTCTTCAGCTGGTCGATGGCGTGCCGCTGCACGGCCTCGGCCATGTCCGGGGAGTCCTTGTCCGCGGCGCGGGTGTGGGCGTCCGCCGGGACGGCGCGCTCGAGCCAGCCCTGGACCGCGGGTACGGAGGAGAGGTCATCGCCCCGGACGACGGCGCTCACGGCGCCGCAGTGGGAGTGTCCGCAGACGATGATGTCGCGGACGCCCAGCACGCGGACCGCGTACTCGATGGTGGCGGTCTCGCCGGCGGGGTGGTCGCTGCGGTACTCGGGGACGATGTTGCCCGCGGTACGGAGCTCGAAGAGTTCGCCTGGGCGCGCGCCGGTGATGAGCGACGGCACGACGCGCGAGTCGGAGCAGGTGATGAACAGGGTCTCCGGTGACTGGCCGGCTTCGAAAGCCCGGAAGCTCTCGGCGTTCTCGGCCACGTGGGTTGCGAACGATCGGGCGTTGTCGATGAGCGACTTCATGTTGGCCTGCCTCCTGCGCCCCTTGGGTTCCCGTACGGGGCGCGGTGTGTTCAAGTCAGCATTACGGATGTGAGCGCGCCAGTGCATGGCTGCGCTGACCGCCGTGCATCCAATCGTGCACGAAGGTCGAGACAGCTACTTTACCTGCACGTTACCCTTCGGTGACAGGTAAATATTTCATCAAATAGGGCTCGCGGGAGGTCACTTGGGGCGCACACCGCGCCCATCACCACCGTGACAGCGCCCACATGTGACCCAACCGTCAAACGGACGCTTTACTTCCTGCCGAGCCGGACACACCAAGGTTCCCCACAAGGGCATCTGACGAACCATCGGTGTTGTCGTTCCGATATGCGGATAGGGGGTGACGGTTGCGGGGAGCCTCGCCTAGATTTCGTGCGCATTACGCAAGTGATCGCACAGGGGACGGAGTCACCGCATGTCGGAACCACCCGAGCGGCCCGCCGAGGGCGCCCGCAGACCGGTCGTGACCGTGCCGTTGGTCGTCGCGGGGGTGTGCCTGGCCATCCCCTTCGTGGCGATGCTGTGGGTCGGCTCCTACTCCCGGCTCACACCGGCCTTCATCGGTATTCCCTTTTTCTACTGGTACCAGATGCTGTGGGTCGTCATCTCGACACTCCTCACGGTCGTCGCCTATGTCATCGTCCGCCGGCACGACGCCGCGCGCCGGGGCGGTGAGGGACGGTGAAGGACGGCGTGAACGGCGTGGCGCTCGCCGTCTTCCTCTTCTTCTTCCTGGCCGTCACCGTGATGGGCTTCATGGCCTCCAAGTGGCGGCAGGCCGAGAACGCGGACAACCTCGACGAGTGGGGACTGGGCGGGCGCTCCTTCGGCACCTGGGTCACCTGGTTCCTGCTCGGCGGCGACCTCTACACCGCGTACACCTTCGTGGCCGTCCCGGCGGCCATCTACGCGGCCGGTGCGGCCGGGTTCTTCGCCGTGCCCTACACGATCATCACCTATCCCCTCGTCTTCACCTTCCTGCCACGCCTGTGGTCGGTGGCGCACAAGCACGGCTATGTCACCTCCTCCGACTTCGTCCGTGGCCGGTTCGGTTCCCGTGGACTCTCCCTTGCGCTGGCTGTGACGGGGATCCTCGCGACAATGCCGTACATCGCCCTGCAACTCGTCGGCATTCAGGCCGTACTGGACGTCATGGGCGTCGGGGGCGGCGAGAACACCCACTGGTTCATCAAGGACCTGCCGCTGCTGATCGCCTTCGGCGTGCTCGCGGCCTACACCTACTCCGCGGGGCTGCGGGCGCCCGCGCTGATCGCCTTCGTCAAGGACACGCTGATCTACATCGTCATCATCGTGGCGATCATCTACATCCCGATCCGGCTGGGCGGCTTCGACGACATCTTCGCGAAGGCCGGTGACGCGTTCGCGGCCGAAAACCCGGCAACGGGCAAACCGCGAGGCTCCCTCGTCACCGGCGCACAGGCGCAGTGGGCGTACGCCACGCTCGCGCTGGGTTCGGCGATGGCGCTCTTCCTCTATCCCCACTCGGTGACGGCGGTCCTCTCCAGCAAGGGCCGCAATGTCATCCGCCGCAACACCACCATCCTTCCCCTCTACTCCCTGATGCTCGGCCTGCTGGCGATGCTCGGCTTCATGGCCCTGGCCGCCGGGGTGAAGGTGAAGAACGGACAGCTGGCGATCCCCCAGCTGTTCGAGGACATGTTCCCGGACTGGTTCACGGGCGTGGCGTTCGCCGCGATCGGCATCGGGGCGCTGGTCCCGGCGGCCATCATGTCGATCGCCGCCGCAAATCTGTTCACCCGCAACATCTACAAGGACTTCCTCAAACCGGACGCCTCTCCCGAGCACGAGGCGAAGGTCTCCAAGCTCGCCTCCCTGCTGGTCAAGGTCGGAGCGCTCGTCTTCGTCCTCACCATGGACAAAACGGTCGCCATCAATTTCCAGCTGCTCGGCGGCATCTGGATCCTGCAGACCGTCCCCGCGCTCGTCGGCGGCCTCTTCACCCGCTGGTTCCACCGCTGGGCCCTGCTCGCGGGCTGGGCGGCCGGCATGGCCTACGGGACCTGGCGGGCGTACGAGACGCCGAGCGCCACCCAGGCCCACTTCGGGAACACCAACCTCATCCCCCTCATCGGCGAGAAGGGCTACATCGGCCTCACCGCCTTCGCGCTCAATGTGATCGTCGTCATCGTCGCGACCTTCCTCCTGAAGGCCCTCCGCGCGCCGGACGGCGTGGACGAGACGAAGCCGTCGGACTACACGGCCGACGCCGGCGACCCGGGCGTGAGCCGGGACCTCCCCCCGGCCACCGCGGGGGCCCCTGGCGGCCACTGACCCCACCCTGGCGGGCCCGTCCGCCCCGCCTCCACCAAGAGGGCCGTCGCACCCCCGTCCAGGGGCTGTGGCGGCCCTCTGCCGTGCGTGTCCGTACCCTTGTGGAGGCCTTACGGAGCCCGCCCGTTAGCACATTCCGCGACCGTCTCATGACGGGACGACACAACATGTGGGGGCGCGTGCGGAGGGCGGCACTAGATGTATGCTCATCCTCGCTGATGTCGCAGGGGAATCCGGTGGAAATCCGGAACTGTCCCGCAACGGTGTATGTGTGCGCATATACCCAGCGCACCTGTAGTCCGAGGACCTGCCGTCAGCCGCCCACCACCGAGCCTGCCCTGGGCTCGGCCATGGGCGTTGAATTCGTCCGGGCCCCGCGGGTTGGGCCGACGGACGCCTACGCGGCATGCCCCGGTCCGGTCGGCATGCCCGTACGCGACCGTCGCGCTCTCCCGCCCGGCCCACCCAGCCGAGCGAGGGAGAGCCACACGTGACCATCGCGCCCGCAGATCCGGTTTCAGCGAACGCGGAGGCGAGCGGCGGTCCCGGGACCGCGCTGCTGCGCACCCTGACCGATCTCACCGCAGATCTGCCTTCCACCGACCCCGGCAAGGTCGCCGCCGCCGCGCTGCGCGGCCGCAGCGCCGCGTCGGACGAGGCCGAGCTGCGCTCCCTCGCCACCGAGGCCGCCGCCGGCCTGATCTCGGAGGAGCCGGAGTACTCCCGGCTCGCCGCCCGGCTGCTCACCCGCGCCATCGCCGACGAGGCGGCCGGCGAGGGTGCCACCTCTTTCTCCGCCTCGGTCGCCACCGGCCACCGCGAGGGCCTGATCGCGGACGAGACCGCCGCGTTCGTGGCCGCGCACGCCGAGCGCCTGGACGCCCTGGTGGACGCCGCCCTCGCCGGCGGCGCCGACGACCGCTTCGGCTACTTCGGCCTGCGCACCCTGCACAGCCGCTACCTGCTGCGCCACCCGATCACCCGCAACGTGATCGAGACCCCGCAGCACTTCCTGCTGCGCGTGGCCTGCGGCCTGGCCGAGGACCACTCCGAGCGCGCCCTGGACGACGTCGCCGAGCTCTACCGGCTCACCAGCACGCTCTCCTACCTGCCGTCCTCCCCCACGCTGTTCAACTCCGGCACCCGCCACCCCCAGATGTCGTCCTGCTACCTGCTGGACTCCCCGCTGGACGAGCTGGACTCGATCTACGACCGCTACCACCAGGTGGCGCGCCTGTCGAAGCACGCGGGCGGCATCGGCCTGTCGTACTCGCGCATCCGCTCCCGCGGCTCGCTGATCCGCGGCACCAACGGCCACTCCAACGGCATCGTGCCGTTCCTGCGCACCCTCGACGCCTCCGTCGCGGCCGTCAACCAGGGCGGCCGGCGCAAGGGCGCGGCCTGCGTCTACCTGGAGACCTGGCACGCGGACATCGAGGAGTTCCTGGAGCTCCGCGACAACACCGGTGAGGAGGCCCGCCGCACCCACAACCTCAACATCGCGCACTGGATCCCGGACGAGTTCATGCGCCGCGTCGAGGCGGACGCCGACTGGTCGCTGTTCTCCCCCGCCGACACGCCGGACCTGGTCGACCTCTACGGCGACGAGTTCGACGCCGCCTACCGCCGGTACGAGGCCGAGGGCAAGGCCGTCAAGCAGATCCCGGCCCGCGTGCTCTACGCCCGGATGATGCGCACCCTCGCGCAGACCGGCAACGGCTGGATGACGTTCAAGGACGCGGCCAACCGCACCGCCAACCAGACGGCCGAGAAGGGCGCGGTCGTCCACTCCTCGAACCTGTGCACCGAGATCCTCGAGGTCACCGACGACGGCGAGACCGCGGTCTGCAACCTGGGCTCGGTCAACCTGGCGCAGCACCTGGGCGCCGACGGCGAGATGGACTGGGAGAAGCTCGACCGTACGGTGCGTACGGCCGTCACCTTCCTCGACCGCGTCGTGGACATCAACTTCTACCCGACCGAGCAGGCCGGCAGCTCCAACAGCCGCTGGCGCCCGGTGGGCCTGGGCCTGATGGGTCTGCAGGACGTCTTCTTCCGTCTGCGCCTGCCCTTCGACTCCGCCGAGGCGAAGGCCCTGTCCACCAAGATCTCCGAGCGGATCATGCTCGCGGCGTACGAGGCCTCCGCCGACCTCGCCGAGCGCAACGGCCCGCACCCGGCCTGGGCCGCGACCCGCACCGCCCGCGGTGTGCTGCACCCCGACCACTACCCGAACGCCGTCCCGGCCTGGGCCGAGCGCTGGGAGGCGCTGCGCGCCCGCATCGCCGAGGTCGGCATGCGCAACTCGCTGCTGCTCGCCATCGCCCCGACGGCGACCATCGCCTCCATCGCGGGTGTGTACGAGTGCATCGAGCCGCAGGTCTCCAACCTCTTCAAGCGCGAGACGCTCTCGGGTGAGTTCCTGCAGGTCAACACCTACCTGGTGGAGGACCTCAAGAAGCTCGGCGTGTGGGACCGCACCACCCGCGACGCGATGACGGACGCCAACGGCTCGATCCAGGACCTGAAGTGGATCCCGCAGGAGGTGCGCGACCTGTACCGCACCGCCTGGGAGATCCCGCAGCGCGCCCTGATCGACATGGCCGCGGCCCGTACGCCGTACCTGGACCAGAGCCAGTCGCTGAACCTCTTCATGGCCTCGCCCACCATCGGCAAGCTCAGCTCGATGTACGCGTACGCCTGGAAGCAGGGCATCAAGACGACGTACTACCTGCGCTCGCGTCCGGCGACCCGGATCGCCCGGTCGGCCAGTGCGGCCGCCACCATCCCGGTGCAGCAGGTCGCGCCCGACGCGGACGCCATCGCCTGCTCCCTTGAGAACCCCGAGTCCTGCGAGGCCTGCCAGTAATGAGCTCCACCGAGAAGAACCTGCTCGACCCGGGCTTCGAGCTGACCCTGCGCCCCATGCGGTACCCGGACTTCTACGACCGCTACCGCGACGCGATCAAGAACACCTGGACCGTGGAGGAGGTCGACCTCCACTCGGACGTCGCCGACCTCGCCAAGCTGTCCCCGGGTGAGCAGCACATGATCGGCCGCCTGGTCGCGTTCTTCGCGACCGGCGACTCGATCGTGGCCAACAACCTGGTCCTGACGCTGTACAAGCACATCAACTCCCCCGAGGCGCGGCTGTACCTGTCGCGGCAGCTCTTCGAGGAGGCCGTGCACGTCCAGTTCTATCTGACACTGCTGGACACCTACCTGCCCGACCCGGACGACCGCGCCGCCGCCTTCGCGGCCGTGGAGAACATCCCCTCCATCCGGGAGAAGGCCCAGTTCTGCTTCAAGTGGATCAATGAGGTCGAGAAGCTGGAGCGGCTGGAGACGAAGGCCGACCGCCGTCGCTTCCTGCTCAACCTGATCTGCTTCGCGGCGTGCATCGAGGGCCTGTTCTTCTACGGCGCCTTCGCCTACGTGTACTGGTTCCGCTCCCGCGGCCTGCTGCACGGCCTGGCGACCGGCACCAACTGGGTCTTCCGCGACGAGACCATGCACATGAACTTCGCGTTCGAGGTCGTGGACACCGTCCGCCAGGAGGAGCCGGACCTCTTCGACGAGGAGCTCCAGCGCCAGGTCACCGACATGCTCAAGGAGGCCGTGGAGGCCGAGCTGCAGTTCGGTCGCGACCTGTGCGGCGACGGCCTGCCGGGCATGAACACCGAGTCCATGCGCGAGTACCTGCAGTGCGTGGCCGACCAGCGTCTGCAGCGCCTGGGCTTCCCGCCGGTCTACGGCTCGGAGAACCCTTTCTCCTTTATGGAGCTGCAGAACGTCCAGGAGCTGACCAACTTCTTCGAGCGCCGCGCGTCCGCGTACCAGGTGGCGGTCGAGGGCACCGTCGCCTTCGACGACGAGTTCTGATCGGCGCGGTCTGACCGACGAGTTCTGATCCCGGCGGGGTAATTCTCCCGCCGTACGGCATCGCGTGTCTGCTGTCCGGGAATCCAGTGCGGATCCGGAAGAAACAGGAGACACGCGATGCCGCGTTTTGTGATGATCGTCAAGGCGAGCGAGGAGTCCGAGGCCGGCGTGCTGCCGACCAAGGAAATGATCGCCGAGATGGGGAAGTACAACGAGGAGCTCGAGAAGGCCGGCGTGATGCTCGCGGGGGAGGGCCTGCGGGCCTCGTCCGAGGGGGCCAGGGTGACCTTCTCGGGCAGCGGCCAGGTCGTCACCTACGGGCCCTTCGTCCCGGCGAACGAGCTCGTGGCCGGATTCTGGGTCATTCAGGTCAAGGACCGGGACGAGGCCATCGAATGGGCCCGGCGGGTGCCCTTCCGGGACGGCGAGATCGAGATCCGCCAGGTTTTCGAGGCGTCGGATTTCCCGGACTGAATACGTGATACGCGTGTGGGGCGGCACCCCTTTCGGAGTGCCGCCCCACACGCGTTTCACTCGGAAATTCAGTCGTTGGCGACGACCGGGTAGCGCGGCGTGCCGTCGGCCATCTGCCGCAGCGCGTCCTTGCGGTCGCGCTTGGAGAGACGGTCGATGTAGAGGTAGCCGTAGAGGTGGTCGGTCTCGTGCTGCAGGCAGCGCGCGAAGTAACCCGTGCCCTCGACGGCGATCGGGTTGCCGTGCATGTCCTGGCCACGGACGACCGCGTAGTCCGGGCGGGCCAGGGAGGCGTAGGCGGTCGGCACCGACAGGCAGCCCTCGTTGGAGTCGTCGAGGATGCGGCGCTCGGCCGGCAGCTCGTCGAGGACGGGGTTGATCACATGGCCGACGTGGCGCACGCCCTCGTCGTCCGGGCAGTCGTAGACGAAGACCTTCAGGTCGACGCCGATCTGGTTGGCGGCCAGGCCCACGCCCTCGGCGGTGCGCTGGCTGGCGAACATGTCGTCGATGAGCTGCGCGAGGCTCTGGTCGAACTCGGTCACGTCCTTGCACTCCTTGTGCAGGACCGGGTTGCCGACGACGGTGATCGGCCGGGACGTGCCGCGCTCCCGGTGCGCGAGCTCACGCGCCTCGCAGTCCTCGGTGTCCACGATGAACTCACCGGATGCGGTCGACTCGTTCGCCTCGTCGTTCACGGGCTGGTCCGTGTCTTGCTGCGCCATGTCCGCCGTATGCCTCTCTCACAACCCGAAAGCAAT
This sequence comes from Streptomyces sp. NPDC053048, assembly GCF_044547045.1. Classification (NCBI taxonomy): domain Bacteria; kingdom Bacillati; phylum Actinomycetota; class Actinomycetes; order Kitasatosporales; family Streptomycetaceae; genus Streptomyces; species Streptomyces sp. NPDC053048. The sequence goes on from NZ_JBITZS010000010.1 coordinate 65,965, forward strand.
ATCTTGCCCTGAATCCACTGGGTCTCTACAGGGTACGGGGGCCGCGGAGGCCGCTCAGCAGACCTCTTCGAGATCCCGCCATTCACGGGTGTCGGGGCTGTCGGCGACCCAGCCGTCCAGCAGACCGCGCACCAGCCCGGCCGGCGCGGCGATCCCGCACTCGCGCTCGGGCACCCACAGGGAGCCCGAGCCGGTGCCGGCCGTGCGGTGGCCGAGCGGGCCGGGGTGGCCCGGCTCGCTGTGGTCGTGCGGGTCGAGGTGCTCGCCGTCGCCCTCGTCGCTGGGCATCCGGCTCTCCGAGCACGTACGGCACAGCAGGCGCACGGAGGAGGACCAGTCCTCGGCGGCGAAGCCGGCGTCGGCCGCCAGCCGCTCCAGGGCGTCCCGGTCGGCCTCGGTGGCGGCCTCCAGCAGCACCACCCAGGTGGGCACGGGCGAGGGGGCCCACAGCTCGATCTCGTCGAAGACAGGGTAGGAGGGCCCGGCGGCGGTGACGCGTTCGCCGTGCGGGACGCCGTCGTGCAGGACGACCTCGCCCCAGCGGCGGCCGGAGGACGGCAGCGGGATGGAGAGCACCTCGATCCGCGCCGGGTCGAGCCGGCGGCCCCAGACGACCTCCGCCTCGCCCTCCGGCGAGAGCCGCACCGCCGCGCTGCCCAGCTCCATGCCGGCCGGCTCGCCCGCCGGGCCGCCGTCGCCGGGCACCCGCAGCCCGTACGCCTGCCAGGCGCGGCGGGCCAGCGGCCAGTCCTGCAGGGCGGTCGCGGCGATGCCCACGTTCCACCAGTCGGGAGCGCCGGTCTCACGGTCCAGCAGCGCCACCGCGCGCAGGCCGGCGGCGCGGGCCTGCTCCCAGTCGTGCCGGAACTTGTGCAGCAGCGCGAGGTTGAACCACGACTCGGAGAGCCATGGCTCCATGTCCGCCGCGCGCGTCAGCAGCGCGCCCGCGTCCTCGTACCGGCCGTCGCCGATGAGTGTGAAGGCACGGTCGGTCGCCTGCCGCCACGAGGCGGAAGGCCGGTGCCGTACCTTGCCGAAGATCCTCACGATTCCCGCCTGCCGGTTTCTGCGTGTTCTGCGTGCCACCACGCCGGATGGACCGGGCGGCGAGGGCCGCCCTCTCCGGCCTCCTTGCCGACGACAGCGCGCACGACACCCCCCGATTTCCGCTTTCTCGCCATTCTCTTCGTCTCTTCGCATCCAACCATGCCCCTTCGGACGCCCGCTCATTACCCGTGGGTTCGGCGGTCCAGTCCGGGTTCGCCCGTGCTCTTACGGGCCCGGTGGTGCGGGACGGCCGCGCGCGAGCACCGTCGCGAGCGCCTCCACCACCCGGGGCTCGTGGTCGCGCGCGGTGGCCAGACGGAGGCGTTCCAGGGCGCGCAACGGGCCGCACGCCGGGTCGGCGGCGAAGTCGTCGTAGGCGTTGACGGTCCGCACGATGCGGGCCGTGAGCGGCTGGTCCCGGTAGGCGTCCGCCTGCCGTTCGACCACCAGTGCGACGTCCGGGGACACGCCGGTCTGCCGGACGACCGCGCCGCCCAGCAGGGCGAGGCGGCGGCGCTCCTCGGCGGGCAACGGCTCGGTCGCCCCGGCCGGCAGCGGCTCCACGAGGGAGAGCTGGCCGACGTCGTGCAGCAGTGCCGCGTGCTCCACGACGGCCAGGTCCACCCCGGACAGCCCCAGCTCCCGGCCGACCGCCCCGCCGAGCGCGGCCACGCGCCGGGCGTGTCCGGCGGGGGTGTAGCCGGCGATCTCGGTGGCCCGCGCGAGGGAGGCCACGGTCTGCCGGCGGGTGGCCCGCACGGCCTCGTAGCGGTGGATGGACAGCTGGGTGACCAGCAGCGGGAGGCAGAACACCGGCAGGGCCCAGAGCCCGCCGACGGCCACGGCCAGCGCCATGACGACCCCGGTGGCGCCGATGGCCGAGCCGACGCCCGGCAGCGCCCTGAGCTCCTCGCGCAGCACCGGCCCGTACGGCCCGCCGCCGGTGCGGGCCCGGGTGAGGGCCGCGGCCAGGACGGCGTCGCACAAGGCGGTCAGGGCGAGGAGCAGCAGCAGGAGCAGCGGGTGGTAGGGGCTGTGGACGTGGCCGTGCAGTGGCTGGAAGCAGACGGCGGCGAACCCGGCGTTCAGCACCCGGCGCGCGAGCCGGTCGAGCGCGGGCGGACGGCCCACCGCTCCAGCGAGGGTGGCGCCGAGCACGACGGCGACGACCTGGGGCGCGCCGTGCGAGGCCGGCTGTCCGCCGACCTCGCCGAGCAGCGCGTAGGCGAGGGTCCCGGCGGACCCCACGGGCGCGGTCTCCCGCGCCCCCGCGCCGGCTCCGCGCGGCCTGCGCCGGGCGGCCTCCCCCAGCGCGATGAGCACCCCGTACGCCAGTGCCACATGCGGCTGGGCCACGCCGCGCCAGGCGGTCCACACGAGGGCGGCGAGCGCGGTGAGCCCGGCGACGACGTGCACACAGCGCACGAGCGAGAGCCCGGCCCCGAGCCGCGGACCGGCGCCCCCGCCGGGGGCCCGTCCCCCGGCCTCGTACGCTGCCCTCGCTGCACGCATGCGTGGCGGGAGCCCCTCGGCAGGGGCTGGGCCCGCCGGCGCGAGCTCGTGGGCACCGCCCGCGGTACGCGCGCGTGGCAGGCGGCTCCCGGGGTCGGCGACCTGCGGGGCCGTCGGTGCGCCGGGTGGGGGCAGGGCGCAGCGGGCCCGGCCCTCGGGGCCGGTGCGGCAGGGCCCCGCCGGCGCGTCGGTGGGGGGCCGGGCGGCGGGGACGGCCTGCGCGGCGGGCGCGTATGCGTCCGTCACGTCCGTCGCGCCCGGCGCACAGCACTCGAGCACCGTGGCCGTCCGGGCGCACGGGGCGCGGCCCTCGGGTGGAGCGCCCGGCGCGTCCGAGGGCGCCGGTAGCGGGGCGTCGCCGTCCGGCGCGGGCCCCGGGGGACACTCGGGCGCGTCGCACCCGACGGCACGGCCGCCCGGTGGTGTTCTCATCCGGGACCACCCCGGTCCATGGAGCCGTCCGCCGCGCGCGGACCCGGCGGAGCCGGCGGACCCGGGGGAGCCAGGACGGAACAGTGATCAACAGGGACGTTTCGGCTGACCGGAACAGCATCTTCCGGGCAGTCCGGGGGCCCGGCGGCACGCCACCCGTGGCGGTCGAGGGCGCTGACGAGCGCGGCGACCATGCGGGGGTCGAAGTGCGAGCCGGAGCAGCGGTGGAGCTCGGCCAGGGCGACGGGCACCGGGCGGGCGCGGCTGTAGCTGCGCGTGGAGGTCATGGCGTCGAAGGCGTCGGCGACGGCCACGACCCGGGCGAACTCGGGGATTTGACGTCCTGTCAGTCCGTAGGGATAGCCGCTGCCGTCGAGGCGTTCGTGGTGGTGGAGGATCGCGGTGCGCGCCTCGTCGAGGAAGCCGATGCCGCGCACCATCTCGTGCCCGTACTCGGGGTGCAGCTCGATGACGCGGCGCTCCTCCGGCGTGAGCGGGCCGTCCTTGCGCAGCACCTTGGTGGGGACGGCGAGTTTGCCGACGTCGTGCAGCGTGCCGGCGAACCGCAGTGCCTCCAGCCGGTCGCCGGTGATGCCCAGCTCGCGGGCGATCAGCACCGAGGCCCGGCCCACGCGCTCGCTGTGGCCCCGGGTGTAGCGGTCCTTGAGGTCGACGGCCTGCACCAGGGCGCGCACGGTGGCCTGGTGAGCGGCCCGCTCACGGCGGCAGCGGTCGAGGACCCAGGCGGAGACGGAGACCGGCAGCAGCACCAGCAGCGCCGCCGGGGGGCCGTAGGGGCTGTGCCACAGGAGGGCCATCATCAGCCCGGTGGGCGCGTGGGCCAGCGGCGGTACGAGCGCCCCCGGCAGCGGCCCGCGCCAGGCCGTCCGCGGGGAGCGGCCCTCGGCGGTGACCAGCACCCCGCCGTCGAGCGCGGCGGCGACGAGGACGAGCACGAGCCCCGCCGCGAGGGCCGGCACCAGCGCGTGCGGCAGGTCGGAGGCGTCGGGCACGCGCGGGGCGGCCGGAGACAGCCCGTAGAGCCAGGAGGCCGCACCGGTCGCCAGGGAGAACTGCGCCGCGTGCCACAGCCGCCGCACCCACACCGGCCGTCGCCCCACCCGCCCCACGAGCGCGGCTGCCGCCGCCACCAGCCCGGCGGCCCCCGGCGGCAGCAGCACCGCGGAGGCGATCAGGACCGGCAGGGTCACCGGGGTGCGCGGCAGCCGTTCGCACGCGGCGCACACGGCCGCGAGGAGCGCGACCTGGCCCCAGGGCACCGCGGTACCGCTGCGCACCGCGGGCACCGCGCACAGCGCGGCGGCGAGCACGGCACACGCGATGTACGCGCGCGCCGCCGCCGGAAGTGCCCACATGGCGCGTCCTCCCCGACCCTTGGACATGGCGTCTGGATGGGGAGAATAGGCTCATGGAAGGCCGGAAAACCGCGCTCCGGGTAATCCGCCGTCCGTTCGGGTGACGTTCCCTGGTGCGGTGGTTTGGATCACTGCTATCGCAGGACCGGACGCGCGCGGCGGCCGCTGGGGTCCTGCGGTTCAGTCCTGCTGCGCGGCCTCGGCCGCCCTGGCCTCGGCCACCACGTCCTGATCGGGCACCGCCTGCCCGGCACGGATCAGGTCGATCCGGCCCATGACCTTCGACCGCAGGTCGGACGGTACGTCGTCGTGGCCGCAGCAGCGCTTGACCAGCTTCTTCACCGCCTGCTCCAGCCCGTACTTCTCCAGGCACGGCGAGCACTCGTCGATGTGCACCTCGAACTTGGCGCACTCACCGTCGGGCATCTCGTGGTCGAGGAACTCGTAGAGGTGGTCGAGGACTTCAGAGCAGTCCGTCTCGTGCGGGTCTCCGCAGCTCATGAGTCCGAGCCTTTCCGATTGTGCGACGCGTCGGAACCGTTCGGCGCGGAGGAGGCCCCTGCCGGGACCAGACCGCGCTCGCGGGCGTAGTCCTCCAGCAGTCCGCGCAGCTGCCGACGGCCCCGGTGCAGCCGGGACATCACCGTGCCGATGGGGGTACCCATGATGTCCGCGATCTCCTTGTACGCAAAGCCCTCGACGTCCGCGAGGTAGACCGCGATGCGGAACTCCTCGGGAATGGCCTGGAGGGCCTCCTTGACGTCGGAGTCGGGAAGGTGGTCGAGCGCCTGGGACTCGGCGGAGCGCAGGCCGGTCGACATGTGCGACTCGGCGCGCGCCAACTGCCAGTCCTCGATCTCCTCGGACGCGCTGCGCAGCGGCTCGCGCTGCTTCTTGCGGTACGAGTTGATGAAGGTGTTGGTCAGGATGCGGTACAGCCACGCCTTGAGGTTCGTACCGTCACGGAACTGGTGGAAGGAGGCGTACGCCTTGGCATACGTCTCCTGCACCAGGTCCTCGGCGTCCGCCGCGTTGCGCGTCATGCGCAGGGCGGCCGAGTACATCTGGTCGAGGAAGGTCAGGGCGTCGCGCTCGAACCGCGCGTTGCGCTCCGCCGCGCTCTCGGCGGGCTCCCGCTCGCGGCTGTCGTCGGCCCCCGCATCGATACCGGTGACCGGACCCACCTCCTCCAACACCACGGCGGAACCCGGACCGGACCCGCTCGAATCGGAGAATAGACGACGATCCGGTCCGCTCGCCCCTCCGGCAAGGGCCGACTGGGCCACACCCATGACCGCCCAACCGGAAGCGGCCCTCTGCGGGCGGGACGGGCATGCGATCGAACCCATGCGGGGAGCTCCCATTCCTTCGTCTACACCGGTGCTTACACGAGGACACAACAGCGGCATCCCGTGGATCATTCCCGGCGGGCGAAGGCCGCGCGGGTTCAGTTCCCGATCGTCCTGAGCCAGGTCCTGACCGCGTAGGTGATCACGCCCAGCGCCTCCTCCTGGGTGACGTCCGCCTTCTTCGGCACCGCGAAGCCGTGGTCGCCGTGGGGCACCGCGACCGGTTCGGTGCCGGGCGGGAACTCCTCGGGGCGGCCGAACGGGTCACGGGCGCCCTGCACCACGAGCGTGGGCACCCCGGCGCCGGTCAGCTCCTCGGCACGGGACTTCTCCGGCTTGCCCGGCGGGTGCAGCGGGAAGCTCAGCGCGAGCACGGCGGCGGCGCCCAGCTCCCCGGCCGTGCGGCAGGCGACGCGCGCCCCCGCGCTGCGACCGCCCGCCACCACCGGCAGGCCCGGCTCGGCGAGCGCGGGCCACAGGGCCCGCCAGGCCTCGTCCAGCGCCTTGGGCGCGGGCGCGACCTTCCTGCCCGCGACCCGCCACGGCTGTTCGACCAGGGCGACGGTCACCCCGTCGGTCGGCAGGTCGGCGGCCAGCGCCCCCAGGTCGCGCGCCTCGATGCCGCCACCCGCGCCGTGCCCGAGGGCGAGCACGAGGCGCGCCCGCGGCGCGTGGTGCCAGTGGACGCGGGCGCTCCCTGCGGGGGTGGGCACGTCCTGAACGGTCTGTGCGATGCGTGTGGTCACCCGACCATCCTGCCGCGGGCACCGCTCAGAACAGCGTCGACTCCTCGGGCGCCGCGAGCTCCTCGGTCAGCTCGGGCCCGTTGTTGCGGACGTCGCTGACCGCGGTGGTGACCGGGTACGCCCGCACCAGGCCGGAGGGCGGGGGCGCCAGCAGCGGCAGCAGCTCCTCCGGTTCGGTGCGCGCCGGGTCCAGCCACGCCGACCAGCGGTCGGGCGGCAGGACGAGCGGCATCCTCGGGTGGATCTCGGCGAGCGAGTGCGGACGGGCGGGCTCCCCGCGTTCCACGGGCTCCCCCTCCCCCGCCCCGGCGAAGGGCTCCTTGTCGGCCTCGGTGGTTATCACCGAGCACGTGGCCCACCAGGCCCGCGGATGGTCGGGCGGCAGCGTCGGGTCACGCCAGAACTCGTACACCCCGGCCATCGCCATCACCGAGCCGTCGGCGGGCGTGACGAAGTACGGCTGCTTGCGGGCGCGCTTGCGGCGCCCCTTCTCCTCCAGCTCGCGCTCCTGCGCCCCGGTGACCCACTCGTAGTAGCCGTCCGCCGGGAGCAGGCAGCGCCGCGCCCCGAAGGCCCGCCGGAAGGACGGCTTCTCGTGGACCGTCTCCGCCCGCGCGTTGATCATCCGGGCCGCGCCCTCCGGCGTCTTCGCCCACGAGGGCACCAGCCCCCAGCGCAGGGCACGAAGCTGACGAACCGGACGGGGGTCCGCTGCGTCTTTCACAGGACGCTCGAGCACCGCGTAGACGCTCTTCGTCGGCGCCACGTTCCAGTCCGGAGCCAGCGTCTCCTCCGGTTCCCACTTCTCCACCTCGAAGAGCCCGGCCAGGTCCTCGGGCCGCCGGCTCGCCGCATATCGACCGCACATGAGTGCCACACTGCCACGAAGACGCTAGGAGCGGCTCAGAAATGGACAACAGCACCACCGCCACCGACCTGTGGGACCGCTCCTCGAGCGTCTTCGGCACCCAGTCGCACCCCTCGGTCTGGCTCATAGCCGCCACCGCCCTCGTCGCGCTGGCCGCGGTCACCCCGCACGGCGTGTGGCGGATCACCCGCAACGCCATCACCATCGCCCACGAGGGCGGTCACGCGCTGGTGGCTCTGCTCAGCGGGCGCACCCTGGACGGCATCCGGCTGCACTCCGACACCTCGGGCCTGACCGTCTCCCGGGGCCGGCCGACCGGCATCGGCATGGTCCTGACCGCCGCCGCCGGCTACACGGCGCCCTCGTTGCTGGGCCTGGCCGGGGCCTGGCTGCTGGCCGCCGGGCACGTCACCGTCCTGCTGTGGGGCGCGGCGGCGCTGCTGGCCGCGATGCTGGTGATGATCCGCAACGCCTACGGGGCGCTGACCGTGGTGGTCGCGGGCGCGGCGTTCGTGCTGGTGTCCTGGCTGGGCGGCCCCGGGGTCCAGGCGGCGTTCGCCTACGGCGTGGTGTGGTTCCTGCTGCTGGGCGGCGTACGGCCGCCCTTCGAGCTGCAGGGCAAGCGCCGGCGCGGTGGCGCCGCGGACTCCGACGCGGACCAGCTGGCGCGGCTGACCAACGTCCCGGCGGTGGTGTGGCTGGGGCTGTTCCACGTGGTCACGCTGTGCTCGCTGACCGGCGGCGGGCGCTGGCTGCTCGGGCTGTGACCGCCTGCGCCCGGACCGAACCATGGGCAGAACCTCAGTAAGGTAAGGGCATGACCGAGAGCCCCGCGCACCCCGACCTCTGGCCCGCCCCGCTCGCTACCGGAGCGGTCGACGCGACCGTCACCGTGCCCGGGTCGAAGTCGGTCACCAACCGAGCCCTGGTCCTGGCCGCCCTGGCCGCCGAGCCCGGCTGGGTGCGCCGCCCGCTGCGCTCGCGCGACACCGTGCTGATGGCGGAGGCGCTGCGCGCCATGGGCGTGGGCATCGAGGAGACGGTCTCGTCCAGCTCCGTCGCGGGGGGCCCGGAGACCACCGGCGAGGCCTGGCGGGTGATCCCCGCCCGGCTGCACGGCCCGGCCACCGTCGACGTCGGCAACGCCGGCACCGTCATGCGCTTCCTGCCGCCCGTCGCGGCCCTGGCCGACGGCCCGGTCCGCTTCGACGGCGACCCGCGCAGCTACGAGCGCCCCCTGCACGGCGTGATCGACGCGCTGCGCGCCCTGGGCGCCCGCATCGACGACAACGACCGCGGCGCGCTGCCGCTGACCGTGCACGGCGCCGGGGCGCTGGACGGCGGCCCGGTGGAGATCGACGCCTCCTCGTCCTCCCAGTTCGTCAGCGCCCTGCTGCTCTCCGGCCCGCGCTTCAACCAGGGCGTCGAGGTCCGGCAGACCGGCCCCGTCCTGCCGTCGATGCCGCACATCCGCATGACCGTGGACATGCTGCGCTCGGCCGGCGCCCAGGTCGACACCCCCGAGTCCGGCGGCGAGCCGAACGTCTGGCGGGTCTCCCCCAGCGCCCTGCTGGGCCGCGACCTGGTCGTGGAGCCCGATCTGTCCAACGCCGCGCCCTTCCTTGCGGCCGCCCTGGTCACCGGCGGCCGGGTCACCATCCCGGACTGGCCCGAGCGCACCACCCAGCCGGGCGACGCGCTGCGCGAGATCTTCACCGCCATGGGCGGCTCCTGCGAGCTCACCGAGGCGGGCCTGACCTTCACCGGCACCGGCCGGATCACCGGTATCGACGCCGACCTGCACGAGGTCGGCGAGCTCACCCCCGTCATCGCGGCGGTGGCGGCGCTGGCCGACTCCGAGTCCGTCCTGCGCGGCATCGCGCACCTGCGGCTGCACGAGACCGACCGGCTGGCCGCCCTGGCCAAGGAGATCAACGAGCTCGGCGGCGACGTCACCGAGACCGAGGACGGCCTGCGCATCCGCCCGCGCAAGCTGCACGGCGGTGTCTTCCACACCTACGACGACCACCGGCTGGCCACCGCCGCCGCCGTCATCGGCCTGGCCGTCGACGGTGTGCAGGTGGAGAACGTGGCGACCACCGCCAAGACCCTTCCCGACTTCCCGGAGCTGTGGACCGGGATGCTCGGTCCCGTCGCGGGGGCGACGACGGTGCCGAGAATCTGAGAGACCCTGGAAGCACCATGCGCCGCTACGGCAAGCACACCGACGAGGACGACGTCCGCGTCCGCCCCAACCGCAAGGGCAACCGCCCCCGCACCAGCATCCGGCCCAAGCACGAGGACGCCTCCGAGGGCTTCGTGCTGACCGTCGACCGCGGCCGGCTGACCGTCCTGGTCGACGACCGGACGGTCACCGCCATGAAGGCCCGCGAGCTGGGCCGCAAGAGCGCCGTGGTCGGCGACCGGGTCGCGGTCGTCGGCGACCTCAGCGGCGCCAAGGACACCCTCGCCCGGATCGTCCGCGTCGAGGAGCGCAAGTCCGTGCTGCGGCGCACCGCCGACGACGACGATCCCTACGAGCGCGTGGTCGTCGCCAACGCCGACCAGCTGGCGATCGTCACCGCCCTCGCCGACCCCGAGCCGCGCCCCCGGCTGATCGACCGCTGCCTGGTCGCCGCCTACGACGCGGGCCTCGAGCCGCTGCTGGTGCTGACCAAGTCCGACCTCGCGCCGGCGGAGAAGCTGATGACGTCGTACGGGGCTCTGGGCGTGCCGTACGTGGTGACCAGTCGTGAGGAACTGGCCGACGGCGAGGCCGCCGACCGGGTGCGCGAGCGGCTGGCGGGGCGGATCACCGCGTTCGTCGGACACTCCGGCGTCGGCAAGACCACGCTCGTCAACGCCCTCGTGCCCGACCGGCAGCGGGCCACCGGCCACGTCAACGCGGTCACCGGCCGCGGCCGCCACACCACCACCTCCGCGCTGGCCCTGCCGCTGCCGGACGGTTCCGGCTGGGTCATCGACACCCCGGGCGTACGGTCGTTCGGGCTGCACCACGTGGATCCCTCGCGGGTCATCCACGCGTTCCCCGACCTGGAGCCCGGCACCGAGGGCTGCCCGCGCGCGTGCAGCCACGACGAGCAGGACTGCGCCCTGGACCAGTGGGTCGAGGACGGCCACGCCGATCCGCAGCGGCTCTACTCGCTGCGCCGGCTGCTCGCGACAAGGGAGCGGCGCGAAGGCGACTGATCGCCTACGTTTGCGAGTGACCGCCAATGGCAAGTGCATCAGGAGCACCGGGGCCGGCGGGGCGGTCCGTGAAACGGGAGGCAATCTGATGGCGTGGCTGCTGGTCGTGGTCGCCGGACTGCTGGAAACGGGCTTCGCCGTCTGTCTCAAGCTCTCCCACGGTTTCACCAGGCTGTGGCCCACGATCGCCTTCGCGTGCTTCGCGCTGGGCAGCTTCGGTCTGCTGACGCTGGCTCTGCGGAAGCTGGACGTGGGCCCGGCCTATGCCGTGTGGACGGGCATCGGCGCCGCCGGGACCGCGATCTACGGCATGGTCTTCCTGGGGGACCTGGTCTCCACGCTCAAGATCGTGTCGATCACGCTGGTGATCGTGGGGGTGATCGGGCTTCAGCTGTCGGGCTCTGCCCACTGATCCACGGCCGCCGCGCCCAGGAGGGCCCTCACCAGCCGGGCGACCTCCTCCGCCGCCTCCTCGTCGGAGGCGGCCGGGGCGACGACGTAGGACATCGTCAGCCGCACCGCCGCCTCGCAGGCCCGTCGCATCGCGTCCGGGGCCGGCTGCGGCGGCGCGTGCTGCCGGCCGGGGCCGCCGAGCGCGCCGACGGCCTCGAGGGCGCTGTCGCGGATCCGTTCGGCCAGCGCCGCCGGCGAGGCCGTGCCGCGGGCCGGGCGCAGGCCCTGCGGGGTGCGGGGCGCCGGTACGGGCGGCGCGGCCGCCGGTGGCAGCCGGTCGCCGCGGCAGCCGGTGAGCGCGGCCCGCACGAAGGGGTTGGCCCGTGCGGTGCGCAGCGTCCAGAAGGCGACGGCGGCGCAGCAGTCCCCGGCGTCGGCGCCCGGACGGCCGGCGGTGTCGGCGAGGGAACGTTCCACCCCGGCCAGGAAGGCGTCCGACTCGCGGCGCACCAGGGCGCGGGCGAGTCCGTCCTTGCTGCCGAATTCGTTGTAGAGCGTCTGCCGGGAGACCCCGGCCGCGGCGGCGACGTCGACCATCCGGACCCCGTGCCAGGGCCTGGCGCCGAGCGCAGTGAACGCCGCGTCCAGCAAGAGTTCTCGTGCCGCGGGCATCGTCGCCTCCCCGGCCGTACGGCCGCACGACGGTTGGGGCCAGGGCACAGGATTGACGGGCCGACAGACGGTGTCAAGAGTCCCGGCAGGTCGCGCCGCGCGTGACCTGGCCTTGGCCAGGGGTAATGTGCGGAGCATGTCGGACTACCACGATGATCTGCGCCTGGCCCACGTCCTGGCGGACGCCGCCGACGCGGCCACCATGGACCGGTTCAAGGCTCTCGACCTGAAGGTCGAGACCAAGCCGGACATGACTCCGGTGAGCGAGGCGGACAAGGCCGCCGAGGAGCTGATCCGGGGTCATCTCCAGCGCGCCCGGCCGCGCGACGCCGTGCTGGGCGAGGAGTTCGGCAGCCAGGGCATGGGGCCGCGCCAGTGGGTCATCGACCCGATCGACGGCACCAAGAACTATGTGCGCGGCGTGCCGGTGTGGGCGACGCTGATCTCTCTGATGGTGCAGGGGGAACACCAGGGTCAGATGGGCTTCCACCCCGTGGTCGGGGTGGTGTCGGCGCCGGCGCTGGGCCGCAGGTGGTGGGCGGCGAAGGACTCGGGCGCCTACACCGGGCGCAGCCTGCTCTCGGCCACGCGGCTGCGGACGTCGCGGGTGGGGCGGATCGAGGACGCGTCGTTCGCGTACTCGTCGCTGTCCGGCTGGGAGGAGCGCGGGATGCTGCCGGGCTTCCTGGACCTGACGCGCGACTGCTGGCGCACCCGCGGCTACGGCGACTTCTGGCCGTACATGATGGTCGCGGAGGGCTCGGTGGACATCTGCGCCGAGCCGGAGCTGTCGCTGTGGGACATGGCGGCGAACGTCGTCATCGTGGAGGAGGCCGGTGGCCGGTTCACGGGACTGGACGGGCGTCCCGGCCCGCACAGTGGCAACGCCGCCGCCTCGAACGGGCTGCTGCACGACGAACTGCTCGGCTATCTGCGGCCGTAACGGTCTTAAACCAGCAAGGCAGTCGTAAAAATTCGGCAAAATCCCATGCCTCGTGGACCTTGTCGACCCCTGCGACAGCGTGTCACTCTGGCAACCCCGACCCTTGTGAACTTGTGAACCCTGTCCGGAAATACATGGTTCACGGTCACGGCGGACGGGGCCGACGCGCAGTCCACGAAGGAGGTGGCGCAAGCCATGCTCGTCCGCGACGCCATGAGCACGGTGGTCCTCACCATCGGCCCGGCACACACCCTCCGGCAGGCGGCCCGGCTGATGTCGGCGCGCAGCATCGGCGCGGCGGTCGTCCTCGACCCCGACACCAGCGGGCTCGGGATACTGACCGAGCGCGACATACTCAACGCGGTCGGGGCGGGCCAGGATCCCGACCGCGAGACGGCGCACGGGCACACCACCACCGACGTGGTGTTCGCGGCCCCCGAGTGGACCCTGGAGGAAGCCGCCGCCGCGATGTCGCGCGGCGAGTTCCGGCACCTGATCGTCCTGGACGGGCACGAGGCCGTCGGCGTGGTGTCGGTGCGCGACATCATCCGCTGCTGGCTGCCGGGACGGGAGCGCCGGCGCGACCGGGAACACGCCGACGCGCTGACCGCGTAGGGCGCGGGGCGGGAGCCGGAGCACGGCGCGGGAAAGGCCGGAGAGGCCGGAGCCCATTGGCGTCCGGCCTCTCCGGTTCGTACGGCAAGCGTCCAGTGGCTTCTCAGCCGCGCAGGGCCTGGACCGCGGCGTCGAGCCGCTTGCCGTAGTCGGGGTCCGCCTGGCGGAAGTTGCTGACCGCCCGCTCGACGATGTCGTCGCGCGAGACCTTGGCGATGAAGCCGGCCAGGTTGGCGATCAGGCGCTCCTTCTCCCCCTCCGACATCAGCCGGTAGAGGTTGCCCGCCTGGACGAAGTCGTTGTCCTCGGCGTGCGAAGGCGCGGCGGTCTCACCGGTGGCGCCGGTGACGGAGATCGGCTGCCACAGCGGCCGGCCGGTCTGGACCGGGCCGCCGAAGCTGTTGGGCTCGTAGTTCTTCGACCGGCCGTGGCGGCCGTCGTAGGCGTAGCCGTCGCGGTTGTTCGTCCGCGCCTCGGTGGCGTGCGGGCGGTTGACCGGCAGGTGGTCGGCGTTGATGCCGACCCGGTAGCGGTGGGCGTCGCCGTAGGCGAAGAGGCGGCCCTGCAGCATCTTGTCGGGCGAGGGACCGATGCCCGGCACGAAGTGCGCCGGCGAGAAGATCGACTGCTCGACCTCGGCGAAGACGTTCTCGGGGTTGCGGTTGAGCTCCAGCTTGCCGATCTCGATCGGCGGGTAGTCCTCGTGCGGCCACACCTTGGTGAGGTCGAAGGGGTTGAAGCGGTAGTTCGCCGCCTCGTCCGCCGGCATGATCTGCACCTGCACGGTCCAGGTCGGGAAGTCGCCGCGCTCGATGGACTCGCGCAGGTCGCGCTGGTGGCTGTCGGGGTCCTCGCCGGCGATCCGGTTGGCGTCCTCCTGGGCGAGGTTCTCGATCCCCTGGTCGGTCTTGAAGTGGTACTTGACCCAGAAGACCTCGCCGGCCTCGTTGTTCCACTGGTACGTGTGCGAGCCGTACCCGTTCATGTGGCGGTACGAGGCGGGGATGCCGCGGTCACCGAAGAGCCAGGTCACCTGGTGGGTGGACTCGGGCGACAGGCCCCAGAAGTCCCAGACGTTGTCCGCCTCCTGCGAGCCGGTGTACGGGTCGCGCTTCTGGGTGTGGATGAAGTCGGGGAACTTGATGGCGTCCTTGATGAAGAACACCGGGGTGTTGTTGCCGACGAGGTCGTAGTTGCCCTCTTCGGTGTAGAACTTCAGCGCGAAGCCGCGGGGGTCGCGCACCGCGTCGGCGGAGCCGAGGTTTCCGGCGACCGTGGAGAAGCGCAGGAAGGTCTCGGTCTGCTTGCCGACCTCGGAGAGGAACGCGGCCCGGGTCCAGCGGGTGACGTCGGCGGTCACGGTGAAGGTGCCGTAGGCGCCCGCGCCGCGGGCGTGCACCACGCGCTCCGGGATGCGCTCGCGGTTGAAGTGCGCGAGCTTCTCGAGCAGCAGCTGGTCCTGCACCAGGACGGGGCCACCGAGGCCGGCCGTCTCGCTGTTCTGGTTGTCCGCGACCGGAGCTCCCGACTCCGTGGTCAGCGGGCCCGTCGTCATTGCCGCCTCGCCGTTCGCCGTGGTCACGTACGCCTCCGTCGTCAGATGGTCTGTCCGGTTCACTGCCGTGGCCCTGAACCGAGATCGATCCTACATTGGACTTGGTCTAAGTCAAGATGAGAACAACAGAAATACTGATTCCATGGATGGACGAGACCCGCTGCTACGCTGGTCCTATCTGACTGATAGGTGAATGGCATGAGTGACCTGCTGGAACGGCTCCGCGGCCGCGGCTGGCGGCTGACCGCGCAGCGGCGCGTCGTCGCCGAAGTGCTCGACGGGGACCACGTGCACTACACGGCCGACGAAGTCCACGCCAAGGCGGCCGATCTGCTGCCGGAGATCTCCCGCGCGACGGTGTACAACACGCTGGGCGAGCTGGTCTCGCTGGGCGAGGTCCTCGAGGTGAGCACGGACGGCCGCGCCAAGCGCTACGACCCCAACGCCCACCACGCCCACCAGCACCTGGTGTGTTCCCGGTGCGGCACGATCCGAGACGTCCACCCCTCGGGGGACCTGCTGGCCGACCTCCCGGCCGACGAGCGCTTCGGCTTCCAGGTCTCGGCGGTCGAGGTGACCTACCGCGGCATCTGTCCCGACTGCGTCACGGCATGACACGACGAAGGCCCGGATCCTCGAGGATCCGGGCCTTCGTCATCAAGTAGCGGGGACAGGATTTGAACCTGCGACCTCTGGGTTATGAGCCCAGCGAGCTACCGAGCTGCTCCACCCCGCGTCGGTGATTCCACCTTAACCTGCCCGTGACCACGCGGGCAAACCCTTTGCCCGCGCGATGACGTTCCGTGCGGCGTCCGCTACGCGGTGAGCTCCTGCTGCAGCGCGTCCCGCAGCCGCGCCGCGCGCTCGGCGACCTCGGCCGGGCCCAGCTGGACCGCCTGGGCGCACCACAGACGGCCCTCGGCCAGGTCGCCGCGGCGCGCGGCGAGCAGCGCCAGGCGCAGCGCGGCGCGGCCGTGCCCGGCCTCGGCGGCCTGGGCCCACCACATCGCCGCCTCCTGCTCGCTGCCCTCGCGGGCGAGCAGCAGCCCGAGGTTGAAGGCGCCGTTGCGGCTGCCGGCCTCGGCCGCCGCCCGGTACCAGTGGGCGGCCGCCACCACGTCGCCGCGCTCGGCGACCAGCATGCCCAGGCGCACCTGGGCCCGGCGGTGGCCCTGCCGGGCGGCCCGCTCGTACCACTCCTCGCAGTCGAAGCGGCTCTCGTCGCGGTCGAGCAGCGCGCCGAGCCGGAAGGCCGCCTCGGCGCTGCCGCCGCGCACGGCGACGCGCAGGTGGCGTTCGGCCGCCTCGGCGTCCTCCGCGTCCCCCTCGCGCAGCAGGGCGATGGCGACCTGCAGGGCGGCGTCGGTGTGCCCGGCGGCGGCGGCCCGCTCGTACCACTGCAGGGCCAGCTGCTCCTCGTCGCGGCCGGCGTAGAGGATGCCCAGGTTGAAGGCGGCGTCGACGCTGCCGGCTTCGGCGGCCTTGGAGAACCACGGCTCGGCGCCGGCGGAGTCGCCGTGCTGGAGCAGCAGCACGGCCAGCGCGTTGGCGGCCTCCTTGTGCCCGGCGTAGGCGGCGCGGCGGTACCACTGCTCGGCCTGGGCGGTGCGGCCCTGTTCGGCGCAGAGCAGGCCGAGGTTGTAGGCGCCGTTGATGTCACCGGCGTCCAGGGCCGTGCGGTACCAGCGCTCGGCCTGCTGGGACTCGCCGCGGTCGGCGTGCAGGGCGCCCAGCGCGTTGGCGGCGTTGCCGTCGCCCTCCTGGGCGGCGCGGCGCCACCAGACGGCGGCGCTGTCGGTGTCCCCGGCGTCGCGCAGCAGGAAGCCGAGGGCGCAGGCCGCGCGCGGCTCGCCGTCCTTGGCCGAGGTCAGGTACCAGCGCGCGGCCTCCTGGGTCTCGCCACGGGCCTCCAGCAGGGTGCCCAGGTGGAGGGCGGCGCGGCGGTGGCCGCGGGCGGCGGCCTGGCGGTACCACTGCTCGGCCTCGCCGGCCGGGCCGTCCTGGCGGCGGCCGTTGGCGGCGGCCGCCCGCAGCTCGCGCACCGAGGTGTCGGGGCCGCCGGGCCGGGCGGCGAGGGACGGGCCGAGGCCCTCGCCGAGGCCGTCGGACAGGCCCGACGCCTTGGGCGCCCGGCCGTCGAGTATCCGCGCCAGGCGGTACGCGGCCTCGCGGTGCCCGCGCTCGGCGGCGGAGCGGAACCAGCGCTCGGCGCCCACGTCGCTGCGGTGCTCCAGCAGGTCGGCCAGGGCGTAGGCGCCCAGGGCGTGCCCGGACTCGGCGGACTGGCGCAGCCAGTACTCGGCGGCGGGCTCGTCGCCGCGCTCGCGGTGGTAGCGGCCGAGGGCGTGCGCGGCGGGGGCGGAGCCGGCCACGGCGGCGACCCGCCACCAGCCGGCGGCCTCGTCGGGGTAGCCGCGCTGGTGCAGCAGCACGCCGAGGTTGTTGGCCGCGGAGCGGTCGCCCTCGGCGGTGGCGGCGCGCAGGTGGCGCTCGGCGCCGTCGAGGTCGCCGCGGCGCAGCAGCAGGGCGCCGAGCATGCTCAGGGATGCGGGGTCACCGGACTCGGCGGCACGGCGGCGGGCTGTCTCGAGCTCCAGGTCGGCCGCGTCGGTGGCACAGTCGGCGTCCGGGGAGCCCTCCCCCGGGCCGTACGACGACGGGTCCTGGTCGTCCTGATCGCTCCCGTCTCCGGGAGCTCCTACAAGCCGACGTGTTTCCAACAGCCTCGCCTTGTCCCCCATAAGTCCCATCGTCGCACTCCCGCAACCTGCGTACACCTGGAATACCGCAGCCAGTGAGGTCACTTCAGCGTTTTGTCGACTTCCCGACTTCCCGACACGGCGGTGCTCCAAACTCTAATCAAAGCCCCCGCACACAACCCGCACAGACCACGCGCGCCGGGCGCCGGACGCGTGTTCTGCGGCCGCCCGAGCGGGACTTGGCGGCTCCCGGGCACACGACAAGGCCCGGAGTCCGAGAACTCCGGGCCTTGTCTTTGAGTAGCGGGGACAGGATTTGAACCTGCGACCTCTGGGTTATGAGCCCAGCGAGCTACCGAGCTGCTCCACCCCGCGCCGTTGTGGAACAACCGTACCACGGCGCGGGGCGGGCCCCCGGCTAGCTGCCCGGCTTCGAGCCCTCGCCGCCGGCCTTGGCCTCGGCCTTGGCCACCCGGTCCAGGGCCTCCTTGAGCTCCTTCTGGGCCTTGCCGTAGGCGGCCCAGTCCTTGTTGTCGAGCGCCTTCTGGCTCGCCTCGTAGGCGTTCAGGGCGTCCTTGACGGCCTGCTTGACCGTCGCGTCCTGGACGGGCGGCTTGGTGGGCTCACCGCTCGGCGGCGGCGGGGTGGGCGCGTCCGCGCCCTTCTCGCCGAAGATCTCGTCCAGGGCCTCGTCGAGGGTGTCCCTGAAGGCGATCTTCTCGCCGTAGTTGACCAGGACCTTCTTCAGCAGCGGGTAGTTCGAGCCCGTACCGCGCATGTAGACCGGCTCGACGTACAGCAGCCCGCCCTCCAGCGGCACGGTCAGCAGATTGCCGTACTCGACCTTGGAATCGCCCCGCTTCCAGATATTGATCTGGTCGGCGACGCGGGTGTCCCCGTTGAACTTGCTCTGCGCCTGCTCGGGGCCCCAGACCGTGGTCTCGGAGGGCAGTTTCAGAATTCTGATGCTGCCGTATCCGGAGCTCTTCGCGTCGGCGTCGACGGCCATGAAGGCACCGAGGTTGGGCCGGTTCTTGGGCGTGAAGGTGGTGGTCAGCGAGAAGGTCTGCTTCTGCTGGTCCGGCATCTTCATGCTCAGGTAGTACGGCGGAACCGCGTTGCCCTCTTCGTTGGTCGGGTCGTCCGGCACCTGCCAGCGCTCACTGCCGGTGTAGAACGTGCCCGGGTCGGTGACGTGGTAGCGGGTGAGCAGCTCGCGCTGGACCTTGAACAGGTCCTGCGGGTAGCGCAGATGATCCATCAGCGCGGGGCTGATGCTGCTCTTCGCCTTCACCGTGCCGGGGAAGGCCTTCATCCAGGTCTTGAGCACCGGGTCCTTGGCGTCCCACTGGTACAGCTTGACCGTGCCGTCGAAGGCGTCGACCGTCGCCTTGACCGAGTTGCGGATGTAGTTGACCTGGTTCTGCTGGGCCACGACCGCGCGCTGACCGGTGGTGAGCGAGTCGGCGGTGGTGTCGCCCAGCGTGGTCCGGGAGGCGTACGGGTAGCCGTTGCTCGTGGTGTAGGCGTCCACGATCCACTGGATGCGCCCGTCGACCACGGCCGGGTAGGCGTCGCCGTCGATGGTCAGCCACGGGGCGACCGATTCGACGCGCTCCTTCGGGGTGCGGTTGTACAGAATTCGCGAGCCCTTGCCGATGGCGCCCGAATACAGGATCTGCGGCTCGCCGAAGGCCACCGCGTAGGCGGCGCGGTTGACCGGGTTGGAGAGGTTGACGCCGCTCTTCCCCTTGTAGCTGTAGCTCGTCTCACCCTGGTCGCTGGGGTGGTCGAGCTCCTTCTGCGGACCGCCCACGATCGAATACTGGGTGGTCTTCTCGCCGTAGTACACGCGCTGTTCGTACGTGCCGAGCATGCCCTCGGTGGGGAGCTTCTTCTCGGTGAAGTCCGGGGCGCCGGCCTTGTCGGTGGAGGTGCCCTTCGCCGTAATGGCGCCGTATCCGTGGGTGTACTTGAAGTGGTCGTTGATCCAATTGCGCTCGGGAATGCCCTTGAGGTTCAGCTCGCGCAGACCGATGACCGTGTCCTGCTCCTTGCCGTCCACCTTGTAGCGGTCGACGTCCAGGGTCGAGGGGAACTGGTAGTACCCGCGGACCTGCTGTTCCTGCTGGAAGGCCGGGGAGACCACATTCGGGTCGAGCAGGCGCAGGCTGGCGGTGGAGGCGGCGTCGGCGCGCAGCTTCTCCTTGTCCTTGCCCTTGATGTCGCTGGCGCCCGCGTAGTCCTTCACCTTCGAGCCGTCGATGCCGTAGGCCTCGCGCGTCGCGGTGATGTTCTTCTTGATGTACGGCGCTTCCTTGGCCTGCTCATTGGGCTGGACCTGGAACTTCTGCACGATCGCCGGGTAGAGCCCGCCGATCAGCACCGCCGAGAGCACCATCAGGCCGAAGCCGATCACCGGCAGCTGCCAGGTGCGCCGCCACAGCGTCGCGAAGAACAGCACGGCGCAGATCAGCGCGATGATGAAGAGGATCGTCTTGGCCGGCAGATAGGCGTTGGCGTCCACGTAGCGCAGGCCCGTCCAGCCGTCGGCCGATTTCAGCCCGCTGGACTTCACCGCCAGCCCGTAGCGGTCCAGCCAGTAGGCCACGGCCTTGAGGGTGACGAAGATGCCCAGGAGGACCGACAGGTGGCCGGTGGCGGCCTTGGTGGCCCGCCCGCCGGGGCTGGTCAGCCGCAGCCCGCCGTAGAGGTAGTGCACCAGCGCGGCGGCGATCAGCGACAGGACCGCCGCGGCGAAGCCGAAGCTCAGCAGGAAGCGGTACCAGGGCAGGTCGAAGGTGTAGAACGAGATGTCCTTGTGGAACTGCGCGTCCTTCTGGCCGAAGGGGACCGCGTTGACCCACTGCAGCCAGGTGCGCCACTGCCCGGCCGCCGAGGCGCCCGCCACCAGGCCGACCAGCGCGGTGACCGCCAGCAGCACCCACTTCTTGTAGGGGGCGACGCTCATCCGGTAGCGGTCGAGGCTCTGCTGCTCCATCGACATCGCGCTCAGCGGCGGCCGCAGCTTGTGGGCCAGCCAGATGTTGACCCCCACCGCCACGGCCATCAGCAGGCCGAAGACGGCGAACAGGCCGATCTTGGTGCCGAGGGTGGTGGTGAAGACCGAGGAGTAGTCCACCGAGCGGTACCAGAGCCAGTCCGTCCAGAACCCGGCGAACATGACGAAGAGCATGGCCAGCACTGCCAGCACGCCCAAGGTCATCAGCAGGGTCCGGACGCGCCGGGACGGTCGGCCGACTCTGATCCGTGGCCCGGACGGGCCTCCGCCGCGGTCCGGCATCTGGAAAGCCAAGGTGCGCACCTCGAAGTTTCGCTGTCGATGGAGCTCTGGGTGGAGCTGCTGGTGGGGCTGATGATGGAGCTGTTCCGTGCGGTGTTCCGCACGTGGAGCCGGGCCCGGTGATGGCCGGACCCACTGTGGCAACTTACCGAGGCTTTACTCGGTTCCCGATTTCGGGCTCTCTCAGGGCACGATATTGACCATGTCCAGCAATACCGGTTCGAACCTTCCCGGCTCGCACGAGCCCAGCACCCCCATGGCCGCCAGCCCGCTGACCCGCGCCGTGCTCGAGATCGACGAGTACGCCTCCGGGCTGGGCTGGGACCAGCCCGCCCGGCTCTTCGCCCTGGTCGACACGGCCAAGCTCCGCACCCAGGAGCCCGGCCTGGCCGCCCAGCTCGGCCTCGACGAGGCGCCGGCCACGTCGTCGTCCTTCACCCCGATCGAACAGGAGGAGCTGCCGCCCGGCACCGCTCTCGACAAGTTCCTCGGCACCATCGCCTGGCCGGAGGCCGTGGCGGGGTGCGCCCTGACGGTGGAGCGCCTGATGCTCCCGCCGTCCGCCGAGGGGTCCGTGCCCCACGGCATGAACGACAAGCAGCTCGCCGCGTGGGTCGCCAAGCACCCGGACCGCCAGGAGGTCCGGATGACGGTGGCCGTGCTGCGCGACGGCGCCCGCGAGTCGGCCGTCCGGCTGCGCGAGAAGGACTCGCCGACCGAGGTCCTCACCGGCGCCGACCTGGTGCCGGGCCTGGCCGACGCCCTCGCGGCGACGTTCGAGGACTGACCGCACTCGACCGCCGGGTGGGCGGCCCGGGGGGGGGGGGGGGCCCCCCCCCCCCCCCCCCCCCCCCCCCCCCCCCCCCCCCGGCCCCCCCCCCCGGGCGGCCGCCCCCCCCCCCCCCCCCCGCGGCGGCCCCGCCGGGGCCGCCGCCCGGCCGTGA
>NZ_JBITZS010000010.1:87639-373134 GCF_044547045.1 Streptomyces sp. NPDC053048
CCCGCGCGGGGGGGGGGGGCCCCCCCCCCCCCCCGGCGGGGGGGGGGGGGGGGGGGGGGGGGGCCCGCCCCCCCCCCCCCCCCCGGCCGGCCCCGGCGAACTCATCGGTCACGCCCTAGGGGGTGTCCCCCTAGCCCGCCGAGCACTGTGGCAGGCCGGCCGTGTCCCCCTTGCGGATCTTCTCCAGGGACTGCATCGCGTCCTTGATCGTGTCGACCTTCACCAGGGTGAGGCCGGAGGGGGTGTCCTTGGCGGCGGCCGCGCAGTTGTCCTTGGGGGTCAGGAAGTACCGCGCGCCCTTGGAGCGCGCGCCGACCGTCTTCATCTCCACGCCGCCGATCGGGCCGACCTTGCCGGCCTCGTCGATCGTGCCGGTGCCGGCGATGAACTTGCCGCCGGTCAGGTCCTCGGGGGTGAGCTTGTCGACTATCCCCAGGGCGAACATCAGGCCCGCGCTCGGCCCGCCCACGTCCGCCAGCTTGATGTTGATCGTGAACGGGAACGTGTGGTCCCGGCCCGCCTGGATGCCGACTATCGCCCGGCCGTCGTCGGTGGCCTTGCCGGTGACGAGGGTGACCGTCTTCTCGGTCCTGGGAGCGCGCTTCTCCTTCTCCGCGGCGGCCGCCTCCTTGGCGGGCACGATCAGGAAGGAGACCTTCTCGCCCGGCTTGTGCTTGGTGACCAGCTTGGCCACGTCGCCGTGCTCCTTGACCTCCGTGCCGTCCACGGCCTTGATCACGTCGCCCGCGTGCAGGGCGCCCTCGGCGGGGCTGCCCTTGACGACGGACGAGACCACCACGCGCGTGCCGACCGGGATGTCCAGCTGCCGCAGGGCGGCGACCTTGGCGCTCTCCTGGGACTGGGTGAACTCCTCCGCCGTCTCCTGGTTCAGCTCGTCGGGGGACTTGTCGTCCGGGTAGAGCGTGCTGTGCGGCACCACCAGGTTGTCGTGCGCGATCCAGCCGTAGACCGCCTCGACGAGGTTCATCCGGTACTGGGAGCCGGTGACCCGGACCGTGGTCATGTTGAGGTGACCGCTGGTCGGATAGGTCTTGCGCCCGGAGATCTGCAGCACCGGCTCGCCGCCGTGCTCACCGAGCGTGTTGACCGTCGGGCCCGGGGACATCTCCGAGTACGGCACGGGGATCAGCACGCCTGCGCACAGCAGCGCGATCAGCATCAGGAGGGAGGCGAGCATCGTCGCGGTGCGGCGGGGCATGGAACGACAGTACGGGACGGGTCCGACAGTCCACTTCCGGGGCGGTCCGTACGGGGCAGCTACGGGGCCCTCCGCTAGCGCGCCGAGCCCGAACCGGACTCGGTCCGTTCCATCGCCTCGCGGAACTTCGCGTACCCCGCCAGTTCCGCCACGTCGCCGGCCTTGCGGTTCCGGGCCGCCCAGCTTCCCCACAGGGCGGCCAGGACCGCCGCGCCGACCGGAATCAGCAACCAAGCGAGCGCCGCCATGCCGGCCTCCGACCCCTCACGCAACCGCCACTGACCGATGAGAACAACTGATGAGCAGATTAGTCGTCTTCGGTCTCAACGCTTACGTCAGGGGGCCGGTTACGCAACCAGGAACAGCCCATTCGTGGGCGAGTCTGATCCCCGCCCGGCCCCGTTCGCCTCTCAGGCCCCCACCCACTCCTCCGTACCGTCCGTAAACGTCTGGTGCTTCCATATCGGCACCTCGCGCTTGAGATCGTCGATCAGCCTCCGGCACGCCGCGAACGCCTCCGCCCGGTGCGGGCAGGAGACGGCCACCACGACGGCCAGGTCGCCGATGGACAGGTCGCCCACGCGGTGCACCGCGGCCAGCGCCCGGACCGGGAAGTCCGCCGCGACCTTCTCCGCGACCCGGCGCAGCTCCGCCTCGGCGCTCGGGTGGGCGGAGTAGCCGAGCCCGGTGACGCCGGCGCCGCCGTCGTGGTCGCGCACGGTGCCGACGAAGAGCACGGTGCCGCCCGCGGCGTCGTCGCCGACCGCCGCGAAGACCTCGTCCACGGAGAGCGGGGTGTCCCGGACCGCCAGCAGGCGGACGGGATCGTGGGCGGCGCGTTCGCCGGGGTGGTCGTAGCTGCTCATGCGCCCCATCGTGCCGCACCGCGGCGGCTCCCGGCGCACGGCCGTTCGACCTGACGTGCGAAGGCCGCTCCGTACGGTCCTCCGGGCGCCCCTGCGCCCCTACAGGCGCCGGCGCGCCTTGCGGGCCCGGCGGACCAGGGCGGCGGTGCCCAGCAGGGCGACGGTGGCGCCCGCGGCGCCCGCGGCGGTGGCGTCCTTGCGGCCGAGCCGGCGCCCGGCGACGGTGTGCCGTCCGGCGACCTCCTCCAGCAGCTCCGCGAGGACCTCCTCGTTGGTCCAGCGGGGCCGCCAGCCCGCGTCGTGCAGCCGGTGGCCGCTGACCACCCACGGGTGCATCGTGTACTCCAGGTCGCCCGCGGGCGACGGGGTCAGCCCCAGGCGGTGCAGCCGGGACGCGGCGCCGAGTGCGACGGCCGAGGGCAGCTCCATGCGCCGGATGCCGGTGAGCTCCTCGACCTCCTCCTGCTCCAGCCACCCGTCGCAGCCGACGGCCAGTTCCCCCTCCGCCTTCTCCAGGGCGGCGAACTCCAGGGCGCTCACCAGGTCCTCCACGTGGCAGAACTGCCAGGTCGGCCGGGATCCGGCGACCACCAGGAGGCGGGGCGACTCGAAGTAGCGGGTCAGGGCGGTGTCGGTGCCGCCGACCAGGACGGCGGGCCGCAGCACGGTGACGTTCAGGCCGGGGTGCGCCCGGGGCGCGCGCCTGGCCAGCCGCTCTATCTCGAGCAGGTCGCCCACTCCCGTCGCCTCCGCGGTCGCCCGCAGCTCGGCGTCCTCGGCGAGCGGCACGTCGTTGTCGGGGCGCGCCCCGTAGACCATGGCGGAGGTGCACAGCACCACCCGGTGCACGCCGGCGGCCGCGGCGGCAGTCAGCACGGTCTGGGTGCCGCGCACGTTGTAGGCGGTGCGCGCGGCCGCGTCGGTCTCCAGGTCGAGGTCGAGCGCGAGGTGGACCACC
Organism: Streptomyces sp. NPDC053048; assembly: GCF_044547045.1. Classification (NCBI taxonomy): domain Bacteria; kingdom Bacillati; phylum Actinomycetota; class Actinomycetes; order Kitasatosporales; family Streptomycetaceae; genus Streptomyces; species Streptomyces sp. NPDC053048. Next base: position 90,683 of record NZ_JBITZS010000010.1, read on the forward strand.
ACGTCGGCGCCGCGCAGCTTCTCGGCGATCGCGGGGTCGCGGACGTCGAGCACGTGCCACTGGGCCTCGGTCACGTCTCCGCGCCGCTCGTCGATGGCGACGACGTGCTTGATCTCCTCGCAGGCGGCGAGCCGCCGCGTGAGCAGCGCGCCGACGCCGCGCGCGGCACCGGTGACGGCCACGACGGGCCGCCGGCCGCGCAGGGCCGAGCCGTGCGGGGTCGTACTGTCTCGCGCGGAACCGTTTCGCGCTGCGCGAACTTCTCGGTCGGGGGAACTCACCGGGCGTCTCCAGCGGTTGTCTTCAGTACGTATGTGCCATCACCGTTGTCATGACACGTACGTACCAGGTGACGTCCATCCTGCCGCAGGCCCCGGGCGCGTGGAGCACCAAGCCCGGATAGCGGCGAGGTGTCTACGCTTGGTGGTGTTGTCGGGCATTCGCCGCCGGTCCACAGCCGGCGGCCCTACGAGCCGAGGAAACCCGTGAGTGACACCCCATTCGGATTCGGTCTTCCGCCGGAGGAGCCGGAGAACGGCGACGACGGCAAGAAGAAGGGCGGTGGCCAGGGCGGCCAGGGGCCCGCGAATCCGTTCGGGTTCGGCGGCCCCGCCGGCGGTGGGGACAACCCCTTCGCCGCGATGTTCGGGTCGATGAACCCGGGCGATCTTGGCGCCGCCTTCCAGCAGCTGGGGCAGATGCTCTCCTACGAGGGCGGCCCGGTGAACTGGGACATGGCCAAGGACATCGCGCGCCGGACGGTCGCCCAGGGCACCGCCGACGGCAGCAAGGACGCCAGTGTCACGGCCGGCGAGCGGGCGGCGGTCGAGGAGGCCGTGCGCCTGGCCGACCTGTGGCTGGACGGCGTGACCTCGCTGCCCTCGGGCTCCGGCACGGCCGTGGCCTGGAGCCGCGCGGAGTGGGTCGAGGCGACCCTGCCGGTGTGGAAGGACCTGGTCGACCCCGTCGCCGAGCGCGTGGGGGCCGCGATGGGCGGCGTCCTGCCGGAGGAGATGCAGGCCATGGCGGGCCCGCTGCTGGGCATGATGCGCAGCATGGGCGGCGCGATGTTCGGCACCCAGATCGGCCAGGCCGTGGGCGTGCTGGCGGGCGAGGTCGTCGGCTCGACCGACATCGGCCTGCCGCTGGGCCCGGCCGGCAAGGCCGCGCTGCTGCCGGTCAACATCGAGACGTTCGGTTCCGGGCTGGGCGTGCCCCAGGACGAGGTGCGGCTGTACCTGGCCCTGCGCGAGGCCGCCCACCAGCGGCTCTTCGCGCACGTGCCGTGGCTGCGCTCGCACCTGTTCGGTGCCGTCGAGGGCTACGCGCGGGGCATCAAGGTCGACACCTCCAAGCTGGAGGACGTGGTCGGCCAGCTCGACCCCACGCACCCGGAGCAGCTGCAGGAGGCGCTGCAGCAGGGCATGTTCCAGCCGGAGGACACCCCGGAGCAGAAGGCCGCGCTGGCCCGCCTGGAGACCGCGCTCGCGCTGGTCGAGGGCTGGGTGGACGCGGTGGTGCACGCGGCGGCCGCGCCGCACCTGCCGTCGGCCGACGCCCTGCGCGAGACGCTGCGCCGCCGCCGCGCCTCGGGCGGCCCGGCGGAGCAGACGTTCGCCACGCTGATCGGTCTCGAGCTGCGGCCCCGCCGCCTGCGCGACGCCTCCCGGCTGTGGGCCTCGCTGACGGACGCGCGCGGCCTGGAGGGCCGCGACGGCCTGTGGGAGCACCCGGACATGCTGCCGACGGCGGCCGACCTGGACGACCCGGACGGCTTCGTCCACCGCGAGCACCTGGACTTCTCCGAGCTCGACAAGATGCTGGGCGAGGCGGCCAAGGGCTCGGGCGAGTCCGGCAAGCCCGGCACATCCGACGAATCGGGCGAAGGCGACGACAAGAAGTGAGCCTGCACGAGAACGCGGTCCTTGTCCTGAAGGAGTACGAGGACCAGCAGGAGCTGCGCGGGCTCTACCTCGATCACCTGGCGGCCCACCCGGACGGGATGTGGAAGCCCTGCCATGCCGGGCATGTCACGGCCAGCGCGCTGGTGATCGACCCGGCGCGCGGGCAGGTGCTGCTGACCCTGCACCGCAAGCTGCGCATGTGGCTGCAGATGGGCGGCCACTGCGAGCCCGGTGACACCACCGTCGAGGCGGCGGCGCTGCGGGAGGCCACCGAGGAGTCCGGCATCACGGGCCTGACGCTGCTGCCGGGCGGCCCGGTGCGGCTGGACCGGCACCCGATCCCGGCGCCCTGCAACTGGCACCTGGACATCCAGTACGCGGCGCTGGTGCCGGAGGGCGCCCGGGCGGCCATCAGCGACGAGTCGCTGGACCTGCGCTGGTTCCCCTACGAGGAGGTCGCCGGCGTCGCCGACGACTCCGTCGTCCAGCTGATGCGACGGACGCTCGCGCGCCTCTGACGGCGAGCGGCGGCGGTCGGGCGCGGCCGGCGGCGGGCGACAGTGGACGGTAAGGGGCGGTCACCATGGTGACCGCCCCTTACCGCTGCCTGGCGTCAGTTGGACCAGATGTTGCCCTGGTTCTGGCCGCGGGCCCCGTTCTGGCCGAGGCCGTACTGCGCGGCGATCCCCTGGCCGATCTGCGCGCCCTGCGGCGGCAGCAGTTCGCTGGGCTGGACGAGCGCGTAGCCCTGCCCGAGGAAGCTCAGCTCCCAGCCCTCGCCGGTGCCGCCGCGCCGCCGCCACACGCCCGAGGAGGACGTCTGCGCCTGCATCTGCACACGCAGCGACGAGGACCAGGCGACGACGGCGTCCGCGTCGGCGTAGGCGTACTTGTCCGGCGTGACCTCGAGCATCAGGGGCTGCCCGGACGTCATCAGCGCGACCTTGCCGCGACCGGTGATGCTGAGGCTGTACGCGCCGGTGCCGGAGATCCCGAACTGGCTGTCCACCGCGATCGCCTCCCAGTGCAGCGTCGAGTCCAGCGCGAGGACGTAGGAGCTGTCCACGGTCAGGCCCTCGTGGTCCACGTCCACGACGTGGACGTGCTGGGCGAGGTTGGCGAGGTAGACGGTGCCCTGGCCGGAGCAGCGCATCAGGTCCAGGCCCTCGCCGGTGCGCGCCTGGGCGTTGCGCTGGCCGCGCGTGCGGTACTCGCCGTCGAACTCGATCAGGCCCTGGTAGGCCACCATCGAGCCCTTGCGGGCGAGGACGTCGTCCTGGCCGGTGAGGGCGACGCGCAGCATCTGCGGGTTCTGCAGGGCGTAGCGGTCCTGCGTCTGGGCCTCGGTGTTCGCGAAAAGCGGGCTCTGCATGGTCTGTTCGTCCCCCTCAGCCCCGGGCCCGGAGCCGGTCGGTGCTGTCCTCGCTGGGCTGTACGACCACGAATCCCTGGCCGGAGAAGCCCAGTTGGTACGCCTCGCCGCTGCCGCGGCCGATCATCGAGGAAGCCTTGAAGCTGCGCTTCCCCTTCATCCGCAGGTTGGTGGACCAGGCGACGAGCGCGTCGGGGTCCACATAGGTCTCGTCCTCGCCACCGCCGCAGTCGACGACGATCGGGGTACCGCGCGAGGTCAGCGCGACCCAGCCGGTGCCGCTGACAACGACGTTGAACAGGCCCTGCCCGGCGAACTTGGCCATGCCCTTGACCCGTTCCACACCCCACTGCAGGTGGGCGTCGAAGGCCAGCAGATTGGTGCCGTTGACGGACACCGACTCGTTGCTGAGGTTGAGGCAGACGACATCGGCGCCGTAGTCGGCGAGGTAGAGCAGGCCGTCACCGCTGCATTTCATCAGCGGGGTGCCCTCGCCGGTGAGCCACTGGGAGGCCATCTGGCGGATGGCCGGCGCGTTCGGTTCGTACTGGATGAACCCCTCGTAGGCGACCATCGAACCGGTGCGGGCGAACAGGTCGTGGCCGCTCTGCATGGCGACCTTGAGCATGCTGCTGCCGTGGTTCTCCATGCGGGCGGCGGGCGGGGTCGGGGCGTGGCCCGCGATCAGCGACTGGTCCATGACGGGCTCCCTCAGACCTCGTAGGGCTGGACGACGATGAAGTTTCCGGGCGCGCCGCGGAACTGGAGATTGACGGTCTCCCCGCTGTGGCCCGGGTAGGAGGTGCGGCGCAGCCGCACCTGGCTGGAGACGATCACCTGGGATCCGGCCGACCAGGCGACGACGGCGTTGCTGTCGGCGAAGGTGGTCGGGGTGACCGGCAGCACCACGGGGGTGCCGTGCGTCTTGACGACGACGGTGCCCGTGCCGTGGAACTGCATGGTGAACAGGGCACCGCCGGGAATGCCGTGACCCTCGATCCGGCGCACCTCGTGGTGCAGCGACTCGTCGAAGGCGAGCACCGCGTCGGCGGAGACGCAGATGGCGTCGTTCTCCAGCTGGATGGGGTGGACGTGGGAGGAGTCGTCGGCGAGGAACACCTGCCCCCGGCCGGTGCAGCGCATCAGCTGCATCTCCTGGCCGGTGGCGTTGCCGACGATGCGGCCCATGAAGCCGGCGCCCTTGTAGCTGAAGTCGACCTTGCCCTGGTAGAGGACCATGCTGCCCTGCCGGGCGAGCACGGGCTGCGGGTCGGCGCCGAGGTCGACGCGCACGAGCCGGGGGTTCTGCAGGGTCCAGCGCTGGCCGTTGGGGGCCTCGCGGTAGCGCGCGAACGCCGCCTGGACGCCGGGTACGGCGGGCGCGCCGGTGCCCTGGTGCTGGGCCGCGCCGGGTGCGGGCGCGCCGTAGGGGGCCTGCTGGGGTTGCAGGGCGTGCGGCGACTGCTGGGCGGGGTAGGGCTGGGCCGGGACCGCGGGCCGGCCGTAGGGCTGCTGGGCCCCGAAGGCCTGGGTGGGCGCGGCCGGCTGCGCGTACGGCGCGGGCTGGGCCGGCATACCGGGCGGGCCGGGCGGGGGCGGGACCGTGCCACCGGGCGGCGTCTGGCCGCCGGAGAAGTGACCGGGCGGCGCGATGGGCGCCGCCATGGTGGCGGCCGCGTGGACCTGCGGGGCCGGCGGTGCCACCGGCGGCGGGGTGGCGCCGGGCGGGGGCGCGAAGCTCTGTGCGGGTGGCGGCGGGGGCGGCGACTGAACGGCCTGCGGCGCGGCGGCGGGCGGCTGGGCGGCGGCGGGCGGGGCGAAGGCCGGGGGCGCGCTGTCCTGCTGCGGGGGCGCGAAGGCGGGGGCCGCGCTCGGCGCGGGCGCCGGCGACTCCTCCTCGAGCACCTCGCCGCCGAAGTTCTTCAGCAGCGCCTCCAGCCCGCCGTCGAAGCCCTGCCCGACGGCGGCGAACCGCCAGACGTCCTTGAGGTAGAAGTCGCCGAGCATCACCGCGCGCTCGGTGCTGAACTCCGCTCCCGTGAAGGAGTAGCGGGCCACCTCGGTGCCGCCCGCGACGACACGGATGTAGCCGGGGCCGGTCTGCGACATCTGGCCGGGGCCGTCGAGCGTCGCGGTGAAGCTGAGCTTGTGGATGTGCGCCGGGATCCGGTCGAGGGTGACGCGGAAGGACTCCGTGTCCCCGGCCTGGGCGCCGAGCTGCTGGATGGCGCCCTCGGGCGACTTCGGCTGGTTGAAGAAGACGAAGTACCGGTCGTCCGACAGCCGCTCCTGGGCGTCGAGCCCGAAGCAGCTGATGTCGAAGGTCAGACCGGAGCCGCCGATCTGCACTCCCACGTACAGATCGGTCCCCGCCGTCAGGTCACTGATCTTGGCCTTGTGGCCGCGCTGGAATTCCCTGGACATGCGTGACGACCGTCCCCCATCCGAACCTGGTGAATGCGTTGCGCCAGGCTAACGGCTGGAACCGGTGGACCGTGATTCCGGGCCCCGCCCGCTCACTCGCTGCGGGCGGCCGGCAGATGCGGCAGCCGGTCGGCGGCCACCACGCCCTCGAGGTAGCCGCGGGCGCGCTCGGTGCGCGGGTACGACTCCAGCAGCCGCCAGAACTCCGGCCCGTGCCCGGGGACGAGAAGGTGCGCCAGCTCGTGCAGCAGGACGTAGTCCACGACGTACTCGGGCATCCCCTGCAGGCGGTGCGAGAGGCGGATGCTGCCCTCGGCCGGCGTGCAGGAGCCCCAGCGGGTGTTCTGGTTGGTGACCCAGCGGACGCCGGCGGGCCGCGCCCGGCCGGCCAGGTACTGCTCGGACAGGCGGCGGGCCCGCCCGGCCAGCTCGCTGTCGCCGGGCATCCGCCGGCTCTCCTGCGCCGCGAGCTTGTCGAGCATCACGGAGATCCAGCGCTTCTCCTCCGCGTCCGACATGCGGGCCGGGATGAGCACGACGGTCCGGTCGCCCTCGCGGTAGGCGGAGACCGTTCTGCGGCGGCGCGAGCTCCGTCGGACCTCGACCGCGTCGGCCTCCGGCGTGCGGGAGAGCGGGCTCGGGGCACTGCGCGGTGGGCGTGCGGCACTGTGCAGAGGGTCGACGGGCACGCCCCGACGTTACCCGCTGGCGGTGCGCGAAGTCCCGCCCCTCGGGTCGCTTGTCGAGGAAACCCGGACTTGTACGACGATCACCCCGCGCCTGTGGATAACTTCACGCGGCGATCGGCCGGTACGGGCATGCTGAAGGCCGACCGAGGGGGACGCGATGCCGACGAACACGATGAGCCGGGCGAAGAACGCCGTGGCGGCGGAGACGGGCACGGGGACGGTGGCAGGGACGGGAACGGAGACAGGGACGGCCCCGGGTCCCGGCCGGGTGCCCGACTCCGCCCACCCGATGATCAAGCCGGCGCTGCGCCGGGCCTGGCGCAACCGCGAGCTGGTTCAGTACGGGGCCGCTCCCGCGCACGCGGTGGTCCTGGGGCCGGTGGACACCGCGACGGGCAGTTTCCTGGCCCTGCTCGACGGGACGCGCGGGATGGCACTGCTGCGCGAGGAGGCGCGGGGGTTCGGGCTGCCGGAGGGCCGCGCGGACGAGCTGGTGCGACGGCTGGCGGGGGCCGGGCTGCTCGACGACCCGCGCGGTGGTGGCGCGGAAGCGGCCGCGCTGCGCGCCCGGGGCGGCGGGCTGGAGCGGCTGCGGCCGGACCTGGCCTCGCTGTCCGTGCTCCATCGGGAGCCGGGCGCGGGGATGCGGGTGCTGGCCGCGCGTCAGGCGACGCGGGTGCAGGTGCGGGGCGCGGGGCGGGTGGGGGCGGCGGTGGCGGCGCTGTTGTCGGCCTCGGGGGTGGGCCGGGTGGATGTGCTGGACGGCGGCCGGGTCGAGCCGTGGGACGTGTCGCCCGCCGGGGTGGAGGCGGACCGGACCGGCGAGCGGCGGGACGCCGCGGCGCGCCAGGTCGTGCGCCGGGCCACGCCCCTGCCCCGGCCACGGGCGAGGAGGGGCGGGCCGTCCGGGCCGGACCAACCCGGCCCGGACGACGACCTGCCGCCGGCCCTGGTGGTGTTCGCGCCGCGCGACGGACTCGCGGCGTACGCGCCGGACCCCCTGGCAGCGCGGGAGCTGGTCTCCTCCGGGACACCCCATCTGTACGCGGGGGTGCTGGAGGCCACGGGCGTGGTGGGGCCGCTGGTGCTGCCGGGCGGGTCGGCGTGCGCGGGCTGTATCGAGCTGGAGAGAGCGGAGCGGGATCCGGCCTGGCCCCGGATGCTCGCCCAGTGGAGGTCCGGCCGGGCGTCGGGGGTACCGTCTTGCGACATGGCACTGGCCACGGTCGTGGCGGGGCTGACCGTGGCGAAGGCGCTGGCCTTTCTCGACGGTGGGTCCGCGTCGGGCGCGGGGGTCCGGCTGGAGCTGGCCCTGCCGGGGCCCGCCTGGTCCCCGCTGCCCGTCGAGCCGCATCCGCGGTGCCCGTGCGGCGCGGCGGCTCCCGGACGAGCGGGATCTTCCGTGGCCGCGGGGGCCCACACGGGACAATGACCCGGTAACCGCCGTCCGCGGCGTGGCTGTTCAGCTAGTTGGAGGGGCGCATGTCTGATCTACCCCGCAAGGCGGTCACCCGGACCGCCAAGTTGGCCGCGCTGCCGTTGGGGTTCGCGGGGCGCACGGCGCTCGGTCTGGGAAAGCGCATCGGCGGACGGCCGGCGGAGATCATCGCCGCGGAGCTGCAACAGCGCACCGCCGAGCAGCTCTTCGCCACTCTCGGGCAGCTCAAGGGGGGTGCCATGAAGCTGGGTCAGGCGCTGTCCGTCTTCGAGTCGGCGCTTCCGGAGCAGGTCGCGGGGCCCTACCGGGCGGCGCTGACGAAGCTTCAGGAGGCTGCGCCCCCGATGCCGGTGAAGTCGGTGCACGCCGCGCTGGCCCAGCGCCTGGGGCCGGACTGGCGGGAGCTGTTCGAGGAGTTCGACAACCGGCCTGCCGCGGCGGCGTCCATTGGTCAGGTCCACCGGGCGGTGTGGCACGACGGGCGCGAGGTCGCGGTCAAGGTGCAGTATCCCGGGGCGGGTGAGGCGCTGCTCTCGGATCTGACGCAGTTGGGGCGGTTCGCCAAACTGCTGGGGCCGCTGGTGCCGGGGATGGACATCAAGCCGCTCATCACCGAGCTGCGCGACCGGGTGTCGGAGGAGCTGGACTACGAGCTGGAGGCACGGGCCCAGAGCGAGCACGCACGGGAGTTCGCCGGCGATGCCGATGTGACGGTGCCGGACGTGGTGCACCAGAGCGATCAGGTGCTGGTGACGGAGTGGCTGGAGGGGGTGCCACTGTCCGAGGTGATAACGGACGGCACCCAGGAGCAGCGGGACCGGGCGGGGCAGTTGCTGGCGCGCTTCCTGTTCTCGGGCGCCGCCCGCACGGGGCTGCTGCACGCCGACCCGCACCCGGGCAACTTCCGGCTGCTGACCGGGGACGACCCCGAGGGCCCGCCGGAGAAGTGGCGGCTGGGGGTGCTGGACTTCGGCACGGTGGACCGGCTGCCGCAGGGGCTGCCCGTGGAGATAGGGACCGCGCTGCGGCTGACCCTGGACGGCGAGGCGGACGCGGTCCATGAGCTGCTGCGGGAGGAGGGCTTCGTCAAACCGGAGATCGAGCTCGATCCGGGGGCGGTCCTGGACTATCTGCTGCCGATCATCGAGCCGGCGCAGGTGGAGGAGTTCACCTTCACCCGCGACTGGATGCGCGCCCAGGCGACGCGCATCGCCGATCCCCGCTCCCCCGCGTACCAGCTGGCGCGGCAGCTCAACCTTCCCCCGGCGTATCTGCTGATCCACCGGGTGACGATGAGCACCATAGGGGTGCTGTGCCAGCTGGGCGCCACCGTGCGCCTGCGCGAGGAAATGGAGGCATGGGTCCCTGGCTTCGCGGCGGACAGCCGGAGCCAGGACACCCCTGCCTGAGAAAAACGGGGGTTGGGGGGAGGGGAGGGAGGGGGCGGGGGGGGAGGCCCCCCTCACCACCAGGCGGAGTCGAGCCGGCCCTCGATGGATCTGATGTTGGCGCGGGCGCAGTCGTCGCAGAAGTAGCGGCGGCTGCCGTTCTCGACGGAGCAGATCCAGGTCGGCGGCGGTGTGCCGCCGGGGGCCTGGGTTCCGCAGCGGGCACAGGTGATGGGCTCGGGGGTCTCGGTGGCCTCTGGGTTCAACTGCACTGGCTTATGCGTCTTCCGGTCCACTCCCAGACGATATCTCCGAGAACGGGCCGGGTGCGGGTGGCGCACCCAAGGCGGCGCGGGGCCGGTCCGTTCGGACCGGCCCCGCGGGCGTTCACTGCATTACGGCCATGGCCAAGGCTCGGCGGGCGCGCAGCGAGGCGCGCTCGGCGCGGCGCTGCATCCGCCGGGCGGCGGCGAGCCGCACGGCGGTCCGTTGGGACTCGGCCTCCCTCAGCCGGTCTTCCATATGGGCCCTGGCCAGGGCTTCTGGGATGAGTTGCATTTCGAGGTTCCTGTTCTGGCGCGAGGCGGTCGTGCCGGCGGTGTGGCGGGGGGCGTGGGAGCCGAACGGCTCGGACGGGCGCTGCATCGTCGGGTCCTGCTTCTTGGGGTCGTACGTCGTGGGGCGGTCGATGGTGCCGGCGGTGCTCATGCGGTGACCGGGTTCTTGCGCGGGCGACCGCGGGGGCGCTTGCGGGCCACGACCACGCCCTGGACGAACAGCTCGCCGCCCCAGACGCCCCACGGCTCGCGGCGGTCCTGGGCACCGGCCAGGCAGGCCGCGCGCAGCGGGCAGGTCTGGCACAGCGACTTGGCGTACTCGACGTCGGCCGGGGACTCGGCGAAGAAGACCTCCGGGTCATAGCTGCGGCAGGGTACGGATCCGCCGAGGCTCTCGATCGCGTCGTCGAGGTCGGTGAGGGTGGTGAGCGGGGAGAGGGGGGTCAAGGTGTCCTCCGTGGGGACAGGCGGGGGGATCAGGTCGGTCGCTGACGGGGTGTGTGCCTTGAGTTGCACGGTCTCTATGTCCTCGTCTGTTGTTCCGGCTGGTGGCCGGGCTGGTTTCCCCAGGCTTGGGGGCAAACAAAAGGGCCGCGGATCCCGGTGTGGGTTCCGCGGCCCTGGAAGGTGCCGACCTGATCGTCCGATCAGGCTGGATCTCTCCAGGGTTTGAGCCCACGGAAGGCCCACGTCTTGGGAAGGTGGTGCTGCGCTGCGTTCGGGGATCCGGCGCCATTGGCCGCCGCTGCCGGGGCATAGGCCTGGGCCTGTGCCGCTGCTGCTGCCTTTACCTCGGACGCCTTCGTCGGTCGCTGTTCCAGCCGGATGGCGGCGCCGGACAGACCGGTGCCCTGGAAGGAGCCGATGGTGGAGCCGAGCATGGCGGCGGAGCCGATCTGGCGATCGGTCATTTTGTTGCTGGCGATAAAGCTGATCATTGTCTCCGCCTCCTCTCGGCGTCTCGGGGACCGGTCGAAACCGGTCCATGTCTTCGGTTCAGTACAGCACGGATCCAACGAATCCCGGTAGTACCGCAGAGCCGTCGTTCCCTGCTCGGAAGGCTATGGGTAGGCCGTCCGCGCGCGCAAACTATTTTTCCGGAGATTCTTCGGAGGTGTCCTGGGACACCTCTTCCGAGGCCGGCTCCTGGCCTGCGCACAGGGCGAGAACGTCCGCTCCGAACCTGCCGAGCTTTCGTCCTCCCACTCCAGAGATGCTCGCAAGCTCCGATTCGGTTCCCGGTACGGCCTCGGCGATCGCGAGGAGCGTCTTGTCGGTGAAGACGCAGTAGGCGGGCTGGCCGAGTCGGCGGGCCTGCTCGGCCCGCCAGTCCCGCAGCCGCTCGTACAGGGCCTCGTCCAGCTCCGAGGGGCAGTCCTCGCAGCGCATCAGCTTGATCTCGCCCGCGTCGGTCAGGGTCCGCCCGCAGACCCTGCAGCGTGCCGGGCCGCGCCGGCCGCGGGCGGCTCCGCGCTCGATGCCGCCCGGCCGGCCTGCGCCGGCGAAGCCGGGGGAACCGGGGCGGGGGGCGGCCGAGCCCGGCCGCAGCCCGTTCAGGAAGCGGGTGGGCCGCCGGGAGGGCCGGCCGCCGGGGGTGCGGGACAGCGCCCAGGACAGGGACAGGTGCACCCTGGCCCGGGTGACGCCCACATAGAGGAGCCTTCGCTCCTCCTCCACCTGTTCGTCGGTCTTGGCGTAGGTGATCGGCATCATGCCCTCGGCGAGGCCGACCAGGAAGACGGCGTCCCACTCCAGGCCCTTGGCGGCGTGCAGTGAGGCGAGGGTCACACCCTCGACCGTGGGCGCGTGCTGGGCGCTCGCCCGTTCGTCCAGCTCGGCCACGAGGTCGGCGAGGCCGGCGTCCGGGCGGGCCCGGACGAAGTCCTCGGCGAGCCGGACCAGGGCCGCCAGCGATTCCCAGCGGTCGCGGACCGCGCCGGAGCCCGCCGGGGGCTCGGGCGTCCAGCCGCGGGTGCTCAGCACGGCCCGTACCTGGGACGGCACGTCCTCGGCGCCGGCCAGCTGGGGGTCGGAGTGCCCACCGGCGCGTGCGGCGCCGCGCAGCAGCAGCCCGGCCTCGCGGACCTCGGGGCGCTCGAAGAACCGCTCGGCGCCGCGCAGCTGGTAGGGCACGCCGGCGTCGGCGAGGGCCTGCTCGTAGACCTCGGACTGGGCGTTGATCCGGTAGAGGATGGCGATCTCGCTGGCGGGCGTGCCGGCGGCGATGAGTTCCCTGACGCGCCGGGCGGTGCCCTCGGCCTCGGCGGGCTCGTCGGGGTACTCGCCGTAGACGGGCTCGGGGCCCGGCCCGCGCTGGGAGATCAGCTCGAGGCGGTGCTCGGCGGCTCTGCCGCGGGCCTGGGCGAGCAGGCCGTTCGCCAGGTGCACCACCTGGGGGGTGGAGCGGTAGTCGCGGACGAGCTTGACGACGGTGGCGTGCGGGTGGCGGGTGCGGAAGTTCAGCAGGTGGTCGGGGGTGGCGCCGGTGAAGGAGTAGATGGTCTGGCTGGCGTCGCCGACGACGCACAGATTGTCCCGGTCGCCCAGCCACAGCTCGAGCAGGCGCTGCTGGAGGGGGCTGACGTCCTGGTACTCGTCGACGACGAAGTGCTGGTACTGGCGGCGGACGGTTTCGGCGATGTCGTGCCGGTCCTGGAGGACGCCCACGGTCAGCAGCAGGACGTCCTCGAAGTCGATGGTGCCGCGCTCGCGCTTGAGCTGTTCGTACATGCCGTAGATCCGGGCGATCTCGGCGGGGTCGCGGGGAGCCTCGCGGCCGCATTTGGCGGCGGCGGCCGGGTAGTCCTCGGGGACGGTCTGGGTGACCTTGGCCCATTCGATCTCGCCGGTCAGGTCACGCAGCTCGTTGCGGTCGAGCCGGACCCGGCAGCGGGCGGCGGCCTCCGCGACGAGCTGCACCTTGCGTTCCAGCAGGCGCGGCATGTCGCCGCCGACGGCCTTGGGCCAGAAGTACTGCAGCTGGCGCAGGGCGGCCGAGTGGAACGTGCGGGCCTGGACGCCGCCCGCGCCGAGCTGTCGCAGCCGGCCGCGCATCTCGCCGGCGGCGCGGTTGGTGAAGGTGACGGCGAGCACACTGGCGGGCTGCAGCACGCCGGACCGCACCCCGTACGCGATACGGTGGGTGATCGCGCGCGTCTTGCCCGTACCGGCTCCGGCCAGCACGCACACCGGTCCGCTGAGGGCCGTGGCCACCTCGCGCTGCTCGGGGTCGAGCCCGTCGAGCACCGCGTCGGCGGAGGCCGGCACCTGCGGGAAGAGGGTGGAGTGCGTTGCTGCTGTCACCCCGCCATGCTGCCAGGTTCGCGGGGGCGACCGGGAACGTCGTCCACAGACGGGACCCTGCGGTCGTACTGATACGACTTATGGGAATGGCTGTGGATGGGTGCGCGTTCTACTTCCGGAATATCACTGAGGAAACAGAGGAAAAGGAGCGCGGGTCGCATGTCGAGCAGCGTGACGATGTACAGCACCACCTGGTGCGGCTACTGCCGCCGCCTGAAGAGCCAGATGGACCGCGAGGGCATCACGTACAACGAGATCAACATCGAGCTCGACGCCGACTCGGCGGCCTTCGTGGAGAAGGCGAACGGTGGCAACCAGACGGTTCCCACCGTTCTCTTCGCGGACGGCTCCACGCTCACCAACCCCTCGCTGGCCCAGGTCAAGGCCAAGATCGGCGTCTGAGCCGGGTGCGGGACCGGTCGTGCCGGTTCCGTTACGGCAGTTCTTCGCCGTACCAGAGCTCGACCAGGCGGGCCGCGATCGAGATGCCGGTGGGAGGCAGGACCTCCCCGGTCTTGAACGCGGCCCGCAGCTCGTCCCGCGAGAACCAGCGCGCCTCGTGGATCTCCTCCCCGTCCACCTGGATGTCCGCGGACGTGGCGCGGGCCACGAAGCCCAGCATCAGGCTGGAGGGGAAGGGCCACGGCTGGCTGGCGACGTACTCCACCTCGCCGACGACCACGCCCGCCTCCTCGGCGACCTCGCGGCGTACCGCCTGCTCGATGGACTCGCCCGGCTCCACGAAGCCCGCGAGCGTCGAGAAGCGGCCCTCCGGCCAGTGCATCTGGCGGCCCAGCAGCGCGCGGTCCTGCTCGTCCGTCACCAGCATGATCACTGCGGGGTCGGTGCGCGGGTAGTGCTCGGCGCCGCAGGCCGGGCAGCGGCGGATGTGGCCCGCCGCCGCGATGACCGTGCGCTCGCCGCAGCGCGAGCAGAAGCGGTGCAGGCGCTGCCAGTTCTCCAGGGCGACGGCGTGCACGAGCAGACCCGCGTCGCGCGGGGAGAGCAGCAGGCCCGCCTCGCGCAGCCCGGCCGGGCGCGCGGACTGGTCCATGCGGCCGGGCAGCGCGTCCTTCTGGAGGGCGAAGTAGGCGACGCCGTCCTCGTCCTGGCCCAGGAAGTAGCGGTGCGTCTCGGTGACCGGTGCCTCGAAGGCGGGCGTCATCACCAGTTCGGTGCGCCCGTCGGGGGTGTCGTCGACCAGCGCCTGGCCGCCGGAGACCACGAAGACGCGCGTCGAGGGGTGGCTCCACGCCGCGGAGAGCCACGCCTCGTCCAGGCGGTGGTGGGCGGCACGGTCGATTCCGCTCGCGCCGCTGAGCGTGATCGGCCGTTCGGCGGCGAATTCGGTCCAGGTGGTCACAGCTGCTTCCAACTCCCCCTACGAATGGTGGTCTGCCCGGCCCGCGTCATCGGGCGGCGGGCGTCTCCGCGGCGGGCGTGTCCGCGGCGGTCCGTGCCAGGTCGTCCCACAGGTACGCGGTGGTCTCCACGCCCTTCATGAGGAGGTCCAGTTCGACCTTCTCGTTCGGCGCGTGCCAGCCGTCCGACGGCACCGAGATGCCGAGGAAGAGCACCGGGACGCCCAGCACGTCCTGCAGGTCGGCGGCGGGGCCAGAGCCGCCCTCGCGCGTGTAGCGGATCTTCTGCCCGAAGGCGCGGCCCATGGCCCGGGTGAGGGACCGCAGGTACGGGTGGTCCAGCGGCGTCAGGCAGGGGCGTGTCGCGCCCCAGAACGTCACCTCGTGCCGGATGCCCTCCGGCAGCCGGGCGGCCACCCACTCGCGCACGGCTTGCTGGATGCGGTCGGCGTCCTGGCCGGCCACGAGCCGGAAGGACAGCTTGAGCTGGGCGGACGACGGCACGATCGTCTTGCCACCGGGGCCCTGGTAGCCGCCGCCGATGCCGTTCACCTCGGCGGTGGGACGGGCCCAGACGCGCTCCAGCGTCGAGTAGCCGGACTCGCCCGCGGCACCGTGCGAGTGCGCCGCGCGCAGCCAGCGCCGCTCGTCGAAGGGCAGCTCGGCGAAAAGCTCGCGCTCGGTGCCGGTCAGCTCGACGATGCCGTCGTAGAAGCCGGGGACCGTCACGCGCAGGTCCTCGTCGTGCAGCGCCGCGGCCAGGCGGGCCGCCTCCATGGCGGGGTTGGGCACCGCGCCGCCGAAGGAGCCGGAGTGGATGTCCTGGTCGGGGCCGTACAGGTCGATCTGGCAGTCGGTGAGGCCGCGCATGCCGGTGCACACGGTCGGGGTGTCCTCGGACCACATGCCGGTGTCGGAGACGATCACGGCGTCGCAGGCGAGACGGTCGGCACGGGCCTGGACGAGGGCGGGGAAGTTCGGCGAGCCCGACTCCTCCTCGCCCTCGATCAGCAGCTTGAGGTTGACAGCGGGGGCGGTACGGCCGGTCGCCGCCAGGTGGGCGCGGACGCCCAGGGTGTGGAAGAACACCTGGCCCTTGTCGTCGGCGGCACCACGCGCGTACAGCCTGCCGTCGACCGTCGTGGGCTCGAACGGGTCGGTGTGCCAGCCGTCCTCGCGGGCGGCGGGCTGGACGTCGTGGTGGCCGTAGACCAGGACGGTGGGGGCGTTGTCGTCGCCGGATCGCCATTCGGCGAAGACGGCGGGTGCACCGGGGGCGCCTTCGGCGCCGGAGGCGCCGGTTTCCTGGAGGCCGGTTTCCCAGATCTCGACCGTCGGGAAGCCCGTCTCCTTGAGCTTCGCCGCCAGCCAGTCCGCGCTGCGGCGCACATCGGACGCGCGCGCCGGGTCGGCCGACACGGACGGGATGCGCAGCCACTCGGCGAGGTCGTCGAGGAAGGCGGCGCGATGGGCGTCGATGTACGTGCGGACGGCGCTGTCCGGGGTGCTGCTCATGACCTCGAGCCTATCCGTACACGTGGTGTGACCGGGACCGGGTTTCGTCACACCCCGCCTACGGGGAGGACGCGTCCGCCTCCCCCAGGAGGATGCGTTCGAGCCCTGCCCTGTCGGGCAGATCGGGGGGCCGGACGGTCTCGCCGTCGCGTACGTAGACGAAGGCGGCCGTGACGGACGACACGGGCAGGCCGTGCTGTTCGGCCCAGGCCAGTCGGTAGATCGCCAGCTGGAGGGGGTCGGCGTCCTGGGTCCGGTTGGTCTTCCAGTCGACGATCTCGTAGGTGATGGCGCCTGGCGAGGTGTCGCTCGGCCTCAGCCGGTAAACCGCGTCAATGCGGCCTCTGATCACTCGGCCCGCGAGGGTGAGCTGGAACGGCGCCTCCACCCGGTACGGCGTGCGGCGGGCGTAGGACGTTCGCTCGAAGGCCTCCTTGAGTGCGGCCAGGTCGCGCTCGTCGGCGATCTCCGGGTCGTCCTCCGGGCCGCCGGGCAGTTCGTCGGGGCCGAGGAGGGGCAGCGGGAGGGCCTCGAAGCGGGACTCCACCCACGCGTGGAAGCGGGTGCCCCTGCGGGCCGCGGGCTGGGGGCGGCGGGGCATGGGGCGGGCCAGGTCGCGGGCGAAGGCGTCGGGGTCCGCGGCCAGCTGGACGAGCTGGGAGGCGCTGAGGGTGGCGGGGACGGCGACCTCGCGGATGGTGGCGCGGGCGCGCCTCAGCTCGCCGGCGAGGGCGTCGAGGTCGCGGTCCCAGGAGGCCATGGTGCGGGTCTCCTCCGGAGTGGGGCCGGCCGGCGCCTCGTGTGCGTGGTCCGTGGGGCGGGTCGTCGGCAGGGCATCCCAGTCCGTCAGGTCCTCCCACTCCTCCTCCGCCCGGTCCTCCTGCGACGCCTCGGCGAACTCGTACTCCTCCTCGTCGCCGGCCAGATACCCCCGCACCGCCTCCGCCGCCTCGCGGCGGCGGGTCAGGGAGTCCGGGTCCAGGGGCAGGGGCCAGGTGTGGTCCGTGGCGGATTCCGCCAGCGACGGGTTCGCGTCGCCTTCCTCCGGGGCGTCCGCCCAGGCCTCGATCTCGCCGTGGCCCGCCTCGCAGTGCTCGCGCAGGGCGTCGAGGAACTCGGACGGGCCGCGCGGGCGCTTCTGGCTCGGGCCCCACCAGTGGCCGGAGCCCAGGAGAAGGGAGCGGGGGCGGGTGAAGGTGACGTAGCCGAGGCGGAGTTCCTCGGTGTGCTGGTGGGCCTTCATCGCGTTCTTGAACGCCGTCAGGCCCTTGCTGTCCCACGACGTGACGTCCGGCAGGGTGTCGGCGTCGCCGCGCAGGACATGCGGGAGGACCTTCGGCTGGGCGGTCCACGACTCCCGGGACTGCTCGCTGGGGAACGTCTTCGCCACCAGGCCGGGGACCGCGACCACGTCCCATTCGAGGCCCTTGGACTTGTGCGCGGTGAGGATCTTGACGGTGTTCTCGCCGCCCGGCAGTGAGCTGTCGAGGCCCTTCTCGTACTGGGCCGCCGTGCGCAGGAAGCCCAGGAAGGCCGGCAGGGTCGCCTCGCCGTCGAGGGCGGCGAAGCCCGCGGCGATGTCCAGGAACTGCGAGAGCGTCTCGCGGCGGCGGGCGGCCAGGGCGTGCGGGGACGCGGAGAGCTCGACCTCGAGGCCGGTGGTGGCCAGGACGCGGTGCAGGACGTCCATCAGCGGGTCGGCCAGGGCGCGGCGCAGGTCGCGCAGTTCGGCGGCGAGGCGGGCGAAGCGGACGCGGGCTTCGGCCGAGAAGGGCAGGCCGTCGTCGGTGGCGTCGGCGATGAGGAAGGTGTCGAGGGCATCGGCCAGGGAGATCACTTCGGCCGGGTCGACGCCTTCGACGGCCTCGGCCAGGCGGCGGTCGGGGTCGGTGCCCGTGCCGGCGTAGGGCACCAGGGTGCGGGCGCGGCGGCCCAGCAGGGCCAGGTCGCGGGCGCCGACGCGCCAGCGGGGGCCGGTCAGGAGGCGGACGAGGGAGGCGTTGGCGGTGGGGTCGTGCAGGACTTCGCAGACGGCGATGAGGTCGGCGACCTCGGGGAGGTGGATGAGGCCGGAGAGGCCGACGACCTCGACGGGGACGTCCCGTTGGACGAGGGCGCCCTGGATCTCGGCGAAGTCGGTGGCCGTGCGGCACAGGACGGCGATGTCGCCGGGGTTGGTTCCGGTGCGGACGAGGTGGGCGAGGGAGTCGGCGAGCCAGTCGAGTTCTTCGGCGTGTGTGGGCAGCAGGGCGCAGCGGACGGTGCCGTCGCGTTCGGCGCCGGGGGCGGGGCGCAGGGCTTCGACGCCTTCGTGGCGGGCGCGCAGGGGGGCGGCCAGGTCGTTGGCGAGGTCGAGGAGGCGGCCGCCGCTGCGGCGGTTCTCGCTGAGGGTGTAGCGGCGGGCGGGGGTGCCGTCGGTGTGGGGGAAGTGGCGGGGGAAGTCGTCGAGGTTGGCGACGGAGGCGCCGCGCCAGCCGTAGATGGCCTGGCAGGGGTCGCCGACGGCGGTGACGGCGTGGCCGGTGCCGTCGCCGAAGAGGCCGGCGAGCAGGAGGCGCTGGGCGACGGAGGTGTCCTGGTATTCGTCGAGGAGGACGACGGCGAATTCCTCGCGCAGGATGCGGCCTGTTTCGGGCCGGGTGCGGGCGAGTTCGGCGGAGAGGGCGATCTGGTCGCCGAAGTCGAGGAGGTCGCGGGTCTTCTTCTCGCGCCGGTAGGCCTCGACCAGCTCGAGGAGTTCGAGGCGGGCGCGGGCCGTTCCGGGGGTTTTGCGTAGTTCGTCGTTGGTGAGCCGGGCGCTCTCGAGGGTGCTGAGCAGCTGGTGGTGGTGGGCGCGCAGCCGGGTGGGGGGTACGAGGTGTTCGGACAGTTCGCCGTCGAGGGCGAGGAGGTCGGCGACGAGGTCCGTGAAGGAGCGGGTGAGGGCGGGGTGCGGGCCGGGTGAGGCGCGCAGGACGCGGGCGGCGAGCTGGAAGCGGGTGGCGTCGGCGAGCAGCCGTGCGGTGGGCTCGAGGCCGATGCGCAGGCCGTGGTCCTTCAGGAGGCGGCCGGCGAAGGCGTGGTAGGTGGAGATCTGCGGTTCGCTGCCGCTGTCCTCGTCGTGTTCGCCGGGGGCGATTCCCGCCGCGGTGAGTGCCTTGCGGACGCGTTCGGACAGTTCGCCGGCGGCCTTGTTGGTGAAGGTGAGGCCGAGGACCTGTTCGGGGGCGACCTGGCCGGTGCCGACGAGCCAGACGACGCGGGCGGCCATGACGGTGGTCTTGCCGGAGCCGGCGCCGGCCACGATGACCTGCGGGGCGAGCGGCGCGGTGATGCAGGCCGTCTGCTCCGGGGTGAAGGGGATGCCGAGGAGCTCCTTGAGCTGCTCGGGGTCGGTCAGGCGCGGGGTCACGCGGTCAACGTTAGGGGGAGCCACTGACATGTCGTTCCACCGTGTCATTCCACGATCTGGCGGCCCTCGGGCCGGGCGGTGCAGGAGGAGCGGAACGAGCAGGTCGAGCAGTGCCGGCCGGGGCGCGGGGTGAAGCGTTCCTCGAGGACGCGGCCGGCGGCCTCGGCGAGGAGTTCGCCGACCCATTCGCCCTCGGGGGGCCGCTGTGCCTGGACCTTGGGGAGCGTCTCGCCGCCCTCCTTCCTGGTGGCGCCCTGGCGCAGCTGGACGAGCTCGGCGCCGCCGGGGGCGGGGCGCCGGCCGTCGAAGAGGCCGTCGACGGCGCCTTCCTGGACGGCGAGCTGGTAGACGGCGAGCTGGGGGTGGTGTTCGACGTCGCCGGCGGAGACGGCGCCCTTGCCGGTCTTGAAGTCGACGACGTAGGCGCGGCCGTCGGCGTCGTGTTCGACGCGGTCCATGGAGCCGCGGATGCGGACGAGGTACTGCTGGGCCTTGAGGGTGACGTCGAAGGGGTGCTCGGTGGCGACGGGGGTGCGGCCGCGTTCCATGACGTGCCAGCGCAGGAAGCGTTCCAGGGCGGCGCGGGCGTTGTCCTTCTCCTGCTGGGACTTCCAGGGGGCGTCGAAGGCGAGCGAGTCCCAGACGGATTCCAGGCGCTCCATGAGGACGGCGAGGTCGGCGGGGGTGCGGCCGGAGGCGACCTCGTCGGCGAGGACGTGCACGACGTTGCCGAAGCCCTGGGCGGCGGTGGCGGGGGCGTCCGCCTTGACCTCGCGGCCGAGGAACCACTGCAGGGAGCAGCCGGTGCCGGTGAGGTTGCCGAGGGCGGAGCCGGACAGGGCGAGGGGGTCCTCGGGGTCGCGCAGGGGGGTGTGGCTGTGGGTGGGCTCGTCCAGGCCCCACCAGCGGTCGGGGTGGGCGGCGGGGACGAGGGGCTGGCCTTCGTCGTCGCGCAGTGCGGCGAGCCGGGCGAGGCGCCGGGCGGCGGCGGCCCGGAGGGTGTCGGAGGCGGTGGGGTCGACGGTGGTGGCGCGCAGTTCGGCGACGAGCGCGGTGACGGCCAGGGGGCGCCGGGGGCGCTGGGTGATGTCGACGGGTGTGGTGCCCAGCTCGGTGAGGAAGCGGGAGGGCTGGTCGCCGTCCTCGGCGGCCGCTTTGACGGCGGTGACGACGAGGCGCTCGCACGCGCGCGTGGCGGCGACGTAGAACAGGCGGCGTTCCTCGGCGAGGAGGGCCTTGGGGCTGAGGGGTTCGGCGAGGCCGTCGCGGCCGATGCGGTCGGCTTCCAGCAGGGAGCCGCGGCGGCGCAGGTCGGGCCACAGTCCTTCCTGGACGCCGGCGACGACCACGAGCCGCCATTGCAGGCCCTTGGAGCGGTGGGCGGTCATCAGGCGTACGGCGTCGGGGCGCACGGGTCTGCGGGTGAGGGTGTCGGCGGCGATGTCCTGGGCGTCGAGCTCGTCGAGGAAGTTCAGGGCGCCGCGGCCGCCGGTGCGTTCCTCGGCGCGGGCGGCGGTCTCGAAGAGGGCGCACAGGGCGTCGAGGTCGCGGTCGGCGTTGCGTCCGGCGGCGCCGCCCCGGTGGGCGGCGCGCTGGAGGCGGCCGGGCCAGGGGGTGCCGTCCCACAGGGTCCACAGGGCGTCCTCGGCGGTGCCGCCGGTGGCGAGGAGCTCGCGGGCCGTGCGCAGGAGGGCGCCCAGGCGCTGTGCGCTGCGGGCATAGGCGGGGTCGTGCGCCGCCAGGCGCTGGGGCTCGGCGAGTGCTTCGGCGATGAGGGTGTCGGAGGGGCGTGGCAGGGCCTGGCCGGCGGCGCGTTCCTCTTCCCTCAGGGCGCGGCCCAGGCGGCGCAGGTCGGCGGCGTCCATGCCGCCCAGGGGGGAGGTGAGGAGGGTGAGCGCGGTCTCGGCGTCCAGCCAGGGGGCCTGGTCGTCGGCGTCGTGCGGCCGGGCTGCCGCTTCGGCCACGGCCCGCAGGGCGGTCAGGAGGGGGGCGACGGCCGGTTCGTGGCGCAGCGGGACGTCGTCGCCGTCGATCTCGACGGGGACGCCGGCGGAGGTCAGGGCGCGCCGCAGGGCCGGTATCGAGCGGGAGCCGGCGCGGACGAGGACGGACATCTCGTGCCAGGGGAGGCCGTCCTCGAGGTGGGCGCGGCGCAGGATGTCGGCGATGTTGTCGGTCTCGGCGCCGGCGGTGGGGAAGGTGTAGGCCTCGACGCGGCCGCCGTCGCGCACGGCGGCCAGGTCGCGGTGGGCGCGTACGGCTTCGGCGGGCAGGCGAGTGAGGGGCATCCGGCGGGTGAGCAGGCGGGTGGCGGCCAGCAGGCCGGCGCCGGAGCGGCGTGAGGTGGTCAGGACGGCGACGGGTGCGGGGGTGCCGTCGGCGCGGGGGAAGGCGTGGGGGAAGTCGAGGATGCCGTTCACGTCGGCGCCCCGGAAGGCGTAGATGGACTGGTCGGGGTCGCCGAGGGCGATCAGGGTGCGGCCGCCGCCGGCCAGTGCGCGCAGCAGCCGGACCTGGGCGGCGTCGGTGTCCTGGTACTCGTCGACGAAGACGGCGTCGTAGCGGCGGCCGAGTTCGCGGGCGGTCTCCTCGCGTTCGGCGAGGAGGACGGCCCGGTGGACGAGTTCGGCGTAGTCGAGGACGCCGCGCGCGTCGAGGACGTCGAGGTATTCGGCGAGGAAGGCGGAGGCGGCGCGCCAGTCGGGCCGGCCGATGCGGTGGGCGAAGCCGGCGAGCTGCCGTGGGCCCAGGCCCAGCTCGCGGCTGCGGGCCAGGACGGCGCGTACCTCGTCGGCGAAGCCGCGGGTGGTCAGGCAGGCGCGCAGTTCGTCGGGCCAGCGGACGCGGGTCCGGCCCTGGCGCTCGAGCTCGGCGTCGCCGGCCAGCAGTTCGCGGACCATGACGTCCTGCTCGGGTCCGGACAGCAGGCGCAGCGGGTCGGCGAACAGGTCGGCGTCCTGGTGGGCGCGCACCAGGGCGTAGCAGTAGGAGTGGAAGGTGGTGGCCTGCGGGGCGTGGGCGCCGGCGAGCCGGGCCGTCATCCGGTCGCGCAGTTCGACGGCCGCCTTGCGGCTGAAGGTCAGGACGAGGATGCGCTCGGGGTCGGTGCCCCGCCGCACCCGTTCGGCGACCGCTTCGACGAGGGTGGTGGTCTTGCCGGTGCCGGGCCCGGCGAGCACCAGCAGCGGTCCCTGGCGGTGCTCAACCACGGCGCGCTGTGCCGCGTCCAGCTCAGGAGGAGTCACCGGCCCCGGCGGGGTGCGTACGAGACGGTACGCGCCCGTGGCGGGCTGGTGCGCCGAGCGGGAGGCGGAGGAGGAGCTCACGTGGGTTGCCGGTCCTGGTGGGGGTGCGGGGTCTCGTGCGGCCGTCCGTGCTGAGCCGGGGGCCGGGGCGAAGGGCGGTCCCCGACGCTACGCCAGGAGGCGGGTGGGGCGCAGGGCGTCCCGGCTGTCGCCGGCGGTCCGCGGCAACCTCATCCGTTCGGGTAATGCCTTGGGGCCAGGGGCCCCCGGGTGTCCCGGGGCGGTCCTGCCGGCGGGTCGCATCAGGTGTGCGGAGTCACATCGCCGTCCCAGCGGGCGCGGGCGACGGCGATGCGCGGGGCGTCGCCTTCGCGCAGCGGGGTGCCCTCGGCGCGGTAGCGGGCCAGGGCGCGCCGCTCGTGGCCGGGCAGCGGCACGCCGTCGGCGCGTACGACGCGCCACCAGGGGACGGCGCCGCCGTACAGGGCCATGACGCGCCCCACCTGGCGGGGTCCGCCCTCGCCGAGCCATTCGGCGACGTCCCCGTAGGTCATCACCCTCCCGGGCGGGATCAGCTCGGCGACGGCCAGCACCCGCTCGGCGTATTCGGGAAGCTCGCTCACCGGTTCATACTGCCGCATCGCACTGACAGCACCCCCGGAAACAACCGGAGCCGGCCATTCCACAAGATCACCCAGAGTGCATCCCGGCACTACAGGGCGTACGATCCGGAGTCCGCGCCCCCGAAATGCACCCTGATACCCCCTTGCCCGGTCCGGTCATGCCACCATCTTCCGGGCGGTGACTGGTGATACGAGACAGAGAAGAGACCGACGAGCAGCAGGGCGCGCAGCCTCCGGAAGAGGCCCGCGCCCCCGAGGTGCTGCCCGGCCCCGGTGAACCGGAGGCCTCCGGCGAGTACGAGTGCGAAGGCGGCGAGGTCCACATCGACAAGGTCTCCGGCGACGAGCCCCTGCTCCCCGCCCGCGTCCACCGCCCGGCCGACCTGGTCCGCCTCTTCCTGGGCATCGTCGGCATCGCCCTCGTGCTCGCCCTCGCCGCCTTCGCCCATGCCACCACCACCGGCCTGGAACAGGACATCACCGAGAGCACCGGCAAGGCGCCCCAGCTGCTGGCCAGCTTCGCCGGGCTCGCGGCCAACGTCGCGATCTTCATCGTGCCGGTCGCGTTCGCCATCGAACGGCTGATCAAACGCGACGGCCTGCGCATCGCCGACGGAGTACTGGCGGCCGTCCTCGCGCACGGCGTGTCCCTGGCCACCGACCTGTGGGTCGCCGAGGCCGCGCCCGCCTCGATCCGCGACGCGCTCACCCAGACCTCGCCCACCGGCGGCGTCACCGACCCGGTCCACGGCTACCTGGCACCGGTGATCGCCTACATGACGGCCGTCGGCATGTCGCGACGCCCCCGCTGGCGCGTCGCCATGTGGGTCGTCCTCCTGCTGGACGCGTTCGCCGTCCTGGTCAACGGCTACACCACGCCGTTCTCGATCGCCACCACCGTCCTGATCGGCTGGACCGTCGCCTACGGCACCCTCTACGCCGTCGGCTCCCCCAACGTGCGCCCCACCGGCCAGCACCTGCTGGCCGGCCTGCGCCGCGTCGGCTTCAAGCCCGTCACCGCCCTGCGCGCGGAGGACACCGAGACGGTGCCCTCCCTGCCGCACGACCGGGGCCGGCGCTACATCGTCACGCTCGAGGAGGGCGCGCCGCTCGACGTCACCGTCGTCGACCGCGAGCACCAGGCGCAGGGCTTCTTCTACCGCGTCTGGCAGCGCCTGGCCCTGCGCGGCATCACCCAGCGCCGCAGCCTGCAGTCCCTGCGCCAGGCCCTCGAGCAGGAGGCGCTGCTGGCGTACGCGGCCATCGCCGCCGGAGCCAACGCGCCCCGGCTCATCGCCACCTCCGAGCTCGGCCCGGACGCGGTCATGCTCGTCTACGAGCATGTCGGCGGCCGCACCCTCGACGCCACCCCCACCCGGGAGATCACCGACGAGCTGATGGCCGGCGCCTGGCGCCAGGTGAAGGCCCTGCAGTCCCGCCGGATCGCCCACCGCAGGCTCGACGGCGACGCCCTCCTGGTGGATCGTTCCGGCAATGTCGTCCTGACCGACCTGCGCGGCGGCGAGATCGCCGCCGGCGACCTGGTCCTGCGCATGGACATCGCCCAGCTCATGGTCACCCTCGGCCTGCGCGTCGGCGCCGAACGCGCGGTGGCCGCCGCCGTGGCCGTCCTGGGCCCCGACGCCGTCGCCGACAGCCTGCCCCTCCTCCAGCCGCTGGCCCTCAGCCGCATCAGCCGCGCGACCCTGCGCCAGCTCGCCCGCGAACGCTCCCAGCGCGAACGCGAACGGGTCCTGGAGGCCGCCCGCCAGGCCAAGGAGGACCGCTCCGACGAGGTCAGCCGCAAGGCGCTCAAGGCCGAGCGGCAGGCCGAGAAGAAGGCCCTGGGCGAGGCCATGGAGGAGGCCCGCGAGGAGGATCTGCTCGCGCAGATCCGCCGCCAGGTCCTGTTGATCCGGCCGCAGGCCCCCATAGAGCCCGTCCGCCTGGAACGCATCAAGCCGCGCACCCTGATCAGCTTCGTGGCCGGGGCGTTCGCCGCGTACTTCCTGCTCTCCCAGCTCACCCACATCAGGTTCGGCGACCTCATCGACCAGGCGAACTGGGCATGGGTGGCGGTCGCGGTCGCCTTCCAGGCCCTGACCTACGTCGCCGCGGCCCTCAGCCTGCTGGGCTTCGTCCCCGAGAAGGTGGGCTTCGCCCGCACCGTGCTCGCCCAGGTCGCGGGCTCGTTCGTCAAGCTCGTGGCCCCGGCCGCCGTCGGCGGCGTGGCCCTGAACACCCGATTCCTCCAGCGCGCGGGCATCCGCCCCGGCCTGGCCGTGGCCAGCGTCGGCGCCTCCCAGCTCTTCGGCCTGGCCTGCCACATCATGCTGCTGCTGTCCTTCGGCTACGTCACCGGAACCGAACGCAGCTCCTCCCTCGGCCCCTCCCGCACGGTGATCGGCGGCCTGCTGACGGCCGCGGTCCTCGTCCTGGTCGTCGCGGCGATCCCGGTCCTGCGCAAGTTCGTCTCGACCCGCCTGCGCTCCCTCTTCGCCGGCGTGGTGCCCCGCCTGCTGGACGTCCTCCAGCGCCCGCAGAAGCTGCTCGCCGGCATCGGCGGCATGCTGATGCTGACGGCGGCGAACGTCATGTGCCTGGACGCCGCGATCCGCGCCTTCGGCGGCGAGCTCAGCTACGCCAGCATCGCCGTGGTCTTCCTGACCGCCAACGCCCTCGGCTCGGCCGCTCCCACACCGGGCGGCGTGGGAGCCGTGGAGTTCGCCCTCACCGGTGCCCTGACCTTCGCCGGCCTGCCGGCCGAACAGGCGGCCCCGGCGGTCCTGCTGTTCCGCCTGATGACCCTGTGGCTGCCGGTGCTCCCCGGCTGGGCCTCCTTCACACACCTCACCCGCAAGGGTGCAATCTAGATCACCCTTGCGTCTGCGACCCACAACGCCATACGGTGCCGCACATGCGGTCGTACACCATCGGGCAGGCAGCCCGTCTGCTGAGCGTGAGCCCCGACACCGTCCGCCGCTGGGCCGACGCCGGACGTATCCCCACCACCCGTGACGAGTCGGGCAGGCGCCTGATCGACGGCAAGGACCTGGCGGCGTTCTCGGTCACCCTGGCCGCCGAGGAGAGCGACGAGCCGTACACGAGCGCCCGCAACGCCTTCCCGGGCATCATCACGGCCGTCAAGCTCGGCGACGTGGCCGCCCAGGTGGAGATCCAGGCCGGCCCGCACCGCCTGGTCTCCCTCCTCACCCGCGAGGCCGTGGAGGAACTCGGGCTGACGGTGGGCATGGAGGCCGTGGCCAGGGTGAAGGCCACGAACGTGCACATCGACCGCGCCTGAGGAGAAACATGCGCCCCGCCCTCCGCACAGCCCTGGCAGCAGGCCTCCTCCTGGCAACGGCAACGGCCTGCGGCACCCAGGACGAGCCGAACGACGCCAAGCCGCGAACGACCCTCACGGTGCTGGCGGCGGCATCCCTGACGGACGTCTTCAAGCAGGCGGGCGCGGCGTACGAGCAGTCCCACCCGGACACGAGACTGAAGTTCTCGTTCGCGGGCTCCCAGGAACTGGCCTCCCAGGTCCGCCAGGGCGTCCCGGCCGACGCGCTGGTCACGGCGGACACCAAAACGATGGAAGGCCTCAGGAACGAGACCAGTACGCCCACCACCATCGCCAGGAACCGCCTGACGATCGCCACGGCCCCCGGCAACCCCAAGAGGATCGGCGGCCTCGCGGACCTGGCCGAGCCGGACCTGAAGGTCGTCCTGGCGGCTCCCGAGGTACCGGCGGGCCGCTACAGCAAGAAGGTCCTGGACCAGCAGCACATCAAGGTCGAGCCGGTCTCGCAGGAACCGAACGTCCGGGCCGTCCTGAGCAAGGTCTCCCTGGGCGAGGCGGACGCGGGGATCGTCTACGTGACCGACGCGACGGCGGCGAGGAACAAGGTCGCGACCGTCACGGTCCCGGACGCCCAGAACGCGGTGGCGGCATACCCGGCGGCCACGCTCAAGGGCTCGCAGCACGCCGAGAAGGCAGCGGACTTCGTCAAGTGGCTCACGTCGGAGGAGGCCCGGAAGCTCCTGGGCGCGGCGGGCTTCCAGCGGCCATGAGGCAGCGCACTCCCCTACCGCTGGCGCTACCGGCCGCGCTGGCGGTGGCGTTCCTCTTCCTCCCCCTGGCAGGCATCCTGGCGCGCACGCCGTGGCAGACGCTTCCCGCGCGCCTGACACGCCCCGAGGTGACGGAGGCGCTGACACTCAGCCTGATCGTGTCGGCATGGGCACTCCTGCTGTCCCTGGTCCTGGGCGTGCCGCTGGCCTGGCTCCTGGCGCGAACGAACTTCCCCGGCAAGGCACTGGTCCGCTGCCTGGTGATGCTCCCGATGGTGCTGCCACCGACAGTGGCAGGGGTGGCACTGCTCCAGGGCTACGGCAGAAGAGGAATCCTGGGCCCTCCGTTGGAGGAGTGGTTCGGCACAACGCTCCCGTTCTCGACAGCGGGCGCGGTCATGGCGTCGACATTCGTGGCCATGCCGTTCCTGGTGATCAGCCTGGAGGGAGCCCTGACGACGCTGCACCCCCGCTACGAGGAAGCGGCGACGTCCCTGGGCGCGTCCCCCCTGAGGGTCTTCCGCACGATCACGCTGCCCATGATCGCGCCGGGCCTGTTCGCGGGGGCGGCCCTGTGCTGGGCGCGGGCGCTGGGCGAGTTCGGGGCGACGATCACGTTCGCGGGCAACCTCCCCGGAACAACGCAAACCCTCCCCCTGCAGGTCTACCTCCTCCTGCAGGACGACCCTGAAGGCGCCACGGCCGTATCGCTGCTCCTCCTGGCGATAGCGACGACGGTCCTGCTCGTCCTGCGCGGCCACTGGCTGAATCCGCAGTCACGAACGGACAGGAGGGGCCGGGGCGGCCCGGAGGGGCCCGTCCCGGCCAGGCCCCGCACCACCCCGGACCCCCTGCGCACCACCCCGCACCCCGGTCGCACCACCCCGCACCCCCTGCGCACCACGATCACGGGCGCGGTCGAGACAACCCTCGACGCACCGCCCGGCACGACGATCGCCGTGGTGGGCCCCAACGGCGCCGGCAAGACAACACTGCTCCGCGCCCTCCTGGGCCTGACCTCCCGCGCAACCGCGAGCCCCGTCGAGCTGGGCACGGCGGACGTGGCCGCCATCCCACCCCACCGCCGCCGCATCGCCTGGGTTCCCCAGGACGGCGCCCTGTTCCCCCACCTCACCGCCCTGGCGAACACCGCGTACGGCCTACGGGCCCACGGCACGCCCACGCCCGAGGCCCATGCCCAGGCCCTCCACTGGCTGACCCGCCTGGGTGTGGCCGACCTCGCCCACCGCAGGCCCGGCCAACTCAGCGGCGGCCAGGCCCAACGCGTGGCCCTGGCCCGCGCCCTGGCGGCGAACCCCCGGCTGCTCCTCCTCGACGAGCCCCTGGCCGCCCTGGACCAGTCGACCCGCGCCCAGGTCCGCCACACCCTGCGCACGCACCTCGCCGACTTCCCCGGCGTATGCCTGATCGTCACCCACGACCCCCTGGAGGCCGTGTCCCTGGCCGACCACGTGCTCGTCGTCGAGGACGGCCGCACGACCCAGTACGCCACTCCGGCCGAGCTGACGAGACACCCCCGCTCCCCCTGGACGGCCCGCATGCTCGGCCACAACGCCTGGCCGGCGAGGGCGACGGCGGAACGCACCCTCCTCCTGGACGACGGCGCGAGCCTCACCACGGCGGACCCACCCCGGACGCCGGCGACCGCCGGCCTGGCGGTGGTCCCGGCCGAAGCGGTGTCACTGCACACGACGCCCCCCACCGGCACGAGCGCGCGCAACGTCTGGGAGGGCAAGGTCGACGAACTCACGACGCACGGCAGCAGAGTGCGGGTGCACATCACCGGCGAACCGGACGTGGTCGCCGAGATCACGCCCGCGGCGGCAACGGACCTGTCCCTGGCGGAGGGCACCCCGGTCTGGATCAGCGTCAAAGCAACCGAGGTGAGGTTCGTCCCTCGCTGAGAGGCCGCGGCTCCCTAGGGGACACCCCCTAACCCGTACGCCTCGCCCCACGCGCGCGTGCCCCACCCCGCCCGGAGGATGGAGCCGTGCCCAGGCCCAGACCCGTACGGGCGGCAGCCCTGCTCTCCGCCGCGCTGCTCGCCCTCACGACCGCGAGCTGCAACGGCGACGGCGGAAACCGCGGAGAGGACCCGGCGGACACCGCGAACGCCTCGACCACCCAGAAGCTGGACTGGAAGCCCTGCCCGCCCCCCAGCCGCAGCGAGGGCGGCGAGGCGGCCGGCAGCCCCCCGGGCCGCGAGTGGGAGTGCGCGACGATGCGCGCGCCCCTGGACTACGCGCGCCCCGGCGGCGAGACGATCGGCATCGCCATGATCCGGGCCAGGGCCACCGACCCCGCCCGCCGCATCGGTTCGCTCGTCTTCAACTTCGGCGGACCCGGCGGCTCCGGCATCACCACGCTCCCCGCCTTCTCCGACGACTACCGCACCCTGCGCACCCGTTACGACCTGGTGAGCTTCGACCCCCGCGGGGTCGGCCGCAGCAACGGCGTGACCTGCATGAGCGACAAGGAGCTGGACGCCTACTACGCGTCCGACGCCACCCCCGCCACCCGCGACGAGGAAAAGGCACTCGTCGAACGGATCGAGAGGTACGCGGCGGGGTGCCGGAAGAGGTCCGGCAAGATCCTCCCGTACGTCGGCACGTCGAACGCCGCCCGCGACCTGGACCTGATGCGGCAGGTGCTGGGCGACGACAAGCTGCACTACTTCGGCGTCTCGTACGGGACGGAACTGGGAGCCGTCTACGCGCACTTGTTCCCGAAGAAGGTGGGCCGGGCGCTGCTGGACGCGGTGGTGGACCCGGCCAGCGACCCGGTGCAGAGCGCCCTCGCGCAGGCGGGAGGGTTCCAGCTGGCGCTCGGCAACTACATGACGGCGTGCGTGCGGACGTCCGACAACTGCCCGACCGAGCCTCAGGTCACCGGCCTGCTCGACCGCCTGGACAAGCGGCCGGTGCCCGGCGGCGGGGGCCGCGACCTGACACAGTCGCTCGCCACGAGCGGGATCGCCCAGGCCCTGTACTCGAGGGACTTCTGGGACTACCTCACCGAAGGTGTCGAGGACGCCGAGAACAACGACGGCAAGATCCTCCTCGCGCTCGGCGACGCCATGAACGGCCGTGGCCAGGACGGCAGGTACAGCTCGTTGCAGGCCTCGCTCACCGCCATCACCTGCGCGGACTTCGCCCAGCGCTACACGGCGGCGGAGGTCGAGAAGAAGGTCGCCGAGTTCCGCAAGGTGTCGCCGGTCTTCGGCGACTTCATGGCGTGGAGCCTTCTGCAGTGCACCGGTTGGCCCGTAAAGGGCGAATGGCGGACGCCCGATGTGAGCGCGAAGGGCTCGGCACCCGTCCTGGTGGTCGGCAACACCGGTGACCCGGCGACTCCTTACGAGGGAGCCCGCAAGATGGTCCAGGAGCTGGGTCCGGGCGTCGGGGTGGAGATGACGTACCGGGGCGAAGGCCATGGGGCGTACGACAGCGGCAATGCCTGTGTGAAGAGCACAGTCGACGCATACCTCTTGGAAGGCACCGTTCCAGGACCCAATAAGGTGTGTTCATAGGTGTACACATAGGTGTGGTCATAGCACCGATAGGACCGATAGCACCCGTTAGCACACCACACCGGTAATACGAACCCCGCCGAGCTCCGCCGGCTCGAATGTCAGTGGCCCGCACTACCATCTCCCGCACAGGAGTTCCGCACGGAACGTCCCGGTTGTCGTCGCCCCGGTTGTCGTCCCGCGGGTGGGCGGCGACGTGGGGGGAGGGAAGAGATGTCCCGGACCACCGAGCACAAGGACGAACACGGGGGCAGAAGGGCCCGGCTGCTCACCGGAGCCCTGGCCATCGCGGCCCTGCTGGCAGCCCTGGTGGCGCTGTGGCAGACCCAGTCCAGGCCGCTGGAGAAGCCCGAGCACCGGCCGCCCCCCAGCGCCACGGCCGCGGCGTCGCGCACGGCCGTACCACCGACCGCGCCCGCCTCGGCGGCCACGGCGACCGCCACCGGTCACGTGTACGCCCCCGCGCTCCCTCTGATTGACGACCGTACGCCGGGGGTGCGGGGGATTCAGCCCGTGGGTCCGACCGTAGAGTCGGTGGAATGAGTCCCCACCGGCCAAGGGCCGTCGCCCTCGCCTCCGCCGCCCTCGCGATCGTCCTGACCGCCACGGCGTGCGGCGGCGACGGGCAGAAGAGCGACGCGGGCGGCAAGAGCGCCACCGACGACAGGAACGGGGCCGCCGCCAAGCTGCGCTGGAGCGCCTGCTCCGCCCCCACCGCGGCCCAGGGCGGCGGCAAGGCGCCCGGCAAGGGCTGGGAGTGCGCGAAGCTGCCCGTGCCCCTCGACCACGCGAAACCGGACGGCGAGAAGATCGAGCTCGCCCTGATCCGGGCCAGGGCCACGCAGAAGTCGGACCGCATCGGCTCGCTCGTCTTCAACTTCGGCGGACCCGGCGGCTCCGGCGTGGCCACTCTGCCGGGCCTGGCCGACACCTACACCACGCTGCGGGCCCGCTACGACCTGGTGAGCTTCGACCCGCGGGGGGTCGGCGAGAGCGCCGGGGTGTGGTGCCAGAGCGACAAGGAGCTGGACGAGTCCCTCCAGATCGACGGCACGCCCGACGACGACGCCGAGCTCCGCACAACCCTCGCGTCGAACAAGGCGTACATCGACGCGTGCGCCAAGAATTCCTCGAAGGTGCTCCCCCATGTGGACACCATCAGCGCCGCCAAGGACATGGACCGGATCCGCGCCGCGCTCGGCGAGGAGAAGCTGCACTACTTCGGCATCTCCTACGGGACGGAGCTGGGCGGCGTCTACGCCCACCTGTTCCCCGGGAAGGTCGGCCGCACGGTGCTCGACGCCGTCGTGGACCCGACGCAGGACCCGGTGCAGGGCAACCTCGGCCAGACCAAGGGCTTCCAGCTCGCCCTCGACAACTACCTGAAGGGCTGCGCCTCGAAGGGCACGGGCGCGACGGGCGGCGGCTGCCCGACCCAGGAGCAGATCACCACGCTGCTGAAGAACCTCGACGCCAAGCCGCTGCCCACCGCCCAGGGCCGCAAGCTCACGCAGGACGAGGCGGTCAACGGCATCGCGGCCGCGCTGTACTCCGAGGAGAGCTGGAAGTACCTGACCGCCGGCCTGCAGGAGGCCATCGGCAAGGGCACCGGCAACACCCTGCTGCTGCTCTTCGACTCGCTCTCCGGCCGCAGCCCCGACGGCCGCTACAGCAACCTCCAGGCGGCCAACCGCGCCATCTCCTGCGCGGACGCCCA
Source organism: Streptomyces sp. NPDC053048 (assembly GCF_044547045.1). Taxonomy (NCBI): domain Bacteria; kingdom Bacillati; phylum Actinomycetota; class Actinomycetes; order Kitasatosporales; family Streptomycetaceae; genus Streptomyces; species Streptomyces sp. NPDC053048. Next base: position 123,234 of record NZ_JBITZS010000010.1, read on the forward strand.
GCAGCGCTACACCGTGGAGGACGTCAGGCGCCGGCTGCCGGAGTTCCGCGCGGCCTCTCCGGTCTTCGGCGAGTCCGCCGCCTGGTCCCTGCTGTCGTGCACGGACTGGCCGGTGGCCGGCAAGTGGAAGAACCCCGAGGTGAGCGCGCCGGGCGCGGCGCCGATCCTGGTGGTCGGCAACGCGGGCGACCCGGCGACGCCCGTGGCCGGTGCCGAGCGGATGGCCGAGCGGCTGGGCAAGGGCGTCGGCGTGCGGCTGACGGTCCAGGGCGAGGGCCACGGCACCTACGGGGTCAACGAGTGCGCGACGAAGGCCGTGAACGCGCAGCTGCTCGAAGGGAAGCCCCCGAAGGACGGGACGACCTGCTCCTGAAACGCCGGCGCCCCCGCCCGCCGAAGCGGACGGGGGCGCCGGACGAGCCCGGGACCGGCCCGGGTCAGTACACCGGCTTCTGCGGCTCGATCTGGTGGACCCACCCGATCACGCCGCCGCCCACGTGCACCGCGTCGGAGAATCCGGCCGACTTCAGCACGGCCAGCACCTCCGCCGAGCGGACACCGGTCTTGCAGTGCAGGACGATCTTCTTGTCCTGCGGCAGCCCCTGCAGCGCGTTGCCCATCAGGAACTCGTTCTTGGGGATCAGCCGGGCGCCGGGGATGGAGACGATCTCGTACTCGTTGGGCTCGCGGACGTCGATGATGTCGATGTTCTCGCCGTCGTCGATCCACTCCTTGAGCTGCTTGGGAGTGATCGTCGAGCCGGCGGCCGCCTCCTGGGCCTCCTCGGAGACGACGCCGCAGAAGGCCTCGTAGTCGATGAGTTCGGTGACGGTCGCGTTGGGGCCGCAGACCGCGCAGTCGGGGTCCTTGCGGACCTTGACCTGGCGGTAGGACATCTCCAGGGCGTCATAGATCATCAGCCGGCCGACCAGCGGCTCGCCGATGCCCGCCAGCAGCTTGATGGCCTCGGTGACCTGGATCGAGCCGATCGAGGCGCACAGCACGCCCAGCACGCCGCCCTCGGCGCACGAGGGGACCATGCCGGGCGGCGGGGGCTCGGGGTACAGGCAGCGGTAGCAGGGGCCGTGCTCGCTCCAGAAGACGGACGCCTGCCCGTCGAAGCGGTAGATCGAGCCCCAGACGTACGGCTTGTTCAGCAGCACGCACGCGTCGTTGACCAGGTAGCGGGTGGCGAAGTTGTCCGTGCCGTCCACGATCAGGTCGTACTGGGAGAAGATCTCCATGACGTTGTCGGCCTCGAGCCGCCCCTCGTGGAGCACCACGTTCACATAGGGGTTGATGCCCAGGACCTTGTCCCGGGCCGACTCGGCCTTCGGCCGGCCGATGTCGGCCTGGCTGTGGATGATCTGGCGCTGCAGGTTCGACTCGTCGACCTCGTCGAACTCCACGATGCCCAGCGTGCCGACACCGGCCGCGGCCAGGTACATCAGGGCGGGGGAACCGAGGCCGCCGGCACCCACACAGAGCACCTTGGCGTTCTTCAGGCGCTTCTGCCCGTCCATCCCGACGTCCGGGATGATCAGGTGGCGTGAGTACCGACGGACCTCGTCGACGGTGAGCTCGGCGGCCGGCTCGACCAAGGGTGGCAGCGACACGGGGTCTCCAGGGTCATCCCCACGGACGCGGGGAACATAGAGGCAGCGTTCTGGTCTTCCCCTGTAACCCTGCCACGCCCCGTCTCATTCCGAGACACCCGGTCCGATGCGCGAGACGATCTCGTCCCAGTAGCCGGGCAGGGACTCCCAGGGATCCACCTGGTCGTGGTCGGTGCGGTCGGTGAAGTAGATCGTGCCGGCGCCGTGCCAGCGGGCGATGCGCAGCGCCTCGTCCAGGTGCGAGCGCGGTACGCCGTGGACCAGGTGGCAGAAGCGCTCCGGCGGGTGCTCGGCGGTCCACTCGGCGGCCTGGGACCAGCGGTAGCGGGACCAGGGGCCGGAGAAAGTGATCAGCTGGTCGGCGAGGGCTGCGTAGCCGGGGCCGGGGTGGGTGCCGTGCCCGAGGACGATGTGCGCCTTGTCGAGCAGGGTGCGCAGGGCGCCGATCACGCGCCGGGTCTCCGGCAGTCCGGCCGCGTCCGCCGGGCAGCGGGCGAGGGCGAAGCCGTCGACGCGGTACCAGTTGAGGAAGCGCTGGGCGTCGGAGAGGAGTTCGCCGAACGGGCGGGAGCCGAAGCCCGCGTCCAGGTGGCCCAGGACGCGGACGCCGGCGGTGCGCAGCGGTACGGCGGCCGACAGCCAGTAGGGGTCCTGCCGGCTGCCGGGGCCGCCGGTGACGCCGCCGGACTCGCGCAGGGAGCTGCCGCCGAGGACCACCCAGTCCAGCGGCAGCCCGGCCCGCTGGAGGCCGCCCCACTCGGCGGGGGCGACCAGGGGGTGGGCGAAGCCGGGGACGGCGAGCCGGAGGGGGGCCTTGCGGGCGGAGAGGGCGCGGCGGTGGCCCGGGGAGATCAGATACGACATGCCGCCTCCATCCAGATGTCGGCCAGTGACTCCTCGAGGCCGATGCGCGGCCGCCAGCCGAGCCGGTCGCGGGCGGTGCGCACGTCGGCCTGCTGCCAGCTGCCGCAGCCGTCGGGGTAGGGGTAGGCGGGCGGGGTGCCCAGGTGGGGGTCGTCGAGTTCGTGGAGGGCGCCGCCGAAGCCGGCCACGCGCGCGAGGAGGGTGGCGGCGTCGCGCAGGCGCACCGCCCGGCCGGTGCCGATGTTGACGGCTCCCTGCGCGGCGGAGAGGGAGGCGGCGTGGACGGCCCGTGCGATGTCGCGGACGTCGACGAAGTCGCGCTGGACGCCCAGTCCGGTGAGCTTGAGTTCGTTGTCGCCGCTCTGCATGGCCCGGCGCATGGCCTCGGCGAGCCGGCCGAGCGGCGAGCCGGCCGGGGTGCCGGGTCCGACGGGGGAGAACACGCGGAGCACGATGGCGTCCAGGCCGGAGCCGAGGACCAGTTCGGTGGCGGCGAGCTTGCTCACCCCGTAGGGGCCGCCGGGGCGCGGCACGGCGTCCTCGGCGGTGGAGGAGCCGGGCTGGGAGGGGCCGTACTCGGAGGAGCAGCCGAGCTGCACCAGGCGGGCGCCGCAGCCGCTGCGGCGCAGCGACTCGCAGACGGTGGCGACGGCCACGGTGTTGTGCCGGGCCAGCTCGCGTGCCCCGCCCCGGGTGGCGCCCGCGCAGTTGATGACGACGCCGGGGTGGACGGCGTTGAGGAAGCGGGTGAGCGCGCCGGGGCTGCCGGTGGCCAGGTCGAAGCGGACGTCCGCGTCGTCGCCGCGGCCCAGCGCGGTGAGCTGGACGGCGGGGTCGGCGAGCAGCCGGTCGGCCACGAAGCGGCCCAGGTAGCCGTTGGCGCCGAGCAGCAGGACCCTCATCGGTCGTGCCCTCGCTCTCGCCCGGTGGTGCCAAGGGGGTGAACGGTCATCTTCCTTGCTCTCCTCTGACGGGGTGTGGGATCACCGGGCGAGGGCTCCTTCACTGTGCCTGCGGCACAGGGGTTGCCCCCGGGGGACGTGCGGAGCCGGGCACGCGCGCGTGGTCGCCGCGTCCGTGGACCGAGGCCCGGGACAGGGCGGGGAAGGCGTGGGCCAGCAGGGCGAGTGCGGGCAGCGCGCAGGCGACGAGCGGTACGGCGGCGGGGCCGAAGGCGCCGGCCGCCCAGCCGACGGGCCAGCGCAGGGCCTCGCAGCCGGGCAGCCGGGCGGCGAGCAGGGTGCCCAGCGGTACGGCTTCGGCGACGGCGGCGGTGAGGGTGGCGGCGACGGCGGGCCTGGCCAGACCGTGTGCGGCGAGCAGCCGGGCCAGGAAGAACAGCCCGCCGAGCGCGGCGAGGGCGGTGTAGGCGAGCGGGGGCGGGGTGGCGGGCAGGCCGCCGGCCGGGGCGGTGGCGGGCAGGGCGGTGCGGGCGGGCCACAGGCAGGCCAGCAGGGCGGCCACGAACAGCACGACGGCCGCCAGGAGGGCGGGCCGTACTGTGCGGCCGTACTCCTTGAGGCCGCGGCTGGCGGCGAGCACGCGGCGGGTGCGGCCGGCGAACCAGTGGGCGCACCAGGCGGCGGGTGCCACCGCGCAGGCCAGGGCGAGCGCGGTCGGGGCGGCGACGGCCACGGCGGCCGAGACCAGTGCCCGCGCGGCCAGGCCCCGCCTGCCGTGGAGCAGCAGCACGAGCAGGCAGTCGCCGACGAGCCCGTAGGCGAGCAGCCACAGCCAGGCCAGTGATCCGGTGGTGCCCCAGCCGTCGCGCAGGACCGCGCAGGGTCCGTCGCCCGCCGGTGCGGTCCGCGGCTGCTCGCCGGCTGCCTCGTGCGGCTGTTCTCCTCGCTCCACGCGCGCGTGGAGTTCTTCGGCGAGGGTGAACACGTCGCGGTGGCGGTATTCGGCGGCCGTCCGGTCGCAGATGCCGTGTGCCTCCAGGCCCGCGGCGATCTCCAGGGGGTCGACGGCGCCGGCGCACAGGGCGTGGTGGCGGTGGAGGAGTGCCTTCACGGGGTCGGCCGGCGCCCCGGCGGGGGGCTGGTCCGTCGCCGGGGTATCGCCGGTGGTGTCCTCGGCTATGCCGACGGGACGGGCCGTGTGGCCGCCGGGTCGCAGCGAGGTGGTCATGGGCGTCCTGCCCAGGTGGGGGAGGCGGCGCGCGGGGAGACGGTCAGCGGCGGCTGGGAGCCGGCGGCGTGGGAGAAGGGCACGGAGGGATCGGGGGCGGGGTGCTGGACGGGGGTGCGGGAGAGGACCTCGAGGTAGAGGGCGCCGAAGGCGGAGACGTTCTGTTCGACGGTGAAGAGCTCGAGGGCGCGGGCGCGGGCGGCGGCGCCGAGCCGGGCGCGGCGTTCGGGTTCGCGCAGCAGGGCCAGGCAGGCCTCGGCGAGGGCGTGCGGGTCGCGCGGGGGGACGACCAGGCCGGTGCCGCCGATGACTTCGCGGACGGCGCCGGTGTCCGGGGAGACGGTGGCGCGGCCGCAGAACATGGCCTCGGCCAGGGCGACGGGGAAGCCGTCGCCGGCGCCGCAGAGGACGACGTCGCCCGCCGCGTAGTCCTCGGGTCCGGCGGCCGCTGTGAAGGTGACGCCTTCGGGGGTGCTGCCGGATTCGGGTGGGGTGCCGATGACGCGCAGCCGGATGCCCGGCTCGGCGACGCGCATCGCGGCCAGGGCCTCCCACAGGTGGGGTTCGGTGTCGCCGCCCGCCCACACCAGGGCGGGGCCGTCGCCGCCGGCGGGTCCGGCGTCCGGGCCGCCCTCCCCCACTTCTTCGTAGAGGCCGGCGTCCATGCCGGGGTGGATGGTGCGCAGCCGGGCGCGGTCGGCGCCGCAGCGCTCCTGCCAGCGGCGGGCCTGTCCGTCGCCGGCGGTGACCAGGGCGGCCTCGGCGTAGACCTGGGCGACGAGGCGGCGGTGGAAGGCGGACAGGAGGGTGCGGACGGGCAGGGAGAGCCCGTCGGCGCGTTCCTGGGCGTGTCCCAGGTAGTACTCGCGGAGGTGGACCTCGTACTCGGTGACGAGCAGGGGGGTGCCGAAGAAGCGTTTGGCCAGCAGGCCCGGCAGGGCGGCGGGTCCGGCGGAGGTGGCGTGGCAGAGGTCGACGGCGGCGAGGCCGCGGTCGCCGTCGGCGCTGCCGTACCAGTCGAGGGAGAGCGGACGCAGGGCCCGTTCGAGGAAGCCGGAGACGACGAGGAGGTCGGCAACCTTGGTGCCGTAGGCGGCGGGGTGGGCGCCGGGGGCGCGGCAGGCGGTCTCCAGGGTGCGCAGGGCGAGTTCGGAGCGGAGCGCGGCGGCGAGGCCGCCTTCGTCGCGGGCGAGGTCGGCGAGTCCGTGCAGGCCGTCGGCGAAACGGTACGCCTGGTCACCGGGCAGTGTGATCGCCGCGGCCAGGTCGCCGAAGTGCCCGGCGAAGCGGCGCCGCTGTTCACGTCCGTAGGAGCCGTAGGCGCTCCCCACGCTTCCCGGTGCCGGTCCGCCCCACAGCGGGGCCGCCCGTACGCGGCGGACGTTGCCGGGCAGCGCGTGCCAACCGCTGTCCTCCTGGCGGGCGCTGCGGCTCAGGGCGTAGAGCTCGAAGTCGTGCTGGCCGAGTCCGCGCACCAGCCGGTCGCACCACTCCCCGCCCTCGCCGGCGGCATACGGATACCCGCCCTCGGAAAGCAGTCCCACACGCACGAACGCACCCCCGTTCTCCCTTGTCGGCAGCCGCCGTTACGGCAGCGGGGTGCACGCTATGCGCGTCGGCCGGTGGCGCGGCGGACGGTTGTCCGTCGCGCCACCGGAAGGGGTGAACAGAAGTGACTTTCCGACAGATGGGGCGTTGTCTCGCGCTATGCAGCGGCTTCCGCCGGTTCGAGCAGTGGCACGGCCGCGAGCAGGTCGCGGGTGTAGGCGTGGCGGGGGTTGTCGTAGACGGAGTCGGCCGGGCCCTCCTCCACGATCCGCCCGCCGCGCATCACCACGAGCCGGTCGCTGACCTGGCGCACGACGGCGAGGTCGTGGGCGATGAAGACCAGGGCCAGTCCCAGGTCGCGCTGCAACTCGCCCAGCAGCCGCACCACCTGTGCCTGGGTGGTGACGTCCAGCGCGGAGACGGGCTCGTCGCAGACGATCAGCCGGGGCTCGGGGGCCAGGGCGCGGGCGATGCCCACGCGCTGGCGCTGGCCGCCGCTGAACTCGTGCGGGTAGCGGTGGTAGGCGCCGGGGTCGAGGCCCACGCGCTCGAGCAGTTCCCTTACCCGCGCGACGATCTGATGGTCACCCAGTTCCCCGGCGGCCCGCAGCGGGTCGGCGATGGACTCGCCGATGCTGCGGCGGGGGTTGAGCGAGGCGACGGGGTCCTGGAAGACCATCTGCAGTTCGCTGCGGAAGGGGCGCAGCTCGCGTTCCTTGAGGCCGCCGATGTCGCGGCCGCGGTAGCGCAGCTCGCCGCCGGTGGCGTCCAGCAGGCGCACCAGCATCCGGCCGAGGGTGGTCTTGCCGCTGCCGGACTCGCCGACGATGCCGACGGTCTCGCCGGCCCGTAGGGTCAGCGACACCCCGTCCACGGCGGTGACGGCCTTGCCGCCGCGCCCGAACTGCCGCCGCAGGGCGGAGGCTTCCAGCAGGACGGGGCGTTCGTCGCCGGGCGCGCCGGCGGGCTCGCGCGGGGGATCCCGGCGGACGTTCACGCGCGGGACGGCCGCGAGCAGGTCGCGGGTGTAGGTCGCGCGCGGGGTGCCGAGCACCTCGCGCACCGGGCCGTGCTCGACGGCGCGTCCGTCCTTCATCACCAGCAGCTCGTCGACGCTGCCGGCGGCCACGCCCAGGTCGTGGGTGACCAGGATCAGGCCCATGCCGGTCTCGGCGCGCAGCTCGCGCAGCAGGCCGAGGATCCGGTCCTGGACGGTGACGTCGAGGGCGGTGGTGGGCTCGTCGGCGATCAGGAGGCGGGGTTCGCAGGCGAGGGCCATGGCGATGAGGGCGCGCTGGCGCATGCCGCCGCTGAACTCGTGCGGGCGGGAGCGGGCGCGGCGGGCGGCGTCCGGGATGCCCACCCGGTCGAGGACCTGCCGTGCCCGCTCGTGCGCGGCGCGGCGGGAGGCGTCGCGGTGATGGACGCGGTGGACCTCGGCGATCTGGTCGCCGATGGACTGGTAGGGGTCGAGGGAGGAGAGCGGGTCCTGGAAGACCATGGCGGCGACCCCGCCGCGCAGCCGGCGCAGTTCCGCCTCGCCGGCGGCCGTCACGTCGTGGCCTGCGACGGTGATGGTGCCGGTGACGTCGGCTCCGGTGCCCCGGTGCAGTCCGAGCAGCGCGTAGGCGGCCGTGGACTTGCCGGAGCCGGACTCGCCGACGATGCCGAGGGATCCGCCGGGCGGCAGGGTGAAGGACAGCCCGTCGACGGCCCGTACGAGCCCGCCGCCGGACCCGTCGCCGGCTCCGCGGGCGGGGAAGGTGACGGTCAGGTCGTCGACGACGACCAGGGGTTCGGCGGTCATCGCAGGGCCACCCTTCGGTCCGCGACGGCGTAGAGCACGTCCGCCACGATGTTGGCGACGACGACGGCGGCTCCGGTGACCGTCACCACGGCGACGACCACCGGCAGGTCGAGGCTCTTGGTGGCGTTCACCAGGAGCTGCCCGATCCCGGGCAGGCCGAACATCATCTCGGTGAGTACCGCGTTGCCGAACATCGACCCGAAGTCGGCCGCCGTCAGCGCGATGACGGGCGCGACGGCGCCGCGCAGCGCGTGCCGTCCGATCAGCGACCGTTCGGTGACGCCGTAGGCGCGGAAGGTGCGGATGTGGTCCTCGGCCAGCGTCTCCAGCAGGGAGCTGCGGGTGAGCCGGGCGTACTTCGCCGACTCGAGCAGGCCGAGCGCGGCCCAGGGCAGCAGCATGTTCCAGGCCCACTGCTCGGGGTCCTCGGTGAGCGGCACGTAGGACGGGAAGGGCAGCCAGGCCAGGTAGGCGCAGAAGAGCATCAGCAGGCCGAGGCCGCTGATGAAGACGGGGGTGGCCGTCCCGGCGAGGGTGAGCCAGGTCAGGACGCGTTCCGTCGCGCCGCCGCGGCGCAGCGCGGAGAGCAGGCCGGTGGCGGTGCCCAGCAGCAGCCAGACGGCCATGGCGCCGACCGCCAGCGAGGCGGTGGCCGGCAGCCGCTCGACGATCATGTCGGTGACCTGCTGGTTGTTCTGGTACGACAGGCCGAAGCAGGGTGCGTCGCAGTGCAGCACGCCGGCGCCGGTGGAGTAGTCGTGCCCGGCGACGATGCCCTGCAGGAAGTGCCAGTACTGCACGTACACCGGGTCGCCGAGGTTGAGCTGTTCGCGGACCTGGGCGATCTGTTCGGGGTTGCAGCGCGGGCCGCAGGCCAGGCGGGCCGGGTCGCCGGGGGCGATGTAGAAGGTCGCGTAGACGACGGCGGTGAGGACGAGGACGACGGCGAGCGCGCCGAGGGCGCGTCGCAGCAGGTATCCGGTCATGCCGCGCCTCCCGCGCCGCTCGTACGGGCCTTGCGCCGGCTCCTGCCGGCGCCGAGCCGGGAGGCCTCGCGCGGGTCGAGCGCCGCGCGCACCCCGTCGCCGAGGACGGTGAAGGCGAGCGTGGTGACGAACAGCATGAGCGCGGGCAGCAGCACGTACATGGGGTCGGCGCGGAACCAGGTGGTGGCCGAGGAGAGCATGTGGCCCCAGGAGGGGGTCGGGGGCTTCACCCCGACGCCGAGGAAGGACATGCTCGACTCGAGCACGATGTTGGTGGGCAGCAGGACGGCCGCGTAGGTGATGACGGGGGCGGCGAGCGAGGGCAGCAGTTCGCGCCGGGCGGTGCGCCAGGACGAGCCGCCGGTGAGGCGGGCGGCGGAGACGAAGTCGAGCTTCTTCAGGGTCAGCGTCTGGGCGCGGACCAGGCGCGCCATGCCGCCCCACTGCAGCAGTCCGATGGCGACGGCCAGCAGGACCGGGCGGGGGAAGCCTGCGGGGACGACGGCCATCAGGGCGATGGCGAAGACCAGCAGCGGCATCGCCACCATCACGTCGGTGACGTGGGTGAGCACGCTCTCGACGAGGCGGTTGCCGAGGGCCGCCGCCAGGCCGATGCCGACGCCGATCAGGATCTGGATGAGGGTGGCGCCGACGGCGACGAGCAGCGAGACGCGGGCGCCGTAGGCCAGGCGGGCGAACAGGTCGCGGCCGGTGCCGGGTTCGACGCCCAGCCAGTGCTCGGCGCTGATGCCGCCGAGGTCGCCGAACGGCACGCCGCCGCGCGCGGAGTCGACGAGGGCGTCGTGGTAGGTGTTCGGGTCCTGGCCCTCGAGCGCGGCCAGCAGCGGCGCGAACAGGGCGAGGAGGACGAGCAGGCCCAGCACGGCGGCGGCCGCGAGCGCGGCCTTGCGCGCCCTCAGCCGTCGCCATACCTGCCGGGCGCCGGAGGCGGGAGCGGCTCCCGCCTCCGGTTCCCGGGTGAGGAGGAGTTCGGTGCTCACTTGACCGCGACCTGCGAGACGTCGAGGACACCGGTCCAGTCGCTGATGACGACGTTCTTGACGTCCTTGCCGTACAGGCGCTTGTAGACCGGGTTGAACAGCGGCACGGTCAGGGCCTGCTCGCCGATCCTCCTGTCGAGGGCGCCCCAGCGCTCGGCGGCCGCGTCATGGTCGGTGATCTTGTTGATCGCGTCGATCTCGTCGTTGATCTTGGCGTCGTCGAGGCGGGCGGTGTTGAAGTTGGCGCCGTCCTTGACGATCTGCCGGCCGTCGAAGATCGGCGCGAGGAACGGGCCGCCGGAGGGCCAGTCGGCGCCCCAGTGGGCGATGAACAGGCCCGGCTGCTTGTCGACGCTGTGGATCTTCTCGTCGTAGTCGTTGGGCTCCAGGCCCTCGAGCTTGACGGTGATCCCGGCGTCCTTGAGCGCGGCCTGGACCGCGGTCGCGATCTCGGGGCTGGTCTCGAAGTCCTGGGCGGTGGAGTGGGTGAGGGTGATCTCCAGGCCCCTCTCGTGACCGGCCTCCTTCAGCAGTTCCCTGGCCTTGGCCGCATCGCCCTTGGCGCCCGCCGGGAAGTGGTCGTACGGCGTGTGGCCGAGGGGCTTCTGGCGGGGCAGGAAGGTCGTGGTGGGCTCGGCGAGCGAGGAGCCGCCGGCGGCGTTGACGACGCTGGTGCGGTTGATCGCGTACGAGATGGCCCGGCGGACCTTCGGGTCGTCGAAGGGCTTGACCGTGGGGTTGAACGCCAGGTAGCTGGTCTGGCCGAAGTGGCCGGTGCCGACCCGGGCGGCGAGCCTCTTGTCGCCGGTGACCTGGGCGAGTTCGGCCGGGCCGAGGTTGGTGTCGGTGGTCACGGCGGCCGCGTCGGCGCCGGAGCCGGTGGACAGCCGCTGGTTGATGACGGCCGGGGACAGCCCGGACCTGACCTCGATGCGGTCGGGGTAGGCGTGCCGCTCCTTGTCCGTGTCCTCGGACCAGTGGGGGTTGCGCTCGAGGGTCAGCTGCTCGCCGTCGCCCACGTTCTTGACGACCTTGTACGGGCCGGAGGAGACCGGGCGTTCGGCGTACGCGGCGCCGGTGTCCTTGGCCTTGGGTACGGGCGCGAACTGGGTGGAGGTGGCGAAGTAGGGGAAGTCGCCCTCGGACTTGCGGAGTTTGAAGACGATGGTCTTCTCGTCGGGCGTCTCGATGGAGTCGAGGCCCTTCTTCTCCTTGTAGGGGCCCTGGTAGGTGTCGCCGCCGATCAGCCAGTCGCGCAAGTAGGGGGCGCCGCCGGAGAGTTCGGCGGCGAAGGAGCGCTCGACGCCGTACTTGATGTCGGCGGAGGTGATGGGCGTGCCGTCCTCGTACTTCAGCCCGTCCTTGAGCCTGTACGTCCAGGTCTTCGCGTCGTCGCTGGGGGTGCCGGTGTCGGTGGCGAGGTCGGGGACGACCTTGGTGCCCTCGACGCCGTTCTCACGGTTGCGGGTGGTGAGCGTGCGGTAGACGAGCGAGGGGATGTTGCCGCCGCCGGAGGTGTACAGGCGCGCGGGGTCGAACTGCTTCTGCGGCGCCCGGTTGAGGACCGTGAGCGTGCCGCCCTTCTTCGGCGCGCCGTCGGCGCCGCCGCCCTCGGCGCCGCTCTTCTCCGGGCCGCACGCCGCCGCGCCGCCGGCCAGGACCACACTGACGGCGGCCGCGGCCACCCGACGGGATATGACGGACATCTGACGCATGACAGGTAAGGCCTTTCGCGGGGAGCGAGGTGAGGGAAGCGCGGAGCACCCGCGGAGGGCGGCCTGCGGAAGGGCGCGCGAAGGCACCGGGAGGAACGCTGGACCGCCCCCGGGGACGCGAGGCCGAAGAGGGCGCCGCGTGTGCGGGATGCGCGTGAAGGGGGAACGCCGGAAGGAGAGTTCTCAGCGACAGTGAATGTCGGCGACGGCGTGTGCGGTCACGCCGATCAGCGCCAGCGTGAAGCGGGCGCTCTCGGGGGCGTGACGGTGCGGCGACATGCGAGGAAGCCTGAACGAATTTTCGGCCCAGGGCAAAGGTGTCTCACATCCGGAGACGGATCGTCTCAGGATGAGGGACGGTCCGGGTCCGGGTGCGGCCAGGCGTTGGGCCGGCAGGTCCTGCCGTCTGTGGTGAGGAACTTGGTCTGCTGCATCATCACGGGGGCGAGCGCGCCCTCCTCCGAGCAGGACTCGTGGTCGCGGCCGAGCCGGTGGCCCACCTCGTGGTTGATCAGCATCTGCCGGTAGAGGTGCATCCGCTCGCCGTAGGTCTGCGAGCCCTGCGCCCAGCGGTAGGCGTTGATCATCACCCGGTCGGTGGCGGCCGAGTCGCAGGAGACGTTGTCCTCGGTGGTGTCCAGGCCGGACTTGGCGCACCAGGTGGCCGTCGTGCGCGGGCTGGCCAGGGTGACGACGAAGTCGGCGTTGCCGGAGGAGACGCGCTCGAAGGTGCGCTTGCCGCCGTGCCCCCAGCCGCGTTCGTCGTTGAGGGTCTTGTGGACGGCCTCCGCGAAGAGCGTGCCGTCCAGCGGCAGCCCCTTCTCCACGTCAACGCGGTAACGGAGGATTTCCCCCTTACCAGGAGCCTTCTCCTCGCCCGCGACGGCCCGGAATTCACCCGAGGCGCCGGCGGAGGTGTCCAGCGGGTACTTGTGCGCCATCTTCTGCTCGTACGTGGCGGGGAGCGTGGCGCCGCCCTTGGGCGTGGGTCTGCTGTCGGAGCGGGAGGCGACGCCGGCGCCGCCGCGCCGGGCGGCGTCCTCGGAGCGTGCCTGCGCCTTGCTGTCGGTGCTCTCCTCGACCTGTCCGGCCACGGTGACCGCCAGCACGGCCGTCACCACGGCCGCGGCCACTCCGGTGACCGTACGGGCCACCGCCCTGCCGGAGCCGCGCGAGCCGCTGCCGTCCCGGGCCGCCGCCCGGCTCGCGGCCCGCCCGGCGGGCCGGCCCGGCTCGCGCCCCGGCTCGGGCACCCGCCCGAGCACGACGGCGGCGTCGAGGCCGCCGGGGGCGAAGCCGGTGGAGGAGTGCGTGGGCCCGGCGGGCGCCGGAACGGAGGGGCCCGCTTCCTGGGCGCGCTGCGCGCCGATGACGCCCCAGCCGGCGGCCGGATCGCGCTGGTCGCCGAGGACGCCGAGCGCGTCGTCCCGCACCCCGTTCCGTCCGGGCCCGGTGCCGGTGCGCAGCCCGGCGCTGAAGCCCGCGTCGTAGTCGGGCCCGAAGCCGGCGTCGAAGGCGGCCGCGAGCACCGCGGCGTCGTCGCCGGAGGCCACGCCGCGCCTGCGGCCGGTGCCCGGTCCGGGAACCGGCGGCAGCGTGCCGGAACCGTGGTCCGCCGGACCGCGGCCTTCCGGGGCGCGGCGGCGGCCGGGACCGGGGGCGGCGGCAGCGGCCGGTCCCTGGCGGGCCCGGTCGGCACGTGCGCTGTGTTTACCCACGGGGCGAGGCGCTCCGTTCAGATGTCGTGGCGGTATCCGCGAGCAGTTCCCGGAAGGCGTGAGCCACCACGTCCGGGTCCTCCATCATCGCGACATGACCCGCCTCCAGGAGCGTCAGCAGCCGCGAGTCGCGGAATGCCCTGCTCGCGCGGCGGGCCATACGGATGGAGACGAGCTGATCGCGCACTCCGTACACCAGCAGGGTAGGGGCAAGGACCTTCTCCGCCTGACGCCACAGCGAATGCTGTCCGCCGAGCGTGTAGGCGTCGACGATGCCGCGCGCCGAGCGGGCCATGACCTCCCAGAAATAGGGGAGCTCCAGCCGCCGCTCGTACTCCTCGACCGCCAGGGCGAACCCTTCGGGCGTCACCCGGGCGGGGTCGCCGTAGCACAGGGCCAGCACCTCGCGGGTGCGCCGCTCGGGGGTCCAGTCCTTCGTCATCCGGGCGAAGAGCGAGACGACGCCCGGCACGGCGAGCAGCCCGGTGGGCACCGCCGTGCGCTGCGGTCTGAGCTCGGGCAGGGCGGGCGAGACCAGGGTGAGGGTGCGCACCAGGTCCGGGCGGACGGCGGCGACGCGGGTGGCGATGGCGCCGCCCATGGAGTTGCCGAAGAGGTGGACCGGCCCGCGGCCCGAGGCGTCGAGGTAGCGGATGACCACGCGCGCGTAGGCGGTGATGGAGTAGTCGCCGTCCGCCGGGGGCGGCGCGTCGCCGAAGCCGGGCAGGTCCAGCGCCTCGCCGTCGACGGCGTACTCGAGCCGTTCCATCAGCTCGGACCAGTTCTGCGACGAGCCGCCGAGGCCGTGGACGTAGAGCGCGGGCGGCAGCCCGGGGGCCGCGGGCGGCCGGGAGCGCACGCTGAGCGTGATCCCGGGCAGGGTGACCGTGCGCACCTTCTCACCCTCGCTGACCTGCGAGGACCGGGTGGGTGGCACCACGGGCACGGCGCGGGCGTCCGGCGACTCGGTCGAAGACATGCGGGCAATGTTACGAGACGATCACGCCGACCCCCTTGTGGCGGCCGTCACAGATCGCCTGGCGGCGCGCGTCCGTGTCTCCTAGGCTCGTACCAAGGAGTACGAGGGCGCTTCATCCTGGATGCTGGAAAGGGATCCCGCATGCCTGTCGACCCGACCGATCCGGACACCTTCGACGAGCTCGACGCGGAGGACGTCACGGAGATCGACGTCGAGGCCCCCGAGGCCGACGCGCAGGAGCAGACCGCCGATCTCGCGCCGCAGCACGACGAGGTCCCGGTGGGCGCCGACCCCGACTCGGCGAACGAGGCGGACCGTGCGGAACAGGCCCGGGTGGTGGAGATCGACGAGGACGATTACCGGTAGCCTGCGGCGCCCTGTGCCGGTTGTCGGGCTTTGTCGGCTTCCCACAGCGTCCGGTCCGTGAAATTCTCCGCTCCGACCACGCACGGCCCGGTTACCCAAAAGTACGATGGCGGGCGCGGTGCACACCGTGCACGGAACAATCATGGGAGGCGGCGTGACAGCCATCGAGCAGACCGAGGCGCGCCCGCGAGGCACGCGCCTGCCGCGCCGAGCCCGACGCAACCAGCTCCTGGGCGCCGCGCAGGAGGTCTTCGTGGCACAGGGCTACCACGCGGCGGCGATGGACGACATCGCCGAGCGCGCGGGCGTCAGCAAGCCGGTCCTCTACCAGCACTTCCCGGGCAAGCTGGACCTCTACCTGGCCCTGCTGGACCAGCACTGCGAGAACCTGCTCCAGGCCGTGCGCACGGCGCTCGCCTCCACCTCCGAGAACAAGCAGCGCGTGGCGGCCACCATGGACGCCTACTTCGCGTACGTCGAGGACGAGGGCGGCGCCTTCCGCCTGGTCTTCGAGTCCGACCTCACCAACGAGCCGGCCGTGCGCGAGCGCGTCGAGCGGGTCTCGCTGGAGTGCGCCGAGGCGATCAGCGACGTGGTCGCCGAGGACACCGGCCTGTCGAAGGACGAGGCCATGCTGCTGGCCGTGGGCCTGGGCGGTGTCTCGCAGGTGGTCGCCCGCTACTGGCTCTCCAGCGAGAGCACCGTGCCGCGCGAGACGGCGGTCCAGCTGCTGACCTCGCTGGCCTGGCGGGGCATCGCGGGCTTCCCGAAGGTCGCGCACGAGCAGCACTGAGCCCACCGGCCCCGGCTCCGGCCCCGGGGCCTGACGCGCCTGAGCCGTATTCCCCGCCGCGTGTTCGCTGCGAGCGTGCGGGGGACCGGCCCGGCCCGCCGCGTCCCGGGCTAATGTGTGGAACGTACGGCGCGGCTGACCGCGCACCCCTCCCCCGGGCCCTGCCCAGGGGGACCGCCAACCTTCGGAGGGACAGGCCGTGGAGGTCAAGATCGGCGTGCAGCACGCGCCCCGCGAGATCGTTCTGGAGAGCGGGCTCAGTGCCGAGGAGGTCGAGCGCACGGTCTCCGAGGCGCTCTCCGGCAAGGCGCAGCTGCTGGCCCTGGTGGACGACCGCGGGCGCAAGGTCCTGGTTCCGGCCGACCGGCTGGCCTATGTCGAGATCGGTGAGCCCACCGTCCGCAAGGTCGGCTTCGGCGCGATGTGACACGCGTCGACCGGACGTGAACGGCGGGGCTTCGGTGCGGAATTCACCGGGGCCCCGCCGTCGTCGTACGGCGGCCCGTCACCCGGTCCGGCGTACGTCCCGGCGCGTGCGGGACGAGATCGGAACGAGGGTTGTCCGGGGCGGTCCTGGGGTAAGACCGCT
This sequence comes from Streptomyces sp. NPDC053048, assembly GCF_044547045.1. NCBI lineage: Bacteria > Bacillati > Actinomycetota > Actinomycetes > Kitasatosporales > Streptomycetaceae > Streptomyces > Streptomyces sp. NPDC053048. Next base: position 139,346 of record NZ_JBITZS010000010.1, read on the forward strand.
ACGACCGATTTGCACCCCGCTTCTCGGCCACCTCGGGAGGGAATGACCATGATCCTCTGGGAAGCGCTCGGCTCGGTCCTCATCGGCCTCGCCGTCTCCTACGGAGCCCTGCGCTGGCTTCCCGCGCGCTACGGACAGTTCCGCTCCCGCCTCCTGGCCCTGGCCACCGGGCCGGGCGCCGCGTTGTTCGGCGCCCTGCTGGGCCACTCGGCGCTGGGGCCGGGCCACACACTGGCGGTGCTCGGCGTGTCGCTGGGCGTGTGCGTGGCGCTGGTCTCCCTGCTGCTGCGCCCGGCGAACCGGGCCCCCCGCCGATCAGCCACGGCCTGAGAACGGACCGGCGGGATCCGGTTGGTGCGCGTTGTTGTCCGTACCGCTACCGCGCCCTCTGTTATGCCGCCAGGCCCAGCGCGGCCATCCGCTTGGTGTGCGCCTCGGTGATCCGGGAGAACATCTTGCCGACCTCGGCGAGGTCGAAGCCGTCGGCCACGCCGCCCACCAGCATGGTCGACAGCGCGTCCCGGTCGGCGACCACGCGCTGCGCCTGGGAGAGCGCCTCGCCCATCAGCCGGCGCGCCCACAGCGCCAGCCGGCCGCCGACGCGCGGCTCGGCCTCGATGGCGGCCCGGACCTTCTCGACAGCGAACGTGGCATGCCCGGTGTCGTCGAGCACCGTCAGCACCAGCGCCCGGGTGTCGGAGTCCAGGCGGGCCGCCACCTCGCGGTAGAAGTCACTGGCGATCGAGTCGCCCACGTAGGCCTTGACCAGGCCCTCCAGCCAGTCCGACGGCGCGGTCTGGCGGTGGAACTCGTCCAGGGCGGCCGCGAAGGGCTCCATCGCGGCGGTCGGCTGCACGTCGATGGCCTCGAGCCGGTCCCGCAGCCGCTGGAAGTGCTGGAACTCGGCGGAGGCCATCTTGGCAAGGGCCGCCTTGTCGTCCAGGGAGGGCGCCAGCTTGGCGTCCTCCGCCAGCCGCTCGAAGGCGGCCAGCTCGCCGTAGGCGAGAGCGCCGAGGAGATCCACGACGGCCGCCCGGTACTGCGGGTCGGCGGACGCGTGGGCCCAGTCCTGGGCGGCGATTCCGGTGGGCTCAGCGGTGGGCTCGGTGGGGTTCTCTGGCGTGTCGGGCGTCTCCATGCAGCGAACGATAGCCCGCCGGGCGACACGCCGAAGCCCCTGGTCAGACACTTCCTCCGGATCCGGACACGGGATTGTCCGGACACACATGCGCCTTTCCGGGGTACAGTGGTAATAGGCCAGTCGAGTATTCGACGGGCCGAACTCATGCTGAGTCTTCTGGGGGCGCGTCTCCGGAGCACCAGCGGATGCCCGGTCGGTGGCCCGATCGGCTTCCACAAAACCGACCGCCCTCCGCGGTACGTACGAGACGTACGCACATCTGGAGGGATCCGCTAGCGGCACGTGTGCTCGAGCGAAGGCAGTGGTCCCGCGCCACCCGGCCAGCCAAGGCCGGGTTCGTCACCCGGCGCGGTCAGTACGTCACTTTCGTACGACCCCCTTCGCGCGCCTCGCGCCGCGTCTCACAGAAGAGGCAAGATTCTGTCCACTTTCCGCGAACTCGGGATTCTGTCCGAAACCGCCGAGGCGCTCGAGGCCGTCGGCATCGTGCATCCGTTCCCCATCCAGGAGATGACGCTCCCGGTCGCCCTCTCCGGCTCCGACGTCATCGGCCAGGCCAAGACCGGCACCGGAAAGACCCTGGGCTTCGGCCTGCCCCTGCTGGAGCGCGTCGTGGTCCCCGCCGACGTGGAGGCCGGCCGGGCCAGGCCCGAGCAGCTGACCGACGCGCCGCAGGCCCTGGTCGTCGTCCCCACCCGCGAGCTGTGCCAGCAGGTCACCAACGACCTGCTGACCGCCGGCAAGGTCCGTAACGTCCGGGTCCAGGCCATCTACGGCGGCCGCGCCTACGAGCCGCAGGTCGAGGCGCTCAAGAAGGGCGTCGACGTGATCGTCGGCACGCCCGGCCGACTGCTGGACCTCGCCGGCCAGAAGAAGCTCAGCCTGGCGCACGTCAAGGCGCTCGTCCTGGACGAGGCCGACGAGATGCTCGACCTGGGCTTCCTGCCCGACGTCGAGCGCATCATCACGATGCTGCCGGCCAAGCGCCAGACCATGCTCTTCTCGGCCACCATGCCGGGCGCGGTCATCTCGCTGGCCCGCCGCTACATGTCGCAGCCCACGCACATCCGCGCCACCTCGCCGGACGACGAGGGCCAGACGCACGCCAACATCACCCAGCACGTCTTCCGCGCCCACAACATGGACAAGCCGGAGATGGTCGCCCGCATCCTGCAGGCCGAGGGCCGCAACCGCGCGATGATCTTCTGCCGGACGAAGCGGACCGCCGCCGACATCGCCGAGCAGCTCACCCGCCGCGGCTTCGCCTCCGGCGCGGTCCACGGCGACCTGGGCCAGGGCGCCCGCGAGCAGGCGCTGCGCGCGTTCCGCAACGGCAAGGTCGACGTCCTGGTCTGCACCGACGTCGCCGCCCGCGGCATCGACGTCGACGACGTCACGCACGTCGTCAACTACCAGGCGCCCGAGGACGAGAAGACCTACCTGCACCGCATCGGCCGCACCGGCCGCGCGGGCAAGTCGGGCACCGCCGTCACGCTGGTCGACTGGGACGACATCCCGCGCTGGAAGCTCATCAACAAGGCGCTGGACCTGCCGTTCGACGAGCCGGAGGAGACGTACTCCACCTCCCCGCACCTCTACGAGCTGCTGAACATCCCCGCCGGCACCAAGGGCATCCTGCCGCGCTCCGAGCGGAAGCTCGCCGGGCTCGCGGCGGAGGAGATCGAGGACCTCGGCGAGCCGGGCGGCCGCGGACGCGGCCCGAAGCGGGGCGAGGAGCGCTCGGAGCGTCCTGAGCGCACCCGTACCCCGCGCCAGCGCCGCCGTACGCGCGGTGGCGCGGCGGTGTCGTCGGCCCCGGCCGCCGTGCCGGCCGAGCCCGCCGCCGAGCAGGTCTCGTCGTCGGGTGCCCCGGAGACCCCGGCCCGTCCGCGCCGCCGGCGCCGTACGCGCGGTGGGGCGGGTGCGGCGCAGGCCGTCGTCGCCGCGCCGGTCGCGACCGTGGTGGAGGAGGCTCCCGCCGCTCCCGCACCGGTCGTGGAGGTCCCGGCTCCGGCCCCGGCCGTGGAGCCGGAGGCTCCGGCCAAGCCGAAGCGCACGCGCAGGACGGCCGCGAAGAAGGCCGTCGCCCCGGTGGAGACCGCCGAGGCCGTGACCGAGGCCGTGACCGAGCCGGTCGCCGAGGAGAAGCCCAAGCGCGTCCGTAAGACCGCCGCCAAGAAGGCCACCGCCGCTGTGGAGACGGCCGAGGCCGTGACCGAGGCTGCCGTCGCCGAGAAGCCGAAGCGCGTCCGTAAGACGGCCGCCGCCAAGGCCGAGGTCGCGGTCGACACCGCCGAGGGCGCCGAGGGCGCCGAGGCCATCGCGGAGAAGCCCAAGCGCGTCCGCAAGGCCGCCGCCAAGAAGGCCGTCGCCCCGGTGGAGACGGCCGAGGCCGTGACCGAGGCGGTCGCCGCGGAGAAGCCCAAGCGCGTCCGTAAGACGGCCGCGAAGAAGGCCGCCGCCCCGGTGGAGACCGCCGAGGCGGTCGAGGCCGAGGCCAAGCCGAAGCGCACCCGGACGGCCAAGAAGGCCGCCGCGGCCGTCGAGGTGGCCGAGGGCGCCGAGGCCGTCGCGGAGAAGCCCAAGCGCACGCGCAAGGCCGTCGCGAAGAAGGCCGAGGCCGCGGTCGAGCCGGTCGCGGAGGAGAAGCCCAAGCGCACCCGCAAGGCCGCCGCCAAGAAGACCGCCGCCGCGGTCGAGGTGGCCGAGGGCACCGAGGCCGTCGCCGAGAAGCCCAAGCGCGTCCGCAAGACGGCCGCCAAGAAGGCCGCCGCCCCGGCCGAGGCCGCCTCGGCGTAACGCCGCCGGATGCCGACGCACCGGACGGGCCGCCTTGTGCGGCCCGTCCGGCGTTTCCGGGCTCTCCTTCCGGGCCCTGCGGCGCTCAGGGCAGGGCCGGCGTTAGCCTCGTGACATGAGCAGGCCGCCTTTTCTCACCTTGCCCCCGTGCGCCACGGCGTACCGCCTCACCACCGCACGCGGCGAGTTCGCCGTGCACGACGCGCGTCCGGGTGCCGCGGTGACGCCCCTCGGCACCGTCCTGCTCGTACCCGGCTTCACGGGCAGCAAGGAGGACTTCATCGGCCTCCTCGAGCCCCTGGCGGCCGCCGGCTACCGGGCCGTGGCCGTGGACGGCCGCGGGCAGCACGAGACGCCCGGCCCCCGCGACGAAACCGCCTACGCGCAGGACGAGTTGGCCCGCGACGTGCTGGCCCAGGCGGCGGCCCTCGACGAGGGCGCGGACGGGAGGGGCGTCGGGAGGGGCGTCCACCTCCTCGGCCACTCCCTGGGCGGCCTGATCACCCGGGCCGCCGTCCTCGCCGACCCGGCCCCGTTCCGCTCGCTGACCGTCATGAGCAGCGGCGCCGCCTCGATCTCCGCCTCCCAGCAGGCCCGTACCCGGCAGCTGCTGCAGGCCCTGACGGTGCTGGACATGGAGGGCGTCTGGCAGGAGATGCAGCGCCAGGACGCCGAGAACGCGGCGGCGAACGGCACGGCACCGGCGCTCGCGGAGTTCCTGCGCCGGCGCTGGATGACGACCGTTCCGGAGCAACTGATGGCGACGGGCCGCCAGTTGATCGAGGAGATCGACCGCACGGTGGAGCTGGCGGCGGTCGCCCTGCCCAAGCACGTCATCTCCGGCGAGCTGGACTACGCCTGGCCGGTGCCGCGGATCACCGAGATGGCGCTGGCGCTGTCGGCGCACCGGACGATCGTGGCGGGCGCGGGCCACTCCCCCAACGCGGAGCGTCCAGCGGCGACGGCGGAGGCGTTGATCGGCTTCTGGCGCACGGCGGAGACGGTCCACGGCGCGGACGGCCCGTGACGCCTTCGGGCACGGCCCAGGACACGACCCGGAACACGGCCTGAGGACACGCCCTAGGGCGTGTCCGATGGGTCGGTGCGGGTCCTGCGGCGTCTGGTGCGGTGCATCGCAAGGCGGAGCATCTCCCGCGTACTGGGCGTACTCGGGTGATGCGACAACGCGGCGAGGTGCCGTGCCAGGCGTCGCAGGGCCCGCGCTGACCCATCGGACATGCCCTAGCAGGTGCTCCGCTCGGTCACCGTGAACAGGCCTCCCTCGGGATCGCGCAGCGTCGCCTCCCGGCCCACCTTGGAGTGGGTCGGCTCGGCGACCACCGCGCCGCCGGCCGCGAGGGCGGCCTCGACGGCCTTCTCGACGTCGTCGACGCGGAAGTACACGTGCCAGCGCGGCCGGATTCGGGGATCGGGGTCGGCCTCGATGGCTCCGCCGCGCAGGCAGGCCACGGTGTGGCCGCTCGCCCGTACCGTGACCATCTCGTCCTCGTAGCGGACCTCGCAGCGGTCCGGCCGGTCGACGGCCCAGTCGAAGATCTCGCCGTAGAACATGGCCGCGGCGAAGGCGTCCCGGGTGCGCAGCTCCAGCCAGGCGGGGGCGGAGCCCTTGCCGATGCCCCAGTCGGGCACGTTGCGTCCCTCCCAGAAGCCGAAGACGGCTCCCGCCGGGTCCGCGGCCAGCACGACGCGGCCGGTGCCGACCGCGAGCGGCCCCACGGCCACTGTGCCCCCGCGCTCCCGTACCCGTGAGGCCACCTCGTTGGCGTCGCCGACGGCGAAGTACGCCGTCCAGGAGACGCCCACGCCCATGCTGCGGGCGACGTCGGTGAGGCCGGCGACGGGTTTGCCGTCGGCGACGGCCACGGAGAAGCCCTCGCCGAACGATCCGGTGCGGAAGGTCCAGCCCAGTACGGCGCCGTAGAAGTGCTGCGCCGTGCTGAGGTCAGCGGTCAGCAGGCTCACCCAGCAGGGCTGGCCGAGCCCCACCACGCGGTCGGTGGCCGCCATGGCCGATCGCCTCGTCTCTGTGTCGGATGCGCCTCTGTGTCGGATGCGCTGAATACGTCGAATGCGTCGACTGTCAGGGTTTCACTCGTCTCCCGCCCGCGCATTCCGGCACGCGCGGCACGCCGCCAGTTCGTCTCAGAACTGCGTCCGCAGGTGGTCCCAGAAGCCGTCCCGCAGCGCCCGGCGCAGGTCGGCGTGGCCGCGCAGGGACAGCCCCAGCAGTGCCTCGGCCTCCACCAGAAGCTCCTGGTCGGCGGCGCCGGGGAGGTAGGGGTGGCCGGGCAGCAGCTCGGCGAGCGAGGCGCGGCCGCGCTGCCCCAGCCACTGGGCCGCCACCCGGGCCCCGACGAAGCGCACGTCGTCGCGGCCGGGGACGGGCGCGGACGGCCGGCCGTGCTCCTCGGCGGCGCCGAAGGGCTGCTCGTGGAGGGTGCGCCGGGTCACGTACGGCTTGCAGAACTCGAGGTCGAAGGTGCGCTGGCTGTCGACCTCCCACAGCAGCGCTTCGGCCTGGTTGCGCCCGCCGGGGGCCTCGATGCCCCACAGGTGGACGCGGGCGCCGTAGCCCTGCGCGGCCTCGACCGCCGAGACCAGGTCCTCGTCGCCGCCGATGAGCACCGCGTCACTGATCGCCCGGTGTCTGGCCAGCGACTCGAGGTCGGTGCGGATGAGGGAGTCGACGCCCTTCTGCTGGTTGTTGGCGTTGAGGTTGCCGAGGCGGACCTTGACGTCGGGGAGCTCCGCGATGCCCTGCTGCTCGGTGGTGTGGATGCGGCGGCGGGCGCCGTCGTACCAGTAGACGCGCAGCAGCCTGCTGTCGGGAAAGATCGAGCGGGCCTTGTCGATGAAGGCCTCGATCAGGCCCTCGGCGTCCAGTTCGAACGTCCGGCGGTCCTCGGTGCCGGTCACCAGCCGGCCCGCGGCGGCGTAGACGTAGCCGGCGTCCACGAAGACCGCGTGGGTCGCGGGCGTGGTGGCGACCTCGGCCAGGACCCGGGTGAGCAGCTCGTTGGTGCGCTCGATGCCCGCGGCGATCTCGGCGAGCGCGGGCGGCTCGGCGGGCTGGTAGTTAGACATATCAACAATTTCTTTAGCGTAGGGAATGTTTGCTGGGGTCTCCTCGTTGGACACGTATGAAACGCGCCGCACCGTCGCCGCGCGCGTCACTGTTCATAAAAGTTCTCCTCAGGAGGATCAGACGAAGGGAGAAGTGCCTTGCGCTTCGAAATCATGCGCCTGGACGACGTCGACGGAACCGCCGTTGACAGCACCGTCGTGGACGCCGCCTCCGTCAACCGGATCGTGCAGCAGGCCGCCTCGATAGGCCAACGCATCTACATCCGCCCGGCCGACTCCTCGGTCCGGTAACGCTTCACCCGCCTCCGGGTGCGCGACACCCCCGTACGGAACGTCCGTACGGGGGTGTCGCGCGTGTGGTGTCTGACGTGTCGTGGTGCGACACCTCAGCGCTTGCTCAGCGCTTGCTCAGCGCTTGCCTCAGTGCTTGGCGATCACCTGGGTGATGCCGTTGATGATCTGCTGGACGGCCAGCGCCGAGAGCATCATGCCCGCGAGCCGCGTCACCAGGACCACGCCGCCGTCCTTGATCACGCGGATGATCAGCAGCGAGTTGCGCATCACGAACCACAGCACCACATGGATCGCCGCGATCGCGCACCACACCGAGAACTGTGCCTGGAACGAGTCGGCGTGCTGCACGGCCAGGATCACCGAGACGATCGCACCGGGCCCGGCCAGCAGCGGCATGCCCAGCGGCACCAGCGCGACGTTGACGTCCTTCGTCTGCGTCGGCTCCTCGGACTTGCCCGTCAGCAGGTCGAGCGCGATCAGCAGAAGGAGCAGTCCGCCCGCGATCATCAGCGCGGGGGTGGTGATGTGCAGGTAGTCCAGGATCTGCTGGCCGCAGATGCCGAAGACGGTGATCACGCCGAAGGCGACCACGGCCGCCTGCCAGGCCATCCGCTTCTGGACCTTGACCGGGCGGCCCGCGGTCAGGGCGAGGAAGATCGGCGTGATCCCGGGCGGGTCCATGATCACGAAAAGGGTGAGGAAGAGGGATCCGAAGACAGCGATGTCGAACACAGTGAGGGCCTTGCGGGTGTGGAGCGAGCAGAGAGGGGGACAAGCGGAGGGGGTGGGTTCGTACGCCGCCGTAGGCCGGGTGCGGCAGGACGGCGGGTGCGGGCGTACGGACTCCGGGCGACGGCCCATGGGGCAGCGGCGCCCGGGATGCCGGGGAAGGACGTACGGGTCCGACGCGCGCGGCGGTCAGCCGCCGGCGCCCGGGACGGGGAAGGCGCCCGTCGCGCGGCGGGTGATCTCGCCGTAGATTTCCGGGTCGGTCGTGAACTCGCCGAGCCGGCAGGTCTTGCGGCTGCCGTGGTAGTCACTGGAGCCGGTGGTCAGCAGGCCGAGCTCGGCGGCGAGGCCGCGCAGCCGGGCGCGCGTGGTGTCGTCGTGGTCCATGTGGTCCACCTCGACGCCGTCCAGTCCGGCCGAGGCCAGCTCGGCTATCGCGCCCTCGGAGACGCAGTTGCCGCGCTGCAGCGCGAGCGGGTGCGCGAGCACGGTGACGCCGCCGGCGGCCTTGACCAGCCGGATCGCGTCGAAGGGGTCGAGCTCGTGCTTCTCCACCCAGGCCCGGCCGTGCCCGGCGAGCCACTCGGGGGTGAAGGCGTCGGAGACCGTGTCGATCACGCCCAGCTCGACCATGGCGGTGGCCACGTGCGGGCGGCCGACGGCGCCGTCCCCGGCGATCTCGGCGACGCGCTCCCAGGTGACGGGTACGTCGAGCTCGTTGAGCTTGGTGACCATGGCCTTGGCCCGGGGCACGCGGTCGTCGCGGACGAGCTCCCGCTCGCGGGCGAGCTCCGGCTCCAGCGGGTCGAAGAGGTAGGCCAGCATGTGCACGCTGAAGCCGCCGGGGCCGTTCAGCCTGCAGGAGAGTTCGGCGCCGGTGACCAGGGTGAGCCCGGCGGGCAGGGCCGCCATGGCCTCCGCGTGGCCGCCGACCCCGTCGTGGTCGGTCAGGGCGACGACGTCCAGCCCGGCGGCGGCCGCGTTGCGGACCAGCTCGGCGGGGGTGTCCGTACCGTCCGACGCCGTGGAGTGGGTGTGCAGATCGATGCGCACGACGCTGCTCCCAACGGCGGGTGGAACGGACTGGACCGGTTCAGGATAACCGCCGCCCGCCTGTGATCCGGCGCCCGCGGGCCGCTCAGGGCGACAGGATCCGTGGTGACAGCGCCCCGCAGGGCAGCAGGTCCACCTCGGCGCCGGCCTCGCGCAGATCCGTCAGCACGAGTTCGTCGTACATCAGCAGCCCCGAGCTCTCGGGCCACACGATCGCCCACAGCCACAGCCCGCGCGCCTCGCCCGCGAAGACCGCCCGGTCGGTGGGCGCGTCGTCGACGTGCCAGAGGGGGGTGGGCCGGCCGGCGGCGTGCACCTTGGCGTGCGGGGAACGGTCCACCGCCAGGCGGGGGCCGGGGTCGGGGCCGTCGATGCCGGCGTAGCGGGAGCCGAGACCCACGCCCAGTTCCTCGGCGACGAGCAGCAGCTCGCCGGGGCCGCCCAGCGGGCTCGGGCCCGAGCAGGCGACGGCGGTGGCCCGACCGCCGCTGCGGTCGTCGCCCGCGCAGACCACGCCGGTGAACAGCCAGCCGACGGGCAGCGGCCAGGGCATCCAGACCGGCACATGGGCCCGGTTCACCACGACGGCGAGCGCCTCGACGCTCGGGGGGACGACGGGCTGCAGAGGGTGCACCGTGCCGTGCACGCCGCACTGCCAGGAGTCGGCGAAGAGACCGGGCGCTCGCACCCGGCCACCGCACTTCGGGCAACTGGGTTCGCCCCTCATAGCCTCCAACGGTCCTACCAGGCCGCCCCCGCGTCAAGGACGATCACCCGTCCGGAGTCGAGGCCTCCGCACGGTTTTGGCCTTCCTCGCCGCGGGCCGCTCGGGGACCCCCGGTCAGTCCAGCCGGACCCCGGCCCGCAGCGGGTCGCGCAGGTCGGTGCCGTGCCGCAGCCACCGCTCCTCCAGGGCCGCCGCGCCCTGGACGCGCTTCCACGCGGCCTCGTTGGGCGTCATCGGCAGCAGGGGGAGGAAACGGACGGGATCCATGGGCGGATCCAGCTCCAGGTCCTCGACCAGCCCGCCGGACTCCGCGACCAGCACGGAGGTGAAGGACGCGCCCGGCCACAGCGGCTCGCCGGTGTCGAGGGAGGCTCCGGGTGCCACCACGACGCCCTCCACCTGGGGTGACGCGGCGAGGACGGCGAGCGGGCGCAGGACCTTGTCGGTGTCGGCGCGGCCGGCGCGTACGGAGAGGACCAGCTCGGCGCGGGGGCCGCGCAGCGGGTCGGCGACGGTGGCGGTGGGGTCGGTCATGGGCTGTGCGGACATGCCGAGGGTGACGTAGCGGACGATGTCTCCGCCGTCGTCGGCGGCGCCGAAGCGCAGGACCTCGATCCGGTCCGCGCCCAGGAAGGTCACCGCGGCCCGCGCGTCCGGGGTGCCGAGCGCCATCAGCAGCCTGGCCTCGACCAGTGCGAGAACATCTGACATGCCGTGAGCATAGAACGCGTATCGAACGGGCAAAGCCCGGCCACGGGGGCCCTTGACGTGCCGGGCGGCTGCTAGCCTTGACTCGCCTCGACCTTTGGTCAGGGCATTACGTTCGTCCCTCAGCGGGGACCGGCCGGAGGAGGTGGGGCTGCGGTGGATCCTAGTCGACCGTGCAGTACCGACAGTTCTCCCGTCTTCCCGCTCCGGACGCACTTCACGGTGTGATCTGAAGCCTTCCGCGACCGGCACCGCGTGCCGACGTCGCCAGCGGAAGTCCCTTCACCTCCGCGGCACTTGACGGAAGAGCGCCCGCCTCCCGCTTTGTTCCGTGTTCCGAGCGTTCTCAGCGGTTTATGCAAAGTTTTTCCGCGAACGCCGTCAGCCCCGCGCACCACCGCACGAAGCGCCGCCCGATTTGCGGACGTATTCCACGCCACCACGTCCACTATTTCAGGCAGCGCTTGCGCTCCGCGCCCGGCGCTGGCGGCCGGCCCGTGAAGGAGCCAGCCATGTCGATGATCCGCGACCTGCGCGCCGCCGTCCGACCCGCCCTGCGCCGGGTGCCCGTCCAGGGCGGCGTCTACGACGCCACGCGCGACCCCTCCACCAGCAGCGCGGTCGTCGACTGCGCCGTCTACCGTGACGGCAAGCGCGTGAGCGAGCACGTCGGCCCCGCCGAGGCGCTGCGCCGGGTGCGCGCCGAGGGCGGCTTCGCCTGGATCGGCCTGCACGAGCCGGCCGAGCACGAGTTCGCTGGCATAGCCCGCGAGTTCGGGCTGCACCCGCTGGCCGTGGAGGACGCGGTCCACGCCCACCAGCGGCCCAAGCTGGAGCGCTACGACGACACGCTCTTCACGGTCTTCAAGACCATCCACTACGTCGAGCACGCCGAACTCACCGCCACCAGCGAGGTGGTGGAGACCGGCGAGGTGATGTGTTTCACCGGCCCGGACTTCATCATCACCGTCCGGCACGGCGGCCAGGGCTCGCTGCGGGCACTGCGCCACCGGCTGCAGGACGACCCCCAGCTGCTGGCCAAGGGCCCCTCGGCCGTGCTGCACGCCATCGCCGACCAGGTGGTCGACGGCTACATAGCGGTCGCGGACGCCGTGCAGGACGACATCGACGAGGTGGAGATCGACGTCTTCTCCGACCCGGGCAAGGGCTCCCGCCGGGGCGGCGACGCGGGCCGCATCTACCAGCTCAAGCGCGAGGTGCTGGAGTTCAAGCGGGCCGTCACCCCGCTGATCCGGCCGATGCAGCTGCTGAGCGAGCGGCCGATGCGGCTGGTCGACCCGGACATCCAGAAGTACTTCCGCGACGTCGCCGACCACCTCGCGCGCGTGCACGAGCAGGTGGTCTCCTTCGACGACCTGCTGAACTCCATCCTCCAGGCCAACCTGGCGCAGGCGTCCGTCGCGCAGAACGAGGACATGCGCAAGATCACCTCCTGGGCGGCGATCTTCGCCGTCCCGACGATGATCGCCGGGATCTACGGCATGAACTTCGACGTCATGCCGGAGCTGCGCTGGAAGTACGGGTACCCGGCGGTGCTGATCGTCACGGTCGCGATCTGTGTGACGATCCACCGCGGGTTCAAGCGGAACGGGTGGCTTTAGGGGGCGGCGTTGGGCCGACCCCTATGGACACGCCCTAGACGCCGGTCTCCGGGGGGACGGCCACAGCCTCCTGGCGGCGCCGGTCTCCCATGATCACCAGGACGAGCCCCGCCATGATGACGGCCAGCGCGGGGTAGGACTCGGCCGGCGGCACCTGACCCAGCCACAGCGCCGCGATGAGCGCCGCCCCGGGCGTCTCCAGCAGGATCGCCGTGGACGTGACGGACGGTCCGAGTCCCTTGACGACGCGGTTGATCAGCGAGTGCCCGAGCAGCTGCGCGGTGAGGGTCAGCACGGCCAGCTTGAGCCAGGTCTCGCCGCTGTAGCCGCCGAGCCGGGCGCCGCTGACCAGGCAGGCGATCAGCAGCAGCACGGTCGTGGTGGCGTAGCAGACGTACGTGTAGACGGTGGTGCTCACCGTGCGCCGCACCTCCGCGCCCAGCAGGACGTACCCGGCGCCCGCCATGCCGCCCGCGAGGGCGAGCGCGTCCCCGGCGAGGGCGCGCGGGGACAGCGACAGGTCGACGCCCGTCAGGATCACCACGCCCAGGAACGCGAGCGCGGTGCCCGCCCAGACCAGCGCGGGCGGCCGGTGACCGCGCAGCCGCAGCAGCAGCGTGGTCCAGATGGGGGTGGTGGTGACCAGCGCGGTCGAGGAGGCCACCGAGGTCATGTGCAGACTCGGCAGCCACACCCCGAAGTGGAGCGCGAGCAGCGCGCCCGCCGCCACGGCCAGCAGCACCGCCCGGCGCCCGGCGGCGCGCAGCGCGGCGCGGTGCCGCAGCAGGACGAGGGGGCTGAGCGCGCCGACGGCCATGGCGTTGCGCCAGAAGGCGATGGCCAGGGCGGGGGCCGCGGTGGCGGCGATGAGCGGGGCGGAGAGGGAGACGCCGGCGATGGCGATCGCGAGGAGGACGAGGTCGACGCGCACGGGGGCGCGCGCGGACACGGCGGGGGCGATCGGTGGGGCGTCACGGCGCGCACGGGCGGCTCTCACGTCCTCAGCCTAGGCGCAGCCGCCGCGCGGCCGCTCGTGGCGGGCGCCTTAAGGTAAGCGCATGACGCTGACGCAGGCACTGATCGAAGAGGCCACGAAGAAGTCCGGCCTGATCTGGGTGCAGGGCCCTGCCGGGCCCAGCCGGGCCCTGTGGCATGTGTGGCACGAGGGCGCCGTGCATCTCGTCGGCGGCCCCGGCGAGCAGCCGGTGGACGATCTCGGGCTGACCGAGGGCGCCACGGCGACCGTCACCGTGCGCAGCAAGGACAAGGGCGGCCGCATCGTCGCGTGGACGGCGACCGTGAGCGAGCTCGCGCCGCGCGGCGAGGCGTGGACGGCCGCGGTGGCCGAGCTCAAGGGCAAGCGCCTGAACGCGCCGGACGCGGAGCGGCTGGAGGAGCGCTGGGCCGAAACGTGCCGGGTGCTGCGCCTGGCGCCGACGGGCGCGTCCGCCGAGCTCCCGTCGGACTCGCTGGCGGCGACCCCGCTGCCGACGCCGGCGACGACCCGTCACCCGATGCCGGCGGCGCTCCCGCGCCTGCTGCGGCGGGGCCGCAAGGGCCGTTGATCCTCGGGCCTCAGCTCCCGCTGGGGATCCGCAGCTGCTTCCCGTAGTCGACCGTCTGCTTCTTGTCGGGCACGGCGAGCGCGAAGTCCTTGCCCCACGAGTCCAGCTCCAGCTGCCCGGCTCCGCCCGCGCGCTGCACGCGCAGCGGGTACGGCGTGCCGACGAGCGAGACGTCCAGCGTGCCGCCCCCGCCGTTGGCGCCGTTGACCCGGACCGTCTTCACGCCGCCCACCGTGCCGCGGTCGCCGCGGGTGAGCCTGCCCTGCAGGCCGATGAGGCCGTCGAGCAGCACGTCCTTGTCGGTGAAGCCCTTGAACTGCTGGTAGGAGGGGTCGTCGGAGGGCACCTTGACGTATTTGTCGTCGAGCTTGCCGGCGGCCGCGGCGGCGTCGCCGGCCTTCGAGGCGGTGCTCTTCGGCGCGGGCGAGGGCGAGGACGCCGCCGCCTTGGCCCAGAACCCGGCCGGGGCCTTGAGGTACAGCTCGTCGCCCACCCGCAGCAGCTCGAACGCGCTGGCGTCGGAGGAGGACGAGACCCGGCCGAGGCCTCCGTTCTTCTTCAGCCGCATGTCGATGCGGTACGTCCGGCCCTGGCTGACGACGTTGCCCGACAGATGCACGGCCTCCGCGCCGCGCGCGGCCGCTCGGGCCTTGTCCTGGATGGCGGCGGGCTCGAGCTTGCCGACTCCGTTGGTCCCCGCGTCGGGGTCCTCGGGGGTGCTGCTGCCGCAGGCCGTGAGCACCGCGGACAGGCCGACGCACAGGGCCCCCACGAGAGCCGTGTTACGGGTTCGCACGTCTGCTCCTGCCTCCTGTTACCGGTGGGATACGGCGGCAGCGTACCCGGGCCGCCGAAGAGCGGAAGCCCAGAGTCCGTGCCGGGCGCGTAGGGATTCCGTACGGCCCCCGCTCCCCGGCGGGGCGAAGCCGGTCACGTTAGCCTGAATCGGACATGGGTCTCGGTTCGAGGCCTCGGATCCCGGTCACGGGAGGAGGTACGCGGCCATGGCAGCAGGTGCCCCGCGGGTGTTCGTGTCGCACCTGTCGGGGGTGGCCGTCTTCGACCCCAACGGCGACCAGGTGGGCCGCGTCCGCGACGTCGTGGCGATGCTGCGGGTGGGCGGCCGCCCGCCCCGGGTGCTCGGGCTCGTCGTGGAGGTCGTCAGCCGCCGCCGGGTCTTCATCCCCATGACCCGGGTCACCGGCGTGGAGTCCGGCCAGGTGATCACCACGGGCGTGGTGAACATGCGGCGCTTCGAGCAGCGCGCGACCGAGACGCTGGTCCTCGGCGAGCTGCTGGACCGGCGGGTGCGGCTGGTGGACGGCGGCGAGGAGGTGACGGTCCTCGACGTGTCGCTCACCCAGCTGCCCGCCCGCCGTGACTGGGAGATCGACAAGGTCTTCGTCCGCCGCGGCAAGGGCGGCGCACTGCGCCGCAAGGGCGAGACACTGACCGTCGAGTGGTCGGCCGTCACCGGCTTCTCCCTCGAGGAGCACGGGCAGGGCGCGGAGAACCTGCTGGCCACGTTCGAGCGGCTGCGGCCGGCCGACCTCGCCAACGTCCTGCACCACCTCTCCCCCAAGCGGCGCGCGGAGGTCGCGGCCGCCCTCGACGACGACCGGCTCGCGGACGTCCTGGAGGAGCTGCCGGACGACGACCAGATCGAGATCCTCGGCAAGCTGAAGGAGGAGCGGGCCGCCGACGTCCTGGAGGCCATGGACCCCGACGACGCCGCCGACCTGCTCTCCGAGCTGCCCGAGGAGGAGAAGGAGCGGCTGCTGACGCTGATGCAGCCGGACGACGCGGCCGACGTGCGCCGGCTGCTGGCGTACGAGGAGCGCACGGCGGGCGGCCTGATGACCACCGAGCCCATCGTGCTGCGCCCGGACGCGACCGTCGCCGACGCGCTCGCCCGGGTCCGCAACCCCGACCTCTCCCCCGCGCTCGCCGCCCAGGTCTACGTCTGCCGCCCGCCGGACGAGACGCCCACCGGCAAGTACCTGGGCACCGTGCACTTCCAGCGGCTGCTGCGCGACCCGCCCTTCACCCTGGTCGCCTCGCTCACCGACACCGACCTGCGCCCCCTGCCCCCGGACACCCCGCTGCCGGCCGTCACCAGCTACCTGGCCACGTACAACATGGTCGCCGCCCCCGTCGTCGACGAGAGCGGCTCGCTGCTCGGCGCGGTGACCGTCGACGACGTCCTGGACCACCTGCTGCCCGAGGACTGGCGCGAGACCGAGCTGCACCACGGCGCGCCGGGCATGACCGAGCTACCGGAGGACGTCGATGGCGGGCGATGACCGAGGACGCGAGTACGGGCTGCTCCGCCGGGAACGGGACGACCGCGCCGACCAGCTCGAGCGCGCCAAGGCGGTGCCGCTCGCCGACCGGCGGATCCGGCTCGACCAGCCGAAGGCCAAGCGGCGCGCCTGGCTGCCGGAGTACGACCCGGAGGCCTTCGGCCACGCCTCGGAGCGGATCGCCCGGTTCCTGGGCACGGGACGGTTCATCGTCTGGATGACGGTCGTCATCGTCCTGTGGGTGGTGTGGAACACCTCGGCGCCCGAGCACCTGCGCTGGGACTCGTACCCGTTCATCTTCCTGACGCTGATGCTCTCGCTGCAGGCCTCGTACGCGGCCCCGCTGATCCTGCTGGCGCAGAACCGGCAGGACGACCGTGACCGCGTCAACCTCGAGCAGGACCGCAAGCAGAACGAGCGGTCGATCGCGGACACCGAGTACCTGACGCGGGAGATCGCGGCGCTGCGGATGGGGCTGGGCGAGGTGGCGACCCGGGACTGGATCCGCTCGGAGTTCCAGGACCTGGTCAAGGAGCTGGAGGAGCGGCGGGTATTCCCGCGGGAGAGTGAGGAAGGCGACCGCTGAGAGGCTTTCCCCGGTGCCTGGGCAGGGCCGTACCATCGACGTATGGCTACCGACACGTACGGAACCGCCGCGCCGAGTGAGGACGCGATCCGCGCCGCGCTCGCGACGGTCAACGACCCCGAGATCCAGCGACCCATCACCGACCTGGGGATGGTCAAATCGGTCGAGATCGCGGCGGACGGTACGGTCGCGGTGGCGGTGTACCTGACGGTCGCCGGCTGCCCCATGCGGGACAAGATCACCTCGCTGGTGAGCGAGGCCGTCGCCCGCGTCGAGGGCGTGGCCGGCGTCAGCGTCGAGCTGGACGTGATGAGCGACGAGCAGCGGCGCGAGCTCGCGTCCTCGCTGCGCGGCGGGCAGACCGAGCGCGAGGTGCCGTTCGCCAAGCCGGGCTCGCTGACCCGCGTCTACGCGGTGGCCTCCGGCAAGGGCGGCGTCGGCAAGTCCTCGGTGACGGTCAACCTGGCGGCGGCCATGGCGGCCGACGGGCTGAAGGTCGGCGTCGTGGACGCCGACATCTACGGCCACTCGGTGCCGCGCATGCTGGGCGCCGAGGGCCGGCCCACCCAGGTCGAGAACATGATCATGCCGCCGTCGGCGAACGGCGTGAAGGTCATCTCGATCGGCATGTTCACCCCGGGCAACGCGCCGGTGGTCTGGCGCGGCCCGATGCTGCACCGGGCGCTGCAGCAGTTCCTGGCGGACGTCTACTGGGGCGACCTGGACGTGCTGCTGCTGGACCTGCCGCCGGGCACCGGCGACATCGCGATCTCCGTCGCCCAGCTGGTCCCCAACGCCGAGATCCTGGTGGTGACGACGCCTCAGCAGGCCGCCGCCGAGGTCGCCGAGCGCGCCGGCTCGATCGCCGTGCAGACCCACCAGAAGATCGTCGGCGTCGTGGAGAACATGTCCGGGCTCCCCTGCCCGCACTGCGACGAGATGGTCGACGTCTTCGGCACGGGCGGCGGCCAGACGGTCGCCGACGGCCTGACGAGGACCACGGGCACGAACGTCCCGGTGCTCGGCGCGATCCCGATCGACGTCCGGCTGCGCGAGGGCGGCGACGAGGGGAAGCCGGTCGTGCTCAGCGACCCGGAGTCCCCGGCGGGCAGCGCACTGCGGGCCATCGCGGGCAAGCTCGGCGGCCGCCAGCGCGGCCTGTCGGGCATGTCGCTGGGCATCACACCGCGCAACAAGTTCTGACGACGGTAGGGACGACGGTACGTGCGTAAGGGGCGCCCTCCCATGGAGGGCGCCCCTTACGTCTGCCGAGGGCTTGCGTCTGCCCGGCGTCAGTCCTGGTACGTGGCGATGTCCTTGATCACCGAGAAGCCCATCCCATAGGCGCTCATCCCCCGCCCGTACGCGCCCAGGTGGACGCCGCCCTCCTCGGGCGAGCCGGCCAGCACCCAGCCGTACTCGGACTCGCGGTAGCGGAAGTCGGTCGGCACGCCGTCCACCGGCAGGGACAGCGACGACCACGGGCCCTCGTCCAGGTGGTCCGCCAGCTCCCAGGCGAGCGCCGTCTGCTGGTCCAGCCAGTCCTGGCGCAGGGCCCGCTCCATCGCGGCGGGCCAGGTGCACGCCAGCAGGCCGGAGCCGGCCAGCCAGGCGGCCGAGGAGACGGACGTCGCCTCCAGCACGCCCGTGCCGTCGGCGCTGCGCCGCACGGGGCGGCTGGCGACGGTCACCACGACCGCGAAGCGCTGCTTGGCGGCGCCCGGGTCGGTCCGCTCCATCCGCAGCGTGGGTTCGGTGCCGTGGCCGGTGGCACCGTGCTCCACGGTGCCGTCGGCGGCGGCGCCGACCTGCATCAGCCAGCGCGGCCCGGTGTAGGCCTCGTCCAGGCCGTACCACGGGAACGACGCCAGGAGATAGCCGTCGACCGAGCGCCGGGTACCGGGCCCGTCCTGCTGCGCTCCCTGCGCGTCCACGGCGGACGCGTCGGCCGTTCCGGCCCCCTGCGCCCCCACCCGACTCGTCGTCTCCATCTGCGCGGCGCCTCCTCGTAGCCCCGGACGTCGTGGGCGCGCCGGCTCGTCCCGCGCGACGACACCCCGAACAAAGGGAGGATAGCCACCCCCGTCAATGGGGCACGGCAAACACGGGCTCAGGTGGCGTCGGCGTCGAAGGGCGGCCGCTCGCCCTCCTGGACCTTCTCGGGCTTCTTGAGCAGGTCCGGAGTACCCGATCCGGTGGTGGACGAGGACGGCGTCTCGGACGTGCGACCGTGCACCGCGTCGGTGACCTCGGCCATCTCGGCCTTGAAGTCGAAGCCGTTGCGGATCTCCTTCAGCCCCAGCTCGTCCTTCTCCAGCACGTGCTTGCGGACGAAGGTCTTGGGGTTGAGGTCCTCGAACTCGAAGTCCTTGAACTCGGGGCCGAGCTCGGAGCGGATGTCCTCCTTGGCGCTGTCGGAGAACTGCCTGATCTTGCGCAGTGTGCGCGACACATCCTGGATCAGCTTCGGCAGCTTGTCGGGGCCGAAGATGAGCACCGCGAGGACGACGAGCGCGACCAGCTCGAGGGGTCCTATGTCGAGCACGTTGCACAGCTCCTTGTGGCGTCAGTGGCCATGGGTCCAGGCCGTCTATCACGGTACCTGGCCCAGAGGGGCAGATGGGAGACACCTCGGCCAATATCGGGCCAAGGCTCAGCGGGCGCTGGCGGAACCCAGCGTCAGCCGTACGGTCCTTTCCTTGCCGTCGCGCTCCACGGTCAGGCTCAGGCTGTCCCCGGGGCGATGGCTGCGGATCTTGACGATGAGCTCCCGGCCGCTGTGCACGGGCACGCCGTCGACCTTGCGGATGACGTCGCCTGGGCCGATGCCGGCCTTGTCGGCGGGCCCGCCGGGGGTGACGGCCTTGGCCTTGTCGCCGTCCGTCTTCACCCGGGCGCCGTCGCCCGTGTAGGCGGTGTCGAGGGAGACCCCGATGACGGGGTGGGTGGCCCGGCCGGTGTTGATCAGCTCCTCGGCGACCCGCTTGGCCTGGTTGATCGGTATGGCGAAGCCGAGGCCGATGCTGCCGCCCTGGCCGCCGGACTCCGACTCGCCGCCGGCCGAGCGGATGGCGCTGTTGACGCCGATGACACGGGCCTGGGCGTCCATCAGAGGGCCGCCGGAGTTGCCCGGGTTGATCGGGGCGTCGGTCTGCAGGGCGTCGACGTAGCTGACGTCGCTGCCGTCCTGCTTCTTGCCGCCGGCGGTGATCGGGCGCTCCTTGGCGCTGATGATCCCGGTGGTGACGGTGCCGGCGAGGTCGAAGGGGGCGCCGATGGCGACGACGGAGTCGCCGACGCGCACGGAGTCGGAGTTGCCGAGGGCCAGCGGGGTGAGGCCGGAGACGCCGGAGACCTTGATGACGGCGAGGTCGTAGCCGCCGTCGCGGCCGACGAGGGTGGCCTTGGCGGTCTGGCCGCCGTTGAAGGTCACGGATATGGAGCCGCTGGAGCCGGCCGGCTGGACGACGTGGTTGTTGGTGAGGATGTGGCCCTTGTCGTCGAGGACGAACCCGGTGCCGGTGCCCTGTTCGCCGCCGCCGCTGACGTGGATGGTGACGACGCCGGGCAGCGCGCGGGCGGCGATGCCGGCGATGCTGCCGGGCGGCCGTTCGGCGGACCCGGCGGAGGCCTGGGGCAACGTCACATGGCTCCCCGTGCCGCCGTCCCGCTCCAGCCAGGCCCCGATCCCCCCGCCGACCCCACCGGCGACCAGCGCCACGAGGGCGGCACCGGCCAGGATCCGCCCACGCGACGGCCCACCCTTGGCGGGCGCGGGCGCCGCCGTGGCGACGGAAGCCGCCCAGGGGTCGTACTGCCAGGGGCCCTGACCGGGCCCGGGGTGGGGGTGTGCGGGGTGTGCCTGCGGGTGTGCCTGCGGGTGTGCCTGCGGGTGTGCCTGCGGCACGGGCTGGGGGAAGGGCGCCGTGGCCGGGCCCGGGGCGGGGTACGCGGCCGGGGCCGGGACGGCCGTACCGCCGGCCGGGGCCGGCGTGCCCTCGGCCTGTGGACCCTGCGGGCCGGGCTGGGGGGATGCGTACGCGGGCGCGCCGGGCGCCGGGGGCTGCTCGGGGTACGCGCCGGGCGGGGCACCGACCGTCCCGTCGGCCTGGGCCGGCGTGACGGCCGCGGGCGGCGTGACGGGCTGGGGGTCGGGGTGCGTGCCCTGGGCCGGCTCGGTGGCCTGCTGGAGCGGCGTGCCCTGGGGCGGTGTCGGGACGGGCTGGGGCTCGGGGTACCCGCCCGGCACGGCCCCGGCGGCCGGCGGGGTCGGCGTGCCCTGGGCCGGTGTCGGGGCGGGGTGGTACTCGGGGCGCGGGGCGGGCTCGGGGTACGTGCCCGGGGCCGGCGTCGCGGTGCCGTGGGGCGGGGTCACCGACGGGCGCTGCACCGGCGGGGCGGGAGCCCAGGGGCCGGGGCGGCCGTAGGGGGGCGTGCCGTACGGGTCGGGGGCGTGCAGGGGAGCGGGGGCACCGCCCCCGTCCGGCACCGGTGCCTGGCCGGAGGCCTCGGGCAGGAGCCACTGGTCCGCCTCCGGCTGTGCGCCGGCACGCGGGCGTCGTCGTTGCCACCACTGCGGCTTGGGCTCGTCCATCCCTACTCCCCACCGTTCGTCCGGAGGCGCGCACACCGGAAGCACGCGCGCCCCAACGACGATTACACCAGGTCCACACGGGTGTGCGGAGGGGGGAGGTGGACCCCGGTCAGCGGGCCGGGGCCTCCGAGAAGGCACGGGTGGTCCGTACCAGCGGCGGCAGCACCGGGGCGTCCGAGGGGCGGAGCAGGGACACCCCGAGCGTGGCCGAGGTGCGGACCGCGTCGCGCTCCTGCTGGGCGCGGCCCGGCGTCATCGCCAGCGAGGTCGTCGCCGCGCTGGGCCCACCGCCGCGCGCCCTGGGGTCCTGTACGGCCGTCTCCAGGGGCTGCGCGCCGACCAGTGCGAAGGCCGCCAGAGAGACCGCCCCGGCCGCCGCGAAGGCGAACCGGCGCCCGCGCGTACCGCCACGGACGCCCGCGCCGGCGGGCTCGATGTGGTGGACGCGGAAGCCGCGCTCACGGGGCCGTCCGGCGGCGGGGAGCAGGGCCGCGAACTCCTCGGCCCGGGGGCCGAGGCCGGGTCTTCCCCGGTCGTCGCCGTGGTCCCGCCCCTCGTCCGGCGCCGGGCGGCGGACCGCGCCGCCGTCGGCCCCGCCGCCCGGCAGGCCCTGCAGCCGTGCGAGCAGCGAGTCGGACAGCGGCGGAGGCGCCGCCTGCGCGAATACGCTTTTGAGCCGGCGCTGCGCGTCGGCTTCGGCTTTGCATGTCCAGCAGGTGGCGAGGTGCGCCAGCACCCGCTCCCGCGAATCGTGTCCCAACTCCCCGTCGACCAGGGCCGCGAGGCGGTCGCCGAGATGGTGCTCGGCGGGGGACTGACCGCCTGAACCGGTCACGCGATCCCTACCTCCCCACGGATCGGAATGCCGGGGGCCGCACCCGCCACGGCGCGCTGCTCGGCCCGAGCGGCGGGCGAGCGGTGCTGGAGCGCCTTGCGCAGGTGGGAGCGGCCGCGGTGGATACGGCTGCGGACCGTGCCGAGCTTCACGCCGAGCGTCGCGGCGATCTCCTCGTAGGAGAGTCCTTCGATGTCGCACAGGACGACCGCGGCGCGGAACTCCGGCGCGAGGGTGTCCAGCGCCTGCTGGACGTCCGCGTCGAAGTGCGTGTCGTTGAAGTGCTGCTGGGGGGAGGGCTCCCGGCTGGGGAGCCGCTCGGCGGCGTCCTCGGCCAGCGCGTCGAAGCGGATGCGCTGGCGGCGCCGGACCATGTCGAGGAAGAGGTTGGTGGTGATGCGGTGCAGCCACCCCTCGAACGTCCCCGGGGTGTACGTGGACAGCGAGCGGAAGACGCGGACGAAGACCTCCTGCGTCAGGTCCTCGGCGTCGTGCTGGTTGCCCGTGAGGCGATAGGCGAGACGGTAGACCCGGGCGCTGTGCGTGCTGACGATCTCCTCCCAGGTGGGAGGGGTCCACGCCGACGGGTCCGCATCGGTGACGAAAGTCGCGGTGGGTGCGGAGGAGCTGGTGGCGCGGATGGGGGCCCCTCCCATGCCGTTAAGGCTATGGGGGCTGTCAGCGGTGTAGGTCACGGATTTCGGCTCGGGAGCGTACCTGCGGAAGCGCCTGAGCACTCCACGGCGGTCGCCGCCCGCAGCCGCACCTCCCCTGTCGGCTCTGGTGGTGTCCAGTGGAGCCCCTACCATATCCACCTCGCCCGTTAGCTCCGGATAAGCATTTTTGACCCGCTTTTTGTTCTCGCCCCGCTGTGATCACTGACGAACGGCCGACCCGTCCGGTTCCCGTCGTCGCGTATCCCCCTCCGCCCTACCAACGCCCGGTCCCATCTGCGGGTTCCCGTGGTCAGCGGATACAGTCACGGTTGCGTCGACTACGGGGACAGGAGAGGGCCATTACCGGCAACCAGCAGACGAGCTGGGCGTTCGCCGATGTGTTCGTCGCCGAGGACGAGGCGCTGCGCTGGGCCCGGGACCGGGCCTACGAGGCAGGTCTCCGCTCGGTGTCGAACGGCACCGGCGCGGCGCTGCGCCTGCTCGCCGCCGCTGTGGACGCCAAGGCCGTCGCCGAGATCGGCACCGGCACCGGGGTCTCCGGCATCCACCTCCTGCACGGCATGCGCCCGGACGGGGTGCTGACCACCGTGGACAGCGATCCGGAGTGCCAGCAGTTCGCCCGGCAGGCGTTCCGCGCCGCGGGCTTCGCCGGCAACCGGGCGCGCTTCATCCCCGGCCGCGCCCTGGAGGTGCTGCCGCGTCTGGCCGACGGCGGGTACGACCTGGTCTTCTGTGACGGTGACCGGCTGGAGTGCCTCGACTACCTAGCCGAATCGTTGCGCCTGCTGCGGCCGGGCGGGCTGGTCTGCTTCGAGGGCGTCTTCGCCGACGGCCGCACCGTCGACTCCGCCCTGCCGCCCGCCGAGGTGCAGCGGGTGCGCGAACTGCTGCGGGCCGTGCGGGAGTCCACGGTGCTGGTGCCGTCCCTGCTGCCGGTCGGGGACGGGCTGCTGTGCGCCGTCCGGCGCGGCTGACCGGGGGACGGCCGCCGGGGGCGGACGCACCGCCGCCCCGGAGCCGGTGATACCGGCAGCCGGGGCGGTGCGGAAAGTCGTGGGTCTGAAGGTCAGACGGCGACCTTCTCCAGGGCCTCGCCGAGAGCCTTGGCCTCGTCAGGGGTCAGCTCGACGACGAGACGACCGCCGCCCTCGAGCGGAACCCGCATGACGATGCCCCGCCCCTCCTTGGTCACCTCGAGCGGGCCATCGCCCGTCCGCGGCTTCATGGCCGCCATGCTCGTTCCCCTTCCTGAAACCAGCTCATCGTCAGCCGACGGCCCTAGGGAAAGGGCACGCGTCACCGGCATCGAACACATTGCTTCCAGGCCATTATCCCGCATCGCGCGACCCAATGACCAACATCGGTCCGCATCCCTTCGGCAACGCGCTGCCGCAAAACCACTCAATTCGGGGATCGTGCCGCACTCGTACGTCGCCCCGGAGGGCACTGTGACCCTCGATTCTTTGACGCAGGTCACATATCGAGGCCTGATGATCTCCGGCATGCTGACCCTGACCGCAGCAGCCGACGAGGGAGGGACCGGCACCATGGCCGACAGCGTGCTGTACGAGGTGACCGACGGGCTGGCGACGATCACACTGAATCGTCCCGATGCCATGAACGCGCTGAACACGGAGACCAAGGCCGCCCTGCGCGACACCCTCGGGCAGGCCGCGGACGACCCGGCCGTCCGGGCGGTGCTGCTCACCGCCACCGGGCGCGCCTTCTGCGTGGGGCAGGACCTCAAGGAGCACGTGGCCTCGCTGGCCGCCGACCGCGAGCACGGCACGCGGACGACCATGGACACGGTCAAGGACCACTACAACCCCATCGTCACGGCCATCACCCGGATGCCCAAGCCGGTCGTCGCCGGGGTGAACGGCGTCGCGGCGGGCGCGGGCGCCGGCTTCGCCTTCGCGGCCGACTACCGCGTCGTCGCGGACTCCGCCTCCTTCAACACCTCCTTCGCCGGGGTCGCCCTGACGGCCGACTCGGGCGTCTCGTGGACCCTGCCCCGCCTCGTCGGCCACAGCCGGGCCAGTGATCTGCTGCTCTTCCCGCGCAGCATCGGGGCCCAGGAGGCGCAGGCGCTGGGCATCGCCAACCGGGTCGTCCCGGCGGCGGAGCTGGCCGCGGAGGCGCTGGCGGTGGCGCGGCGGCTGGCCGAGGGGCCGACGGGCGCGTACGCGGCGATCAAGGAGTCGCTGGCCTACGGGGCCGGGCACACCCTGGAGGAGACCCTGGCCAAGGAGGAGGAGCTGCAGGAGCGCGCCGGGGCGTCGGAGGACCACGGCATCGCCGTCGCGGCCTTCCTCGCCAAGGAGAAGCCGCGCTTCGTGGGCCGCTGAGCCGGGCGCCGGGCGGGCCGCACGGCCCGTCCGGCAAAGGCGCGGCGGGACTCCGGCGGGCTCCGGCGCGGAGCCCCGTCGGAGGATCAGACCTCCGGCCGGGCGTGACACCCCACCAGGTGGTCGTTCACCAGCCCGCACGCCTGCATCAGGGCGTAGGCCGTCGTGGGACCGATGAAACGGAATCCCCGCTTCTTGAGGTCCTTGGCCAGCGCCGTCGACTCGGCCGTGATCGCCGGCACGTCGGCGAACGTCCGGGGCGCCGCCCGCCCCGCGTCGGGGGCGTACGACCAGACGATCGCGTCCAGCTCCCCCGGCGCCAGCTCCGCCGCCGCCCGCGCGTTCACCATCGCGGCCTCGATCTTCGCCCGGTTGCGGATGATCCCCGGATCGCCCAGCAGCCGCTCCGCGTCCGCCTCCGTGAAGGCCGCGACCTTGGCGATGGAGAAGTCCGCGAAGGCCGCGCGGAACCCCTCGCGGCGCCGCAGGATCGTCAGCCACGACAGCCCGGACTGGAACGCCTCCAGGCATATCCGTTCGTAGAGGGCGTCGTCGCCGTGCACCGGCCGGCCCCACTCGGTGTCGTGGTACACGCGGTAGTCCGCCCTGGACTCCGCCTCCAGGCCCCACGGGCAGCGTGCCAGCCCGTCGGGCCCGACGACCGCTCCTGCGTCACTCATGCCTCTCCCCTCCCTCGGCGTGCCCCTCGGCCGCCTCGCGCGCCGACGGCGCGTCCTCCTCGCCGGCGGCATCGGCGTCGCCGGCGTCCTCGCGCGTCATCAGGCCGAGGCCGCCTATGGCGGCGGCCTGCGCCCCGGCCAGCGCGGCCTCCAGCTCCGCGATGCGCGCGTCGCGCTCGGCGAGCTCGGCGCCCAGCCGGTCCAGCGCGTCGTCGGTCTCGGCCATGCGGTAGCCGCGCACGGCCATCGGCAGGCGCAGCGCCTCCACGTCGGCGCGGCCCAGCGGCCGCCCCGCGGGCAGCGGCCAGACCATCCGGTCCTGGCCGGCCTCGGGCAGCACTCCCGCGCCGCCGCCCCCGGCGACGGCGAGTGTGACCGCGGCGACCACGACGACCAGCGCGATGAGCAGGAACCAGAACACGGCCGTCTCCCCGTAAGTCCTCCGTCAGCCAAACCGTCCACCCCGATCGTGCCATGCCGCACTGACAGTTAAGGTCGCTGGCGGACCACGGAGAGGGAGTACCGAAGATGCTGCGGCTGGGACGACGCGAGTTCGACAGGCACGAACCGGTGATCATGGCGATCGTCAACCGGACGCCCGACTCCTTCTACGACCAGGGCGCCACCTTCGCCGACGAGCCGGCGCTGGCGCGGGTCGAGCAGGCCGTGGCCGAGGGCGCCGCGATCATCGACATCGGCGGGGTGAAGGCCGGTCCCGGCGAGGAGGTCAGCGCGAAGGAGGAGGCCCGCCGCACGGTCGGCTTCGTCGCCGAGGTGCGCCGGCGCCACCCGGACGTGGTGATCAGCGTCGACACCTGGCGGCACGACGTCGGCGAGGCGGTGTGCGAGGCGGGCGCGGACGTGCTCAACGACGCGTGGGGCGGGGTGGACCCCAAGCTGGCCGAGGTCGCCGCCCGTTACGGGGCGGGGCTGGTGTGCACGCACGCCGGCGGTGTCGAGCCGCGTACCCGGCCGCATCGCACCGCCTACGAGGACGTGATGGCGGACATCCTGCGGGTGACCGTCGGCCTGGCCGAGCGGGCCGTCGCGCTCGGGGTCCGCCGCGACGGCATCATGATCGACCCGGGGCACGACTTCGGGAAGAACACCCGGCACTCGCTGGAGGCCACCCGCCGCCTGGGCGAGATGACGGAGACGGGCTGGCCCGTGCTCGTCTCGCTGTCCAACAAGGACTTCGTCGGCGAGACCCTCGACAAGCCGGTCAAGGAACGGGTCCTGGGCACCCTCGCCACGACGGCCGTCTCGGCCTGGCTCGGCGCCCAGGTCTACCGCGTCCACGAGGTGGCGGAGACGAGGCAGGTGCTGGACATGGTGGCGTCCATCGCAGGGCACCGGCCCCCGGCGGTCGCCCGCCGGGGACTCGCCTAGCTCGCGCGGGGGCCCGCCGGGGCGGGCCTCAGGTGCCGGCCTCCTTGGTGACCACGCCGATGGCCTCCTCGACGTCGTCGGTGATGTGGAGCAGCTGCAGGTCCTGCGGGCCGACCTTGCCCTGCGGCACGAGCGTGTTCTCGAACCAGTCCAGCAGGCCCTGCCAGTAGGCGGCGCCGAACAGGACGATCGGGAAGCGGGTGACCTTCTTCGTCTGGACGAGCGTGAGCGCCTCGAAGAGCTCGTCCAGCGTGCCCAGTCCGCCCGGCAGCACCACGAAGCCGCTCGCGTACTTCACGAACATCGTCTTGCGGACGAAGAAGTACCGGAAGTCGACGCCGAGGTTCACATACGGGTTGAGCCCCTGCTCGAAGGGCAGCTCGATGCCCAGGCCGACGGAGACGCCGCCGGCCTCCATCGCGCCCTTGTTCGCGGCCTCCATCGCCCCGGGGCCGCCGCCGGTGATGACCGCGAAGCCGGCCTCGACCAGGCCGCGCCCGATCGCCACCCCCGCCTCGTACTCCGGTGTGCCCGGCTTCGTCCGGGCCGAGCCGAACACACTGATCGCCGGTGGCAGTTCGGCGAGCGCCCCGAAGCCCTCGACGAACTCGGACTGGATGCGCAGAACCCTGAAGGGGTCCTCGTGCACCCAGTCGGCCGCCCCCCGGGTGTCCAGCAGGTGCTGGTCGGTGGTGCCGACCTGCATCTGGCTCTGCCGCCGCACGACCGGCCCCCGGCGCTGCTCCCGCGGGGCGCGCGCCCCCTCGGAATTGACCATACCGAGCTCCCTCCGCTGCATGTCGTCGGATCCGATGCGGTTCAGGGTAGGCCTGGTGCCCGCCCTTCTCAGCTGGTCAGCCAGGCGCGCAGCCGCTCCTCGCAGTGCGTGATGTGTTCGGTCACCACGTGCTCGTCGCGCTTGTGCGCGTACAGGGGGTCGCCCGGACCGTAGTTGACGGCGGGCACGCCGAGGGCGCTGAAGCGGGCCACGTCCGTCCAGCCGAACTTGGGCCGGGCCGTGCCGCCCACCGCCTCCATGAAGTCCACGGCCGCCGGGTGCGTCAGGCCCGGCCGGGCGCCGCCCGAGTGGTCGTCGACCACGAAGTCCACGACCCCGCAGCCGTCGAAGACCTCGCGGACGTGGGCGAGCGCCTCCTCCTCCGTGCGGTCGGGGGCGTAGCGGAAGTTCACCGTCACGGTGCACGCGTCGGGGATGACGTTGTTGGCGACGCCTCCCTCGATCCGTACCGCGTTGAGCCCCTCGTGGTACTGGAGGCCGTCCACGACCGGCCGGCGCGGCTCGTAGGAGGCGAGGCGGGCCAGGATCGGGGCGACGGCGTGGATGGCGTTGGAGCCCATCCAGCTGCGCGCGGAGTGGGCCCGCTCGCCCTCGGTGCGCAGCAGTACGCGCAGCGTGCCCTGGCAGCCGCCCTCGACCTGGCCGTCGGAGGGCTCGAGGAGGATGGCGAAGTCGCCCTCCAGCCACTCGGGGTGGGCCTCGGCGACGTGCCCGAGGCCGTTGAGGTGGGCCGCCACTTCCTCGTTGTCGTAGAAGACGAAGGTCAGATCGCGGTTGGGCTCGGGCACGGTCGCGGCGATGCGCAGCTGGACGGCGACGCCGGACTTCATGTCGCTGGTGCCGCAGCCCCACAGGACGCCGTTGCCCGCGGTGGAGCCGCTGATGTCAGCTGTGAGCCGGGAGGGCACGTTGTCCGCGACGGGGACGGTGTCGATGTGACCGGCCAGGACGATCCGCTCGGCGCGTCCGAGGTCGGTGCGGGCGACGACGTTGTTGCCGTGCCGGTCGACGGTCAGGTGCGGCAGGGCGCGCAGTTCGCGCTCGATGGCGTCGGCGAGGGCCTTCTCGTCACCGCTCTCGGAACGGAAGTCGACGAGCGCTGCGGTGAGGGCTACGGCGTCGAGGGACAGGTCCAGTGCGGTGTCATCCATGCCGGCGAGCCTAACGCGACCGCCGGTACGGTCCGGAGGGGTCGTGGGGTGGTCTCTGAAGTAACGTGGCCCGCATGTCCCGGATCATCGTCACCCGCCGTGGCCGACTGCTGCGTACCGTGGCCGCCTGTGCGGTGCTGCTGGCCGTGATCGGGTATCTGGTCGCGCAGCTGGTGACGGGCGGGCCGGGGGCGCCGCGGTGCACGGTCCGGGCGAACGGGGAGTCGTACGCGCTCTCCCCGGAGCAGGCGGTGAACGCGGCGACGATCTCGGCCGTGGGGTCCGCGCGCGGGCTTCCGGAGCGGGCGGTGACGATCGCGCTGGCCACGGCGATGCAGGAGTCGGGGCTGCGCAACATCCACCACGGTGACCGCGATTCGCTGGGCCTGTTCCAGCAGCGGCCGACGCAGGGCTGGGGATCGGCGCGGCAGATCACGGATCCGGTCTACGCGGCGGGGAAGTTCTACGACCACCTGGTGGAGGTGCCGGGCTATTCGCGGCTGCCGCTGACGGTGGCCGCGCAGAAGGTGCAGCGCAGCGGCTTCCCGCAGGCGTACGCCAAGCACGAGCCGGACGCCTCGCTGCTGGCCGCGGGCCTGACGGGCCGGGCGGAGGCCTCCTTCACGTGCACCAAGAGCCCGGACGACGGGAAGCCGGGGGATCCGGCGGCGGTGCGGGCCAAGCTGGCGCGCGAGTTCGGCCCGGGGGTGCTGCCGACCACACTGGCCGGTGCGGGCCGCGCGGGCGCGGCGGACGCGCGGACGGTGACGGTGCCGGCCGGGCCGGACCCGGTGGCGGAGGACGCGCCGGGGCGGCGCGGCTGGGAGCTGGCGTCCTGGGCGGTGGCGCACGCGGCGGAACTGCGCATCGAGCGGGTCTCCTTCGGCGGGCGGACGTGGACGGCGGAGAATTCCGCGGACGGCTGGCGGAAGTCGGGGGACACAGTCTCCGGGGACACGGCCGGCTCGGTGCGGATCACCACCGTCCGGTAGCCGTACCGGTCTCGGTCAGCAGTACGGACGTCCCCTCGCCGGGAGTAAGTCCCGCATACCGGAGTTGCCGCGAACCGGGCCATGCCCCGCCATCCGCACGCCTGGCCGACCGACCCCCGGGATGCCTTGCGAACAAAGGCTTTTCGGCCTTTCGTATTGATTGACAACCTGCCCGGTTTGGCGGGGTTTCCGCGAGGCAGATAATGCGACGCATTACCTACTCTTTACCTGAGGTCACCGCAACCTTCGACGGACTCACGCGGTAGTCACAGCGTCCGCTTGCCGGACAGCAACCGACTTCCTCACTCCGTCAAAGGAGCAACATGTCCCTCCCCCTCACGCGCCGGATCGCCCGGGTGGCCCTGCTCGTCGCAGCGGGTGCCGCTCCCGTCGTCGGCGCGGCCGGATCTGCGAGCGCTGCGACCCTGCCCCAGGCCACGGACCTGGCCCCGGTCAGCGCGCTGGACACCTCGACCGCGAGCAAGACCGTGGGCGCGGCGTCCGAGCAGGCCGGTTCCGTGGCGTCGGGCGCCGGGAGCAAGGCTGTCGGCACCACCACCAGCGCGGTGCACAAGGCCGGCAGCGAGACCGTTCCGGCCGCCAACAAGCAGGCCGGCAAGCTCGTGGGCAGCGGCGCCCAGGCCCTCGGCGGCACCGTCCAGGGTGTCACCAAGGCCGGTACGCCGAACCTGCCCCTCGGCGGCTGATCCGGCGGGCACGCACAGCGACAGCGCGAAGAGGGCCCGGGAGTTCGTCTCCCGGGCCCTCTTCGCGTACGCGCGGTGCGTAGCGGCTACTGGGCCAGTCGACGGACCGCGGCCTCCACACGCTCATCGGTCGCGGTGAACGCGATGCGTACGAAGCGCTCGCCCGCCGCCCCGTAGAACTCGCCCGGGGCGACCAGGATGCCGCGCTTGGAGAGATCGCCGACCGTGTCCCAGCACGGCTCGTCGCGCGTCGCCCACAGGTACAGCGACGCCTCGCTGTGCTCGATCCGGAAGCCCGCGCCCTCGAAGGCGGCGCGCAGCGCCGCGCGGCGGGCGGCGTAGCGGGCGCGCTGCTCGGTGACGTGCGCGGTGTCGCCGAGGGCGACGACGGTGGCGGCCTGGACCGGGGCGGAGACCATCATTCCGCCGTGCTTGCGGATCTGCAGCAGCTCGCCGAGGACGGCGGCGTCACCGGCGAGGAACGCGGCGCGGTAGCCGGCCAGGTTGGAGCGCTTGGAGAGCGAGTGGACGGCCACGATGCCCTCGTAGGAGCCTCCGCAGACGTCCGGGTGCAGGACGGAGACCGGGTCGGCCTCCCAGCCCAGCTCCAGGTAGCACTCGTCGCTGAAGACCAGCACGCCGTGCTCGCGAGCCCAGGCCACCGCGGCGCGCAGCTCGTCCTTGGAGAGCACCCGGCCGGTGGGGTTGGAGGGCGAGTTGAGCCAGAGCAGCTTCAGGCCGGCGGGGTCGAGCTCGGTGGGGTCGTCGTAGACGACCGGCTCGGCGCCCGCCAGGCGCGCGCCCACCTCGTACGTCGGGTAGGCCAGGCGCGGATGGGCGACCTTGTCGCCGTCGCCGAGGCCGAGCTGGGTCGGCAGCCAGGCCACCAGCTCCTTGGAGCCGACGATCGGCAGCACATTGGTGTGCGCCAGCCCCCGGGCGCCCAAGCGGCGCTCGGCCCACCCGGTGAGCGCGTCGCGCAGCGCGGCGGTGCCCCAGACCGTGGGATAGCCGGGGCTGTCGGCGGCGTCGGCCAGCGCCCGCTGGACGAGGGCCGGCACCGGGTCGACGGGGGTGCCCACCGACAGGTCCACGATGCCGTCGGGGTGGGCGGCCGCCGTGGCCTTGTACGGCTCGAGCCGGTCCCAGGGGAAGACGGGGAGGCGGGAAGAGACTGCGCTCACGGTGCTCGCTGCTCGCTCTCTTGCATGAGGGGGGTGCGTGGTGCGTGTGCGGGGAGGGAAACGCCGCGGCCCCGTACGGTCAGGCCGTACGGGGCCGCGGCGGCGCCGCTCAGTCGTTGGGGTTCGGCGGCAGCGCGGCGATGAAGGGGTGGTCGCGCTCGATCAGGCCCAGCTTGGAGGCACCACCGGGCGAACCGAGCTCGTCGAAGAACTCGACGTTCGCCTTGTAGTAGTCCTTCCACTCCTCCGGGGTGTCGTCCTCGTAGAAGATGGCCTCGACCGGGCAGACCGGCTCACAGGCGCCGCAGTCGACGCATTCGTCCGGGTGGATGTACAAGGACCGGGAGCCCTCGTAGATGCAGTCGACGGGGCACTCCTCGATGCACGCCTTGTCCTTCACGTCGACACAAGGCTGCGCGATGACGTAGGTCACGCTGTCGTTCCTCCTCGGTAGGGCTCATTTCGCGCGGGAGCGCGGCGTCGTCGATGCCCACACCTAGTATCTCCCTCCCCGGGCACATGACGAACAAGAGGGGCTGGCACAGCTGTGGAATTCACCACGGGCGGAAGGCTGGAAGTCCGGATCACCGCGCAGGACGTGGGCAAGCGCGTCTCCGTACGGCACTTGAACACCTCCGGCGGCTCGCCGGAGCGCTTCACGGACGCGGTCGGCGTGCTCACTTCCTGGCAGGGAGGTGTGCTGCGGATCACACGGCGGACCGGCGAGGTGGTCGAGATCGCGGAGTCCGCGCTGGTCGCGGGCAAGGTGATCCCGATGACGCCGGCCCGGCGGCGTGGTCCGGCGGCCACGCTCCGCGAGCTCCAGGAGATCGCCGCGCGCGGCTGGCCCGCGCGCGAGAGCGAGCGCCTGGGCGGCTGGACGCTGCGGGCGGCGGGCGGCTTCACCGCCCGCGCCAACTCGGTGCTGCCCCTCGGCGACCCCGGGCTGCCGCTGCCGGCCGCGCTGGAGCGGGTGACCGCCTGGTACGCCGAGCGCGGGCTGAGCGCGTGCGTGCAGGTCACCACGGGGGACGCGGCCGGTGACGCGCTGCTGGACGCGGAGCTGGAGCGGCGCGGCTGGACGTCCGAGCGGCACGCCCTGATGCGCACCGCCGCGCTGGCCCCGATCGCCGATACGGGTGCCGATACGGGATGGGTGCGGTTGACCCGCGAGCCGGACGAGGCCTGGCCGGCCGCCTACGGGCGCACCGGCGCGACGGCCGGTGACGCGCTCGCCGTGCTCACCGGCGGGCCGTCGGTGTGGTTCGCGACGGTGCCCGGCGAGGCCGGCGAGGAGCGCCCGGCGGCGATAGCGCGCTGTGTGGTCGACGGCCGCTGGGCCGGCTTCGCGGCCCTCGACGTGAGCCCCGCCCGGCGGCGGGAGGGGCTGGGCACGCTGGTGATGGCCCGGCTGGCCGAGGAGGCGCTGCGCGAGGGGGCCTCGGCGGCATATCTGCAGGTGGAGACGGACAACGGCGCGGCGGCCGCGCTCTACGACGAGCTCGGCTTCACCACCCATCACGCCTACCACTACCGTCGCGAGCCGCTGCGGTAGCGGTGGCCGGGGTCGCACCATGGATATCGGCGGTGGCAGTGCCATCGCCCCGAGCGGGTACGAGGCACCCATGTACGACGACACCACTGGCAGGCGGCGGGACTTCGCGGAGGCGGCCCGGGAGGACCGGCCCGACCTGGCACTGCTGTGCCTCCTGGTCGCGGCGGAGGCCGAGGAGGGGCTGCGCGAGGAGACGATCGACGCCGCGCAGATCGAGCTGGACCGGCTGGCCGGGCTGCTGCCCGCGCTGGGGCGGCACGGCGACCCCAGGCGCTGGGCGGAGGCCCTCGCCGAGCTGCTCGGGGAACGTTGCGGCTTCCACGGCTCCCCGGCCGACTACCGGCGGCTGGAGTCCTCGCTGCTGCCCGAGGTGCTCCGGCGGCGGCGGGGGCTGCCGATCCTGCTGTCGGTGGTCTGGATGGAGGTCGCCCGGCGTGCGGGCGCGCCCGTCTACGGGGTGGCTCTGCCCGGACACTTCGTCGTCGGCTTCGGTGATCCCTGCGGGCACCATGTGCTGGCCGACCCGTTCGACGGCGGCCGGCCGCTGTCCGAGGAGGACGCGGGGCTGCTCGTCGCGGGGGCCACGGGAGCGCCGTTGGCACCGTCGATGTTCTCCCCCGCGGAGCCGCTGGAGATCGTCCTGCGGGTGCTGAACAACATCCGTGCCTGGGCCGCGGCCCGCCCCGAGCGCAGCGACGTCCAGCTCTGGGCGGTCGAGCTCTCCCTCCTGCTGCCCACCCACCCGGCCCGCCTGCGCTACGAGCGCGCCGAGCTGCTGGTGGAGCGCGGCGACTTCGTCCGCGGCGCCCGGGAACTGGAGGAGTACGCGGCCGTCATCGCCCCGCTGGAGCCGGCGGCCGCCGAGTCCGTCCGGCACCAGGCGCTGGCCGCGCGGGCGATGCTGAACTGAGGACGCGCCCCGGGGGCCGTCACAGCCAGCCCTTGTCCCGCGCGATGCACACCGCCTCGGCGCGGTTGCGGGCGCCCGTCTTCTGGATCGCCGTGGAGAGGTAGTTGCGGACCGTGCCCTGCGACAGGTGCAGGGCCACGGCCAGCTCCGCGTTGGTGGAGCCGTCGGCGGAGGCCGTCAGGACCGCGCGCTCGCGGTCGGTCAGCGGGTTGGCGCCCTCGGCCAGCGCGGCCGCCGCCAGCGTGGGATCGATGACGCGCTCACCGCGCAGCACCCGGCGCACCGCGTCGGCCAGCTGGGCGGCCGGGGCGTCCTTGACCAGGAACGCGTCCGCGCCGGACTCCATGGCCCGGCGCAGATAGCCGGGCCGGCCGAAGGTCGTCAGGATGACGACCTTGAGGGCCGGCAGCTCGCGCCGCAGCAGCGCCGCCGCGTCGAGCCCGGTCATCCCCGGCATCTCGATGTCCAGCAGCGCCACGTCGACCGGGGTGGCACGGGCGGCGTCCAGGACCTCGTCGCCCCGGGAGACCTGGGCGACGACCTCGATGTCGCCCTCCAGCCCGAGCAGCGCCGCCAGCGCCTCCCGGACCATCGACTGGTCCTCGGCGAGCAGGACACGGACGGCGGCGGGCGCGGGGGGCTGAGCTGAAGTCACAGCGACAGCCTAGGGCTCACGCCGAGACCCGCCGCGACAGCGGTACGTACGCCCGCAGCCGGAACCCTCCCCGCGGCCCTGGGCCGGTCTCGAGCCTCCCCTCGGCCAGCCCCAGCCGCTCGGCGAGGCCGGTCAGGCCGTTGCCCCGGGCCCCGGACGGGCCCCGGCCGTCGTCGGTGACGGTCAGGCACAACTCGTCCCCCGACTCCTCGAGCCTGATCTCGCACCGGCGCGCCCCGCTGTGCCGCACCACGTTCGTCACCGCTTCGCGCAGCGCCCAGGCCAGCGCGCCCTCCTCGTCCGGCGGCAGGTCGGCGTGACCGGCCGTGGCCCCGTCGAGATCGGCGGCGACGCCGGCGGCGGCCAGCGCGGTGCGGGCCCCGGCCAGCTCGGCGTCCAGCGTGGGGCGGCGGAACCCGCTCACCGCCTCCCGGACGTCCACCAGCGCCTGCCGGCTCACCCGCTCGATGTCCGCGACCTGCTGGGCCGCGGCCTCGGGCTTGTCCGGCAGCATCCGGCCCGCCAGCTCGCTCTTGAGCGTGATGAGCGACAGCGAGTGCCCCAGCAGGTCGTGCAGGTCCCTGGCCAGCCGCAGCCGCTCCTCGTTGGCCGCGAGATGCGCCACCGTGGCGCGCGCCTCGCGCAGCTCCCGCATCGTGCGGCCCATCTGGACCACGGCCATCATGGCCCCGCCGCCCAGCAGCGCGGGAAGGACGAGCAGCAGCAGCTCGGCCGTGCCCATCCCGTGCAGCAGGCCGAGCCCGGCCACCGTCACCGCGATGGCGGGGACGATCCGCAGCCCCCATCGCAGCGGCAGCTGGACGCCGCTGGAGATGGACACGTACACCAGCAGCACGGTCCACGCCCCGCCGAGGGTCAGCGACGCCGTCACCGCCAGCAGGTACAGCCCGCCCAGCAGCCAGTTCCGCCGGCGGACCAGGCGATCGGGCCGCCGGCCGAGGACCAGGAAGAGGTAGCCGGCGACGAAGGCGGCCAGCGCGCCCCAGCCCACCGCGGTCGCGAACGGGGTGTGCCGGTCCTCCGTCAGGTCCTCCACCACGTAATAGAGGTAGGACATGTACAGGAACGTCCAGCAGGCCTTGGCGATCAGCTGCCGCAGGTCCTCGGGGGCCCTGCCGATCTGGATGAAACCGCGTTCCACCGGTTGTTCCCCGCACTCGTTCACCCGCCCAGTCTCCCCCGGGCCCGGCAGCGGCCATGACATCGCGTCACGCCTTGTGGGTGTCCTTGCGGTACAGCCACGCGGCCGCGCCGCCGAACAGGACGAGATAGGCGACCATGACGGCCACGTCCTTCAGATGCGGGGCACCGCCCTGCTCGATGGCCTGGCCCAGCGCCGCGTACGCGTGGGTGGGCACCCACTCGGCTATGTCCTGCAGCCACTGGGGGAAGGCGGCGGTCGGCATCCACAGGCCGCCCAGCATCGACAGGCCGAAGTAGATGATGAACGTGATGGGACGCACGGCGTCACCGGTGGCGAGATAGCCGATGGCCACGCCCAGCGCGGCGAAGACGATGCTTCCGGCCCAGATCACGCCCACGAGCGCGAACCACTGCCAGGCCGCGTCGAACCGCACGTCCTTGACCGCCGCCGCGACGGCGAACACGGCCAGGATCGCCGGCAGCGACACCACGGCCGCCGAGGCTATCTTCGCCGTGACGTAGCCGCGGCCGGGCAGCGCGGTGAGCCGCAGCTGGCGCACCCAGCCCTTCTCCCGCTCCTTGGCTATCTTCTCGCTGTTGCCCACCAGGACGGCGGTGATCGCGCCGAAGGAGGCCATCGAGACCATCATGATCAGCGGCAGGGTCAGCCCGGTGCCCTCGATCTCCTCCGTGCTGCTCGCCCCGCCCGCGATCAGCAGATAGAGGACGGCCGGGTAGATCACCGAGAAGAACATGAACTTCTTGGCCCGCAGGGTGCGGGTGATTTCCAGCTTGATCAGGGTGTTCATCGGGAGACCGCCTCCTCGGCGGCAGCGGCGTCGGTGATGGCGAGGAAGGCCTGCTCCAGGCCCAGCCCCGCGACCTCGAGGTTGCGGGGGTAGAAGCCGAGCCCGTACAGGGCGTGCACGGTGGCGTCGGCGTCGTGGGACTGGATGCGGACCGTGCGCCCGGATATCTCCAGGGAGGCCAGGAACGGCAGCTCCCGCAGAGCGGCCTCGCCGATGTGCCCCTCGAGGTCGAAGACGATGCGGCGGGCCCCGGCCTTCGCCTTGATCTCGGCGGCGGAGCCGTCCGCGAGGACCCGGCCGCGGTGCAGCACGATCACGCGGTCCGCGATCGCGTCGGCCTCCTCCAGGTAGTGCGTGGCGAACAGGACCGCCCGGCCTTCGTTCGCCTGCTGCCGCATCACGCCCCAGAACGCCTGCCGGGCCGAGACGTCCATGCCGGTCGTCGGCTCGTCGAGCACGATCAGTTCATTGGCGCCCGCCGTGGCCATCGCGAACCGCACCCGCTGCTCCTGGCCGCCGGAGAGCTTGTCGACCATACGGTCGGCGATCTCCGTGATGCCCGCCTGCTCCATCACGCGCTCGAGGGGGTGGGCACGGGGGTGCAGATCGCACGCGAGCCTGACCAGCTCGCGGACCTTCACCGCCTCCATCAGACCGCCGGACTGCAGCATCGCGCCGACCTTGC
Source organism: Streptomyces sp. NPDC053048 (assembly GCF_044547045.1). Classification (NCBI taxonomy): domain Bacteria; kingdom Bacillati; phylum Actinomycetota; class Actinomycetes; order Kitasatosporales; family Streptomycetaceae; genus Streptomyces; species Streptomyces sp. NPDC053048. The sequence continues at coordinate 177,112 of NZ_JBITZS010000010.1, forward strand.
CCTGGGCGATGGCCTGCTGCGGAGTGGTGCCGAAGACCTCGACGCGCCCGGCGTCGGGGTTGCGCAGGCCCAGCAGCAGGTCGAGGGTGGAGGACTTGCCCGCCCCATTCGGGCCGAGCAGGGCGACGGTCTCGCCCGCCCGCAGATCCAGATTCAGGCCGGAGACGGCGCGCACGCTGCCGTAGCTCTTGCTGACGTTCTCGAAGCTGACCACGGGTGTGCCGGTCCGATGCCGCCCGTCCCCCGTGATCGCGGATGCGGTGGTGGTCATGGCCACCATGCTTCCGGGAGCGCGCCGCGGACGGCAGTGTCAACCGTCGTGAGCCTTCGATGACAGATGTCATGCTTCGCCGGTATGCGCGAACCCCCGCGCCACAGGGGCACGGGGGTTCACACCGGTCACTCCGCGGCTCAGCTCAGCGGGATGACGCCCACCCGCTCGGCCGGGGTCTTGCCGCGCAGCGCCTTGTTGAGCGCGTTGGCGACGTCCTGCGGCATGACGGGCTTCTTCTCCCCGCCGCCGCGCTGGATGAGCACGCCGTTGAAGGCGGTCCCGTACAGCTCCTTGAGCGCGTCCAGGTCGTAGTTCTCGACGAGCTGGCCGTTGACCTCCTTGACGGAGAGGATCTTCGGCAGCGAGCGGTCCGGACCGAACTGGATCTTGTGCGCCGGGTCCGTCTGCACGGTGACCAGGCCGGACATCGCGGGCTCCGCGAACTCCTTCATCTTCCGGTCGACCTCGGCCTTGCTCACCTTCGGCTGCTGCGACGAGGTGGCCAGGGTGACGGGCTTGTCCTGGCCGGTGGCCGCGCGGTCGCGGTAGGCCTTGGCGATCGTCTTGACCGAGCCGTTGACGTCGATGCCCTCGTACGGCTGCCCGTAGACGGCGACGGCCTTGCCCGGCTGGAACTTGATCGTGCCGTCCTTCGCCGCGCCGCTCTCGCCCGCGAGCGTCTTGAGGGCGGCGGCGACCTTCTCCTCGTCCACCGTCACGGTCGGCTCGGCCGTCCGAGCGCCGCCGACGAGCGAGCCGAGGACGGTGACGGGGTTGTAGTCCTTCACCGCCGCCGCGCGCACGGTGGCCTGGGTGTCGATCGACAGCCCCGCCACCGACGGCTTGAGGTCGGCCGTCCTGCCGCCGATGGAGACCTTCAGCGGAGCGGTCGCCCGGCCGCCGAGAGCGGAGTCGAGCTTCTGGACGGCCTGTTCCTTGGACTTGCCGCCGATGTCGACGCCGAGCACGGTGGTGCCGTTGGGCACATCCGCGTGGTCGAGCAGCAGACCCGCCGCGTACGCGACGCCGACCAGGGCGACGAGCCCGCCGCCCACGAGGACGAGCTTGGAGCGGCCCTTCTTCTTGGGCGCGGCCTTGGCAGCGCTCTTCGGCGCGGACTTGGGCGCGCTCTTGCCCTTGGGAGCCGGAGCCGAGGCGCCGGCCGGGGCCGGCGGCTTGGGAACCGCGGGGCCCGCCTTGGGCTTGGGTACGGGCACGCGCGGCGCACCGCTGTCCACGGGAGGCTTGGGGCCCTGGCCCGCGGCCGGGTTCACCGGCGGCACGCCGCTGACGAGCGTCTGTCCCGCCGGGTTACCGGCGCCCGCCGGGGCGGGTGCCTTCTGGCCGCGCTTCTTCTTGCCCTTGGCGGCGGGCTGGTTGCCGCCCGCGCCGTTGGCCTGCGGGCCACCGTTCGGGACGGCCGGGAAGCCCTCGCGGGGCGTGTCCGTACGGCCGGGCGCGAAGGCGGCACCGCCGGCGGGCATGCCGCCGATGGTGGGCGCGGGGAACTGCTGGGTGGCCCCGCCCTGCGCGTTCGCCTGCGACGCGGCGTTGTTCGCCCGCGGCGCGCCACCGTTGGGCACGCCACCGTTGGGCACAGCACCGTTCGGCACAGCACCGTTCGGCACAGCACCGTTCGGCACGCTGCCACCCGCTGCGCCGCCGTTCGCGCCGCCGTTGGTGGAGGCGCCCGGCCAGTCGTCCACGCCGCCGCGCCGGTTGCCGGTCTCACCCGGCCACGGCGAGCCGCCGGGGGCCGCACCACCGGAAGCCATGCCACCCGCCGGGCTGCCGCCCGTGGCGGACGGGCCCACCGGCCAGTCGTCGACAGCACCGGCGGAACCCGCGGCACCGACGGCACCGCCCGTGCCACCCGGCACGGGCGGCTGCGGCATCGACGCGGTCGTCGAGGGGGCATGGGGCCACGGAGTCGCGGCGGTTGTGGAGGGGTCGCCCTGCCAGGGCGTGGCGCCCGTGGTCGAGGGGTCGCCCGGCAGCGGAGGCTGCGGCATGGCACCGGTGGTCGAGGGGTCGACCGGCCAGTCGTCGACGGCACCCCGCCGGCCCTGGGCATCGCCCTGCCACTGCTGACCGCCGCCACCGGCGGGCGGCTGCGGCAGCGGAGGCTGCTGCATCGCGGCCGTGGTCGAGGGGTCGCCCTGCCACTGCGCGCCACCGCCCATGGGGGCACCGCCGGAGACGGGCGGCGTGGGGTGCTGCCGCGGGGCGTCGACCGGCGGCACGTCCTGCCAGACGTTGCCGGCGCCACCCGCACCGGCGCCGCTCGTACCGGCACCGCCACGCGCACCGGCGCCACCGGCCGCCGGCGGGTGCTGACCGGCACCGGCACCACGGCCCGCGCCGCCACCACGGCGCGGCAGAGGCGGCTGCTTGCCGCCGCCCGAGGCACCCTGGGCCTGCTGACGGCGTGCCGCACCGGAGGGCGGCGGCGTGCCACCGCCCTTGCGGGGGGCGAACCAGTCGCTGGCTCCGGCCCCCGCGTCGGACGCGGCGGCCGCGGCCTGCGCCGCGGTGGGCGCGCCCTTCTCCCGCTTGGGGCGCGTCGGCAGCCCCTCCTTGCGCTCGGGCGCGGGTGCGGCGGCGGCCGCCGCGGCGGGCGCGGGAGCCTCCGCGGCGTCCGGTGCCTCGTCGCCCAGCGGCGTCCGCATGACGACCGGCGGAATGGGGCGCGAGCCGGGGATGTTGATGCGGATCCGCGTCGTCAGCGTGGTTTCGGTCTTCGGCTCACCGGGCTTGGCGCCCCCGGCCGCGTCGGCCGGACTCCCGTCGGGACCGGCCCCGTACGGCGGGGTGCCCGACGGATAGGCGGCGCCACCGCGCCCCTGGGGCCCGGAGGACGAACTGTCAGATGCACGGCTCAAAGCAGGTTCTCCCGGTTACTCTTTGCCGCCCTCGTAGACCTCGCTTTGGGTCGCCCATTGCCGGAGGCCAGGGGAGGCTCGGCGGCGCGCACAACCATACTGGGCACGGCGGGCCCGTCATTGACGACCGCCGGATCAGTCCCCCGACCGGTCGGGTGGCGTACAGGTGGAAATCGTCACGTCACTTGCCAAGTCGGGCTCAGGCCAGGTCCGGTTGCGGCAGTTTCGGGACCGTGGCGCACATCACAGCGACGATCATCCCGCCCAGCAGGAACGCGTAGGAGCCCAGCCCGGCGCCGAAGAGGAAGTCGCCCTCCGGCCGGTTGGCGGCCAGGAACAGCACCGCGATCAGCCAGCCGGCGAGCGGGACCAGGCCGCCGGTCCTGCTGAGCATCGCCACGGTGCCGCCGTAGCAGAGCCCGCCGACGCCGAGCAGGGCCAGCAGCAACCCGCCGGGGAACCAGCCCCCTTGTACGAGCGCCCCGCCGACCCCGACGACGGAGCCGAGCACCGCCAGCCCGAGATAGGCGAACACGCGTCCGACGGCGGTAGGTGTGATCAGGCCACCGTTCACGCGTCCACCCCCGCGAAGAGGTCGTCCTCGCGCCCGGCGGCACCGGCCCGGCCCTTGACGAGCCGGTAGTACTCGGTGGGGAAGAGCGGCTGCCCCAAGTCGTTGGAGAGCGCGAAGAAGGGACCGTCCACGGCGATCTGCGTGGCGTGGGCACGCATGGCGGCCGCCTTCGCGGGCGCGTAGGCGGAGGTGTCGACGGCGGCCGTCACCTCCTCGTCGGGCAGCACGCCGGGCACGTCCGCGGGCGAGGCGATGCCGGGGAAGAGGTCCCCTTCCCGGCCGGCCTCGCGCAGCCGGGCGAAGCCCTCCTCCACCGCGGACAGCGGCACGCAGTTCCAGTAGATCTTCGCGATGTCGTACGGATCGCCCAGATCGCGGCGGAACGCCGGTTCCGCCGCGAGTTCGGCGGCGCGCATGGCGACGCGGTGCGCCTGGATGTGGTCGGGGTGCCCGTAACCGCCGTCGGCGTCGTAGGTGACGAGCACCTGGGGACGTACCTCGCGAATCACCTCAACGAGGGACGCGGCGGCCTCGTCCACGTCGGCCCGCCAGAAGGAACGGGGGTGGGCGTTCTGCTCGGCGCCCATCATTCCGGAGTCGCGGTAGCACCCGGGGCCGCCGAGGAAGCGGTGGTCGGTGACGCCCAGCTCCCTCATCGCGGCCGCGAGTTCGCCCATCCGATGGGCGCCCAGGGTGTCGTCCCGGTCCGCGGCGAGATGCGCCAGTTCGGGCGGGATCACCTCGCCCTCCTCGCCGAGCGTGCAGGTCACGAGCGTGACGAGGGCACCCTCGGCGGCGTACTTGGCCATGGTCGCGCCGTTGTTGATCGATTCGTCGTCCGGGTGCGCGTGCACCAGGAGCAGCCGGCGGCCGGGAAGGTCGGTCATGCCCCCAGCCTACGAGCCACGACGGGCCACCGGAGCGCCGCCCGTCCGGCCGCACCCCGCGCCGCGTTCGCCGTGCCGTCAGAACTTGATGTTGCTGATCATGCTCTGGACGCTGGTGGTGAACTGGTTCAGCGTCGGCGCGATGGACGAGCTGGCGAGGTAGAAGCCCAGCAGCACACAGACCGCGGCGTGGCCCGCCTTCAGCCCGGACTTCCGGACCAGCAGGAAGACGATGATCGCCAGCAGCACCACCGCCGAAATCGAAAGTGCCACAGCGGCTCACCTCCAGATACGCGCGGTCGGAACAGGACGGCATACGAATGCCCGGTGGCTACGACACCGGTGCGTCATATCCACTATGCGCGAGCGATCATAACTTTCCGTGCGTGCGCATGACTCGGTGCACGGGAGCAAACACGGGGCGCACGGCGAGTTCTCGCCGTCTTGGGTGAACCCGGTGGTAGTGGCTCTAGGCTCGCCGATATGACCGGACAGCCCTCGCTTCCCCTCTCGTTCCCCCGTCAGCACGCCCGCACCCAGCGTTTCTCCCTCGGCGCGCCGCGCGCGTTCAGCGTGTCGCCGGACGGCTCACGGGTCGTCTTCCTGCGCTCGCGCGGCGGCACCGACCGGGCGAACGTGCTGTGGGTGCTCGACCTCGACGCCGGCCGGGAGTACCCGGCCGCCGACCCGGCCGCCCTGCTGGGCGGGGCCGAGGAGGAGTTGTCCGCGGAGGAGCGGGCGCGCCGCGAGCGCAGCCGGGAGGGCTCGGCGGGCGTCGTGGCGTACGCGGTGGACGCCGCCGTGGAGTTGGCGGCGTTCGCGCTCTCGGGCCGGCTGTTCGTCGCCGAGCTGCGCGGCGGCACGGCCCGGGAACTGGACGTCCCCGGCCCGGTGGCCGATCCCCGGCCCTCCCCGGACGGCCGATGGGTGGCCTACGCGGCCGGCGGCGCCCTGCGTGTCGTGGCGGCGGACGGAAGCGGCGACCGGGCGCCGGCCGAGCCGGAGAACGCCACGACCACCTGGGGCCTGGCGGAGTTCATCGCCGCCGAGGAGATGGACCGCTCGCGCGGCTTCTGGTGGTCGCCCGACAGCGACGCGCTGCTGGCCGCCCGCGTGGACGACGCGCCCGTGCGCCGCTGGTGGATCGCCGACCCGGCCAACCCCTCCGGCGCGCCCGCCGAGGTCGCCTACCCCGCGGCGGGCACCCCGAACGCTGAGGTCTCGCTGTCCCTGCTGCGCCTGGACGGCTCGCGCACGGACATCGCGTGGGACCGGGAGCGCCACCCCTATCTCGCACGGGTGCACTGGTCGGCCGACGGTCCGCCGCTGCTGCTCGTCCAGGCGCGGGACCAGCGGTCGCAGGCGTACCTCACCGTGGACACCGCCACGGGTGCCACGCGTGTGCTGCACGCGGACGAGGATCCGAAGTGGCTGGAACTTTTCGGCGGTGTGCCCGCATGGACGCCCGACGGCAGGCTGGTCAGGATCGCGGACGACTCCGGCGCCCGGGTGCTGGCGGTCGGCGACCGGGCGCTGACCGGGCCGCGGTTGCATGTGCGGGCCGTCCTGGACATCGGACCGGACGACGTACTGATCAGTGCCTCGGCGGGCCCGGAGGCCGAGGATCCCGAGACGGGCGAGGGGCATGTCTATCGCGTCAACGAGCGGGGGGCCGAGCGGGTTTCGGAGGAGCCCGGCTGGCACTCGGCCGTGCGTTCGGGCGCGGTGACCGTCCTGGCGTCCTCCGCCACCGACCGGCCCGGCGCCTCGGTGCGGGTCCTGCGCGACGGCAAGCAGGTCGCCACCGTGCTCTCGTACGCCGAACGGCCCGTGCTGACCGCCCGGCCGAGCCTGCTCCGGGCGGGCGCGCGCGGCATCCCCTGCGCCGTGGTGCTGCCCAGCGGCCACCGGGACGGCGACGGGCCGCTGCCCGTGCTGATGGACCCCTACGGCGGGCCCCACGGGCAGCGCGTGGTGGCCGCCCACAACGCCCACCTGACCTCGCAGTGGTTCGCCGACCAGGGCTTCGCCGTCGTCGTCGCCGACGGCCGGGGCACCCCGCACACCTCGCCCGGCTGGGAGAAGGCCGTCCACGGGGACTTCGCGGGCGCCACCCTGGACGACCAGGTCGAGGCGCTGCACGCGCTCGCCGGGCGGTACCCGCTGGACCTGGGCCGGGTGGGCATCCGCGGCTGGTCGTACGGCGGCTACCTGGCGGCGCTGGCCGTGCTGCGGCGGCCCGACGTCTTCCACGCGGCCGTCGCGGGCGCCCCGGTCACCGACTGGCGGCTGTACGACACCCACTACACCGAGCGCTATCTGGGCCTGCCCCAGGAGCAGCCGGAGGTGTACGCCCGTAACTCCCTCGTCACCGACGACGGTCTGTCGTCGCCGGCGGAGGAAACCCGTCCGATGATGATCATTCACGGCCTGGCGGACGACAACGTGGTGGCCGCCCACACCCTGCGGCTGTCCTCGGCGCTGCTCGCCGCGGGTCGTCCGCACGAGGTGCTGCCGCTGTCGGGGGTGACCCACATGACCCCGCAGGAGCAGGTCGCAGAGAACCTCCTGCTGCTGCAAGTCGACTTCCTCAAGCGCTCCTTGGGGCTGTGACGGCGGTCCGGTGGGGTGACTCGCCGGCTCTCCTTCGGGTGGTCGCGGTGCGGCGTGCTTGACCTGGCTGTCAAGCACGCCGTGACCTCGATCTGCACAACCTTCGCTCAAGAAGCCGGGAAAGGCCCCGCCGTCCATCGCAGCCCCCTTGACTGCACTGTTCATCCATTGCGAAAGTCCGCTCAACCCAACCGCGTTCGCGACATCCGGGCAGGGACGACGAGACGACAGTGCGGGGGATCCACGCGATGCCGATTCCTTTCCGGACCGAGCCGGCCGACCTCGTGGGCCGGTCCCCCGGGCAGCTGATGTGGCGGCGCTTCAAGCGCGACCGCGCGGGGGTCGTCTCGGCGTACGTCGTCGCCTTCTTCTTCCTCGTGGCGCTCGCCGCGCCGCTGATCTCGATGCTCTACGGCAAGGACCCGGCCACCACCTACGGGCTCGACGAGCCGGGGCTGCTGAACGAGTTCGGCTATCCCGTCCGGCCCAACGGCGGGATCTCCGGCCGCTTCTGGTTCGGCATCGAGCCCACCCTGGGCCGGGACGTACTGACCCAGCTGGTCTACGGCATCCGCACCTCGCTGCTGATCGCCTCGGCCGCCACCGTGCTGTGCGTGCTGACGGGTGTGCTCGTCGGGGTGACGGCGGGCTACGCGGGCGGCAGGACGGACTACTTCCTGGGCCGGTTCATCGACCTGCTGCTGGCCTTCCCCGCCCAGCTGTCGTTCATCGCCTTCACCCCGGTCGTCTACTCGCTCTTCGTCAGCCCCGAGAAGGAGACGCCGACCTCCCTGCGGGTGGTGACGCTGATCCTGGTGCTGTGGGCGCTGGGCTGGATGGGGCTGGCGCGGCTGCTGCGCGGGCAGGTGCTGAGCCTGCGGGAGCGGGAGTTCGTCGAGGCGGCCAAGGTGACCGGCGCCTCCCCCTGGCGGATCATCACCAGGGAGCTGCTGCCCAATCTGTGGACGCCGATCCTGGTCCAGTCGACCCTGATGCTGCCCACGCTGGTGACGGCCGAGGCGGGGCTGTCCTTCATCGGGGTGGGCATCGTCGAGCCGACCCCCGACTGGGGCCGGATGTTCGCCAACGGCGCCCAGTACTACGAGAGCGACATCACCTACATCTTCTTCCCCGGGCTGGCGATGATCGCGTTCGTGGTCGCCTTCAACCTGCTCGGGGACTCGGTCCGGGACGCCTTCGACCCCCGGACCGGACGCTGAAGCCGCTGACGACGTCCCACGACCGACAGGCAGGTGCATCGACATGACCCCCACGTCGAGGTTCCCCAGGCACAGGGTCCGGCTCTCGGCCGTGGCCCTGGCGGCGGGAGCGGTGGTGCTCTCCGCGTGCAGCAGCGGAGGAGGTGGCGGCGGGGACGGCGGCGGGAGCCACGGTCCGGGCGAGGACAAGACGACGTCCGCGAACTACACCCTCGGCACCAGGGCCGACTCCACCGGGCCCGCCCCCGAGGTCCCGGGCGCCAAGAAGGGCGGCACGGTCGGCGTCCTGCAGCGCGACGCCTTCAACCACCTCGACCCGGGCCAGATCTACTACATCGACATCCTGACCAACCAGCTGCTCTACAACCGGAGCCTGACCGGCTACAAGATCGACGACAAGGGCCGGGTCAAGGTCGTCGGCGACCTGGCCACCGACGCGGGCACCGCCTCCGACGGCGGGAAGACCTGGAAGTTCACCCTCAAGGACGGGCTGAAGTTCGAGGACGGCTCGCCGATCACCGCCAAGGACGTCCGCTGGGGCATCGAGCGCCTGTACGCCTCGTACCAGTCCGACGGGCCGCTCTACATCCCGCAGTGGCTCTCCGGCGACGGCAACGACTTCCGCAAGGCGCTGCCGGACGGCCCGTACGAGGGCAAGCACCTGCCGTCGTCGGTGCTGGACACCCCGGACGACAAGACGATCATCTTCCACTTCCGGCAGCCGCACGCCGACACCCCCTTCGCGACGGCGATGCCCAATGTCGCGCCCGTCAAGGCCGAGAAGGACACCAAGCAGAAGTACGACACCGCGCCCTTCTCCTGCGGCCCGTACAGGATCGGCGAACACAAGCCCGGCAAGTCGCTGACGCTCGTGCGCAACGAGCACTGGGATCCGAAGACCGACCCCATCCGCCACCAGTACGCCGACCGCTTCGACATCAGCTTCGGCCACCAGTACGCGGACTCCACCCGCCGCTTCCTCGCCGACCAGGGCGCCGACAAGAACGCGCTGTCGTTCAGCAACGCCGTGGCGCCCGAGATGACCGAGAAGGTGCTGAACCAGCCCGACACCAAGGCGCGGCGCCTGGTGGAGGTCCAGCCGTACGTCGACTACATCAGCTTCAACACCGACCGCCTCAAGGACGTCAAGGTCCGCAAGGCCCTCGCGTACGCCATGCCGAACGGGCAGATCCTGCAGCAGAACGGCGGGGCGACGGCGGGCGTGGTGGCCACCGGCCTGCTCTCCCCCGCCATGGACGGCTACCGGCCCAGCGACCCGTTCGGGAAGAAGGCCAAGCCCGCCGGTGATCCGGACAAGGCCAGGGCGCTGCTGAAGGAGGCGGGCAAGGAGGGCCAGGAGATCGTCTACGCCTACGCCAACACCGACGTGCAGCAGAAGGTCTCGGTGGTGGTGACCCAGGCCCTGGAGCGGGCCGGCTTCAGGGTGCAGAAGAAGGAGATCGACGCCAACACCTGGCGGACGGCGATCGCCGAGGTGAAGAACCGGTTCGACATCTACCGGACCTCCTGGGGCGCGGACTGGCCGGTCCCCTCCACCGTCGTCCCGCCGCTCTTCGACGGCCGGCAGATCTCCGACGGCGCCCAGAACTACGGCCACCTGAACAACCCGCGGGTCAACGCCGACATCGACCGCATCAACGCCATCCCCGACGTGAAGAAGGCGGCGCCGGAGTGGCAGAAGCTCGCCGACCGCATCCTCGGCGAGGACGTACCGGGCGTGCCCACCTTCTACAACCGGCAGTTCTCGCTGTGGGGCTCGGGCCTCGGCGGGATCAAGTACCACCCGGTCTACGGAAGCGTGGACCCGACCGGCGTGTACGTGAAGTAGCCGCCCCGGCCGGGCTCCCCTCACGGGCGGGCCCGGCCCTGGCCACGGAAGAACCATGCTGAGATTCCTCGCCCGCCGCACCCTCGGCGCCCTCGTCATCATCCTGCTGATCAGCGCGATCACGTTCTTCCTGTTCTTCGCGCTGCCCGCCGAGCCCGCCCTGATGTCCTGCGGCAAGAACTGCACCCCGGACGCCCTCGCGGTCATCAACAAGAACCTGGGCCTCGACCAGCCCGTGCCGGTGCAGTACTGGCACTACATGACGGGCATCTTCGCCGGCCGCGACTTCTCCGTCGGCCACTGCCCGGCCCCCTGCTTCGGCTACTCCTTCTCCAACCAGCAGCCGGTGTGGGAGACCATCGTCGACCGCTACCCGACCACCTTGTCCATCGCGCTGGGCGGGGCGGCGGTGTTCCTCCTCGTGGGCGTCGGCATCGGCATGCTCGCGGCCGCCTTCCGGGGCACCTGGATCGACAAGCTCTTCAGCTCCCTGTCGCTCCTCGGCAACGCCCTGCAGATCTACTTCGTGGGCGTCATCGCGCTGGCCGTCCTCGTCAGCGGGCTGCACTGGATGGACAACCCGGCGTACCACCCGATCACCGAGAACCCGGCCAAGTGGTTCACGGGCATGCTCATCCCCTGGCTGGTGCTCTCCATCATCTTCGTCGCCGGATACAGCCGGATGACGCGCTCCCAGATGATCGAGCAGCTCGCCGAGGACCATGTGCGCACGGCGCGCGCCAAGGGGATGGGCCGCAGGACGGTGTTCTTCCGCTACGCCTGGCGGGGCGCGCTGGCGCCGATCGTGACCATCTTCGGCATCGACCTCGGCTCGCTGCTCAGCGGGGCGATCATCACCGAGTTCACCTTCAGCCTGCACGGGCTGGGGCGGCTGGCGGTGTCCTCGACGACCAGCAAGGACCTGCCGACCCTGATGGCCGTGATGCTCGTCGGCTGCACGGCGATCGTCATCGCCAACATCGTCGTCGACGCCGCGTACGCCCTCATCGACCCGCGCGTTCGGCTGGCCTAGGAGAACGGACGACCGTGACCACGCAGCCATTCCTGTCCGTACGCGACCTCCGGGTGCGCTTTCGCACCGAGGACGGCGTCGTACGGGCCGTCGACGGCCTCTCCTTCGACCTCGAGCGCGGGCGGACGCTGGGCATCGTCGGCGAGTCGGGCTCCGGCAAGTCCGTCACCAACCTGACCGTGCTGGGCCTGCACGACCCGCGCACCACCGAGGTCGTCGGCGAGATCACGCTGGACGGGCAGGAGCTGACCACCGCGCCGGAGTCCGTGCTGGAGAAGCTGCGCGGCAACAAGATGGCGATGATCTTCCAGGACTCGCTCACCGCCCTGTCCCCCTACTACACCGTCGGCCGGCAGATCGCCGAGCCGTTCCGCAAGCACACCGGCGCCTCGCGGCGCGAGGCGCGGTCGCGGGCGGTGGAGATGCTGGAGAAGGTCGGCATTCCGCACGCCCGGCAGCGGGTGGACGACTACCCGCACCAGTTCTCCGGCGGCATGCGCCAGCGCGCGATGATCGCCATGGCGCTGGTCTGCGACCCCGAGCTGCTGATCGCCGACGAGCCGACGACCGCGCTGGACGTCACCGTCCAGGCCCAGATCCTCGACCTGCTGAAGGACCTTCAGCAGCAGACCGGCTCGGCGATCGTGCTGATCAGCCATGACCTGGGAGTGGTGGCGAACACCGCGGACGAGCTGCTGGTGATGTACGCGGGCCGGGCCGTGGAGCGCGGCCCCGTCCGGGAGGTGCTGCGCTCGCCCCGGCATCCGTACACCTGGGGCCTGCTGGGCTCGATGCCCCGCCTGACCTCGTCCGTCACCGAGCCGCTCACCCCGATCCCCGGCACCCCGCCGAGCCTGCTGGCACCGCCGCCCGGCTGCCCGTTCCACCCGCGCTGCGGGTATGTGACGGCCGTCGCGGACGACGCCTGCCGCACGGCCCGCCCCGAGCTGCCGGCCGGCCGCGGGGCGGCCTGCCATCTGACCCCCGAGCAACGGCGGACCGTCCTCGCCGAACAGATCAGGCCCCGACCGGGCGGAGAGTGAGTGAGTTCCTTGACCGACATCCTGGTCGCGGAGGGCCTGACCAAGCACTTCCCCGTCATGGCCGGCTTCCCGTTCAAGCGGAGGGTGGGCGCCGTGCGGGCCGTGGACGGCGTCGACCTGACCGTACGGGCGGGCGAGAGCTTCGGCCTGGTCGGCGAGTCCGGCTGCGGCAAGTCCACGACGGGCCGGCTGCTGACGCGCCTGCTGGAGCCGACCGCCGGGCGCGTCCTCTACCGGGGCGAGGACATCACCCACGCGGGCCGCCGGCAGCTCGCGCCCATCCGCTCCCAGATCCAGATGATCTTCCAGGACCCGTACTCCTCGCTGAACCCCCGGCACACGGTCGGCAGCATCGTCTCCGGCCCCATGGAGATCAACGGCATCACCCCGCCCGGCGGCCGCGAGGCCCGCGTCCGCGAACTCCTGGAGATCGTGGGCCTGAACCCCGAGCACTACAACCGCTTCCCGCACGAGTTCTCCGGCGGTCAGCGCCAGCGCGTCGGCGTGGCCCGCGCCCTGGCGCTCGAGCCGAAGGTGATCGTGGCGGACGAGCCGGTCTCGGCGCTGGACGTCTCCATCCAGGCCCAGGTGGTCAACCTGCTGCAGCGCCTGCAGCGCGAGCTCGGCATCGCCTTCCTGTTCATCGCCCACGACCTGGCGGTGGTGCGGCACTTCTCGCAGCGGGTGGCGGTGATGTACCTCGGCCGGATCGTGGAGACGGGCACCCGCGAGGACATCTACGAGCGCCCCCGCCACCCGTACACCCGCGCCCTGCTGTCGGCCGTCCCGGAGGTGACACCGGCCGAGCCGGCCCCGCCCCGCGACCGCATCCGCCTCACGGGTGACGTGCCGTCACCGCTCTCCCCGCCGAGCGGCTGCCGCTTCCGCACGCGCTGCTGGAAGGCGCGGGACAAGTGCGCGCAAGAGGAGCCACCGCTGGTGCGGGCGGAGGGCAGTGCGGAGGGGCACCTGTCGGCGTGCTTCTTCCCGGAGGAGGCGGCGGCACGTGGCACCTGTTAGCTTCTGAATACATGTTGTTTGGTGCTCGGAGGGGGAAGTCGTGCGCGAAGCAGTGCAGTTCACGGGGTTGGCGCTGGTCGCGGCCGTACTGATGACCGGCTGCGGGGGCAGCGGCGGCAGCGGCAGCGACAAGGACGAGCGGGCGGCTTCCGCCTCCGGAAGCCCGTCCGCCGCCACCTCGCAGCGGGCCACGGGCGGGACGGGCGGCGCCGGGGCACTCGACGGAACCTACGCGGCCCGGTCCGACGACGGCCCCGTCGGCCTGTCCGTCCACCGCGGCAAGGCCGGCCTGTACAGCAACCAGGGCAAGCGCGCGTGCACGGGTGTCGTCCACGAGGACAGGAAGCCCGCGGCATTCGAGCTCCGCTGCGCCGACGGGAACACCGACCGGGCCACCGGCACGATCAGCCGCCCGAACAACGACACCCTCGTGGTCTCCTGGGGCAGCGGCAAGAAGGACACCTTCACCAGGAAGGCCGACGCGGCCCCGCTCCCCGACCCGACCCGCCTGGGCGGCGGCCTTCCGGCACCGACAAAACTGGGCGGCTGACGCCGCTCACGCCGACGGCGCAGTGACCCCGATGGGCTCGACGCGGGGCTGGGCGGCCTTGAGGTAGTCGTCGGTGGAGAGGGCGAGGGAGCGGTCGAGGCGGGCCGCGTTGAAGAAGAACTCGGACTGCTCGAGGAGCGCCGGATCGACGACGAGCTCGAGCTCGGGGTCGAAGGAGAACGGCAGGATCGTCCCGCTCTCACAGCCCGAGAGCCGCTCGGCGACGTCCTGCGAGGCGAACCCCGCGTAGCTCCCGCCGAGCAGCGCCTTGATCGCGGCGAGGTCGACACGCTGGTGACCGGCGACGACGGCGAGCACGTACCGCTTGGTCTTCTTGCCCAGCTTCACCATGACGACGATGCACTTGGCGGCCTGCTCCAGCCCGTGCCCCCGCAACCGGCTGACGGCCTCGGTGCCGCCCTCGGCCTCGTGATCGATCGTCCGGTACGCGGCCCCGTGCTCGTCCAGCAGGGCGATCAGCTTCTCGTACGTCTCGTTCGACCTCATCCGCCCACCACATCCTCACCATTGAACCGCTGACACGAAGAGGGTTCAGTGTGCATGAGTAGGTGGGAGGAGGGTTGATTTCCCGTCAGGGGCCGGCTCGCCGCACCCCCTTCAGGGCTCCTCCTCGGCCCCCGCCGACACCACCCCCCGCTCCTCCGCATAGTGGCAGGCCGAAAGGTGCGCCGCCGGGCCGCCGCCCTCGCGGAACCAGTCCGGGACCTCCAGGGGCGGCACCACGCGGGCGCACTTGTCCTGGGCCTTCCAGCAGCGGGTGCGGAAGCGGCAGCCGGACGGTGGGTGGGCCGGGGACGGTACGTCCCCCGGCAGCAGGATCCTCCCCCAGCTACCGCTGGGAGGTGCCCCCACCCGCCGCTCCCTCGCCGCCGGGTCCGGGACCGGGACCGCCGACAGCAGCGCCTGGGTGTAGGGATGCGTCGGGTGCTCGTAGATCTGCGCATGCGTGCCGACCTCGGCCAGCTTGCCCAGGTACATCACCGCCACCCGGTCCGAGATGTGCCGTACCACCGACAGGTCGTGGGCGATGAAGACGTAGGAGAGGTCGAACTCGTCCTGCAGCTTCTCCAGCAGGTTGACGACCTGCGCCTGCACCGACACGTCCAGCGCCGACACCGGCTCGTCGGCCACGATCACCTCGGGCCGCAGCGCCAGGCCGCGGGCGATGCCGATGCGCTGCCTCTGGCCGCCCGAGAACTGGTGCGGATAGCGGTTGATGTACTCCGGGTTGAGGCCGACGACGTCCAGCAGCTCGCGTACCTTCTGCCGCCGGCTCCCCTTGGGAGCCACCTCGGGGTGGATCTCGAAGGGCTCGCCGACGATGTCGCCGACCGTCATGCGCGGGTTGAGCGAGGTGTACGGGTCCTGGAAGACCATCTGGATGTTGCGGCGGACGGCCTTCAGCGCACGCCCGGACAGCTTGGTGATGTCCTCACCCTTGTAGCGGATCTCGCCCGCCGTCGGCCGCTCCAGGTTGACCAGCAGTTTCGCCACCGTGGACTTGCCGCAGCCGGACTCGCCCACGATGCCGAGGGTCTCACCACGCCGCAGGTCGAAAGAGACCCCGTCGACCGCGTGCACGGCCCCGACCTGTTTCCTCAGGACGACGCCCCGCGTCAGCGGGTAGTGCTTGACCAGGTCCCGCACCTCGAGGATCGCCTCGCCGTCAGCTCTCATCGAGGGTCTCCTTCCAGAAGTGGCAGGCGCTGGTGCGGCCGGGCGCCACGGCGAAGAGCGGGGGCCGGTCCGTGCGGCAGATGTCCTGCGCCATGGGGCAGCGCGGGTTGAAGGGACAGCCGGGCGGGATGGCGGTCAGGCTGGGCGGCAGGCCCTTGATGGCGTAGAGCTCCCGGCCCTTCCGGTCGAGCCGGGGGATGGAGTTCAGCAGGCCCTTGGTGTAGGGGTGCGCCGGGCGCTTGTAGAGCTCGTGCACGGGGGCGGTCTCGACGATGCGTCCCGCGTACATCACCGCGATCTTGTCGGCGACGTCCGCGACGACGCCCAGGTCGTGGGTGATCAGGATCAGACCCATGTTGTACTCGCGCTGCAGCTCCGCGAGCAGGTCCATCACCTGCGCCTGGACGGTGACGTCCAGCGCGGTCGTCGGCTCGTCCGCGATGATCAGGTCCGGCTCCAGCGCCAGCGCCATCGCGATCATGATGCGCTGCCGCATACCGCCCGAGAACTGATGCGGATAGTCGCCCACCCGCTCCTTCGCCGCCGGGATCCGCACCCGGTCCATCAGCTGGACGGCCCGCGCGCGGGCGTCCTTGCGGGTCATGCCCTGGTGGACCTCGTACATCTCGCCGAGCTGCGCGCCCACCGTCATCACCGGATTGAGCGAGGACAGCGCGTCCTGGAAGATCATGGCGAGCTTGGCGCCGCGGATCCGGCGCCGGTGCTCGTCGCCCATGGTGAGCAGGTCCCTGCCCCGGAAGAGCACCTCGCCGCCGGTGACAAAGCCGGGCGGCGAGTCGAGGATGCCCATGACGGCCTGCGCGGTCACGGACTTGCCGGAACCGGACTCGCCCAGCACGGCCAGCGTCTCCCCGGCCCGGACGGTGTAGCTGACGCCGTTGACGGCCTTGGCCACCCCGTCCCGGGTACGGAATTCGACGTGCAGGTCGCGTACGTCCAGCAGGGTCGGCTGGTCCACGGCGGGCGGCTGTTCCCTGGCCGGTGGCTGATCCGCGGCCGGCGGCTGGTCCACGGCTGGCGGTTCCTTCATGCCTGGCGGCTCCTCAGCGCAGCTTGGGGTCGAGGGCGTCGCGCACCGCGTCGCCGAGCATGATGAACGCGAGCACGGTGACGCTCAGCGCGCCCGCCGGCCACAGCAGCATGTGCGGGGCGTTGCGGATCTGGCTCGAGGCGTTGGAGATGTCGATCCCCCAGGAGACGGTGGGTGGTTTGAGGCCGACGCCGATGAAGGAGAGCGTCGCCTCCAGCGCGATGTACGTGCCGAGGGCGATGGTCGCCACGACGATGACGGGCGCCACCGCGTTGGGCGCGATGTGGCGCAGCAGCAGCCGTCCGTTGCCGGCGCCGAGGGCCCGTGCGGCCTGTACGTAGTCGTGCTGCTTGGCGCCGACGACCGCGCCGCGGGCGATGCGGGAGATCTGCGGCCAGCCCAGCAGCACGATGAAGCCGACGACCGGCCAGACCGATCCGCTGGTGACGACGGACAGGAAGACCAGCCCGCCCAGGATGATCGGGATGCCGAAGAAGATGTCGGCCAGCCGGGAGAGCAGCCCGTCCCACCAGCCGCCGAAGAACCCGGCGAGCCCGCCCAGCACGCCGCCCAGCAGCGCGGCCCCGGCCGTGGCACAGACGCCGACGGCGATCGAGGCCCGTGCCCCGTGGACGGTACGGGTGTAGACGTCGCAGCCCTGGGCGTCGTAGCCGAAGGGGTGGCCGGGCCCGGAGCCCTCCTGGGCCCTGGCCAGGTCGCAGCTCAGCGGGTTGCCGCTCGCGACGATGCGGGGCCAGACGGCGATCAGGACGAGGAAGACGATGACGAGCGCGGAGATGACGAAGACGGGGTTGCGCCGCAGGTCGTGCCAGGCGTCGGACCACAGGCTGCGGGCCTTGCCGCTCTCGGTCCCGCCGGGGATCGGGCCGCCCTCGAGCGTCTGGGCGTCGCTGGTGGCCAGGGTCATCGCGCCGCCGCCGGCCGGGGTGATGGTCGCGTTCGGGTCGGAGGGATCGGTCTCAGGCATAGCGGATCCTCGGGTCGAGCACGGCGTAGAGGAGGTCGACGATCAGGTTCGCCACTAGGAAGACGATGACCAGGACGGTCACGAAGCCGACGACGGTCGGCGAGTTCTGCCGCAGGATGCCCTGGTAGAGCTGGTAGCCGACGCCGTGGATGTTGAAGATCCGCTCGGTGACGATGGCCCCGCCCATCAGCGCCCCGATGTCGGTGCCGATGAAGGTGACGACGGGGATGAGGGAGTTGCGCAGCAGGTGCCGGGTGACCACGCGGTGCCGGGGCAGGCCCTTGGCGAGGGCCGTGCGGAGGTAGTCGGCGCGGGAGTTCTCGGCGATGGACGTGCGGGTGAGGCGGGTGACGTAGGCGAGCGAGGTCAGCGCGAGCACCACGCCGGGCAGCAGGAGTTCGTCGTAGGGCGCGGCGGGCGACACGGACGGGGAGACCACCTGCCACTTGACGCCCAGGAGGTACTGCAGCACATAGCCGCTGACGAAGGTGGGGACGGAGACGACGATCAGGGTGACCAGCAGGACGGAGGTGTCCACGGTCCGCCCGCGGCGCAGCCCGCTGAGGAGGCCGAGGGTGATGCCGATGACGATCTCGAAGAGGATCGCGACGAGCGTCAGCCGCAGCGTCACGGGGAAGGCGTCGGCCATCAGTTCGGTGACGTCCTGGCCGTTGAAGGCGGTGCCGAAGTCCCCGGTGAGGATCTGCCGCATGTAGTACAGGTATTGCTTCCACAGCGGCTGGTCGAGGTGGAGGTCCGCGCGGATGCGGGCGGCGGTGGCCGGGTCGGGGGCCTTGTCGCCGAAGAGCGCGGCGACGGGGTCGCCCAGGGCGTAGACCATGAAGAAGATCAGGAATGTGCTGCCGATGAACACGGGGATCATCTGCAGCAGCCGCCGGATCACATACCGTCCCATGGGAACTCCGGGAGTGCTGGACGAGGACGAGACGGGCTACTTGACGGTGATCCGCTCGTAGACGGGCACGCTGAACGGGTTGAGCTGGACGTCGGAGATGTTCTCGGAGTAGCCGGCGCTGCCGTTCTGGTACCAGAGCGGGACGGCCGGCATCTGCTCGGCGAGGATCCGCTCGGCGTCCTCGAACGTGGCGACGGCCTTGGCCGTGTCGGACTCGGCGTTGGCCTGGTCGACGAGCCGGTCGAACTGCTGGTCGCTGAACCGGCCGAAGTTGGACGAGGCGCCCGTGTAGTACAGCGGCTGCAGGAAGTTCTGGGCCAGCGGGTAGTCCATCTGCCAGCCGGAGCGGAACATGCTGGTCATGCGCTGGTCGGAGACCTGGTTGCGGAAGTCGGCGAAGGTGCCGACGGGGTTGACGGTGCAGGCCTGGTCGTTGCCCAGGGCGTTGTTGATGCTGTTGCAGACGGCGTCCATCCACACCCGGTGCGAGCCGGTGTCGACGTTCGAGGTGATGGTGACCCTGCCGCCCGGCAACCCGCCGCCCTCCTGGATCAGCTTCTTGGCCTCGCCCGGGTTGTATGTGCACGCCTCGCCGCACAGCCCGGCCTTGAAGCCGCCCTTCTCGCCGAGCACCGGCGAGGTCCAGTCGGTGGCGGGGGTGCGGGTCCTGCGGTAGATCTGCTCGGTGATCTGGTCGCGGTTGATGGCCATGGACAGGCCCCGGCGGACCTTCTCCATCCCGGCCTTTGACCAGGCCGGGTCGTACATCGGGAAGACGACGGTCTGGATGATGCCGGCCGGCTGGTTGATGTAGCGGTCGCCGAGGTCGGTCCTGACGTTCTTCAGCTGGGCGCTGGGGATGTCGTCGACGAGGTCGAGGTTCCCGGCCTGCAGGTCGGTGTAGGCGGTGTTGTTGTCGGTGTAGACGCGCAGCTCCACCCCGCTGTTCCTGGCCTTGTCCTCGCCGGGGTAGCCGTCCCACTTCGACAGCCGCATCTGCGAGCCCTTGGTGTAGGAGTCGATGCGGTACGGGCCGTTGCCGACCGGCTTCCTCAGCCAGCCGGCGTGGTCGTCGAAGAACGCCCGGGGCAGCGGCGCGAAGGCGGTGTAGCCGAGGGTGTCCGGCCAGGTGGAGAACTTGGTGCGCAGCTTGACGGTGAACGTCCGCTCGTCCTTGACGACCAGCCCGGAGAGGGTCTTCGCGGTGGCGCGGCCGCCGGCGGGGTGGACCTTGTCGTAGCCGTCGATGTCCTGGAAGAAGGGGGCGTTCTTCTGCTTGTTGTCGGTGAGCGCCGCGTAGTTCCAGGCGTCGACGAAGGACTTCGCGGTGACCTTCTCGCCGTTGCCGAACGTCCAGCCGTCCTTGACCGTGATGGTGAAGTTCTGCTGGTCGGGGCTCTCGATCTTCTCGGCGAGCATGTCCTGGGCGGCGCCGGTCCGCGGGTCGTACTGCTTGAGCCCGCGGAAGATCATGGAGAGCACCTTGCCGCCCTGCACCTCGTTGGTGTTCGCGGGCTCGAGCGGGCTCTGCGGGTCGCCCCAGGAGGACCGCACGGTCCCGGTGCCGGCACCGACGCCACCCCCGCCGCAGCCGGCCGCCGCCAGCAGCACGGCGCCGGTCGCGCAGACGGCGAGTCCGGCCACGACGCGCGATCCCGCTCCGGCTCTGGCGCGCGTGCCTCCAGGCATGGGGTGCCCTCCTCATCGGTCCCAAGTCCACTCAATCCCACTTAGGCCCAAATAACACCCTATGAGGTGATGTGAGGCGGCGTTCGAAGCACCCATGGGCCGAGAAACCGCCCATATGCGGGAGTGACGGCGGGGGGCGGCCGATACCAGCCTCACCCCGCTCCCGTCACCCCGCGAACCCTCGCACGTACCTCTTCTGCCACGGCGTCTCCACGGCCCTCGGGTGGTACCCCCGGCGCACGTAGGCGACCGCCTCGGCGACCGGCACCCCGTCCAGGACGGCCAGGCAGGCCAGGGCCGTGCCGGTGCGGCCGCGGCCGCCGCTGCAGGCGATCTCCACGCGTTCGGCGGCGGCCCGCTCCCAGGCCTCGCGCAGCACGGCTCGGGCGGCGTCCTGGTCGGCGGGGAGCCGGAAGTCCGGCCAGCGCAGCCAGCGGGACTCCCAGGGAGCCTCGGGCGGTCGCTTGCCCAGCAGATGGACGCCGAACTGCGGCACCGGGCCGGCGGGCAGACCCCGGCACAGGCCGCGGCCCCTGACCAGCCGCCCGGACGGCAACCGCAGGACGCCCACGGCGTCGGCGTTCCAGGTCTCAGGCTCGGTTTCGGGCTCGGTCATCCCGCCACCGTAGCTCGCCAGGCCCTGTTCCTCACTGGGATGACCGGATCAGCTTCATGTGCACACGACGAAGACCGGCGTGGGCTGTCACGGCGCACACCCGGCCGGTGCGCGTTACCACGTGCCCGAACAGGTGATAGCAGGCCGACGGCCCGCCACCCCCGCTGTCGGCGCTATCCTGACCGCCGGCTGCCAGCGAATTCCGCGATCGAGAAGGACGGCGCATGACCGTACAGCACGCCGATCACGACGGCCCGCTCATCCCGAAGCCCGCCCAGACGCTGCCCGCCCTTCGCCAAGCCGTGGCCGCGGTCGCTCCGTCGCGCCTGCCGGAATTCTTCGAGGACATGCAGAACGCGTTCGTCCAGGCAGGTGAGGAAGGAAGCGTCGTCCCGATCCGGATGTTCTACCGGCGTTGGGCCGTCGTCGTCGAGATCGAACGCCATCCGCAGACCGCGCGGCGCCTGCACGACGCGGAACGCGCACTGGACAGCGAGCATGCGGCGGTACGGGACCAGGCGGTCCGCGAAGCCGGCGAGATCGTCCGTGCCGCACATCGCGAGGTCGAGAGTGGCTGACTGGCACTGGGAGCACGACCCGGACGACCTTCTCGACGGGCTTCCTCCCGAAGCGACTGCCGAGGTCGCACTCCTGGCTCAGGAGATCGCCACACGCGACTCCATGGTCTTCCTCGACGGCACCGCCTACGTGGGCCCCGGCCCCGGGCTGCGCACCGAGAGCCGGGGCCGGGTCATTCTCACCTATCTGACGGATGTCCGAGGTGAACGCATCGTTGTCGTGCAAGTCTCCTGGTTCGGCTGATCAAGAGGCGGATCCATCGAACGGTGTCACCCTCACTCCCCCAGCACGCCAGGTCCAGCCGCCGCAGACGCTCGCGGCGAGGGAATGTGACGCCGACAGGGGCTCCCCCGGTCCCCCGGGTGAGCCCCTGTCGGCGTTCGAAAGGCGGCAGCGGGCGTTACGCCGCGCCCACCACCTGCTTCTCCTCGGCGAAGTGGCACGCCGACTCGTGCGCCGCCGGCGTCTTCCTGCCGGCGAAGACCTCCGGCACCGCCAGCAGCGGCACCTCCTTCGCGCACTTGTCCTCCGCCTTCCAGCAGCGGGTGCGGAAGCGGCAGCCGGACGGCGGGTTGGCCGGCGAGGGCACGTCACCGGTGAGGATGATGCGCTCGCGGCCCTCGCGGGCGTCGGGGTCCGGGACCGGGACGGCCGACAGCAGCGCCTGGGTGTAGGGGTGCGTCGGGTGGTCGTAGATCTCGGAGTCCGTGCCGATCTCGGCCATCTTGCCGAGGTACATCACGCCGACGCGGTCGGAGATGTGCCGGACGATCGACAGGTCGTGGGCGATGAAGACGTAGGAGAGGTTGAACTCGTCCTGCAGCTTCTCCATCAGGTTGACGACCTGCGCCTGGACGGAGACGTCCAGGGCCGAGACCGGCTCGTCGCAGATGATGATCTCCGGGTTCAGCGCCAGGCCGCGGGCGATGCCGATGCGCTGGCGCTGTCCGCCCGAGAACTGGTGCGGATAGCGGTTGATGTACTCCGGGTTGAGGCCGACGACGTCCAGCAGCTCCTGGACGCGCTTGCGGCGGTCGCCCTTGGGAGCCGCCTCGGGGTGGATCTCGAAGGGCTCGCCGATGATGTCGCCGACCGTCATGCGCGGGTTGAGCGAGGTGTACGGGTCCTGGAAGACCATCTGGATGTTGCGGCGGACGGCCTTCAGCGCACGCCCGGACAGCTTGGTGATGTCCTGGCCCTTGTAGAAGACCTCGCCGGAGGTGGCCGTCTCCAGGGTCATCAGCAGCTTGGCCACGGTCGACTTGCCGCAGCCGGACTCGCCGACGATGCCCAGCGTCTCGCCCTGGTAGAGGTCGAAGGAGACGCCGTCGACGGCCTTGACCGCGCCGACCTGCTTCTTGAAGAGGATGCCCTGGGTCAGCGGGAAGTGCTTGACCAGGTTGCGCACCTGCAGGATCGGCTCGCCGCGCTCGACGGGGGCGTCGAGGACGGCCTCGACCTCCGCCGTCGTACTGGCGTCGCTGACCTCGACCTTGGAGACGTTGGGGGTCGCGTCCGCCGCCACGGCCTCGTCCTTCTTGCCGGTCTCAGCCATGGATCGTCTCCTTCCAGAAGTGGCACGCGCTGCCGCGGCCGGCCAGCGCCGTGCCGTCCTTCTCGGCGACCTGCTGCAGCGCCGGGATGTCCGTGCGGCACAGGTCGGTCGCCTGGGGGCAGCGCGGGTTGAACGCGCAGCCGGTGGGGATGCGCAGCAGGTTGGGCGGCAGGCCCTTGATGGCGTAGAGCTCCTGGCCCTTCTGGTCCAGGCGCGGGATCGAGTCCAGCAGGCCCTTGGTGTAGGGGTGCGCCGGGCGCTTGTAGAGCTCGTGCACGGGGGCGGTCTCGACGATGCGTCCCGCGTACATCACCGCGATCTTGTCGGCGACGTCCGCGACAACGCCCAGGTCGTGGGTGATCAGGATCAGACCCATGTTGAACTCGCGCTGCAGCTCTGCGAGCAGGTCCATCACCTGCGCCTGGACGGTGACGTCCAGCGCGGTCGTCGGCTCGTCCGCGATGATCAGGTCCGGCTCCAGCGCCAGCGCCATCGCGATCATGATGCGCTGCCGCATACCGCCCGAGAACTGATGCGGGTAATCCCCCACCCGCTCCTTGGCGGCCGGGATGCGCACCCGGTCCATCAGCTCGATGGCCTTGAGCCGGGCCTCCTTCTTGGACAGGCCCTGGTGCACCCGGAACATCTCGCCGAGCTGGTAGCCGACGCTGAGCACCGGGTTCAGGGAGGACAGCGCGTCCTGGAAGATCATGGCGATCTTGCTGCCGCGGATCTTCCGGCGCTCCTCGCCGGACATCTTCAGCATGTCCTGGCCGCGGAAGAAGATCTCGCCCTGCGGGATCTTCCCCGGGGGCATGTCGAGGATGCCCATGATGGCCTGCGCGGTCACGGACTTGCCGGAACCGGACTCGCCCAGCACGGCCAGCGTCTCGCCCGCGCTGACGGAGTAGTTGACGCCGTTGACGGCCTTGGCGACGCCGTCACGGGTGTGGAACTCCACGTGCAGGTCGCGGACCTCGAGCAGCGGGGCGCTGTCGTCGCCGGCGCGCGGCTCGGGGACGTTCGCGGTCTTCTCGGTTGTGGTGGTCACGTACGCCTCCCTCAGCGCAGCTTGGGGTCGAGGGCGTCGCGCACCGCGTCGCCGAGCAGGATGAACGCGAGCACGGTCAGGCTCAGGAACGTGGCCGGAACGAGCAGGACGTGCGGGGCGTCGCGCAGCTGGCTCTGGGCGGCGGAGATGTCCACGCCCCAGGAGACCACGGGGTCCTGGAGGCCGATGCCCAGGTACGACAGGGTGGCCTCGGTGGAGATGTAGCCGCCGAGCGCGATGGTGGCGACGACGATCACCGGGCCGATGACGTTCGGCAGGATGTGCCGGAAGAGGATCCGGCCGGTGCCGGCGCCCAGGGCGCGGGCGGCGGTCACGAAGTCCGCCTGCTTCTGGGTGATGACCGCACCGCGCATGACGCGGGCGATCTGCATCCAGCCGAAGGTGGCGAGACCGAGCGTCACGGTCCACTCGGTGCGGTGCGTGAACGCCTGCAGCAGCGTCAGGGCACCGAGCAGCAGCGGGATGCCGAAGAAGATGTCGGTGATGCGCGACAGGAGGGCGTCGAGCCAGCCGCCGAAGTAGCCGGCGAGCATGCCGATGAGGCCACCGAAGACGGTGACCGCGAGGGTGACGCAGACGCCGACGATGATCGAGGCACGGGCGCCGTGGACGGTGCGCGCGTAGACGCTCTGACCCTGGCCGTTGTAGCCGAACCAGTCGCCCTCGAAGACGTGGGACCAGTTCGGCGGGGCGAGGTAGTGACCGCGCAGGTCGGCCTGGCGGGGGTCGACGTCGGTGAACAGCGTCGGGAACGCCGCCATGATGATGAACAGGATCAGCAGCACACCGGACGCCCAGAACAGCCAGCTGCCGCGCAGCGAACGCCAGGCGTCCTGGCCGAGGGAGCGGGGCTTGTTGGACCCTTCCTTCAGCGCCGTGGTCACGGCCTCGGGCGTTTGGGTCTCGTGAGGCAACGTCTTCTCAGGCATAGCGGATCCTCGGGTCCAGGACGGCGTACAGCAGATCGACGACCAGGCTGCTCACGAGGTAGACGAGAACGAGCACGGTCACGATGCCCACCACGGTGGGGCCTTCACTGGTCTGGATGGACCGGAAGAGCGTGTTGCCCACGCCCTGGATGTTGAAGATGCCCTCGGTGACGATGGCGCCGCCCATCAGCATGCCGAGGTCGGTGCCGAGGAACGTGACGACAGGAATGAGGGAGTTGCGCATCAGGTGCACTCCGATGACCCGCTTGCGCGGCAGGCCCTTGGCCACGGCGGTGCGCATGTAGTCGGCCCGGAGGTTCTCCCCGATGGTGGTCCGGGTCAGACGGGTGACGTACGCCAGCGACAGAGCGGCCAGCACGATGGCCGGGATCATCAACTGCCCGAGGTTCATGGAGTCCTGGACGGTGGGGGTGATGACCTTCCACTTCAGTCCCAGCAGGAACTGCGTGACGTAGCCGATGACGAACACCGGGATCGAGATCACGATCAGGGTGAGCACCAGAACGAACTGGTCGAGGAACTTGCCGCGCTTGAGGCCGGTGAGCACGCCGAGGGCGATGCCCACGACGACCTCGAAGGCGAAGGCGAGCAGTGCCAGCCGGATCGTCACCGGGAAGGCTTCGGCCATCAGGTCGGCGACGGGGCGGCCGGTGAAGCTCTGCCCGAAGTCACCTTGGAAAAGGCCGGAGATGTAGTTCCAGTACTGCTCGAGCAGTGGCTTGTCGAGGCCGTACTCGTGGCGCAGTCTCGCGACCGTCGCCGGGTCGGCCGCCTTGGGCCCGAAGAGCGATTTGATGGGGTCGCCCGGCAGCGAA
The DNA here is from genome assembly GCF_044547045.1 of Streptomyces sp. NPDC053048. Lineage (NCBI taxonomy): Bacteria > Bacillati > Actinomycetota > Actinomycetes > Kitasatosporales > Streptomycetaceae > Streptomyces > Streptomyces sp. NPDC053048. Next base: position 202,986 of record NZ_JBITZS010000010.1, read on the forward strand.
TACACCATCAAGAAGATGAGCAAAGTGGTCCCGATGAAGACCGGGATCATCTGGAGCAGTCGCCTCGCGACAAAGCGCCCCATGGTTCCTCCTGTCGCCGACGGGGCCCGGCGGCACACCCCCGCTGTCCTGTGGGAGAAGGGTGGCCGCCGGGCCTTACGTCACTGCAAGCGTGTCCCGGTTACTTCTTGACCTCGACGTCCGTCCAGATCGCCTGGCGGAAGGAGTCGAACTTGACGTTCTGCACCTTCTTGGAGTGGCCGGCGAGGGTGTGGTCGAAGAAGAGCGGGATGGAGGGCATGTGCTCCTGGAGGATCTTCTTCTCGGCCTCCGCGTAGAGCTTGTTCGACTCCTCGATGGTCTTGGCCGCGTCGGCCTTGTCCATCAGCTCGTCGATCTCCTTGACGCTGAACTCCATGTCGTTGGCACCGGCCTTGGTCCGGTACTGGGCGGAGATGAAGTTCTGGATGTTCGGGAAGTCCTGCACCCAGGCCATGCGGAACGCGCTCTTCATGCGGCGCTCGGTGATGTCGGTGCGGGACTGCTGGAAGGTCGGCTTGGGGTCGGTGACGCACTCGACGCCGCCGTTCTGGCGGATGTCGTTGCAGACCGCGTCGGCCCACTCCTTGTTGGCGCCGTCGGCGTTGTAGGTCAGGGTGACCTTGTTGCCGGGAACGCCGCCGCCCTCCTTGATGAGCTGCTTGGCCTTGGCCGGGTCGAACTTGCAGAACTCACCGCAGGCGCCGGCCTGGTAGCCCTCGACGACCTTCGGGGTCAGACCGTCGGCGGCGTCCTTGCTGCCCTTGAGCGCGGTCTTGGCGATGGTCTCGCGGTCGATCGCCATGGACAGGCCCTGACGGACCTTCACCTTCTCCGGCTTGGCCCACTCGGCCTCGTACAGCGGGAAGGCGATGTTGGTGTTGCCGCCGAACATCTGGCTGATGGCGCGCTTGCCCAGGTCGTTCTTGAACTGGCCCGCCATGGAGTTGGGCACCTGGTACATGATGTCGAGCTTGTCGGAGACGAGGTCGTTGTAGGCCGCGTCGTCCTTGTTGTAGAACTTGAAGATGACGCCGCCGTTCTTCGGCTTGTCGTCACCCTTGTAGTCGGCGAACTTCTTGGTCTTGAACTCGACCTTGTGCTGCCAGTCCCCGTCCATCATGTACGGGCCGTTGCCGATCGGGTGCTCGCCGAACGCCTTGGTGTCCTTGTAGAACGCCTTGGGCAGCGGGGAGAAGACGTCGTAGAAGAGCTGCTCCTTGAAGGTGGAGACGGGCTTCTTCAGATCGATGGTGAACTCGAGGTCGTTGACGATCTTCAGGCCTTCGAGCTTGTCGGCCTTGGGGTCGCCCTTCTCCGGGTGGACGTCCTCGTAACCCTTGATGGGCTCGAACCAGGAGGCGTTCAGCTGGGCGTTCTTGGCGTTGGAGGCCCAGTTCCACGCGTCGACGAAGGAGGCGGAGGTCTGCGGCTCGCCGTTGTGGAACTTCCAGCCCGGCTTCAGCTTGACCTTGAAGTGCTGGTTGTCCGTGGTCTCGATGCTCTCGGCCGCCACCATGCGCAGCTTGGACTTCTCGTCGAAGTCGACGAGGCTGCGGAAGAGGTTCTTGACGATGTATCCGCCGCCGACCTCGTTGGTGTTGCTCGGGATGATCGGGTTCTGCGGCTCGACGTTGTAGTACGTGTAGGTGCCGTCGGGGTTGACGGCTGCGTTGTCGTCGTCGCTGCCGCTTCCACCGCCACCACAGGCCGTGGCTGTCAACGCAACGGCAATGGCTCCCGCGACCCAGGTAGCGCTCTTGGCACCGCGCATGGGAATGCCCTCCTCATGAGTCCACTATCACTACAAGATGAGGCGCCGGCCCCACGCTGACACCCCTGACAGCGGAGACGGAACCGGCACCTCGAGTGTGCTCGTGAGTCGGCGCTCCCCACAGCGCGTGACCCATTGACCCGAGCTCAGTGAACCCAACTATTGGGTACGACCGCCCTTTAAACCACACTTATAGGGTCTCGCTTTGGTCACATCGATCATCGCGCGACGTTCGAAATCCGGACAAAGACAGCGCAGACAGACACCTACGAAACGGACTGTTAACACGACATCCGACGCTGTGGGCCCGTTATCCGGACAGAAACGCCGACAGGCCCGGCGCCCCGCGTGATGCGGGGTGCCGGGCCTGCCGGGAAAGGTGACAGTGCGTCAGCCAATACGCGCTGGGCGCTGTCCTTCAGCGCTTGGCGCTCAGCGCTTCGCGCGCGACGCGGTGCGGCCGCGCTCCTTCTGGTCCAGGACGACCTTGCGGATGCGGACCGCCTCCGGGGTCACCTCGACGCACTCGTCGTCGCGGCAGAACTCCAGGGACTGCTCCAGCGACAGCTTGCGCGGCGGGACGATCGCCTCGAAGGAGTCAGCGGAGGAGGAGCGCATGTTGGTGAGCTTCTTCTCCTTGGTGATGTTGACGTCCATGTCGTCGGCGCGCGAGTTCTCGCCGACGATCATGCCCTCGTACACCTCGGTGCCCGGGTCGGTGAAGAGCACGCCGCGCTCCTGGAGGTTCGTCATCGCGAAGGCGGTGACGGCACCGGCGCGGTCGGCGACCAGGGAGCCGTTGTTACGGGTCTTCAGCTCGCCGAACCACGGCTCGTGGCCCTCGTGGATGGAGTGGGCGATACCGGTGCCGCGGGTGTTCGTCAGGAACTCCGTGCGGAAGCCGATCAGGCCGCGGGACGGGACGACGAACTCCATGCGGACCCAGCCGGAGCCGTGGTTGGACATGTTGTCCATGCGGCCCTTGCGGGTGCCCATGAGCTGGGTGACGGCACCCATGTGCTCCTCGGGCACGTCCACCGTGAGGCGCTCGACCGGCTCGTAGGTCTTGCCGTCGACCTGCTTGGTGACGACCTGCGGCTTGCCGATGGTCATCTCGAAGCCCTCGCGGCGCATCTGCTCGACCAGGATGGCGAGCGCCAGCTCACCACGGCCCTGGACCTCCCAGGCGTCGGGGCGGTCGGTGTCCAGGACGCGCAGCGAGACGTTACCGACGAGCTCGCGGTCCAGACGGTCCTTGACCTGGCGGGCGGTGACCTTGCGGTCCTTGACCGCGGCCTTGGCGTCCGCGCCCTTGCCGGTGCCGCCACGGCCGACCAGCGGCGAGGTGTTGGTGCCGATGGTCATGGAGATCGCGGGCTCGTCGACCGTGATCAGCGGCAGCGCGACCGGGTTCTCCGGGTCGGCCAGCGTCTCGCCGATCATGATGTCGGGGATACCGGCGACGGCGCAGATGTCACCGGGGCCGGCCACCTCGGCGGGCTTGCGGGTGAGGGCCTCGGTCATCATCAGCTCGGTGATGCGGACGTTGGAGACCGTGCCGTCACGCTTGATCCACGCGACGGTCTGGCCCTTGCGCAGCTCGCCCTGCTCGACGCGGAGCAGCGCGATGCGGCCGAGGAAGTTGTCGGCGTCGAGGTTGGTGACGTGGGCCTGGAGCGGCGCGTCCTCCTCGAAGGCCGGGGCCGGGACGTGCTCCAGGATGGTGGAGAAGAACGGCTCCAGGTTGGTGCTGTCCGCGGGGACGGTGCCGTCCTCCGGCTTGGTCAGCGAGGCGATGCCGTCACGGCCGCAGGCGTAGACGATCGGGAACTCGATCTGGTCCTCGTCGGCGTCCAGGTCGAGGAAGAGGTCGTAGGTCTCGTTGACGACCTCGTCGATGCGGGAGTCCGGGCGGTCCGTCTTGTTGATGCAGAGGATGACCGGCTTCCGCTGCTGGAGCGCCTTGCGGAGCACGAAGCGGGTCTGCGGCAGCGGGCCCTCGGAGGCGTCCACCAGCAGCACGACGGCGTCGACCATCGACAGACCGCGCTCGACCTCGCCACCGAAGTCGGCGTGGCCGGGGGTGTCGATGATGTTGATGGTGATCGGCTCGCCGCCGTCCTTGGGGTGGTACTTCACCGCCGTGTTCTTGGCCAGGATCGTGATGCCCTTCTCACGCTCCAGGTCGTTCGAGTCCATGACCCGGTCGTCGACGGAGTCGAGCTGGTGGGCGGCGAAGGCGCCGGCCTGCTTGAGCATGGCGTCGACGATGGTCGTCTTGCCGTGGTCGACGTGGGCGACGATGGCGACGTTACGAATGTCGTGGCGCGTGGGCATACTTGCGGCGCTTCTCCCGGAATCGTGGATGGCGGCGCGTACGGTCCGGCACGCGCGCCCTGCCGGGCAGATCACGCCGCGGCCTCTTCCATGGTACGGGGCGCTGCCGCGTTTGGCCGCCGCAGGCCGCTGGGGGGTGCCCTGACCTGCGGTTTCTTTCCTGGTCTCAATCGCCGGCCGGGCTTTTCAGCCCGGCCGGCGATTGAGGCCAGGGCACAGAAGCCCGGCCGGCGCTTGAGGCCTTACGGGAAGGGGCGGGGTGGGGGAGAACTCACCGCTTGAACCCCAGGTCCTGGTACCGCGGGGTCGCCAGCCCGAAGGCCCCGGCGTTCACCACGGTCCGGCGGCTGCCGACCAGCTCCGGCCGCTGGTACAGCGGGATCGACGCCGCCACTGCCCAGATCCGGGCGTCCGCCCTGGTCACCAGGTCGCGGGAGACCTCGGGGTCGAGCTCGGCGGAGGCCTGGTCCAGGAGCCGGTCGATCTGGTCGGTGCCGACGCGGGTGTAGTTCTGCTCGACGGTCAGCGAGCCGTCGGCGGCCGGCTGCGGCTTGGCGAAGATCGGGCGGGCGTCGGTCGCCGGGTAGGCGCCGGTGGGCCAGCCGTAGAGGGCCAGGTCGAAGTCGCCGGAGGCGATGTGGTCCTTGAAGAAGGCCGCGTCGTCGACCTTGGTGATCTCGGTGCGGACGCCGATGGCGTCCAGCTGGCGGGCGATCCGCTCGCCGACGGCCCGCAGCGGCTCGCTGCCGCTGCCCTGGGGGAGGACGAAGCGCAGGACCAGCTTCTTGCCGTCCTTGTAGCGGGCGGGGGCGGCGGCCGCCTTGCCGCCGGTGTCCCGGGCGCCCTTGCCGTCCGGCAGCCCGTCGGGGTCGTCCCCGTCCAGGCCGTCCGGATCCTCCAGCCCGTCCGGGTCGTTCCCGTCGGGGTCCGGGTCGTCGTCGCGTCCCCGGTCCTCGTCGGAGCCGGACCGGCTCGGCAGCGGCAGGTCGCGCAGCGCCTTGCGCTGTGGGACGGCGCCGTGCCCCTCCTTCCAGCCGGCGTCCGCGAGCAGGGCCTGGGCGGCCTTGGGGTCGAGGGAGCCGAGGGCGGAGCTGGTGTCCTCGTAGCCGGGCTGGCCGGCGACCAGGACGTGGCTGCCGGGCGGGTCGGCGGGCAGCCCGAGCGGCTTGAGGACGTACTCGGCGATGGCCCGGCGGTCCACGGCGCGGGCGATGGCGCGCCGGACCCGTTCGTCGGCGAGGGGGCCGGAGGCGCCGTTGAGGGCGAGCTGGGTGTAGGCGGGCTCGAGGGAGCGGCGCACGACCAGGCCGCGCAGGGCCGTCACGTCGGCGGCGGCGGGCTTGTTCGCCTTGTTGCCACCACCGGCGGAGGGAGCGGCGCCGGGCTGGCGGCCCTTGTCCGACTTCTGCGGGGTGTTCGCCTTGGTGATGCGTTCGGCGGCGCCGGGACTGATCTCCGCGAGGTCGACGCGCCCGGCCGCCAGCGCCTCGATCCGGCGATCGCGGGGCACGGCCCGCAGCACGAGGCTGTCGAGCTTGGCCCGGTCGCCCCACCACCGGGGGTTGCGGACGAGGGTGAGGGTGCCCTGTTTCTGGTCGCGCGTGCCGACCTTGAACGGGCCGGCGGCGAGCCCGGCCTCCTTGCGGGCGGTGTCGTTGAAGGCGGTGGGGCTGCCCATGACGGACCGGGGGTAGAGGGGGGTGAACAGCGCGGTCCAGTCGGCGTAGCTCTTGGCGAAGGTGACCTTGACCTCGCGGTCGTTCGCGCCGCGCTCGACGCGGTCGATGCGGTCGTAGCCGGCGTGGTGGGCGGCCCAGAATCCGCTGTCCTTGCCGCGCAGGGCCTTCCACTGGGCCTCGAAGTCGGCGGCCGTGATGGCGCTGCCGTCGCTCCAGACGGCCTTGGGGTTGAGGCGGTAGACCACGACCTGGCGGGGTTCGCGCTGCTTGAGCTCGGCGGCCGTGAGGTAGTCGGGGTCGCGTTGGGGGCGGCCGCGCGCGTCCAGGGTGAACAGGGTGGGCAGGACGGCCTGGGCGACCCGGTGCGCGGTGGCGTCCGCGTCGGCCTGGAAGGTGTTGTAGGTGGCGGGCAGCGCGTCGACGGCCCAGGTCAGGGTGCCCTTGTCGGCGACCTTGGAGCGGGGGGCGGCGGCGATGTCCTGGGCGACGGCCGGGCCGTCGTCGGCGTCCTCGGCGGTGCCGCCGCCGGAGCAGCCGGCCAGCAGGGGCAGCGGGAGCAGGACCGCGGCGGCGGCGAGGACGGCGGGGCGGCGCCCGGGGGGCCGCGTGCGCATGGACGACATGGGTGCCACCTCCGCCGGGCGTCGAGCGCCGGTGCTGTCTGCTGCCTGTGCTGCCGCCCACTGAAGGCGAGAGCCCGCGCGAAGACGTGCCGACACGTCGCCCGCGCGGCCCACGCCACCCACCTGGGCGAACGCGGACACGGCCGGAGCCGGGCGCGCGAGGCGTTCCCCCGAAAGCCTGATCCCGGCGGCTATCTTCCCCTTGAGGGGTGTGACGCGCGACACTCTCAGTCGCATGACCGGGCGCCACCCGCAATCGCCGGAGCGGAAGGCCACATCATGTCCGTTGACGATGAACTGACCACCATTCAGCGCTGTCTCGACGACCTGGACCGTGCGATCGGCCGAGTGGAGCAGCAGCTGGGCAAGCGCGGCCTGGAGGTGCGGCGGATCCGCACCGACGCCGGGCACCTGCGGGAGAGCATCGCCCTGCTGCGGGGGAACGGCGGCGGCAGGCCCGCGAAGAAGCCGCTCCAGGCGATGGTGCTGGTGTCCGACACCCCGTACGACGCCTCCCTGTGGACGGACGCGGAGGAAGAGGGCCTCGGCTCCCGCAACGGGCACGCCCCCTGATCACGTCCAGGCAGCGGCGTCCCCACCGTCCCACTCCTCCCCGGAGTCCCTCTTGGCCACTGGAACCGAACCCGAAGCCTCAGCCACGGCCGGTGACCGGGCCGCGCACGGCGTCCATCACGCCTCGCGCGCCGCGATCCCGGCCCGCCACCTGCGTCGCGACCGCTGGTGGCTGCAGCCCGCCGCCACCGCCGCCGGTCTGCTGGCGTTCATCGTCTACTCCACCTGGCGCGCGTTCGCCGGTGACGACTACTACGCGGCGCCCTACGTGTCGCCGTTCTACTCGCCCTGTCTCGCGGAGAACTGCGCGGAGATGAAGGGCGGCGCGGACTGGGAGATCTTCGGCGCGTGGTGGGGCCTGTCCCCCGCGCTGATCGTCCTGATCTTCCCGCTGGGCTTCCGGCTGACCTGCTACTACTACCGCAAGGCCTACTACCGGGGCTTCTGGGCCTCGCCGCCGGCCTGCGCGGTGCCCGAGCCGCACGCGAAGTACTCCGGCGAGAGCCGCTTCCCGCTGGTCCTGCAGAACATCCACCGCTACTTCTTCTACTTCGCGGTGCTCGTGGCGGGCGTGCTCACCTACGACGCCGTGCTGGGCTTCCGCGACGAGAACGGCGCGTGGGGCCACATGGGCCTCGGCACCCTCGTCCTGCTCGCCAACATCGCGCTGATCTGGGCGTACACGCTCTCCTGCCACTCCTGCCGGCACATCGTCGGCGGCCGGCTGCGGACCTTCTCCAAGCACCCGGTGCGCTACCGGATGTGGACGGGGGTGAGCCGGCTCAACGCCCGCCACATGCAGCTGGCCTGGGCCTCGCTGGTGAGCGTGGCGGTCGCCGACCTGTACGTCTACCTGGTCGCCAGTGGCGCCTTCGACGATCCGCGCTTCTTCTAGGAGATCCGAACTGATGACACGGGTGGACCGGCAGTCCTGGGACGTGGTCGTGGTGGGCGCCGGAGGCGCCGGGCTGCGCGCGGCCATCGAGGCGCGCGAGCAGGGGCTGCGCTGCGCGGTGATCTGCAAGTCGCTCTTCGGCAAGGCCCACACGGTGATGGCCGAGGGCGGCATCGCCGCCTCCATGGGCAACGTCAACCACAACGACAACTGGCAGGTGCACTTCCGCGACACGATGCGCGGCGGGAAGTTCCTCAACAACTGGCGGATGGCCGAGCTGCACGCGCAGGAGGCGCCCGAGCGGGTCTGGGAGCTGGAGACCTGGGGCGCGGTCTTCGACCGCACGCCGGACGGGAAGATCTCGCAGCGCAACTTCGGCGGCCATGAGTACCCGCGCCTGGCGCATGTGGGCGACCGCACGGGCCTGGAGCTGATCCGCACCCTCCAGCAGAAGATCGTCTCGCTGCAGCAGGAGGACGAGCGGCAGTACGGCGACTACGAGTCGCGGCTGAAGGTCTTTCAGGAGTGCACGGTCACGCGGATCCTCAAGGACGGCAGGCGCGTTTCCGGTGTCTTCGGCTACGAGCGCGAGTCGGGGCGGTTCTTCGTCCTGGAGGCCCCGGCGGTGGTGCTGGCCACCGGCGGCATCGGCAAGTCGTTCAAGGTGACCTCGAACTCCTGGGAGTACACCGGCGACGGACATGCGCTGGCGCTGCTGGCCGGGGCGCGGCTGATCAATATGGAGTTCGTGCAGTTCCACCCCACGGGCATGGTCTGGCCGCCGTCCGTCAAGGGCATCCTGGTCACCGAGTCGGTGCGGGGCGACGGCGGGGTGCTGCGCAACAGCGACGGCAAGCGGTTCATGTTCGACTACGTCCCGGACGTCTTCAAGGAGAAGTACGCGGAGTCCGAGGCCGAGGGCGACCGCTGGTACACCGACCCGGACACCAACCGCCGCCCGCCGGAGCTGCTGCCCCGCGACGAGGTGGCGCGGGCCATCAACGCCGAGGTCAAGGCGGGGCGCGGTTCCCCGCACGGCGGGGTCTTCCTGGACGTCTCCACGCGGATGCCCGCCGAGGTGATCCAGCGCAAGCTGCCCTCGATGCACCACCAGTTCAAGGAGCTGGCGGACGTCGACATCACGGCCGAGCCGATGGAGGTCGGCCCCACCTGTCACTACGTGATGGGTGGCATCGAGGTCGAGCCGGACACCGCGGCGGCCACCGGTGTGCCGGGCCTGTTCGCCGCGGGCGAGGTCGCGGGCGGCATGCACGGCTCCAACCGGCTGGGCGGCAACTCGCTGTCCGACCTGCTGGTCTTCGGGCGGCGCGCGGGGCTGCACGCGGCCCGCTACGCGGCCGCCTTCGCCACGGGCGCCGCGCCCGAGGTCTCGGCCGCCGACATCGAGCTGGCGGAGGCGGAGGCGCTGCGCCCGTTCGGGGCGGAGAGCGGGAAGCCCGGGGAAGCCGGGGCGGAGAAGGGTACGGCCGAGAATCCGTACACCCTGCATCAGGAGCTGCAGCAGACCATGGGCGACCTGGTCGGCATCATCCGGCGGGCCGGCGAGGTGGAGGAGGCGCTGCACCGCCTGGCCGGGCTGCGGGCGCGGGCCCGGCGGGCCGGCGTGGAGGGGCACCGGCAGTTCAATCCCGGCTGGCACCTGGCCCTGGACCTGCGCAACATGCTGCTGGTCAGCGAGTGCGTGGCGCGGGCGGCCCTGGAGCGCACCGAGAGCCGGGGCGGGCACACCCGCGACGACTACCCGGGCATGGACCGGCGCTGGCGGCGGCTGAACCTGGTGTGCCGGCTGGCCGAGGACTCCACCGAGCCCGCGGCGGCCGATTCGGCCCTGGGCCTGATCCGGCTGGAGCAGCAGGAGACCGAGCCGATCCGCGGGGATCTGCTGGCGCTCTTCGAGAAGGAAGAGCTGACGAAGTATCTGACGGACGAGGAGCTCACCTCATGAGTTATCAGGCCCGCTTCAAGGTGTGGCGGGGTGATGCGGACGGCGGCGGCCTCGTCGACTACGAGGTGGCCGTCAACGAGGGCGAGGTCGTCCTCGACATCATCCACCGGCTGCAGGCGACGGCCGCGCCCGACATGGCCGTGCGCTGGAACTGCAAGGCGGGCAAGTGCGGCTCGTGCAGCGCCGAGATCAACGGGCGGCCGCGGCTGATGTGCATGACGCGGATGTCGGTCTTCGACCCCGCCGAGACGATCACGGTGACCCCGATGCGGGCCTTCCCGGTGCTGCGGGACCTGGTGACGGACGTGTCGTACAACTACGCCAAGGCGCGCGAGGTGCCGTCGTTCGTGCCGCCGGCGAGTCTGAAGCCGGGTGAGTACCGGATGCGTCAGGAGGACGTGGGCCGGGTCCAGGAGTTCCGCAAGTGCATCGAGTGCTTCCTGTGCCAGGACACCTGCCATGTGGTGCGTGACCACGAGGAGAACAAGGCCGCTTTCGCCGGGCCGCGCTTCCTGATGCGGGTGGCCGAGCTGGACATGCATCCGCTGGACGCGGCGTCCGAGGAGGGCGTGGACCGCAGGCGGGGGGCGCGCGAGGAGCACGGGCTGGGCTACTGCAACATCACCAAGTGCTGCACGGAGGTCTGCCCCGAGCACATCAAGATCACCGACAATGCGCTGATCCCCTTGAAGGAACGGGTGGTCGACCGGTCCTACGATCCGCTCGTCTGGCTGGGAAACAAGATCCGCCGCCGGGGGGCCGAACACTCTCCGTGATAGCTCAGGCCCTCCCGGTAGCGGGTCGGCCATTCCGGTCATACGCTCCAAAATGTGACGCGGCTTTCCTGGCGGTACGGGCCGGAGGCGCGGAGCTGGGCCCTGGTCAGCGCCGTCCTCGCGCTGTGCGCCCTGCTGCTGCCCCCCGCGCCCGCCGCACGCGCCGACACGCCCCTGGACCTGGAGGCCGCCGGCCGCGTCACCGACACCGTCGGCGCCCTCGCGCGCCGCCGGGTCCAGGTCGACGCCGCCATCGACCGGCTGCGCACCACCCACCACGTCCAGCTCTACGTCACCTACGTCCACGACTTCTCCGGCCGCACCGGACGCACCTGGGCGGACGCCACGGCCGACCGCAACGGCCTGGGCCCGCACGACATCCTGCTGGCCGTCGCCACCAACCCGCGCCGGTTCGCCGTCTCCGCCGACGCGGAGTCCGGCTTCCGCAAGGACCAGCTCGCCCTCGTCGAAGGCACCGCCATCGCGCCCGCCGTACAGGCGCACGACTGGGCGGGGGCCGCCATCGGCGCCGCCGACGGCTACGCCGCCGTCCTGAGCGGCGAGCCCGTACGCCCGCCCGTCATCCGGCCCGGCCGCAGCGACCCCGGCGGCGACGGCCTCGTCCCCGGCCGGCGCAGCACCTGGCTGCCGGTGGCCGGGGGCGCCGCGGCGTGCCTGGGCGCCCTGTACCTGTGCACCCGCCGCGGCCGGGCCGCCCGGCGCCGCCGGGCCGGCGTCACCCGCGACCGCCCCGTCCTCGCCACCACCACCGAACCCGGGCTGGCCAGGCTGGCCCAGCCCCTCACCCCGCTGCCCGACCTGGAGGAGGAAGCGGCGCGCGACCTCGTCGGGACGGACGACGCCGTGCACACCAGCACCGAGGAGATACTCTTCGCGACCGCACAGCTGGGCGAGCGCGCCACCCGCCGCTTCGCCGAGGCCGTCGCCTACGCGCGCGACGAGCTCGCCGTCGCCTTCCGGCTGCGGCAGCGGCTGGACGAGACCGCGTACGAGGACGAGGACGTCCGGCGCCACGCCCTCGACGAGATCTGCTCCCGCTGCACCAGCGCCAACCGGCGCCTGGACGCGGAGTCCGAGGCCTTCGACCGGCTGCGCGGCCTGAAGGTCAACGCGGCGCTGATCCTCGACGGCGCCGAGACCGTCGCCCGCGCCCTCGAGCCACGCGTGAGCGCCGCCGAGGCCGTGCTCACCGCCCTGGCCCAGTGCCGCGCGGGCCCGGCCCTGGAGCCCGTCGCCACGCACCCCGCCGAGGCCCGCGACCGGCTGGCCGTCGCCGAGGCCGCCCTCGCCGAGGCGCGCTCCGCCCTGCTCGTGGGCTCCCCCCGGCGCGCCGCGCTCTCCCTGCGCACCGCCGAGGCCGCCCTCTCCCAGGCCCACGTCCTCGCCGGAGCCGTGCTGCGCCACACGCACGGCCTGACCGCCGGCCCGGCCCCCGGCCCGGCCGCCCGCGCGGTGCGCGCCGCCCGCGGCGAGGTGGCCGCCGCCCGGGACTACATCGCCACCCACCGCGGCGCGGTCGGCTGCCGCGCCCGCACCCTGCTCGCCGAGGCACGTCACCTCCTCGCCGCCGCCACGGAGGCCACCGCCCTCACTGCGGCCCCGCGCGCCAGGGACCTGGCCCGCACGGCCCGCTCCCTGGCCGAGGACGACGTCGCCGCGTACGCCCCGCCCGTCCTGCCCTACCCGACCCTGCGCGGCGCGCTGCTGGGCGGCGTCGTCCTGGCGACGGAACTGCTGCCGCCGACGTTCGGCGGCGTGGGCACGCGCGGGCGGCTGGGTGACTGAAGGCACGCGGAATCAGGGCTAGGGCGTGTCCGATGGGTCGGCACGGGCCCTAGTACAGGCTGAGCAGCGCCTCCACCGCGTCCGGTGCCGGGGAGTCGCCGTCGGGGAGGCCGAGCTCGAACCAGACCGTCTTGCCGTGCGGGATGCGGCGGCTGCCCCAGGCGGCGCTGAGCAGGCCCACCAGCTGCAGGCCCCGGCCGCCCTCGTCGGTGTCGCGGGCGCGCCGCCGCCGCGGCTGGACGTGGCCCCCGTCCCAGACCTCGCAGACCAGGGTGCGGTCCAGCAGCAGCCGGAGCCTGATCTCGCCCTCGCCATAGCGCAGGGCGTTCGTGACCAGCTCGCTGACCAGCAGCTCGGTGGTGTCCACCAGGTCGGTCAGGTCCCAGGCCTCCAGCTGGTCGCGGGCCAGCTCGCGGGCACGGGCGACCGAGCGCGGCTCGGGCGGCAGCGTCCAGTCGCCCACGCAGCCGGGGCGCAGGCCGCGCAGCCGGGCCATGAGCAGGGCGATGTCGTCCTCGCCGTGGTGGGTGTCCAGCGCGCTCAGGACGTGGTCGCAGACGTCCTCCAGCGGGCGCTCGGGGTCGGACAGGGCCTCACGGAAGGCCTGCAGGCCCTCGTCCAGGGGGTGGTCGCGGGACTCGACGAGGCCGTCGGTGTACAGGGCGAGCAGCGCGCCGTCGGGGAGCTCGATCTCGGTCTCCTCGAACGGCTCGCCGCCCACGCCCAGCGGCATCCCCGGCGGGACCTCCAGCAGCACCGCCGGCTCCCCGGCCTCCACCAGCACCGGCGGCAGGTGACCGGCGTTGGCGACGGTGCAGCGCCGGGTGACCGGGTCGTAGACGGCGTAGACGCAGGTGGCCAGGTAGACCTCGGAGAGGTCGGCGGGGCGGACGCTGCCGCGCACGCCGCGCGAGGCGGACTGCTTGCCGCCGGGCCGGCCCAGGCCGTGGGCGATCTCGTCGAGGGCGGAGAGCACCTCGGCCGGCTCGAGGTCGAGCATGGCCAGGGTGCGCACGGCGGTGCGCAGCTCGCCCATGGCGACGGCGGCACGCAGCCCGCGGCCCATGACGTCGCCGACGACGAGCGCCGTGCGGTGGCCGGGCAGCTCGATGACGTCGAACCAGTCGCCGCCGACCTCGGTGGCGGCGTTGCCCGGCAGGTAGCGGCAGGCGATCTCGACGCCGGCGGCCTCCGGGTCGCCGGGGGGCAGCAGGCTGCGCTGGAGGATCAGGGCGCGCTCGTGCTCGCGGCGGTAGAGGCGGGCGTTGTCGATGCAGACGGCCGCACGGGCGGCCAGCTCGACGGCCAGGGCGGTGTCCCGCTCGCCGAAGGGCTCGCTGCCCTTGGTGCGGGAGAACTGGGCGAGCCCCACGACGGTGTCGCGGGCGACCATCGGCACGGCGAGCGTGGACTGCACGACGGCGCCCAGCTCGGGGCCCTCCTCGCTCTCGCGGCCGGGGACGACCTGGACGTGCGCGGTGCGCAGGGCCTGCGCGCACGGCGAGTGGAAGGGGTAGCGGTGCACCTCGCCGACCTGGATGGGCTTGTGGCCGTCGTCGACGGGCACCCCGGACACCGCGCTGGAGTAGGCCACGCGGCGCAGTTCGGCGCTGCCGTCGGCGAGGCCGGGCGGGGCCTCGTCGCCGACGAGCAGGCCCTGGTAGAGGTCGACGGAGGCCAGGTCGCAGAACTGCGGGACGGCGACGTCCAGCAGCTCGCGGGCGGTGGTCTCCAGGTCGAGGGAGTTGCCGATGCGCGCGCCGGCCTCGTTGAGCAGGGCCAGGTTGCGCCGTACGCCGGCGGCCTCGCGCTCGGCTCGGCGGCGTCCGGTGACGTCGGTGGCGATGGCGGCCACGCCGATGGGCCGTCCGCTGCCGCTGTGCAGCCGGTACAGGGAGACCGACCAGCGGCGCCGCTCGCTGTGGCCCGGCACCGGTCCGACGAGCTGAATGTCCGCCACCGGCTTTCCGCTGTCGAGGACTTGGCGCAGGGCGGCGGTCAGCCGTTCGGCCTCGTGGCGGGGCAGGAAGTCGTGCGGGGTGCGGCCACGGTGCCAGGCGGCGGGGCGGCCGAAAGTCTGGGCGAAACTCTCGTTGACGCGCAGCAGGGTCAGGTCCGTGCCGAAGAAGAAGAAGCCGAGCGGAGATTGGCCGAAAACGGCTTCCGACGCGGCGATGTCGGTCTCTATTCCGCGCAGCGCCCGGACGTCGACGGCCACACACAGGGCGGCGCGCTCGCCGTCGCCGTTCTGGCTGGGCATCACATAGATCTCGGCGAGGCCCTGTTGGCGGTCGTCGCGCTGATAGGGCACGAGCCCGGTCCAGGCCTTGCCGTCGAGGCCGCCCTCGGCGAGAAAGGGCACGGCCGGGCGGGGCGGGTGGTGGCGTGCGTCGACGGGCGCGAACACCTCGAGGGGGTTCTTGCCGACGGCGTGCCGGGCCGCTATCCCGAAGAGTTCGGTCGCCCGTTCGCTCCATTGCTCGATCCGGCCGTCGGAGCCGAGGGAGAACGACGCCACGCGGATGTAGTCATAAAGAGACCCGGGCGGGCTGCTCTGCCACATCCATGTGGCGTCCGTACCCTCTGGCCTGCCCGCAGTACCCGCTGGCTTTTCGCTCACGTGCCCGTCCCCTCCGGCTCATGTGCTCGCACCGGCATCAGAAGGCCGAGTATCCAGCACAGGGGCCCTTCGGAACACGGACTTCACGATCACAGCACGGTCTCAACCCGCTATGTCTTCTCCCCGGGTTACTAACCGGGCAGACTGAGCTCGAACCACACCGTCTTTCCGGTGGTTCCGGGTCGGGTACCCCAGCGTCTGGAGGCCAGTGCCACCAGTTGCAGTCCGCGGCCGCCCTCGTCGTCGGGTTCGGCCACGCGTTCGCGGGGCGGGTCGGGCAGGGGGTCGGAGACCTCGACGAGGAGGCTGGGGCCGGCGTGGGAGTACATCCGGACGCCGATGGGCCCGCTGGCGTACCGCAGCGAGTTGGTGACGAGCTCGCTGACCAGCAGGACCGTGACGTCGGTGACGACCTCCAGGCCCCACTCGCGCAGGGTGTCGCGGACCAGGGTGCGGGCGGTGCGCACCGCGCCGGCCTCGGCGGGGAAGCTCCATTCGGCGAAGCCGGGCGTCCATTCCAAGGTCCCTGCGCTGTCGCTCACGCCGACCACTTCCCAGACCGCTGCGACCCCACCATCATGTCCGGCTTTGGGGCTAATAATCAGCACATACCCGGTATAGGGGTCGGACTATCTTCTTCGTCCGGCTCCGTCCGCGAGAGTTGCCGCATTCGGCGTACACCGGCGTAGGGCGCCCGGTCGGGGGCGGACCAGGAGGCCGGCGCTGAGGGCGGTCGGCGCGGAGAGCGGTCGGCGCTGAGAGCGGTCGGCGCTGAGAGCGGGAGGTCAGCGCGGAGGGGTGGCGTCCGCCGCGGCCAGCAGCCGGGCGGCGAGGGCCACGGCGGGACGGTCCTGCTCGAGCCAGTCGACGTCGCCCACCCGGTCGGGGGCCAGCCAGCACAGCTCGTCGTGGTCCTGCAGCGGGCGGGCCTCGCCCGCCACCAGCCGCGCCGTCCAGACGTGCAGGACGTAACCGGGCCCCAGCGGCCACTCCCCCTCGACGCGCTCCAGCGGCTCGGCCTCGATCCCCAGCTCCTCGCGCAGCTCGCGCACGAGCGCCTGGCGGGCCGTCTCACCGGGCTCGACCTTGCCGCCGGGCAGCTCCCAGCGGCCGGCCAGCTCGGGCGGGGCGCTGCGCCGCGCGGCCAGCAGCCGCCCCTGGTGAAACACCGCTCCGCCGACCACCACACGTACCGCGTCCATGGCACGAAAGCGTAAGGCCCGGCACATGACGTGCCGGGCCTGGGGCCTGGGGCCGGGGCCGCTGTCCGGGCCCGGGAGGGCCCGGGACGGCGCCGGGCCTGGGAAGCGCCGCCCCGGGGGCGCACTCACGGAGGGTGGTGCGCGCCGGGCGCGCCCCGCCTCCCCGGGAGGCGACTAGGTGATGGCGCGCCCGACCCGCTCGACTATGTAGAGCCGGCGACGGCCCTCCGCGTCCAGCCGGTCGGCCACGCGCTCCGCCTCCGTTCTGGTGGCGTAGCGGCCGACGCGGTAGCGGTTGCCGTTCTCGTCCTGGCGGATCACCAGCCAGGGCAGGACCGGTCCGGTGTCAGTCATCGCTCCTGCCCTCCCGTCGCCGCGCGCACCGGCGCACGCCCTTCGGTGACTTCCGAAGAAACCGCAGTCCGCATATGCCCGAGCGTACGCCCGACCTTTACGCAGCGGATACGGGTTTTCACGAAGAGGTACGCATTCGGCCACCCGTAAGGGTTACTTGGCCTGGGCGAGCTCCGCGTCCTCCGGCTCCTCGGCCGCGTGGACGTCCTTCATTTCCTGCTCGACCTGAACAAGCGTCGGGTTGCGCCACGCGCTGCGCACACCCCACAGGTAGAAGGCGAGCGCGATCAGGACAACCACGACGATGTCCCAGCCGGGGGCGAGGTAGCCCTTGCCGCCGAACTCGGTGCCGCCGGCCCACGAGACGAACGCCATGACCAGCAGGTAGGCCACCATCCAGGCGCCGGCCTGCAGGTGCGGCTTGAGCTCGGCCCAGGGCTTGCGCAGTTCGTACCAGGCCCAGATCGGCAGGCCGATGGCCATGATGAAGATGACCTTGCCCGTCAGCGGCCAGCGGGCCCAGTACATGACCAGCGAGCCGAAGATCATCGCGATGGGGGCGATGACCGGCATGGCCTTCAGCTTGACCGGGCGCTTCATGTCCGGCGCGATGCGGCGCAGCGACATCACGGCGACGGGGCCGGTGATGTACGAGATGACCGTGGCGACACCGACGATCTCGGCGATCGAGCCCCAGCCGCGGAAGACGGCCAGGAAGACGAAGGAGATCACCAGGTTGAGCAGCAGGGCCGGCTTCGGGACACCGGTCTTGGGGTCGACCTTGCCGAAGACCTTCGGCAGGTGGCCGTTCTCCTGGACGCCGTGGATCATGCGCGAGGTGGTGGCCGCGTAGATCATGCCGGTGCCGGAGGGCGAGACGAAGGCGTCCGCGTAGAGCAGCAGCGCCAGCCAGTTCAGGCCCCAGGCGATGGAGAGGTCGGCCAGGGGCGACTTGTAGGCGAGGCTGTTCCAGCCGCCGGAGAGGTCCGCGGCGGGGACGGCCATCAGGAAGGCGACCTGCAGCGCGATGTAGATGACCAGCGCGATCAGGATGGAGCCGATGACGGCCTTGGGCAGCGACTTGCCGGGGTTACGGGCCTCGGCGGCCATGTTCAGCGGCGACTGGAAGCCGTTGAAGGCCCAGACGATGCCCGCGACGGCGACGGCGCTGAAGACGGCGCTCCAGCCGTTGGGCGCGAACCCGTCGTGGTCGACGACATTGCTGGTGTCGAAGTGCGCGAACATCAGCGCGCCCGCGGTCAGCACCGGCACCACGACCTTGAAGACCGTGATCGCGTTGTTCGTCTTGGCGAACAGGGTGATGGCGAACCAGTTCAGGAAGAAGTAGAAGACCACCAGGACGCTGGCGGCCGCGAGGCCGGTGCCGGTGAGCTCCTTGCCGTCGAACAGGTTCTTCGCCCAGCCGAAGTCCCACGAGCTCATGTACTGGATCGACGCCGTCGCCTCGCCGGGGATGACGGAGACGATCGCGATCCAGTTGGCCCAGGCGGCCATGTAGCCGGCCAGCGAGCCGTGCGAGAACTGCCCGTACCGCACCATGCCGCCCGCCTTGGGGAACATCGAGCCGAGCTCGGTGTACGTCAGGGCGATGGTCAGCGCCACGATGGCGCCGATGACCCAGGCAAAGATGGCGGCCGGGCCGGCCAGGACCGCGGCGCGCTCGGCGCCGAACAGCCAGCCGGAGCCGATGATCGACCCGAGGCCGACGGCGGTCAGCGCCGTCGTGCCGAGGGTCCGGCGGTAATTGGAGTTCGAACCCTGTTCGGTACTCAAGCCCCGGATCTCCTTTGCTTTCTAACTCCCCCACGGCAGGACACAAACCGCGCCATCGTACGAGCGATTTGGCCTGCTTGATTCCGCGAAAGGGCTCTGACCTGGGGCTATGTGAGTTTTACAACAGTAAGGAGAGGGACTTTAAGGCGGGTGAAATCGGGACAAAGGCCGCACTTCCTACCCGCCGGTACGAGCGGCGGGCAGGACAGTTCACATGCGGTTCACGCCTACTTCACCGGCAGGTGGTACGCGGCGCGGAAGCGCTCGGCGAGCATCACCACGTCGGCGGTCTCGACCGGGCAGCCGCCCGCGAAGTACGTCCGGGAGACCACCAGCACGCAGTGGCCGGGCACCCCGCCGAGCGCGAGGGTCTCCTCCGCGAGCCCGGGACGCGCGCCCACCTCCTCGGTGACGTTGTCCACGACCAGGTCGATGGCAGCCATCCGCTCGACCACGCCGCGCCCCGCCAGCGGCCCCTCCTCGGGCAGCATCACGGGCGTCCGGCCGGTGAGCGCGAGCGGCTCCCAGGAGGTGGAGAGCATGCAGGGCTCGCCGCCGGAGCGGAACAGGTAGTCGGTGCGCATCACCCGGTCGCCCGGCCCGATCCGGAGCCGCCGGGCGACGGCGGTGTCGGCCGCGCACTGCTCGCTGCGCGACTCCCAGGTGCCCTTGACCCGGTCATCGGCCTGCTCCTGGCGGAAGGGCGTGGACTCCCCGACGGCCCGGTAGCCCGTACGCACCACGGCACGCGGCACGGGCTGCTCGCGGACGTACGTACCGGACCCGGAGCGCCCCTCGACGAGCCCCTCGGCCATCAGGACCTTGCGGGCCTCCAGGGCGACGGTGTCGGAGACGCCGTACTGCTCACGGATCCGGGCCTGGGAGGGAAGGCGTGTGTGCGGCGGCAGCTCGCCTGCGACGATTTTCTGCCGGAGATCGCCGGCGACGCGAAGGTATGCGGGCTGGTCACCGAAGGCCACGTCCACTCCCAAGGGGTTGACAGTCCGCAACAGTTTGGCAACCGTAGGTTGCGGTCCGCAACTCTAGGCCAAGGAATCACCGGATGTGGTGAATTGCAGCTCAGCGGTGCGTAACCGAGATCCACAGGCACATGCGAAGAGCACTCTCCGGCGGCAATTCCGCAACTATGCGGGGATGGCCGGACAAGGGATGACAAAAGGCCGCCCTCCCCGCGTTTCCGCAGGCAGGACGGCCCCTGACAGCCGGCTCAGACGTTGAAGCGGAATGTCTACCACAACGCTCTGACCTGCGGAAACGCCCCCTCTGAGGGACCGAGTCAGCACAGTATCAGCACGGTCAGCGCAGGTCAGCACGTCACGCCGCCGTGCCGTAGTCGCCAGCGACCTCGGAGGCCGGGCTCTCCACGTCCAACGGTACCGGCCGCATCGCGCTCTGCATGACCTCTCGGCAGCGGTGCCAGGCCCCCGGGACGAGGTGGCCGTAGATGTCGACCGTGACCTTGATCGACTTGTGGCCCAGCCAGCGCGAGACCTCGTGGATCGGGATTCCGTGCGCCAGCGCCGTCGAGGCGAAGAAGTGCCTCAGAGAATGAGGCGTGTACTTCGGCTTGCCATTCGCGTCAACGAGTCCGGCGGCTATGCACGCCTTCTTGAAGTGGTAGCCAAACGTTCCTGCTGTGGGCATGGTCCCCTTGCCCCGGTCGCGGGGAGCGAAGAAGACGTCGAGCTGTCGATCTTTGCCGGACGCCGTCTTGAAAGCGACGGGGATAGGAGCCCACTGTGCCTCGTGGGCCTCGATCTCCTCATCCAAGAAGGGGGCAATCGGAATGTCTCGGTACTCGCCCTCGGCTCGGTGCTTCAGTGGCACGAATGTCGTCCGGCTGTCGCCACGGTTCGCCTTAGCGCTCACTTGCCAGCGAACCCTGATGAACTCGGTCCGCCGGCATTCGCTCGCGAAGGCGAGGGCCTCGCTTGGCCGCAGACCAGCGCCGGACATCAGGTAGATCGTGAGGCGGTACTGAGGTGAGATGTGCTTTCCGAGGAGATCGACTTCTTCGAGGGTCGGGATCTCGTCCTCGTCCACGGCCGTCGTGCTCGTCCGAGGCAGTTTGACGCCCTTGGCCGGGTTCTCGGATATTCGCTTTTCAACTATGGCGGCATCGAGCAGCGCCGTCACGATGTTCATACGGTCGTTGATCGTCGAGGCAGCCATGCCTTCGCCCTTGCGGTGCAGGGCCGCGATGAACCGCTCGAAGTCGGGCTTCGCGAGGCCAGCAAGGGTCTTACGGCCGAGGTGCGGCACGAGGTGGTTCCGGATGAAGCCCTCGTAGTTCCTGAAGGTTCCCTCGGCGAGGATCTGCCGTTCGAGCCAGTCCTTCACCCACGCCCGGAGGGTGATCGCTCCCCGCTGCGGGTCGAGGTAGATACCCATGCCCTTGTCGTTCTCGACCTTCGAGGCAAAGGCATCGGCCCCGTTTGGGCCGGTCTTCTTCGCGAAGGTCTTCTCCCGCTGTCTCGCGGTCCGGCCGCCGGGCTCGCGGTACCGGACGGTCCAGTTGTGACCGCAGCGGTTCTTCTCGCAGGGGTAGTTTCGGTCCTGCGGATCTGTCTTGCACTTCTGGAAGACGGTTGCCATATGGCCCCCTTTCGTACTGGGGCAAGGCAACGCTGTGCCTGTTACCCGTAGTGATCTTCGAGATAGGCGACGATGTCGCGCTCGCGGAAGCGCAGGAGGCGGCCGACCTTCTGGGGCCGCAGTCCCCACGTCCGGTACTTGTTCTTGACGGTGATCTCGCTGACTTTGAGCCACGAGGCCACCTCTTCCGGCGTCAGAAGCCGGTTGCTCCCGCCCTGGGTCAAGCCCGCCCCTCCACGCGGGTGAGGTTGTGCACGGCGGCCCAGGCGGTTGCCGCCGACGCGACGGCCTGCCTCTTGTCCTGCTGGAGCTGGCGGACGGCGGCCGGCACGCTCGTGAAGTCGTCGATCCCGAGGAGCTGTGCAACCTGCCGGAGGATCTTGGCGGGGTCGGGCTCCGGGCGCGAGTAGACGCGACACTCCTCGCCGGAGACGCCGAGCACCCACCCCCAGCCGTTGTCGAGGACCTTCTGGCTGGGCTTCATTCGGCGGCTCCCTGGTAGTCGCGTCGGCTCTGCTTGGTGAGGTGGTAGAGGTCGTGGTCGCACTGGTAGATGCGGTTCTCGCGGGCGATTCCGCGGCGAATGCCTTGGCGCTCTGCGTGGCGATCTCGCTTCGCCTGTGCCCGGCCGAGGGCCTTCTCGGCGGAGCGTCGATCGGCGAAGCCTCGCTTCGAGCTGCATTGGCAGGTCTGCCACTCGACGGGCTTCATGCTGGCGGGGGCTTTCTGTTCTACGTGGACTTGAACTTCGTGCAGGGGCAGGTGGGGATGTGGCAGGCGCCTCGCGAGGCGTTGGCGATGGAGTGAGTGAAGGGGGCGTGGCCACACTCGGGGTCGAAGCAGTAGCCCTTCCAGCCCTTCTTGCCGTCCACGTTGGCGAGCATCACGCCGGGGCTGTAGAGCTTGACGACCCGGCCGGTTCCGCCGAAGGCCATCTTCGAGGCGAAGGTCTTGATCTCGGCTTCGCTGCCGAAGGGGCCGAAGTTGAGGCCGCGGTAACCGTCCTTCCACGTGTGGACGAGGGCGAACAGGTCACGCATCTGGAGGAGCTCGGCGGCCGTCTTGTAGATCACCTTGGCCATCTGGTCGGCGCTCTCGAAGGTGGGGTCCTCCAAGAGCGCCTTGATCGCCTCGATCTCCTCCTTGCGGGGGGTGATCCTCACGCAGCCGCCTTGGGCCCGATCAGCTCGACCAAGCGGTTCCGGATGGACAGAAGCAGGTCGGCGTCCTCGACGAGCTGGTCGTAGCCGATCTCGTCGTACTCGGGGAGGTCTTCGGTGGGTACGTCGCCGTCCTCGCCCCACCTCTCGACGAGGGTGTTGCGCTGCTCCTCGTAGAGCTTCTCGATGTCAGCGACGATGTTCCGCAGCTCGTCGGCCAGGTCCATGGTCTGTATCACTGGTCTTCCTTCAGTTCGGGGAATGCGGCCTCGACGACGCTCTTGGCCCAGGTCTCCACTGCGACCTGCCCCTCGTAGTCGAGGTGGTCGGCCCAGCCGTCGAGCCGGGCCCAGCCGTACTCGGCGAGGTACTGCCTCACCTCTGTGGCGATGGCCGTCCGGCTAAGCCGCTCGGGCAGGGGGCCCAGGTCCACATCGCCGTAGTCGCCGTGTATGGCGGCGAGGATCTGGGTCATCTCCCCCAGGCCGACGCGGTGGGTGACGCGCAGGTCGAAGCGGTACCGACCGTCCTTGCTCAGGGTCGCTTTCACGGCCCCTCCCTTCTTGAAACAGGTTAACACATCGGTCACAGGTTCACACTGGCCGGAGTAGGCGCTCCGCAGACTTGTGCAGGTCCGCCACGGTGCCGACGTTGAGCACGGTGGCGTCGAAGTCCCAGTCCTTCAGCGCGTTCTCGCTGATGTGGGCCGCCCCGTCGATGAGGATCTGCTTGGGGCGGCGCACCTGGACCACGAGGCCGCCACGGTCCTTGATGGCCTGGGCTTCGTTCGGGAACCGCACGTCGGTGATGACGACCGGGGCGTCCCACTCCTCGTAGTCGCGGAAGAGTGCGTCCACCCACACGTCCGGGCCGAGGACACCGCGTCCGGCCTCGGTGCCGCAGCGCTGGAGGAGCTCGCGCACTCCGGGGTACGCCTTGACCTCGTCCCAGCCGAAGCAGTCGACTTCCACGGCCAGTGAGTACGCCTCCACGCCGTCCGCGTGAGGTGCGGGTGGGTTCATCGCGTAGAGGAAGTCCTTCACCTTGTCGGCGAACGCCTTGCGCTGCCAGCCGCGCTCGACGAGTGCCTGTCCGAGTTCGTCCTTGCCGTGACCGGCGCCGCCCGCGACGCCGATGAGCCGTGGCTCACCTGCGGGGCGTCCCGCCTTCTCGCTGAGGGCAGCGCTCGCCCGCTCCTCGAACTCGCTGTACTCGACGTTCAGGGCCTTCGCCCACCGGGGCCAGAATCGGTAGGCCGGCATTCCGTCTCCGGCGAGGATGCGCTCGACGGACGAGCGGGTCGTTCCCACGGCTGCGGCGACCTTGGCGGCGCCACTGGCCCGGGGGATGTTCACAGGCAGGCCGGCATGGACAGCCTTGAGATTGATCCAGTCGGCGAAGACCTGGTGCTTGGCGGTCGTGGTGGCCATCTGATTACTCCTTGTCCGTTGGGTGGTCAGCCTTCGCGGCTGTCGATGAGGCGGTACAGGCCGGGCGCCCGGACGTGGCCCTCGCACACGTCGCAGTCGCAGTCGTGCAGGCAGGTCCGGCAGGGGCTCCCGTCGCAGTAGGGGTCGGGCCCGTGCCAGGCGTGGGAGGGGTCGGGGTCCGGGCAGTTCCACGCCTCGCAGGACCGGTCCTTGGCCCACGTGGGGTAGACGATGTGCTCGCGCTGCCCGAGGAACCCGTGCACCAGCGGCTCGCCGGGACAGGGGAAGCGGGACCGAGCTGCGGTTTCCTGGCCCGTGAAGGCCGCCCGGCACCGGGTGCACTGGAGGCGGCCTTCCGGGCGCTTACGAAGAAGATGAGCGGTCACAGGTTAACAGCTCAGATGTAGCAGTGTTCGACGGGGATGCCCTCTGCCCTGGCGTGCTGGATGCAGGACTCCGCACACTCGACGAAGAACCCGAGGGCCAGCTCGGCGGCCTCGCCGACCGTCTCGGCACACTCGAAGCGCGGGTTGCGCATGGGCATGGCCTCGTCGCCGTTCATCAGGTACAGGCGCGAGATCCGCCAGTAGATCCGGCCGCCGCCGTGCGGGTTCATGGTGTTCTGCTCGTGGAGCATCACGTCCCCTGCGGGGCCGCGCTCGATGCGGACGCTGAGGGCCGCGCCGTTGGACAGGGAGAAGGTCTCGGTGTGGGTATTCATGTTGTCCTCACGGTCGTGGTGATGGCGGCACCGGCCGCCCATAGAGGCGGCCGTGTGAATCAACGGCCCATGTCTGTCCCGGGTCCAACCAAAGGTCGATGTCGGGATCAATGTGCGCACCGCAACGCGAACAGATGAACTCTCGGCACGGGGCGGCGTACAGGAGGCCCTGACCGCAGGGCCCGCACCAGGCGTAGTCGGGGGAACGCGCGGTCACGCCGCCGTCACCTGCTGCTTTCCGACGTAGAAGGTGAGGGCGTGGCGGGCTGCCTGCGCGGCCCATTCGCGGCCGTAGTGCCCCCAGCAGGAGTCGACCTCTTCCCAGGTGGACATGGTGTCGTCCGCGTCCGCCCGCAGCCAGTCGACGGCCTCTTCGACGATGTAGCCGTACACGTCGCCCTCGGCCCACGCCTCGTACTCGGCGCGCTCGGCGTCGAGGTACGCCTCGGGCAGCATTCCGAGGTCTTCGGCGTCCTCGCGCAGCAGGTACCACAGGGAGACGGGGCCGCGTGCCGGCCGGGACTCGATGACGATGGCGTTGTGGAAGATGGCCGCCCAGCGGGTGAAGATCTCGATGCCCTGCCAGCGGTTCCAGCTCACGCGGTCCCAGGCTTGGGCGAGCGGGCCGCCGTCCTTGTCGACGGGGTGGTACTGGCCGAGGTGGGTGTCGATGGTGATCACGTGGGCCAGGTGGTCGAAGTCCTCGCGGGGGTTGCGGGCGTCCTCGTCGGGGACCAGGCGCACGCGGAAGCGGCCGTCGGTCGTGGTGGCGATGATGTCGTGGTCGGTCATGTGGGGCTCCTTGCGGTTCAGAGGGTCGGGGCGGGGAAGTGGACGACGCAGGACGATCGGCGGCACGGCCGGCCGAGGGAGGCGATGAACTCCTTGTGGGCGTCGAACGCCTCGGTCACCCAGTCGTCGTCCTCGACGAACTCGGGCCGGTTCTCCGCCCACAGGGCGCGGACCTCTTCGATGTCGCGGAGCTCGTGGAACTCGCTGGCGCCGTGCTGGCGGATGAGGTCGATCCAGGAGGCGCGGACGCGTTCGTATCCGCGACGGGAGTGGTCGTAGCCGGTGGCGGGGTCGATGTCCTCGATGGCCACGCCGGAGGCGATGCAGATGGCTATGCGGGCGTCGGCCATGGACGTGAGCCGGTCCGCCTCGCACGCGGGGCAGTCCAGGGGGCTTCGTGCGTAGTGCATCAGCAGGAGGTTGGCGCGCATGTTCTCTCTTCGGTGATCAGGCGGCGAGCGCGTGCTCGGGCCGTGCGGGTTCGTGGTTGTAGATCTCGGCGAGGTACTGCCGCAGGCGCTCCTCCCAGGGCTGGGACAGGAGGCTGCCGATCACGACGGCGCCCATCGGTGGGGCGACCACATCGCCGATCTGCTGCGTACAGCTCGACCGGGAGCCGGTCCACGGATAGCCGGGGCGGAAGCCGACCAGGAGCGCGGCCTCGTCGAGCGAGAACTTCCGGTCCTTGTCGTGCTCCCAGTACCACCCGCGGATCTTCGAGGTGATGGCCGTGGCCGGTTTGTCGGCGCTCCAGCAGTTCCCGCCCGCCGTCTTACGGACGCCTCTCGTGTTGACCCTGATGCCTTCGGGCCAGCCGAGGGCCTCGGCCGTGGTGGTAGAGGGGATCTCGCTCAAGGGCTTCGTGCGGGCGGTGTCGAGGTAGCGGTGCCGGGCGGCGAGCATGAAGGTGCGCTTGCGGCGGCTGGCGAGTCCGTACTCGACCGCGTCGAGGACCTGGAAGTCCACCGAGAGCCAGTCGGCGCACCGGAACTCGTCGCGGATGCCGTCGATGATGACCTCTGGCAGGGCGCTGGACTGCTCCATGGCGATCCAGCGGAAGTCCTCCCCCACGGCCGACAGCGCCAGGCCCCAGATCACGACTTCCACGAGGAGGCCGATCCGTTCGTCGGTCAAGTCCTTCGCCATGGCGCGGACTTCGTCGAGGCCGTAGATGGGGCCGGACCAGCCGTACGGGCAGTCGGGGCAGTCGCTCGGGCAGTCCTCGGCGCACTGGTCTTCCTCCCAGACGCCGATGGTGGCCTCCCACGCACAGGTGAGCATGTCGAGGAAGATCTGCTGGTTGCGGGGGTCGAGTCCGGCCCGTTTGCCGGCCGGGGTCCAGCACTGGCACGGGGCCGTGACCAGCAGGCCGCGTGTCCACCGAAGGGCGGGGTGGTGCGGGTCGAGGGTGCGCACGTCGGCGACGATGCGCTGGAACCCGGCCGCGGTGGCGGTCGCGGCGGCGTCCTTGTTGAGCTCGATGCCGATGATGTCGAGGTTGTGGCCGAGGACATCGCGGATGCCGACCTCGAGCCCGCCGGGACCGCTGAAGGGGTAGACCACGCGTTCCGGGTCGCCCTCCTCGGGCGGGAAGAGCCAGCGGACGGGCCAGGGGGCGGCGACGGCTTCGAGGTCTTCCTGCGACCAGGACTCGGTCAGCCAGGGGAAGTCGTCGGTGGCGAGGGTGACGTTCGACATCAGTCCACGTCCACGGTCTCGACGCTGGTCAGCCAGCCGGTGACGATCTCCCAGTGGTAGCCGGGACGGATCAGTCCGTCGCTGATGTAGATGTGCCTGCCGCAGTCGGCGCACTCGTACGGCTTGCGCTCGATGTGGCGTATGGGCCCGGTGCAGACAACGCACTGAACGGTGTTGCTGGGCGGGGCCGCGACGGTCACGAGCTCGCCGCCTGGTAGGGCAGGCCGGCACGGAGGGCTGCTTTGAGTTCCTTCGTGGCGCGTCGGGCCTGCATCAGCACTTCCTGTGCACGGCTCCAGTCGCCGGTCGGGTAGGCCCAGAGCTCGTCCAGCCACTTCAGGCAGGCGTGGGGGGTGAGGTGGTGGAGCAGGGTGCCGTCCGCGTCCACGCTCACCACCTCGTCGGGGTCGAAGTACGCCGTGTCGAGGTCGAGGAGGTGGCCGCATTCGTCGCAGCGGAAGAGGCCGGACGGCTGGGCTCCGTAGGGGCCGATGCCACAGTCGCGGCAGGTCATCGTGCTCATGGGTATCCTTTCGAGCGGCGCCGTCCCTCCCTCCTCCAACGGGAGGGGCGGCGCCGTTTTCGTGTGTGTGGGTCAGAGGCCGAGCTGTTCGAGGAGCTCGTCCACGAGCCGTTCCTCGTACTTGCTGACGGGGCGGCCCCCGGGCTGCGTGGCGGGCTTGGCCTGGAACCAGGAGTCGGGCCACGTGACGGTGGGGAGGGCGAGGATCAGGGCCTCGGCCGCTTCGGCGAGGTGATGGCCGGGGCTCTCGGAATCGCACGACCAGGCGTGTCCGTCCTCCGGCTCCTTGCGCCAGATCTGCACGGCCTCGTCGAGCTTCGTGACGGCGGCCTTGATCTTCTCGGTGTCGCGGCTATTCGTCATCGCGGTCACACGTCCGCGCCGTACATGGCGGTGATGGTGCGCTCGGCGACCTGCTGGGACAGCGGGTCAATCTCGTCCACCCAGGCGTCGTCGTTCTCCTCAAGCCAGGCGAGCAGCGCTTCGTCGTCGTCGACCATGTCGGCCGGCACTTCCAGCTCGGCGACGACATCGCAGCTCACGACCTCCTCAATCTCGAAGCGGACGGTGACGGTCTGCATCTCAAGCACGGTTGCTCCCAGGTGGATTCGGATGCGGCAGGGGCCGCAGGTCAGGTCTTCGTCGAGCAGCTCGGGCACGTCGCCGCACTCGACACAGGGCTCGGTGTTCAGCACGCGCAGAAGACGTAGATGCCGCCGGGTGCCCGCTCGGCGAGGAAGCCGCCCGTGAACAGCTCGTGGCTGGCCTGCTCCCAGTCGATGTCGCGGAAGGGCCACACGGTGAGGCGGGCCGTCTCCTCCGGATCGGAGGTCTCCTCGAACCACTCGCGGGCGAAGTCGGCCTCGCTGTCGTGGAATCCGCGGTAGTCGTCTCGGAACTTCTCGACCCAGTCGGCCCGGTCGGACTGCTCGCCGAACACGTCGACCCAGGCGGAGAAGGCGCCGGTCTCGTCGTCGGACAAGTCGGCCAGGGCCTCGGCGATCTCGGCGGCCTCGTGCGGCGAGCACTCGCCGTCCAGCGCGCCGTGGAAGTTCTCGTGGTCGAAGACCCACAGCTCCTCGTGGCTCGTCGGCCGGCCGTGCAGGTCTTCCGGGGTGACGAGCCCGGCTATGTCGGCGTCGTACCAGTCGCCGGTCAGGCGACCGCCGTTGTAGCAAGCCAGGCAGCCGATCCAGACGCGCGGCCGGATGGCGGTGGACAGGGTGGGCATGTTTCTCCTTGCTGAGGGCCGCCGGACCGATCGCCCGGCCCGGCGGCAGGTGGGCTCGGTCAGGCGTTGGCGGCGAGGTGGTTGGCGAGGTCGCGGCGCACGCCCTCCCATGCCGCGATGGCGAACTCGGCTGTGGTGAGGTCCAGCAAGGCGAGACGGCGGGCCGTAGCAGTCCTGGCGGCGGCCTGGCGCTGCTTCGCCTCGGCGAGTGCGGCTTCGAGGTCGGCGGTGATGGCCTCCTCGGGCTTGCCCTGGATGCGTGCCTGGGCGAAGCCGTTCAGGATGATCGGCAGGCCGTCGCGCATGATCCGGTTGGCTTCGGCCCGGCGCATGTCGCCCTGGCGGACGAAGCGGTTGACGACCTCGCGGGCAGCCTTCTCTGCCTCGGGGGTGCGGGGGTACTTCATGTGACACTCCAGCCTTGTTACAGGTTAACTATCTGGTCAAAGAAGGGACTTGGTGGGCCGACCGGCGAGCACAGTGGCGAAGTTGGCCATGACGACCATGGCCATGTGCTCAAGCTCCAGGCCCCCGTCCGGGACGGGTGCGCCGAGGGTGCGCAAGGTGGTCAGGGAGCGCTCGACCAGGCGTGCCATGTCGTCGGTGTCGACGAGGTCGGAGCACAGGTCGCAGGCCCGCCAGCGGCCGTCGTTCGGGAGCGGGGTCACCACGCCGTTGTCGGACATCAGGGCGACGGTGGCGCGGTCCTGCGGGACGTACAGCCAGCGGGCGGCGGGCAGGCCGCAGAAATCACAGTTGGACATGTGGGACTCTCTTCCGGTTCAGGACGCGAGGGCGAGCTCGACGGGCTCGGAGCGCTCGCCCCGGTAGTGCAGGTCGTCTTCGTCGTCGTCACCGTCGGCGTGGCACTCCAGCCACAGGTCGGCGACGCCCGGGTGGTCGATGGCCCGGAAGAACTCGGCGAGCTCCTCGGCCTCCGAGCACGTGAGCTTGTCCGCGATGTGGGAAGCCAGCATCCCGTCGTTGAACAGGGCGGCGAGGTCGCACCCCGCACTACGGAGTCGGGTGATCTCGTCGGCCACCTCCTCGACGATTTCGGTGGCCAGAGTCAAGAGGGTGCGGGTCGTCTCTCGCTCGGCACGCAGAGCTCCCCATGGATTCAGGGCGCGGCTCAGCCGTGACCAGATGGCCGGCATGTGGCTCAGCAGGGACTTGGTGGTCGCGAATACCGTGTCGAGACGCTTGAAGGCACGCATGATGTGTTGCTCCTGGTGGTGGGTGTCTACAGGCAGAGCAGGGGCGGGGTGATCAGGGAGAGCTCGCCCTCGACCTCCTGAACGGAGATGCCGTGGGGCTCCCAGACGCCGCACTCGGGGTCTCCTTCGCACGGGCAGTCGCGACGGGAGGTCTCGACGAGCGCCTCGGCGCCGAAGCGGGCAAAGTCCAAGGCGTCACCCTCGGCCTCGAAGGTGGTCTCCTCGCGGTAGTCATGGGTGACGACGTACCGGCCCTGGTTGTCCGGCTCGATCGTCCAGAGGCCGAGGAGGTCTGCGACCTCGTTCCAAACGCGGACCTCGTAGGGGCGGGCAGACATGTGTCCTCGCATTCGCATGGGGAGCCACCCCTCCCCGGGAGGGGAGCACAGGGAGGGGTGGCGGTTCGGGGGGAGAGGTCAGGCCGGCATGAGGGCGAGCTGACCGGGGATCTCGTTGCGCATGAACTCGCGCCCGAGGGCAAGGAAGTGCTCGGTGCGGCCGTAGTCGTACGCGTCACGCACGTCGTCCCAGTCCGCGTGCCCGTCGGGGTCGTCGTGGGACAGCTCCCAGAGCTGCTCGGAGGCGTGCTCGACGATGCTCTGGTGGTCCGCGTCGGTGTCGTACGGGTAGTGCAGCGCAACATCTGCGAGGGCCTCGTCGAGGTTCTTCTCGAACACTTCGCGGCGCTGCTCGTAGTAGTCGTCCTCGTCGAGGAACGGGTGGTCGTTCTTAACGAACTCCGCCAAGGCGACGGCCTCACGGAAGGCCGCGGTGTACGTCCGGCGCCCGTTGCAGTCGCCCTCACACTCGGAGCCGTAGCACTCGTCCTCGTACGGGTCGCAGTTCGGCTTGCACTCCTCGGTGTGGGTGCCAAGGCAGTCGAGGGGACAGATCTCCTCATAGACCTGGATGAAGAGCTGGGCAACGTCCCAGGCGCTCGATCCTTCCCCGCACTCGTAGACCTGCTCGTCGGACACTGCGGTGTCCGTACGCCCTTCGTCGGCGGCGGTGCGGATGGCGTCACGGGCAACCTCGAAGTTGCTCTTGTCCCCGATCCAGCCCGCACGGCTGTCGTTCCACGTGAACATCTCCACGTGCGTGGGCAGGTCGTCGACCGAGGACCGGCCCGTATACCAGGAGGGCCAAGCGCGGTAGTCGTCCTCGAGCCGGGCGGCGTACTTGGCCAGCGTCTCGTCGGATGGTGCGTCGAGCCTGTGGTACATGATCCTCGCGATCACTCAGGACCGGCGCCCCTCCCAGCCTCCAACACGGGAGGGGCGGCCAGTCACAGGTTAACAGTCCGGGCGTCAGTTGGCGGCGGCGAGAGCCTTGTAGTGCGCCAGCTCGTCGCGCAGGACACGCTCTCGCTGGTCACGCAGTCGGCGGGTCTCCTCCAGGGAGTCGCGCAGGATCGCGATCACCGCGTTCGCCTCGTTCAGTTCGGTGTCGAGGGTAAGGATCTCCTCCGCCAGGCCGACGCCGACCTCGTGGTACAGGTCGAGCATGAGCGTGGCGTCCGCCAGGGCGCGGCGGGTGGCGTCGAGCTCGCGGCCGAGCTGGAACGTGCGCTCGCTGAGGTTGCACGACGACTCCATGGCGACCTCCAACAAGGAGCGGCCGGAGAACTGGAGCGGGTTGTTCTTGATCAGGGAGACGGTCATGTGACCTCACCTTTCAGTTACAGGTTAACAGATTAGTAATGCGATGGGCCTGCGGCCCGACTCAACCCCCGCCCGAAGGGCGGGAGGAGTCCGTACCCCCCACCGGCTTGACCCGTCGTGGGGGGCTATGCGGCCACCCGCTCAAGGCGGGCGACCCCGGCCCTTGCGGGCCGGTAGTTCAATTTCGGGTGACTCTCAATTTGGGTTCTGTCAGGGCGCTAAGGCGCTGACGCAGCCAGCCGTTCGTATTCACCCGTCCCGATCTTCCCGGATCGCTACTCCGGTCCGTTCGGTCCGTTCGGCCGGATCTCTCCGGACCGTTCGTAAACGGCTGGCCTCGACTCCTTCAACTCCGTGTCGCCACCGGTATCACCATGCCATGCCGGATGCCCGGCACGATACGTTCCCCATGCTCACCGACCACGCACAAGGCGCATTCGGGTCGCTCGGTTCACCGACTCCAACAGGGCGGGGTATTCCGGTCAGGCCGGTTCCCGCATTCATCGGAAGCTGTACCCACGGTTCGCTCGAATTCCTGGTCCCGCTTTCCGCTTTCAGACAGTCCCCCCTGTACGGGCATCCGCACAGGGAAGACCTAGGCTTCCGGCGAGGTGGCTCTAAGTCACCCGCTACCACTCGCATCCGGAGAGGCCCGGATTCCGACATCCCATCCCCGCAAGGACAGGGGGCCGAGTGGCGTACTACAAAGTGTGTGTGCTGGACCTTGCGGCCCTGCTGTTCGATCCTGTCACAGGTTAACACCTGCGGTCGAATCATTGCCCCTTGCGAGGCGGGTTCACTGCTTGGCTTCCGGCGGCGGCTCTCGTGAGCCCCGTTCTCAGCGGCCTTGCGGTGAGTCCAACTCTAGGCGGTTGGCGTTGGCTCTGTCAACCTGTGACTAGCGCCTGCCTGCCGCCTTGCTGCCTGCCTTGCGGCTGGCGTCGTTGGCGACATGGAGAACATTAGTCACAGGTTCACAGCATGTCCAATCGTGCAGGTCAGAGGCGGTTTCCCCGCCCTCTCGATGCCCGATCCTGCCTAGCAATGGCGGAGTGCGCGCGCGTTCCTCAGCACCGCGTGTCGCGCGTGTACGCGTGCGCAGTGGCGGCCGGGTGGGGTGGGGGATGACCCCGGTACGATCGCGCGCGAGACCGCCCTGTCATAGCAGCTCGGATTGCGCCACGGTTCCGAGGTCGATCAAGACCTCGCGCGCTCCACGGCATCTAGGCGTCGGCGCAGGTCAGCGGCGGCGAGAGGGAGGCTCAGATCGGCCCTGCGGCTGCTCAGGAATGCGTGCCAGCAGGGCCGCCGCGACTTGGGGCTCAGCCTTGAACGCGGAGCACTCCCCGAACCTTGTCCAGGCCGACGGCCCTGATGAGGTTCGCCGTACCGACCCGATAGCCCGCCTCGCTCAGGTCGATCACGGGCACGGGGTACGTGCCGGCCTTCGCCATGCGCAGACCGTCCGCGGGGTCCAGGTCGAGGACTTCGGACGCCTTGTCGAGCGTGACTGCGGGCGGCAGCTCGTAGTCGGGGGCCGCGCTGTTCTCGTCGCCTCGTACGGCCAGGACCATGTCGTCCAGGGGGTCCATCGCCGCCCTTACCGTGGGCTGCTCGTCGTTTGCCATGAGCTCAGGCTAGCGGCGCCGTCAGGCCGCCGTGCTCCCAATTACGTATGTACGTAAGGCGTCTTCGCCAAGGGGCGGCCTTTCGGCCGCCACAGCAGCTTGCCGTCTTCGGGTGTCCGCCCTCCGGGCGGCTCTGCTCTTCGCCGTCGCCTTGAGCACCCTTCGGGTGCCTGTGCTTCTTCGCCGTCGCCTCACGTACGTGTGAGCACGATCACGTGCTTGGGCGTTTCCGAAAGCAAGATCGTTTAGCGACTTATAAGTGTAAGTGCGTAAGTCGCGAGGCTTGAGCCCCTGACGGGGCTCGCCATGATGAAGACGAAGTACGTACTCGCGTAAGTGCAGGCTTGGCCCCGAAGGGGCCACCTGGTGAAGACCAAGTACGTACATACGTACTTCGCAGGCTGAGGTTTTGCCATTCCCAATTGGAAGGGCTCCAGCAGGCGTGATCGCCTTCCGTCTGACTGGCCCAAGATTCGTCTTCGAGTTCTTCGACGCGACGGATATCGCTGCACCGAGCGAAACCAGTACGGGGAACGCTGCGGCGAGGCCGCTACGGATATTGACCACATTCTTCCTGGTGACGACCATCGAGAAGCCAACCTGAGAGCACTCTGCGGGTGGCATCACCAGGTCAAGTCTTCCCGTGAAGGGGCAGCGGCTCGGCATCGTGCACGGCGCCGACATGCGCAGAGATTTCGCAGGACGGAGGCTCACCCCGGCCTGATCGAGTAGGAGGTGAGCCGTGCCCGGACCGGTACCCAATCGCGAGTCGGACCTCGCTCGCCCCCGCGAGCGCAAGGGCGGCGACGTACAGTCGGTGACTCGAGGCGTCGCCCGGCCCACGAAGGTGCCGAACGCGGACCGCGACTGGCACCCGATCGCGAAGCGCCTTTGGGACTCGCTGAAGCAGAGCGGCCAGGCCGACTTCTATCAGCAGTCCGACTGGGCGCTGGCGTACTCCCTGTGCGAGGACCTCTCGTACTACAAGAAGGCCGGCAAGCGGAGCGGGCAGATGCTCCAGACCATCTACAGCGCGTTCGAGCGGCTCCTCGTCGCCGAGGGCGACCGGCGCCGGGTGCGGATTGAGCTGCACGAGCCCGAGCCGGAGGTGCAGTCCGCGGCCGTACTGGCCATCGCCGACTACCGGAAGGACCTCGGGCTCGCCGAGTGAGGTCTAGCCGACGCCGGGCGGCCCGACTTCCGGGAGGAGGTGAGTCCCATTCCAGCCCTTACAGCAGAAGAGATCGAGGCGCTTGAGCCCTCCTTCCTTGGCCCCACGTGGCAAAAGGCCCCGGACGGGTCCTGGCTGCTGCCCGAGCGCACGCTTGGGTGGCAAGTCGCGGGATGGTGCGCTGAGTACCTGCGCGCCGAGGACGGCGGCCCTTGGAAGTTCACTCGTGAGCAATTGCGCTGGACGCTTTGGTGGTACGCGGTCGATGAACACGGCCGCTTCGCTTACCGAAAAGGCGTCCTTCAGCGCCTGAAGGGCTGGGGCTTACGGCAAGGACCCCCTCCTTGCCGTGATCAGCCTCGTCGAATTCGTCGGGCCGAGCCGCTTCTCACATTGGGACGAGAACGGGCAGCCGGTCGGTATTCCGCATCCGCAGGCGTGGGTTCAGGTGGCAGCGGTCAGCCGCGACCAGACCAGAAATACGATGACCCTGATGCCGAGCCTCATGAGCGACAGGCTCATTGAGACGTACGGCATCAAGGCAGGGGCCGAGCTGATCCGCGCTAACGGTGGCCGACAGCGACTTGAGGCGGTGACGAGTAGTTACCGCGCCCTGGAAGGGGCGCGGTCCTTAGCGGTCCACGTTTGTTGTTCTCAACGAAACGCACCACTGGGTCGAAGGCAATAACGGCGACAAGATGTACGCCACGATCGACGGCAACGCGACCAAACGCGACAGCCGTTATCTGGCGATCACGAATGCGTTCCTCCCCGGTGAGGATTCCGTCGCCGAAAAGATGCGCGACGCGTACGAGAAGATCCTCGAAGGCCGGGCGGCGGACGTGGGCTTCATGTACGACTCGATCGAGGCCCACCCTGCGACTCCGCTGACGCCCGAGGCGATTCGGATCGTTCTGCCGAAGATCCGCGGTGACGCAACTTGGTTGAGGGTCGAGACGATCCTCCAGTCCATCCTGGACACCACGATCGCGCCGTCGCGCTCGCGCAGGATGTGGCTGAATCAGATCGTCGCGAGCGAGGATGCCCTCTTCGGCCCGGCCGAGTGGGATGTCCTGCGGGACGAGGCGAAGGTTCTCCAGCCCGGTGACGAGGTCGTACTCGGCTTCGACGGCGGCCTCCGCGACGACTCGACTTGCCTGCTGGCGCTCCGCGTCAGCGACATGCACGCCGTCATCCTCGGCCTGTGGGAGAAGCCGGACGGCCCGCAAGGGAAAGACTGGGAAGTCCCCCGCGATCAGGTCGACTCGGCCGTGCACGAAGCCTTCGCCACCTTCACCGTGCAGGGCTTCTACGCCGACGTGGCGTTGTGGGAGAGCCGCATTTCCGAGTGGTCCGCCGCGTACGGCGAGGGCCTGGCCGTGAAGGCGCCGGGCAAGGACGCGATCGGCTGGGACATGCGGACCAGCCTGAAGGCGTCGACCATGGCGAACGAACGGCTGATGAGGTCGATCCTCGACCGGAAGATCAGCCACGACGGCGATCGGAAGCTCCGCCGGCATGTGCTGAACACCAGGCGCAGGACGAACAACTACGGCGTGAGCTTCGGTAAGGAGACGCGCGAGTCCCCTCGGAAGGTGGACGCGTACGCCGCGCTCATGTTGGCCCATGAGGCTCTCTTCGATCTCCGGGCTCGCGGCCGGAAGGTGCGCAAGCGCACTGGTCGCGGCTACTTCCTTTGACCAAGCTATTAACCTGTAACTAAGGGCGGTGATCCATGGCCGACCCTTCCCCGCTGACGCTTGCGCGACAGCTCCTGGCCATCCTGCATCGGGACGGCGACCGGCTGCGGCACATCGACGACTACCTGCACGGCAGGCACGCCGACCCGTACATGCCGGCTGCGGCCGACGATGAGTACCGGCTCCTCGCCAAGCGCTCGGTGTCCAACTGGTGCCCCTTGCTGGTGGGCACCCCGGCGCAGGCCCTCTACGTGGACGGCCACCGCTCGGGTTCGGGAACCGAGACCTCGACCGAGCCGGACTCCGGCACCCCAGAGTGGGAACACTGGCAGCGGTCTCGTCTCGACGCGAGGCAGGCTGCTGTGTATCGCGGCGCCCTGGCCTATGGGCACAGCTTCACCGTCACCGAGAAGAACCGCACCGGCGCCATCGTCACGAAGGGCTTGTCGGCCCTGAAGACGGCCGCGCTCTACGAAGACCCGGCGAACGATGACGTGCCGTACGCGGCCTTGACGGTGACGGCCTGGCCGAAGGATGACCAGCCGGGCTCCGCCCGGCTGTGGGACGCCAAGCGTGAGTACGCGGTCACCTTCCGGTCGCTCAGTGACGAGCGGTCGGTTCGGGTGCAGGGGGGTTCGATCCACGGGGCCAGTGAATGCCCTGTGACCCGCTTCTCCGCCTATGTGGACCTTGAGGGCAGGACGCTCGGGGTCATCGAGCCGATGATCTGCCTCCAGGACCGGATCAATCAGACCGTGTTCGACTTGCTCATCGCGCAGACCTACGGCAGCACGAAGGTCAGGACGGCGACGGGCATGGCGCCCCCGATCCAGCGCAATCCGGAGACGGGCGAGCCCGTGCTCGACGAGCTGGGCAACCCCATCCCCCTGCGGATCAACCACAACAGTCGCAGGTTCTTGTTCGCGGAAGATCCGGACGTTCGCTTCGGCTCGCTGGACGAGACCCCGCTCGGCGGATTCATCGACTCGATCGACATGAGCATCCGGCACCTTAGCGCTCTCGCGCAGGTGCCTCCGCACCATCTACTTGGCCAGATCGCCAACTTGAGTGCCGAAGCTCTCCAGGCCGCCGAGGTGGCACTGAGCCGCAAGATCGCAGAGTTCCGGACGAGCTTCGGCGAGAGCTGGGAGAGGGTCTTCAGGCTGGCCGCCGAACTGGCCGGCAACCACTCCTCCTCCGAGGACTACCGCGGCGAGGTCGTCTGGCGCGACATGGAGTCGCGCAGCCTGGGCCAGGCCGCGGATGCCCTCGGAAAGCTGCGCCAGCAGCTCGGCATCCCCGAGCGCGGCCTGTGGCGGCGCGTCCCCGGCGTCACCCAGACCGAACTTGAGGACTGGGAGCAGATGCGCGAGGACGACGACTCGGTGGCCCAGCTCGCGGGCGCTCTCAACCGGGCGACCCCCGAGGATGCGGCGCCGGTCGAGAAGGCGGCGGCGTGACGCGCCCCACCAGGCAGGCCGAGACGGACGAGGTCTCGGCCGCGTTCCACGTGGCGCTGACGCAGATCGGTGTGCAGACCACGGCCGAGGCGCTGGCGCTGTGGGCAGATGTGCCGGCCGATCTGCGGGCCGCCACCGCTGGCGGCTGGCTGCGGCGGGCGATCTCGCTCGTCATGGGCCGCAGGCGGCAGGCGAGGGATCTGGCTCGCGCCTACTACCGGCTCGCGCGGGCTCTCCAGACGGGGAGCACCGTCGCCGATCCGTATCACCCGGAGCCGACTCACGTCACGCTCGGGGACCTGCGCAGGGAGTTCGCCGCGTTGGCCGGCACCTACAGCCCTCCCACCTCTTCGGGTGCGGACAAGGCCGCGACCGGTGAGCCCGGGGAAGCCTCGACCGCCCACAAGGAAGATCCACAGCCTGTGGAGGAGGGCGACCCGGCTGCCCCCGAGAAGGGCGAGCGCCAGGAGCTCGAGGACGGCGACTGGGAGAAGATCCTTGTCGAGGAGCTGAAGGGGCTGCGCGAGGAAGAGGAGCGTCTCGAGCGCGCGGCCGAAGAGGAGCTGCGCACGGTTCTTGACGCCCTCGGCACACAGAACTTGAACCGGCGCCTGGCCGGGGTCGACGACCAGCAACCCGCGAAGGGCGCCGACGCCGCACGCGCGGAGGCGCATCGGCAGGCAGGCGCCCGGCAGGCAGCCGCGGCCTCGCGTGTGGCGATGAACGGCGCCCGGTCCTCGAACTGGACGCACATGCGCCGTGACCGGCGAGCCCTCGGGTACGTGCGTCTGTCGCGCACCGGCACCCCGTGCGGATGGTGCGCGATGCTCATCAGCCGAGGCCCGGTCTACAAGAGCGAGTCGTCCGCCACCTTCGCGGACGGCGACAAGTATCACGACGGATGCCACTGCTACGCGATGCCGGTCTGGAGCCGGGATCAGTACCAGTCGAGCGAGCTGACCGCCCTTTCGCGGAGGTACGAGGCCCTGTGGCCGGAGGTCACCAAGGGCCACAGCGGAAAGGCCGCGGTGACCGTGTGGCGCCGCTTCATCCGCAGCAAGCAACGAGCCGCAGCCCAGGAGGCGCGGCAGTCCACGAACACGACCCAGGAGGCGTGACCCGTGCCCGAAGAGACCAACCCCCAGGCCGAGGCGATCACGCCCGAGCAGGAGCAGCCCCCGGCCGAGCAGCCGGCATCCACCGAGACGGCCGAGCCGTCCGGCGAGGACGCCCTTCCGGAGTGGGCACGCAAGGAGCTGGCCAAGGTTCGCGGCGAAGCCGCGAACTACAGGACCCGCCTGCGGGATGCCGAGTCCAGGCTTAGCGAGGCCAAGGACCCGGCGGAGATCGAGGCCGCAGTCACCGAGCTGAAGGCGCAGAACGCCGAGCTGGAACGTTCTCTCCTGCGGAACAGCGTCGCTCGCCGGCATGAGCTGCCCGACGACCTCGCGGACGCTTTGCGCGGCGAGGACGAGGCTGCGCTTGAGGCGCACGCGAAGGTCCTGGCGAAGTACGTCCCGGCCCCGCTCCCCCCGTCGCTCGGTGGCGGCCTGACGCCCGACGACGGAGACGGAGAGATGGACCCGCGCAAGCTCGCGCGGCTCACCCGTCGCTGACCTCCAGTCCTTACCCCCATTAGCTACGCCTCCGGTTCCCGGGGGCTTTTTTCATGCCCCCAGGAGGCTTAGTGACCGCTGAACATCAGGTAGTCAAGCCCGAGAAGCTGATCAACACCGCGATCGGGATGCTGGAGCAGGAGCTCCTCGTGCCGAGTCTCTTCACCAAGGAGGGTGTGGATCGCTTCAAGGGCGCCAAGAACGACACGATCAATGTGACGGTCGAAGGCGTCCTGCCCTTCCACGACTACGAGTGGCGCTCGGGCTCGGCGGGCAGCTCCACCCCGGGCACCCGTCAGCGCGTCGTGTTCGACGAGTACGCCGAGCGGACCATCCCCGTCACCTTCGGCGGCAACGTCTACAACGGTGTCAAGCTCACCGATGAACAGGCCGATTTCGACATCCATCAGTGGAGCAAGCTCCTGCGCCCGCAGGTGAAGGCGGTGGCGCGCGGCCTGGCCCGCCGGGCGGTGAAGACCCTGGTCGACCAGCCGTACGCGGTGACCATCGGCAACGCCGAGAAGTCCATGCGCAAGGCGATCATCGAGGCCCGGCGCGTGATGAACAAGTTCAACGTGCCCGAGGGCAACCGGTACATGGTCGTCGGCTCGGACTTCGAGACCGTGCTCCTGTCCGACCCGGACCTGAACCTGGCCTCGAACGTCGGTGACTCCCAGGCAGAGTCCGCCCTGACCAATGCCACGCTCGGCCACCGATACGGGTTCCGGTTCATCGTGGATCAGACCATCCCGGCCGACGCGGCGTACGCCTTCGCCCAGTCCGGCTTCATCTTCGCCTCGGCGGCTCCGGCCGTACCGCAGTCCGTTCCCTACGGCGCGACCACGAGCTTCGAGGGACTGGCTCTGCGTTGGCTCCGGGACTACGACAGCGAATACTTCCAGGACCGCAGCATCGTCAACTGCTACCAGGGCTTCCGCTCGGTCAAGGACGTGCTTGTCGGCTGGGACGCGGCCAAGGAGAAGGAAGTCATCTCCACCCAGGAGCACTTCGTGCGCGGCATCAAGCTGACCCTCGACGGCAAGAGCGACTACCCCGAGGTGGGCTCTGAGCTGGCGACCATCACCGGCATCTCCGCCGCGAAGGTCTTCACTCCCACCGGCCCGGCGGCTGAG
The DNA here is from genome assembly GCF_044547045.1 of Streptomyces sp. NPDC053048. Classification (NCBI taxonomy): domain Bacteria; kingdom Bacillati; phylum Actinomycetota; class Actinomycetes; order Kitasatosporales; family Streptomycetaceae; genus Streptomyces; species Streptomyces sp. NPDC053048. The sequence continues at coordinate 243,181 of NZ_JBITZS010000010.1, forward strand.
ACCGACCCGGCCAACGCCTGATCTTGTTCTGGCGGTCGTGTGAACCTGTAACTAACAGGGGTGCACGGCCGCCGGTCCCTCGCCGGAAGGAGCACCCTTGGCGTACGCCACACTCGACGACCTGAAGGGCCGCCTGGACTGGGATCTGGACGCCGACGAGCTGCGCATCGCAGCCGGGGCGCTGGAAGACGCCTCCACGCTCGCCGCGGCCTACGGCCGGGACTGGCCGGAGACCCACGCCCCCCGCCTTGTCCGGACGCTCGTCCTCAAGGCCACGTCCCGCTACATGGCCAACCCCAACGGATACACCCAGTCGAGGGCGGGCGACGAGACCCTCGCCTGGTCGGACGCGCACGGCCGCGACGCGGGCACCGTGTACTTCACCGCCGAGGAGAAGCGGCTCCTGGAAGGGCTGGCCGGCACTCGGCCCAGCCTGACCAGCGTGATCGTCAGCTCCTGGGACTCCCATATCCGGCCCGGTGTCGGCGGCCTGGTGCCCGTCGACTACGAAGGCGCCCCATTCCCGATGTTCTCCGACGATCGGGGGCCGTGGTGAGCGTGCAGCGCAGGCGCGGGCAGAAGGCCCGGGTCTGGCGGACGGTGGAGGTCACCGACTCGCGCGGCAACGCCGTGACCATGGCCGACCCATCCGGGCCCGTCGAGGTCCGGGCCGCGTTCATCCCCCAGCGCAGCGCCAGAGCCGAAGTCCCGGGCCAGCAGCAGATCAACGTCACGCGAATGATCGTGGACGCCCACCTCGACGGCGTGTCCTTGTGGTCCCGCGTGGAGTACGCGGGCCGCCAGTGGGACGTGGTGTCCCCGCCCGCCTACCACCACGGCGACCGCCGCACCCGGCACTGGAGCATCGACATCCGGGAGCGGCCCTGATGGCAGAGATCGAAGACGAAATCGGCGGCCGGAAGCTCGAAAAGTGGCTCGCCGTCCACAAGGGCGTACAGGCTGAACTGACGGCCCGCGCCTTCGAGATTGCCGTGCGAGCCGAAGAGATTCTGGTTCGTCACCGCGCGGACGGCCACGCCGAGATCGATATCGAAGCAGGCGGAAACAACCGCTACGTCATCCTCAGTGACGACCGAGGCCAAAAGGCCGCCCTGTCCATCGAGTACGGACGCGAGGAGTCTGTCATCGTCCGCGAGGACAAGCACGGCAGGAAGTACCTGGACGTGCTCCCCGCGATGGACGGCCTCTACATCCTCGCCACTGCCTCGAACCTTCCCAAGAAGAGGAAGGGCAAGGTGAGGCTCGACTAGTGGCCGGCATACCCGATCACATCAAGGCCCTCGCCGAGCTCTCGCCCGTTGAAGACCTCTTGCTCGCCATCCTGCGCAAGGGGCTTCCGGGCGTCCGCGTGAAGTCCCTCATCGACCGGCACGAGCAATTCCCGCTCGTCCTCGTTCGCCGTGACCCAACCTTCGGCGAATGGGGTGCCGACACGCGCTTTACCGACTCGGCACGCGTGGTCGTGAACTGCTTCGCCGAGGACCCGGACGGCGACTCCGACGCCGCGATCCTCTCCGAGGCCGTGCGCGTCGTGCTGCGGGACGCCTGGCTCAAGCACGAAGTCGTCCCAGGTCGAGGCCACATCACGCGCGTCGACATGAACTCCTCTCCGCGCCGCGCTTCGGATTGGGCGACGGCGACGGGCCCGGTCCAATACGCGGACCTCCCCACTGGCGTATGGCGCTACGAGTCGATCTTCGACATTCAGATCCGTAAGCCGCGGACGCGCCCCTTTCCCCTCCCCCTGAACCACCCTTAAGGAGTGCGCCCCTTGGCGCTGAACGACAACGCGACGTTGGTTGTCGGCTCTGGCAATTACTTGACCGCCCCGGTCGGTACCGCCATGCCTGACGACCTTCTCGTGCCCGTGTCTCCGTGGCAGAACGTCGGCCACACCAGCCTTGAAGACGTCTTCGGAATTACTTCCGAGGGTGGCGAGGCGACCACGATCGGCACCCTTCAGAACAAGTCTCTTCGGACCAAGTATTCAGCCCGGACCGAGACCATGACTTTCACTTTGCAGCAGTTTGATACCGCTGCACTGCGGCTCTACTTCGGCGCCAACGCCCCGATCCTCCCGGACGGTTCTGTCGGCGTGCCGGCCGACCCTCAGCCGACTCAGTCGGCATTCCTCGCCATCTTCATCGACGGCGAGTCTCATTTCGCCTTCTACGCGCCGAAGGCCGAAATCTACCGGGCCGACGACATGGCGATTGCCGACACCGAGTCCCTCGCCGGACTGCCGCTCGGCGTGAAGCCCATGATCCATGGCAACAACACGTGGACGTACGCCGTGACCCCGCTGGGCGGCACTGTCGCCACGGGCGCGAGCGCGGGCAGCCCCGGTTCCTTCACGCCTGCTGGCGCAGTCGCCCCGGCTGACCTCGCGGCGCTCGGCTCCGTGATCGCCACGCCCACCGCGAAGTGGGCCACCGGCCAGCACGTCGTGCTCGGCGACTCCTCGAAGGCGCACTGGACCGGCACCGCCTGGGCGGCCGGCATCGCCACCTGATCCACCCAACTCCCGGCGCGAGCGCACGCGGACCCGCTCGCGCCGGGCGCTCCTCCCCTCCTTGGTCCGTCCCCTGCACTTCAACTTCCGGAGGTCCGCACCCCCCATGGCTTCTTTCTCCCTCGACGACATCCGCTCCGCCGCTGAGGCGAAGTACGGCTCGACCGACATCGAGCTGGGCGACGACACGGTCCGTCTGCTCAACCCGCTTCGCCTGCCGAAGGAGACGCGCACCAAGCTCGCGCAGCTCCAGGACCTTATGGGCGGCGAGGACGCTGACCAGGAGGAACTGCTCGCGCAGGCGATCCGGCTGGTGGCCGAGCACGCGAAGGCGGCGGACAAGCTCCTAGCGGCCGTGGGCGGCGATCTCGCTGTGCTCGCCGAAATCTTCGACGCCTACGGCCGGGGCGCCCAGGTGGGGGAAGCCTCGGCCTCGCGCGACTGATCGACGACTACGGCGAGGGCCTGTACGCGGACCTGCACTTCTACTACGGCGTTGATCTCGCCGAGGTAATCGCGGGCCGCGGGCCCTCGCCCGCGCTCTGTCTGCTCCTCGTCGCGAGGCTGCCCGACACATCCCTGACCACTGCCCTCGCGGCGGGCGGCAGGGAGCACTTCGGCTGGGGCCAGGATCGGCACCTGCGCGCCGATCTGTACGACGCGCTCAACTCCAACACCCGGGCCACCGGCCAGTGGGGCCGAGGCAAGGCCCCGAAGATCCCGCCGTTCCCCCGCCCGCAGGTCAAGGCCAAGAAGAAGGCCGGCAAGCGGCCCACCACCGTGGCCGAGATTTACAAGCACTTTCAGCGGAGGTAGCCCTTGTCAGCGGGCCAGATCATCGGCCGTGTCTCCATCAAGGTCTCCCCCGACACCAAGAACTTCAAGCAGGACGCGGAGCGCCAGCTCGACCGCATCGAGCAGCAGCTCGACAGGGTCAAGGTGTCGACGAAGATCGACATGTCCGGCGTCTCGACGGAGTTCATCGAGGCCGTACGGAAGATCAACAAGCGGAACCGTCAGATCGACGCCCGCAAGATCCGCTTCTACACCACGATCAGCACCGACGGCATGGCAACCGCCGTGCGCAACGCCGTCCGGGAGCTCCAGCAGCGGGCGAACCGCGAGCGGATCGATTTCAAGGCCAACGACCTCACGGCAACCGGCAAGATCGAGCTGGAGCTCGACCAGCAGTCGGCCGACAAGGCGAAGCGCAAGCTCAAAGACTGGGCCGACGATGTCTCGCCGCTGAAGGTGAAGGTCGAGCCGGACCTCGCGAACGGCTCCGGGGCGGCGCTCTCCGCGCACCTGCAAGTCCTCACCCGGCCGCGTACGGTCCCGATCGTTCCCGAGCTGGACAACACGGCCGTGGCGAAGGTCGCGGGCACGCTCGCCGCCCTGTCCGGCGCACGGGTGCTGAACTCGATCTTCGAGAAGCTGGGCAACACAATCCGGAACCTCGACAAGAGCGTTCCGATCATCGGCTCCCTGTCCCTTGCGATTGCCGGCCTGGCCGGGTGGGGCCTCACCGCGGCTTCCAACCTCGCCGCCCTCTCCTCCAGCCTCGCGCAGATCGGTTACGCCGGTCTGCTCCTGCCGGGCCTCCTCGGCGGCATGGCGGTCGGCATTGGGACGACCGTCGCGGCCTTCAAGGACTTCAACAAGGTCATCCCCGAGGCCAAGGCCGCCCTCAGCGGCCTCCAGGACGCCATCTCGGCGAACTTCTGGGACAAGGCCAAGGAGCCGATCAGGCAGCTCGTCGAGGACCTGCTGCCCAAGTTCAGGGCGGGCGTCGAGAGCACCGCGACCGCGCTGGGTGGCTTCTTCGGCTCCTTCGCCACCAACCTGAACAAGGCCCTCGATCCGGCCCTTGATCAGATGTTCAAGGACCTGTCCGGGTCCATCGAGAACGCGACCAAGGGCACCGACACCTTCGCGTCGATCATCGCCACCCTCGGCAAGGTCGGCACCAGCTATCTCCCCTCGCTGGCGAACTGGTTCGTCCAGATCAGCGAGAAGTTCGACGCCTTCCTCCAGCGGAAGGGCGAGGACGGGCTCAAGAAGGAGATCAACGAGGGGATCGATGCCCTTCAGGATCTCGGCTCGGTCCTCTACAACACCGGCGGCATCCTCGCGGGCGTCGCACGGGCGGCCGAGGCCGCGGGCGGCTCCACGCTCGCGATGCTGGCCGGCACCCTGGAGCGAATCCACAAGACGGTGGACTCGCCCGGGTTCCAGCAGGGCCTGACCGGCGTCTTCATGGCCGCGCACGCGGCGATGAACCAGATCGCCACCCTCTCGGGCCCGGCGGTCAAGAACTTCTTCATCGAGCTCGGCGACCTTGCAGAAACGATTCTGCCAATCGTCGGCCGGACCATCGGCACCGCGCTGGCCGCCATCGCCTCGGCGCTCGCGCAGCCCGCCGTCACCGACGGCGTCCAGATGATGTTCAGCGGCTTCGAGGCCGCTGTCTCCGCCCTCGCCCCGGCGATGGCCCCGCTCGGCCAGGCGCTCGGTGCCCTCATGCGGGTCGTCGGCGCGTTCGCGGCGATGCTCGGCCCGCTCGTCGCAGCCGCGCTCGTCCCGCTGGCGAACGCCTTCACGGCGCTGGCCCCGGCGGTCATCCCGATCATCCAGCTCCTGGGCAGCGAGCTGACGAGCGTCATCCAGCAGCTCGCGCCGGTCTTCGCTCAGCTCGTCCCGGTCATCGGTGAAGCGCTCGGCGTCGCCTTCGGCGCGCTGGCGACGATCCTGCCGCCGGTCGCGGAGCTGTTCACGACGATCATGGCGGCGGTCGCGCCGTTGGTCGCCTCGCTGGTCGAGGGCCTGGCCCCGATCCTGCCGCTCGTCGCGACGGCGTTCTCGGCGATCGTCACGGCCGTCACGCCGGTCGTCGATCTGCTGATGCAGCTCTTCAGCGCGGTCATCACCCCGCTGATCCCGCTGTTCGAGTACATCGTCGCCGCGTGCCTGCCGCCGCTGACGGAGGCGTTCCAGCGGGTCAGCGAGGCGCTTCAGCCCTTCCTCCAGGCGCTGATCCAGGTCGTCAACTTCATCATGCCGATCTTGGTCCCGGCATTGCAGTTCGTCGCGGACTTCATCATCGGCGCGCTCGCGATGGCGCTCGACGGCATCGTGGACGTGATCACCGGCGTCCTCGACACGATCATGGGTGTCTGGGAAATCTTCGCCGGCATCTTCACCGGCGACTGGTCCCGCGCCTGGGAAGGCGTCAAGCAGGTCTTCGGCGGCATCTGGGACATCATCGTCGGCGTCTTCAAGGTCGTCATCAACATCGGCATCTTCGGCGTCCTGAAGAAGGGCATGGCCCTCATCAAGGCCGTCTGGACCGGCGGTTGGGGCCTGATCAAGTCCTTCTTCATCGGCATCTGGAACGCCATCCGCGGCGGTCTCGGCGTCGCCTGGACTGCCATCAAGGGCTACATCGACGACGGCCTGCGCAACGTCCGATCCATCTGGTCGTCCGGCTGGAACACGGTCAAGCAGTTCTTCATCGACGCCTGGAACGCCATCAAGACCAAGGCAGTCGAGGGCGCCAAGGCTCTGTGGCAGGCCATCAAGGACGGCGTCGAGCAGTCGATCAAGTTCGTCAAGGAACTGCCGTCCAAGGCCAAGGAGGCGCTCAGCAACCTCGGCTCGACGCTGCTCTCCGCCGGTAAGGAGCTGATCAAGGGCTTCATCAAGGGCATCACCAGCATGTTCGGTGGCGTCAAGGAAACCCTCGGCAACCTCACCGACAAGCTCACCTCGTGGAAGGGCCCGCCCGAGAAGGACGCGATCCTGCTGTACGACGCGGGCAAGCTGATCATCAAGGGTCTGATCAAGGGCCTCGAGTCTGAGTACGACAACGTCAAGCGGTCGCTGAACGATCTGACGGCAAAGATCCCGAAGAACGCCAGCAAGGGGCTGAAGGACCGGATCAACCGGGACCGCACCCAGCTCCTCAAGCTCGCCGCCCAGTGGGACGCCGGGTCCAAGCAACTCGAAGCGGCCCGCGACAAGCTGGACAGGCTCCGGGACCAGGCCCACGACTACGCCTCGCGCGTCGCGGACCGGATCATCGACACCGGCGACGTGACGAAGGCGAAGGACTCGTCCTTCGGCGGCATCGTCGCCGACCTCACGGCCGCCGTGGACCAGGCGAAGCGTTTCGCCAAGGCCCTTGCAGTCCTGAAGTCGAAGGGCCTGTCCCAGACGGCGATCGACCAGATCGCCTCTGCCGGGCCGGAGGCCGGGCTCGCGGCGGCCGAGTCGATCGCGGCAGCCGGCAAGGACGGCATCGACGAGATCAACCGCCTCCAGGAGGAGCTGGCCAAGTACGCCAAGCAGGCGGGCAAGACCGCCTCGGATGCCATGTACGCCAACGGCATCGCGGTGGCCGAGGGGATCGTCAAGGGCCTGGAGGCCCGGCAGAAGGTGATCGAGGCCCAGATGCTCAAGATCGCCGACGCCATGGTGGACGCGATCAAGAAGAGCCTTGGCATCCACTCGCCCAGCCGGGTCTTCGCCAAGCTCGGCGGCTTCGTCGGCCAGGGCTTTGCCAAGGGCATTGAGGGCGAGTCCGGCCGGGTGGCCAAGGCAGTCGACGCCATCACCGCCCGCCCCAGCGCCACCGACTACGCCAGCGCAGCGCGCTCTGCATCGGCCGCCATCGCGAGCGGTCTCGGCCCGGCCGGAAGCGGCGGGGTGACCAAGGTTCTCAACTACTACGCGGCCAGCGGCTCGTCGCTCAGCTCCCAGGAGGAGCTGTTCGCGGCGACCCACCGCGCACGAATGGTGGGGTGGTGACTGAGTGACTGCACTCCTGTTGGAGACAGAGCGTGATTCGCTCGACCTCAACGGGGTGGCAGCCGACGGATTCGGATACCAGGCTACGGCTGGAGCAACGGGTTTCGGCCTGCCGTCCGTGAATGCACAGTGGCTGGAGGGTGCCGGAGACGGCTCCCGATTCCGCGGGCAGCGCGTTCTGTCCCGCGATCTCGACATGCCCCTCGACATCGTCGGCCGGAACCGGGCACACCTGCGCTCGCTGATCTCGCGCCTCGCGCGGGCCGTAGCGCAGGAGTGTTCGCTCGTCCTGGTCGACGATGAAGGGGTGCGCTGGTCGACCCCCGTCTACCGGACGGGCGGCGGCGAGATCGAACTCGCCTCGACGAACGACGTGCAGACCACGATCTCGTTCCGGGCCCCCGACCCGTACTTCACGGCGAGCACCGTCTCGACGCAGCGGGTCGGGGGCGACCCCGGCACGACACCGTTCCTGTCGTCGCTGGTGTCGATGCCGCTCGCGGCATCTCAGGCCATCGGTGAGATCCAGCTCGACAACACCGGAGACGTGCCGGCCTACCCCGTGTGGGAGGTCTACGGGCCCGGCCGGGACCTCACCGTGACATCCCCGACCGGCGAGACGCTGCGCTGGACCGGCTCCCTGTCGGCCACGGAGAAGCTTGTCGTGGACACCCGCAACGGCACCGTCAAGGACGGCACGGGGGCGAATCGTTACGCCCTGCTCGACACCGCGCCCCGGTTCTGGACCGTGCCGCCCGGCGTCTCGACCGCGACCGTCCGACTCCTCGACACCACCGCCGCTTCCCGAATCGTCTGCTCCTGGCGCCCGCGCCGCTGGATGGTGATCTGACTGAAACTCACAGACCTCACCGTCGAAGTGCGGGATCGAACGCTGACCCGCATCGGGCTGATTCGGCCCGAGGACTTGTCGCTGGAGCTGGAGGACAAGTTCAACAACGTCGGCTCCTGGAAGGCGACCCTGCCCAGCGAGCACCCGCTCGCCGACACCCTGCGCCTGCCCGGCGCGGGCCTGATCATCACCGGCCCCGGGGACGTGCTGATGTCCGGACCGGTCACCAGCTCCGAGTACGCAGCCAGCCCCGAGGACCGCTACGGCTCCATCGTCTTCGAGGGCGTCTCCGACTCGGTGATCCTCCTCGACATGCTCGCCTGGCCCGAACCCGCGAACGCGGACGTGACCACCCAGAAGGTCGGCCACGACGAGCGCAGTGGCCCGGCTGAGAGCCTGATGCACGCGTACGTCAACGCCAACTGCGGGCCCAGCGCCCCTGCGGCACGGCGCCGCGCGGGGCTGGTCATGGGCTCGAACGGCGCCCGGGGGCCGGTCATCTCCAAGTCCGCACGCTTCCCCACCTTGGGGGAGCTGCTGACCGGCATCGCGGCCGTGGCTGACCTCGGCTTCCGGATCGTGCAGCGCGGCAACCAGCTCGTCTTCGAGACGTTCCAGGTCGCCGACCGCTCGCGCGAGGTCCGGCTCGACGTACTGGCCGGCACACTCGCCGGACAACGCGTTGCGGTCTCCACGCCGGGCGCGACCCGCGTCATCGTCGCAGGCCAGGGCGAGCAGGAAGCCCGTACGTTCCTCCCCGTCGACAACGCCGCCTCCGTGGAGGCCGAAGGCGACTGGGCCAGGCGCATTGAGAAGTTCGTCGACCAGCGCAACACCAACGACGCCACCGAGCTCAAGCAGGCGGGCGACGAGCTGCTGGCCGACGAGGGTTTCACCAGGACCGCCGTACAAGCCGTCCCCGTCGAGGACTCCTCCATGGAGTTCGGCGTCGACTGGGGCCTGGGGGATCGCGTCTGCGTCGTCGCGGGCGGCCAGGAGCTGACGGCCCCCGTCACCGGCCTGGTCCTCAAGGCGGGTGACAGCGGCTTCCAGGCCGGAGCACTCCTCGGTGACCCCACCGGCTTCGATCCGCGGGCCGCAGTCGCCCAGCGCTCGCAGAGCACCGAACGTCGCGTCTCCGCGCTGGAGCGCAACGCAGAAGGAGGCGGGGCCGATCCCGTCATGAGCCTTATGGGAGTTTTCTAAGCAGTGGCGCATACGCCCAAAGCCTTCTTCCGGGCGGCACTTCCGACCGCCATCACCACCGTCTACACCGTCCCCGCATCCGGCGTCGCGGTCGTCACCAACATCGTCGCCACCAATCCGTCATCGAGCACGGCCGCCAGCGTCACCGTCCGCCTCGGTGGCGTTCCGCTCCTGTCGGGTGTCGGCATCGCGCCGAGCGGCGTCCTGACCCTGGACCTCCGGCAAGTCCTCACCGCTGGGGACACGATCGAAGTCCAGGGATCGGGCGCACAGGCCCACACGCACGTCAGCGGCGTGGAGGTGATCTGATGAGCCTGAGCGTCTGGCCGGCACCCGAGGACAAGGGCGTCGTCGGCCCCACCGGGGCGACCGGGGCCCAGGGCCCGAAGGGCGACACGGGACCTGCGGGACCACAGGGCGCCAAGGGAGACACCGGCCCCGCAGGAGCGACAGGTCCCGCAGGTCCGCAAGGGGCAACGGGCCCCACAGGAGCCACTGGCCCCACTGGTCCCCAAGGGCCCAAGGGCGACACCGGCCCCGCCGGACCGCAGGGAGCAGCCGGGCCCCAAGGACCGGCGGGGGCACCCGGGCTTGTACGGAGCGTCAACGGCGTCTCGGCGGCCGACATCACCCTCACTGCGACGGACCTGGGTGCGGTCGCTACGGCCGACAAGGGCGCCGCCAACGGCATCGCCCCGCTCAATGAGTTCGGCAACGTGCCCACCGCGAATCTTCCCGACCTCGGAGCAACGTACGTCAAGGTGTCCACCCGTGGCGCTGCGAACGGTGTCGCCTCGCTGGACTCCTCCGGTCGCGTGCCGGCCGCCCAGCTCGCCGAGGTGAACGAGTGGTGGCCGGAGGATCACGGGCTCGCCGCCTGGGCTTTTGACCCTGCGGTGGCCAACAGCACCGGCCTGTATCCCGGCTCCGGTCCGATCCGGGTAACAGCCGTACGGCTGCGGCAGTCCACGACCGTAAGCCGCATCGTCTGGCACGCGACCGGCTACGCGGGCGGCCTGACCACCGGGAGCTGGGCCGCGATCTACAACGCCAGCGGCACGCGCGTGGGCACCACGGGGGACATGGCGGCGGCCCCCTACGAACCTGCCGAGGTCCATAACGCGGGCGGAGCGACGATCAGTTCGCCCCTGACGGCCGCCGCGACGCTGGCGGCAGGCGTGTACTACGTCGCCTGGCGGATGACGTACAACACGAGCACCGGTGACGGCCCCATGCTCCTGGCCGCCGAGTCGAGCGCGGGCGCCCCGCCGAACTGGTTCGGCCTGAACACGCTGAAGCGTTTCGGCTACTACTCCAGCGGCGGCACCTCGTCCCCGTCGTCCATCGCTGTCTCCTCAATGCTCAACGGGGCCAACCGATTCTGGGTGGCCCTGGGATGACGAAAGGCCCTGAGTGAAAGCTATCTCCGCCCGCGTCCCGTTCCACCGGACCGGCGAGTACCAGAAGGTCTACGGCGCGGTGGAAGTCACCATCGGCGAGCCGTTCGCCTCGTACCCGGACCTGACCCCGCAGGAGCGCGAGGCACTCCTCCAGGCCGCCGTCACCGCGATCCGCGGTGCCCTGCCGGCCGACCTGGAGTCGATGTTCCCCACGCTGCGCGTCGCCGAGGACCGCACCCTCTGAAAGGAGCCCGCCGCTAAGTGGCGATCACGTCCTACCCCTTCGACGGCCAGTCCGTCACTGAGAGCCAGTACAGCCAGCTCTTCCGCGAGTTCGCGGACTCCGGAGTCGCCGCGTCGGCCGGGTCCAGCTCTTTCAGCGTCAGCGCCGACGGCGCGTCCATGGACGTCAAGGTCCAGCCCGGCTTCGCCGTGGTGCAGGGGCACGCAGTGCTCTCCACCGCAGTGGAGACGCTCTCCATCGCGGCGGCTGGCACGTCCACGCGGTACGACCGCGTCGTCCTGCGGCTCGATCCCGCTGTGAACCAGATCACTCTGGCCGTTCTGCAGGGTGTTGCGGGCGGCAGTGTCCCAGCACTCACGCAGACGGACACGGGTATCTACGAGCTGTCGCTCGCCACCATCACCGTCGGGGCGAACATCACCGCCGTCACGTCGGCCGCGGTGAGCAAGGAGCGCTCGTTCGTCGGCCACTCGGTCGGCGCCTGGATCAACGCGACTCGCCCCACCGCCCCGCGCCTGGGCAAGCTCGGATACAACTACGACGCCGACATCTTCGAGTTCTGGGACGGCTCGGCCTGGACTCCTCTGGTCTCCTCCGTCTCCTGGTCCAGCCTGACCGGCAAGCCGAGCACCTTCACACCCTCCGCGCACTCACACGAGTGGTCAGAGATCACCAACCGGCCGGCATCGCTGCCCCCGACTGCGCACAAGCATCCGTGGGGGGACATCACCGGGGCGCCCTCGACGTACCCTCCAGCGACGCATTCGCATTCGTGGGGCAGCATCTCCGACAAGCCGTCCACGTTTCCGCCCTCGGGACACTCCCACTCGGGCTACCTCGAGGCGGGGGACACGATTGCGTGGGCCAACGGCTCGAAGCAGCCCCACAACAACTCGGCCAGCGGCTCGGGGACGTGGTACGCGGTGTGGGTCGAGGGCGACGGGCGGTTCTGTCGCAACACGTCGAGCATCCGGTTCAAGGAGAACGTGAGGGACTTCGAGATACGTCCCGAGGACGTTCTCGCCTTGCGTCCCGTCATCTACGACCGCAAGGCGTCCGAGGAGACGCCCGAGCCCCGCAAGAACGAAGTGGGTCTCATTGCGGAGGAGGTCGAGAAGTCCCTCCCCTGGCTCGTGAACTACCTGGACGGCGAGGTCGACGGCCTGCGTTATGACCTCCTGGGCGTAGGGCTCGTGGCAGTCGCCAAGGAGCAGGCCGCGCGCATCGAGCGGCTGGAGGCCCTCGTCGAGGAGCTCGCGCGTGCCTCTTGAGCCCTCAGTGCAGGTCGCTTTCGTGAGTGCCGGCGGGGCCGTAACGGTGGCTCTGGTCGGGGTCCTCGTAGAGCTTGTGCGACGCCAGGGCGCCGCGCTGGCCGAGGTGCGTGAGCACACCCAAGAAGCCCGGGATCAGGTCTCCAACGACCACTCGACGAACCTCCGGGACGACTTGGATCGCGTCATCGGGGGACTCGATCGCGTCCTCGACGGCCAGGCGCAGCACAGCCGGGACATCGCAGCCCTGCGCGCCGACCTGGCCCACGAGCGGGTTGAGCGCCTCGCCGTGTCGGAACGGCTCGACTCGCACATCACGACTTCTGTCCCCACCCCATAAGTCCCCCTCCCCGCGCAAGGCCCTGTCCCCACGGGCGGGGCCTTTCGCATGTCCCGAAGGAGTCCCTATATATGGGCGACGCCCAGAACATAATCAACATCGCTAAGGCCGAGGTCGGTTACCACGAGGGCCGGTCCGACGGTCACTGGAACAACCACCAGCGCTACAGCCCGGCCGTCCCCGGCCTGGAGTGGAGCCAGAATCAGGCGTGGTGCGCGACCTTCGTCTCCTGGTGCGCCATGAAGGCCGGACTCGCCGACCTCTACCCGCGCACCGCGTCCTGCCTGACCGGCGTGGCCTGGTTCAAGCAGCGCAAGCGCTTCTCGGAGTACCCGGCCGTCGGCAGCCAGGTCTTCTTCGGCTCCGGCGGCGGCGCGCACACCGGCCTCGTGTACGCCTACGACGACGATTTCGTCTACACCGTCGAAGGCAACACGAACGCGGGCGGCTCGGCCGAGGGCGACGGCGTGTACCTGAAGAAGCGTGAGCGCCGCAGCTCGTACGTCTACGGGTACGGATACCCCGCGTACATCGAGGGCATCGACTCGGCGGACCCGGCCTGGAAGGGCAAGGCGCCGGCCAAGCCCGCCTCGCAGCTCGTCGCCCTCGCCTCCGGCGTGAAGCCGGGCGCACGGCACGCCCAGGTCCGCGAGCTTCAGCAGCTCCTGATCAAGGCGGGCTTCGGGCCGATCCCCGGCTCCGTCACCGACCTGTACGGCACGGAGACGCAGAAGGCCGTGGGCCGCTTCCACGACGCCAATCCGCGGTACCGCTCGGTGGGCGTGGCACACGACCCGAAGATCGGGCCGTCCGGGTTCGTCGCCCTTCAGAAGCTGGCGGGCCGCCGATGAGCAAGATGAAGACGCCCGGCTTCAAGCCGATCTCGCTGGTGAGCCTGCTGCCCGTCCGCTACCGCTCGCGCGTCGGCGCGTTCCTCGCCGCGCTGGGCGTGGTGGTCTCCATCGCGTCCATCGTCTACGCCGACTCGCCGGAGGTAGCCGTCATCGTGCAGATCCTCACGGCGCTCGGTGTGGTCGCCCCGAGCGAGGACGACTCCCCGGCGGAGCCGCAGTAACCCCAAGTCCCCCGCTGGCCCGTGTGGTCGGCGGGGGGCTTCGCTGCGTTTCAGGAGCCTTGCGCGGCCTTCTTGGCGGCCTTCTCCGCTTCGATCTCCTCCAGGGTCGTCACGCGCGCCCCGAGGCTGCCGCGGCCGGTGGTCTTCTTCGCCACCGTCTTCTTCGCCACCGTCTTCTTCGCCGCAGCCTTCTTGGCCGTGGTCTTCTTCGCCGCCGCCTTCTTCGCCGTCGTCCTCTTGGCGGCCGTGGCCTTCTTCGCGGCGGGGCGCGTCCTCGGAGCGGCCCTCTTCATCGGAGCTGCCTGCGGCTCCTCCTCTTCCGCCTGGGCCTCCTCTTCGGCGGGCGTCTCGGGCGCGGCTTCTGCCTCTGCCTCGGTGAAGGCCGCGACAGACGCTCCGGGGTAGAACAGCTTGATCAGAGGCGTTGCGTCATCGAGACACAGGTCCTTCCTGATCGGCTCGCCGTCCTCCACGGCAAGCGTGTACCTCTTGGCGGGCACGTCCCGTCGCTCGCAGACATCGCAGACGAGCATGGTGATCTGCAATTCCACTTCGTTGTGTCTCCTCGCCGTACGGGACTCGTCTCGGCGATTGTCCCGTACGGCGAGGAATGAGGAGGTCTTGTTCATCCGGTCGGCGCTTCGTTGAGCCGAGCGAGGTAGCGCGAGCCCTGACGGCGGTCACGGCCCATGGCCTTCGCAAGGGCCGGGCCGGTGACCTTCTTCCCTTCGGCGCGGATCGCCTTCGCGGCAGCCTTGAGCTCGTCGAGGCTGGGGCCGGGGCGACCCGGGCGGCGTCGGGCACGGGCCTGGGCCACCTCGTCCACGGGCACGTCGATGTCGAGGGCCTGCTGCTCGGGCTCGTCCTGCTCGGGCTCGTCCGGCTTCTCCTCCTGGTCCACGTGCGCAGTGACCGGTTCGGCAACGGCTTCCCGTCGGGCAGCGCGGATGATCATGTGGGCGACGTGTCCGACGACGATGGCCGGCACGGAGGAGACGGCGGCGGTCAGTGCCATGGAGGACTGCATGTATCCGGCGGCTATCCAGTGGGCGACGACCTGACCGGAGAGAGTCATGGCCAGGGCGCAGATCGCCCCGACGATGGCCGTGCCCCGACCCTTCTCGCCCTTGCGCCGGGTCTCGACGAACCAGACAGCGAAGGCCGTGTAGACGGACATGCAGACCGGCATTCCGGCCGCGACGATCTCACCCCATCCGGCGGCGCGGGCGAGCTGGTACTCGCCGGGGGCGGACATAGCGAGGGCGACGACGAGGACCAGGCCGCCGAGGACGTAGGCGTACCAGGGCAGGCGGGAGCTGGGCATGGGTGTCCTATCGGGTTGCGCAGGTGAAGGAGGTGTGCGGGGCGCCGGTCAGGCGCGGGCGGCCTTGCGGGCGCGGATGGAGGCGATCAGCTCGGCCCCTGCTCCGGTGACGTGGCCCAGGAGGTCATGGCCGGACTCGACCTCGCGGGCGAGCTCGACGAAGAGCGGCGGCGGGACGATGCCGGCACAGACGTTGCAGATGCCGGATTCCTGGCCTGCGGGCAGCAGGTTGCCGCAGCCGTCCGCGCAGTCGACGTAGGTCTTCCACAGGCGACGCGGGGCGGGCATCTTGCGCTGGAGGCGGTCTCCGACGAGCTTCGCGGCGGAGTACACGCGCGGCGGGAGGCCCTGCACCATGGCGTCGGTGAACTCGGCGACGGTGGCGCCGCGACGCAGCCACTCAGCCGCGAGGGGGGCGAGGGCTGCGGCCTGCCGGGCGGAGAGCTTGAGGCGGCTGTCGATTGCACCGAGCCGGGACAGCAACCGCGCGGCCTCTGTCGTGTGCTCGTTGTCGCCCTCCCTCTCCTCGGCCGAGGCGGCGTCGGCGTCAGGGGAGGTGGGAGGGGTCTTGGTCTCGTTCTTAGAGACAAGATCCTTGACGACCGAAGGGAGCCTTCCCGCAGCCCCGGGCGTCGCGGAGCCGGTTCCCGGCACGGGGGGAAGCGGAGAGAAGGTTTCCTGCGGGGTGTCGAAGACGTAGGTGTCGGTACGAACCCGGCCCCGGTCGTCCCGGTAGGTGTGGCGGAAGTAGTACCGCTTCGCGATCAGCTCGTCCACGGCGTCACGGATGCCCTTGCGCCCGATCCGCGGATTCTTGTCGGCGAGCTTGCGCACGTCTTCGTCGGCACCGTCGGGGAGGCTGAGCAGGTAGCCGAGGATGCCCCGGGCCGTGAAGGACAGCTCGCGATTGCGGAGCACGTCATTGCCCACGATCGTGAAGTTTGCACGCCGAGGGGTACGCTGAATACGCACTGGGAGGGTTCATCTCCTGGTGTCAGGCCCGGTCAGCGGTTCCAGCGCCAGCCGGGCTCGGCCCCGGCCGGCGTTCCAGCGCAGGTCGGGGCCCTCTTGTATATGTCGCCAGCGTTCCAGCGCCGACGATCTTGACTGGTCACAGTTTGACAGCTCAGTGAACCTTACGCAACCATGGCAGAGCAGTGATCATCCTCAAGCATGACAACGACTGAGACGGAGGGAGGACGATGGGCGCCAAGAAGATCCGCGACGAGGACGAGGTCAAGCAGTGGTTCCGCCAGGGCAAGACGTACGACTGGATGATCGAGGAGTACAAGCGGAAGTACAACGAGACGACCACGCGGGCCATGTGGTCAACCTTCCGCAGTCGCAAGAAGCTACCTCGCCGCAACGTCCGTGATGCAGAGCTCATCCCGTGGAAGGTGAAGGAAGAGCACCGCTACGAGTACCCGGTGATGATGCTGCGCGCCGAGGCACGACGGCTGGCACCCGACGCGAACCTGACCAAGGCCGACGAGAAGCGCCTGGCTTCCTGGAAGGCTGAACTCAAGGAACTCGGCGTGGTCGTTCACTACGACCCCGAGACGACGGAGGGCTGGTTCTACGTGCCGCGCTCCGAGGGCGATCACGAGCTGATCCACCCACCGAAGAAGGCGACCGGGCGGAAGCCCCGGGACTGAGTCAGACTCGAACGCCTGTTCCTATCATCCCCCCGTCGGACGTCCGGCGGGGGTTTCTCCTTCTTGAGACTGAGTCCGGAAGGACAGGTTCCACATAATGTTTACGCACCGGTAGGGAACCCGTAAGGGGCGGGGTTCAGGGGAGCCGGGGGGTACGCGGTGAGTTGACACAGGTTTGAACGAGGCATAGAACTGGTTTAGTCACAGGTTTACAGAAGGAACCGTTACCTGATGAGCGCAACTGTGTCCTTGGGGGACACCATGCGCGTCGCCGAAGGCGTCGTGCTGTACGTCAACGAGGACGAGTGGGACTACCACATGACCCTCGACCAGGACGTAAGACCGAATACGGTGCGCTCAGCCCTCGATGCGATACGAGCGATGGGGCTCGAACCGCTGGACGAGGACGAAGGTGAACCGTTCTTCCTTGACGACGGGCGCATCCGCATGGAGCTTGCCCGGCGCGTTTTCGACTCCGAAGAGGCTGCGTAGTGCGATTTGTTCACATTCCGGCACCTATCCAGGGTGTACCCCGCGACGGCTGGGACCGCCCGCTGGTCATACCCAAGGAGGGCGGTAGACCCCGGGCCCTCACTAGGACGACGACGTTCATCGACGCGATCGAGGACAAGTCGGCACTCGCCGCGTGGGGCAGGCGCATGACCCTGGTCGGCGCCGCCCGGCAGCCGTCCATCCTCGATACCGTGCGGCACCTGGACCCGGAGAAGGCCGACGACAAGCGGCGACTCAACACCTTGGCCGACCGCGCGGTGGATCTGTCCGGCGCCCACTCCAAGCGCGAGCGCGGCACACACCTGCACACCCTGTCCGAGTACGTCGACCGCGGCGACCCCCTGCCGGCCAACGCGTCACAGCTCGACCTGCGGGACATGTCCGCCTACGTGGGCGCGACCGTGCACTTCGAGGTCCAGGCCGTCGAGCAGTTCGTCGTGGTGCCCGAGCTGGGTACGGGCGGCACGTTCGACCGGCTGCTGTCCTACAGCGGGCCCGGCCCTGACGGCGAGCACGTCGAGGGACGCTTCATCGGCGACCTGAAGACCGGCAGCGTCGAGTACGGCGCCCTGAAGATGGCCTCGCAGCTCGCGGTCTACAGCCGGGGCGAGCTCTACGACCACACCCGATCCCCCGTGGACGCGACGGACAAGAAGGCGCTCGCCGCGTGGAAGAAGGCGTCCGTGCCCGCCGACGAGGCGGCGAAGGCGTACACGCCCCTGCCCCAGGTCTCCCAGCAGTGGGGCGTCATCATCCACCTGCCCGCCGGGACGGGCGAGTGCACCCTGTACTGGGTGGACTTGGAGATCGGGTGGCGGGCCGCCAAGCTCGCGCGGGACATCCGGCAGATGCGCGGCGTGCGGAACGCCATGCTCCCCTGGGTGACGCGCCTCACGCACCGCCAGGCCGCTTAACTCTCCCCAAGCTGTTAACCTGTAACTGATGACGAGAGAGACCGACGGAGTGATTCACTCGCACGAGCACGGCATCAAAGTGACCATCAAGTACGGCGAAGGCTTCAGCGACACCTGGGCTGTCTTCAACGGCCCCCCGCAGGTCGTCCGCAGCCAGATCATCGACTACTTCGGCCTCGATAGTGAACCTGTAACCAACCTTACCCTCAGCGAGCTGGTAGTCGAGGCCACCAGCATCGCGCACGGCTCCGGCAACATCGCCGGACTGCTCGGCGGCCGGATAGTCGCCACGGAGAGCACTCCGGTCGCGTCGGACCCCTGGGCGGCGGCGAGCGCCCCGCCGGCACCTGCCCCGCAGGAGGAGCCGAACGGCTGGATTCTCGGCGAGATCGCCAAGCAGGCCACCATCGCCGACCTCCAGAAGCTCTGGGCGGCCAACCAGTCCTTCTTCTCCGACGAGGGCGTCATGGCCGCGTACAAGGCCAAGGGCCGCGAGCTGAAGGCAGCCGGGTGAGCCGCCGCCCCGTCCTCGCCGTGACCGTCGCCGCAGCACTGCTGGCGGCCTCCATCTGGACCTGGGTCGCAGCCCCGTGCGGGCTGTGGACCTTCGCGAAGGCGGGCGACGTACCCGCCCGCTGCATCAACGAGTAACCGAACACAGGAGACAGACTTAGTGACCCTTAACTTCATCGACATCCCCACCCAGGGCGGCGGCTGGTTCAAGCCCAAGGACAACGTGGACGCCCTCGCGATCCTCGTCGAGGTCAACAGCTACGACCGGCAGCGCCCCACGCCCAACGGCCCGAAGGACTCGGCGCTCTGCGACATCTCGGTCTTCAAGTCCCGCGAGCAGCTCGAAGCCCACAACCCCGAGATCAACAAGGGCACACGAGTCGAGCAGACGCTCCTCGCCCGAGACCTTGAGACCGTCGTCGGCGGCGCCACGATCGTCACCGTGACCCAGGTCCCCCCGAAGCGCCCCGGGGCCCACCCGGCGTGGGTGTGGCGGCCGGTGGCTGATGCCTCGATCCGGCAGGCCGTCATCGACTACGCCACGAAGCGCGAAGCCGCGGTGGCCGCAGCCGTTGCTGACGCACCCGACTTCGACTGACACCACGTGACATGAGGGGGCTGGCCTTCGGGCTGGCCCCCCTCGCCCCACCGTGAGAGGAGACTCCCGGATTGCTCACCCCTGCAAGGTCGTTGGCCCTTCATGCCGAGTCCGGTAAGGAGCTGCCGCGCGTCCCGGCCTTCGAGGCGCTGTATGCCCTCGGCTGCCGCCCCCGGCACGGCGAAGTCGTGATGGTGGCTGGTCGAAGCGGCACCCAGAAGAGCGGTTTCGCCCTGTACTGGACGGCGATGATGAATCTCCCGACGCTCTATTTCTCCGCCGATATGAGTGCCTTCACCGCCAGTAGCCGCCTCGCCAGCATGATGACGGGCGACACGACCGAGATGGTCGAGGCCGGTATGGCGGCCGGTGGCCGGCACCGTCAAGAGTACCTGTCCGCGCTCGCTGGCTCCCGCATCACCTTCTCCTTCGGTAGTCCGATCACCTGGAAGTCGGTGGACGAGGAGCTGGAGGCGTTCATCGAGCTGTGGGACGAATACCCGCAGGTCATCGTGTGTGACAACCTCATGGATTTCGAGGGCGCGGAGAGCGACTACACGGAGCAGATGTCCGTGATGAGCGGGCTCACCGAGCTGGCCCGCGCGACCGGCGCGACCGTGATCGTGCTCCACCACGCCAGCGACAAGAGCTGGGAGGCCAAGAGCGACCCGTGGGCCCCGCCGTCCCGCGACCAGGTCAAGGGCGGGTTGAGCGAGAAGCCCGAGCTCAGCCTGAGTGTGGCGCTCGACCCGACCTCGCACGAGTACCGGGTCGCGGTGATCAAGCAGAGGATGGGCCCGTGTGACCCCACCGCGAAGCGGTACGCGTCGATGCGCTGTCACCCGGAGGTGACCCGTTTCTCCAAGCTCGAGACGCGTATCCCGGTGGCCTCACCGTCGCAGCCCTGGTCGCCGACGCAGGTCCTCAACGCGGCCTAGCGTGTTAACCTGTAGCAAGCCCGCCGATGCGGGCATTCTTTTGAGGAGGGGTGTTTACCTGTGACTGAAATAGCGACGCGGAACCGTGCGAACCGGCGCAAGGGAGCGCAGTGGGAGACGGATCTCCGCGAGGGCCTGCGGGCCATCGGCGAGGACGTGGAGAGCCTGCGCCTGGCTGGCATCGAGGACGAGGGCGACATGGTCATCCGGGAGGGCGACGGCCGCTTCCTGATCATCGAGGCCAAGAACGCGAAATTCGAGCCCGGTCCTTTCCTGGACGAGGCAATGCGCGAGCGCGAGAACTTCGCCAAGCACCGCAGCCTCGACTCCGAGCTGGTCGACTCCATTGTGGTGGTGAAGCGGCGCGGGAAGTCGTGGCGGAAGGCGTTCGTGCTGACCACGGTTGAAGAGTATTTCGACCTGGACCCCGAGTGATCACGTACGAGGAGGAAGCCGAGCTGGCGCGCCTGGCGAAGGAGCTGGGCGACCTGTTCGCCGAATTCACCGAGCCGCAGGGCCTCGGCGACCTCGGCTTCGATACGGGCGGCGGCTTCTTCCGGGGGGAGCGCATCGCGTGATCCCTGCTGAGGAAGTGCTCGGGTTCGAGGCATTCCTCGACTGCCTCGGCGACTGCGAATTCGACGGCCAACTCATCATGGCAATCGAGGAGTTCTACGAGGTGCCCATGGGCGACCTGGACAGGTGGATGCTGCCGTGAGATTCCAGCGCATCGACCGGGGCCGCGACGACGGCCACGAGGACGAGAAGCCCATGCTGGAGGCGGTCTTCGGTCACTACGACCTCGACTACAACCCCGAGCGAGCCATCGGCATGGCCCCCTGCCCCCTGCACGAAGACAGGACGCCGAGCTTCTCCTACAACCTCGACCGGCAGGTGTGGAAATGCCACTCATGCCAACGAGGCGGTGACAGTTACGAATTCATCATCCACTACGAGACAGCCGTCAACAGGAACGAGATAGCTTTTGTCGGAGCCAAGTCCCTTGCAGCCTCTCTCGGCCTCGCAACGCGAGATGCTGGAGGAGGCGACGAGCGCCTATCAGGCAGCGCTTACGGCGGACGCCGCAAGGTATCTGCTGAATCGCGGGATCGGAAAGGCCGAGGCGGCTACGTACCGGCTTGGCGTCGTCGGGGATGATGCCTTCCCCGGGCACGAGCGGTTCCGCGGAATGCTCGCGATTCCCTACCTGGGGCGTACTGGCCAGCCGCTGACCATGCGCTTTCGGTGCCTGGAAGACCACGACCACCGGGCCCACTTTCACGGCAAGTACAACTCGCTGAAGGATGACCCGCCGCGCATGTACGGCGTGGACTCGGTGCACGTCGCCGGGGACACGATCGACGTGACCGAGGGGGAGCTCGACCGGATCATCTTGCGCAAGGTTGGTCTCCACGCGGTCGCCATCCCGGGCGCCGCCCTCTGGCTGGGCCGCCCCCGCCGGATGCTCGCGGGCTTCAACCGCGTGCGTGTGTGGGGCGACCCGGATGACGCGGGCTCGGAGTTCACCGCGAAGGTCTGCCGCTCCCTGCCCCGCTCCGCACGCGGCATGAGGCTGCGGCTCGGCGACGTGACCGAGACCTACAAGCAGGCAGGCGCCCAGGCCCTGCTGGACCTGATCAAGGAGGACGAGAAGTGACCGACACGAAGAAGCGGCCGGCATCCGTGACCGCGATCCTGTCCGAGGTCCGTGCGGCCCGGAAGGTGGTCGGAGAGCGGCTCGTGCCCATGGCTGGCGGCCGGCACCCGAACAAGGGCCGCGAGCACCACCAGCGGGAAGCGAACCGCTGGCGATCGATCGACATCAGCCGCGACCTGGACGGCGTCCCGGGCTGGGACTCCACACTGCTCGCCGCCACGTTCGGAGCCCTGGCCGAGGAGGACCCCCGGCACGTGCGCGGCGGCCTCGTCCGCCTGGCTGCCCTCGCCGTGGCCGCGGTGGAGTCCATCGACCGGGAGGCCGCGTGAGCGAAGGACTGCCCGGGAACCCCGGCCCCACCCTTCAGCGCATCTACGACGAGCTGGAGCCCGACGAGCGCGAGTCCGTGATGATCCGGCTCCTGGACGGCTCCTCGGCCGAGCGGCTCGCCCTGGTCCTGCGCAAGCACGGCCACAGCGTCAGCGCATCCACCATCCGTACGTACCGGCGTTCCCTTCTGGAGGCTTAGTTAACCTGTGACTGACACCCTGCTGGCTGACCTGCTGGCCACGCCCACCGCACCGCCCACACCCGCCCGCCAGACCGACCCCGACCGCGACTACACCCGGCAGATCGAGGTCTCCGGCGACGCGGCCGAGGTCACCGTACGCGGCCCCGCCGAGATGGACCCCGACTCCTCGGCCACCGACGTTCTGCGTGCCCACCGTCTCGACCCCGCCGAATGGGAAGTCACCGGCTTCCGCGCGAGCGAGTGGACCATGCCCAACGGGGAGCCGGGCGTGAGTGCGCGGTTCTCCTTCAGTCGCCGCAAGGGCCAGCCTGCCGAGCGCCCCAGCCTCGACGAGCTGCTGGCCGTGTTCGACCAGCAGCCCCCGCCCGTGCGCGTCACGCAGGACACGGAGGGCGAGTGGACCTACATCATCGCCCTGGGCGACATGCAGCTCGGCAAGCTCGACGGCGACGGCCCCGAGGGCACGCTCCGCCGAGCGATGGACTGCATCGACAAGGCTGCGGACCTGCTGTCCGAGTACCGAATGCGCTTCGCCATCGACCACGTTCATCTGGCCTGGCTGGGTGATCATGTCGAAGGTTTCGTCTCCCAGGGCGGAGCGAACACCTGGAGAACACAGCTCACCCTCACCGAGCAGATCCGGCTGACCCGGCGCCTGATGGCACACGCCGTGCTCAAGCTCGCTCCCCTCACCTCCCGGCTGACGGTCGTCGCCGTCCCCGGCAACCACGGTGAAGCCGTCCGCCCGAACGGCCGGGGGGTCACCCGCTACGACGACTCGCACGACACTGACGCCCTGATCTCGGTCGCCGAGGCCCTGAGCCTGGCAGGCGAGGAGTACGCCCACGTCGAGGTCTTCGTGCCGGGCACGGACGAGCTGACGGTCGTGGTCGAGTGCAGCGGAACGGTCGTCGCACACGCTCACGGGCACCAGTGGCGCGGCGGCAAACACTTCGAATGGTGGAAGGGACAGAGTTTCGACAAGTCGTCCGCCATGCATCAGGCCGATGTCCTGCTGGCTGGCCACCTGCACCACGAGCACGTCGACACGGACGGGCCAAGGACTTTCATTCAGGTGCCGGCCATGGAGTCGGAGTCGACGTGGTGGCGGCACCGCACCGGCACTCGAGGCGCCCCGGGGCTGATGGTCATGGTCACGAAGGACGGCCAGGTGCCGGTGAAGGAGGTGGTCCGGTGAGCCAAGCCGCGGACTGGTCCGTCCTGACTCCCGAGGTGATGACCCTTGCCGGCCGGGCCGCCCGGCGCATGGCAGACGGCTACGAGGAGCGGCTCACCATGGAGTACGACGACGCGTTCCAGGAGGCCGCGCTCATCCTCGCCACGAAGCCCGAGATGGTGCGCGAGTGCCTCGGCAACCAGGAGCTCGGGCTCGGCGTGCTGTATCACCGGCTCCTGCTGGACCTCACCGACCAGATCAAGACGCAGGCCCGGCACCGCACGCGGCACGTGTCCTACGAGGCGGCCTGCGACCGCGTCAGCGCTGGTGAACGATGAGCGGCTACGACAGGCGCCTCGTAGAGCACCTCTTGCCGGCCGTCTGGGACGTAGAAGCCGCATACGGCATCCGATGCCCGACCGCGCCGGACGCGGACATGCCGAAGGGCACGGTCGACAAGAAAGCCGCGGGCGTCCTGTTCGCCCACCTCGCCGACATCCGCCAGGCATGGAAGGCGTGCGAGCTGTCCCTCGGCGAGCGGCGAGCGCTGTTCCTGCGGTACTCCCTCGACTGGCCAGACAGCCTGATCGCCGCCCGCGACGGCGTGACCGACCGGGCGGTGCGGTACCGCCTCGAACGCGGAGTCGGCAAACTCGCCGCACACCTGAACGGCCACGACTACGTGGACGGGTACGACGACATGGACCGCGCAGCGTGAGAACGGCCCCGCTCCAAAGGCATTGGGGCGGGGCCAACACCTCTATAGCGCATGAGACAAGGGTTCCGGCAGGACTGCGCGTTCGCCCCCTTGCGCCGGGTACCGTTCAAGCATAGGCGCGTGTTCTTGAACGGACTTGGAGTCGGGAATGCCCCACTGGAGTGACTACAGCACTGGCGAGCGCATCAAGATCCTTCGCGGCAAGCACATGTCGCAGCAACAACTCGCCAATAAGACCAAACTGGCCCTTCCCACCATCCGGGCCGCCGAGCAGAACCGTCGTCTCTCCCTGCCGACGCTACTGAAGATCGCCAACGCGCTGAGCGTGGATACCAGCGTCATCCTGGGACAGCAGGCCCCTCGCCGTTCGATGGAGCAGGACGACCGCTCGACGCTGCGCTACATCTCATCCAGCGTGCACGACACGGCTGCCGGCTTCCTGCCTGGGGACACCGAACCGGTCGCCGCCGAGGATCTTTCCCGCGCGACGGAGAAGGCATGGTCGCTGTACTGGGCCGGTGACTACCAGGAGCTCGGCGCCGTCCTCGGCCCCCTGCTCCGCGACGCCGCCGTCACGGCTCAGACCCTCGATGGCGACGCGGCACACCCTGTCCTGGGATACCTGTCGGACGGCTATCAGATCGCGGCGTGCGTCGCGAACCTGTTCGGCGCCCGAGACTTGGCCTACTCGTCCATCGGCCACTCGCGCAGCGCCGCCATCGCGGCAGGCGACCCACTGCGGACTGCGAGGGTCGACTCGGCACGATCCTGGGTCTACCTCCGGGACGGAAGGCTCCAGCGGTCCATGGAAGTCGCCGAAGCTGCGGCCAGCGAGATCGAACCCCGGTACTCCGACCAAGGCGCCGAACGGCTCACCGTCTACGGCAACCTCCTCAACCATTGTGCGGTGACGGCCGCGCGCTTGGAGGATGACGACCGGACCGGGGACTTCCTCTCTCGCCTCCATGCTGTCGGAGCTCGCCTCGGCCGAGAGCGTGACTTCCACGGAGCACGATTCGGGCCCCACACGGCCACCACGCAGGCTGTCGGCATCAACGTGACCATCGGGAAGCCCGGCAAGGCCCTCAAGCTGATCGAGTCCGTGAAGCCGGCACACCTCACCGGCCTGGCAGACGCCGCCCGCAACCGCTACCAACTCGACGTTGCGATGGCCCAGGCGGACGCGAAGCTGTTCGACGCAGCGCTCGACACGCTGGAAGGAGTCCTGCACGACGCCCCCCAGTGGTCCCGGCACCAGGCCCTTCCCGCGGTGATCGTGCAGAAGATCGGAAACGCCTCAACGGCACGCCTGCGCAGGGTTTCCGAGCTCATCGGAGTCCCGGCGATTCCGGTGGATGGCTACGCACCAGCCACGGTCAAAACCGCGCTGTAGACTGGCATATGCCAGTTCGAGGGCCTGTGAAGTGATACGCGGCGTATCACTACTGCTCGCTCAAGTCCCCCTGGTGATACGGCTCGTGTTACTGGGGGCCTTGCAACTTCTGTTAGTGATACGGCTCGTTACTTCCCGACCACAAAGGGCTGCGCCACGGTTGGGGCATGAACCGGACCCCCGCCAGTTCCCAGCGCCGCCGCAACATCGCAGACGCGTCGAGCGGCTTCCCTGACCGCACTCGCGTGGTTCTCTACGCCAACCTCGACGAGGGCAGTAACCCGGCTCCTGTCCTGGACCGGCTCCGCGCGTACGCCGAGGCTCGTGACTGGATCGTTCCGAGTGAGGCCGTGCTCTTCGACACGGGCCTCACCTCCCGCTCGCGCCGTGAGCGGCCGGGATGGTTCGAGGTGTCGCGCCTGCTCCGCGAGAACCACGCCGAGGGTCTCGTCGCCCCGGCCATCGGGCACATCGCCGACACCCCCCAGGACCAGGCGGACTTCCGCGCCTGGTTGGCATCCGTCGCCAAGTTCGCGAACTACCTGGACGAAGGCGACGAGAACCCCATGCCGGCCGCCATTGAAGTCGAAGGGGCAGAGGCATGACAGCGCCCTCTGCCCTCAGCGCTGGCGTCCTCTCGCCCCTCACGATGCCCGCCCCCATGAAGGTGTCCTTCCCCCCGGACACGAGGCGTGTCGAGCACATGCGACGGCTCACAACCGCGCACCTCAAGCTCACCGGCCGAATCGCCCCCGACAAGATTCATACGGTGCAGCTCCTCGTCAGTGAAGTCGTCACCAACGCGATCCAGCACGGTGACCAGCGCACCAATGTGGACCTCTTGCTCACGTGGCTCTCCCCCAGCGAAGTGCGGATCGACGTCGACGACCACGCCTCTGGACAGCCGCACATCCAGAGACCTGGGCCGACCGACGAGAGCGGCCGAGGAATGCTCCTTGTCGCCGCGTTCGCCAAGGACTGGGGCAGAGTCGACACGCGCACGTGGTGCACGGTGGAGGTGGCCTCCTGATGGGCAGGCACGCTAAGCGTCGGGCGTCCTTCTCCCTCGTCCCCCGCGGCCTGGCGTTACGTGGGTCGACCGAGCAACGGAAGGCCGGGGCCGCCTGGGAGCACGGCCTTGCCGATGCCGGGTTCGCCGTGGCGGAGGGGGTCACCCCGGAGACCGCTCTTCTGCAACGGTTCCTCGATGCGATGCGGCGACAGCAGGTCGAGGAGTGCGGCGACGGTCCGTTGCCCATCACGGCGGAGGCCATCCGCCAGACGACGGACTACGTGCTCAGCAGCCACCTGGACGAGGCACGGGACGGCGAGCTCGACGCCACCCTCCTGACTCTTCAGGGGTACCTCTCGGCCCTCGCGGATGAAGCCGAGGCGGAGCTGGACACAGGGCGAATCGTGGTGCGCCAGATGGTCAGCCAAGCGCGGGCCGTGGCCAACGAGGGATGCCGGCCGTCCAAGAGGAGCGTCAGGAACGCCGCCCAGACGGCGCGCGGCCTCCTGGCTCTGCTGACCCGCGAGGGCTGGGGCGCCTCCACGGCGGAGTCGAAGGAACCGGCCCATGTCTAAGAGGACGCTGAGCAGGCCGACAGTGGAGCCGTTCGTCGTCGCGTACGACGATGAACAAGGCGGGCCCCTGGCGGACCTGACGATCGAGCTCACCCCCAAGCCCCGACTCGCCTACAAAGTCATGCAGCCCGATGATCGCGATCGGCGCGGCGTTCTCTGGGCTCGCGTCGATCGCGGCCCCATCAAGGGTCGGCCGATCTTCGCCTTCATGAACAGCGAACGCCAGCGCGAGTGCATGTATGACCTGCTCTGTCAGGTGTGTGCAGAGCCTGCGAGTCGCAACGAGGACGGCTGGCTCTTCCTGGACTGGCGGATGCCGCAGGACCCGCCGACATGGCCGGAGGGCTCGCTGACCAACATGCCTCCGCTGTGCGTGGCATGTGCGCGGGTGGCGGTCGAGCAGTGCCCGAACGCCGACCGCTTCGTCCCGCTCCGCGTCAAACTGCCTCGGCTCTGGGGCGTGTCCGGGACTGCCTACACATGGACTGGGGCGAGCTGGCTGAGCAACGACACGATCCCGTGGTTGAGGTACGGGGACGAGCGCCTGAACGCTGTGCTCGCCTCCCAGCTCATCCGGGAGCTGTGCAAGGTCACGGTCGTGGACCTTCCGTGAGCAGGGTCCTGGTGCTGATAGCGGCCCTCGCGTGGGTGGCCACCATCGCGCTGATCGTCGGCGGCCGAGCTGCCTGACCCAGACTTCCGCCATCGGCGGGGACTTCCCGAGGGCGCCGGTAATCATCACGGCCGGCAGCCCAACCGATGACGGCTGCCCACTCCGCTCGTAGGGGGCGGACGGGCACCCCCGAGCCCATCCGGGCCGGGGACCGACGACAGAAAGGGTCGCGATGCCCGCGATCATCGAAACGACCGAGACGGACAAGCCCAAGGTCGTCGAGAGCGACACCGAGCTCGCCGAGGAGCCGGGCGAGAGCGGGGCCGCTGGCGGCGAGGCCGACCAGGGCGACTCCGACGCCGCCGAGCCGCTCGGCGCCTATGCGGTGCTCATGGCGTAGCACCACCCCCAGACGCCCGCCCCGGCCGTGGCGCGACACCCGCTTCGACATTCCCCCCGGAGCGAGTGATCCGGCCGGGGCGGGCTTCCCAGGCCCCCCACGCAGTCAACCGTCTTTGACCTTGCAGGAGGAGCACGTGCCCACCCACCGCTTAGCCGTACGGAACTACCTCGGCGGCCCCAGTCTCGCGCCGGCCGACCTGACCATGGTCTTCCTCATGCGTGAGGACGACGACGACGCCTCCCGCCCCATGCCGACCCTCACCGTGCGCGAGGTGCCCGGTGCCGTTGCGGCCATGGAGTCCCTCGGCCTGAAGTCGGTGAAGATCTTCGCTGGCTCCCGCGTCAGGGACGGCCGCGCCTCCCAGGGCTCATCCCCCACGGGCCTGATGGCCCGCGCGATCCGGGCGGCGAAGAAGGCCGCCCCAAGCCTCGCCGTGATGACGGAAACGTGCGTGTGCTCGCACAACGACTCGGGCGAGTGCTGGCTCGCGGACGAGCGTGGCGCCATGGACCTGGAGGAGACGACCGAAGTCATGGCGGCCCAGGCGGTGATGCAGGCCGATGCCGGCGCGGACATCGTCGGCCCGGCCGCGATGATCCCCGGCTCCGTGCGCGCGGTCCGCGAGGCCCTCGACACCGCCGGGCACAAGGACGTGGCGATCATGCCGCACCTGATCTTCGAGTCCTCGCTCTACGAGGGGTACCGGGCCACCATGGAGGCAGTCCCCCGCTCGGGGGCGCGAGCCTTCCAGATCAATCCGCGACAGCCCGAGCAGGCTGTCCACCTGGCTCGGCAGATGGTCGACGAGGGCGCCGACATGATCCTCACCGAGCCCGCGCTCCACACCGTGGACACCGTCGTGCACCTGAAGGACAAGCTGCCCGTTCCCGTCATGCCCTTCTCCGTGAGCGGCGAGTACCTGCGGCTGACCGACCGGCGAGCAGACGGCGAGCGGGACGTGAGGGGGCTCATCGAGGCGTACACCGTCCTGAAGAGGGCGGGTGCCGACCGGATCATCACCTACGGCGCGCTGGAGATCGCGCGGGAGCTCAGGGCCTCCTGATCGCGGCCAGGATGCTGGCCGCTCCTTGAGCCAGCAGGTCTGCGGCGACGCAGGCACCGAGCTTCTCCGGATCGTCCACCGGCCCGGAGCCTGCCCCGGTCACCTGCGTCGCCCCGTCCAGGGAGGTGACGGCGGCCGACAGATGCAGCAGCCCGTCTGACTCGACCCTCCCCCACGCTCCGACCGGAACCGAGCACCCGCCATGAAGTTCGGCCAGCAAGGCGCGCTCAGCGCGTACGCACGCATCGACCTGCGTGTCTCCGGTTCCAGCCAGGAGCCGAGCGGCGGGGGAATCGACGCGGACCTGGATACCCAGTGCACCCTGCCCCGGAGACGGCGGGAAGACAACGGGATCGAGCACTTGGTGTACCTCGGGCATCAGGCCGAGCCGATTCAGTCCAGCCGCCGCGAGCACGACTGCGTCGAGGCTGCCCTTGGTGGTCCGTGCCAGCCTTCCCGGCACGTTGCCGCGGATTGGCACGACTCGCAGGTCCGGCCGGAGCGCGAGGAGCTGGGCCACACGTCGGGGAGCTCCGGTCCCCACGCTGGCCCCTTGCGGAAGGTCGTCGAGCGTGGCGCCACACAGCACATCCCGTACGTCCTCGCGGGGTCCGGGCGTGGTGAGCAGGGTCGTGCCCTCGGTGACGGTGGTGGGGAGGTCCTTCAGCGAGTGCACGATCACGTCCACCTGGCCGGTGACCAAGGCCGCTTCCTGGTTGGTGGAGAAGGCGGACCCGCCGGCCGTCTTGGCGACCTCGGCGAGTGTGGGCGTGACGCGGTCCTGGTCGCCGCCTTCGAGGATGATCTCCCGCTTGAACCGGACGCCGGGGAACTGTGCCGCGAGAGGCGTAAGCCACTCGGTGACCTGCGTCTTCGCCAGCTTGCTTGCCCTGGAACCGATTCGGACTAGGTCGCTCATTCGGGTCAACTCCTCGCTGACGCGGGTCTGTTGACGCTCAATCGTACTTGCACCAGAACCAAGCAGTTTCCGACAGTTTGTCACCAAAGGAGAACCAGGTGAGTCCCGTACGCATCGGCGCTCGCGCGTCGAAGATGTCCCTGATGCAGACCGCGCCCATCCTGGCGCAGCTCGCACCGACCCGCGTCGTCTTGCATCCGTTCTATGGCGCCGGAGGCGACCGCGAGCAGGACCGCGCGCCCCTGGAGTCGGACGGTGTCTTCTCCGAGGAGATCGAGGCCGCACTCCTGGATGGCGAGATCGACGTCGCCGTCCACTGTCTCAAGGACGCCCCGACCCACGACACCGAGGGCCTGACGATGGCCACCTACCTGCGGCGAGACGACATCCGAGACTGCCTCGTCACCCGCGATCCCGAGCTCCGTCTCGACACGCTGCCCATCGGCGCTACGGTCGGCACGGCCTCCGTGCGACGCACCGCCGCCTTGCGGACCTATCGCCCGGACCTGGAAGTCGTCCCGCTGCGCGGACCGGTCCACGAGCGCCTTGAGGCTCTGTTCTCACACGCCGTGGATGCCCTGATCGTGGCCTCCTGCTCGATGGAGCGGCTCGGCCTTCGCCACCGGATCGGCGAGCGGATCAGCACCGAGATCATCTGCCCGCCGCTCGGGGCTGCGATCATCGCCCTCCAGACGCGCGAGGACGACATGGACACCCGCAAGGAGATCTCGAAGCTCCATCACCCGGAGACGGAGACCGAGGCCGAAGCGGAGCGCGCCATCCTGCGACACATGGGCGGGTTCTGCAACGCGCCGCTCGCCGGGTACTGCACCACGAACGACAACGGCAACACCGTCACCTACACCGTGCGGGCCCGCGCGTTCTCGCTGAGCGGCACGGCGGTCGATGTCCGCCAGACCGGGGAGGACGCCACAAGGACGGCGCTGGCTGTCTGCCAGGACCTCACCCGGCACGGCGCCCTGGATCTGGCCAAGGCGGCATAGTGGCTCGCTCCAGCAGCTACCACAACAACCGGTTGCGGCCCATCGAAAGCAGTGTGCCGACGGCACGGGGCGCGTCCGAAGAGGAACGGGATAGAGCGGCCATGCGGGTCGCGAGCAACGCCCGCTCGTGGGCCGACTGCCTTGACCTCCTTGACGCCCTCGGCCTCGACCCTGAGCGGCTGCTCCTTGCCGCCCGCCAGCGTCGCTGACGTGACCGCTAGGCGCAGCCGCTCGCACCGGGCACCGGCAAGCACAGGAAGCCCTAGGACTGCCCGGAAACGTCGGCCTCTGGGGTCTCGGAGGGCCGGGGCTCCACCATTTCAGGAGTGGGCACGGGTCGCTGAGACTCCTCGGGCGCGGAAGCGGGCGCGGTCACAGCGGGCTCGGGGGACGGCTGGGGCTGCTCGGGTTCCGGGAGGGACTCCAGGGCCTCCTGGGCGTCCTCGATGGCCTCGCCCGCTGCGACTACGTCGCCCGGCTGTGCGCTGTCGTCGGTGGCCGCAGTGACCACTGCCTCAACCACCTCACCTATTGCAACCCGCGGAATGTCGTCGTGTCCGCCCTCGACGGTTTCCGTCTCGGTGGCAACAGTCACCGTGTCCGTCTGGGGGTCCGTCACGGTCACCGAGACCGTGCTCGGCGGCGCCTCGGGGGTCTCCTCGACGGGCGCGGTGACGTCGACCGTGACGGTCATGTTGTCGGTCACCTGCGACTCGGCAGTGACGGTAACCATGCCGCCCTCGGGCTCGGCAACCGTGAACGTCGGCTCGGTGCCGGGCGCGCTGATCGCGAACATGTACGAGCGGAACGGGCTCATCCGCCCCAGGAAGTCTTCGACGGGCTCTTCGATGGGGTCGGGAATAACGGCTTCCACCGACCTCTTCAAGCTCTCCTTCATGGTCGGCTGCTTCTTCTCCTTGGCCGCCTTTTCCTTGCCCTTGCCCTCGCCGCCTTTGCTCTGCGGCGCGGCCGGCAGGTCGTCGCCAGGGGCGGCACTCCCCGAAGCGGGGGCGCCACCCTCGGCCTCGCTCTTCTCCGCAGGGGCAACCTCGCGGTAGACCGGCCCGGAGGCCAGGAGGGTCGAGCCGCCGAACGACGGCGGCTTGATGTTCGGCTTAACGATCGGGCCGGACTCCTCCGCCTCTCCGTATGCCAGGGCGTGAGCGTCCTCGGGCGAGACACCCCGCCGCAGGGCTTCCTTCACGACGGCCCGACGCTGTTCATCGGTCAGCGGTACTCCGGCGATTCCGCCTCGCCCGTCGAAGTACGTGGGGACGTACCCCTTCTTCGGGTCGCGGCGGTACACGTCTCCGACCTTCGGGTCCTTGAGCGGCTGAGCGTCCGGCTCCAGGTCCGGCGCCGCCTTGGCAGGGCCCTTGCCTCCCGCGGATTGGGGATGATGCTGCGTCAAGCCCATGCCGCCCGTGTAGACGGCGACGCTGGCCAGTAGTCCCCAAGCAGTGATCGCGGTGCGTCTCTGCGGCTCCCCCTTCTCGGGCAGGGCAAGGGCGCGGGACACGAGGTTTCGATGGCAGGACAAAACAAGCTCCCCCGATCAACTGGAACGTCTGCTTCCGCTCAGTAGAACACGGGAACGCTCGTTCGAAACTCGTGGGTAGCTTTCGATCTTGAAAGTCATCCTTGGGGCGTATTGGATCTAACCCGAGGGATGAAAGTTGATGTTGAAATCTGTGTGTGAGCACTCAACCGGGACCGAATTCGATCATTCGATGGTTGAATTTCCAACCGGGCCGAGCGGTGATCACCCGGAACTGCCCTTCGACGTGGGGCGACGTGCGGCGGATACTGACAGCGAAGGCACAGCGGAGTTCTCACCGAGGAGCGCCGGCGTGATCAAAAACGCCAGCAGCGACCCCGCCCCTGGCCCGCGAGTAATCGTCGAACGCGCTCGGGGGTGTGAGGAATGTCGCGGCTGGGGGAGTGTCGTGACCGACGAGGGCGGCTTTCATCTGTGCCCTACCTGCCAACGCGAGAAGCCCGTTCGGGTCTTTCCTACTGACTCTGTTCTTCGGGGGCCGGGTCGCCTGCGTGGCAGCCACTGACCCACCTCCAGCCGACCCTGATAGCCGCCTCTCCGACCTTCACGGGCTCGCCGTACACGAGGGCGAAATGAGCAGGGGGGCTGGCGTAATTCACGGGGGCATTGGATTCGGTCGTGTCACCCATAGGCCGGAGGTTAGCGCCGCCCCTTGTGGCCGTCTGGCGAACGTCGAACCGGTCCCCCGATCCAGATCCAGCACCGTCGCCGGACCCCTCCCCCACGAAGTCAGCACCAAGTCAGCACGGAAGGGGTTCCGAGGGGTGATGAGGGGTGCTTCCAGGTCAGCACCAAGTCAGCACGGGAACGAGAAGAGGGCCTGACCCCGAAGGATCAGACCCTCTCTGACCTGCGCGTTTGCCAGATCAGCGATGTGGTGCTATGTGACCCACTACACGTTGAAGCGGAACTCCACGACGTCACCGTCGGCCATCACGTACTCCTTGCCCTCCATGCGCGCCTTGCCGGCGGCACGGGCCTCGGCGACGGAGCCGGAGGCGACCAGGTCCTCGAAGGAGATGACCTCGGCCTTGATGAAGCCCTTCTGGAAGTCGGTGTGGATCACACCGGCCGCCTCGGGGGCCGTGGCGCCCTTCTTGATGGTCCAGGCGCGGGTCTCCTTGGGACCGGCGGTGAGGTAGGTCTGCAGGCCCAGGGTGTCGAAGCCGACGCGGCCCAGGGTGGCCAGGCCGGGCTCGTCCTGGCCCATGGACTGCAGCAGCTCCAGCGCCTCCTCGTCGTCCAGCTCGATGAGCTCGGACTCGATCTTGGCGTTGAGGAAGATGGCCTCGGCCGGGGCGACCAGCGCGCGCTGCTCGTTCTTGAAGTCCTCGTCGACCAGCTCGTCCTCGTCCACGTTGAAGACGTAGAGGAACGGCTTGGTGGTGAGCAGGTGGAGCTCGTGCAGCAGGTCACCGCGCTCGGTGCCCTTGGTGATGCCCGCGGAGAACAGGGTCTGGCCCGACTCCAGGATCCCCTTCGCCTCCTCGACGGCGGCGAGGACGGCGACCTTCTCCTTCTGGAGGCGCGACTCCTTGGTCAGACGCGGGATCGCCTTCTCAACCGACTGCAGGTCGGCGAGGATCAGCTCGGTGTTGATCGTCTCGATGTCGTCCTTGGGCGAGACCTTGCCGTCGACGTGGACGACGTTCTCGTCCTTGAACGCGCGGATGACCTGGCAGATCGCATCCGACTCACGGATGTTCGCCAGGAACTTGTTGCCCAGGCCCTCGCCCTCGGAGGCGCCGCGCACGATGCCGGCGATGTCCACGAAGTCGACGGTGGCGGGGAGGATCCGCTGCGAGCCGAAGATCTCCGCGAGCTTGGTCAGCCGGGCGTCCGGGACGCCGACGACGCCCACGTTGGGCTCGATGGTGGCGAACGGGTAGTTGGCCGCCAGCACGTCGTTCTTGGTCAGGGCGTTGAACAGGGTCGACTTGCCGACATTCGGCAGACCGACGATTCCGATCGTGAGCGACACGTGGCGACTTCCCGTAGTTCCCGTAGTAGCGAGGGTTCCGCGCCCCGTGACGCGCCCGGTCATCCAGTCTACGGGTCCGCGCCGCGCGCGGGGCCCGCACGGAGGATGACTCGAACACACGGCCAGGCGGCAACAACCGGCGTGTCCAACGCCGGATTCCTCGTATGTACCCACCTAGTTTGGTCGGGTGGAGCAACCCAGCACGCGTATCCCCCAGCGCAAGGTCCGGCGCGGATCACCCGTGCCCCGCCCCGCCGTTCCCGTGGGCCAGCGCCGGGCGGACGCGCCACGGCGCCCGCGCCCCCGGCGCCCGGCTCCCCCGCTCGTCCGGCGGCTGCCCGCGCCCCGGCTGACCGGGCTCGGCAGCGGGCTGCTCACCACCCTGGCCATGCTGGGCGTCGGCGCCCTGGACGCGTGGGCGCTGGGCGGCTCGGCCCGCGTCTACGGAGTGTTCTTCGTGCTCGCCAGCGCGGCCTGCGCCCTGTGGGTGCGGCCGGCCGAGCTGATGACGGCGCCGGTGAGCGTGCCCATCGCCTACGCGATCGGCGCGGTGCCCGTCAGCGACGGCACCGGCGGCTTCGGCAGCCGGGTGATGAGCCTGGTGACGATGCTGTCCCTGAACGCGGGCTGGCTCTACTCCGGCACCCTGCTGGCCGCGCTGATCGCGCTCGTCCGGCGGATCGTGCTGATCAGGCTGCGGAGGCGGGCGCGGAAGCGGCAGCGGCCATCGCGGCCCCCACGATCCCCGCGTTGTTCTCCAGCTGAGCGGGCACGACCTCGGCGCTGACCCCCTCGATCAGCGGCAGGAACTTGGCCGCCTTGCGGCTGACCCCGCCGCCGATCACGAACAGCTCGGGCGAGAAGAGCATCTCCACGTGCGCGAGATAACGCCCGACCCGCTTGGCCCAGCGGCCCCAGCTGAGGTCCTCCTCGTCCTTGGCCCGCGTCGAGGCACGCGTCTCGGCCTCGTGCCCCTGCAGCTCCAGATGGCCGAGCTCGGTGTTGGGCACCAGCCGTCCGTCGACGAAGAGCGCGCTGCCGATGCCCGTGCCGAACGTCAGCACCACGACGGTGCCCATGCGCCCGCGCCCGGCACCGAACGTCATCTCGGCGAGTCCCGCGGCGTCCGCGTCGTTCAGCACCGTCACCGGCCCGCCGAGCTCCTCGCCGAGCAGAGCGGCGGCGTCCCGCCCGATCCAGCTCTTGTCGACGTTGGCGGCCGTACGGGTCGTCCCGTCGGTCACCACACCCGGGAACGTCACCCCGACCGGGCCGCCCAGGGCGCCGAAGTGCTCGACGACCTGCCGGACGCAGCCGGCGACCGCGTCCGGGGTGGACGGACGCGGGGTGAGCACCTTGAAGCGCTCCCGCGCGATCTCACCGCGCCCCAGGTCCACCGGAGCGCCCTTGATGCCCGATCCGCCGATGTCCACGCCGAATACGTCCATGCCCAGCAGCGTAGGCGCGGACGGGCCGGATCACCCCTCGGTGGCGGCCTTCGCCTCGGCCCGCAGGTCGCGGCGCAGCTCCTTCGGCAGCGAGAAGGTGATGCTCTCCTCGGCGGCCGTGACGACCTCGACGTCGCCGTAGCCGCGCTGCGCGAGCCACTCCAGCACGCCGTCCACGAGGACCTCCGGCACCGAGGCGCCCGAGGTCACGCCGACCGTGGAGACGCCCTCCAGCCAGGCCTCGTCGATCTCCTCTGCGTAGTCGACCAGATGGGCGTCCCGCGCGCCGGCGCCCAGCGCCACCTCGACGAGCCGCACGGAGTTCGACGAGTTCTTCGACCCGACGACGATCACCAGATCGGCCTCGGCGCCCATCTGCTTCACCGCGGTCTGACGGTTCTGCGTGGCGTAGCAGATGTCGTCGCTGGGCGGCGAGAGCAGGTTGGGGAAGCGGCCCTTGAGGGCGTCGACGGTCTCCATGGTCTCGTCGACCGACAGGGTGGTCTGGGAGAGCCAGACGACCTTGTTCTCGTCGCGGACCTCGACCTTGGCCACGTCCTCCGGCCCGTCGACGACCGTGATGTGGTCGGGCGCCTCGCCGCTGGTGCCGATGACCTCCTCGTGGCCCTCGTGACCGATCAGGAGGATGTCGTAGTCCTCCTTGGCGAAGCGGACGGCCTCCTTGTGGACCTTGGTCACCAGCGGGCACGTCGCGTCGATGGTGGCCAGCTTGCCGCGCTTGGCCTCCTCGTGGACGACCGGGGCGACGCCGTGCGCGGAGAACATCACGATGTTGCCCTCGGGGACCTCCTCGGTCCGCTCGACGAAGATCGCGCCCTTCTTCTCCAGCGTCTTGACCACGTACTTGTTGTGGACGATCTCGTGCCGTACGTAGACGGGGGCGCCGTACTGCTCCAGCGCCTTCTCGACGGCGAGCACGGCACGGTCCACGCCCGCGCAGTAGCCACGGGGGGCGGCGAGCAGAACCTTGCGGGCGGGAGTGGCAGTCATGCGGTCCATCGTAAGGGCCCGGCCCCACCGGCGTGGCCCGGCCACCGGCCCGTGCGGCGCACGAATACTGACATCCATGGCGACACCCGATCCCGATCCCGGTCCCCATCCCGATCCCCTGGCGAAACCCGGCGACGGCACCGCCACCGGCACCCTGCGCCGCACCCTCACCTTCCGCGACCTCGTCGTCTACGGCCTGCTGTTCATCGCCCCCATGGCGCCGGTGGGCGTCTTCGGCACGCTCGTCGCCAAGGCGCACGGGGCGGTCGCGCTCGTCTACCTCGTGGCGACCGTCGCGATGGCCTTCACGGCCTACTCGTACGCGCAGATGGTGCGGGTCGCCCCACGGGCGGGCTCGGTCTACACGTACGCGCGCGTGGGGCTCGGCGAGGGTCCGGGGTTCATCGCGGGCTGGATGGCGATGCTCGACTACCTGCTGATCCCGGCGGTCGCCTACCTCTTCTCCGGCATCGCCATGCACGCGCTGGTGCCGTCCGTCCCCGGCTGGGTGTGGACGGCGGCCGCGGTGCTCGTGACGACCGCGCTGAACCTGACGGGGGTGCGGGCCGCCGCGCTGGTGGGCTTCCTCGTCCTGGCCATGGAGATCGCGGTGCTGGCCGTCTTCGTCGTGGCGGCGGCGGTGGCACTCGCGCAGGACGGCCCCCGCCGCGACTGGCTGACGCCGCTGACCGGCGAGGGCGGCTTCGACCTGGGCGCGGTGCTGGCGGCCGTGTCGGTGGCGGTGCTGTCGTACCTGGGCTTCGACGCCATCGCGTCGTTCGCGGAGGAGTCGGCCGGCGGCTCGGAGAAGGTGGCGCGGGCTGTCGTCACCTGCCTGGCCGTGGCGGGCGTGCTGTTCGTCCTCCAGACCTACCTGGCGGCGCTCCTCGCCCCGATGTCCCCGGCGGAGCTGGCGGCGGAGCCGGCGAGGCAGGGGGCGGCGTTCTACGACACGGTCGACACGGCGACCGGAGCGTGGCTGCACGACCTGGTGGCGGTCAGCAAGGCGATCGGCGCGGCCTTCGCCGCGCTGGCCGGGCAGGCGGCGGCGGGGCGCCTGCTGTTCGCGATGGCGCGCGACCGCCGTCTGCCGGGCCTTCTGGCGAAGGTCGACCGGGGCTCGGGCGTACCGCGCCTCGCGCTGCTGGGGGCGGCCGTCGTGACGCTGCTGGCCGCCGTGTGGGCGGCCCGGCGGGACGACGGCCTGGACCGGCTGGTGTCGGTGGTGGACGTGGGGGCGCTGTGCGCGTTCGCGCTGCTGCACATGTCGGTGATCGGCTGGTTCGGGGTGCGGGGGCGGGGTGACCGGGTGGGGGTCGTCCGGCATGTGGTGGTGCCGCTGGTGGGGCTGGCGGTGGTGGTGGCCGTGATCGTCTCTGCGTCCTGGACGGCGCTGGTGGTGGGTGGGGTGTGGCTGGGGGTGGGGCTGGTGGTGCTGGTCGGTCGGCGGTGGTTTCCGGTGCGGGCGGGTGTGGGCTGAGCCCAGCTGGTGGCTGAGGTTCCGTGCTCGCCCCCCACTGTCGGTCCCCACCGATACGCTCGGCCCATGGCTGTGACCACCTCCCCCGACACCCCGCTGCCCGTCGGCCAGGTCTCCCGCCTCATCGGCGGCTGGATCGACCGTCTCGGCGCCATCTGGGTCGAAGGGCAGATCACCCAGCTCTCCCGTCGGCCCGGCGCCGGCGTCGTGTTCCTGACGCTCCGCGACCCCTCCCACGACGTCTCCCTCTCCGTCACCTGCTACCGCGCCGTCTTCGACCGCGTCGCCGACGTCGTCTCCGAGGGCGCCCGCGTTGTCGTCCACGCCCGGCCCGAGTGGTACGCCCCGCGCGGCCAGCTCTCCCTCCGGGCCGCCGAGATCCGACCCGTCGGCGTCGGCGAGCTCCTGGCCCGTCTCGAGCAGCTCAAGAAGTCCCTCGCCGCCGAAGGCCTCTTCGCGGCGGACCGCAAGCGCGCCCTGCCCTTCCTGCCCCAGCTCATCGGCCTGGTCTGCGGCCGTGCCTCCGCCGCCGAGCGCGACGTGCTGGAGAACGCCCGGCACCGCTGGCCCGCCGTCCGCTTCGAGGTGCGCAACGTCCCCGTGCAGGGCGTGCACGCGGTGCCGAACGTCATCGAGGCGGTCCAGGAGCTGGACGCGCACCCCCACGTCGACGTGATCATCGTGGCGCGCGGCGGCGGCAGCGTGGAGGACCTGCTGCCGTTCTCGGACGAGCAGCTCGTACGGACGGTGGCCGCCTGCCGGACGCCCGTCGTCTCGGCGATCGGGCACGAACCGGACACCCCCCTGCTCGACCTGGTCGCCGACCTGCGCGCGTCCACGCCCACGGACGCCGCCAAGCGGGTCGTACCGGACGTCGGCGAGGAGCTCACCCGCGTGCGTCACCTGCGCGAACGCGCCCTGCGCTGCGTCACCGCGCACCTGGACCGCGAGGAACGCGGCCTGGCGGCGGCGCGGGCGCGCCCCTGCATGGAGCGGCCGCACCGGATGGTGGACGAGCGGGAGGAGCAGATCGAGGCGCTGGCGGCCCGGGGCCGCCGCACGCTGGGCCACCTGCTGGACCGGGCGCAGTCCGAGCTGACGCACACCCACGCGCGCGTGGTCGCCCTGTCTCCGGCGGCGACGCTGCGCCGCGGCTACGCGGTGCTGCAGCACGCGGACGGCCGGGTGGTCCGGGCGGCCGGCGAGGTGGCCCCGGAGGAGGAGCTGCGGGCGCGGGTCGCGGAGGGCGAGTTCTCGGTGCGGTCCGTCGCCACCCCCACGTCTCCTGTCACACCGCCCGGTGTCACACCGCCCGCTTAGGCTGTCGGCCATGGCGACAACAACGGACGCGCTGGGCTATGAGCAGGCTCGTGACGAGCTGATCGACGTGGTGCGCCGGCTGGAGGCCGGCGGTACGACGCTCGAGGAGTCGCTGGCCCTGTGGGAGCGCGGCGAGGAGCTGGCGAACGTCTGCCGCCGCTGGCTGGAGGGCGCGCGGGCGCGCCTCGACGCGGCGCTGGCCCAGGAGGAAGGCGCGTCGGGGGACAAGGAGCCCAACGCCGACTGAGTCGCCCTCGAGGCGGCGATCATCAAACGTTTCATCCCTGTGACCTCCCTCTCAGACGCCCTTGATTTAGTTGAAAATTCATCCATCTTCTTCCTACAGTGGCGTCATGACCTTCACCCTTGACTCCGCCGCCCAGGACCTCCTCTTCCGCGAGGCCCACACCGCCAACACCTTCTCGGCCGAGCCGGTCTCCGAGGAGCAGATCCAGGCGATCT
The DNA here is from genome assembly GCF_044547045.1 of Streptomyces sp. NPDC053048. Classification (NCBI taxonomy): domain Bacteria; kingdom Bacillati; phylum Actinomycetota; class Actinomycetes; order Kitasatosporales; family Streptomycetaceae; genus Streptomyces; species Streptomyces sp. NPDC053048. Next base: position 283,687 of record NZ_JBITZS010000010.1, read on the forward strand.
ACGACCTGATCAAGTTCGCGCCGACCGCCTTCAACCAGTCGCCGCTGCGCATCGTGCTGGTCCGCTCCGCCGAGGCCCGCGAGCGCCTGGTCCCGCTGATGGCCGAGGGCAACCAGGCCAAGACCGCCGCCGCCCCGCTGGTCGCCATCCTCGCCGCGGACAACGAGTTCCACGAGGAGCTGCCGGCGCTGCTCCCGCACTTCCCGCAGGCGAAGGACCTCTTCTTCAGCGAGCGCCCGGTCCGCGAGCAGTCCGCCACGCTCAACGGCGCCCTGCAGGCCGGTTACTTCATCCTCGGCATCCGCGCCGCCGGCCTGGCCGCCGGCCCGATGACCGGCTTCGACTTCGCGGGCGTCCAGAAGGAGTTCCTGGACGACGACCACACCCCGCTGATGATCATCAACATCGGCAAGCCGGGCGAGGACGCCTTCTACCCGCGCTCGCCGCGCCTGTCCTTCGAGCAGGCCGTGCAGACCGTCTGAACACCATCGGGATGTGCCGGAACCCGGGCCCGTGGGCCCGGGTTCCGGCACATCCCGATGTCCTTACTTGGCCTTCTCGGCCTTGAGCGCCGCCGCCATCTCCGTCAGCCGCTCGTGCGACGCGGTGCCCGTGACCACGGTCGTCACCCCGCGCTCCTCACGCACCAGGGCGTTGTACTTCGGCCCCTCGTAGCGCTGCCAGACGACGTCGCCCACCTTCTGCGTCCTGCCCGTCTTCTCCGCGCGCTGGCTCGCACTGTCGATGAAGGGGCGGGCGGGCCCGTCGCTCTGCTCGACCGCGACGTACTGCGTCTGCGGGTCGAGGAAGCCCAGGTGCCAGACCGAGCCCTCGGCGCCCTGGGGCTTGTACGAGACCGAGGTCGCCCGCCAGCCGTCGCCCAGCCCCTCGGGGGCGGCCACCGCGTACGGGGCCGCGCGCCGGGCGGTGTCGAGCTCCACCCGGTAGCTGACCGTCCGCACCGGGTCCTTGCTCTCGTCGTGCGGGATGAAGACGTAGCTGACTCCCGCCACGGGGATCACCACCGCCATCGCCAGCAGCATGTTGCGAATCGTCTGCGCCTTGGGGTTCCTACCTGCCACGCCCCTATCGTCCCCCATGCCCCACTCGATCTTGACGGCGACCTGGGGACCGCCACGGCGGCGGTCTTTACGCCGCTCATGCGTGGGGTGCCCTGCTCACTCTGGCAATGAACCGATAAAGTCATCACACCCTCACCCTCCTGGCCCACCGGGCACCGGAGGGGACCACACGGCCGCCGCCGTACAGAAAGGTCCGCCCCGATGACCGATCATCATCTGCCGTCCCAGCTCGAGGTCAGCCCCGAGGCGCCCGACCGCAACCTCGCGCTGGAGCTCGTCCGCGTCACCGAGGCCGGCGCCATGGCGTCGGGCCGCTGGGTGGGCCGTGGGGACAAGAACGGCGCCGACGGCGCCGCCGTACGGGCCATGCGCGCACTGATCCACACCGTCTCGATGAACGGCGTGGTGGTCATCGGCGAGGGCGAGAAGGACAACGCCCCCATGCTCTACAACGGCGAGCGCGTGGGCGACGGGACCGGCGCGGAGTGCGACGTCGCCGTGGACCCGGTGGACGGTACGACGCTGACCGCCAAGGGCATGGCCAACGCCGTCTCCGTGATGGCCGTCGCCGAGCGCGGCACCATGTTCGACCCGTCCGCGGTGTTCTACATGGACAAGCTCGTCACCGGCCCCGAGGCCGCCGACTTCGTCGACATCGACGCCCCGGTGGCGGTCAACATCCGCCGCATCGCCAAGGCGAAGCGTTCCGCCGTCGAGGACGTCACGGTCGTCGTCCTGGACCGCCCGCGTCACAACGGTCTCGTCAAGGAGATCCGCGAGGCCGGCGCCCGCATCAAGTTCATCTCCGACGGCGACGTGGCCGGCGCGATCATGGCCGCCCGCGAGGGCACCGGCGTGGACCTGCTGCTGGGCGTCGGCGGCACGCCGGAGGGCATCATCGCGGCCTGTGCGATGAAGTGCCTCGGCGGCACCATCCAGGCCAAGCTGTGGCCCAAGGACGACGAGGAGCGCGAGCGCGCCCTGGCCGCCGGGCACGACCTGGACCGCGTCCTGCACACCGAGGACCTGGTCAGCGGCGAGAACGTGTTCTTCGTCGCCACCGGCATCACCGACGGCGAGCTGCTGCGCGGCGTCCGCTACCGCGCCGAGACGGCGACGACCCAGTCGCTGGTCATGCGCTCCAAGTCGGGCACCATCCGCCTGATCGACTCCGAGCACCGGCTGTCGAAGCTGCGCGCCTACAGCTCGGTCGACTTCGAGCGCCCCAGCTGACGCGCCGAGCACCCCGCATACAACGGGCCGGGCCCTGCCGTGATGATCGGCAGGGCCCGGCCCGTATGGATAAGAAGGCGGATCTCAGCCCGCGGCGGCGATGCGCGTGGTGCGCTGCAGCTCGGCCTCGCGCCGCCGCCGACGGGCCAGCACGACCCGCCGCTCGGCCGCGGTCAGCCCGCCCCAGACGCCGTAGGGCTCCGGCTGGAGCAGGGCGTGCTCGCGGCATTCGACCATGACCGGGCAACGGGCGCAGACGCGTTTCGCCGCCTCTTCGCGGGAAAGCCGGGCGGCCGTCGGCTCCTTTGATGGTGCGAAGAAGAGCCCGGCTTCATCCCGGCGGCACACCGCCTCCGAATGCCAGGGGCCGGCCTGTTCCCGAGCGGAAATCCGCTGGGACGGTACGGCGGCTTCCTGCAGGGGCTGATGCGGTAGCAGCACGGTCTACTCCTGACGACGGCTTTGCTTGGCCGATTGAGTCACCTTTGCCCGCCTCGACGCGCACGGCCATTCGCACCCGCAGCCGTACGAGAGACGATGCACCAAGCTTTACCCGCTGTGCGCGAGCTTATTCACACCGTTGCCATGACCGGAATGCCGCCGGTCACCGGTCGGCCGCGGTCGGCCGTCGCCAGGAGGTTCTTCGGCCGCCGGCCCCGGCGGGGCTTCGCCTCGACACCACCGAAAACAGCAAAAGCCCTCACCCGACGAGCTTCTCGCCGGTGCTCACGCCGGGGCGCACGGAAGCACCGCACGGGCGCACGGGGGCGGATTCCAGGGCCGGGCGGCGAGCTAGTGAGTCTTACCTCACCTGCTCCACCCTTCATCCGGGTTCTACGCTGTTTCAGTGCTGCCGAAGATGTCAGCGCACAGCCGTCTGCCGAGCGAGGAACACCTGAGATGTCGACTGCCCCCCGCCCGACCCACCCTGCGTTCGCCTACACCGACCTGCTCCCCCTGGGCGAGCACGAGACTCCGTACCGCCTCGTGACCTCCGAGGGTGTCTCCACCTTCGAGGCCGACGGCCGGACCTTCCTCAAGGTCGAGCCGGAGGCGCTGCGCAAGCTGGCCGCCGAGGCGATGCACGACATCTCCCACTACCTGCGCCCGGCCCACCTCGCCCAGCTGCGCAAGATCCTCGACGACCCCGAGGCGTCCCCGAACGACCGCTTCGTCGCCCTGGACCTGCTGAAGAACGCGAACATCGCGGCGGCGGGCGTCCTGCCCATGTGCCAGGACACCGGCACCGCCATCGTCATGGGCAAGCGCGGCCAGAACGTGCTGACCGGGGGCGAGGACGAGAAGGCCCTCTCGCACGGCATCTTCGACGCGTACACGAAGCTGAACCTGCGCTACTCCCAGATGGCCCCGCTGACCATGTGGGACGAGAAGAACACCGGCTCCAACCTGCCGGCGCAGATCGAGCTCTACGCGACCGACGGCGGCGCGTACAAGTTCCTCTTCATGGCCAAGGGCGGCGGCTCGGCCAACAAGTCGTTCCTCTTCCAGGAGACCAAGGCGGTCCTCAACGAGGCCTCCATGATGAAGTTCCTGGAGGAGAAGATCCGCTCGCTGGGCACCGCGGCCTGCCCGCCGTACCACCTGGCGATCGTCGTCGGCGGCACGAGCGCCGAGTACGCGCTGAAGACCGCGAAGTACGCCTCCGCGCACTACCTGGACGAGCTTCCCGAGGAGGGCTCGCCGCTGGGCCACGGCTTCCGCGACAAGGAGCTGGAGGAGAAGGTCTTCGAGCTGACGCAGAAGATCGGCATCGGCGCCCAGTTCGGCGGCAAGTACTTCTGCCACGACGTCCGCGTCGTCCGCCTGCCGCGGCATGGCGCGTCCTGCCCGGTCGCCATCGCCGTCTCCTGCTCCGCCGACCGCCAGGCCGTCGCGAAGATCACCGCTGAGGGCGTCTTCCTCGAGCAGCTCGAGACGGACCCGGCGCGCTTCCTGCCGGAGACCACCGACGAGCACCTGGAAGCGGACGGCGACGTCGTGCGCATCGACCTCAACCGGCCGATGGACGAGATCCTCGCCGAGCTCACCAAGTACCCGGTCAAGACCCGGCTTTCGCTGACCGGTCCGCTGGTCGTCGCCCGTGACATCGCACACGCGAAGATCAAGGAGCGGCTGGACGCGGGCGAGGAGATGCCGCAGTACCTCAAGGACCACCCGGTCTACTACGCGGGCCCGGCCAAGACCCCCGAGGGCTACGCGTCCGGCTCCTTCGGCCCGACGACGGCCGGCCGGATGGACTCCTACGTCGAGCAGTTCCAGGCCGCGGGCGGCTCGAAGGTCATGCTCGCCAAGGGCAACCGCAGCAAGCAGGTCACCGACGCGTGCGGCTCGCACGGCGGCTTCTACCTCGGCTCGATCGGCGGCCCGGCCGCGCGCCTGGCCCAGGACTGCATCAAGAAGGTCGAGGTCCTGGAGTACGAGGAGCTCGGCATGGAGGCGGTCTGGAAGATCGAGGTCGAGGACTTCCCGGCGTTCATCGTCGTCGACGACAAGGGCAACGACTTCTTCGTCGACCCGTCCCCGGCCCCGACCTTCACGTCGATTCCGGTGCGGCAGAAGTAACCCCGCGGGGCATTCCCCTACCCGCCCCTTCCCGAAACCGGGGGCAAGCCCCCGGACCCCCGGACCGGCAGAAAATCCAGCCCGTCCGGCGTTTGAGGACCGGGGTCCGGGGCGGAGCCCCGGTTCGGGAAGGGGCGGGGTGGGGACTATGACGCGAAGCGCTGTGACCCCGACCCGTCACACTTCTGCAGCCGCAAGGCATCCTTGGCCGAAGCGAGCGTCAGGCAGAGGCCCGGTGCCGCAACGGGGCTCAGCGCCCCGCCCGAGCGGCTGAACCGCTGGTTCGTCCCGCCGTGGCAGTTCCACAGCGTCACGGCCGCCCCGGCGCGGTACGCGCCGCCCGGCACGTCCACGCACCGGTCGTGGGTCAGCGCGGAGTGCAGCGAGCCGCGCTCCCCGTCGAACCACCACTCCTGGTTACGGCTCCCGGAGCAGGGCCAGCCGCCGACCTTCGTGCCGTTGGCGGAGGCCGCACCGTAGGCGTCCACGCAGGAACCGGCGGCCTCGCCGCGCAGTGGCCGGAACGCGTCGTCCCACGCGCCCTTGTACAGCACCGGCTTGCCCGTGCTCGCCGGGTCGGCGCAGCTCGCCTCCCGGTGGCCGGCCGTGTAGAGCTGCGTCAGGCAGGACGCGAAGGCCCCGTGGCCCCGCTGGTTGGGGTGGAAGGACTGGCGCACGGAGTTCTCGTTCGGCGGGAACGGGTTCGTCACGTCGACGTAGAGCCCGCGCGCCCAGGTGTCCTCCATGCACACCTCGTGGCCGTGGAAGAGGCGGGAGTTGTCGAGGTAGACGGCGTCGGTGTTCCGGGCGGCCTTGCGCATGCCGCGCTCGAAGGCGGGGACGGCGGTGTTGCGGCCCCAGGCGGCGTCGGAGGTGTGGCCGACGCAGCCGTCGAGGAGCTTGCCGCGGTAGCCGGGGTTGTCCTCGAAGTCGGGGCCGATGGGGCTGGGGTAGCCCATGACGACGAGCCTGTAGTCGCCGTTCGCGTAGCCGGCGTCCGTCATCACCTTGCGCAGGTCCCGTACGGTCTGCTCGACCTTGGGCACGAGGCCGTCGACGCGGGACTGCCATCCCGGGGCGTACTTCGGCTCGCAGGGGCCCTGGAGGGTGAGGTAGCGGGTGACGCAGTCGGTCATCACGGGGCCGAACTGCAGGTCGTCGTTGGCGCCGGCGACGAGCAGCACCAGCTTGACGCGCGTATTGCGGGCCTTGACCGCGAGGTTGTCGCTCTGGACGAGCTCGTCCGCGTACTGCTTGCTGCCGCCGATGCGGATGTTGGCGGTGGACGCGCCGGAGCAGGCGACGTTGTAGGTGACGTCGGCGGGTATCCCGGTGCGGTGGATAGCGGCGTCGGGCGAGCGGTGGCACCAGTTGGTGGGGCCGTTCGTGCCCGGCTCGTACGTGCCCACGCCCTCGCCGGAGATCTCGCTGTCGCCGAGGGAGACCAGTGAGGCCTTGCGTGCCTCGAGGGGGCGCTCGGCGGCGTCGCCGTAGAGCCGGACGGACTCGGCGGCGCGGATCCTCTCCAGTTCCGGCGTCAGAGGGGTGGCCGCGGTGGTGGCGGTGGGGGTCCGGGCGGCCGCGGCGGGCCCGGTGACGGTCAGTCCGCCGAACGCGGCGGCGAGCGCCGCGAGCGCGGCGAGGGAACATCGCAGGGTGGGTCTGCGTGTCATGGAGCCTCCCCGATTTCTGTTGTTACTCGCGGTATTTACTAGTCGGTTGTGGCTTTGGGAACAGGACGGACGAGACAGACGCTGTGTTTGTCAGGAGGTAAGTGACCATGACCGACAGCGAGCAGTACCGGATCGAGCACGACTCGATGGGAGAGGTGCGCGTCCCCTCGCACGCCAAGTGGCGCGCCCAGACCCAGCGGGCCGTGGAGAACTTTCCCGTCAGCGGACAGCGCCTGGAGCGGGCCCACATCGCCGCGCTGGGCCGCGTCAAGGCCGCGGCGGCGAAGGTCAACGCCGAGCTGGGCGTGCTCGACAAGGACGTCGCGGATGCCATCGCGGACGCCGCCGCCGAGGTCGCCGAGGGCCGCTGGGACGAGCACTTCCCCGTCGACGTCTTCCAGACGGGCTCCGGCACGTCCTCGAACATGAACGCGAACGAGGTCATCGCCACGCTCGCCGGGGAGCGGCTGGGGCGGCCGGTGCACCCCAACGACCACGTCAACGCCAGCCAGTCGTCCAACGACGTCTTCCCGTCCTCCATCCACATCGCGGCCACGGCGGCCGTCACCGGCGACCTGATCCCGGCGCTCGAGCACCTCGAGGCGGCGCTGGAGCGCAAGGCCGAGGAGTTCGCCGAGGTCGTCAAGTCCGGCCGGACGCACCTGATGGACGCGACGCCGGTGACGCTCGGTCAGGAGTTCGGCGGCTACGCCGCCCAGATCCGCTACGGTGCCGAGCGGCTGCGTGCCTCCCTGCCGCGCCTCGCCGAACTCCCCCTGGGCGGTACGGCCGTGGGCACCGGCATCAACACCCCGGCCGGCTTCTCCGGTGCCGTCATCGCGGAGGTCGCCCGGACCACCGGGCTGCCGCTGACCGAGGCCCGTGACCACTTCGAGGCGCAGGGCGCGCGCGACGGCCTGGTGGAGACCAGCGGCCAGCTGCGCACCGTCGCCGTCGGCCTCACCAAGATCGCCAATGACATCCGCTGGATGGGCTCGGGACCGCGCACCGGCCTCGCCGAGATCAACCTGCCCGACCTCCAGCCGGGCTCCTCGATCATGCCGGGCAAGGTCAACCCGGTCATCTGCGAGGCCGTCCTGATGGTCGCCGCCCAGGTGACCGGCAACGACGCGACCGTCGCCACGGCGGGCGCCGCCGGCAACTTCGAGCTCAACGTGATGCTGCCGGTCATGGCGAAGAACCTCCTGGAGTCCATCCGGCTGCTGGCGAACGCCTCCCGCCTGCTGGCCGACCGGGCGGTGGACGGCATCACCGCCAACGTCGAGCGGGCCCGCGAGTACGCCGAGTCCTCCCCGTCGGTGGTGACCCCGCTGAACCGGTACATCGGGTACGAGGAGGCGGCGAAGGTGGCGAAGAAGTCCCTCGCCGAGCGGAAGACCATCCGCGAGGTCGTCCTCGAATCGGGCTACGTCGAGCGCGGCCTGCTGACGGCGGAGCAGCTCGACGAGGCCCTCGACGTGCTGCGCATGACCCGCCCGTAGGGGCCCTCCCGCGCGCGCACCGGGCCCGGACGGAACGACCGCCGGGCCCGTGGACCGTACCTTTGCGGTATACGTCACGGCGCATGCGTGTCGGCGGCACCTAAGATCTGCGCATGGCAGCGCAGACGACGGACACGGGCAGGGCGGGCGGCGGCGGCCGCTGGGCGCCGGGGGACCACATTCTCTGGCGCTACCGCGGCAACGCCAGACCCGGCACCGAGGGCGGCATCCACATCTGCCGTCCCGTCACCGTCGTCGAGGACACCGACGAGCTGCTGGCCGTCTGGATGGCGCCCGGCACCGACTGCGTCAAGCCCGTGCTCGCCGACGGCACGCCCGTCCACCGCGAGCCGCTGGCCACCCGCTACACCAAGCCCCGCACCACCTCGGTGACCCGCTGGTTCGGACCCGGCGTGCTCAAGCTGGCCCGGCCCGGCGACCCCTGGTCGGTCTGGCTCTTCTGGGACCTCGACTGGCGCTTCCGGAACTGGTACGTGAATCTCGAGGAACCGCTCGCGCGCTGGGCCGGCGGCGTCGACTCCGAGGACCACTTCCTGGACATCGCCGTCTATCCCGACCGCAGTTGGGAGTGGAAGGACGAGGACGAGTTCGCGCAGGCGCAGCGCGCCGGCCTGATGACCGCCGACCGGGCCGAGCGGGTACGGGCCGCCGGGGGCGCGGCGGTCGAGCTGATCGAGTCCTGGGGCGCCCCGTTCACCGCCGGCTGGGAGGGGTGGCGCCCGGACCCCGCGTGGCAGGTGCCGGCGCTCCCGGGCGACTGGGACCGCACCCCCACCCGCGTCGGGGCGTGAACCGGAGCCCAGGGGGTGTTCCCCCAACCGCTTGCCGACTCCCCGCGCGACAACCGTAGGATCGGCCTCCGCGATACTGCACAGCACGGCACGATGAAAGACAGTCACAGTCACAGAAGGGGCGACGCCGTGAGCGGTGACGACCGGCGGGACTACGACGGCTACGCCCGGTTAGGGCTGGACCGCAATGGACAGGCCGAGGCGTTCGACGCCATCGGCGACCGTTACGACGAGGCCTTCCCGCACAAGGAGGGCCAGCTCGAGGCCGGTGCCTGGCTGGCCTCCTCCCTGCCGCCGGGCTCGCGGATCCTCGACGTCGGCTGCGGCACCGGCCTGCCGACGGCCCGTCAGCTCGTCGCTGCGGGCCACAAGGTGGTCGGCAACGACCTCTCCCCGGGCATGCTCGAACTCGCGCGCGTCAATGTGCCGGACGCGACCTTCCATTTGGGCGATCTCGCCGATCTGCGCGACGGGCAGCTGGGCACGTTCGACGGCATCGCCGCCTTCTTCGCACTGCTGATGCTGCCGCGCCCCGAGATCCCGTACGCGCTGCGCATGCTGCACGGGCTGCTGAGACCCGGGGGGCTGCTGGCCCTGTCGATGGTCGAGGCGGACGTCGACGACTACGCGATCCCGTTCCTGGGCAACACGATCCGGGTATCCGGTTACCTGCGGGAAGAACTGCGCGAAGTCGTGCGCGACGCGGGATTCGAGATCACCGGGGAGAGCTCCCCGGCCTACGCCCCGGCCAGTACGGACGTACCACCCGAGATCCAGCTCTTCCTCAACCTGCGCCGCGCCTGACCCACGTGTGCGCCGCCCCCGGGCGGGCGCACAGCCCCGACGGATGGAACCCCACGCGTGACGGAGCACTCCAACTCCCACGGAAGACACCCCTTGCCCCTGCCGGGCCAGGGCAGCCGTGGCGACGACGCCCAGGCGCGCGGCCGCGCCGAGGCGCACGACGCCGCGGCCCGCGGCGAGACGCACCCCGAACCGGTCGGCCCGGAGCCGGGCGAGGCGCATGCCTGCGCCGAGACCGAGCAGATCCCCGCGCCCCGCGCCGGCGGCGACGGCGCGCCGTCCCTCGACGGTCCGCCGGACGGCGGCGGGACCGGGCCCGCCGACGCGGCCCGCACGCCCGCGGGAGGCGCCGGCGGCGGGGAGCGGCTGCGGTTCGTCGGGGCGGCCACCCGGCGCATCGCGCGCGGGATCGACCTCGACGAGATCGTGCTGGGCCTGTGCCGGGCGACGGTGCCGACCTTCGCCGACGCGATCCTGGTCTATCTGCGCGACCCGCTGCCGGTCGGCGACGAGCGGCCGGTGGGCCCGGTCGTGCTGCGGCTGCGCCGCACCGACCGGCTGCCCGAGTACGTGCGCGAGGACCGCGAGGACGGCGCCCCGCAGGAGCGGCGGCCCGACCCCGGCCCGGAGCTGGCCGAGGCGGCCGCCGAGCGGTGCGAGGTGCGCATAGGCGGGCCGCTCGCGGAGGTGCTGCGGGGTGTCAGACCCGTCTTCGGGGACTCCTCAGCCGCGCGGGCGGCCCTGCCCGAGCTGCTCGGCGAAGGCCGGCATGTCCCTCAGGAGCACCGCACCATCCTGGCGCCGCTGCGCGGCCGCCGGCGGGTGATCGGCGCGGCCGTCTTCGTCCGCCGCGCGGACCGGGCGGCCTTCGAGGGCGACGACCTGCTGGTCGCGGCCCAGCTGGCGACCCACACCGCGCTCGGTGTGGACAAGGCGGTGCTCTACGGCCGCGAGGTCTACATCGCGGACGAGCTGCAGCGCACCATGCTGCCCGACTCCCTGCCGCAGCCCACCGGGGTCCGGCTCGCCAGCCGCTATCTGCCGGCGGCCGAGACCGCCCGGGTCGGCGGCGACTGGTACGACGCGATCCCGCTGCCGGGCAACCGGGTGGCGCTGGTCGTCGGCGACGTCATGGGCCACTCCATGACCTCCGCCGCGATCATGGGCCAGCTGCGCACCACCGCGCAGACCCTCGCGGGTCTGGACCTGCCGCCGCAGGAGGTGCTGCACCATCTCGACGAGCAGGCCCAGCGCCTGGGCAGCGACCGCATGGCCACCTGCCTGTACGCGGTGTACGACCCGGTGGCGCACCGCATCGTGATCGCCAACGCCGGCCATCCGCCGCCCGTCCTGCTGCACCGCGGCGGCCGGGCGGAGGTGCTGCGCGTGCCGCCGGGCGCGCCGATCGGCGTGGGCGGGGTGGATTTCGAGGCGGTGGAGCTGGACGCGCCCGCCGGGGCGACGTTGCTGCTGTACACGGACGGTCTGGTGGAGTCCCGGATACGGGACGTGTGGACCGGCATAGAGCAGCTGCGCGAGCGGCTGATCGACACCGCGCGGCTGACCGGCCCGAACCCGCCGCCGCTGGAGCCGCTGTGCGACGAGGTGCTGGGCATGCTCGGCCCCGGGGACCGGGACGACGACATCGCGCTGCTCGCGGCCCGCTTCGAGGGCATCGCGCCGAGCGACGTCGCCTACTGGTTCCTCGACCCGCGCCCGCAGACCGCCCGCCAGGCGCGCCGCCTGGCCCGCCGGGCGCTGACCCGCTGGGGCCTGGAGGAGCTGTCGGACGGGGTGGAGCTGCTGGTCAGCGAGGTGATCACCAATGCCGTGCGGTACGCGGAACGGCCGATCACGCTGCGCCTGCTGCGGACGGACGTGCTGCGCTGCGAGGTGGGCGACGACGTCCCGCAGCTGCCCAGGCTGCGCCAGGCGCGGCCCTCGGACGAGGGCGGGCGTGGGTTGTACCTGGTCAACAAGCTGGCGCGGCGGTGGGGCGCGACGCGGCTGAGCACCGGGAAGGTGGTCTGGTTCGAGCTGGCGCTGCCTTCGCAGGGGCGCTGAGGGCGACGGGCCCGACCGCCGCGGAAAAGCCGACCGGCCGCTGTTCCCCCGTGGGGGACAGCGGCCGGTCGGCGTTCGTGCGGGTTACGGCTGGACCGGGGGCTGGAGCTCCCTGCCGCCGTTGGGCCGGGTGCCGTCGGTCGCGTCGCCCGTCGGCACGGACGGCGTGATCGGCGGGGACGGCGGCTTGGGCGGCGTGGGCTTGCCCGTGGGCCTGCCCGTGGGCTTGCCCGTTCCCGTCGGCTTCGGGGTGCCCGACGGCGACTGCGTGCTCTTCGACGGGGTCGGCGACGGCGTCGGCGAGGCGGGCGCGGACGGCGTGCCCGACGTGGTCGGGGCCGGGCCCTGGACCGAGGTGAAGCCGCTGTCGGTCTCGAGGTCGAACTTGGCGTCGTCGTCCTCGCCGTCGCCGTAGACGGACGAGGTGTACTCGGCCCAGATCCTGGCCGGGTACTTGCCACCGTCGACACGGCCGTTGCCGCCGGTGCCCTTCATCGTGACCTGGGCACCGCCCGGACCCTCACCGAACAGACCCACGGTGGTGACGAGGCCGGGGGTGTAACCGGCGAACCACGCGGACTTGTTGTCGTCGGAGGTACCGGTCTTGCCGGCCACCTGGTAGGCGGGGTTGGCCACGACGCTCGCCGTACCGTCGTCCACCACGCCGGTCATCACGGAGGTCAGGCCGTCGGCGGTGTTCCGCTCGACGACGCGGTCGCCGATGGTGTTGGGCAGCTTGAAGGCCTGGCCGCGCAGGGTCGCCGCCTTGACGATGCTCGGGGTGGTCTTCTTGCCGTGGTTGTTCAGCGTGGCGTAGACGCCGGCCATCTCCATCGGGCTGGCGCCCATGGAGCCCAGCGACATGGCCGGGGTCTCCTCGAAGTCGCTCTTCATGCCCAGGTCGACGGCGGTCTTCTTGACCTTGCTCATGCCGACGTCGACGACCATCTGGGCGAAGACCGAGTTGATCGAGTCGTTCATCGCCTTCTGCACCGTCACCGGCCCGTAGCTCCGGTCGTCCTCGTTCGGCGGCGCGTACGGAATCGGGCTGCCCTTGACCGGCCGCTCGCTGGTGCCGTCGTAGATCGTGGAGGACGTGATGCGCTGCTTGTCCTGGGTCGTGGAGTCGTTCTCCAGCGCCGAGGCCAGGATCAGCGGCTTGAACGTCGAGGCGGGCTGGTAGTCCGCGCGGGTGGCGTTGCTGATCTGGTGGCTCGCGAAGTCCGCGCCGCCGTAGAGGGCCACGACCTTGCCGGTCTTCGGGTCCACCGAGACCGCGCCGGCCTGCACGTGCTTGTCGACCTCGCGGAGCTTGGGGTCGAGGTCGTCGAGCAGCTGCTTCTGGACGGCCTTCTCCAGCGCCGCCTGCTTCTTGGGGTCGATGCTGAGCGTGACGGTCCAGCCGCCGGCGGCGAAGATCTGCTCGGCGTCCTTGGCGCTGCGGCCCTCCTGCATCAGGTCGCGGATGATCTCCTTCTTCGCGGCCTCGATGAGGTAGCCGTTCTGGCCCTTCAGGCCGGCGGCGGACTTGGGCTTGCCCGGCTCCTTGAACTGCATGCTCTGACGCTTGCCGGCGTCGAGCCAGTTCTGCTCGACCATCTTGTCCAGGACGTAGTTCCAGCGCTTCTTGGCGTTGAGCTTGCCGGCCTCGGTGGAGGCGGGGCCGAAGTCGTACTGGCTCGGGGCCTGCAGGAGGGCGGCCAGGTAGGCGCCTTCCTCGAGGCTGAGCTTGTCGACGTCCTTGTTGTAGTACGCCCGCGCCGCGGCCTGGATGCCGTAGGCGCCCCGGCCGTAGTAGCTGGTGTTGAGGTAGCCCTCGAGAATCTCGGGCTTGGTCTTCTCGTCCTGGACCTTCAGCGAGATGATCAGCTCCTTCACCTTGCGGGTGACGGTCTGACTCTGGTCCAGGTAGTAGTTCTTGACGTACTGCTGGGTGATGGTCGAACCACCCTGCTTGCCACGGCCCATGACCGTGTTGAGGATGCCGCGGGCGGTGCCCTTCAGGTCGACGCCCGGGTCGTTGTAGAAGTTCTTGTTCTCCGCGGCGACGACGGCGCGCTGGATGACCTCCGGCACCTTGGCCAGCGGCACTTCCTCGCGGTTGACCTCACCGATGCGGGCGATGGTCCTGCCGTCGCTCGACTTGTAGACATTGCTCTGCAGCTTGGCCGCGGAGTTGCCCTTGGGCACGTCCACGTAGAGGTAGAGCGCGTAGAACGCGCCCGCCCCCAGAGCGACCACGGCTATGCAGTAGGCCAGCAGCTTCTTCCAGGTGAAGAACCGGCGTATGCCCTTCTTCTTGGGCTTCTTGCCACCCGTCGCTGGGCGACTGCCCTTGTTCTGCGCCTGTCGCGCTTGCCCTCGGCCCATCTCTCCCGTAGCTCCAGTCCGTCCGCCCCCAACCCAGCTCACGAAGCTAACACCGCAACTGCCATCAAACGCCCATCGATCACGGCAATAACGGACGTGACATACAGCACCCCGGCCGGCGGGAACCGGGCACGGCGTAGTGCGGAGAACCGTACAGGGCGATAATGTGCTATCACTTTGATAGACAGCCGAAAGCGCGCGACGGACCTCGCGCGCCGACCAGAAAACGGGGGGCGCACCATGTCCGCGACCAGCACCGGGAACACGTCGACCACCAACCGCCCACCTGTGCGCGAGTTGCCCGCCAACGACATAGGCGGCGGACTCGCGCTGCTGCTCGGCCTGGTGGGGCTGCTCGCCGGTGCGGGCACCGTCGCGCTGGGTGTCGTCACCAGTTCGCACGTCAAGGGCGGTGTGACGGCCGCGCTCGTGGCCGCAGGCATCCTGATCGCCCTCGGCGCGATCATCGCGATGAGCGGGCTGAACACGATCGCCCCGGGCCAGGCCAAGGTCGTCCAGCTCTTCGGCCGTTACCGGGGCACGATCCGCACCGAGGGGCTGCGCTGGGTCAACCCCTTCACCAGCCGCGAGGAGATCTCCACGCGGGTGCGCAACCACGAGACGGCCGTACTGAAGGTCAACGACGCCTACGGCAACCCGATCGAGCTGGCCGCCGTCGTCGTATGGAAGGTCGAGGACACCGCGCAGGCGCTGTTCGAGGTGGAGGACTTCCAGGAGTTCGTCTCCACGCAGACCGAGGCGGCCGTGCGGCACATCGCCATCGAGTACCCCTATGACGCGCACGACGAGGACGCGCTGTCGCTGCGCGGCAACGCCGAGGAGATCACCGAGAAGCTCGCCGTCGAGCTCCACGCGCGCGTGGAGACGGCCGGCGTGCGCATCATCGAGTCCCGCTTCACGCATCTGGCCTACGCGCCCGAGATCGCCTCGGCCATGCTCCAGCGGCAGCAGGCGGGCGCGGTCGTGGCCGCCCGCAAGCTGATCGTCGAGGGCGCGGTGGGCATGGTCGAGCAGGCCCTGGACCGCATCAGCGAGCATGAGATCGTCGAGCTGGACGAGGAGCGGAAGGCGGCCATGGTCAGCAATCTGATGGTGGTGCTGTGCGGTGACCGGGCCGCCCAGCCCGTCCTGAACACCGGCTCCCTCTACCAGTGACGGACACACCCCGTCGCGGACGGCCGCAGCAGCGCAAGCAGGTGCTGCTGCGGCTCGACCCGCTTGTCCACGACGCGCTGACGCGCTGGGCCGACGACGAGCTGCGCAGCGCCAACGCGCAGATCGAGTTCCTGCTGCGCAAGGCCCTGACGGACGCCGGCCGGATGCCGAGGGAGGCGGGCGCGATGCGCAGACGCGGCCGCCCGTCAAAGGCCGAGCAGGCAGAGCAGGCCGAGCAGGCGGAGCGGGAGGAGCGGGAGCCGGAAGCCGAATAGTTTCGGCCAACTGTACGCCGTGGGTATACACAGTATGTATACCCACGGCGTACAGTCCTGCCATGTCAATCGGACACGCATTGCTCGGCCTGCTCGAGGGCGGTCCCCGCCACGGCTACGACCTCAAGCGCGCCTTCGACGAACGCTTCGGCCAGGACCGCCCCCTGCACTACGGGCAGGTCTACTCGACCATGTCGCGCCTGCTGCGGAACGGCCTCGTCGAGGTCGAGGGCATCGAGCCCGGCGGCGGCCCCGAACGCAAGCGGTACGCCATCACCGACGCCGGGATCACGGATGTCGAGCAGTGGCTCGCCCAGCCCGAGAAGCCCGAGCCGTACCTGCAGTCGACCCTCTACACCAAGGTCGTCCTCGCCCTGCTGACCGGCCGCGACGCGGCCGACCTGCTCGACGCCCAGCGCGCCGAGCACCTGCGGCTGATGCGCGAGCTGACCCGCCGCAAGCGCGACGGGGACCTCGCCGACCAGCTCATCTGCGACCACGCGCTCTTCCACCTCGAGGCCGACCTGCGGTGGCTGGAACTGACCGCCGCCCGGCTGGACCAGCTCGCCACGACGGTGGTGCGCCCATGACCCCCGCCGGATCGGTCCTGGCCGCCACGGGCTTACGCAAGGCGTACGGTCTGACGACCGCACTCGACGACGCCGACTTCTCCGTCCACCCCGGTGAGGTCGTCGCCGTCATGGGCCCCTCCGGCTCCGGCAAGTCGACCCTGCTGCACTGCCTGGCCGGAATCGTGCGCCCCGACGCGGGCACGGTGCGCTACGGCCGGCACGAGCTGACCGCGATGCCGGACGCCGCGCGCAGCGCGTTACGCCGCTCCGACTTCGGCTTCGTCTTCCAGTTCGGCCAGCTCATCCCCGAGCTGACCTGCGTCGAGAACGTCGCCCTCCCGCTGCGCCTGGGCGGCGCCCGGCGCAGGGTGGCCGAGGCCCGCGCCCTGGAGTGGCTGGACCGCCTCGAGGTGGCCGACTCCGCCGGCCGGCGCCCCGGCGAGGTCTCCGGCGGCCAGGGCCAGCGCGTCGCCGTGGCCCGCGCCCTCGTCACCACACCCCGCGTCGTCTTCGCGGACGAGCCCACCGGCGCCCTGGACTCGCTCAACAGCGAGCGCGTGATGGAGCTCCTGACGGACGCCGCGCGTGCGACCCGGGCCGCGGTCGTGCTGGTCACGCACGACGCCCGGATCGCCGCCTACTCCGACCGCGAGGTCGTCGTACGCGACGGCCGCACCCGCGACATGGCGGGTGCCCGGTGACGTCCTTACGTGCCTGGGCCCGCGACCTGGCCATGGGCGCCCGCTTCGCCGTCACCGGCGGCCGCGCGGGCCTGCTGCGCACCGCGCTGACGGCGGTGGGCACCGGCATCGGCGTGGCCCTCCTGCTCTTTCTGACCGCGCTGCCGCAGGCGCTGGACGCCCGGAACACCCGTGCCATGGAGCGCGGGATCGGCTTCCGGACCGCCGACCGGCCCGGGGCGGCGACCCTGCTGGCCCAGGAGGCCGACACCGTCTACCGGGACCGGACCGTCCACGGCCGGCTGCTGCGGCCCGAGGGGCCACGCGCACCCAGGCCGCCGGGCGTCGCCGCGCTGCCCGCGCCCGGGGAGATGGTGGTCTCCCCCGCCCTGCGGGACCTCCTCGCCTCCGACCGCGGGGCGCTGCTGCGCGAACGGCTGCCCCACCACGTCACCGGCACCATCGGCGACCGGGGCCTCATGGGCCCCGACGAACTCCTCTACTACGCGGGGGACGACCGGCTCGTCGTCCGCACCCTGCCCGCCAACGGCCCCCGGCGCATCACCGCCTTCGGCAGGGACTACGGCGAACCCCAGCCGGACGCCGCGGTGGCGCTGATGGCCGGCCTGGCCTCCGCCGCCCTGCTGCTGCCGGTGTGCGCGCTCGTCGCCACCGCCGTGCGGTTCGGCGGCGAGCGCCGCGACCGCAGGCTCGCGGCACTGCGGCTGGTCGGCGCGGACCACCGCACGACCCGCCGGGTCGCGGCGGGCGAGGCCATGGCCGCCTCGCTGGCCGGGCTCGCGATCGGTGCGGGGCTCTTCCTCTGCGCGCGGCCGTTCGCGCCACGGCTGTCCCTGCGCGGCGTCGGCCTCTTCCCCGCCGACCTCACGCCGGGCACCGCCGCCCTCGTCGTGATCCTGCTCGGGGTGCCGCTGACGGCCGTCGTCATCTCCCTGTTCGCGCTGCGGCACGTGGCCATCGAGCCGCTGGGCGTGGTGCGCGAGGCGACGCGCCGCAGGCGCCGGCTGTGGTGGCGGCTGCTCCTTCCCGCGGCGGGCCTGGCGATGCTGGTGCCGTACGTCCTGCGCCGTCCCCCGTCCACCGGCATCGTCCTCGGCCAACCGAGCCTGTGGGCGGCGCTCAGCGCGGGGCTGCTGCTCCTGGGCGTGGTCACATTGCTGCCGTGGCTCGTCGAGGCCGTCGTGGGGCGGCTGCGCGGCGGGCCGCCGTCCTGGCAGCTCGCCACCCGGCGGCTGCAGCTCGACAGCGGCCCCGCCTCCCGCGCGGTCACCGGGATCACGATCGCCGTGGCCGGTGCGATCGCGGTGCAGATGCTCCTCGCCGGAACGACGACGGCCACGCCGTACCGCGGCGCCGACCGGGACGTGATGCGCGTGGTCCTGCCGCTGGGCGGCAAGGACGACGCACAGGCGATCGCCGAAAGGTTCGGCCGGGCGCCGGGCGTGCGGTCGGCGGCCGGCTTCGTCAGCACCCACGCGCACACGGCCGGCGGCAACGACGTCGTCCCGCTCCACGTCGCCGACTGCGCCACCCTGCGACGGATGGCCGGGCTGGAGTCCTGCGAGGACGGCGACGTCTTCGTGGCCGCCGGCGACAGCCCGCGCCGCCCGAGCGAGGTCCGGCCCGGCGAAGCGCTCGCTCTCGAGCGGGAGGGAAAGGCACCGGAGCGCTGGAACGTGCCGGCGTCGGCTCCCGTCGTGATGCCGCGCCAGGCACCCGAGTTCCTCCCGGCCGACCTCGGCGTCCTGGCCACGCCCTCCGCCCTCGACGTCCGCGGTCTGCCGGACGCCACGGCCGGCGTGCTGATCCGGCTCGGCTCGCCGTCCCCGGACGCCGTCGAGCACGTCCGCAACACCGCCGCTGCCCTCGCCCCCGCCGCGGAGGTCGACTTCACGGAGTGGGTGGCCGAGCCGGACCACGACACCGAGTACGCGGTCATGCTGAGCGCCCTTCCCTGGGCGGCGGCCGTGACCCTGGGGCTGGTCGGCACGAGCCTGATGCTGGCCACGCTGGAGCAACTCCGCGAGCGCAGGCGCCCGGTGGCCACGCTCGCCGCGTTCGGCACGAGCCGGTCGACCGTCGCCTGGTCCCTGGTCTGGCAGACCGTGATCCCGGTGGTGCTCGGCATGCTGCTGGCCGTCGCCGGGGGGCTCGCGCTGGGCCGGGTGATGCTCTCGGTGGTGGACGCGCCGGTGCGCGACCGGTTCGCGTTCCTGCAGGTCGTGGGGCTGGGGGCCGGCGTCATCGCCCTGGTCACGCTCGCCGCGCTGCCGCCGCTGTGGCGGATGATGCGCCCGGACGGGCTGCGCGCCGAATAGCCCCGCCGATACCGGTAAGGGGCGCCGCACAGGGGACGGCGCCCCTTACCTCGGCCCTGCCTACCGCTTCCTACCGCTGCACGATGCGCACCGGCAGCTTCGCCAGCTCCCCGCGCAGCGCGGCCGCGAACTCCTCGAACTCGTTCTGCCGCGCCGCGCCCGTCCGCATCGCCAGCGCGATCCGCCGCGAGGGGGCGGGGTCGGCGAAGTAGCCGGTGGCGAGCCGGTCGCTGCGGCCGGTCTCGACGCGCAGGGCGGTGCGGGGCAGCAGGGTGACCCCGAGGCCGCCGCCGACCAGCTGGACGAGCGTGGAGAGCCCGGCGGCGCTCGTGGTCATCGCGGCACCCTCGGCCCGTCCGGCCTCGCGGCAGACGTCGAGGGCCTGGTCGCGCAGGCAGTGCCCCTCGTCGAGCAGCAGCAGCTCCAGCTCGCGCAGCGCCTCGCGGGGGATGTCGCCGCGCCCGGCGAGCCAGTGGTCGCAGGGGGTGACCAGGACGAAGTCCTCGTCGAAGAGCGGGAGTTCGGTGACCCCGGGAACGCCCAGCGGCACGGCGAGCAGCAGCAGGTCCAGGCGGCCCTGGGTGAGGCCGTCCAGCAGCGAGGAGGTCTGCTCCTCGTGGACCTGCAGGTCGAGGTCCGGGTAGCGGTCGTGGACCAGGCGCAGCACGGTGGGCAGCAGGTAGGGCGCGACGGTCGGGATGACGCCGAGCCGCAGGACGCCGGTGAAGGGCGCGCGGGCTGCCTCGGCCTCCTCCATGAAGTCGCCGACGGCGTCGAGGACGGTACGCGCGCGTGCGGCGAGCCGCTCGCCGGCGGGCGAGAGCAGTACCTTGCGCGTCGTACGCTCGAGGAGCTGGATGCCGAGGGACTCCTCCAGTGCGGCGACGGCGCCCGAGAGGGCGGGCTGGCTCATGCCGATGGCCGTGGCGGCGTCACGGAAGTGCAGGTGCTCGGCGACGGAGACGAACGCGCGGAGCTGGGCGAGGCTGGGCTGGCGGGTCCGCGGCGGGGGTATGGACGACATCATTGATAACCACCTTCGATCAACACTTCCCAGTCTAGCTATTTCCGCTATCAATGCCTCCTGTGGCACTGTGGTGGTCGTCCAACCCGCAGGAAACCCCCGCACCGGGATTTCCTCCGCTGCAAGGAGAGCGCGTGCTCACTGTCGGTGACCAGTTCCCCCAGTACGACCTGACCGCCTGTGTGGACCTCGACGCGGACAAGGCGTTCGCTCAGATCGACCACAAGTCCTACGAGGGCAAGTGGCGCGTGGTCTTTTTCTGGCCCAAGGACTTCACGTTCGTCTGCCCGACCGAGATCGCCGCGTTCGGCCAGCTGAACGACGAGTTCGCCGACCGTGACGCCCAGATCCTCGGCGTCTCCGGCGACTCCGAGTTCGTCCACCACGCCTGGCGCAAGGACCACAAGGACCTGCGCGACCTGCCCTTCCCGATGCTGGCCGACGCCAAGCACGAGCTGATGCAGGCCTGCGGCGTCGAGGGCGAGGACGGCTACGCCCAGCGCGCCGTCTTCATCGTGGACCCGAACAACGAGATCCAGTTCGTCATGGTGACCGCCGGCTCCGTCGGCCGTAACCCCAAGGAGGTCCTGCGGGTCCTCGACGCCCTGCAGACGGACGAGCTGTGCCCCTGCAACTGGAACAAGGGCGAGGACACCCTCGACGCGGTCAAGCTCCTCGCGGGCGAGTGAGCTGATCCCCCATGGCCCTCGATGAGCTGAAGTCCGCGATACCGGACTACGCCAAGGACCTGAAGCTGAACCTCGGCTCGGTCATCGGCAACTCCAACCTGCCGCAGCAGCAGCTGTGGGGCACCGTCCTCTCCTGCGCGATCGCGACCCGTTCGCCGATCGTGCTGCGCGAGCTGGAGCCCGAGGCCAAGGCCAACCTCTCCCCCGAGGCGTACACGGCCGCCAAGTCCGCCGCCGCCATCATGGCGATGAACAACGTCTACTACCGCACCCGGCACCTGCTGTCGGACCCGGAGTACGGCAACCTGCGCGCGGGCCTGCGGATGAACGTCATCGGCAACCCGGGCGTGGAGAAGGTCGACTTCGAGCTGTGGTCGCTGGCCGTCTCCGCCATCAACGGCTGCGGCATGTGCCTCGACTCGCACGAGCAGGTGCTGCGCAAGGCCGGCGTGGACCGCGAGACGATCCAGGAAGCCTTCAAGATCGCCTCGGTCCTGCAGGCCGTCGGCGCCACCCTGGACGCCGAGGCCGTGCTGAACGGCTGACCGTCACTCGCGTGACAAGGCAAGGGCCCCGACCTTCTCAAGGTCGGGGCCCTTGCCCTTTTCCGTCATGTCCGCCGGCGTCATCCCGATGGCGTCGGCGGAGGCGTCGGCGGGGGCGTGTGCACCGCGGCGGCCTCCTCCGGCGACACCTCGAGCACCGAGCGCGCCGCCTGCTCCTTCGCGTACGCCCGTAGATAGCCGACCACCGTGTTGGTCACCGCGACCAGCGGGACCGCGACCACCGCGCCGCCGATGCCGGCGACCAGCGAGCCCGCGGCGACGGAGAGGACCACCGCCAGCGGATGGACGCGCACCGCGCGCCCGAGGATGAACGGCTGCAGCACATGGCCCTCGATCTGCTGCACCGCGAGGACGACCACCAGCACCATCATCGCCGTGAAGACGTCGCGCGTGACCAGCGCGACGACGACCGCCAGCGCGCCGGAGACCACCGCACCGACGAGCGGGACGAAGGCGAAGAGGAAGATGAACACGGCCAGCGGCACATACATCGGGACCTTCAGGAAGAAGAGCCCTATGCCGATGAAGATCGCGTCGATCATCGCCACTATCACCGTGCCGCGCACATAGGCCGTCAGCGTCGCCCACGCGCGCGGGCCCGCGCCCGCCACGCCCTCGCGGGCCGCCTGCGGCACCAGCTTCAGCAGCCACTGCCAGATCCGCGGACCGTCGTAGAGCAGGAAGAGCGTGCTGAACATCGCCAGCAGGATGCCCGTCAGCACCTCGATGATGACCTGGACGCCCTCGATGCCCGCCGAGGTGATGTCCTTGGTGTTGGTGCCGATCGCCTCGTTGAGCTTGTCGGCGATGTTGTTGATCTGGCTCTCGGTCACATGGAACGGGCTGGTGAGCAGCCAGTGCTTGAGCTCGGCGATGCCGTGCTGGACCTGCCGGGAGAGGTCGTCGAGGTTCTCCGTCACCTGCCAGACCACGAACCACCCCACCAGCCCCATGACGACGAAGCCGGAGATGAAGGTCATGGCCGTGGCGAGCCCGCGCGGCACGCCGCGCCGCCTGAGCAGGGCGACGGTCGGCTGCAGCAGCGCGGTGATGAGCAGGCCGGCGACGAAGGCCAGCACCACCAGCCGTACGGCGCTGATGACGCGCATCAGCACCCAGAGCGTTCCGGCCAGCACCAGCAGCCGCCAGCTGACCTCGGCGGCGACCCGCACGCCCCAGGGGACGGCGGCGACCGGGTCCTGACGGGGCGCCATGACGGGCGCGCCGCCGGCCGGCGCCGGTGCGGGCCGGTGCCCGGCACCGGGCGCGATGGCCGGATCCGGTGTGTGGTCGTGGGACGGGGTGGGCGTGGGTTCGGATGCGGGCGCGGGCCCGGGTTCGGGCCCGTCGGCGGTCCCGCGGGCCTCGAGCCGCTGCGCGAGCCGCGTCAGCCCGGACCCCAGGCCGCCAACCCATCGTGGCAATCTGGACATTTCTCTTCCTCTACCCCCACTCCCCCGTGGCCATCCGTGTCGACGTTACCTTCATCCGGACACGCCGAAGCCCCCGGCCGCTTCGGGTCGGGGGCTTCGGGCGGACAGCGGGTCAGGCGGGAGTGCCTAGTACCACTGGTTGGCCTGCCAGAACGACCAGGCGCCGCAGGGGCTGCCGTAGCGCTCGTTCATGTAGCTCAGGCCCCACTTGATCTGGGTGGCCGGGTTGGTGCGCCAGTCGGCGCCGGCCGAGGCCATCTTGGTGCCGGGCAGGGCCTGCACAAGACCGTAGGCGCCGGAGGAGGGGTTGGTGGCCGTGTAGTCCCAGGTGCTCTCGTTGTTCACGATGTTGCTGAAGCACTGGTACTGGTCCGAGGGGACCATCTGCCGGGCCATCGCCTGGACCTCGGCGACCGAGTACGAGCCCTTGACCGCGAAGTCGGAGGCGTCGCGCGTGGCCGAGCGGCTGCTGACCTCGCTGCCTTCCTCCTTCTCGCGCTCCTTGGCCTTCTCCTCGGCCTCCTTCTTCTTGGCCTCTTCCTCCGCGGCTTCCTTCTTCGCGGTGGCGTCCTCGGCGGCCTGCTTGCGCGCGGACTCCTCGGCGTCCTTCTTCGCCGCGGCATCCGCGGCGTCGGCCTGGGTGTCCGCCTGCTGAGTGAGGGAAGCTGTCTGGGCCCGGACGTTGTGCCCGGCGGGGATGTCCGCGAGGAGCGTCGCGTCGGCAGCGGTGGCCTCGAACCGATCGGTCGTGCCCTGATCGTTGCCCGCGGCGACGCCGACGACGGCGCCCACGGTGGTGACCGCGGTGGCAGAAGCCACGGCGAATCCCCGGACCGAAATCCGGCTCACACGGTTTCCTTCCAGCATCGCCCGCATAGGTGACCTCGCGGACGCAATCGTGCCCCTGGACACTGGCCTCCGATTGGACGGCCCCGAAGAAACGGGACCACTCTGGTCACTGGAGGCGCTGACCCGGTGGGCCCTCCGGTGAAAGAGGTCCGCTCAGTGCTCGGGCGGCATACGGCGACGCTGTTCAGTTGTGTGTTCCGCATCGCCCCCGGAGGGGTCCAAGTGCCGTATGCGGGGCCTGACAGGACCCAGACTCTGCCCGAACGGCACGCTCCTAGGCAATTCTTGGTTACGTGTGAAAGCTCACACCCTGTTTACTCCTGCGGTTTCACGGAAACTGCGGCGCCGCGCGACGGCGCGCGGCTAAGCTCCTCGGCCCGCCGCGCGCCGCGCACCTTCATACATCCCCTCAGATGCGGCCGTCCTCCAGCATTTCGGTCACCAGCGCCGCGATGGGCGAACGCTCCGAACGCGTCAGCGTGACGTGCGAGAAGAGCGGATGCCCCTTCAGCCTCTCGACCACGGCCACCACACCGTCGTACCGCCCGACCCGCAGATTGTCCCGTTGTGCCACGTCATGGGTGAGAACGACACGCGAGTTGGCGCCGATCCGCGACAGCACGGTCAGCAGGACGTTGCGCTCCAGCGACTGTGCCTCGTCCACGATGACGAACGCGTCGTGCAGCGAGCGGCCGCGGATGTGGGTGAGCGGCAGCACCTCCAGCATGCCGCGCCCCACGACCTCCTCGATCACCTCGGACGTCGTCACGGCCGAGAGCGTGTCGAAGACCGCCTGGGCCCAGGGGCTCATCTTCTCGGCCTCGCTGCCCGGCAGGTAGCCCAAGTCCTGGCCGCCCACCGCGTACAGCGGCCGGAAGACCATCACCTTGCGGTGCTGCCGCCGCTCCAGCACGGCCTCCAGCCCGGCGCACAGCGCCAGCGCCGACTTGCCCGTGCCGGCCCGTCCGCCCATGGAGACGATGCCGATGTCCGGGTCCAGCAGCATGTCCAGCGCCACGCGCTGCTCGGCGCTGCGCCCGTGGATGCCGAACGCCTCCCGGTCCCCGCGCACCAGCCGCACCGAACCGTCCGCCGTGACCCGGCCCAGCGCCTTGCCGCGCTCGGACAGCAGCACCAGCCCGGTGTGCACCGGCAGTTCGGCGGCTCCGGGAACGTGGACGCGCTCGGTGGCGAAGAGTTCGTCGACCTGCTCGGCGGTGACGGCGAGCTCCGCCATCCCGGTCCAGCCGGAGTCGGTGATGGCCCACTCGGCGCGGTACTCCTCGGCGACCAGCCCCACCGCCGAGGCCTTGATGCGCAGCGGCAGGTCCTTGGAGACGACGGTGACGTCGTACCCCTCGGCCTGGAGGTTGCGGGCGACGGCGAGGATGCGCGAGTCGTTGTCGCCGAGGCGGAAGCCGGCGGGCAGTATGCCCGGGTCCGAGTGGTTGAGCTCGACCCTGATCGTGCCGCCGAGCTCGCCGATCGGGAGCGGCGAGTCGAGCCGGCCGTACCGCACCCGGTACTCGTCCAGCAGGCGCAGGGCCTTGCGGGCGAAGTAGCCGAGCTCCGGGTGATGCCTCTTGGCCTCCAACTCCGTGACCACCACGACGGGGAGCACGACCTCGTGCTCGTCGAAGCGGGACATGGCTCCTGGGTCGGCCAGCAGGACGCTGGTGTCGAGGACATAGGTGCGCCGGTCGCCATCACGGCGCTTCTTGCTGGTCACCACGGGTGGACGAACCCCCTCGTGCAGAGGTAAGGGCGCACCGCCGTTGTGAGGAACGGTGGCGCGGGGAACGGTCCGGGTCCGCGCCCTTCCAGGGTTGCCGGTCGTCCGGCCCGCCGCGCCTGCCGTGCGGCCTGTCGGGGCCGCTCGGTCCGCACGGTCGTCGTCCTGGTGCAAAGGGCCTCCCGGGCGGGCGGCCCCATGCCGCCCGCTGGCAGAGCGACGGTCCCAGTTCCGACCGTCGGCCTGCAGGGGATATTCCCGCTGGACCGCTTGACCATGCAACGGCATATGCGACGAGCAGGTGAACGATTGACCGGCCGTCATCCGTACTGGCGTTCAGCCACCCCCGGCGATGGCATGCCGTCAGCTGCCGTAGCGGCGCCTCAGTTCCCGTAGCGCCGGTGGCGCGCGGCGTAGTCCCGAAGGGCGCGAAGGAAGTCGACCTTGCGGAACGCGGGCCAGAAGACCTCGCAGAAGTAGTACTCGGAGTGCGCGCTCTGCCAGAGCATGAAGCCGGAGAGGCGCTGCTCGCCGCTGGTGCGGATGATCAGGTCCGGGTCGGGCTGGCCCCGGGTGTAGAGGTGCTTGGTGATGTGGTCGATGTCGACCTTCTCGGCCAGCTCCTCGAAGGAGTCTCCGTGGTCCGCGGCCTCGAGGACCAGCGAGCGCACGGCGTCGACGATCTCCTGACGGCCGCCGTAGCCGACGGCGACGTTGACGAGTATCCCGTCGACGCCGATCGTGTCCTGCTCGGCCTCCTTGAGGACGGTCTGGGTCCGGGAGGGCAGCAGGTCGAGGGTGCCGACGTGGTGGACGCGCCAGCGGCCGTCCGCGGCCAGGCCGCGCACGGTGTTCTCGATGATGTTCAGCAGCGGGCCCAGCTGGTCGGCCGGACGGTCGAGGTTGTCCGTCGAGAGCATCCACAGGGTGACGACCTCGACGTCGGTCTCGGCGCACCAGCCGAGCAGCTCCGAGATCTTGTCGGCCCCGGCCTGGTGGCCCTGCTCCAGGGTCCGGCCGTCGGCGCGGGCCCAGCGGCGGTTGCCGTCGAGGATGACGCCGATGTGCTTGGGCACCTGGGCGTGGTCGAGGCGGCCTTCCACCCGGCGTGCGTAAAGCCTGTACACCAGGTCGCGCAACTTCACTCTTCCTGCCCCTCCATGCCACGGTGGTCGCCCCCGAAGGCGCCACAGTACTGCCAGCGTGTCGCGAGAACGCAACTCGGCCCGTCACAGGACCGTGATAGTCAGATGCACATGACCGATCCCTCGCTCTACCGCGCGGCCGAAACGCGCTACGACTCCATGGAGTACCGGCGCACGGGCCGCAGCGGGCTCAAGCTGCCGGCCATCTCCCTGGGACTGTGGCACAACTTCGGCGACGACCGCACCCTCGACTCGCAGCGGGCCATCCTGCGCCGGGCCTTCGATCTGGGCGTCACCCACTTCGACCTGGCCAACAACTACGGACCGCCGCCCGGCTCGGCCGAGGAGAACTTCGGCAAGATCTTCGCCCAGGACTTCCGGCCCTACCGGGACGAAATCATCGTTTCCACCAAGGCCGGCTACCTGATGCACCCCGGCCCCTACGGGGAGTGGGGCTCGCGCAAGTACCTGCTGTCCTCGCTGGACGCGTCATTGCGCCGGATGGGCGTCGATTACGTCGACATCTTCTATTCGCACCGGTTCGACCCGCACACCCCGCTGGAGGAGACGATGGGCGCGCTGGCGTCCGCCGTCCAGCAGGGCAAGGCCCTGTACGCGGGCGTCTCCTCGTACAACGCCCAGCAGACGCGGGAGGCCGCGCGGCTGCTGCGGGAGATGGGAGTGCCCGCCCTGATCCACCAGCCCTCCTACTCCATGATCAACCGGTGGACGGAGGACGACGCGCTGCTCGACACCCTGGAGGACGAGGGCATGGGCTGCATCGCCTTCGCGCCGCTGGCGCAGGGGATGCTCACGGACAAGTACCTGCACGGCGTCCCCGCGGGCTCGCGCGCGGCGCAGGGCAAGTCCCTGGACCCGGCCCTGCTGAGCGAGGAGGTCGTGGGCCGGCTGCGCGGCCTGAACGAGATCGCCGGACGCCGGGGCCAGTCGCTGGCGCAGCTCGCGCTGACCTGGGTGCTGCGCGACGAGCGGATGACCTCCGCCCTGATCGGGGCGTCCAGCGTGGCGCAGCTCGAGGCGAACGTGGGCGCACTTGGCGCGGCGGCGCTCACCAAGGAGGAGCTGGCCGAAATCGACGCCCTGGCGGTGAGCACGGAGGGCGTCAACATTTGGGCGCGCCGCGGCGATTCCTAGATCGTCCCGGAAGGGAGCGCTCCGGCCTGCGGGCCGGCCGGAGATCAACTGGAGATCAGTTGAAGATCAACTCCGGCGTCCCACATGCTTCGACACGCACAGTGACCGGGGGAAAAGGAAAACGGGCCGGTCCGTGGGGGGGATACGGACCGGCCCGAGGGGGGGTTTCCACCATAACCGGTCGGAGGGGCTGCTTCACGCACCGACGGGGGTGACAGTGCGTGGTGTGCTGACTTGTGACCTTCTATTTGATCTTGAACGGGTCGGCGGGCAGGGCTCCTTAGGAGTTCGCGGATCCCTTCAATACTGGGCCCCGACGCGGAACCGGCCATGCGGCGCCCGGCCTCCGGCCCCCTCGCCGCGTCTTCGGAAAAGGTCTTGCAAAGTCATCATCGGCTTGACGTGATTCCCGACCTCATGGCCGTCACATGTGCGCGGACGCCCGATTTCGTGCACGAATCGTGACATCCGCAGCGGGCGCGTCGGCGGTGGCGGGCGTCCGACGGGAGTCCCCTACCCTCTACCCTCCCCTCAGGGCCCCGGCCAGCACACCCGCCCAGGCGCCCACGATCATGAACGGGCCCAGGGCCAGCGCGTCGCCCCGCCGCGCCCTGCCCGTCACCAGCAGAGCCAGCCCGTGGAGCGACCCCAGCAGCAGGCCGGCGAAGGCCCCCAGCAGCAGCACCCCCCATCCGTACCAGCCCAGCGCGCACCCCAGCCCGGCCGCCAGCTTCACGTCCCCGAAGCCCATTCCGGCCGGGTGCAGCAGGAACAGGACGAAGTAGCCGCCCGCCAGCACCAGCCCGCCCAGCAGGGCCCGCGGCCAGGACCCCGCCGCGCCGGGTATCAGCGCCGCCCCGCCCAGCAGCCCCGCCGTGCCGAGCGCCAGCGGCAGGGTCAGCACGTCCGGCAGCCGGCGCACCGACCGGTCCACCCCCGCCAGCACCACCCCCACCGGCACCGCGAGCAGCCACACCGCCAGCTCCGGCCGCGCCCCGGCCACCGCCGCCGGCGCCGCGCACGCCAGGGCCGTCACCCCCACCGGCCACAGCGCCCCCGGCCCGTACCTCCTCCCGCACACCGCGCACCGCGCCGGACCCACCCAACCGCCGACGGGATGCCCGCACGGCCCGGCGGACCGCCACTCCTCCCCCGGCTCCACCGCCAGCCGGTACCGCACGCGCGGCACCAAGGCCCCGGCCACGGCTCCGTACACGGCGGCGACAACGATCAACAGCGCGTCCATGCCCCGAGGTTACGGATGATCGGCGCTCTCCGCCGGGACCTGTGGATAACCTGTCCGCATGCCCCACCACCAGGACGGAACCGCTCAACTCCGCGTCACCGCAACGGGCGTCATCGTCCCACTGGAGATCGCCGCCTCCTTCCGCGCCCGCACCCGCGGCCTCCTCGGCCGTACCGCGCTCGACGGCGCGATGCTGCTCACCCCAGCGAGCGGAGTCCACACCTGGCGCATGCTCTTCCCCATCGATGTGGCCCACCTGGACCGGGACTTGAACGTCCTGTCCCTGCACACCATGCCCCCCGGCCGCCTGGGAGCCCCCCGTCTCGGGGCGCGCCATGTCCTGGAGTCGGCGGCGGGCGCGATGGCCCGGTGGGGGGTTGTTCCGGGCGGGCGCGTGGAGGTCCTCCCGCCGCTCGGCGCGGCGGGAGGACCCCACACCCCCTAACGGACCGTCAGCCGCCGTCACGGCCGCCGGGCGCCGGCGCCGGCGCCACGCTCGTACCGCGCGTGGCTCGTCTTGACCGACTTGTCGATCGACGTGCTGTAGTCGATCGCGGAGCTCTTGTCGACCGTACGGCTCGCGTCGACGTCCGCGCTCCGCCCGCAGCGGTTGCCGTTGGCCTGCTGGACGTTGGAGAGGTCGGCGCTGCCGCCCTTCCCGCCGTTGGCCGTGGCCCCCTGGTCCTGGGACCCGCCACCCGCGCCGGCCGCGCCATGGCCCGCGCCTCCGGCACCGACGCCGCCCGCACCGGGACCGCCCGAGGCGGGACCGCTCGCACCGGAGCCGCCGGGAGCCGAGCTGCTGCTGTCGCCGGAACCGAAGAGGTCGCCGCCGTTGAGGAAGCCACCGTCATCGCCGGCCGCACCGGAACCGCCCGTGGCGTTGCCGCTGGTGGCGTTGCCGCCCGCCCCGTTGCCACCCGCGCCCGACCCGCCCGTGCCGTCGCCGCCCAGGCCGACCCCCAGGAGGTCCTGGGCCTGCCGCGTGACCGCGGTCCCCCCGGACGCGTCGACCAGGCTCGCGTTGTAGGGGTTGTTGCAGTTGATGGACACGACGTCCCCGTCCTGCCCCTCCGCAGCCGACGCGGTCCCGCAGCCGACCCCGAAAGCGCTGACCACGAGCGTGGCGGCAGCCGCAATCCGCTGAACGTTCCTCACAGGTCTTCCTTCCAGTCGGCGCCGATGCCCATAGGACCGGCGTACATACACATCGAGCTAACTGCGGACGATCCGGAAGGTGGCGGGTAATTCGGATAGGCAAGATTTACGACATTCACCCACACTCGTTGACTCGTGCCACGTTCATCCGTCGCGTCGCCGCACGGCCAGCGTCCAGGCGCCGAGCCCCAGCAGCAGGGCCGAACCGGTGCCGATGCCCGCGTAGCCGAGGAACCGCAGGCGCTCGTCGCGGGCCGCGCCGCCCGCCGACGCCACCAGCTCGCCGCCGACCGCACCGCCGCCTCGCCCGGGGCCGTCCGCCGGGTCGGCCTTCCGCGCGCCCGCGACATCGACCTTGAGGGTGACGGGCACACCGTTCCCCCGCTCGCCCCGGCGCACCTTGGGGCTGACGCTGACCTGCAGGTAGTACCAGCCCGCGAAGCGCATGCCCCGCGCCGCCTCGCCGCCGCCGTCGCCGTACGCGGCCGGCGGCGTGGCCAGGGAGACGGTGGCGGGCCTGCCCTGGTAGCCGCCGGTCCGGTTCATGACGTACCCGCGAGCGGTATTGCTCAGCCCCAGCCGCACCCCGCGCACCACATACGGGCCGGCGGTCGCCGAGGCCCCGAACTCGGCATCGGCGAAGAGCTGTTCACCGGCGTCGACCGAGACCCGGTAGAAGCGGGTCCCGCCCGGCTCGAGCTCGTCCTTCCACACTCCCGGGCGCAGTTCGGCGGCGTCGTTGAAGCCCGTGCCGCCCGTGACGTTCTCGCCCTCCCCCTGGGGAGGGCCCGACGGCGCGCGCGAGCTCCAGGCACCGGGGGCGGGCAGCCCGCCGGCCTCGTTCTTCCGCGGCTCCTCGGCCACGTACTTCAGCTCCACCGGCACGGCGGCGCCGTCACCGCCTGTCGCGTCCCCGCGCTGCACGACGAACCGGTACGTCCCGGCGCTCGCGCAGGGACCACCGGAGCGGACGACGCGTTCCGCGTAGTCGGCGACGGGATAGGCCCCGCCGACCGACAGGAACGACCTGTTCCGCGCGGCTCCGCACGGGGTGCCGTCCGCCGCCTGCAGCGCCACCTCGATGCCGTCCTTGAGCCCCATCGATCCGCCCGGATGCGGCACGGCGACCGCGGACACATAGGCGCTGGACCGGCCGTCCAGCTGCACGGTGTAGTACTTCTTCTCGCCGGGCCTGACGCTGTCCGTGTACGTCCCGCCGGCCTTCAGCACGGGCCCGTCCGCGCTGCTGCCCGAGCCCCGTACCGCCGTCGCGCCGGAGGCCGTCCGGTACGCGGCCGGCCCGTCGGCCGCCACCGCCGGACTTCCGGACGCCGCCGCCAGTGCCCCGAACGCGACCGCCGTCCCGACGAACCGCCCGCCCCTCATGTCCCGCCTCCCTCAGCACTCCCCTGCCTTCCGGGCGGGGCCCATCCTGCCCTGGTGGACGAGGAGTTCGCGACCGTTCGGGACGCGCGGGCGTGACCGGCGGGTGCTCAGCCGCCGCGCGGGAAGCTCACCTCGACCCGGCGGTTCTTGCGGCGGCCGTCCTCCGTGCTGTTGTCGGCGATCGGGTACTGCTCGCCGTAGCCGCGGATCTCGTAGCGGACCGAGGACGAGCCGAGCTCCTCGGCGAGCTCGCGCTGGACGGCGTTGGCGCGCTCCTTCGACAGGGCGACGCCGTGGTCGGCGGAACCGAGGTTGTCGGTGAAGCCGAAGATGCGCAGGACCGTGGCGCGCTGCTTCCTGACCTCCGCGGCGATGACGCGGATGCGCGCGTTCGCCGCGCCGCCGAGCCGGGAGCTGTCCTTGTCGAAGAGGACCTCGGTCTGCAGGGCGAAGGTGACGTCGACGTTGGTGTCCTCGCGGCGCTCCTCGCCGTCGCCCGTCTCCACGACGGACTTGATGTCGAGGACGCGTCCCGGAGCGAGCTTCGCGCCGGGACGCAGCTTCAGGCCCGGTGCGCTCGCGTCGATGCGCACCGGCGGGGCGGTACGGGCGGAGCCGCCCGGTCCACCGTCGGCGTGAGCGGGGACCACCACGACCAGGACTGCCGCGGCAGCCAGAACCGTGCCGCACAGGGACCGCTGGGCCGGCGACATGGCGCGCTCACCCGGAGACCGGGATGCGGACGGACGGCATGGTCGGCAGCTGGAAGTCCACGGCTTTGACATCGTCGGGGGGCGCCGGGAACTGGGCGAAGACGGCGCGGCTCTCACCGGGCCGGATGTTGACCAGACCCGTCGAGCACAGGCATTCCCCGTCCGTGTCGCGCAGGACGAGATAGCGCTTCCTGCCGGCCTGGTCGATGAGGGAGGCTCCGGACACCGAGGACTGGGACTTCATTTGCGTCTCCTTCGACCTCCACGTCAGCGACGTGTAGGGCTTGTTGCCCCGGTTGACGACCGTGCCGTTGACGGTGAGGAATCCGCCCTTGTCGCGGACGGCGGAATGCAGGATCACCGCGATGCCGTCGGCGCCCTTCAGCTCGCCGATCGTCGCCGTCGGCCGGGGTGCGGGCTTGTCCGCGACGCTGCCGCCGCCCGGAGCGGCGGAATTTCTCGCGGAATTCGGTTCCTTTCTCTTCTCGCCGTCGTCGTCCTCGCCCCCGCAGCCGACCAGGGCGAGGGTTATGACGACCGCGAGCGCTGCGGCGGGGATCCGAGAGCTCATGGGTGCGTTCCGTCCGTCCGTTCCTGTGGAGTGATGGAAGCCATGGAAGAGGGGGTGGTGGTGGGCGTCAGTCCGTCAGTCGTACGGTGAACAGCTCCGCCGCCGGTACGAGCGTGCCGGGGCGCGCGGGATCGACGGTCACGTCCTCGCCGTCGCAGGTCAGGGTGAGGGGTGGCGCCGGCTTGGCCGCGTCACCGGCGGGGGCGGCGGCGCGCGGCGCGCAGCGCGGGGTGACGACCGCCTCGGCCGAGGCGGTGGCGTGCCGGTTCTCGGTGCCGGGCACGACCGAGGGGCCCACCGTCCGCGCGGACGTGACACGCACCCGGAACGAACCGGGTGCCTCGCCCTCCTCGCAGGTGACGTCCGGCTGTGCGCTGTTGGTCGCGGCGTACGCGGCGGCCGCCCGGCAGGCCCGCTCCCGGTCGGCGCCCCGGCCCGCCAGCCAGCCCGCCCAGTCCGCACCCTTGCCGTCGCCGCCCTTGCCGTCGCCACCCTTGCCGTCGGGGCCGGCCGCTCGCAGGACGGTGGTGAGGAATCCGGTGCGCAGCTGGTCCCGGTAGTCCTGGGCGGCCGCCAGCGCGGCGGCGTCGGCGGCGGTCTGGGTGCCGTTCTTCGCCGCCCCGGCCCGGCCGACGGCGAAGAAGGCCAGTGCGAGGAGGAGCAGGGCCGCCACCGCCGTGATGTACAGGGGGAACGCCTGCCCGGCGTCCCGGTTCAACCAGTGATCCGCTGGATCTGGTTGGTGATGGCCGTCGCGATCATCGTGCCGAAGTCCGTGGTCGTCAGGACGAGAATGATCGCCACGACCACCGCGATGATGCCCAGGTACTCGACCGAGGTCTGCCCCCGGTCGTTCAGGCGTCCGTCCTTCACGCGTCCGTCGTTCATTCTCCGGTCGTCCATTCGACGTTCTTTCCCGGTTTTCCGAATGCGCTTTCGCATCATGGTCCCCTCCATGGGTGGTGCGATGCCGACCCTTTTCCCTTCCCTCACACGGCAGTTGGGACACCACGCGTCTCACCCCCGATTCCCCGACGACTGTCCCACAGCCCATTGCGTCCGCGAAGCGTCTTCACGCAGTTCGCCCACATCGCCCCGCCCGTCACTCCCCGGCGATGGAGCCGAAATCCATGCCGGACCCCAGGAAGAACCCGGCGATCAGCAGGATCATCGTGCCCGGCACCATGAACGTCGTGATGACCATCGTGGCCTTGGGCACCGCCCGCGCCGCCCTGCGCCGGGCCAGCTGGGCGTCGGTGCGGCGCATGTCGGTGGCGATGTCGATGAGCGTGTCCACGATCGGGGTGCCCAGCTCCTCGCCCTGCTGCAGCGCCGTGACGAACTGGGCGACCTGCTCGGAGTCGTTGCGCCTGCGCAGTTCGTCGAAGGCCTGGCGGCGGCTGACGCCCATGTCCATCTGGCGCAGCGTGATCCGCAGTTCGTCCGCCCACGGCCCCTCGTAGCGCTCGGAGACCCGGTCCAGCGCCTGCCGGAAGCCCAGCCCCGCGCTCACCACGACCGCCAGTACGTCCAGGAAGTCCGGCAGCGTCCGCTCGATGGCGTCCCGCCGCTCGCGGACCGCCGCCCAGATGCCGACCTCGATCCAGAACAGCCCGAAGCCCACCAGCAGCAGCGCCCACACGCCCTGCCCCTTCGCCAGCATCACCAGCGCCCCGCCGAAGCCCAGTGCCCCGTACACCGCCCGCCGGGCCGCGTAGCGGTCGACGGTCAGGCCGCCGGGGTTGCCCGCCCGGTCGATCCGGCGGCGCACCTTCGCCACCCGCTTGGCGCCCATCATGCGCAGCACCAGCGGCGCGTAGCGCATGCCGAGCCGGTCGACCGCCGAGCCGACGGCCGTCGTGCGGGTCGAGCCGACCTCCAGCGCCAGCGCGAGGTCCGGCGGCAGCCTGGCCTCGCTCCGGTAGAGCACGACGCCGTAGCAGATGCCCACCGCCGACGCCCCCGCCAGCAGGGCCAGTACGAGCCCCACTCGCCCACCTCCTCACAGTCGCTGCACGTCCCCGCGGTTCACCGCACGGCGCCGCCGTCACTGCACGCCGCCGCACGTGAACCGCGCTCACACATCGATCTTCGACATCCGGCGGATGAGGAAGAACCCCAGTCCGTAGAGCCCGAAGGCGGCCACCACCGCCAGTTGGCCCGGCCAGCCGCTCGTCATCCGGTCGATGGAACCGGGTGCGATCCGGTCCATCAGCAGGAGCGTGCCGATGCCCATCAGCGGGACGACATAGGCGGTGACCGTCACCTGCGACAGCTGGGTGCGCACCTCGCGCCGGGTCTCCTTGCGCTCCTCCAGCGTCGCGGTGAGGTTGCGCAGCGAGCTGACGACCGTGCCGCCCGCCCGGTTGGAGAGGACCAGGGTGGTCACCAGCACCACCAGTTCCCGTGACGGCAGCCGCTGGGCCAGCTCGTCCAGGGCCTCCTCGATGGAGTGGCCCACCGCGAGCCGGTCGGCGACCTTGGCCAGCTCCTCGCCCGCCGGGGCCTCCATCTCCTCGGCCGCCATGCCCAGGGCCGTCCGCAGCGCCAGCCCGGCCTGGGTGGCGTTGGCCAGGATGCGCGACAGCTCCGGCAGCTGGTTGATGAACTTCTCGATCCGTTTGCGCCGCTGCCAGGCCAGGAACGCGGACGCCGACCAGAGGGCGACCACGCCCGCCAGCGGGCCGAAGAACGGCGCGAGCGCCCCGGCCGCCACCAGCCACAGGCCCGCCGCCGCGCCCACCGTGCAGGCCGTGAACTCGCCCACGGTGACGTCGATCCCCGTCGAGGCGATCCGCAGCTCCAGGCGTCGCCCGGCGGCCGTCGCGCGCAGCCACCGGTCGGTCCGCCGGAAGGCGCGGGTGCGCCCGGCGGGCGGCAGGGCGGGGGCGTCGGAGAGCCGGTCGACGAGCGCCTGGTGGCGGTCCCTTCCGGTGACGTACGCGCGGACGCCGGCGACGGCCAGGGCCCCGCACAGCAGGGTGGCGCCGGTGGTCAGCAGTGACAGGTCGTCCATGGTGCCGCTACCTCTGCCTGGTCTCGCGGGTGGTGAGCTCGCCGGGGAACGCCGCGACGCCGAACGCGGCCGGCACGGCCTCGTTCGCCAGCCGCAGGCGCTCGGCGGCGCGCCCGGGGAGCGGGAAGTGCCGGAAGGCGCCGCGCACGACGCGGTCCGCGCCCATCGGCTCGGGGTCGAAGCGGGCGACGGTGGCGAGCGTGTACCCGCTGTGCTCGCGGTCCGGTGCCGACTCGAGCAGGGCGATCTCCGCGATGCGCCGCGAGCCGTCCGCGTGCCGCACGAGCTGCACCAGACAGTCCACGGCGCTGTCGATCTGGTCGCGCAGGGCCTCGTAGGGGATCCGCACCTCCGACATCGACGCCAGCGTCCGCAGCCGCATCAGCGCGTCCTCCGCGCTGTTGGCGTGCACGGTGGCCAGGGAGCCGTCGTGGCCGGTGGACATGGCCTGGAGCATGTCGAGGGTCTCGCCGCCGCGCACCTCGCCGACGATGATGCGGTCGGGGCGCATGCGCAGGGAGTTGCGGACGAGGTCGCGGATGGTGATGCGGCCCTTGCCCTCGACGTTGGGGGGCCGCGATTCCAGGCGGATGACGTGCGACTGCTGCAGCTGCAGCTCGGCGGCGTCCTCGACGGTGATGATGCGCTCGCCGTCGGGGATCAGCCCGGACAGGGCGTTCAGCAGCGTCGTCTTGCCCGCGCCCGTCGGCCCGGAGACCACCACGTTGAACTTCGCCCGCACCAGGGCGGCCAGCAGCATCAGCATGTGCTCGTCCAGCGTCCCCGTGCCGATCAGCTCGCGCAGGGTGTAGGCGCGGGGGAAGCGGCGGATGGTGAGCGTCGCGCCGTTCAGCGCCAGCGGCGGAATGATCACGTTGACGCGCTCGCCGCTCGGCAGGCGGGCGTCGACCATCGGATTCGACTCGTCCACCCGGCGGTTGACGGTCGAGACGATGCGCTCGATGGTCTGCATCAGCTGCTCGTCGGAGGCGAAGCGCACGGGGACGAGCTCCACCCTGCCCGCGCGTTCGACGAAGATCTGGTCGGGGCCGTTGACCATGATCTCGGTGATCGAGGGGTCCTCCAGCAGCGGCTCGAGCACGCCCAGCCCGAGTGCCTCGTCGACGACCCTGCGGATGAGGTTGTCGCGCTCGGCCGTGGACAGCACCGGGCCCTCGCGGCTGATGATGTGGCCCAGTACCCGCTCGAGGCGGCCGCGGCGCTCGCCGGCGGCCAGGGCGGACATCTCGGCGAGGTCGATCTCCTCGAGCAGCTTGGCGCGGTAGACGGGCACCAGATGGCCGGACTCGCGGCCTTCCGCCCGTGCCTCCGGGGCGGGGATGCGGGAGCGCAGGCTCATGGCGCACCACCGCCGACGCCCGCCGGCGCCGGCTGCGCCGGGCAGGGCATGGTGGCGTGCCGGGTGACGGCGAAGCCGGTGCCGGGGATGATCGCGGGGACGTCCACGGTCACGGTGGCGGTGACCTCTGCGGTGCCGCCGGCCGCGCACGCGGGGGCGTCGACGGCCGCGCGGGCGGCCACCCAGTCCGTCATCGCCGCGCTGCCCGCCACGGCCGGGGCCGCCTGCGGTTCGTCCAGCGTGGCGGTACGGGCCGCCGCGCGGGCGCCCGTACCGGCCTGCTGCGCGGCGAACGCGGCGAGGCCGAGGTGAACGGCCCCGAGGGCGACGAGCAGCAACAGGGGGAGGAAGCCGAGGAATTCGACGGAGGCGGAGCCGTCGTCCGCCGGTCGCGGAGGGTGGTCTGCTCCCCCACCCCGCCCCTTCCCGTAGCCGGGGCTCCGCCCCGGACCCCGGTCATCGAACGCCGGACGGGCCGAGTGGTCGCCCCGACGGGCTATGCGGGTACCCGGACGGGCTGTGCGGGCGCCCGGACGGGCTGAGCGGCCCATCCCTCAGTCCTCCCGCGCCACACCGGCCGTACTCTCCACCGGCCACGGCCAGTTGACCGCGCCCGGGAAGAGCACCGGCACCCGCAGGCGCACGCTCGCCCGGTACACCTCGCCGTCCGGGCCGCAGCGCGGCTCGCCGCGCCACGCGCCCGGCAGGTCCGAGACGGCCGCCGCCGTGCAGTCGCGGCCCACCGCCCCCGCCCGCGCGCCCTTGTCGGCCGCGTGCCCGGCGAGCGAGTAGGAGTAGCCGACCAGGACGCACTGCCAGACCACCGCCAGGGCGACCAGGATCAGCGGCAGCACACCCGCGAACTCCACCGCCATCTGCCCCCGGTCGCCGCCCCCGCGCCTGCGGAAGCGGCTCACCGGCACGGGCGCCAGCTGGTCCGGGCCCGTACCGCCCCCGCCGCCACCCCCTATGGCGCGCCGCCGCCCGGCGTGGGCGTGGGCCGCGCCGCCCCGCGGCAGCCGCCCGCCGCCGGCCGCCGGCGCGGCCAGCCCGAGCTCGCCCGCCAGCGCCCACAGCGCCTGCCGCACGCCCGATCTGGCGTCCAGGTCCTGCATGCGCCCGGAGTCCACCGCGCTCTGCAGCTCCTTGTAGCCGGCCGGGACCGTGGTGCGGGCGGTGCGCGTGCCCGTGGTGCGGGCGACGAGGGGCGGCTGGATCTCGGCGTTGCGGGTGTGTCGGTTGACCACGGTCGTCGTCTCCTCGGCCTTGCGGATCTGCAGCCGTTCCCACAGCCGGACCATGCGCTTGGCTGCCCGTACGGACACCACGTCCGGCGTCGTGACCAGTAACGCCACGTCGGCCGTCTCGATGACCGCAGCGCCCGCCGCCGTGATGTGGCTGCCGCAGTCGACGACCACGACGTCGTACCGGCCGCGCAGGGCGGCGGTGATCTGCCGGGAGGCGAGGTCGCCGACCTCCTCGCCGCGCTCGCCCTCCGCCGGGGCCAGCAGCAGGCCCAGGCCTGTGGGGTGCGGGAAGACGGCGTCCTGCAGGACGCGCGGCGAGATGTCGCTGATGCCCGCGAGGTCGGCGACCGACCGGCGGAACTGCACGTCCAGGTAGGAGGCGACGTCTCCGGACTGCAGGTCGAGGTCGGCCAGGGCGACGCTGCGCCCGGCGGCGCGGGCGGCGAGGGCCAGCTGCACGGCCGTGACGGTCGTGCCGACCCCGCCCTTGGCTCCGGCGACCGCGACGAGCCTGCCGCCGGGCCCGTTGCCACCGCCCGCGAGGCCGTCGTCCGGCGCGCCCAGGTGGCGGCGGACGCCGGTGGCCCAGTGGGCGGCGGCCTGCACGCGCGCGACCAGCTCCTCGTACGACAGCGGCAGCGCGGCCAGGCCGCGCGCGCCGCAGTCCATGGCGGCGGCGTACAGCGCGGGCCCGGCCTCGGCGCTGAGCAGGATGACGCCGGTGGCGGGGAAGCGCAGGGCGATCTCGCGGATCAGCTCGAGGGCGGGGACGGGCCCCAGGCGCTCGTGGACGAGCACGACCTCGGGCAGCTCCCCGACCGAGGCGGCCGCCAGCACGGCGAGCGTGTCCAGCAGGCGGGCCGAGTCGCCGACGGTCCGCAGCGGCTCGACGCCGGGGAGCCGGTCGAGCAGCCCGGCGATGACGCGGGCGGCGTCCGGGTCGCCGACGGCCGGGAGGATTCTGATCGTCACCGTGGGCCTGCCTCCATCCACAACAACCGTTGGACTGCTTGTCGCCGTCCGGATCGCTTCTCGCCGTCCGGGCTACTTGTCGCCGTCGAGGGTGTACGTGCGGTCGCCGCCGCCCACCGCCGCCTCGCCGCCCGGCGCGACGAGGGCGAGCCGGACGTGGGCGGCGAACGACTCGGCGTACGCGACGCGCTGGGCGTCCTTGGTGTCGAGGGCGAACGTGATCGGCACCGCCTCGCCGGCCTGCCGGGTGGTGGTGGCGCCGCGGCCGTCGCCGTCCCGCTTGAGGGGGGTCAGCCTGCCGACGTCGATGACCCGGGCGCCGGTGACGATGACCTTGGAGACGGGTTTGGCGCCCTGCTCCTTGCCGTCGAAGGTGGCGTAGATGTTGACCTTCGAGCCCGGCATGATCTTGCCGGCGACGCCCG
The DNA here is from genome assembly GCF_044547045.1 of Streptomyces sp. NPDC053048. NCBI lineage: Bacteria > Bacillati > Actinomycetota > Actinomycetes > Kitasatosporales > Streptomycetaceae > Streptomyces > Streptomyces sp. NPDC053048. Next base: position 323,539 of record NZ_JBITZS010000010.1, read on the forward strand.
TGGCCGCGTCGATCATGATGGCGATCTCCTGCTGGCCCGCGGCCAGCGCGGGCCGGGCGACGATCATGTCCTGCTGCAGCAGGGACCCCTTGCGCAGCGGCGTCACGGCGATCTTGCCGCGCACGGCCGAGAGGTCGGTGACGGCCGTGGCGGGGAGCCAGCGCCGGGGCATGGAGATCTGCTCGAACTCACCGGGTTCCAGGTCCCGGTAGGCGGGGACGTCGGTCTTCAGCCGGTAGGCGGTGACCTCGGGGCCGACCTTCGACTCGGCGTCCTCGATCACCGCGAACACCCCGGCGAACGCGCCGAGGGCACAGAGGGCCGAAAGGGCCAGCAGGACGATCCCGCGGCGCTGACGTGAATTCATGGGGCGGCGAACCTCGTTGGGCCTCGGTCGGGGGGCTTCGTGATCGTCGGGGGCTTCATGAATCGGGGACGGCGGGAGCGGCGGGGGCGGGTGCCGGAGGGCGGCGCGGCGGGCTCAGTGGCCGATCGCCGTCCGGCCGGCGGTGCGGGGCGGGCCGATGGCGCGGTCGCCGCGCGCCACGGGCGCGGAGCAGAACCCGCAGCGGTCACCGATGAGTTCGAGGCCGCACCAGTGGCACTCCTCCCGGCGTACGGAGGCCACGAGCTGGTACAGCACGGAGGGGTCGGGGATGGCGGCGGCGAACTCGACGGCCCGGGGGGTGCCCCACCAGCGGCGGGACTCGGCGGGCAGCGGGAAGATCTCCTGCACGCCCTGGACCCGCCAGTGCGGGGCCACGGCGTCGGTGACCCAGTCCTCGCCCTTGCGGGGCCTGCCGCGGGCGACCGTCATGCGGGTGGCGAAGCCGGGGCCGTCGGGCAGTTCACCGGTACCCGGGCGGACCAGGCGGGCGGCCGGGTTGACCACGACCCCGAAGTGGGCGCCGGGCAGCAGCGAGGCGACGTGCGCGCCGAGCCCCACGTCCACCCTGTCGAGCCGGGCGACCGAGGCCAGCTCGGCGCCGGCGTAGATGTAGTGGGCGAGCAGCCGGGCGGCGGAGGCGAGCACGCCGGGGCTGAGGTCGGAGACGGACAACTGGCGTAACTGGCGGGCCAGTACGCCCACCGCGAGCGGTGGCAGCCCCACCGGGAGGAGGGCGACGCGGTCGCTCTCCAGGACGGACCGCACGGTGTGCAGGCGGCGCACGTAGGTGACCGGCAGGGAGTCGGGGTAGAGCACGACCAGATGGCCGCACCGCTCGAGCAGGTGGGCCGCCTGGGCCACGGCGGTCTCCAGCGGCTGTTCCTCGGGCGGCTGGAGCACGGCGGCGGTGGGGACGGGCCCGCCGGGCGGCGGCAGCACCAGGTCGGAGCTGGTGACCGCTATCGCAATCGGCACGTCGGCTTCCCCGTTCACTCCGGCCGCGGGGGCTCCGGCGGTCGCAGATCGATACTGCCCGGTGCTGGTGCCTCCGCACTTTATCCACGAATGGAGCGGCTGAGAACCGTTCCTCGATGTTTGCCCCACGAGCCGGTGGCCCCGCCCGGAACCCCTTGACGGACCGGTGAAATGCCGCCGGACGGGCCGGGGTACGGCCCGTCCGGTACAGCGGGGACGTGCGTCAGCGGAGCGCCGCCACCGCCTCCTCCTCGGTCGGCTTGGGCAGGGCGCAGCCCGGCAGCCCGAGGTCGAGCTTGTTGCCGGGGGCGAAGCACTTGCCGATGCCGTAGGTCTGCTGGGCGTAGTTGGTGCCGCGGCGGACGGTGACGGTGCCGTTCTCGTCGACCTCGCAGGGGTTGTTGACGGTGCAGCGCTCGCCGCTCTCGTTGCCGGTGTTGTTGACGGCGACGACCTTGCCGGTGTTCACGTCGACGACGGGCGAGCCGGAGGTGCCGCCTATGGTCTTGCAGGAGGGGGTGTAGCGCAGCGAGTCCTTCCAGGTCCAGTCGCCCTCGCGGAGCTCGTGGACGAAGCCGTCGACGTTGCAGGAGTAGATCCGCTTCCAGTAGCCGGAGACGACCTTTATGGGTGTCCCGGCCGCCGGGCGGTCGCCCGACAGGCTCAGCGCGTTGATGCCGTACTGCTGCTTGACCTTGGCGTAGGTGGTGTCGAGCTCGTACAGGGCGACGTCGGTGTCGGTCATCGTGGCGTACGAGATCTTGGTGGCGCGCAGCGTGGCGACCTTGCCGGCGGTCGCGTTGAGCAGGCTGAAGGTCCGCGCGGAGGGCTGGTCGGTGATGACCTCGCCGGCGCCCGGCATGCCGCTCTCCAGGCAGTGGCCGTTGGTCATCACCAGTGCGGGGTCGTTGTCGGCGGAGCCGGGCAGGCGGATGAGCGAGCCGGAACAGTTGCTGAGCGCGACCGTGCCGGCGAAGTCGACGGCCTTGGTCTTCGCGGCCTTCGGCTCGCTCTGCGGGGCGGCGGTGGCGGAGCCTGCGCCGACGCCCACGACACCGGTTCCGGTGAGCAGCAGCGTCGTGAGTGCACCAACGAGAGGTCGTCGCATGGGGGGTGGTCCTCTCCGATCAAAAGCCCATCAGTTTTGACGCTTTGACGTGTGCATTGTTGGGGCGGGTGGGGCCGCGCGGCAATCAGCCGCTCTGAAGTGATGGGGAAGTTGGCCGGATTCACCCATCCGGCGAGTCTTGACCCGTGCATGTCATCAATCGAACACTGGGAAGGCTCACCCACCGCATCCGTCGCACGAACGGACCCCTCAGGAGGTCTCATGCGACCCCGGACCCCCCACCCCCGCCGGCTGAACGGCAGACTGGCGACCGCCGTCGTCACCGGCCTGCTCGCTCTGGCCATGGCCACGCCGGCGTCCTCGGACAGCGTGGCCGCCCCCGACGCCGAGCGCACCCGCGAGTACGAGGTCACCGGCCCGCGGACGCCCACCGAGCGCACCGCCGTCGCCGCGACCGGAGCGTCCGTCGACGCCGTGCGCCACGGCTCCGTCGTCGTCACGGCCGACGCCCGGCAGGCCGAGCGCATCCGCCGGATGGGCTACGCGCTGCGCGTGCTGCCCGGCCCGCCCGACCGCCGCGACGGCCGAGCGCCCGTGCCGTTCGACTTCCCGCCCGCGGACGCGAAGTACCACAACTACAAGGAGGCGATGGCCGAGGTCGACGCCGACGTCGCCGCGCACCCCTCCATCATGAGCAAGCAGGTCATCGGCCGGTCCTACGAGGGCCGGGACATCGTCGCCGTGAAGATCACCAACGGCGCGAAGAAGCCGCCGGGCAGGACCGCGGCCAAGCCCGAGGTGCTCTTCACCGCCCACCAGCACGCCCGTGAGCACCTGACGGTGGAGATGGCGCTCTACCTGATCAAGGAGTTCGGCAGCACGTACGGCAAGGACGCGCGCGTCACGAAGATGGTGGACGAGCGGGTCATCTGGGTCGTGCCCGACGTCAACCCCGACGGTGGCGAATACGACATCGCCACCGGCAGCTACCGCAGCTGGCGCAAGAACCGCCAGCCCAACGCCGGCTCCACCGCCCGCGGCACCGACCTCAACCGCAACTGGAACTACAAGTGGGGCTGCTGCGGCGGTTCCTCCGGCAGTACGGGCTCCGAGACCTACCGGGGCACCGGGCCCGAGTCCGCCCCCGAGGTGAAGGTCGTCGCCGACTTCGTGCGCAGCCGGATCGTGGGCGGCAAGCAGCGGATCACGGCCGCCATCGACTTCCACACCTACAGCGAGCTGGTGCTCTGGCCGTTCGGCTGGACGTACGACGACACCGCGCCCGGCATGACCCGGGACGAGCGCGACGCGTTCGCGGCCGTCGGCAAGTCCATGGCCGCGAGCAACGGCTACACGCCCGAGCAGTCCAGCGACCTCTACATCACGGACGGCACGATCGACGACTGGCTGTGGGGCGACCAGAAGATCTTCGGGTACACGTTCGAGATGTACCCGTCCTCGGGCAACGGCGGCTTCTACCCGCCGGACGAGGTGATCGACCGGGAGACGGCCCGCAACCGGGACGCGGTGCTGCAGCTGCTGGAGAACGCGGACTGCATGTACCGGTCCATCGGCAAGGAGGCGCAGTACTGCGCCTGAACCGCCTCGGGTGAACCCCTTCGCAGTGGCGCCGGACGGGCCGGTCGTGGCCCGCCCGGCGCCCGTGCGTGCGTCCGTGCGTGCGCCCGTGTGCGCGGCGTCAGCCCAGCACGGCCAGCGCGTCGATCTCGACGAGCAGGCCCGCGGGCAGGCCGACGTAGACGGTCGTGCGCGCCGCCGGTGCCTCCTTCAGACCGGCGAAGAAGTCGTCCCAGATCTCGTTGAACTCGGCGAAGTGGGCGGTGTCGGTGAGATAGACGCGCAGCATCAGCACGTCCTCCCAGGTCGCGCCGCCCGCCTCGAGCACCGCCCGGACATTGGCGAGGGTCTGCAGGGTCTGCTCGCGCAGGGCCGGCCCGGCCACGACCGGCGCCCTGCCCTCCTGCGCCGGGAGGAAGCCGACCTGGCCGGCGACCTGCAGGATGTTCCCCTTGCGCACGCCGTGGGAGAACCGGGCGGGCGGGGTGGTGTGGCCGGCCGGGGTGACGGCTGTCTTCTCGGTCATGACATCGCCTTCGTGGGTGGGGTGCTTCCGGAGTACTCGGCGCTGATCGCGTCCGCCGTGCGGCGGACCAGCGGGAGCAGTGCGAGGAGTTCGTCGGCGGTGACGACGACGTTCGGCGCGGAGACCGAACAGGCGGCGACCACCCGCCCGTCCACGCCGCGGACCGGTGCCCCGACGCAGTTGATCGACTCCTCGTGGCCGCCGAAGTCGGTGGCCCAGCCCCGCTCCCGCACGGCCGCCAGCTCCTCGAGGAACGCGGCGGCGTCCGGGGTCGAGCGGGAGGTGTAGGCGGGGTAGTCCAGCCGCTCGGCGACGGCCCGGCGCTCGGGCTCGGGCAGGTCGGCCAGCAGCAGCTTGGCGACGGCGGCGACGGTGATCGCGACGGGCTTGCCGATGCGGGAGTACATCCGCACGGGGTAGCGGCTCTCGACCTTGTCGATGTAGACCACCTCGTTCTCCTCGTACACCGCCAGGTGCACGGTGTGGCCGCACTTCTCGTTGAGGGCGACGAGGTGGGGATGGGCGATCTCGCGGACGTCCAGGCTCTCGGCGGCCTGCTGGGCGAGGGCGAAGAGGCGGGCGCCCAGCCGGTAGCGCTGGTCCGGCTGCCGGTGGACGATGCCGTGCCGGTGCAGGGTGCGCAGCAGGCGCAGTGCGGTGGACTTGTGCACGCCGAGGCGGTTCGCCACCTGTTCGAGGTTGGCGGGGCCCTCGGCGAGGAGCGGCAGGATGCTCAGGGCGCGGTCGACGGTCTGGCTCATGCGGTGTGTTCCCCGTGTTCCCCTCCGTGTGCGGGCTCCGTCCAGCCGGGCCCGAGTCGCAGTCTCCCCCAGGCGCCGGCGTCCAGTCCCGCCAGCGCGTCGGCGTACGCGCGCGTGGGCGGCGCCCCGAGGTCGCCCGCGACGGTGAGGGCGGCGGCGGCCGCGAGGTGCCCGTGGCGCAGCCGGGCGGCCGGCGGCAGTCCGCGCAGGGTCGCGGAGAGGAACCCGGCGGCGAACGCGTCGCCGGCGCCGACGGGCGCGACGACGTCGACGGCGGGCGCGCGGACGGCGACGGCCTCGCCGCCGGTGTACGCGACGGCCCCTTCGGCGCCTCTTTTGACGACGAGCACGGCGGGCTCGGGCAGCGCGTCCCGTACGGCGTCGGCGCCGCGCAGGCCCCACGCCGCCTCCGCCTCGTCCTCGCCGACGAGGACGAGGTCGCAGCGGCGGGCCAGCTCGGCCAGGACGTCCGGGCCCTTCGGCGCGTTCCGCCACAGCTGTGCCCGGTAGTTGACGTCGAAGGAGACGAGCGGCCGGCCGGGGGCGTGTTCCGTCAGCCGCCGCAGCAGCGCCAGGCAGCCGGCCGAGAGCGCGGCGGTGATGCCACTCAGATGCAGGACGCGGCCCGACCAGGCGGCCTCGCGGGCGATGACGTCCGGTGCCATGGCCGAGGCGGCGGAACCGGCGCGGTAGTAGGCGACTTCGGCGTACGGGGTGGGGACGCCGTCGCGGCCGTCCGTCGGGGCCCGCTCCCCGGCCGTGCGGAAGTAGACGCCGGTCGGCCGGTCCGGGTCGCGCTGCGCGAGGGAGGTGTCGACGCCGTGGGAGGCGATGGTCCGCAGGAGGTGCGTGCCGAATCCGTCCGCGCCGACCCGGCCGATCCAGCGCACGCGGTGTCCCCAAGCGGCCAGGGCGCAGGCGGTGTTCGACTCGGCGCCGCCGATGCCGCGCGTGAACGACGGCACGCCGGCGAGGGGACCGGCCGTCGAGGGCCGGAAGGCGACCAGGGACTCGCCGAGGCACACGACGTCCACCACGTCCCGCTCGGCCACGACGTCCCCGCCGGCCATGGCACCCCCCTGGGTCGTGTCCGATCGGTCAGCGCGGCCCTTTGCGTACGTTGCGTACCGTTGAGGCGTTGACCCGCTACCTGCGGGGATGTTAGACAGCGGCGAGCGCCCCACGCAATGAACGTTGCGGATGTTGCAACACGATCCGACGGGAGGCCCCATGGCCGCCATAGCCGACGACGCCGTCGCCCGCCTCGCCGAGGAGCGGGTCGACCACCGCTTCAAGGGGCTGCCCCCGGACGCCGAAGGCACCACTGTCGGCGAACTGGCCGCCGAGCGCCGTTCCCTGTTCACCGGCGGATTCACCACGCCGGTGCTCACCCTGTCGGCCGAGGCGCTCGACCACAACCTCGCCGTCATGGAGCGCTGGTCCGCCGGGCACGGCCTGGCCTTCGCCCCGCACGGCAAGACCACCATGGCCCCGCGCCTCTTCCAGCGCCAGCTCGAGCACGGCGCCTGGGGCATCACCGCCGCCGTCCCCGCCCAGGTCCGCGTCTACCGGGCCTTCGGCGTGCGCCGGATCTTCCTCGCCAACGAGGTCGTCGACCCGGCCGCGCTGCGCTGGCTCGCCGCCGAGCTGGCCGCCGACCCGGACTTCCGGCTCGTCACCTACGTCGACTCCGTGCGCGGCGTGGAGCTGATGGACGCCGCCCTGCGCGAGGCCGCCGTGGCCCGCCCGCTCGAGGTCGTCATCGAGCTCGGCGCGGCCGGCGGGCGCACCGGCGTGCGCGACGACGCCGACTGCGAGCTGATCGCCGACGCCGTGGCGGCCACCTCGACCCTGCGCCTCGCGGGCTTCGCCGGCTACGAGGCGGAGATCCCGGGCGCCGACGGCGAGCTGGTACGGGCCTGGCTGCGCCGGCTCACCGCGCTGACGGTCGCCTTCGACAAGGCGGGCCGCTTCGCCGGCGTCGAGGAGATCGTGGTGAGCGCGGGCGGCAGCGCCTGGTTCGACGCGGTCGCCGAGGTCTTCGCGGAGCTGCCGGCGCTGTCGGCGCCGGTGCTCAAGCTGCTGCGCAGCGGCGCGTACGTCACGCACGACGACGGCACCTACCGGAACAAGACCCCCTTCAACCGCCACCCGGAGGAGGGCGAACTGCGGCCCGCCCTGCGGCTGTGGGCGCAGGTCGTCTCCCGTCCGGAGCCGGGCCGGGCCTACCTCAACGCGGGCAAGCGCGACGTCTCCTACGACGTGGGCCTGCCCGAGCCGCTGCTCGTCCGGTCCGCCCGGGACGGCTCCACGCGCCCTGCGGAGGGCCTGACGGTGATCGGGCTGGCCGATCAGCACGCGTTCGTCGAGGTCGCCGAGGGCGCCGGGCTGGAGGTCGGGGACTGGGTGGGGCTGGGCGTCTCGCATCCCTGCACCGTCTTCGAGAAGTGGCCGCTGATCCCCCTGGTCACCGCGGAGGGCACGGTCACGGACTACGTCCGCACGTTCTTCTGAGGCGGCGGCCCCATGGACCTCGTCATCCGTAACGCGCGCGTGGTCGACGGGAGCGGCGGTCCCTCCTACCGGGCGGACGTCGGTCTGGCCGCCGGGCGGATCGCCGAGATCCGGCGCGAGGGCGAGGGGCCCCGGCCCTCGGGGCGCCGGACGCTCGACGCGCACGGTTTGGCGCTGGCGCCCGGGTTCATCGACATGCACGCCCACAGCGACCTCGCCCTGCTGCGCGACCCCGCCCACGAGGCGAAGGCCGCGCAGGGCGTGACGCTGGAGGTGCTCGGCCAGGACGGCCTGTCGTACGCGCCCGTCGACGACCGCACGCTCGCCGAGGTGCGCACGGCGATCACCGGCTGGAACGGTGACGGCTCGGACGTGACGTTCGACTGGCGCACGGTCGGCGAGTACCTGGACCGCCTCGACCGGCAGGGCATCGCCGTCAACGCCGCCTACCTCGTGCCGCAGGGCACGGTGCGGGCCCTGGCCGTCGGCTGGGACGACCGGCCCGCCACCGCCGCCGAGCTGGACCGCATGCGCCGCCTGGTCGCCGAGGGGCTGGGGCAGGGCGCGATGGGGATGTCCTCCGGGCTCACCTACACCCCCGGCATGTACGCGAGCGACGCGGAGCTGACCGAGCTGTGCCGGGTGGTGGCCGCGTACGGCGGCTACTACTGCCCGCATCACCGCTCGTACGGGGCGGGGGCCCTGGCCGCGTACGAGGAGGTGATCGCCGTCGCCGGCCGGGCGGGCTGCGCCCTGCACCTGGCGCACGCCGTCATGAACTTCCGGGTGAACGAGGGGCGCGCGCCCGAACTGCTCGCGCTCCTCGACTCCGCCCTCGCGGCCGGCGCCGACATCACCCTCGACACCTACCCCTACACCCCCGGCTGCACCACGCTCGCCGCCCTGCTGCCGAGCTGGGCGGGCGAGGGCGGTCCGGCGGCCGTACTGGCCCGGTTGCGGGACGACGTGACGGCCGAGCGCATCCGGTACGCGCTGGAGGTGGAGGGGTCCGACGGCTGTCACGGGGTGCCCGTCGACTGGGACGCGGTGGAGATCTCCGGCGTGGCAGACCCCCGTCTCGAGGAGCATGTGGGCCGCACCGTGGCCCGCACCGCCCGCGCGCGGGGCGAGCGGCCGTGGGAGACCGCGCGCCGGCTGCTGATCGCCGACCGGCTGGGGCCGACGATCCTGCAGCACGTCGGCCACGAGGAGAACGTCCGCGCGATCATGCGTCATGCCGCGCACACGGGCGGGAGCGACGGCATCCTGCACGGCGCCAAGCCTCATCCGCGCGCCTACGGCACGTTTCCGCACTACCTCGGCCGGTATGTGCGCGAGCTGGGACTGCTCTCGCTCGAGGAGTGCGTGGCGCATCTCACGTCGCGGCCCGCGCGCCGGCTCCGGCTGCCCGACCGGGGTCTGGTGCGGCCCGGACACATCGCCGACCTGGTGCTCTTCGATCCGGAATCCGTAGCCTCCGGCTCCACTTTCGAAGCCCCGCGGGCGCTTCCGACCGGCATTCCTTATGTCCTGATTGCCGGACGCTTTGTGATGGAAGACGGGCGCCGGACGGACGTCCTGGCGGGCCGCGCCGTCCGGCGCGCTCCGACGCGCTGACCGGCGCCGCTCGGACGCCGCCGACGGGCGTGGAAAGGGCGAGCGGGGCGTGGGGCGTCCCCGTATGGTGGCCGTCATGCAGGTGATCCAGTCAACGAAGCTCGCCAACGTCTGCTACGAAATCCGTGGCCCGGTGCTCGAGGAGGCCATGCGGCTGGAAGCGGCAGGTCACCGCATCCTCAAGCTGAACACCGGCAACCCCGCGATCTTCGGGTTCGAGTGCCCGCCGGAGATCCTCGAGGACATGCTGCGCAACGTCGGCGACGCGCACGGCTACGGCGACGCCAAGGGGCTGCTCGCCGCCCGGCGCGCGGTGGTGCAGCACTACGAGACCAAGGGCATCGAGTTGTCCGTCGAGGACGTCTACCTCGGCAACGGCGTCTCCGAGCTGATCCAGATGTCGATGCAGGCGCTGCTCGACGACGGCGACGAGGTGCTGGTCCCGGCCCCGGACTACCCCCTGTGGACCGCCTCCGTCTCGCTGGCGGGCGGCACGGCCGTGCACTACCGCTGCGACGAGCAGTCGGACTGGATGCCGGACCTGGCCGACATCGAGCGCAAGGTCACCGACCGCACCAAGGCCATCGTCATCATCAACCCCAACAACCCCACGGGTGCGGTCTACGACGACGAGATGCTGCGCGGCCTGACGGAGATCGCCCGCCGCCACAACCTGATCGTCTGCTCCGACGAGATCTACGACAAGATCCTCTACGACGGCGTCACCCACACCCCGACCGCCGCCATCGCCCCCGACCTGCTGACGCTGACGTTCAACGGCCTGTCCAAGTCCTACCGGGTGGCCGGCTACCGCAGCGGCTGGATGGCGGTCTGCGGCCCCAAGGCGCACGCCGACAGCTACATCGAGGGCCTGACGATCCTGGCCAACATGCGGCTGTGCGCCAACATGCCCGCGCAGTACGCGGTGGCCACGGCCCTCGGCGGCCGGCAGTCGATCAACGACCTGGTGCTCCCGGGCGGCCGGCTGCTGGAGCAGCGCGACGTCGCGCACGAGCTGCTCACACAGATCCCGGGCGTCACGTGCGTCAAGCCCAAGGGCGCGCTGTACGCCTTCCCGCGCCTGGACCCCAAGGTCTACAAGATCAAGGACGACCGGCAGATGGTGCTGGACCTGCTCCGCGCCGAAAAGATCATGGTGGTCCACGGCACGGGCTTCAACTGGCCGGAGCCGGACCACTTCCGCCTGGTCACGCTGCCGAACGCCAAGGATCTGGCCGAAGCGGTCACCCGGATCGGCACCTTCCTCGAGGGCTACAGCCAAGTTTAGACTCTGTCTAAGTTAGGATGGCCTTCAGAGGTATTCAGGAGGCCATCCATGTACGAACCGATCCGCACCAAGTCGGTCCACGCACACGGCCCACACCGCTCCCGCCAGGAGGAGCTGGACATCCGCTTCGCCGGGCACCTCACGGCGCTGCTCACCGTGACGGACGAGCTCCGCGTGCTGGACCCCTCCCCCGCGCTGGACGCCGCCGCCCGGCGGCTCAGCGAACGGGTGGAACGCCAGGGCGGCGGCGCGCCGCTGCGGGCCGCCCCGACGAGGGCGTCCGCCACCCCGGAGCGCGTCGCGGCCCTGCACCAGCGGGCCCACACCCTCGCCGGCCAGGCCCTGGTCGTCGCCACCCAGCGCGGCGACGCCCCGGGCGTGGCCCTGGCGGCGGAACGCCTGCACGCGCACGCGCGGGCGCTGGGCATCCCGGACGCGGCATGACGACGCCGGGCGGGCCCCGAGGGCCCGCCCGGCGCACTCACCGGACCGCGCGCGGGCTCAGCCCAGGCGCTGGACCAGCGCCCGGTACTCGTCCCACAGCTCCTTCGGGGTGTGGTCGCCGAAGGTGTTCAGGTGCTCGGGCACCAGCGCCGCCTCCTCGCGCCAGACGTCCTTGTCGACGCTGAGCAGCAGGTCGAGGTCGGCGTCGGCCAGCCGCAGGCCGTCCGTGTCGAGGGACTCCTTCGTCGGCAGGATGCCGATGGGGGTCTCCACGCCGTCCGCCGTGCCGTTGAGGCGCTCGACGATCCACTTCAGCACGCGGCCGTTCTCGCCGAAGCCGGGCCAGACGAAGTCGCCCGCCTCGTTCTTGCGGAACCAGTTGACGTAGTAGATCCGGGGCAGCTTGGACGGGTCCTTGCCGGCGCCCACCTTCACCCAATGCCCCATGTAGTCGCCCATGTTGTAGCCGCAGAACGGCAGCATGGCGAAGGGGTCGCGGCGCAGCTCGCCGACCTTGCCCTCGGCGGCGGCGGTCTTCTCGGAGGCGACGTTGGCGCCGAGGAAGACGCCGTGCTGCCAGGAGAAGGACTCCGTCACCAGGGGCACGGCGCTGGCGCGGCGGCCGCCGAAGAGGATGGCCGAGATCGGCACGCCCTTGGGGTCCTCCCACTCGGGCGCGATGATCGGGCACTGCGAGGCGGGCACCGTGAAGCGGGCGTTGGGGTGGGCGGCGGGGGTGCCGCTGTCCGGCGTCCAGTCGTTGCCGCGCCAGTCGGTCAGGTGGGCGGGCTTCTCCTCGGTCATGCCCTCCCACCAGACGTCGTTGTCGTCGGTGAGGGCGACGTTGGTGAAGACCGAGTTGCCCCAGAGGGTCTTCATGGCGTTGGCGTTGGTGTTCTCGCCGGTGCCGGGGGCGACGCCGAAGAAGCCGGCCTCGGGGTTGATGGCGTAAAGGCGGCCGTCCTCGCCGAAGCGCATCCAGGCGATGTCGTCGCCGATGGTCTCCACCGTCCAGCCGGAGATCGTGGGCTCCAGCATGGCGAGGTTGGTCTTGCCGCACGCGGAGGGGAAGGCGGCGGCGACGTACTTGGCCTCGCCCTGCGGCGGGGTGAGCTTGAGGATGAGCATGTGCTCGGCCAGCCAGCCCTCGTCGCGCGCCATGACCGAGGCGATGCGCAGGGCGTAGCACTTCTTGCCCAGCAGGGCGTTGCCGCCGTAGCCGGAGCCGTAGGACCAGATCTCGCGGTCCTCGGGGAAGTGCGAGATGTACTTGGTGGAGTTGCACGGCCAGGGCACGTCGGCCTCGCCCTCGGCGAGCGGCGCGCCGAGGGTGTGGACGGCCTTGACGAAGAAGCCGTCACCGCCGAGCTCGTCGAGGACGGCCTGGCCCATGCGGGTCATGGTGCGCATCGAGACGGCGACGTAGGCGGAGTCGGTGATCTCGACGCCGATCGCGGAGAGCGACGAGCCGAGCGGGCCCATGCAGAAGGGCACGACGTACATGGTGCGGCCGCGCATGGAGCCGCGGAAGATGCCGCCCTTGCCCTCCTTGCCGGCGAAGACCTCCCGCATCTCGGCGGGGGCCTTCCAGTGGTTGGTCGGGCCCGCGTCCTCCTCCTTCTCGGAGCAGATGAACGTACGGTCCTCGACGCGCGCCACGTCGCTGGGGTCGGAGGCGGCGTAGTAGGAGTTGGGGCGCTTGACCGGGTCGAGCTTCCGGAAGGTGCCCTTGGCGACGAGCTCCTCGCACAGGCGCTCGTACTCCGCCTCGGACCCGTCGCACCAGACCACCCGGTCCGGCTCGGTGAGGGCGGCGATCTCGTCGACCCAGGAGATCAGCCCCTGGTGGTGGGTGGGGGTGCCGGTGACCAAGGGTGTCTGGGGTTCTTCCCCAGAAGACACAGCACTGCGCGCCACGATCGCTCCGTTCCGCCGGGGCCCGCTTGCCCGGCGTCAGATGTTTGAGGGTGGAGCGAACCCGTTGTTCATCTCGGGGTCCGCCTCTGCACATATATGCCCCTTGGGGGCTGCGACCCAGACGCTTCGTGACCCGCTCATCCGGTGCCGCCCGCACTCATTTGATCATCCGACTACTCATCCGATCTGTCCAGGGGGCACCCCCGTGAGCATCACCACGTGATACCTGTCCGTAACCTACGGTGCCGTAGGTAGCATGACCGGCATGACTCCCGCGCCCGACGCAGCGCATGTCGCGCCTTCCACGCCCCCTGCGCCCGCCGCTCCCGCCGGGGCCGCGACCCCCGCACGCCCCGACGTCCCCGCACCGGTCAAGCCGCGGCTGCGCGGCTGGCTGCACGCCGGGATGTTCCCCGCCGTACTGATCGCCGGCGTCTTCCTGACCGCCCTGGCCGACAGCACCCGCGGCCGCATCGCCTGTGCCGTCTACGTCCTCAGCGCCTGCCTGCTGTTCGGCGTCAGCGCGCTCTACCACCGCGGCGACTGGAGCCCGCGCGCGACGGCCGTGCTGCGCCGCCTGGACCACGCCAACATCTTCCTGATCATCGCGGGCACCTATACCCCGCTGACCATGCTGCTGGTCCCGGGCGGCCGCGGGCAGTTGCTGCTGTGGGCCGTGTGGGCGGCCGCCGCCGCGGGCATCGCCTTCCGCGTCTTCTGGGTCGGCGCCCCGCGCTGGCTCTACACCCCCTGCTACATCGCGATGGGCTGGGCCGCCGTCTTCTTCCTGCCGGACTTCCTGCGCAAGGGCGGCATCGCCGTCCTCGTGCTGGTGATCGTCGGCGGCCTGCTCTACTCCGCGGGCGGCGTGATCTACGGGATCAAGCGCCCCAATCCCTCCCCCCGGTGGTTCGGCTTCCACGAGGTGTTCCACTCATTCACCCTGGCCGCCTTCGTCACGCACTACGTGGGCATCTCGCTGGTGGCCTATTCGCACGCCTGAGGCGCGCACACCCACGATGCGCCGGCCCGCCAGGGCCGCTCTCGCACGAGCCCCGCGCGGTGGCCGTGGCCTGGAGGCCGCGGCCACCCGCCATGTCAGCCCGCCCACGCCGGCCAGCACCACCGCGACCACGGCCAGCTCTCCGAGCAGCACGTACCCGCCGACACAGAGCACGGCGGTCAGCACAGCGGCAATCGTCATGTCCCTCCCCTTTCCGGTCCTTACGACCGGTCCCCTGCCCCGCACACAGGGTCACACACCCCACTGACAATCAGGGAGTCGTCAAGCCCCGCCGGCCCCGGACCGCCGGGCCGACGGCCGGGACCACAAGATCGACTCCGTGGACCGATGCCGGAGAATGCTGTCCATGGCCCCAGTACAGACGTCCTCCGGCCCGCGGTCCGGCCCCCCGCTGGGGCTGCGCGAGCGGAAGAAGATCCAGACCCGCCGGGCGATCCGCCGCGCCGCCTACCGGCTGTTCGAGGAGTACGGATACGACGCCACGCCCGTCGACCGGATCGCCGAGGCCGCCGACGTCTCCCCCAGCACCGTCTTCCGCTACTTCCCCGCCAAGGAGGACCTCGTCCTCCGGCGCGAGCACGACCCGCTGCCGGCCACGGCCGTCCTGGCCCGCCCGGCGGGGGAGTCGCCGATGGAGGCCGTCCGGCAGGGTGTCGTCGAGGCCGTGCGCCAGGCCCTCGAGAGCGACCCGGCCGAGCTGAAGCAGTCCGCCCGGATCATCCACGACGTGCCCGCGCTGCGCGGCAGGGCGGCGGAGGCCGGGACCGAGACCTGCCGCCTGCTGGCCGCCGCCCTGGCCGAGCGCACCGGCCGCCCGCCCGGCGGCCTGGAGACGCGCGTCGCGGCCGCGGCCGTCCTCGCCGTGATCAACGAGGTGCTCATGTACTGGGTCGACCAGGGACAGCCCGAGGACCTGCTGGTCCCGGCGCTCGACCACGCCCTGCGCACCCTGGCCGACGGCATCACGCTCTGAGGCCCGCCCCGGCCGACCGCCCCCGGTACGCTGCCCGCCCCGGCCGCCCGTCGGCCTCCCTCAGCCGCCCAGCTGCCGCGCCAGCGCCTTCGGGTCCGCCGTCGGCGCGTCGCATGTGAAGCGGCGGCAGACGTACGCCGCCGGGCGCCCCTCGAGCAGCGGCCGGTCCTTCAGCAGCGGCACCTCCTCCGACCCCGGTTCGCCGAACGCGACGGCCAGGCCGGGCGCGGTCGACAGCAGGGCGGTGTGGTGCAGCTGGCGGGTGACGGGGTGGTCGGCGGGGCCCACGACCGCGACCTCGCGCGGCCCGTCGAGCAGCGCCTCGGCCACCGCGAGCCCCCAGCTGATGAAGCGCGGCGCCCTCGGGCCCAGCGTGCGCACCACGCCCAGCGCCTTCTCGGCCGCCTCCCGGTGGGCGCTGCTGCCGGTGTAGGCGGCGTACGTCAGCAGGGCGCCGGCCGCCGCCGTCCAGCCGGAGGGGGTGGCGTTGTCGGTGGGGTCCTGCGGACGGCGGATGAGGATCTCGGCGTCGTCGGCGGTGTCGAACAGCGCGCCGTCCACGTCGGTGAAGTGGACCAGCACCGTGTCCAGCAGCAGCCCGGCGAAGTCGACCCACACGCCCTCGCCGGTGACCGCCGACAGCGCGAGGAAGCCCTCGGCGACGTCCGCGTAGTCCTCCAGCACGCCCGCGTGGCCGCCGGCGACGCCGTCCAGGGAGGTGCGCGACAGCCGCGCGTGCCAGTCCATGTGGGTCCGTACGAGCAGGTCGGCGGCGTCCGTGGCGGCCTGGACGAGGTCGGGGCGGTCGAAGTAGGCGCCGGTCTCGGCGAGCGCGGCGACGGCCAGCCCGTTCCAGGCGGCCACGATCTTGTCGTCGCGTCCGGGGCGGGGCCGCAGGTCGCGGGCCGCCAGCAGCCGCTCCCGCACGGACGCGATCCTCGCGGCGTCGACGAGCACGTCGGTGTCGGGCAGCTGGAGCACGGAGGCCCCCTCCTCGAAGGTGCCCTCCTCGGTGACGCCGAAGTACCGCGCGGCGATCGACGCGTCCTCCTCGCCCAGCACCTCCCGCAGCTGCCGGGGCGTCCACACGTAGTAGGCGCCCTCCACGTGCCGGCCGGTGCCGTCGTCGCTGTCGGCGTCCAGCGCGGAGGCGAAACCGCCCTGGGCGGTGCGCAGTTCGCGGACCATGAAGTCCGCCGTCTCCAGGGCGACGCGCCGGGCGAGCCCGGAGCCCGTGGCCCGCCACAGATGGGCGTAGGCCCGGCACAGCAGGGCGTTGTCGTAGAGCATCTTCTCGAAGTGGGGCACGGTCCAGGTGGCGTCCACCGAGTAGCGGGCGAAGCCGCCGCCGAGCTGGTCGTAGATGCCGCCGCGGGCCATGGCCTCGCAGGTCGCGGCCGCCATCTCCAGGGCCGCCTCAGACCCCGTGCGCACCTGGTGGCGCAGCAGGAACTCGAGCGTCATCGACGGCGGGAACTTCGGCGCCCCGCCGAAGCCGCCGCGCACCGCGTCGAACTCACGGGTCAGCCCCAGCAGCGCGGCGTGCAGCTCCTGCGGGCCGGGCGGGGCGGAGGTGTCCACGGCCAGTGTCCGCTCGGACAGGTCCCCCACGATCCGCCGCGCCACCTGCCCGACCTCCTCGCGGCGGTCGTTCCAGGCGGCCCGCACGCCCTCGAGCACCTGCCGGAAGCCGGGCATGCCGTGCCGCGGGGCGGGCGGGAAGTAGGTGCCGAAGTAGAAGGGCTCGGCGTCGGGGGTGAGGAAGACGGTCATGGGCCAGCCGCCCTGACCGGTGGCGGCCTGGACGGCCTCCATGTAGACCGCGTCGATGTCGGGCCGCTCCTCGCGGTCGACCTTGACGGAGACGAAGTGCTCGTTGAGGTAGCCGGCGGTCGGCTCGTCCTCGAACGACTCGTGGGCCATCACATGGCACCAGTGGCAGCTCGAGTACCCCACGCTGAGCAGCACGGGCACGCCGCGGCGCCGGGCCTCGGCGAAGGCCTCGGGGGACCATGGCCACCAGTCGACCGGGTTGTCGGCGTGCTGGAGGAGGTACGGGGACGTCTCGTGCGCCAGGCGATTGGGCATGCGGCCCATCCTTCCTCACCGAACCGCCCCGGCGGCGCTACGCAGCCGGGTACGGCCGCCCACGAGCCCCCGCCCGGCCGATCGGACCGGCCGGCGGGAGCCCGCACACGCGGCCGCCGGACACCGGCCGCCGGGCGTCGGCTTCGGCGCCAGGTGTCCGGGTCAGGCGGTGGCGCCGGGCGTCGGCGTCAGGCGGTGGCGTCGGCCTTGCCGCCCCCGGTGGAGGCGCCCGGTTCCGGGGCCTCCTCGAAGTCGACCCGCTTCATGTGCTTGTTCATGCTCTTCATCAGCAGCCACACGGCTCCGCCGATGACGGCGAAGACGATGAAGCCGAGCACGCCGGGCGTGACCTTGTTCTTGTCCAGTTCCTCGGCGGCGAACGGCACGAGGTGGGTGGCGGCGAGGGTGGCAGTCGCGCTCATCATGGGGTCAATTGTTGCGGATGCCCGCGAAGAGGTCGTCCTCGGGGAGGGAAGTGTCGACGAGGGACTTGGCCAGCTCGTACTCCTCGGTCGGCCAGACCTCGCGCTGGATGTCCATCGGCACCTTGAACCAGCCGCCGTCGGGGTCGATCTGGGTGGCGTGGGCGATCAGGGCCTTGTCGCGGATCTCGAAGAAGTCGGAGCAGGGGACATAGGTGGTCAGGGTGCGCTCGCGGCCCATCTCGTCCCAGCGCTCGAGCCACTCGGCGTAGGGGGAGTCCAGGCCGCGCGCGATCAGGGCGTCGTGCAGGGCCTGGGTGCGCGGCCGGTTGAAGCCCTGGTTGTAGTAGAGCTTCAGCGGCTGCCAGGGCTCGCCCGCCTCGGGGTAGCGCTCGGGGTCGCCCGCCGCCTCGAAGGCCACCATCGAGATCTTGTGGGTCATGATGTGGTCGGGGTGCGGGTAGCCGCCGTTCTCGTCGTACGTGGTGATCACGTGCGGCCGGAACTCACGGATCAGCCTGACCAGCGCGCCGGCCGCCTCATCCACGTCCTGCAGGGCGAAGCAGCCCTCCGGCAGCGGGGGCAGCGGGTCGCCCTCGGGCAGGCCGGAGTCGACGAAGCCCAGCCACTTCTGCTTGACGCCGAGGATGTCGCGGGCCTCGGCCATCTCCTTGGCACGGACCTCGTGGATGTGCTCCTCGATGTAGGGATCGCCCTGGAGCTTGGGGTTGAGGATGGAGCCACGCTCACCACCCGTGCAGGTGGCGACCAGCACGTCCACCCCCTCGGACACGTACTTGGCCATCGTGGCCGCGCCCTTGCTCGACTCGTCGTCGGGGTGGGCGTGAACGGCCATCATTCGCAACTGCTCAGTCAAGGCTCGATCCTCAGTCACTGGTCTTGTGGGCCCCTCCATCGGTGTCTTGGGGCGCCTCCTATAGTGACCGAAGCGGGCGTGTTTTCATTCCGGGTTCCCGGGACAAAGCCCCCGACCGGTAAGGGAACCACCCGGAACCGGCCCTACCAGGAGGAACGATCATGGCTGCGGAGCCCGGAGCCCTGCCCGAGGGGCGCTACGGCCGCTCGGCGGACGAGCGCGCCGACCGCAAGCTGAAGATCGTCGGGGGCGTGCTGGGGGCGGCGCTGCTGGCCTTCGTCGGCTGGGCGGCTGTGCACTACATCACCACCTCGGACGCGGAAACGCAGATGATCCGTTCCAAGACGATCGACGACTCCACGGTGCAGGCGGTCCTGGAGATCCGCAAGGAGAAGGGCGCCACCACCATCTGCACGCTGCGCTCGCTGGGCTCGGACGGCGGCGAGGTGGGCCGCAGGGACTTCACCTTCGACCGCGACGAGACGCACTTCACCGAGCTCGTCACGCTCCGTACCACCGCGCACGCGGCGGCCACCGAGCTCAAGGGCTGCCGGACCTCGTCGCAGGGCTGACCCGGCCCCGTCCGGGCCCTGCCCGGCTCCGGCGGTCACCGCCGAACCGCGCCGGCCCAGGCCTGTGACCTGCGTCGACTCAAGGCTCTGACCTGCGTTGACGCGTCCCTTGCGCGGTTTCTCCCCTTTACTGCTTCCCCCTTTCCGGACGTAATTGTTAGGCTCGTGGTTTCGCCCACCTTTGAAGGTGCACCCTTCTGAGTAGGGCGTTCATTTGTATCGAGATGCATCCCCCAGCATTCCCCAGTACCGACGAGGAGCACCTGTGACCCAGACCAGCGACAACGTCACCTGGCTGACTCAGGAGGCGTACGACCAGCTCAAGGCCGAGCTGGAGTACCTGTCTGGTCCCGCTCGCACCGAGATCGCGGCGAAGATCGCGGCGGCCCGCGAGGAAGGTGACCTGCGAGAGAACGGCGGTTACCACGCGGCCAAGGAGGAGCAGGGCAAGCAGGAGCTCCGGGTCCGCCAGCTGACGCAGCTGCTGGAGAACGCGAAGGTCGGCGAGGCCCCCGCGGCCACCGGCGTCGTCGCGCCGGGCATGGTCGTGACGATCGCCTTCGACGGCGACACGGACGACACGCTCGAGTTCCTGCTGGCCTCCCGCGAGTACGCGAGCTCCGGCATCGAGACGTACTCCCCCCAGTCCCCGCTGGGCTCCGGCGTCAACGGCAAGAAGATCGGCGAGGACGCCCAGTACGAGCTGCCCAACGGCCGCAAGGCCATGGTGCGCATCCTGGAGGCCAAGCCCTACCAGGGCTGAGCCGCACCGCCGCCCTCAGCACGCGAGGAGCCCCGGACCCGCCCTCGGGTCCGGGGCTCCGGCGCGTCCGGCTCTCCTGCCGTGCGCCCGGCTCAGGCCGTCGCCGAGCGGTACTTGCGCACCGACAGCGTCCGGAAGACCACGATGATCACCACGGACCAGATCAGCGACGCCCACACCGGGTGCTGCATGGGCCACGCCGCCGGTACCGGATAGTCCGGCGGCAGGTTGCCGAAGAGCCGCCGCGCGGCCTGCACGGTGGCGCTGAAGGGGTTCCACTCCGCGATGTGACGCAGCACCGTGGGCATGTTGTCCGACGGCACGAAGGCGTTGGAGATGAAGGTGAGCGGGAAGAGCCAGATCAGC
The DNA here is from genome assembly GCF_044547045.1 of Streptomyces sp. NPDC053048. Taxonomy (NCBI): domain Bacteria; kingdom Bacillati; phylum Actinomycetota; class Actinomycetes; order Kitasatosporales; family Streptomycetaceae; genus Streptomyces; species Streptomyces sp. NPDC053048. The sequence goes on from NZ_JBITZS010000010.1 coordinate 343,701, forward strand.
CCGCCCGAGGTGGCAGCCTCCGGCGTTCTGACGCTCAGGCCGATCAGCGCGCCGATCCACGAGAAGGCGTAGCCGAGCAGGAGCAGCAGGGCGAAGCCGGCCAGCGCCTCGAGGACGCCCTCGTGGATGCGCCAGCCGACGATCACGGCGACGACGGCCAGCACCACGAGCGTGAGCGCGGTCTGCACCAGGTCGGCGAGCGTCCGGCCGGTGAGCACGGCCCCGCGCGCCATGGGCAGCGAGCGGAACCGGTCGATCAGGCCCTTGTGCATGTCGTCCGCGATGCCGGCGCCCGCGCCGGCCGTGGCGAAGGTGACGGTCTGCGCGAAGATGCCCGCCATCAGGAACTGCCGGTAGGTGCCGGGATCCGTGCTGCCGTCCACGGCGATCGAGCCGCCGAAGACGTAGCTGAAGAGCACGACGAACATGATCGGCTGGACCAGCCCGAAGATCACCACCTCGGGTATCCGGGCCATGCGGATCAGGTTGCGCTGGGCGACGACGAGCGAGTCGCGCACGGACTGCACGGCTCCGCCGCGCGCCCGGGGCATCGGCCGCCGCGAGAGGGTGGTGCCGCCGGCGGCGCTCATGTCACCGCTCCTTCCTGCTCCCGGCCCTCGTCGCCGGTCTCGGCGACGTGTCCGGTGAGCGAGATGAACACGTCGTCCAGGGTGGGGCGGCGCAGTCCGATGTCGTCGATCTCGATGTCGCGGGTGTCGAGTTCGCGGATGACCTCGGCGAGCAGCTTGGCGCCGCCGGAGACCGGGACGATGACCTTGCGGGTGTGCTCCTCGACGGTGAACTCGCCCGTGCCGTACGGGCGCATGACCTCGACGGCGAGCGGGATGTGCGCGCGTTCGTGGACGACCAGCTCGACGCGCTCCCCGCCGGTGCGCGCCTTGAGCTGGTCGGAGGTGCCGCGCGCGATGACCTTGCCGTGGTCGATGACGCAGATGTCGTGCGCGAGGTGGTCGGCCTCCTCGAGGTACTGGGTGGTCAGCAGCAGGGTGGTACCGCCGGCGACGAGCTCCTGGATGACCTCCCACAACGCCTGCCGGTTGCGCGGGTCCAGGCCGGTGGTGGGCTCGTCCATGAACATCACCGGCGGGCTGACGACCAGGGCGGCGGCGAGGTCGAGGCGGCGGCGCATGCCGCCGGAGTAGGTCTTGGCGGGGCGGTCGGCGGCGTCGGCGAGGTTGAAGCGCTCCAGCAGCTCGCCCGCCCGCGCCTTGGCGTCGCGGGCGGACATCTGGTAGAGCTGCCCGACCATCCGCAGGTTCTCACGGCCCGTCAGATATTCGTCGACGGCGGCGAATTGCCCGGACAGGCCGATGGAGTGGCGGACCTCGTTGGGTTTCTTCAGTACGTCGATGCCCGCCACGACGGCCTTGCCGCGATCGGGCTTGATGAGGGTGGTGAGCACGCGCACGGCGGTGGTCTTGCCGGCGCCATTGGGGCCGAGCAGTCCTAGGACGGTTCCTTCCGGGACGTCGAGATCGACGCCATCCAGAGCCGTGACGTCGCCGAAGGTCTTGACCAGGCCTTCGGCATATATAGCGCCTGGCATGGAGGTTCTCCCCGTTTGGGTGACGTAATACATGATTTTACGTTCACGAGCGCGGTCGCGCCCCGTGAATGATTCCCACCGGATATTCACCGGAAATCCGCGGGAGCCGACCGGCCTTCAGCCGACCGGTCTTCAGCCCACCGGTCTTCACCGGACGGCGGCCGAGCTTCGTCAGGCGGCGTCAGGACATCAGGGGATCGGACGGCGTCAGGGCATCAGGGGATAGCCGGCCCCGGCCAGCGCCGCCCGTACCGCCGCGCAGTGCTCCGGCCCCGCCGTCTCCAGGTGCACCTCGACGTCCGCCTCGGTGAGCCCGAGCCCCGCGCCGGTGCGGACATGGCTGATGTCCACCACGTTGGCGCCGGCCGCGGACAGCACCTCCAGCAGTGCCGCCAGCGCGCCCGGACGGTCCGTCAGCCGCAGCCGCAGCGACAGGTATCGGCCTGCCGCCGCCATCCCGTGCCGCAACACCCGCTGCAGCACGAGCGCGTCGACGTTGCCGCCGGAGAGCACGGCCACCACCGGGCGTTCGCCGAACGCCGCCGGATCGGCCAGCAGCGCGGCCACCGGGCTCGCCCCGGCCGGCTCCACCACGAGCTTGGCCCGCTCCAGGCACAGCAGCAGCGCGCTGGAGAGCTCGTCCTCGGAGACCGTGCGCACCTCGTCGACCAGCTCCGCGACGATCGGGAACGGCACGTCCCCCGGGCGCCCCACCCGGATCCCGTTGGCCATCGTGGCGGGCGCCTCGAGCGTCACCGGATGCCCGGCGGCCAGCGACGGCGGGTACGCGGCCGCGCCCGCCGCCTGCACCCCCACGATCCGCACATCGGGCCGCAGCGCCTTGACGGCCACCGCGATCCCGGCCACCAGCCCGCCCCCGCCGACACCCACCACCACCGTGCCCGCGTCCGGGCACTGCTCGAGGATCTCCAGCCCCACCGTGCCCTGCCCGGCGACGATGTCCGGGTGGTCGAACGGGTGGATGAGGACCGCCCCCGTCTCGCGCGCGTACCCGACCGCCGCGTCCAGCGCCTCGTCCAGCTCCTGCCCGTGCAGCCGCACCTCGGCGCCGTAGTCGCGGGTGGCGGCCACCTTCGGCAGCTGCGCGCCCCGCGGCATGAACACCGTCGCCCGCACGCCCAGCAACGCGGCCGCCAGCGCCACCCCTTGCCCGTGGTTGCCGGCGCTCGCCGCGACCACCCCCGCCGCCCGCTCCCCCGGCGTCAGGCCAGCGATCCGCACATAGGCGCCGCGCACCTTGAACGAGCCGGTGCGCTGCAGGTTCTCGCACTTGAGGTGGACGGGCGCGCCGACCAGCCGGGACAGATGGCGGCTGCGCTCCAGGGCGGTGCGCTGCGCGACCCCCGCCAGCGTCCGCCGGGCGCGCCGGACGTCGTCCAGGGACACCGGTCGTGCGGCCATGGGCTCAGTATGCGACCGGGCCGCCCGCCCCGCGTGGACTGCCGTGGAGCGGCGGACGAGGGCACCTCGTACCGTAATGCCGCCGGACGACGGGCCCCCGCACCGGCATACCGCCCGACCCCATACCGAACATACCGACCGGTTTGCCGAGCGTTGGTACGAACGGGCGCGAGGCCGCGTACTCTGTCCCCCATTCTCAGCAATTCCCAGTCCGTTCCAGCTTCCCGTCAGAAGTGAGTCCCAGGCCATGCCCACCCCTCAGGACATGACGACCGACCTCGCCCCCGGCGTTCTCGACGCCCTCCAGCACCAGGTGGCCGTCTTCGCCCGCCGCGCCGAACAGACCCGGCTCGGTGGCGTCGGCCGGGTCCACAACTCCATGGACCGCGCCGCCTACCTGCTGCTCAACCGCCTCGACCAGGAAGGCCCGATGGGCGTCAAGGCGCTCGCCGCCGGCATGGGGATCGACTCCTCTACCGTCACCCGCCAGGTGGCGCCGCTGGTGGACACGGGCCTGGTCAAGCGCACCTCGCACCCCGAGGACGGCCGTGCCGTCGTCCTGCAGCTCTCCCCGCGCGGCAAGGCCCGCCTGGAGGAGGTGCGTGCCTCGCGGCGCGAGCTGATGGCGCTGGTGACCGATGGCTGGGAGGAGAACGAGCGCGAGATCTTCTGCACGCTGCTGACCCGTTTCAACACCGCGCTCTCCGAGATCCACTTCACCCAGGGCCCGCAGGTGCCGCCGACCTCTTGACCGGGCGCGGTACCTGCCCTGTCCTTGAGGGATGCGAGAGCGGCAGGCCGCCAGGGAGCGCCGCCGCGCCCGGGAGTTCGAGGTATTCGTCGGGGGCGCCGGAGGCAGGCTGCTGCACGCCGCACTGCTGCTGACCGGCGAGCCCCGGGAGGCCGAGCGGCTGCTGACGAGCGCACTGGCCCGCACGTACGCCGCCTGGGACGGACTGCGCGGCGAGGACCCCTACGACCGCGCCCGCCGCGACCTGGCCACCGCCTTCGTCCGCTCGGCCCGCCGCTACCGGCACCACGACGGCGCGATCCTCGGCCGCCTCCCACCCCGCGAGCGCCTGGTGCTGGTCCTGCGGCTGTACGAGGGCGTCGCCGAGGAGCAGACCGCGGCCTGCCTGGGGCTGTCCGTGGAGCGGGTGAGGACCCTGTGCGCGCGGGCCGTGGCGACGACGTCGACGACGCCTCCCGTGCCGTCGGGGCTGCGGGGGAGCAGGGCGCGGTGAGCGCCCACGACCGCGGGGCGGATGCGATCCGCCGCATGCTGGACGGCCCTCGTGCGCCGGTCCCGGCGGACCTGGCCGCGCGGGCCGCCGGGCGCGGCCGGCGGCTGCTGCGGCGCCGCCGGGCCGTACGGGCGGTGGGGTGGGCGCTGCTGGTGGCGGCGGTGGTGGCGTTCTGCGTGTGGGCAGCGATCGCCGAGCCCTGGGTGGCCCGCCCGTCGCACCAGGCCCCGCCGCTGCGGGACTGGTGAGGACTCCGCAGCGGCGTAAGGGCTGTGGCCCGGGGGCGGGCTAACCCAGGGCGCGCGTCAGATCGGCCAGCAGGTCGTCGACGGACTCGATGCCGACCGAGGCCCGCACCAGGTCCGCGGGGACCTCCAGCGCGGAGCCGGCCACCGAGGCGTGCGTCATCCGGCCCGGGTGCTCGATCAGCGACTCGACGCCGCCCAGCGACTCGCCCAGCGTGAACAGCTCGGCGCGGTTGCAGACCTCGACCGCCGCCTCCTCGCCGCCGGCGACGCGGAAGGAGACCATGCCGCCGAAGGCGCGCATCTGCTTGGCCGCGACCTCGTGCAGCGGGTGCTCGGGCAGGCCCGGGTAGTACACGTGCGTGACCTTCGGGTGCGCGACCAGCATCTCCACGATGCGCTCGGCGTTGGCGGTGTGGCGGTCCATGCGCACGGCGAGCGTCTTGATGCCGCGCAGCGTCAGCCAGGAGTCGAAGGGGCCGGCGACGGCGCCCATCGCGTTCTGGTGGTAGGCCAGTTCCTCGCCCAGGCCCGCGTCCGAGGTGATCAGGGCGCCGCCGACGACGTCCGAGTGGCCGCCCATGTACTTGGTGGTGGAGTGGACGACGACGTCCGCGCCCAGCGCCAGCGGCTGCTGCAGGTAGGGGCTGGCGAAGGTGTTGTCGACGACCAGCTTGGCGCCGGCCTCGTGGGCGACGCCCGCGACGGCGGCGATGTCGGTGATGCCGAGCAGCGGGTTGGAGGGCGTCTCGACCCAGACCGCCTTGGTCTCGGGCCGGATGGCCGCCCGCACCACGTCCGGGCTGGAGGTGTCGGCGACGGACCACTCCACGCCCCAGCGGCCGACGACCTTGGCGAAGAGGCGGAACGTGCCGCCGTAGGCGTCGTTCGGGATGACCACGTGGTCGCCCGGTGCCAGCAGCGTGCGCAGCAGGCAGTCCTCGGCCGCCAGGCCCGAGGCGAAGGCGAGGCCGCGGACACCGCCCTCGAGGGCCGCCAGGTTCTCTTCCAGAGCGGTGCGGGTGGGGTTGGCGCTGCGGCTGTACTCGTAGCCGCCGCGCAGCCCGCCGACGCCGTCCTGCTTGTAGGTGGACACCTGATAGATGGGCGGAACGACGGCACCCGTCAGCGGGTCCGCCTCCTGCCCGGCGTGAATCGCAAGGGTCTCGAAGCTGTGCTGGTCGCTCATTTACCCGAGGGTAGTGCCCGTTCGCTCGAACACTCCTGTTCACTTGTAACGTGCGGATGAACGATCCGCCGTTTTGTCACGTTGTACCTTCGTCGGCCCTGGAGCGGCCGTCGTTCTCCGCTCGGTTCTCTGCTCTCGGGACAATCATGGAGTTTCTGCTCATCCTGCTCGTCGTCACCCTGGTGTGCGGCCTCGTGGTGGTGCCCGCGCTGCGCCGCAGGCGGGCCGCGCAGGCGGCCGTGACGGGTGCCGGGCCAGCCACGGACCCGTTCGGCGCGCACGCCTTCGTCCCCCCGGGGCAGCTGGACGTACGACTGCCCGGCCCGGACCCGCAGCTGCTGGCGGCCGTGGACGAGGCGCGCCGCACCCAGGACTGGAAGCCCGCTTCCGCCCTGCTGCGGGGCACGGACGCCGGGTCCGCCGCCGAGCTGCGCTGGCAGCGGGTGCAGACGCTGGCCGGGGCGGCGGTCCGGGAGCTGGCCGAGGCGCCGGGCACGGGCGGGATGTGGCTGCGGCACTGGCGGGTGGTGGCGCCGGAGGACGCGGGCGGCGCGATGGTGCAGGCCGAGTTCCTGGTCCAGCAGGCGCTGCGCGACCCGTCCTCGCAGGACTACCGGATGATCCTCGAGGAGGCCCGTACGGTCTGCGCCGAGGCGGCCCGCCTGGCGCCGGACGACGTGGTCCCGGACATCGTCGGGCTCGGCGTGGCGCGCGGGCAGGGCGTGAGCGAGGCGGAGTTCCAGTCCGCGTGGGAGGCGGTCGTCGCACGCGCCCCGCAGCACATGGGGGCGCATCTGGCGGCGCTGCGCTACTGGAGCGCGAAGTGGCACGGCTCGCAGGAGCGGGCGGAGGCCTTCGCGCGCGGCGCGGCGGCGGGCGCGCCGCAGGGCAGCCTGCTGCCCGCGCTGCCGCTCTTCGCGGTCCACGACCACCTGCCGGACGTGCAGCTGGTGCGCAGCCTCTTCCAGAGCACGGTGGTCCGCGACGCGATCGAGGCCGCGCAGTACGCGGTGACGCACGCGCCGGACGACCACCCGGTGGCCCCGCACGTCCGCCACCTGCTGGCGTGGTTCCTGGTGCGCGCCGAGCGCCACGGGGAGGCGCTGGAGCAGTTCCGCAAGGTGGACGGCCACATCGGGGCCGTCCCGTGGACGTACGAGCCGGATCCGGTGGCGGCGTACGCCACGTGCCGGGCGGTGGCGGTGGCGGGCTGGGAGTCGGGCCGGAATGCCGGGTAGAACGGGTCCGTTGTAACGACGGAAGCCGTCAGAACCCCTGGAGGGACCGCCATGCTCTTCGGCCGCCGCGAGATCCACCTGCCCGCCCCGGAGCAAGCACTGCCGGGCCGCCCGGAGCCGGAGTTCCCCCTGCAGGAACGCCACACGGTCCTGGGCACCCCGCTGGCGGGCCCCTACCCGGAGGGCCTGGAGGTGGCGGACTTCGGCCTGGGCTGCTTCTGGGGCGCGGAACGAAAGTTCTGGCAGGCGGAGGGCGTGTGGACCACCCTGGTCGGCTACCAGGGCGGCCACACCCCGAACCCCACGTACGAGGAGGTCTGCAGCGGCCTGACGGGCCACACGGAGGCCGTCCGCGTCGTGTACGACCCGTCGGCGATCTCCTACGCCGCACTCCTGAAGCTCTTCTGGGAGTCCCACGACCCCACCCAGGGCTTCCGCCAGGGCAACGACCACGGCACCCAGTACCGCTCGGCGGTCTACACCCACTCACCGCACCAGCAGTCGGCAGCGGAGTCGTCCCGCGAGGCCTACCAGCAGGTCCTGCACTCCGCGGGCTACGGCCCCATCACCACGGAAATCCTCCCGGCGGGCACGTTCCACTACGCAGAGGCGTACCACCAGCAATACCTCGACAAGAACCCGTCGGGCTACTGCGGCATCGGTGGCACGGGCGTCGAGCTGAGTGCCCCGTTCGAAACCAACTGGGGCGCCTCCTGCCCGACGGGACTCGCGCCGGCACCGGAGCCGTCGGACGAACGGTCCCGCTGACGCTGCCGCATCCAGCTTCCGGGCGGTCCGGCAGGGATCACGCGCTGGTCGTACGTGCGTCTCCGCCGTTCGGCGGAGGCCGGCCGGACCTCGGGGCGACGTGCGGGCGCGGTCCCGGCCGTCAGTGTGGATCACATGCTGCGAGTGAATGTGTTGCCGAACGTGCCGCGGTGGGCGGAACGGGCCGCTGTGGGCGCTGCCTTGACCAACGTCCCCTCGGGGCTCTGGCGTCTGGCCATCGCCGTGGGGATTCCCGTGGGGCTGGGCCCGTCCGAGTACGAGCAGTTGCGGGCACCCGGCTGGGGGTCCGTCTATCTTGTCGGGCTCAGCCTGGTCGCCGAGGCCTTCGCCGTTCTCGCCCTGGGGCTCGTACAGGGCTGGGGCGAGATCTGGCCACGCTGGATTCCGTATCTGCGGGGGCGGCGCGTGCCGGTCCTGCCGGTGACCGTCGTGGCGGGGTTCGGTGCGCTGGCCACGACCGTCTTCGGCGTGATGTTCGTCCACACGTCGCTCAATGCCGACATCGAGGCCTCGGCGTGGGGCATGGGGCTGCTCAACGTCGTCTACGCCCCGTTGCTGCTGTGGGGACCGCTGCTGGGCGCGGTCACGGTGCACTACTACCGGCGACGGACCACGTCGCGGCCGCCTGAGATCATCTGCGGGTGATACCCAGCACCACAGCACCCCTCCGCGGCGACTTCGAGGCCCATCTGACCGTCCGTGCCGACGGCGACCCGGGCGCCGTGGACGCGCTCGCGCGGTACGCCGCCGGGCGGGGCGTGAAGTTCACGCACATTCTGCTCGAGCGCGGCCGTACGCCCAGCCAGCCGATGCTCACCCTGCGCCGCTCCGGGGACGTGGACGAGGTGCGCGCGGCGGTCGAGGCTGAGGGGGACGCGCTGCGGGCGGTCGGGTTCGACGTGGTGCGGGTGAAGCTCGAGGCGGCGCCCTGGGCCGAGGGCGTGCCCGGCAGCGACGAGGAGGCCGTGGCGCTCGGCGGGCGGTACTACTTCGAGCACCACATCAAGCTGCTGCTCCCGCCCGGTGCGGACACCACCGCCCTCGCGCACGTCTCCGGCCGCCACACCGCACACCTCTCCCGCAACGCCCGCCGCGTACGGGCCGACGGCCGCGCCGAGCGGTTCGTCACCCAGCGCTGCCGGCTGGTCGGCCGCCGCACGGCCGGGGCACGGCTGGACGCACTCGTCGCGGCGGTACGGGCGCACTGCGATGAGATCGCATCCGTCGAGCGGGAGTTCGTCGTCCACGACAGCGACGAAGCGCTCGACGCCGGCTGGATCGACGAGGAAGGTACGGGGGAATGACGGCGACACCGTGGGAGAGGTTCGACTACGGGCCCTGGGACGACGACATGGTCGTCCCGCAGACACCACCCGACGAGGCGACACGCGCCGCCCGGGACCTGCCGCGCACGCTGCGCCCGGTGACCGGCGAGGGCGTGCTGCAGCGCCCGGCGTACGACCCGGCGGTCAATCACCGCCGGCTCGGCATGCGGCTGAGCGAGCCGCAGTTCACCGACGCGCGCAAGGGCGAGGCCTGGTACACGGCCCGGCACCGGGCCCTGTGGCAGGTTCTCGCCGCGGTCGCCGGCTCCGAGTGGGCGGGGCATCTGATGCTGCGCGGCAGCATGCTGCTCCGCACCTGGTACGGCGACGCCGCCCGTGAGCCCGGCGACCTGGACTTCGTTGTCGTGCCCGACACCTGGCGGATCGACGACGAGCGCACCGACACGATGCTCGACGGAATCGCCCGTGCCGCCGAGGCCCGTACCCGCGAGGCGGGCTGCCCGGTCCGGATCGACGCCGCCGGCGCGGTCAGCGACGAGATCTGGACGTACGACCGGGTGCCGGGCCGCCGCCTCGTGCTGCCCTGGACGGCGGAGGACGACGACACACCGGCGGGCACCGTCCAGCTGGACTTCGTCTTCAACGAGAAGCTGCCCGACCCTCCCGTCCCGGGCGGCGACGGCACGGACCTGATGACGGCGAGCCGCGAGCTGTCCCTCGCCTGGAAGCTCCTCTGGCTGGTCACGGACCACCACCCCGAGGCCAAGGACCTCTACGACGCGGTGCTCCTCGCGGAGGACCCGGGCACGAACCTGCCGTACGAGCTGCTGCACCGGATCCTGCTGGCCGAGGGCGAGCCCTGCGACCTGCACTACATCCTCGTCCAAGCGGCGGAAGCGGACTGGGACGAGTACCACAAGGACCGCCCCGCGCTCTCGGACACCGGCATGGGCTACCTGTCGCGCCTGGCCATCGCCCTCGCCCCTGTCTTCGCCCCCGACGAGGAGGGCGTGTACGCGCCGCTGGCCGCCGTCTTCGCGGAGCTGACGTCGATGGTGCGCGCGGAGCGCGACGAGGGCGGGGCGGAGGCGGTCGAGGCCTGGTTCACGCGCCGCACCCTGCCGTCCGTCTGCGCGGTCGTCGTCGCCCGCGAGCTCCTCGGCCGTACGCAGTGCACCCTTCAGGAGGCCGCCGACCTGCTCGTCACCTTCCGGGACACCCGCTGGGGCCGCGAAAGCCACCCGTACCTGGACGGATGGCACGGCAACGCGCACGAGACGGCCCGGCGGCTGGAGGCGGCGGAGGCCGCGGCCACTGTTCAGTGACCAGCCGTCAGGTCGTCAGTCCGTGATGCCCAGGTCCGCCCGCATCAGCCGCCGCATCGCCGCCAGGCGCTGCTCGGCCTCCTTGAGGTCGAGCAGCGCACGGGCCGCGCTCTCTCCCTCGCGTGCGACGCCGCGGTCGATGCGCTTGGCGGCGGCGTCCGCCCCCGCCAGGACCTCGTTGACGCGCCGGGACGCCGCCAGGACGGCCTCGGGGACGATCATCTGCGCCTCGGCGTAACGGTCGCGGTGGTCCAGGCGCGCCTCCTCGAGCTGTTCGCGGTCGTGGTCGGTGTAGACGCCGTCGCGCAGCCGGTGCAAGGCGTCCTTGAGGAGGGTGTGGAACTGCCGCGAGGCCCGGTTCATGGCCGTGTAGGCGGCGCGGCGCTCCTCGAAGCGCCGTCGCGCCTCCTCGGCACGGGCTTCCTCCGCACGCTGCCGGGCGGTGACGCGGTGGGTCAGCAGCGGAGCGAAGAGGGTGCCGAGGACACCGACGACCGCGGTGACCATGGCGGCTATGACAGCGCTCATGAAGCGACCCTAGCCACCGGAGGGAATGCGTCCACCGGAAGGAATGCGTCCACCGGCCTCGGCGGTTGGAACCGCCATGAGCGAACCCTTCACCGTGGCCATCACCGTGCGCGGCTACGAGACCGACTCCCAGGGTCACCTGAACACCAGCGTCTACATGCAGTACGCCGAGCACGCCCGCTGGGCGGCTCTGGAGGCCGCCGGGATCCGGCAGAGCGCGATGCTGGAGAAGGGGGTGGGCCCGGTGAACCTGGAGACGAACATGCGGTTCCACCGGGAGCTGCGGGCGGGCGACGAGGTCCGGGTCAGCTGCGCGTTCTCGTGGAGCGGAGGGAAGACGTTCCGGATCGAGCAGCGGCTGACGAAGGCCGACGGGACGCTCGCGGCCGAGGTGAACAGCGTGGGCGGGCTGCTGGACCTGCAGTCGCGCCGCCTGGTGGCCGACCCTCTGACGCACTTCGAGGCTCTGGCCGCCGACATGGACGTCCTCGGCCTCTGACGGCCGCCACATCGCTGTCGCGAACCTGCCGCCCCCTCAGCCGGCGAACCGCACCGACCTGAAGGAGACCCGGCCCCCCGTCTGTCCCGGCGTCAGGGTCAGGACGTCACTCTCGCACCCCGGCTCCTCGAACAGCGTGGCCGGGGCGTCGGTCATGTTGGTCGGCAGGGTGGCGCCCTTGGCGACGTCGACGCACTTGCCGCCGGCCGGGTTCAGCAGGGAGTCGGGGCGGCCGCCGGCGGTGTAGAGGAAGCCGCCCGTCGCCGCCGGGGCGGGGCCCGGCAGGGCGAGTACGAGGGCGAGGGCACCGACGACGGCCGTCACAGAACGTCTCAGCATCGACATCAAGGTCATCAACGTCATCAACATGATCAGAGGCTTAACCAGGGCATACCGCCCTGAAACGGAAACTCCCCTTCCCGATCTCGACCTCCACCTCCCCGAAGCCCGCCGCCCGCAGCCGGTCCTCCAGCGTCTCCGGCGGCACGGGCACGCACGTGTCACCCAGGTGGATCAGCCGGAATCCCCAACTGCTCAGCGCGTCGCAGCCGGTGAACAGCCCGCCCGGCCGCAGCACCCGCCGCGCCTCCGCGAAGAGCTGGTCCTGCCGCCAGCGCGAGGGCACATGGTGCAGCATCGTGAAGCAGGCGACGGAGTCGAAACGGCCGTCGTCCCACGGCAGGGCGGTGCCGTCGCCGTGGACGACCTCCGCGCGGTCACCGAACCTCCGGCGCAGCAGGTCCACCGAGGCGTCGTCGACCTCCACCACGCTCAGGCTGCGCACCTGCCGCAGCAGGACGTGCGTGGTGGCCCCGTAGCCGGGGCCGATCTCCAGCGTCTCGGGCCCTAGGCGAACGCCCTCCAGGGCCCACGGCAACAACTCGTCCTCGATCGCCCGTGCCCATCGCTGAGAGCTGCACAGACGGCGGTGAATCAGGTTCATCGGCATACAGCGAGGCTAGGAACCTGGCAGAGGTGTCGTATACGGGCCAAGGAGTCAACCCATGTCGCAGAACGGACACGCGCGGAACGGCCAGCACGGGAACGGCCAGGACGGGATCGGCCACGCGGGGAACAGCCACGAGCACACCGGCCACGTCGTCTCCCCCCACGGCAGCGCCATCGCCGTCGGCAGCTTCGCCCTCGACGGCGACGAGTGGTTCGACGTCCACGAGCACGGGGCGCACCAGCTCGCGTGGGCGCCCCGCGGCGTCCTGGCCGTGCGCGCCGCCGGCCGCACCTGGGTGCTGCCCTCCACCGTGGCGCTGTGGATACCGGCGGGCGTCCCGCACGCCACGGGGGCCACCTGCGCCTCGCTGATGCGCAGCCTGTACTTCTGGCCGGACCGCTGCCCGCTGACCTGGGAGACGCCGCAAGTGGTGCCCGTCCCGGGCCTGTTGCGCGAGCTCATCGGCTACCTCTCGCAGGACGGGCTGTCGGCCGACGCACGCCGCCGCGCCGAGGACGTCGTCCTCGACCAGCTCAGGCCGGTGTCCGTGACGACCGTACGGGCGCCCCTGCCCGGCGACCCGCGCGCCCGGCGCGTGGCCGAGGCGTTGCGCGCGGACCCGGCGGACGACCGCACGCTCGCGCAGTGGGGCGCGGAGGTGGGCGCGAGCGCCCGCACGCTGGCGCGCGCCTTCACGGCCGGCACCGGCATGTCGTACGGGCAGTGGCGCACCCAGCTGCGTCTGGAGGCGGCGATGCCGCTGCTGGCGGCGGGTGCCACGGTCTCGGCGGTGGCCCGGCGCGTGGGCTACGGCTCGCCGAGCGCGTTCGTGGCGGCGTTCCGCAGGGGCGTGGGGGTGCCGCCGGGCGCGTACTTCACGCGCCCTTCCGCCGGGAGAGCCGCGCCGCGTCCGCGGCCTGACGGCCCTGCTCCCACCCCTCCGCGTCCCGGCCCTTGAGCCGGTGCGAGGTGGTCTCGGGGAACAGCCGCCCGGCGGTCTCCCCGACCTCGACGTCCCGCGCGGCCAGCACCGGCAGCACCTCGGGCCGCGCCTCCTCGGCAGCCACCTCCCGCACCGCCGCCGAGAGCCGGTCGCCGATGCGCCCGGCGTAGGCGATCAGGAAGGACTCGCGGAAGTCGCGGGTGCGGCGCGAGCGGCCGCGGGCGTGGTGATCGTCGGCGGCGCGCCGCATGGCGGCGGTGGCCTGTACGAGCAGCGAGGTGTAGAGGAGTTCCACCAGCTCGAGGTCGGCGTCGAAACCGACGACGGTGGAGAAGCCGTACTCGCCCGACCACACGGCCTGGCAGTGGTTGGCGGAGGCCACGGCGTCCAGCAGCAGCGCCTTGGCGGACTCGTACGGGCCCTCGATCCCGATCCGGCAGGCTCCCGGCCCCTCGGCGGAGGCGCCTGCCTCGACGGCCAGCAGGGCCTCGTCGACGGAGTGCCGGGCCATGAGCTCCTGCGCCTTGGCCGACAGCGCCTCGGCCTCCTCGGGGAAGTGGGTCGACTCCGCCTTCGCGAGCAGGGCCCGGATGCGTCCGAGCATCTTGGGCGGTGGGGCCCCGGCGGGGGCGAGCCGTACGTGGGCGGTTCCCGGCAGCGGCCCGACGGCGCCGATCCGGGGCAGTCCGTCCAGCACCCGCAGCGCGCCGAGCGCGGCGGCCGCCGTCTCGAACCGGCTCAGCCGCTCGCGCCGCGCGAAGCCCGCCAGGAACGTGTCGTCGCCCTGCCACCACTCCCGCGCCTCGAGCTCGGCCAGCTGCGCCGCCCAGCGCGGGCCCAGCGTCTCCGGGGCGTACCGCCGGGCCTCGGCCGCGATGACGTCGATGGCGAACCGCGTCCCGACCGGCCCCGCCTCCCGCCGCACCAGCCGGACGACGTCGGCGGGCTGCCATCCGTACTCCCAGCACCGCCGCACGACCCCCGAGCCGACCCGCACCACGGCGCCGCTGACGGCCTCCCACCCGGCGGGGGCGGCGGCCACGAGGGAGGCGGCGGCGTAGAGGGCGTCCTCGAGCGCGTCCCCGCGCACCGCCCGCAGGCCGCGCAGGGCGGCGGAGACGGTCTCCAGGGGCGGCTCGGTGTTCTGCACGGCTCGGTGCTCTCTTCCGTCGGCAGGAGTGGAAGCCTCCATTTTCCCGTACGCCTGTCGAACACCCCGCGCCACCCGCTGCTGCGTCCGCATCCGGCCCGGAACACAACGGCAGGAGTGGCTCCGGCAACCCGATATCGATATCGGCCTCCCGCCCTCGGCCCGGCCGAGCCGGAGGTACCGTTGCGTACAGCCGACCCACGCTCACCGGAGGTCACCGTGAGTGCGCAGCCCGACGGCCCGTACGGGCCGTTGATCCCCATGCCGGAGCTCACGCCCGACGCCTTGCGCGCCGCCGTGGCCCAGATCGCCCCGAGCAGAGTCCCCGCGCTCACCCGGCACCTCTTCGAGGCGACGACGAACGCGCAGCGGACTCAGAGTCTTGCCCCGCTGCGCGCCTTCGTTCACTCGTGGGCGACGTTCGTGGCGGTCGAGCGTCATCCCCAGCGCGCCGCCCGCCTGCGCGAACTCGAGCGCATCGTGGATGAGGGCACCGAGGACCCGACCGAGGCGGTCGACGAGATCCGGCGGATCCGGGAAGCAGCGGAGGCAGAGGCCGGGCTGTGACCGAATGGACCTGGGACTCGTTTCCGATCGGCGAAGGCCCCCACGGCGGTTTCCGCCGTGGGGGCCTTCGCCGATCCGCTCAGGACATCACGAGCCGGTGGCGCTGCCCGCGACCCACTTCGACCAGTCCATGTTCCAGCCGTTGAGGCCGTTGTCCGCGGCGATGGTCTTGTCGTCGGAGTTCTTGACCTCGACGACGTCACCGAGCATCGAGTTGGAGTAGAACCAGGCGCCCGCCGTGTTCGGGTCGTCCGCGCCCTGCTTGTCCTCCAGGCCGATGCAGCCGTGGCTGGTGTTGGCGACACCGAAGATGCCGCTGCCCCAGTAGTTGCCGTGGATGAACGTGCCGGACGTGGACAGGCGCATGGCGTGCGGCACGTCCTTGATGTCGTACTCGCCCTTGCCGTCGTTCTTGGTGAAGCCGACCGTCGAGCCGTCCATCCGGGTCTCCACGAACTTCTCGGAGATCACCATCTTGCCGTTGTACGTCGGGCTCTTCGGGCTGCCGGCCGAGATCGGGATGGTCTTGATGGTCTTGCCGTCCCGCACGACTGTCATCTGGTGGGTCTTGACGTCGACCGTCGAGACCTGGACCCGGCCCACCTTGAACTTGATCGTCTTCTTCTGGACGCCCTTGATGCCCGGGGCGCCCTCGACGCCGTCGAGGTCCATCTTCAGCGTGACGTCCGAGCCGGCCTTCCAGTACTCCTGCGGACGGAAGTCCAGGCGCTGGTCGTTGAACCAGTGACCGACGACCTTCTGGCCGCTGCTGGAGGTGACCTCCAGGTGGGACTGGACGGCCTTGCGGTCCTTGATCGGCTTGTCGAAGTTGATCGACACCGGCATGCCGCCGCCGACGGTCGAGCCGTCCTCCGGCGTGAAGGAGCCGATGAAGCTGTTGTCGGGCGAGACCGTGGAGAAGGAGGAGTTCTCGGTGGCCTTGCGGCCCTTGGCGTCCTTCGCCTCGGCCACGACCTTGTACTTGGTCGAACGCTCGAGCTGCTTGTTCGGCTTCCAGGTCTTCTTGTCCGAAGATATTGAACCCTCGACGGGGGTGCCCTTTTCCGTCGTCATCTTGACGCTGGTGAGCTCACCGTCACTGACGGTGACGTTGACGGCGTCGGGGGTGATGCCGGCGTTGGTGGCGCCGCCCTTGGGCGTGATCTTGATGTGCGCCTCGGACGCGTCCTTGGCCGCCGCGGCGTCGACCTGACCCTGGGACTTGCCCTTGCTGTCGCCGCCGCTCTTGGCGTCGTCGTCGCCACCGCAGGCGGACAGAGTCAGTACACCGCCGAGCACAGCGGCCGCGGCCACCAGGCCCTTGCGGCGCTTGCCGTACGTCATCACACGCTTCTCCATTGCTCATGGACCCCGGAATCCCCCGAGCCGACCGTGAGCTCATAGGGCTGCACGCATCCCGGCTACTACTTAAGGGAACGCCCGCACCCTCCAGTCCGTTCCACACCTCGGGAGATTGTGGGGAAGACCACCCCAGTAAAGCCCCTCCGGACACAACCTCCGCAACCGGGGTCTTGACAACAGACCGACGCTCCATCAAGCAGCGCCGACGACCGCACGCCACCCGCGACTTCCCCCCGGGCCACCGGTATCACTAACATCGTGTCAGTCGGGACTCACCGAAGCTCCACGACCCCCAATCTCCATCGCCGCAAGGGGGATTCATCCCGTGACCGCACGCCGCCCGCTGCTCACCGCCGTCGCCGCCGGCACGCTGCTGAGTGCGATGTGGTTCGTACCGAGCGCCAACGCGACGCCCGAACACCGCACGGCGAAGCAGCAGCCGAGGACCGCCGGCACGGAACTGGCCCTCGCGGACAGCGGCAGCGTCGACACCACCCCGTACTTCTTCGGCGGCATCGCGTTCGTAGCTGCCGGTGGCGCAATGGTCACAGCCGCTGTGCGCAGGTCGCGCACAGCGGCTGAGTAAGGGAATCAGGCCGGGGAATCAGGCCAGCGGCCCGGTGACCGGCTCGACCGCGGCGACCAGCTCCCCGCTCCGCACGAAGGCCTCGGCGGCCGCCAGGTCCGGAGCGAGGAAGCGGTCCTCGCCCGGCCCCTCGACGCCCGCCGCCCGCACGGCGGCGACGACGGCCTTCGCGGCCGGACCGGGCTCCAGCCCCTCGCGCAGCTCGATGGCCCGCGTGGCGGCCACCAGCTCCACCGCGATGACCCGCCCCAGCGCCTCCACGGCCGTCCGCAGCTTGCGGGCGGCCGACCAGCCCATGGAGACGTGGTCCTCCTGCATCGCGGAGGACGGGATGGAGTCCACGGACGCCGGCACGGCGAGCCGCTTCATCTCGCTGACCAGCGCGGCCTGCGTGTACTGGGCGATCATCAACCCCGAGTCGACGCCCGCGTCCCCGGCCAGGAACGGCGGCAGGCCGTGCGAGCGGTTCTTGTCGAGCAGCCGGTCGGTGCGCCGCTCGGCGATGGACGCGAGGTCGGCGGCGGCGATGGCGAGGAAGTCCAGCACATAGGCGACGGGAGCCCCGTGGAAGTTGCCGTTGGACTCGACCCGGCCGTCGGCCAGGACGACCGGATTGTCGACGGCGGCGGCCAGCTCCCGGTCGGCGACCAGACGGGCGTGCGCGAGGGTGTCCCGCCCGGCGCCCGCGACCTGCGGCGCGCACCGGACCGAGTACGCGTCCTGCACCCGCGGCGCGTCGTCCTGGTGGTGCCCGGTGAGCCCCGAACCCGACAGGACGGCCAGCATATTGGCGGCGCTGGACCCCTGACCCGGATGCGGCCGGATGGCGTGCAGCTCGGGCGCGAGGACCTTCTCGGACCCCAGCAGCGCCTCGAGCGACAGGGCGGCGGTGATGTCGGCGGAGGTGATCAGCCGCGAAAGATCGGCACAGGCCATGACCAGCATGCCGAGCATGCCGTCGGTACCGTTGAGAAGGGCGAGCCCCTCCTTCTCCCGCAGCTCGACGGGCTCGATCCGGTGCTCGGCGAGCAGCTGCGCGGCCGGACGCACCACCCCGTCGGGCCCCTCGGCGTCGCCCTCTCCCATCAGCGTGAGCGCACAGTGCGACAGCGGCGCGAGATCGCCCGAGCACCCCAGCGAGCCGTACTCGTGCACGACGGGCGTGATCCCCGCGTTGAGGATGGCGGCCATGGTCTCCACGACGAGCGGCCGCACGCCCGTGTGCCCGGAGGCCAGCGTCTTCAGGCGCAGGAACATCAGCGCCCGCACGACCTCGCGCTCCACGCGCGGCCCCATGCCCGCGGCGTGCGACCGGACGATGTTGCGCTGCAGCTGCGCCCGCAGGTCGGGGCTGATGTGACGCACGGCGAGGGCACCGAAGCCCGTCGAGACGCCGTAGACGGGGTCGGGCTTCGCGGCCAGATCATCGATGACCTGCCGCGCGGCGGCGACGGCGGCCAGCGCTTCCTCGGAGACGACGACCCGCGCACCACCGCGCGCGACGGCGATCACGTCTTCCGCGGTCGTTCCGGACGTCCCCACCACCACAGTGTGCATATCCATATTCAGGCACCCTAGGGACTGAATCGCGAGCTGTCACTACCCCACTTTGTTACAACGCGAACGCAGCCCGCACGCGTCCCGGGCGCGATCCCGGAAGAGCCCGTCCCGGCCCCGCCCTACGACCGCCGCCCCCGGAACCGCCGGCGCTCCGCCCCCGCGGCCGGCACCGGCGGCCGGTCCGCCATCCGCACCACCGGATCCTCCAGCCCCCCGTCCCGTCCCGCGACGACCGGCTTCGAGGACCGCGCCCCCTTCGCCCGGTACTGCGCCGCGTCCGCCAGCCGGAACAGCCGCCGCGCCGACCGCACCTCCCCGATCGGATCCCCCGTCGAGGCGATCCCGCAGGCGACCCCCTCCCCCAGCTCCAACTCCGCGGCCCGCCGACACAGTTCGCCGGCGACCCGCACCACCTCGTCCGCCGTCGGACCCACCGTCAGCAGACAGAACTCGTCGCCCCCCAGCCGCGCCGCCAGGGCGCCCGGCAGCTTCGCCCCGCACAGCGACAGCACCGACCCGAAACGTTCCAGCAGCCGGTCCCCCACGGCGTGCCCGAGCGTGTCGTTGACGGTCTTGAGCCCGTTCAGGTCGCAGACGACGAGGCTGACGACGACGCCCTCCGACATGTGCCGCTCCACGGCCTCGTCGAGCCGGGCGTCGACCGCGCGCCGGTTGGCGAGCCCGGTGAGCGGATCGGTGAAGGCGAGCCGCCGCACCTCCTCGAGCCGTTCGGTCTGCGCGATCCCGGAGGCAGTGACGGCGGCCAGCACAGTCGCGAAGTCGGCGTCGGTGGGCCCGAAAACGGGAGCCCCCACGGGCCGGGCCACATACAACTCCCCCCAGGCCCGCCCGTGCAGCACGACGGGCGCCACGACACAACACCCCCGTCCCCGCCGCCGGAGATCGGCGACGCGCTGGTGGCAGTAGGCACCGTCGGCAGCACCGCCACCCTCCCCGACGGCCTCGACCCAGGCATGCGGCTCCCCGCCCACCCACGCCTCGTGCAGGAACTCGGTGATCTCGGGGTAGTCGTGCACGGGATAGGACTCGTCGACGGGAAAGCGCTCCTCCCCCGCCGCCAGCTCGCCGGCGTTCACCAGCACCCGCAGGCGCCCCCGCTCCCGCTCCCAGACCGAGACGGCGGCGAAGGTGCCGCCCAGCGCGCGCCGCGCACCCTCCGCGGCGGCCTCCACCGCCTCGAGGGGCCCCTGAGCGGCGGCCATGGCCTGCGCCAGCTCCACGACGGCGCGCAGCCGGTCGTCCCGCTCCCCGCCGGCCCCGCCGGCCTCGCCGACCCCGTCAGCCACCACCCGAGCCTCACATTCAGCCACCGTGCGCAGATCCTGCACTCCAGCGTAAGAACGTCGGGCTCATTCCGCCTTATCGGAACAAACGCGGAACAAAGGCGGGGGCGAAAGCGAGGCGCAACACCAGGCGAAACGCCGGGCAGGCGCCCCGCCCCGTCACTCCCCCGGCCAGTCCGGCTTCCGCTTCTCGTTGAAGGCCGCCACGCCCTCCGCCCGGTCGCCGGAGAAGGCCACGGACCGCCACGCCGCGTCCTCGACCTCCAGACCGGCCCGCAGGTCCAGCCCGTGCCCCAGCCGCAGCGCCCGCTTGGCGGCGCGCAGCCCGACCGGCGAGTTGGCGGCCATCCGCGCGGCAAGGGCGAGGGCCTCCTCACGGTCGCGCCCGGCCTCGACCACCATGTCGACCAGCCCCAACTCCCCGGCCTCGGCGGCCTCGACCCGCCGCGCGCTGAAGATCAGCTCGGCGGCCCGCGCGGCCCCCACCCGGCGCGGCAGCAACTGCGTGCCGCCACCGCCGGGGATGACCCCGACGGACACCTCGGGCAGCCCCACCACGGCCGTGGCGTCCGCGACGATCACATCGCACGACAGCGCCAGTTCGAACCCGCCGCCCAGCGCGAAGCCGTGCACGGCGGCGATGGCCGGCACGGGCAGTTCGAGCACGCCCGCATAGGCGGCGCGGGCGTGCGGACGCTGCCGCCCGAGGTCGGCGTCGGTGAAGGAGTTGCGCTCCTTGAGGTCCGCGCCGACGCAGAAGGCGCGCTCGTGGGTGGAGGTGAGCACGACGACGCGTACGTCGCGGTCCGCGGCCAGGGCGGCGGTCGCCTCGGCGATGCGCCGCCCCATCTCGGTGGAGACGGCGTTCATGGCCTTGGGCCGGTCCAGCACGAGCTCGGCGACATGGCCGTCCTCGTGCCGCCGGACGGCGACCCACTCCCCGAACCGCTGCTCATCCGTGCTCATGAACGACCTCCGGCGATGTCGAGACGATCGATGTGAACGATCGTGAACCTGCCGGCGATCATCGCAGCCGCGCGGCCCAGCCGAAAGGGGCCGGGCTCACGGGCCGGCCGCCCCCGGCCGGCGCCTCAGCGCCCGTCCCGCCGCGTCAGCAGCCAGGGCTCGACGACGCCCAGCCCGCGCACCGGCCGCTGCCACATCGGCTGCAGGGCGAACCGGTACGTGCCGTGCTCCTCGCCCGCCTGTTCGGCCGCCGCGACCTCCGCCTCGGACTTGGGGGCGTCGCCGCTGCGCGCGAGCTCCTCGGCGAGGGCGCCGTCGACGAGGACGGCGTCCTTCGGCGCTATCGACGTCAGCCGGCTCGCGAGATTGACGGTCGTACCGAAGACGTCGCCCATGCGCGTCGTGACCGTCCCGAACGCGATCCCGACCCGCAGCTCCGGCATCGTCTCGTCGTGGGTGAGCGTCTCGATCAGCCGCAGCCCGATCTCGGCGGCCGTGCCGGCGTCGTCGGCGGCGAACAGCACCTCGTCGCCCAGCGTCTTGATCAGCCGGCCGCCGTGGGCGGCCACCAGGTCGGCCGCCGTGGTCTCGAAGGCCTCGACCAGCTCGCCGAGCTCCTCCTCCTCCAGACGGCGCGTCAGCCGGGTGAAACCGACGAGGTCCGCGAAGCCGACGGCCAGACGCCGGTCGACCATCTCGGCGTCGTCGGCGGCCTGTACGACACGTCCGGTGGCGGCGGCCAGCTGCCGCCGCCAGACGTAGACGAGGAACTCCTCCAGCTCCGGCAGCAGCAGCTCGACCAGCGGATAGGTGATCTCCGTGCGGGTCATGCCCTCCTGAGGCTCGGTCAGGCCCTCCAGGAAGGAGTCGATCTGCCAGTCGGCGAGCCGCGCCGTGGTCTGCCCGGTGGACCGGGCGACCTGTACGGCCATGGGCTCGCTCAGCAGCCCCGCCTCCACCAGGCCCGCCAGCCGCCGCAGCGCCAGGACGTCCGCCTCGGTCAGCGCCCTGGCCTGGCCGATGTCGGCGAAGCCCATGGCGCGCCAGAAGCGGGCGGCCAGGTCCATGGAGACTCCGGCCGCACGGGCGGCCTGGAACGGGGTGTAGCGCCGCTCGGCGCCCAGGATCAGCGCCTCGAGGCGGAGCGCGAGGGGGTCTCCGCCCTCGTCACCGAAGTCCTCCGGGTCGAAGTCCTCCGCGGCGGCTCCGGACCCGGCTGCCCCGGACGCGGCTGCCCCGGACGCGGCGCCGTCCTCCCCCGTAGCCCTGACGGCACGGGAGGTGCCCCCATCGTCGGCGGTCACCGCCCGCCCCCTGTCCGATCCGTGCGCACTGCCCTGCCGATCGCTGCTCGCCTAGGTTCCGGGCACAACGATACGTCAGGTGTGCCGTAGCTCACTCTCCCGACGGCGTGGCACTCACTCTTTACGACCTTTGCGGCACTTCTTTACGTCTCCATGTACTGCTACGTGCCGTTCGCGCCCCCGGATGACCCGACCCGTCACGCCCCCGCGGGCCGCAGATGGACGACGTCACCCGCTCCCACCGGCTCCTGCACCCCGTCGGCGGTCGCCAGCACCAGCCTCCCGTCGCCGTCCACGGCGACGGCCTCCCCGACCAGCTCGCGCCCGCCGGGCAGTTCGGCCCGTACCGACCGGCCCAGCGTGGCGCAGCCCGCCGCGTACGCCTCCTGCAGCCGGCACGCGGCCGGGTCGCCGCCGACGGCCCGCCACTGCCCGTACCACTC
Source organism: Streptomyces sp. NPDC053048 (assembly GCF_044547045.1). Classification (NCBI taxonomy): domain Bacteria; kingdom Bacillati; phylum Actinomycetota; class Actinomycetes; order Kitasatosporales; family Streptomycetaceae; genus Streptomyces; species Streptomyces sp. NPDC053048. Next base: position 366,167 of record NZ_JBITZS010000010.1, read on the forward strand.
CTCCAGCGAGCGCAGCACGGCCCGCAGCAGCGGGTCGCGGTCGAGCACCTTGGCGCCGGCCAGCGCGAGCGAACCGGCGGCGGGCACCGGAAGCTCGTCGACGCGCAGCGAGACGTTCAGCCCGATGCCCACGACGACGCTGTCGCCGGCCCGCTCGGCGAGGATGCCGCCGGTCTTGCGCTCGAATCCGCCGATGGTCACCAGCAGGTCGTTGGGCCACTTCAGGGCGGTGTCGACGCCGGCGGCGCGGGAGAGCGCGGTGGCGGTGGCGACGCCGGCGAGCAGCGGCAGCCAGCCCCAGCGTTCGACGGGCACGCCGGGGCCGGGGGTGAGGCGGACGGAGAAGAAGAGCCCGGAGCGCGGCGGCGCCGACCAGGTGCGGTCGAGCCGGCCGCGGCCCGCGGACTGCTCCTCGGCGACGAGGACCGCGCCCTCCTCGCCACCGGCGGCGACGAGGTCGGTGTTGGTGGAGCCGGTGCGCTGGACCACCTCGAAGGAGGTCCACAGGCCGCCGGGGCGGACCAGCCCGCGCCGCAGGGCGGCGGCGTTCAGCGGGGGCCGGTCCAGGTCGGACCAGCGGTTGCCAGAGGCGTCGGAGGGCGTCATAAGGCCCACCATAGGAGGCGAGGGCGGGGGAAACCGGACGGCCACGGTGTGGCCAACGACGCACTGCCGCACCGCATGCGCGCGGCTACCCTACGAACCGGTAGCACCCGGCAGCACCTCTTCCGGGCACCTTGAGCACGGCCGATCCCACCCCTCTGGACGAGCAGGAGCCGCATCCCGTGTCCGAGCCAGAAGCCAATGGATTCGACATCCACACCACCGCGGGCAAGCTCGCGGATCTGCAGCGCCGGATCGAGGAGGCGACGCACGCCGGTTCCGCGCGGGCGGTGGAGAAGCAGCACGCCAAGGGCAAGCTGACGGCGCGCGAGCGGATCGATCTGCTGCTGGACGAGGGCTCGTTCGTCGAACTGGACGAATTCGCCCGGCACCGCTCGACGAACTTCGGCATCGACGCCAACCGCCCGTACGGGGACGGTGTGGTCACGGGCTACGGCACGGTCGACGGCCGCACGGTGTGCGTCTACTCGCAGGACTTCACCATCTTCGGCGGCTCGCTCGGCGAGGTCTACGGCGAGAAGATCGTCAAGGTGATGGACTTCGCGCTGAAGACCGGCTGCCCGGTCATCGGCATCAACGACGGTGGCGGCGCCCGCATCCAGGAGGGCGTGGTGGCCCTCGGACTGTTCGCCGAGATCTTCCGTCGCAACGTCCACGGCTCCGGCGTCATCCCGCAGATCTCCCTGATCGTGGGCCCCTGCGCGGGCGGCGCGGTGTACTCGCCGGCGATCACCGACTTCACGGTGATGGTGGACCGGACGTCGCACATGTTCATCACCGGCCCGGACGTCATCAAGACGGTCACCGGCGAGGACGTCGGCTTCGAGGAGCTGGGCGGCGCACGGACGCACAACACCACCTCGGGCGTGGCGCACCACATGGCGGGCGACGAGAAGGACGCCATCGACTTCGTCAAGGCGCTGCTGTCGTATCTGCCGTCCAACAACCTCTCCGAGCCGCCGGCCTTCCCCGAGGAGGCCGACCTGGACGTCTCGGACGCCGACCGCGAGCTGGACGTGCTGATCCCGGACTCGGCGAACCAGCCCTACGACATGCACACCGTGATCGAGCACGTGCTGGACGAGGGCGAGTTCCTGGAGACGCAGGCGCTGTTCGCGCCGAACATCATCACCGGCTTCGGCCGGGTCGAGGGCCGCCCGGTGGGCATCGTCGCCAACCAGCCGCTGCAGTTCGCCGGCTGCCTGGACATCAACGCCAGCGAGAAGGCCGCCCGCTTCGTGCGCACCTGCGACGCCTTCAACGTCCCGGTGCTCACCTTCGTGGACGTCCCCGGCTTCCTGCCGGGCACCGACCAGGAGTACAACGGCATCATCCGGCGCGGCGCCAAGCTGATCTACGCCTACGCGGAAGCGACGGTCCCGCTGATCACGGTGATCACCCGTAAGGCGTTCGGCGGTGCGTACGACGTCATGGGCTCCAAGCACCTGGGCGCCGACCTCAACCTCGCCTGGCCCACGGCCCAGATCGCGGTCATGGGCGCGCAGGGCGCCGTCAACATCCTGCACCGGCGTTCCCTCGCGGCGGCGACGTCGGACGAGGAGCGGGAGGAGCTGCGCGCGCAGCTGATCGCGGACTACGAGGACGCGCTGCTCAACCCGTACGCGGCGGCCGAGCGCGGCTACGTGGACGCGGTGATCATGCCGTCGGAGACCCGCGGCCACATCGTGCGCGGGCTGCGCACCCTGCGCGAGAAGCGCGAGGTGTTGCCGCCCAAGAAGCACGGCAACATTCCCCTGTAGGCAACGGTCACCGAGGAAGGGACGCTGACGTGATCAAGGTCGTACGGGGCAATCCGACCCCGGAGGAGCTGGCCGCCGCCCTGGCGGTGGTCCAGGCGCGCGCGGCGGCGGGCGCGGCCGCCCCGCCCGCCGCGCCGGCCCGCTCGGAGTGGTCGAACCCGGCCCGTCTGGCGGCGGCGCACCGCGTCCCGCACCCGGGGCCGCGCGCCTGGCGCACGACGTACTGGCCCGCCTGAGCCCGGCGGCCGCCGATCGCCTGTGGCGCCTGAGTACGCGTACTCAGGCGCCACAGGCCTTCCGGCCGGAGCATGGAGGTCATGCTCTGGTCAGACCCCTCCGACGAACCGCCCGAGGAACTGCGCGAGGCGCAGGCCATGCTCCGGCGGGCGGGCTTTGTGCTGGCTGTGGGGGTCGTGGTGCTGTTCTTCCTGCTGGGACTCAGCTGAGGTGGCAGCCGAGACAGCAACTGAGGTCACAGCTGCCTCATAGGTTTGCCCCGACCGCAACCGCATTCGTCCGATTCGCGTCTTGCCCTGCGATATGCCGCGAACCGGGGAGTCCGTACCACCATGAACAAGCCCGTACGCCACATAGCGATCTTCACCGGCCTGCTCGTGCTCTCACTGCTGCTGCGGGCGACGTGGGTGCAGTTCGTCCGCAGCGACGAGCTGTCGAACCACGAGAAGAACCGCCGCGTGACCATCGCGAGCTTCTCCCAGCCGCGCGGCAACATCATCGTCGGCGGCCGGCCGGTCACCGGCTCGGTGGTGACGGACGGCGACCTGAAGTACAAGCGCACCTTCACCGACGGAAAGATGTACGCCCCGATCACCGGCTACTCCTCGCAGAGCTACGGCAGCTCCTACCTCGAGGGCGTCAACAACAAGCTGCTCAGCGGCACCGACAACCGCCTGTTCCTGCAGCGCACCGCCGACATGCTCGCGGGCGAGAAGCCGCGCGGCGGCGACGTGGTGACGACCATCGACCCCAAGGCCCAGAAGGCCGCCTACGAGGGGCTCGGCGACAGGAAGGGCGCCGTCGTCGCCCTCGACCCGCGCACCGGCAAGATCCTCGCCCTGGCCTCCACTCCCTCGTACGACCCGTCCGTCTTCGCCGGGAACGGCAAGAAGGACCAGCAGGCCTGGGACGCGCTGCAGAAGGACAAGGACAAGCCGATGAACAACCGGGCGTTGCGGGAGACCTACCCGCCCGGCTCCACGTTCAAGATCGTGACCGCGGCGGCCGCACTGGAGAACGGCCTCTACACGGACGTCAACGCCGCCACCGACTCCCCGGACCCGTGGACCATGCCCGGCACGGTGACCACGCTGCCCAACCAGAACCCCAACGCCCCCTGCAAGAACGCCTCGCTCAACGTCGCCATGCAGAACTCCTGCAACACCGTCTACGGCAAGGTCAGCTCCGACCTGGGCAAGGAGAAGATGCGGAAGACGGCGGAGAAGTTCGGCTTCAACCAGGAGTACTTCACCCCTGTCCGGGCCAGCAGGAGCACCTTCCCCGACAACATCAACACCTCGCAGACCGCCATGGCCGGCATCGGCCAGGGCAGCCTGACCGCCACCCCGCTGCAGGTCGCGATGATGACCGCGGCCATCGCCAACGACGGCAAGCTGATGAAGCCCTACATGGTCGAGGAACTGCGCGGCCCGGACCTGTCGACGATCGAGAAGCACAAGCCGGAGCAGATGTCGCAGGCCGTCTCGCCGGAGGTGGCCAAGAAGATCCAGCGGATGATGGAGGACACCGCGACCAAGGGCACCGGCAAGGCCGCCCTCATCGACGGCGTCACCGTCGGCGGCAAGACCGGCACCGCCGAGCGCGGCAAGGACCAGAAGAACCTGGCCTGGTTCATCTCCTACGCCAAGACCGACGACGGCTCCCCCGTCGCCGTCGCCGTCATGGTCGACCCCGACGAGAACGTGCCGGACGACGAGATCTCCGGCGGCAAGCTGGCCGGCCCCATCGCCAAGAAGGTCATGCGGGCCGTCCTCGGCAAGTGAGAACGTAGGCTGGCCCGCATGACCACCCCTCGCCGTCTCGTGCTGGCCTCCCAGTCCCCTGCTCGCCTCGGCCTGCTGCGCCAGGCCGGTCTGGCCCCCGAAGTGATCGTCAGCGGAGTGGACGAGGACGCCCTCGACGCCGCGACGCCCGCCGAGCTGGCGCTGGTGCTCGCCGAGGCGAAGGCGGCGGCCGTGGCCGGACAGGACGCGGCGGCCGGGGCCCTGGTCGTGGGCTGCGACTCGGTGCTGGAACTGGACGGCCAGGCGCTCGGCAAGCCGGCCGACGCCGAGGAGGCCACGGCGCGCTGGAAGTCCATGCGCGGCCGCGCCGGCGTCCTGCGCACCGGGCACTGCGTCATCGACACCGCCACCGGCCGCCGGGCCTCGGCGACCGCCTCCACGACGGTCCGCTTCGGGGAGCCCAGCGACGCCGAGATCGCCGCCTACGTGGCCTCCGGCGAACCGCTGCATGTCGCGGGCGCCTTCACCCTCGACGGCCGGTCGGCGCCGTTCATCGAGGGCATCGACGGCGACCCGGGCAACGTCATCGGCCTGTCGCTCCCGCTGCTCCGCGAACTGCTCGCCGAGCTCGGCACCGGCATCACCGACCTCTGGGCGTAAGGCCCGTGGGCATGGGGCCCGCGCTGCAAGCCTCGGGGCCGGGACGGCGCCGGGGCTAGAGCGGCAGCGCCTTCGTGGCCTGGCCGACTTCCTTCAGCTGCTCGAGCTTGCCGAGGCCCTTGATGAGTCCGGGGTGCAGGCTCTGGTCCTGCGGCGGGGCGGTGTCCGGGTGCGCCGGGATGCCGGCGGGCGGCTGGAGCTGGTCGTGGCCGCTCTTGACCTTGCCGCCCTTGCCCCGGTCGGCCTCCGCCGAGGCGTCCTTCGCCGGAGCCTGCTTCGCCGGGGCGCCCTTCGCCGCGGCATGCTTCCCCGGAGCCTGCTTCCCCGCGGCATGCTTCCCTGCGGCCTGCTTCCCCGCGGCGTGCTTCGCCGGCACCTGCTTCGCCTGGGCGCCCTCCTTCGCGGGGGCACCCTGCTCCGGGGCGGTGACGTGGACGGGACCGGCGTTCGACGACGGCGGCGGAGCCACCGGCGTCGGCGCGGCGGAGGCGGTCGCGGCGGAGGACATGGACAGAGCGGCGCCGGCCAGAGCGGCAGCGGCAGCAATGCGCTTGATCATGACTTCATCAACGATGTACGGCTATTTCGGTCACGTCGCCGTCCGCCGCCCGAGGGAATTCCGGGCATCCCAGGCATACTTCGCGCCCGACCGGACGCCCGACCGGACGCCCGACCGGACGCTCGGCCTGCTCCGCGAGCAGGCGCCCGCCCAGAGCTGAGCCCGCCGCCACCGGGAGGCTGTGCGAATCTGGGAGGCCCGTTCGTGCAGCCCCGAAGGAGCCCGCCCGCATGCCGCAGTCCGTGGACCGCGCCCTGGACGTCCTGGACGCCGTCGCCGCGGCCGACGGGCCCGTACCTGCCAAGGCCCTCGCCCGCCGGCTGGGCTGCGGGCTGTCCACGGTGTACGAACTGCTGGGCACCCTCACCGAACGCGGCCACCTGGTCCGCACCTCCTCCGGCTACCTCCTCGGCTACCGGGTGCCGTCCCTGCACCACGCCTTCCAGCGGCAGATGCGCATGACCGACGAGGTGCAGGAGCTCCTGCTCGAGGGGCGCCGCGCGGCGGGTGTGGACACCTACTTCAGCACCTACCGCGACGGGGGCATCGCCGTCCTCGCCGCCTCCGCCCAGGCCCACCCGGCCACCGGCGGCTTCACCGTCGGCCGGGACACGACGCCGCATGCCACCGCCCACGGCAAGGTCCTGCTGGCCGCCCTGCCCCGGGCGGTGCGGCTGCGGCACCTGGCGGCGTCCGGAATGCGGGCCGTCACCCCGCGGACGATCACCTCGCCCGAACGACTGGACGCGCAGTTGCACACGGTGCGGCGCGAAGGCGTGGCCGTGGAGGTGGAGGAGTGCGCCCCCGGCGTGGCCTGCATAGCGGTGCCGGTGCCCGCGCCGGGCGCGCCGACGGCCGTCTCGGCGGCGCTGCCGCTCGAGGAGTTCCACCGGCGCGGGCGGCAGGTGACCGAGGCGATCCGTCAGGTGGCGGAGCGGGCGGCCAAGTTCCGGGGGACGCACGACATCACGCGCGCTACCGGCGGGTAAACCCTTGGAAAGGGGCCTCACAGCCCGGGACGGCACGCAAACTTTGTGTCACCCGTTCGTAGGGACTCCACAAAGAATCGGCACCGCCACTCGCGGTGGCCCGCCGAGATCTTGACCACAACTTCAGGCGACCGGCGCTCCGGATTCCCCGGCGTACCGTGGAGGACCTGGGGACTTCGGCCCGCGAACGGCTCCCCCTTCACGCTCCGTGTGGGCAAGGTCACCCCGGAAGTCGGGTCGGCACAGAGTGTCGCCAGTACCTAAACTCACCTTGTTTCAAGGAGGGAGCCATCGTGCGCAAGGTGCTTATCGCCAACCGTGGCGAAATCGCTGTCCGTGTCGCTCGTGCGTGCCGGGACGCGGGGATCGCCAGTGTGGCGGTCTACGCTGATCC